>CAVWMT010000008.1:0-54206 GCA_963756195.1 uncultured Acidimicrobiaceae bacterium
AGTCGACCGCGGCGGCGAACGGGAGATTCATGACCGGGCGGTCGTAGATCACGTGCACGTTGACGATGGGCGAGGCGCCGAGCCCGGCCCATCCCTCGACCGTGGCGGACGATAGGGCGCCCCGCGGGATCAGCCGGGCCGCGACCTCGTGCGGCACGGCCAGGACCACCGCGTCGGCGGTGAGCTCGGTGGCGTCCCCGGCGCCCTCGGTGCCGGTGGGGCGGGCCAGGCGGACACGGAAGATGGCGTGCGGGACGTCGCCGTTGCTCTCCAGCGACATCGGGTCGACGGCGGTGACCTTAGCGTTCAGGTGGACCTGGGCGCCCAGCCGGGCGAGCAGGGCGGCGCCGGCGTCGCCGTGCAGTTCGCCCAGGGGCAGGGCGGGGACGCCGATGTCGGCCGCGTTGTTCTGGCCGAGCAGGCCGGTCTTGACCACCGTGGCGGCCAGCGCGAGGGAGGCGTCGTCGCCCGCGATGTTCAGGGCCGAGACGGTAAACAGGTCCCACAGGGCGCGGCGAGCCCGCTCGTCCTGGCCGCGGGCGGCCAGCCAGTCGCCGAAGCGCTGCGCGCTCACGACGAAGCCGAGGGTGAAAAGGGCCGAACCGGCTTCGGCGAACGCCGTGGTGAAGGACTGGTCGCCGATGCCCCAGTTGACGAGGGTGAAGCCCAGGGCGGCGACGGCCAGCCAGGTGGCCAGCTGCACGATGAGGGCGACGGGTTCGCTCAGAGCCAGCACTCGGTCGAGCCCGTCGTAGCTGCGGGCGAGGAGGGCGAGCCGCTGGAAGCAGGCTCGGGCGGCGCGGATGGGGAGGGCGAGCACGCGACCCGCCGAGCGGGGCACGATGAGCAACTTGATGACGGCGCCGGCGTCGGCGAGCAGCACGACGACGCCGGCGAGGAGGACGGCGATGCGCGCCGGGTTCACAGGGTCCGCCGCCGGGGCGCCGATCAGCCAGCGTTCTGGCGGAGGGCCGGCACCCGACCCTGGGCCCGGGCCACCATGTCGGCCAGGGTGAAAGAGTCGAGGTGGGTGCGCATGTACTCGCCCACGTCGGCCCACACGGCGAGGAGCACGCACTGGCCCTCGTGGTCACAGGCGCCGTTCTCGTGGGGCAGCCCGAAGTCGCCGGCCACGATGGGGCCGTCGACGGCGGAGACGATCTGGGAGAGGGTGATGTCCTCGGGTGACCGGGCGAGCACATAGCCGCCCCCCACGCCCCGCTTCGAGCGCACGAGACCAGCGCCCTTGAGGGCGAGCAGGATCTGCTCGAGATAGGGCTGCGGGAGACCCGTGCGCTCGGCGATGTCCCGAACGGCGGTGGGGCCGTCCTCGTCGGCGTGGAGGGCGAGGGAAAGAGCGCCCGGCACGCGTAGTCACCGCGGGTCGAGACCTTCACACGACCATGGTACGGCCTCGCCCGCTGAGAACGGCAGGAAGTGGCGTGGCGCCGCTCAGCGGCCGCCCAGCTTGCCCGAGGCCAGGTCCTCGGCCATGGCCCAGCCGAAGGTCACCAGCCGGCAGCCTGAGGCGGCGTCGACCCCCTTGAAGAAGGCGGTCACCCCGGCCGCAGCCGGCGACTTGGGGGAGACGAAGTCGAACCCGCCGGCATCGGTGCCGTCGCCGGCCACCACGAAGGTGCGGTCGTCGATGCGGCCCTCGGCGCCGAAGCGCTTGGCCAGCCGTCGGCCCCAGGCTCGCTCCTCGCCTGTACGCCTTGCGATCGGCGCCGGGCACCACGTCGGAGAGGCCGGAGAAGGCCCGGTAGCCGTCGGCGCCGAGCAGCCTGGTCCCGACGAGGACGTCCTCGTCGGGGAAGGCGAGAAGGGCCCGGCGGTACTTGTCGGCCATCATGGCCCGGAGCACGGTATCGGCCCGCGACGTTCGGTCGATAGTGGCGAGCCCGATGAGCAGAGAAGGTGTGCCGCCGATGCGCTCGAGGGTGGAGAAGGAGTAACCGCGGAGCTTCGTGCCCTCGCGGGCCCGGGTGACGAGGACCCACTCCTCACGCTGCTTCGAGAGGAATCCGATATCGAAGCGGGGCTCGCGATCGGCGCAGAGGTCGGCCATCTCGGCTAGCTCGGCATCGCTGATCGATGTGCAGTCCTTGGTCTCCACCTGGATGGACATGTGCGCTTCCGTACTCCTCGATCTCCGAGCGGCCTGGCCGCCGGCCCCCCTCAAGTGCGCGCGCCCTGCCACCAGGCCAGACGGCCGAGGCGTCCGGGGCCCCGCGCCAGGAGCCGCTCCTCGATTTTACGGGATTCGCGGGCTCCTGTCGTATCCGACACGCCCAGGACCAGCCCATCCAACCTTTTCAGGCGGCTGGGAGGAGGCCAGCGGACGCCGCCACGGCCGGAATCGCTCAGCCCTGGACGGCTCGGGGCCCGAGGAGGACCCGGAGCTCGCCGACGAGCCCCCGCGTGCTCGTCACGTTGAACTCGGGTGGGAGACGCAGCACCTTGTCCCCGACACAGAGGAGCACGGGGGTGTCCCCGGTGTGCTCGGCCAGCAGGCGTTTGAGCCCGTCGACGGTGCCATCGGTGAGGGTGGACACGGGTAGCGAGATGCGCAGCTCGGGGGGGCCGTCGGCGGCCAGCCCGGGGCGGGTGACCTCCATGCACACGAGCTTCAGGCGCTCGTCGCGGAGGTCGACCCGGGCTCGCACGACCACGATGGCGTCGTCCTCGAGCAGGGCGCCGAACTCGGCCATGGTCTTGGGGAAGACGAAGGTCTCGAGGGAGGCGCCCAGGTCCTCGAGGACGAAGGTGGCCATCATGTCGCCCTTCTTGGTGTAGCGGCGGGTGAGCTCGGTGACCACGCCGCCGACCACCTTCACCTGGCCCTCGCCGCCGAGCATGCCGGTACCCACGGGCAGCTCGGGGTCGAAGTCGCGGAGGTCGGCGAGGCTGCAGTCGCACAGGCGGGCAAGGGCCCGCTCGTAGCCGATGAGCGGGTGGTCACTGATATAGAGACCGAGCATCTCCTTCTCGAAGGCCAGTCGCTGCGCCTTGTCGAACTCGACGTCCGGGATCGGCACTTCGGTGTCGGCGAACCCGGGACCGGCGCCTCCCGAGTCCGGTTCGAGGGCGGCGAATAGGGAGACGACACCGGCGTCGTGCTCCCGTCGGCGTTCGAGTGTGCGGTCGACGATCTCTTCGAAGACGAGGCAGAGCCCCTGGCGGGGGTGGCCGAGGGAGTCGAAGCCGCCGGCTTTGATGAGCGAATCGATGGTCCGCTTGTTGAGGACCTGGGGGTCGACCCGCTGACAGAAGTCGTAGAAGTCGACGAAGGGACCGCCGCGGTCCCGTTCGGCCACCATGTGGGCGACGAGACCTTCGCCCACGTTGCGCACCGCGGCGAGCCCGAAGGTGATCGCCCCCGATCGCCCGGTGCCCAGCGCGGCCGGCATCGACACCGTGCCTGGAGAGGTCGTTGGTCTCCGTGAACGTCGTGTTCTCGACCGTGACCGGGTCTGTGACCTCGTGGGTGACCTCGTGGGTGACCTCGTCGGTGATCGGGGCCTCCGCCGTCGGGGGAGCGGCAGCAGCTTCGGCCGTGAACTCGGCGAGCGAGCGGTTCACGTCGGGGACCCGAACCTCGATGCCGAGGGCGCGGCACTCGGCCAGGTAGGTGGCCGTCTTGTCCTTGTTGTCCTTGACCGACGTGAGCAGTGAGGCGAAGTACTCGACGGGGTAGTGGGCCTTGAGCCACGCCGTCTGGTAGCCGATGAACCCGTAGCCGTAGGCGTGCGACTTGTTGAAGGCGTAGTCGGCGAAGGGCTCGATGATGTCGAACAGCGAAGTGCCGAGCGACTCGTCGTAGCCCTGTGACACGCAGCCGGCGACGAACTTCTCGCGCTCGGCGGCGATGCAGGGCCCGGATCTTCTTGCCGCACGCCTTGCGCAGGTTGTCGGCCTCGGCCAGGTCGTAGCCGGCGATGCGCTGGGCCACCCGCATGATCGACTCCTGGTAGATCATGAGGCCGTAGGTGTCGGCCAGGATGTCCTCGAGGTCGGCGTGCAGGTAGGTCACCGGTGCTCGCCCGTTCTTGCGGTCGGCGTACTGGCGGTGCATGTTGGCTGCCATCGGCCCCGGTCGGTAGAGGGCGACGAGGGCGGCGACGTCGTCGAAGCTGGTGGGGGCCAGGGCCCGCATGAGGGACCGCATGGGGCCGCCCTCGAACTGGAACACGCCCATCGAGTCGCCCCGGCGGAGCATGGCGAAGGTGGCGTCGTCGTCGAGGGGGATGGCGTCGATGTCCGGCCGTGTACCAGTCGAGCGCTCGACGAGGTCGAGGGTCCGCTCGATGACCGAGAGGTTGCGCAGCCCGAGGAAGTCCATCTTGAGCAGCCCGAGGTTCTCCACCCCGTGCATCTCGTATTGGGTGACGATGGGGGCGTCGTCGGGGTTGGCGCCGTCCGGCTTGCGCTGGATGGGCAGGTACTCGGTGAGGGGCTCGTCGGTGATGACCACCGCGGCGGCGTGGATGCCGTCCTGGCGGCGCAGGCCCTCGAGGCCGCGGGCTACGTCGATGACCTGCTTGGCCTCGGCGTCGGTCTCGTACATGGCGCGCAGCTCGGCGGCGGCGGCGAAGCCCTCCTCGTGTCCCTCGGTCCGGTCCAGGCAAGCGGACAGCGGGGTGTCGCGGCCCATGAGCAATGGAGGCATGGCCTTGGCGATCTTGTCGCCGACCACGTACGGGTAGCCGAGCACCCGGGCGGCATCACGGACCGCGGCACGGGCCTTGATGGTCGAGAAGGTGACGATCTGGGCGACATGGTCGCTGCCGTAGCGCTCGGCCGCATAGCGGATCATTTCGCCTCGGAAACGCTCGTCGAAGTCCATGTCGATGTCGGGCATCTGGCGGCGCCCGGGGTTGAGGAAACGCTCGAAGAGGAGGTCGTAGCGGATGGGGTCGAGATCGACGATGCGGAGGCAGTAGGCGACGCAGCACCCGGCCGCCGACCCGCGTCCCGGGCCGACTCGGATGTTGCGGGAGCGGGCGTAACGGATGAGGTCCCAGACCACGAGGAAGTACGCCGAGAATCCCATCTCGGCGATGATCCCGAGCTCGCGGTCGAGCCGGTTCAGCACCTCTTCGGGCAAGGGGTCGCCGTAGCGATCGTTGGCGCCCTCAAAAGTGAGGTGCCGCAGGTAGCGCGTGGCCCGGTCCTCGTAGGTTGCGCCCTCGTGCTCTGGCGGGACGGGGAACCGCGGCAGGCTCGGCCGCCCGAAGTCGATCTCGACGGCGGCGCGCTCGGCCACCAGCAGGGTGTTGTCGCAGGCCTCGGGGAGCTCGGCGAAGAGGTGGCGCATCTCGGCGGCCGACTTGAGGTAGTGCTCCTGGCCCTCGAACTTGAACCGCTTGGGGTCGTCGATGGTGGCGCCCGTCTGCACGCACAGCAGCGCGTCGTGGGCCACGTGATCCTCACGGTGCGTGTAGTGGCTGTCGTTGGTGGCGAGCAGGGGCGCGCCGAGGTGCCGGGCGATCTCGACGAGGGCCGGGTTGGTCTTCTGTTGGGCGGCCAGGCCGTGGTCCTGCAGCTCGACGAAGAGGTTGTCCCGTCCGAAGATGTCCTGCAGGCGGCCGGCCAGGGCCTCCGCCTTCATGCGGTCGTCGGCGAGGAGGGCCTGGAGGACGACGCCGCCGAGACAGCCGGTGGTGGCCATGAGCCCCTTGGCGTGCCGGGCCAGCAGCTCCCAGTCGACGCGGGGTTTGTAGTAGTAGCCCTCGAGGTAGGCGGCCGAGGAGAGCTTGAGGAGGTTGTGGTAGCCCTCGTTTGTCTCGGCCAGGAGGGTCAGGTGGTAGTAGAGCTTCTCGCCGCCTTCGACGTCGCCGCCCGTGTCGTCCACCCGCCCGCGCCGCACCGGTCGCTCGTGGCGCGACTCGGCGGCCATGTACGCCTCGGTGCCGATGACGGGGTTGATTCCGGCGGCGCGGCAGGCGGCGTAGAAGTCGAGGACCCCGTACATGTTGCCGTGGTCGGTGATGCCCAATGCCGGCTGGCCGTCGGCGACTGCCGCGGCCACCAGCTCCTGCACACGGGCGGCGCCGTCCAGCATCGAGAACTCGGTGTGGGTGTGCAGGTGTGTGAACGACCCTGTCGCCAACCGGCGATCCCTCCTCCGAGCTCCCCCGGCCCTCCCGGGCGGGTTACAGCGATGTGATTCCGACCCTATCGTGGACCGATGCGGCTCAGAGGTAAGTGCCGGGCCGCCCGATGTTCGCTTCCGGCCCGGCCGGGAGGGAGCGCTGCCGCATCTCGTCGAGCTGGGCTCTGGCCGCCACCTGCTGGGCCACAAGGGTGGCCTGGATGCCGTGGAACAGGCCCTCCAGCCAGCCCACGAGCTGCGCCTGGGCGACTCGCAACTCGGGCTCGGACGGCGTCTCGGAGTCGAAGAGCACCGAGATGCGGTCGAGCTCGGCGGCCAGGTCGGGTGAGAGCGCCTCTTCGAGCTCGCGGATCGACAGCTCGTAGATGTCGCGCAACCGGCTGCGGCTGGCATCGTCGAGGGGGGCCTGGCGGACCTCGTCGAGGAGCTGCTTGACCATCGAGCCGATGCGAAGGACCTTGGCCGGACGCTCTATGGCCTCCGAGGAGCCGGCGTCGTCATCGTCCGCTGTGTCGGAGGCGACCTCTGACGAGTCGACCACCTCCGGGCGGAGGGCGGCATCCACCCGGTCCTCCTGCTCGTCGGTGCCGTGGCCGCCGCTGTTGTCGCTCATGGCGCTCACGGTGCCCTCCCGGCCAGGGCCAGCAGCGGGACGTACATCTCGTCGGTGGTGAGTGAGCCGTGGCGCGATTGCAGGCGGCTCTCGCCTGTGTCGGCCGGGTCGACGAAGGCGATGGGGGCGTGGGGGACGAGGACCACATCTCCCAGCCGGTCGACGAAGGACCCGTCGAGTGGTCCGCCGAACCAGCCCTCGTCGACGACCCGGTCTCGCTCGAGCACCCAGGTGGTCTCGCCGTAGCGCTCCTTCGCCGCGGACAGCAGGTCCGGGGCGGCGCCGGGGCGGGCGTGCAGCCAGCGGAACCGGCCCTCGCCGGAGAGGAGCTCGATCCCGTCCATGATCTCGCGGCCGAGCAGCTCGACGTGGAGCCCGATGTCGATCTGCCCGTGGTCGGCGGTGACCACGACCACGGCGTCCCGAGGCAGCCGCTCGAGGAGGTCGTCGACCAGGCGGTCGGTGGCCCGAAGCTCGGCGTCGTAGCGATCGCCTAGCCCGCTGCCGTGGGCCACCTTGTCCATGCCGTCGTAGTAGGCGTAGACGAAGGGCTCGCCGGCGCGCACCAGCCGGTCCACCTCGACGGGGAGCGACGAAGGGACCTTGTAACCGTGGAGGGGTACGTCGCCGAGGTGGGCGGCGGTGAAGCCGGTGCCGCCGAACTCGTCCTTCGACACCACGGGCACAGGACGGTCCCACCCCGGGAAGGTGGCGTTGGGTTGGAGGTGGCGGGCGGGGACCACCCTGCGGGCGTCGTCCCCCTCACCACGTCCGATGGTCCACCGCAGCACGTTGAGGATCTCGCCGCCGGTGGCCATGCGGTACCCGAGGACGCCGTGCTCGCTCGGCGTACGGCCGGTCGTGAGCGAGGTGAGGGCAGTGGCTGTCGTGGTCGGGGCGACGGAGGTGATGGGGCGTTCGAGACCCTGGCCGGCGGCCAGCGTGGGAGCGAAGGCCGTGCGGGCCTGCAGCTGTTCCCAGCCGAGCCCGTCGAGGACGAAGAGGACCAGGCGCTCCGCGCCGCGGGCCGAGGCCGGGAGCCAATCGGGTGCGGCGTCCGCCGGAGCGCTGAGCGCATCGAGCAAGTTGCTGATACAGGCACCCCGGTAGTCGGGCATCACCGGCGCCGGGATCTCTGCTGCTCGCTCGGACATCGAGCTTCGACACTAGGCCAGGCCGTCGGTCGACCACCCGACCCCTGGAGGCGGCCCCACCACAGGTGGCGGTCGCCGCCGGACGCCTGTCAGCCGCGGGGGAGGATGGCCCGCACCGTCTTGTAGCTGTGGCCGTCGCGAGGCACGGACAGCGCGGCGAGCAGGTAGTGGGGCTTGAACCCGAGCCCGGTGGCGAGGTCCTTGCCGGCCAGCCGGTCGCGACGGGCGACGTCGAGGACCCGGTTGCACCGGGGGTCCTCGACGGGCAACCAGTTGTCGCTCCGGCCCCATCCGAACCGGACCCAGACCGACCGATCGGCAAGACGACGGAAGAGCACCGGGCCCTTGGCCGGGACGACGAGGGCGAGTGACGGACGAAAGCCCCGGAACTCCCAGTAGGGAGCCGTAGCCCCGGGGAAGCCGAGGATGTGGTCCTCGACCGGCGCCACCAGCCGCCGCAGTGCCCGGCGCACGCGGGCCCCGCGGAGGTTCCCGAGGTGGCGGGGGAGTCCGTTGGCCGTGACCGCCTCGGGCTGGGCCAGGTCGTCGCGCTCGGGCTCGGCGGCCAGGGACACCTCGACGACGTCGAAGGGCTCGAGGTCGGGTTGGCGCTCCTCAGGCCACGGCACACGGACGCGGATCATGGCTCCGGAAGCGAGGTCCAGGCCGACGGTGTCCTCGGGATGGCAGGCCAGGACCAGCATAACGAGCTCCGTCCCACCGCCCACCTCGATGCTGGGCCGTCGCCGCACGGCGCGGACCGCGTTGCGGGCTGTGCCCTGGCGGGGTGTCCGGGTCGAGCTGCGGCTCACGAGCCCGTCCCGGCTGCGTCCAGCTGTGCCCTCAGGGCAGCGACGTCGGGGGCCGGGAGCTCACAGTGGCCGCCGTGGCAGACGTAGGCGAGGCCGGGTTGTCGGTGCTCCCACAGTGGCGATCCGGTGGACTCGCCCCAAGCCAGCACGGACGTTGGCCGCCACCGCGACCGCACCGCGTCGACCAGGTCGCGGTGATCTCCGGGTACCACCACCTCGACCACCCCACCGGCCAGGAGGTCGGCGGCCACCACCGCCTGCGCCACCGCCGTCGGGTGGCGGTCGACGAGGGGCCGGGCCAGCGCCACCACCTCGGCGGCGAGCTCGGCGTAACGGGGAGAGGAGGTGAGGGCGGCCAGGCGGGCGAGGGCCACCGCGGCGGTGCCGTTGGCCGAGGGGACGGCGCCGTCGAGCACGTCCTTGGGTCGGACGAGGAGCGGCTCGGCGTCGTGACCGGTGGTGTAGAAGCCACCACCCTCGTCGTCGTGGAAGAGGTCGACGAGACCGTCGGCCGCGGCCACGGCCTCCGCTGTCCAGCGTGCGGTTCCGGTGAGCTCGCCAAGCCGGGTGAAGCAGTCCACCAGCCACGCGTAGTCCGCGGCGTAGGCCAGGTGGCGGGCACCGGCGTCGACCTGCCAACTGCGCAGCCAGCGGCCGTCGGCACGACGCAGGTTGGCGAGCAGGAAGTCACCGACGGACGTGGCTGCTCGGGCCCAGTCGTCGCGGCCGGTGGCCGCCGCCGCCTCGGCCAGCGCCGACGCGTACATGGCGTTCCACTCGGTGAGCACCTTGTCGTCGAGGGCAGGCCGCGGCCGGAGCGACCGGGTCTCGAAGAGCAGCCGGCGACCGGTCTCGACCGGCGTGGGACCCTCGAGCGTGGCGCCGAGCGGTCGGAAAAAGATGGACCGGCCCTCGAAGTTCGGTCCAGCGGACACGCCGAAGAAGTCGGCGGTTGCGGCAGCCACGGGGTCGCCTTCGGCGGTCCCGAGCCCGGCGGACACCGCCCGGTCGACCTCGGCCAACGTCCACACGTAGAAGCGCCCCTCCTCGCCCTCCGAGTCGGCGTCCTCGGCCGAGCAGACACCGCCGGAGGGCAGGGTGAGGTCGCGGCTGACGTAGGAGACGATGCCCTCGGCCACCCGGCGGTAGGCGTCCCGGTCGGTCACCTGCCAGCCGTGGACGAAGGCGCGCAACAGCCCAGCCTGGTCATAGAGCATCTTCTCGAAGTGGGGGACGAGCCAACGGGCATCGGTCGAGTAGCGGCAGAAGCCACCGCCCAGGTGGTCGTGGATCCCGCCGGCGGCCATGCCGTCGAGGGTGAGCTCGGCCATCCGCCTGGCCCGGGCCACGAGCTCCTCGTCGGTGGCCACCTCCGCCTGGCGCAGAGCGGCGTCGACCAACGCGGGCTGTGGGAACTTCGGGGCCGTGCCGAAGCCGCCCCACTCCGGGTCCAGTTGTCCGTCGAGCACGGCCACGGCGCGATCGAGGGCGGGAGGGCGGGTGCCGGCGGCGTCCTCGCCGGGGTCGACGGCCGGGCGGGCGAGCGTGGAACGGGCGGCCACCGCCGAGGCCAGCTCGTCGGCCTGCTCTTCGACGGCGGCGCGGCGATGGTCCCAGGCGTCGGTGAGCGCGGCCAGCACGGCCCGGAAGGACGGAAGCCCGTGTCGGTCGTCGGGCGGGAAGTAGGTGCCGCCGTAGAAGGGGCGGCCGTCGGGGGTGAGGAACACGCTCATCGGCCAGCCGCCCGATCCGCTGATGGCCTGAACTGCCTCCATGTACACGGCATCGACGTCGGGACGCTCCTCGCGGTCGACCTTGATGCTCACGAAGGCGTCGTTGAGCACGGCCGGCGAGCTGTGCATCCTCGAACGATTCGTGGGCCATCACGTGGCACCAGTGGCACGCCGAGTAGCCGACGGAGAGGAAGACCGGACGGTCACGCCGGCGGGCGAGCTCGAAGGCGTCGTCGCCCCACGGGTACCAGTCGACGGGGTTGTCGGCATGCTGGCGCAGGTAGGGGGACGCCTCGCCAGCCAGCCGGTTCACGGGGGCGATGCTACGGGTTGCACCACCTCCCGCCGGCGGCCGGCAGCGCGTGGGCGCCGGGCCGACGCTGCCTACAGTCTCGTCGGTGCATCTCCGACTGGACGGCAGAACGGCTCTCGTGACCGGCGGCTCCCGCGGTATCGGCCGGGCGGTGGCCGGCGCCCTCCTCGAGGCAGGGGCTGCCGTCATGATCTCCTCACGCCACGAGGACGGTCTATCGGCTGCGGCCGGTGAGCTCGAGCGGGCGAACGGTGGGAGCGGCAGGGGTCGAGTGGGGTGGTTCGTGGCCAACGCCGGCCAGCCCGAGCAGGCATCGGCCTGCGTCGAGGCGACGATCGAGCGCTTCGGTGGCGTCGACATCCTGGTCAACAACGCCGCCACCAACCCCTACTTCGGACCCATCGTCGAGATCGACCGGGCACGGGCGGACAAGACGGTCCGGGTCAATCAGTCGGCCGTCCTCGAGTGGGCGCAGGCCGCCTGGCGCGGCTCGATGGCCATCCGGGGGGGCGTCGTCCTCAACATCGCATCGGTTGGCGGCCTCAGCGTCGAAGGCGGGATCGGTTGGTACAACGTGACCAAGGCGGCCGTCATCCACCTGACCGCGCAGCTGGCCGGCGAGCTCGGCCCCGCCGTCCGGGTCAACGCGCTCGCCCCCGGGTTGGTCCGGACGGACTTCGCCCGGGCCCTGTGGGAGCCCTCGGAGGCGGCGCTGTCGCGGCGGTTGCCGCTGCGACGCATCGGTGAGCCGGAAGACGTGGCCGCAGCCGCCCTCTTCTTGTGCTCGGACGCTGCCTCGTGGATCACCGGGGCCACCTTGGTGGTCGACGGGGGTGCACTCTGCGTGGCCGGCGGCGGGCTCTCTTGAACCCGGCGCCTGTCGCCGGCAGGGAAGGTTCACGGCCACCGATTCGACTGTTGGCTGTGCGGGTGTGCACCAGCTTCCTCCTGGTCCTGGTCATCCCCCTGGCATCGTGTGGGCGCATCGCATCGCGCATCGCAGAACGATCGAGCTCGGCTCCGGTGTCGTCGACGGAGCACTTCCTCAGCGTCCAGGGCATCCGGCGCGATTACTTCGAGCATGTCCCCAAGGACGTTCCCGCCAACCCCGCTCTCGTTCTGATCCTGCACGGCGGCGAGGGGGACGCCGCTGGGACCGAGGCCAACTCCGGCTTCGACGCGGTGGCCAACAGGAATGGGTTCATCGCCGTCTACCCCGACGGGTACGCCAAGTCGTGGGCCGACGGCCGAGGCAAGGATCCGGCCGACCGAGCCGGCATCAACGACGTCGCCTTCCTGGCCGCCGTCATCGCTGACGTGCAGGCAAGGAACCACACGGATCCCGAACGGGTCTTCATGACGGGGATCTCGGACGGGGGCTTCATGGACCTGACCTTCGCCTGCCAGCGCGCCGACCTGGTGGCGGCCATCGCGCCCAACGCCGGCAGCATGGGCATCTCGGTTGCCACCTCCTGCGACCCGCAGCAGCCCGTCTCGGTGCTGGACATCCACGGCACTGCCGACCCGCTCGTCCCCTACGGCGGCGGCGTCGTGACCGGCCGCGGCGGCTCCTCGGAGGTCATCTCCCAACGGCAGGTGCTGACCCGGTGGGCGCACGGGGACGGCTGCACCGGCATCGGCGCAGCCGAGCCGCGGCCGTCCACCGTCCACGACGGCACCTCGGTGACCATCTCGGCGGCGACCGGATGCCCTGTCGGTATCGCCGACCAGCTCTGGACGGTCGTGGGGGGAGGTCACACCTGGCCGGGTGGGTCCCAGTACCTCCCGGTGAGGATCATCGGGCCGGTCAGCCACCAGTTCTCCGGTCCCACCGAGATCTGGCGGTTCTTCGCTGCCCACGGACGCTGACCCGGCCCCGGCAGTCGTCGGAGCCCACCACCGGGGCGGGCCCTGCTCAGCAGGGCCGCGGATCGAAGAAGGGGATGCTGGAGACAGGAGCGGGTGAGGTGGCGCTCGTCGACGAGCCCGACGAGGCGGAGCCGGATGCCGCCGTGGTCGGCGCCGCGGCCTGCGGGACCGTGGTGGTGGTGGGCGGCACGCTGATCGGGTTGCCGTAGGCGTCGACAGGAGGGGTGACCACCGGCCCGGGGGGACCTCCGAGGAATTGGTTGAGCGTCTGGCTCGTCTCGTCGGGCTGGACCACCTCGACGTCACCGGCGGCGTCCGACTCGGCGCCGACGGTCGGCAATGTGTAGTCGTTCAGTTGCGACCCCGAGAATGCGTGGTACCGCTCGGCCAGCGAGAAGAGGTCGCCGGCGCTGAGTCCGTCGTCCTTGCTGAAGTCGTGCACGACCGAGGACAGCAGCGCGTTGATCCGGATCGGGTTGTAGACACTCGACCTCGCCTTGTCGAGCGCGGCGCTGATGATGAGGTTCTGGCGTTCGATGCGGCCGATGTCCGACGATGGGTCGGACTGCCACTCGCCGTCGTCGTGGTACTGGAAGTACCGCGACCGGGACAGGGCCAGGGCCTGGGAGCCGTCGAGCACCTGGCACCCGGCGGTCGGGATGTTGAGGCCGGAGTTGTTGTAGCAGACGCCGGTCGAGCAGTCCTGGTCTCGGACCGGGTACGGGAAGTCCATCGAGATGCCTCCGAGGGCGTTGACGGCGTCCTGGACGCCGAAGAAGTTGATCACGATGTAGTGGCTGATGGGGATGCCAAAGGTGTTCTCGATGGTCTGGATCGAGCGCGTCGGGGCCGTAGGCGAAGGCGGTGTTGATCTTGTTCTCGGCGGCGAATTGGCTGTTGGCCGGCATTCCCGACAACGTCACGTAGGTGTCGCGGGGGATGGAGAGCGTCGACGCAGTCCCGTTTTGCGGGTCGATGCGCACGATCTTGATGGTGTCGCTGCGCTGACCGGCCGTCTCCTGGACGCTGCCGAACTGCTGGGCCTGCGCCG
Source organism: uncultured Acidimicrobiaceae bacterium (assembly GCA_963756195.1). Lineage (GTDB taxonomy): Bacteria > Actinomycetota > Acidimicrobiia > Acidimicrobiales > RAAP-2 > CAVSNH01. The sequence continues at coordinate 13,661 of CAVWMT010000008.1, forward strand.
AGTTCTCGCCGGCACGGCTGTCGGAGCCGATCAAGAGGACGTTGTACGGCGCGCCGTTCGCTGCGGCCACACAGGTGCTGCAGGGGGCGGATGCCACCTTGCTCCACTGATAGCGGAAGTAGCCGTACCCGGCGGCGACGATGATCAACAACACGGCCACCAGGTAGACGACGGCCCGCAGGACGCGCTCGGCTGGCCGCCGGCGGCGCTGGCGCGCTTTCCTCAGCTCCCGCCGGGTGGGGACGGCCACCTGGCCGCCGAGGATGGGACCGGAGAAGTCGTCGGCCGTCTGACGTCCGCGGCCTGAAGAGGTCGACCGCGGGCGCCCGGTAGGGCGGGGGCGCGACCGTGCCTGTGGTCGGGGACCGGGCGGCGGTGGTAGGTCGTCGGCTGGCACGGTATGGGCAGGAAGAAGGCGTCATCCCCGGACACGCGGCGGCTGCCAACCGGCTCTGCGGCCAGGTCGGCGGTCGGCGTCGGGGGGCAACAAGTCTCCCATGGGCTACCTGCGAACTGGTGTCATGAGAGCGCTCCGGGGTGGCGCCACGGGACCTTCCGGCCGAGGAGCGGTCGCTTCGGGCCGGGCGGCTCAGGCCCCGGCCGGCACCCACGAGCCGTGGAAGCCGAAGGGCACCCGGGCCGGCAGGTGCACGGTGGCCACCGGGGGCCCGGCGAAGGAGGTCCCGTCGAGGACGACCAGGTCGCTGGCGTCCCGAGCGGCGTCGTAGACCACGGTGAGCACCCATCCCTCGTCCTCACCCCGGCCGTCGGCCGCCCGCACGAACACTGGCTCCGACGCTTGCCGGCCTTCACCTGCCTCGAAGCGCACCGACAGGTCGCGCTCGAGGTCGTACTGGACGAGAGCGGAGAAGGCGGGTCGTTCGGGACGATCGCCGGTCGTCACCGCGTACCCGAACCGGTGGCGCCGCCCGGTCACCGTCTCGTCGATGCGGGGGAACTCGACCGGCGTGTCATCGACCAGCCGCTCGACGACCCGATCGGCGTCGGTGTCGATGGTCCACCGGGCCAGCCGGGGGAGGGCCGAGGTGATGGCCTCGCCCGGGCCGGTGTCGAAGGCCCGGTCGTAGCGGACAACATCCATGACGACGGCATCGCCGTCGTCGAAGCAATTGAGCACGTGGAACACGAAGCACGGGTCGACGTGCACCCATCGGATATCGGCGCCACCGCCGGAACGGGGCATGACGCCCACCCGGCCGGGAGTATCCGGCATCCACCGGAAGGGCACCGGCCGACGGGCGGCGGCCAGGTCGAGGTCGAAGACGACGGGAAGGTCCAAGAAGACCGCCCGGGTGGCGGTGATCCCGAAGTCGTGCATCATGACCGCCCGGGGCAGGTCGATCTCCTCGGTGCGCACGAGGTTCCCCTCCGGGTCGGCCACGTGATAGCGGAGGAAGGGCGGCCCGAAGACGTCGTAGCCGAAGAAGACCAGCTCTCCAGAGTCGGGGTCCACCTTGGGGTGGGCGGTCATCGGCGAGGCGAGGTCGCCGTCGAAGTCGTGCACGCGGGCCCGCTCGAGGTCGGGCGAGAGGGCGTGTGGGAACCCTGACTCGACGAGGGCCAGTGTCGCCCCAGCGAAGCGGACCACGTGGGTGTTGGCCGGGCCGTCGATGGGCTCGATGGGGCCGCTGGGCAGCGGCGTGGCCAGCTCGGCCGACAGCCGGCGGGTGCGCACCCAGCGGTTCCGGTAGGTGGGCGCCCATCCGTTCGCCAGGGAGATGGCATGGATCATGCCGTCGCCGCGAGAACCAGTGGTATTCGGTCTCGTCGGCCGGGAGGACCACCGGGTTCGGTCCGTTGCGCAGCAGTCGGCCCTCGAGGTCGGGAGGCAGGACACCGGTCACCGGGAGCTCCTCGTCGCTCCGCTCGGCGCGCACCGGCGCGAAGTTCCCCTCGAGGTACGGGTTGGGCACGGCTGCTCCTCGTGCCGGTAACCGGCGACGTGTCCCGGCCGGCGAATCGTACAATGCCGGCCCTGCCGAAGGCCGGAGTGTCACGTGGCAAGGCCAGGAACGTGCTGTTCTGACGTGGCAGGCTGACACGATGACCGGCCTCGCCGGAGACCTCGAGTTCCGGGGGCTCATCCATCAGGTGTCCGATCCCGAGGTGCGCGCCCGCCTCGACGGCGAGCCGCTCACCGCCTACAGCGGGTTCGACCCGACGGCCGACAGCCTGCACGTGGGCCACATGTTGCAGCTGTGCAACCTCCACCGGCTCCAGCAGGCCGGGCACCGCCCCATCGCCGTGACCGGCGGCGGGACCGGTTTCATCGGCGATCCCGGTGGGAAGAGCGAGGAGCGCAGCCTGCTCTCGCCGGAACAGCTGCACGCCAACCTCGAGGGCATCCGGCCGCAGCTCGAGCGCTTCCTCGACTTCTCCGGGCCCCGCGGCGCGCTCCTGGTCGACAACGCCGAGTGGCTCGTGCCGATGACTCTCTTCGAATTCCTCCGTGACGTGGGCAAGCACTTCACCGTCAACCAGATGGTGACGAAGGACTCGGTACGGTCCCGGCTGGATCGGGCCGAGACGGGCATCTCCTACACGGAGTTCAGCTACATGCTGCTCCAGGCGACCGACTTCTTACACCTCTTCGACGCCTACGACTGTCGCCTGCAGTTCGGCGGCAGCGACCAGTGGGGGAACATCACCGCCGGGATCGACCTCATCCGCAAGGTGCGGCACCAAGCGGCGTTCGGACTGACCACCCCGCTCGTGCTCAAGGCGGACGGCACCAAGTTCGGCAAGACCGAGACGGGGACCGTCTGGTTGGACGCCGGGCGCACCAGCCCGTACCAGCTCTACCAGTTCTTCCTGCGCACCGAGGACGCCGTGGTGGGGACCTACCTGCGGTACTTCACCTTCCTGCCCAAGGACGAGATCCTCGAGCTCGACCGGCGCACACGGCGAACACCCCGACCGGCGCGACGCCCAGCGGACGCTGGCCCGAGAGGTCGTGAGCCTCGTCCACGGCACTGAAGCGACCGAGCGGGTGGAACACGCCGCCGCCGCCCTGTTCGGCGAAGAGGTGGCCGGGCTCGACGAGGCCACCATCCTCGACGTGTTCGCCGACGCGCCCTCGACCATGCTCGACCGAGCGCGCCTCGAAGAGGGCGTGCCCCTCGTCGACCTGCTCTGTGAGGTCGGCCTGGTGGCCTCGAAGACGCGGGCTCGGACCACCGTCGAGCAGGGAGGTGCCTCGGTCAACAACCGCCGTGAGGACGACGTCAATCGCGTCATCGGGCGCGACGACCTGGTCGACGGGGGCTACGTCGTCCTTCGGCGAGGAAAGCGCGAGTTCCATCTCGTCCGGTTCGCCTGATCCGCCGCCCAAACGGGGGCGCCGTACACTACGTCCATGCCCGATGTCCCCGGCGAAGCGTCGTCGCCGGTGCGGCTGAGCGGCGGACTTCCGGAAACCGTCCTCGCCGAAGAGCCGGCCGACGTCCGGCGCCAGCTGGCTGCCGCCCTGGACGGCCCGCCGGACGCCCGATGGCCGACGGTGGGCGCGGTGCTCCGCCGGTCCCCGCGATCGCTCGCCGGCTGGGACGCGCTCGGCCGGCTGGCCGAGGATGACCTGGTCGCCTACGCCTGCTTCCGGGTCGGCTACCACCGGGGCCTCGACTCGTTGCGGGCCGCCGGCTGGCGGGGTTCGGGTTTCGTCCGTTGGGACCACGCTTCCAACCGTCCCTTCCTCGCCTGTCTCGACGGGCTGCGGGCCACGGCTGCAGCCATCGGCGAGTCCGACGAGGAGGAGCGGTGCGCCCAGTTCCTGGCCCAACTCGACCCCTCCTGGCCCCCCGACGGACCGGGCCCTGCGGGCTGATGGGCGGAGACGGCGAGGGGCGGCGCGGCGTCCGGCACGCCGGGCACCGGTCGTTGGCCGTGGTCGCGTTGCTGGCCCTGGGGGCGGGGACATTGGCCGGGTGCGCCTCGGCGGAGGAGACCGGACCCCCGGGGACACGGGTGGCGAGCTGGCTCACGGCGGCATCGGGCGGCACGGCGATCGGGACGGTGTCGGTGGACAGTCGCAACGTGAGCTCCGTGCTGGCCCACCACAACACCCCGGGGTCCGTCCGCGCCGCGTGCGGGGTGCTGACCACCGACGCCCAGACCGCCATCGGGAACCTGCCCACACCCGACCAGACGCTGACCCAGGACCTCGACCGAGCCTACGAGGAAGCCGCCGCCGCCGGTACCGACTGCTACAACGGTGCCGGCAGCAGTGCGAAGTTGTTGGCCCGTTCGGCCCGCGAGCGGGCCGAGCTCCCGTCGTTGCTTCAGGTGGCGGTGGAGCGGATCGCCGTCCTCACCGGTCGGGTGCCGTCCACCTCGACCACCGCCCCCACCGACATCGGTGGGGACCCGTTCGCCCCCTGACCGGCGCCGGGGATCGCACATGGCACGAATCGACCGATCCGGCCCGACACCCGCAGACCGCGACCCCGCCGCCTACGACCGGGCCAGGCGGCGGGTGCTCTGGTCACTGCCCACCGGGCTGTACGTGATCGGCAGCCGTGCCGGTGACCGCCGGAACTTGATGACATGCAGCTGGGTCATGCAGGTGGCGACCTCGCCCAAGCTGGTGGCAGCGGCCGTCGAACGGTCGTCGGTGACCCTCGGGCTCATCGAAGAGAGCGGTTGCTTTACCGTGAGCGTCCTCGCCCGCGAGGAACGCACCCTCATCCGCCGGTTCGTGAAGCCGGTGGAGGACGTGGACCTCGACGAGGATGGCCGGGCGACGGCCATGCAGGGGATCCCGGTCGTGGAGGGAGCCGACGGCCTGCCGCGGCTGGCCGCCGCGCTGGCTTGGCTGGCGTGCTCGGTGCGCGAGACGGTCGGTGCCGGCGTGGGCGACGGTGTGGGCGACGGTGATGGCGATGGCGACGGCGACGGCGACGAGGCAGTGAGCCACCATCTGGTGATCGGCGAGGTCATCGATGTCGGCGGCCCGTTGGCCGATCACGACGCGGCCGGGGCCGACGGCGAGCGGCCCGGTGTCCTCCGGATGGAGGACACCCGCATGAACTACGGGGGCTGATGCCACCACGGGGCTGATGGCACTGGGCTCATGCCATGGGGGCTCAGCCCTCGGCCCCACCCCCGGGGCGCAGGTCGATCCGGAGGGTGAGGATGCCGTCCTGGAGTTCGGGCACGGCGTCGCCGACCATGGCGAAGTCCATGAAGTCGATCTGTGCCTGTTCGCGGAAGCGCTGACGCTCGGGGCCCTCGACCGGCGGGAGCCCTCGCTGTCGCACGGCTTCGGCCCGGGCGCGGAAGCGGTCGACCATGGCCTGTGGATCGAACGGATCCGGCACCCCGACGATGGTACTGAGGTGCGCTGCCGGTGACGAGCGGTGCGTTCCGGGTGGGCACCTACCGCACTACACTGGTCGATCGACGAACAGGTGGTCCTGGGCCCCAGGGGTGGGCGGTACCACCGAGGTGGGGCAAGGAGTTGTTTCGGTGAAGAAGGGTCGCCATCGCCGCTTCGAGGAGGCACGCAGCCTCAAGCGGTCCATTGCCACCGACAACCACCGGTGCCCCGAGTGCGGTGCCGAGCCCGATGATCGCCACTCCTCGTGGTGCCTCGCGTCGGAAGACGACTACGACCAGATCCTCGGCACCGCGCCGCATCGCGATGCCGCGTCGGAGGACGACCCACTGGCGGAATAGCCGGCCGTTCCGGTACGGCCGTACCGGGTCTCATCGACCGATGGTGCCCGGGAGCCTGCACCGGGCCGACCGCCGCATCAGCGTCGCAGTGTCGGATGGGGGAGTGGCGTCACCGAAGCCTTCCCGCCAGGCGCTGTTCGCCCTTCGAGGTAGCGGACCAACATCTCGTACACGGGTCGTCCGACCATGAGCTCGAGTTCCGTTTGCATGGATACGTAGACCTGATCAGCGGCACCGAAGGCGGCGGGATCCTCGGTGCACCACCAGGCGAAATCCTCACCGCCTCCGCCCCAGTGCCGCCGCTCCCACTGGCGCACCACCGAAGTCACGTGGCCGTCCGGTGCACTCTCGTCCTCGCGCCGGAGGGGAAGCTGCCAGCACACGTCGGGTTTGAGCTCCGTGTGGTTCCGGCCCGATGCGGCGGCGGCGAGATGCAGAGCACAGCCGGTGCCGGCGGGGAATCCCGGCCGGTTGAGGAAGATGCAGGCGCCATCTACCAGCCGGGTGGACAGGTCGCCGCCAGGCAACCGCTTGACCACGCCCCGACGCCGCCCCTGCTTCGCGAACTGCCAGAGCTCGGCCGGGAGGTGTCGCGCCGCCCGCTCGACCCGTCGGGCGTCCTTGGCCCCGGTGAAGTGGGCCCCGTAAGAGCAGCATCCCTGCTCGAGCTCGGGCGTCGGTTCGGTGAGGACGCCCTGACACCCGCACCCGAAGATGCAGTGCCATGTACTGGTGAGGAAGGTGACGTCGAACAGCCACGTCCGTTCCTCATCGGGATCCTCGAAGCTGAGCCATTCGTGGGCGTCAGCCGGCACGTGCTTGTCTCTGGCGGCCACTCCCTTATGATGACAGGCATGCACGAGGACCGTGACGACGCTGTCGACGTGCTCACCATCACCCCCGAGGCTCGTGCCACGGTTCTGAACGTGCTGGCCAACGAGGCCGACTCGGGATCGCTGGCCCTGTGGCTGGAAGTGAGCGGCGAGGCCAACGGCGCATACTCCTACGACATGTACTTCCAGGCGCTGGCCGACGCGGCCGGAGACGACGCCGTCCAGGCCGACGAGACCATGCCTGTCGTGGTGCCGGCGTCGAGCGTGGGCCGGTTGCAGGGAGCGACGCTCGATTACGTGACCGACGCCGGGGGTGAGGGCGGACTCGTCATCGTGAACCCCAACACACCGCCGGCGAACGGCCGCCCGGCCGCCGCACCCGAGCTCGACCTCTCCGACCCGATGGCGCAACGGGTGGTCGCCGTGCTCGACGAGCAGGTGAACCCGAGCATTGCCGCCCACGGTGGGCGGGCCGACCTGGTGGCGGTCGAGGAGGCGTCGGTGTACTTGCGGTTGAGTGGAGGCTGTCAGGGCTGCGGGATGGCCAAGGCCACACTGACCCAGGGCATCGAGGTCATCCTGCGCGAGGCCATCCCGGAGATCGACCGCATCGTCGACATCACCGACCACGCCGACGGGACCAATCCGTACTACGAACCCGTCGGCTGACCGAGTCGGCTTCACCGTCGATGCCGTCTTCGCCTACTCACCGTTGCCGTTTTCGCCTATGGGCGTCGATTCTTTGGGCGTGAACCGTACCTAGCGGCTTCAAATGGCCGACGTTGGCTGCCGTGCGCGAGCCACTGGCCCTCGCCGGGCTGCTGGCGAGCCATTGGTCAACGACCCAGAACGAGCAATAGCTGATCTCCGAATCAGCCGGTCGTGGGTTGATCGGACACTGGGCGGTGAGATCCGCGGCGCTGAACCGATTCGGCAATCTGTAGGAGGTGGCCAGGCTGCCACTTCCGTAAGCGTTCGCCACCTCGACTGCCTACGTGTCGGTCTCATAGAGAATATTGCCGGGCAGGTTGAGCAGGCGGCTGACCGTCGACGGTCCAAGCGCCCGATGGTGAGAGAAGCTCCAAGATCGTCCTCCGAGCATGCACGGCCGATGGACTGCGGTCCGGTACCTTGCCCGGCGTGAACGTGCTTCTCGTGGTGGGCACCTCCCTCGGCGGCGTGCTGCTCGGCGGCGCCCTCGACCCGCTCGGCCAGCGGCTGGCTGAGGCCAGCCGCGCCGACGAAGAGGCCCGTCGGGCCGAGGCGGCCCTCTTAGAGGGCGGCCCGATCGACGCCGAGGCCGCACGGATGGAAGGCCCGGACGAGGACCGGCCCGAGGAGGCGCCCCGCCTCGTGCGTCACCTGCTGCCGGCCGGGGCGGTGCCCGCCCGCACCGCCGTTGCCGCGCTGGTCACCGGCGCTCTCTTCGGGGCCATGGCCGACCACTTCGGGACGGACCTGTTGGTGGCGCCGTTCTGCGCTTTCTTCGCCATGCTGGTCGCCATCTCGGTGACCGACCTCACCCATCGGCTCGTACCCCGCTGGATCGTCTACCCGAGCTGCGCCCTCATCCTGCCGTTGCTCCTGGCTACCTCGGCGGTCGACCACCGCTGGCACAGCCTGGATGGCTCGGTCATCTCTGGGGTGGTGGCCTTCGGCATCTTCTTCATCGTGTGGTGGTTCTTCCCCCGCGGCATGGGCTTTGGCGACGTACGCCTGGCCGGCGTGTTGGGCTTCGTCGTCGGCTACCTGAGCATCCTGCACGCGTACGTGGCCTTCCTCGCCGGGTTCCTCGTGGGACTGGTCTTCGGGTTGGTGGTCCTCGTCGCCATCCGTTCGGGGCCCCGCACGGCCATCCCGTTCGCTCCTTCGCTCGCCGTGGGCGGAGTCATCGGGGTGCTCTGGGGTGGCCAGATCGCCCACGCCCTCTTCCACGCCTCCTGACGGGAAGGCGGCCAGCGGCGCTCGCCGATCCGGTCGTCACCCGCGTCCCCCAATGTGCACTCCGGGGGTGTCTGAGCACCCCGAGTAGATTTGAGTGCATGCTGCGGTACCTGACCGCCGGCGAGTCGCACGGTCGGTCGCTTGTCGTCATCGTCGAAGGTATGCCGGCCGGCCTCCTGGTCACCACCGAGGACGTTCAGCGCGGCCTCGCCCGCCGTCGCCTCGGGTTCGGTCGTGGCCCGCGCATGAGGTTCGAGGCCGACGAGGTGACACTGCTGGCCGGGATCAGGCACGGCCGGACGCTGGGGTCGCCCATTGCCATCGAGATCGCAAACACGGAGTGGCCCAAGTGGGAGACGGAGATGTCGCCCAGCCCCGGCCTTCCCACCAATGTCCTCACCCAGCCGCGGCCGGGGCACGCCGACCTGTCGGGCATGCTCAAGTACGGCCTGGCCGACGCCCGCGACGTGCTCGAGCGCGCCTCCGCCCGGGAGACAGCGGCCCGGGTGGCCGCCGGGACGCTGGCCAAGCTGCTGCTGGGCCAGATCGGGGTCGACGTGCTGAGCCACGTGGTCCAGCTCGGGCCCGAGCAAGCCACCCTCGACGCCCTGCCAACGGTCGAGGACCTGGTGCGCATCGACGAATCACAGGTGCGTTGCTGCGACCCACTGGCCGAGACCCGGATGGTCGAGGCGGTCCGCGCCGCGGCCAAGGAAGGGGATTCGCTCGGCGGGGTGGCGGAGGTCATCGCTTATGGCGTCCCCGTGGGTCTCGGCAGCCACGTGCACTGGGACCGCCGGCTCGACGCCTTGGTGGCCCAGGCGCTCATGAGCATCCAGGCGGTCAAGGCCGTCGAGCTGGGTGACGGCTTCGAGCTCGCCGCCCGCCGGGGCTCGGTGGCCCACGACCACATCCGGCTGGCCACAGAGGACGACGAAGGCACCGCCGAGCTGGGTGGCGGCTACGTCCGAGACACCCAGCGGGCCGGCGGCATCGAGGGCGGCATCTCCACCGGCTCGCCCATCGTGGCCCGGGCGGCGATGAAGCCGCTCTCCACCCTCAACCGTCCCGTTCTTGGCACTGTCGACACCAAGACCAAGGAGCCGGCCAAGTCGTTCAAGGAGCGCACCGACGTGACCGCCGTGCCCGCCATGGGAGTGGTGGCCGAGACGATGGTGGCGCTGGTGCTCGCCTCCGAGGCCCTGCGTAAGTTCGGCGGCGACTCGGTGCAGGAGTTCACCAGGAACCGCCTCGGCTACCTGGCCTCGCTGGGCACGACCCCCTCGGCCGCCGCCCCCGTCACCGATGGTTGACCGGCTGGTGCTCATCGGGATGATGGGCGCCGGCAAGACGACCGTCGGTCGCATGGTCGCCGCCCAGCTCGGCTGGCGCTACCTCGACTCCGACGAGCAGGTGATGACCGCTACCGGGCGCACTGTGGCGGAGCTCTTCGCCGAACAGGGCGAGGCAGCCTTCCGGGCCGAGGAGGCGCGGGTGTTGGCCGAAGCCCTCTCGGGTCGAGATCCGGTGGTGGTGGCGGCCGCCGGTGGGGTGGTCCTGGCTCAGGCCAACCGGACGCTGCTCGCCCGGTCGGGCACGGTCGTGTGGCTGCGCGCCGACCCTTCGACCCTGGCCCAGCGGGTCGGTTCCGGCGACCACCGCCCGCTGCTCGGCGAGGATGCGCCGACGGCGCTGGTGGCTCTCGATGCCGTCCGCCGGCCGTTCTATGCGGATCTGGCCACGGTGGTGGTCGATGTCGACGAGCTCAGCGCCGGCGAGGTGGCGGAGCAGGTCATGCAGCGGGCTGGCCTCACTTCGGCGAACTCCCGGTGAGGGCGCCGCCCACACGACGCGCCGGGAGGCGGCGGTGAACGTCGTCCGGGTCGAGCACGGCACCGGCACCTATGACGTGATGGTGGGCGCCGGTGTCCGCCTCGAGTTGCCCAGTGTCGTTGCCGACGCGGTGCCGACCGCCCGACGCGCCGTGGTGGTGACCCAGGCGGGCATCGGGGTCGACGTCGACCCCGGGCTGCCCATGTCGCGCGTGGAGGTGCCTGACGGGGAGGACGCCAAGTCGCTGTCCGTCGTCGAACAGCTGTGCCGCCGGTTCGCCGGCGACGGGATCGGCCGGTCCGACGTCGTGGTGGCCGTCGGTGGGGGCGTGGTCACCGACCTGGCCGGCTTCGCCGCCTCCGGGTTCCATCGCGGTCTGGCCTACGTCAACGTGGCCACGTCGCTGCTGGCCCAGGTCGACGCGGCCATCGGCGGCAAGACGGGCGTGAACCTGCCCGAGGGGAAGAACCTGGTGGGGGCCTTCTGGCCGCCGCGGGCGGTCCTGTGCGACACCGAGGTGTTGGCCGGTTTGCCCAAGCGGGAGTGGGCCTCGGGCCGCGGCGAGATGGCCAAGTACGCCTTGTTGGAGCCGACCCTGCGCGGAGACCTGGCCTCGGCGTCGTCCCTTCCGGAGATGCAACTCGAGGACCAGGTGGCTCACTGCGTGTCGCTCAAGGCCACGGTGGTGTCCGCCGACGAGCGCGACAGCGGGCGGCGAGCCCTGCTCAACTACGGCCACACCCTGGCCCACGCCCTCGAGGCGGCCTCCTTCGGGGAGGAGAGCGAGGACCGCCTCCGTCACGGCGAGGCGGTGGCCGCTGGCCTCGTTTTCGCCGCCCTCCTAGCTCGCCGCCTCGACCGCATCGACGACCGGGCGGTCGACTGGCACCGCCGAGTGGTGTCCGCCTTCGACCTCTCGGCGGAGCTCCCGGCCGGCAGCGACCCCGAGCAGCTGCTCGCATTCATGAGCCGGGACAAGAAGGCAACGCACGACCTCGCCTTCGTGCTCGACGGGCCGGCCGGAGTCGAGTCTGTCCATGGCGTCGACCCCGGGGACGTGGTCGCTACCCTGGCCGAGATGCAAGCGGACCGCCGAGGGAATCGATGAGCGCCGGCACCATCGTGCTCCTGTCGGGCCCGAACCTCGACCTCTTGGGCGACCGCGAGCCCAAGGTCTACGGCACCGACACCCTGGATCAACTCGTCGAGGTGGCGACGAAGGCGGCCGAGGCACACGGCTACGACCTCGAGCACCATCAGAGCAATCACGAGGGCGACCTCGTCGACGCAGTGCACCGCGCCCGGGTCCGGGCGGTCGCCATCGTGGTCAACGCCGGCGCTCTGACGCACACGTCGTGGTCCCTCCACGATGCATTGGCCGCCTTCGATGGCGTGGTCGTCGAGCTGCACCTCTCCAACCCGGCGGCCCGCGAGCCGTTCCGGCACACCTCGGTGGTGGCCTCGGTGGCCGACGGGTGCGTCGCCGGGTTCGGGGCGCTCGGCTACCGGCTGGCCGTCGATGCCGTCGCCGGGCTGCTGGCCGCACCGGGTACCGGCTAGTGAGGGAGTCAGAAACGCCTGAAACGTCAGGGTTCCTTGACGATCCCCTGCCCGCCCTCACCGTGGGTGGCCGCCTGGATCGACTGCGGGCGAGACTGGGCGCGGCCGGCCCCGACGGGCGGCCGGTCGACGCGCTCCTCGTGACCACGCCGGCCAACGTCCGCTGGCTCACCGGCTTCAGCGGCTCGGCCGGGACGCTGCTCGTAGCCGGGGACCGGGCCTGGCTCACCACCGACGGTCGTTACCGCACCCAGGCCGCCGAGCAGCTCGCCGCGGTGGGGGTGGACTCGGAGGTGGACCTGGTGGTCGGGGACGCCCGCACCCAGCGGGAGGCGCTGGTGGGGGCGGCGGCGACAGCCCAAGCCGGGCGCATCGGCCTCGAGGCCGGCCAGGTGACATGGGCGGCCCAGCAGGACTGGGCCCGGGCTTTCGAGGACGCCGAGCTGGAACCGACACGTGGGGCGGTGGAGGCGCTGCGGGCGGTCAAGGACGCCAGCGAGGTGGCCCGCATCGAACGGGCCGCCGCAATCGCCGACGCCGCTCTTGCATCGGTGCTCCCCCTGCTCGCCGACGCCGCCTGCGGGCGCTCGGCGCTCATCGAATCGGCGTTCGCCGCCGAGCTCGACCACGCCATGCGCCGCCTCGGGGCCGAGGAGATCGCGTTCGAGACCATCGTGGCCTCGGGCGAGAACTCGGCCAAGCCGCACGCTCGCCCCGGTCCGAGGCGCATCACCCGCGGCGACCCGGTGATCGTCGATTTCGGCGCCACCTACGACGGGTATCGCTCCGACATGACCCGCACCTTCTTCGTCGGCGGTGAGCCCGAGGGCGAGATGGCCGACGTGTGGGCGGTGGTGAGCGAATCGCAGCAGGCCGGCGTCGATCGGGTGGGCCCGGGGGTGGCGGCCGTGGCCGTCGACGGGGCCTGTCGCGATCGCATCACCCAGGCGGGCTGGGCCGAGCGCTTCGAGCACGGCACCGGCCACGGCGTCGGTCTCGACATCCATGAGGCGCCGTCGGTGGGACCGGGGTCCACTGCTATCCTCGAAGCCGGCGCCGTGGTCACCGTCGAGCCCGGGGTGTACCTGCCCGGCCGTGGCGGCGTTCGGATCGAGGACACCCTGGTGGTGACCGAGCGGGGCAGCCGATCCCTCACCCGATTCTCGAAGGAAGCCGCCGTCTGATGGCCGTGTCCACCAACGATCTACGGAACGGCATGACCCTCGACCTGCCCGAGGGCCTGTTCAACGTGATCGAGTTCCAGCACGTGAAGCCAGGCAAGGGCGGCGCCTTCGTGCGCACGAAGCTGAAGAACCAGCGAACCGGTGCCGTCATCGAGCGCACCTACCGGGCCGACGAGAAGCTCGAGCAGGCCATCATCGACAAACGCGAGATGCAATTCCTCTACCGCGACGGCACCGAGTACGTGTTCATGGACAACACCTCCTACGAGCAGCTCCAGGTCGAGTCGGCCCTGCTCGGTGACGCAGCCAAGTACCTGAAGGAAGGGGACGACGCCGTCCTGCAGTTCTTCGGCTCGGAGATCATCGGCGTGGACCTGCCGGCTGCCGTCGAGCTAACGGTGGCCGAGACCGAGCCGGGCGTCCAGGGTGACCGGGTCTCGGGAGCCCGCAAGCCGGCCACGTTGCAGACGGGGCTCGTACTGCAGGTGCCCCTCTTCGTGAACCCGGGGGAGCGCATCCGGGTCGACACCCGGACCGGCGAGTACCTCACCCGGGCCTGACCGTCTCGGCCCGCCGAGACACCCCTCTCCACTCATCCTCGAGCCCCGTCCATGGAGTCCGCCCCGCGTCACCAAGCTCGTGAGCGGGCCATGACCCTGCTCTACGAAGCCGACATGAAGGGCGAGACCCCGAGCGCGGTGGTCCGGGAGCTCGCCGTGGCGCCCGATGACTTCACCGAACGCCTCTTGCGTGCAGCCGAAGAACGCCGGGACGACATCGACCGGCTCATCGACGATGCGGCCATCGGCTGGCACATCGACCGGATGCCGGTAGTGGACCGGACCGTCCTGCGCCTCGCTGTCGCCGAGCTGCTCGAGTTTCCGGACTCGCCTACCGCCGTGGTGCTGGACGAGGCCGTGGAGCTCTCATCCGTCTACTCGACGGACGCCTCCGGGCGGTTCGTGAACGGCGTGCTGGCCACGGTGGTGTCGCGGGTGCGGGGCTGAGGGCAGACGGCAGCGGCGCCGGTAGGGGTACGCCAGCAGCGCCGGGCCGGCGGTATAGTCGAAGCCTGACCGTGAAGCGGGTCCCGTGAGGCCCGTACGGACAGGAGGACACTGTGGCCGAACGTGAGCGCAGTCACACCCGCCCGCGGGGTGCTGTGTTCGTCCCCCGAGCCCAGGTCATGTCGGCCGACGACGTGCGCCGGGCCGTGTCGCGCATGGCCCACGAGGTCGCCGAGCGCAATCGGGGTCTCGAGGGGGTCGTCCTCGTCGGCCTGCAGACCGGCGGCGTGGGCATCGCTCACCGGTTGGCCGAGACCCTCCAGCGGGTGGAAGGGGCCAAGGTGCCGGTCGGCACCCTGGACGTGGCCTTCTACCGAGACGACATCGGGTTGCGACCGGTGCTCCCCGAGGCGGCCACCGACATCGGCGTGGACCTCACCGGTGCGACCGTCGTGCTGGTCGACGACGTCCTCTTCACCGGACGGACGATCCGGGCCGCTCTCAACGCGCTGAGCGACTACGGCCGCGCCCAGCGGGTCGAGCTCGCCGTCATGGTCGACCGCGGCCATCGGGAGCTGCCCATCCGGCCCGACTACGTGGGCAAGAACCTGCCCACCCACCGGGACGAGATGGTCGACGTGTCGGAGGATGGCGTCTGCATCGGCGACCTGGTCAGCCGGTGAGCCCGTTCCCCGCCCACCTCCTTGGCATGGAGGACCTCGACGGCGAGGACATCGCCGAGGTCATGCGGGTGGCCGACTCCTTCGTCGAGGTCGGTCGGCGCAGCAACCCCAAGGTTCCGGCCCTGCGCGGCCGGACCGTGGCCACCCTGTTCTTCGAGGAATCCACCCGGACCCGGATGTCCTTCGAGACGGCGGCCAAGCGCATGTCGGCGGACGTGCTTTCCTTCGCCGCCGCCGCCTCGTCGCTCAAGAAGGGTGAGTCGCTGCGGGACACCGTCGAGACCATCGAAGCCATCGGCATCGATGCCGTGGTCATCCGCCACGGCTCCTCGGGCGTGCCTGCCCGGGTGGCCGGCTGGCTTCACCGGGGAGTGGTCATCAACGCCGGCGACGGGTGGCACGAGCACCCGACCCAAGCGCTGGCCGACCTCTACACCGTTCGGGCGGCGCGGGGCGGTGGGGACGCCGGGCTCGAGCGCATGGCTGGGCTGCGGGTGGCGATCGTGGGCGACATCCGCCACAGCCGTGTGGCTCGCTCGCTCGTCATCGCCTATGCCACCGTGGGAGCCGAGGTCACCCTGGTGGCACCACCCACCCTCTTGCCCCCGTCACTCGAGGGATGGCCGGTGGCCGCCGTCACCCATGACCTCGACGGGGTGCTGCCCAAGGCCGACGTGGTCTCGCTGCTCCGAGTGCAGTCCGAGCGGGGGAGCGGGGACTTCGTGCCGAGCCTCCGCGAGTACACCGCCTGCTTCGGCCTCACGTCCCGTCGGGTCACCTTGCTCGACCCCGACGCCGTGATCCTCCATCCCGGGCCCATCGTGCGTGGGGTCGAGATCGCCTCCGACGTGGCCGAGCTGCCAGCCGCCCTGATCACCGACCAGGTGAGCAACGGGGTGGCGGTGCGCATGGCCGTCCTCTATCTCCTGCTTTGCCCGGGCTCGGGCGAGGCCGCCCTCCGTGCCTGAGGGGCCGGTGAGTGGCCAGCCCGCGGAGCTGCTCGTCCGGGGAGGCACCCTTGTCGACGAAAAAGGCAGCCGCCTGGCTGACGTCCTCGTCCACCAGGGTGAGGTGGTGGACGTAGGGACCGATCTCGATGCCAGGCCGGGGGCAACCGTGCTCGACGCCGACGGATGTGTCGTGGCCCCCGGCCTCGTCGACTTGCATGCCCACCTGCGGGAGCCCGGCCAGGAGGAGTCCGAGACCATCGTGACCGGCGCTCGCGCCGGTTCGCTTGGTGGATACACCGCAATGGTGGCTATGCCCAATACGGAGCCGGCCATCGACTCGGCCGACGCCGTCCGCAGCGTGCACGACCTCGCCGAGCCGGCGAGCGCCCAGGTGGCCGTGGCCGCGGCCATCACCGTGGACCGCGCCGGCGAGCGGCTGGCGCCCATGGCCGAGCTGGGCTCCCTCGGTGTCCGCCTCTTCACCGACGACGGTGCCGGTGTGCAGTCGGCCGCCCTCATGCGCCGTGCGTTCGAATACGCCACGGGGCTCGGGGTCATCCTGGCTCAGCACTGCGAGGAGGCCACCCTGGCCGCCGGTGGGGTCATGCACGAAGGAAAGTGGTCGAGCAAGCTCGGGCTGCCTGGTACCCCCGCACTGGCAGAGGAGCTGATGGTCGCCCGCGACCTCGCCCTGGCAAGCCAGGTGGGGGCGCGCATCCACTTCTTGCACCTGTCGACAAGAGAGGCGCTGGAGCTCGTGCGCGCCGCCCGAGCCGCCGGTGTCGCCGTCACCGCCGAGGTCGCACCTCACCACTTCACCCTCACCGATGAGTCCGTGGTCGGTTACGACCCGCTCTTCAAAGTGAGCCCGCCTCTGCGCCCGCCTTCCGATGTCGCCGCCGTCAAGGAGGCGCTCTCCGACGGCACGGTCGACGCCATCGCCACCGACCACGCTCCCCACGCCCCCGAGCTGAAGGACCTTCCCTTCGACCAGGCCCCCGCGGGCATGCTCGGGTTGGAGACCGCCCTCTCCCTCGCCCTTGGTGAGACGGGCCTCCCCATCGAACGAGTCCTCGCCCTGCTCAGCTGGCAACCCGCCGCCATCGCCGGACTGGACGCCGCCCACGGGGGCGAGCAGGGGGGCCCAGTCTGCCCCCGGGGCGGTGGCCAACATCTGCGTGATCGATCCCGCCGCCACCTGGACGGTCGACCCGGCCCGCTCGGCCAGCCGCAGCCGCAACACCCCCTATGCCGGACGACGCATGCGGGGGCAGGTGCGCCACACCGTCTTCCGGGGCGAGCCGGTCGTGATCGACGGGGAGGCGCAGCGGTGAGCGGCACTGGCGCGGCTGTCTCGGTGGGGAGGGGCGGTGGTGGGCCCCGGCCGGAGGCCGCCCTCGTCCTGGCCGACGGCGCCCACTTCGAGGGCGAGCTCGCCGGCGCCGACGTCCCGGGCGGCATCGCCACCGGCGAAGCGGTGTTCAACACGGTGCTGTCCGGCTACCAGGAGGTGATCACCGACCCCTCCTATGCCGGGCAGGTCATCGCCTTCACCTATCCACACATCGGCAACTACGGCACGTGCGCCGAGGACAACGAAGCCGCCCGTGTCCACTGCTGCGGAGTCATCGTGCGCGATCTCGCCACTTACCCGAGCAGCTGGCGCTCGGAGATCTCCCTCGAGGAGTTCCTCGTCCGGCGGGGCATCCCGGCTATCACCGGCATCGACACCCGCCGCCTGACCCGACATCTGCGTGCTCACGGTGCCATGCCCTGTGCTTTCGGGACGGCCGGCACCAGCGAGCTGGCCGCGGCGGCGCGGGAGGCAGCGCCGACCGACGGCCGCGACCTGGTCTCGGGGGTGACCACCGCGGCCTCGGTCATTCGGGGGAGCGGTCCCTACCGGGTGGTGGCCTACGACTTCGGGGTGAAAGAGGCGATGCTGCGCCAGCTGGCGGAGATGGCCACCATCACTGTCGTCCCGGCGTCGACGTCCGCCGCCACCGTGCTCGAGATGGAGCCGGACGGCATCTTCCTCTCCAATGGTCCGGGGGACCCGGGGGCGCTCCCAGGCATCGTGGTCGAGGTGCGCGCCCTCCTCGACGATGGCCGGGTGCCGGTCTTCGGCATCTGCCTCGGCCTCCAGCTCCTCGGCGCCGCCCTCGGTGCGGCCACCTACAAGCTGCCCTTCGGCCACCACGGCGGCAACCATCCAGTGCGGCACCTCGAGAGCGGCCGGGTCGAGATCACCTCGCAGAACCACAACTACGCCATCGACGCCGAGTCGTTGCGCGCAGCCGAAGTCACCCACGTGAACCTCAACGACGGCGTGGTGGAGGGCATCCGCAGCGCGGACATCCCCGCCTTCGGCGTGCAGTACCACCCGGAGGCCGGACCCGGCCCCCACGACGCCCGGTACCTCTTCGGCGAATTCCGGTCCCTCATGAAGTCGACCGGCGCCCGAGCGGCCGGTCGCCGCTGATGCCCAGGCGGTCCGACCTCGAGTCGGTGCTCGTCGTCGGCTCGGGGCCCATCGTCATCGGCCAGGCGTGCGAGTTCGACTACTCGGGGACCCAGGCTTGCCGCGTGCTGGCCGAGGAGGGGTTCCGGGTCGTGCTGGCCAACTCGAACCCGGCGACCATCATGACCGACCCGCAGATGGCCGACCGCACCTACGTCGAGCCTCTCGACACCGATGTCCTCGCCGCCATCATCGAGCGCGAGCGCCCGGACGCCCTGCTGCCCACCCTCGGCGGGCAGACCGCGCTCAACCTGACCATGGACCTGCATCGCCGGGGGATACTCGACGAGTACGGGGTGGAGGTCATCGGGGCCAACACCGACGCCATCGCCACCGCCGAGGACCGGGGACGGTTCAAGACGGCCATGGTCGAGATCGGCCTGTCGGTGCCCGCCTCCGGCTTCGCCCACTCGCTGGACGAAGCCCTGGAGATCGCCGACTCGATCGGCTACCCGGTGATGGTGCGGCCGAGCTACATCCTGGGCGGCGCCGGCACCGGCATCGCCCATGACCGCGACCGGCTCGTCCGGTTGGCCGGCGAGGGGCTCGACGCTTCACCGGTGGGCGAGGTCCTCGTCGAGCAGTCGGTCGCCGGCCAGAAGGAGTTCGAGCTCGAGGTCATGCGCGACGGCGCCGACAACTGCGTGGTCATCTGCTCCATCGAGAACATGGACCCGATGGGCATCCACACCGGGGACTCGGTCACGGTGGCCCCGGCCCAGACTCTCACCGACGTCGAGTACCAGGCCATGCGCGACGCCGCCTTCGCCTGCATCCGACGGGTCGGCGTGGAGACGGGCGGATCGAACGTGCAGTTCGCGGTGGAGGCGCGCACCGGCGCCCAGATGGTCATCGAAATGAACCCCCGCGTGTCGCGGTCCTCCGCCCTCGCCTCGAAGGCCACCGGGTTCCCCATCGCCAAGATCGCCGCCAGGCTGGCCGTGGGTTACCGCCTTGACGAGATACCCAATGACATCACCGGCAAGACTCCGGCGTCTTTCGAGCCGACCATCGACTACGTGGTCACCAAGGTGCCTCGCTGGGCCTTCGAGAAGCTGCCGGGGGCGGCGCCGCTGCTCGGAACCCGCATGCAGTCGGTGGGGGAGGTCATGGCCATCGGCCGCACCTTCCCCGAATCACTGCAGAAGGCCGTCCGCTCGCTCGAGGTGGGCCGCGACGGGCTCAACGCCGACGCCGCCGAGGCCGCCCTCGACCAGGTTCCGACCGACCGGTTGCTGGCCGATGTGGCCGTGGGCAGCCCCGACCGTCTCTTCCAGCTCGAGGCCCTGCTGCGGCGCGGGATGGAGGTCGAGACGCTGTCCGAGGCCACCGAGCATCGACCCGTGGTTCCTGGCCGAGATGGCCCGTATCACCGATGCCCGGATGGCGCTCGACTTGCAGGTGACCCTGGGGGTGCGGGTGAGCGACCTCGACCGGCGGGCATGGAGGCGCCTGCGCCGGCTCGGCTTCGGCGACGCCCAGCTGGCCTACCTGTTCGGGCCGCCGACCACGGCCGCCGACATCGCCGCCGCCCGGCGTCGCATGCGGCGTGGTCGGCACCTACAAGACGGTGGACACCTGCGGTGCGGAGTTCGAAGCCCATACGCCGTACCACTACTCGACGACGGAGGACGAGGACGAGATCGCGCCGTCGATCCCGGCCGCGGGTCATCATCTGCGGCTCCGGGCCCAACCGGATCGGCCAGGGCGTGGAGTTCGACTACTGCTGCGTGCATGCCTCGATGGCCCTCCGCGCCGCCGGCTTCGAGACGGTGATGGTCAACTGCAACCCGGAGACGGTCTCCACCGACTACGACACCTCCGACCGGCTCTACTTCGAGCCGCTCACCCCGGACGACCTGGCCCAGGTCATCGAGGCCGAGCAGCGCGCCTCGCAGGACGGCGGCCGGCTGGTCGGGGTGATCGTGAGCCTGGGCGGCCAGACCCCGCTCAAGCTGGCCAGCGCGCTCCCGCCCGAGCTGGTGCTGGGCACGGCGCCCTCGGCCATCGACCTGGCCGAGGACCGCGAGCGCTGGAACGAGCTCTGCACCAAGTTGGGGATTCCCCAGCCTCCGGGGGGAGCGGCCACCGACGCCGCCGGGGCCCGGGCGGTGGCGCGCACGGTCGGCTACCCGGTGCTGGTGCGGCCCTCGTACGTGCTCGGTGGCCGGGCCATGGAGATCGTCTACGACGACGCCCAGCTCACGGAGGCGGTCGACGCCATGTGCGAGGTCGGGCGGCGCCCTGAGCCGGGAAGGCGGCGTCACCCGCGACCGCCCGGTGCTCATCGATCGGTTCCTCGAGGACGCCGTCGAGGTCGACGTCGACGCCGTGCGCGACGCCACCGGCGAGGTCGTGGTCTGCGGGGTCATGGAGCACGTCGAGGCGGCCGGCATCCACTCCGGTGACTCGGCCTGCGTCCTGCCCCCTCCCACCTTGTCGGCAGCGGTGATCGGCGAGCTCGAGCTCCACGTCCGCGTCATCGCCGAGGCCCTCCAGGTCCGCGGCCTGTGCAACGTGCAGTTCGCCGTCAAGGACGACCGCGTCTTCGTGCTCGAGGCCAACCCGAGGGCGAGCCGGACCGTGCCGTTCGTGGCCAAGGCCACCGGCGTGCCCGTGGCCATGGTGGCGGCGCGGGTGATGGTCGGCGCCACGCTGGCCGAGCTACGGGCCGAGGGACTCCTGCCCGCGCCGGTGACCGGGCACGTCTCGGTCAAGGAGGCGGTGCTGCCCTTCAACCGCTTCCCCGACGTCGACACGCTGCTCGGGCCCGAGATGCGCTCGACGGGCGAGGTCATGGGCATCGGCGACACCTTCGGGCTGGCCTTCGCCAAGAGCCAGCTGGCCGCCGGCAACCGGCTTGCCCACCTCGGGCACCGTCTTCCTCTCGTTGGCCGACCGCGACAAGGCGGTGGGCCTGGAGGCGGCCCGGCAGTTCGCCTCGCTCGGCTTCGAGCTGGCCGCCACCTCGGGCACGGCGGCGGCCCTCGAGGCGCGTGGGCGTGTCCGTGGCCACGGTGGTGGCCAAGGTGGGGGAGTCGCATCCCGGCATGGTCGACGCCGTCGACCTCATCGCCGCCGGCAAGGTGCAGCTGGTGGTCAACACCCCACGGGGCCGCGGGCCAAGGGCCGACGGCCTCCACATCCGCAACGCCGCCCTCGTCCACCAGGTCCCGTGCCTGACCACGGTGGCCGCCGCCCGGGCGGCGGCGGCCGGCATCGCCGACTGGATCAGCCACCCGCTCACGGTGTGCTCGCTCCAGGAGTACCACCGGCTCCCGCCGCGGTGACCCGGACGGGGAGCCGCCGGTGAGGCGGCGCCGGGGCGGTCGGTCGCAGGCGCCGGCGCCGGGGCGCCTCCGGTCGCATGTTCTGCCGATCAGCCGATTTCGTCAGGAAATGCTGACAAAACGGCCGTGTGCCGGAGAAAGAGGGGCGAGAGTCGACCTGGCCGTGGCCGTCGGCTCCCTCACGCTCCGCAATCCGGTGATGACCGCCTCGGGCACCGCCGGCCATGGCGACGAGCTCGAGTCCTACTTTCCTCTGCGCGAGCTCGGGGCCGTGGTCGTGAAGTCCCTTTCGGCCGACCCGTGGCCGGGCAATCCGTCGCCCCGGGTGCATCCCACGGCGGCCGGCATGCTCAACAGCGTGGGCCTTGAGGGGCCCGGTGTCGACGCCTGGCTCGCCGACGACCTGCCCCGCCTGGCGGCGGCGGGGGCCACGGTGGTGGTGAGCATCTGGGGAGAGCGGCGTCGACGACTTCGCCCGGGCGGCGGCTCGGCTGGCCGGCGAGACCGGGCTGACCGCCGTCGAGGTCAACGTGAGCTGTCCGAACCTCGACGACGGCCGGCACATGTTCGCCCACTCGGCGCAGGCGACGGCCGAGGTGGTGGAGGCGGTGGGCGCGGCCTGCCCCGGCCTGCCCCGGTGGGCGAAGCTGAGCCCGACGGTCCCCGACATCGCCGAGATCGCCCTCGCCGCCACCGGGCCGGGGCGGAGGCGGTGACGCTCGTCAACACCATGCCGGCCATGGTCATCGACGTGGAGCGGCGCCGTCCCGTGCTGGGCGCGGGAGGGGGAGGACTGTCGGGACCGGCCATCCATCCGGTGGCCGTGCGAGCCGTCTACGACGTGCGATCCGCCATCCCCGGATGCCGGCATCGTGGGGGTCGGGGGCGTGAGCAGCGGGCGCGACGCCGTCGAGCTGCTCATGGCCGGGGCTGACGCCGTGCAGGTGGGGACGGCCACCTTCGGCGACCCGCGCGCCCCGATCCGGGTGCTGCGACGAGCTGCGAGGACTGGTGCGCGGCCCACGGCGTGGTATGCGTGCGAGAGCTGAGAGGAGCGGGACATGGCTGAGACGGCGGGCCGGGCCAGACGGGGCCGGTGCAGCCGGCGGAATCAGTGGAGCGGGTGCAGCGCGAGCAGCCGTCCCCTTCGGGCAGCGGGTGATCGACGCGGTGCGCGCCAGCGGGCCCTTCTGCGCCGGCATCGACCCCTCGGCCGAGCTGCTGGCCCGATGGGGCCTGCCCGACGACGCCTCCGGGGTGTCCGCCTTCGGCGCCCGGTGCATCGAGGCCTTCGGCGGTGTGGTGGGCGTCGTCAAGCCGCAGGTCGCCTTCTTCGAGCGGCACGGCGCCGCCGGCATGGCCGCCTTGGAGGAGGTCATCGCCGCGGCCGCCGACGCCAGGATCCTGGTCATCGCCGACGCCAAACGAGCCGACATCGGGTCGACCATGGAGGGCCTATGCCGACGCCTGGCTCGGGGCCAAAGAGCCCACTGCGGGCCGATGCCGTCACCGCCGTGGCGTATCTGGGACTGGGTTCGCTCGAGCCTATGTTCGAGCTGGCCGCGGCCAACGGTCGCGGTGTGATCGTGGTCGTGCGCAGCTCGAACCCCGAGGGCCGCCTGGTGCAGGAGGCGCGCACCGAAGGCGGACGGGGACCGGGGGTCGAGGACGCGCTGCTGGCCGGGATCGCCGCCCGCAACGGCCCCGGTGGGCTTCGTTCGGCCACCATCGGCGCCGTCATCGGGGCAACCATCGACGGCTCGGCTTTCCCGTTGGCCGACATGGGCGGGCCGATCCTCGCCCCTGGCGTGGGGGCGCAGGGGGCCTCGGCCGACGACGTCAAGCGCCGCTTCGGGGACTGCCTACCTGGATCGGTGCTGCCCAGCGAGTCACGATCGTTGCTGGAGGTTGGCCCCGACGTGCGGGCCCTGGCCGATGCCGCCTCCCGGGCCCGGGACGAGATGGCCGGCGTCCTGCCGGCGCCCTGACCCGTGCCCAGGTCGACATTTCGCCCGCCACCGGCATCCCGCCACCGGCCAACCCGCTCACCGGCAACCGCGGCGGGACCGCAGCCCCTGGTTCGTTCAGTGGTCGGCGGTCGGAAGGTCCTCGGTGAAGTCGATGAAGGGAGAGGGAGGGCAGGTACTCGGTGGGGATGTCGGCCGGCCCGTCGTAGAAGGCGACGTCGAAGATGTTGGCCATGCCGGGCTCCTCGCCCGTGCCCAGGAGGGCGAGCTCCTTCGCTTCCGAGAAGGCGTGGCGGCCGTCGATGGATCCGGCCGCGAGGTCGTCGTAGACCTGCTTCCGCACCCGGCCCACCAGGGTGTAGACGCAGCCGTCGGGGGTCTTGCCCACCCGGCGGCCGATCATGCAGTGACGGGCGCCGTCGTCGATGGCATAGACGGCGGCATCGCCGGTGCCGACGGACGACCGGAGCCGGGACGGATGGCCGAAGGGATGCAGGAACTGCTCGTGGCGGCGGTCTTTCATGGCCCAGAGCGAGCCCGGTGGGATGGCGCCTTCGTGCTCGTCGTCGTCGAGCGGGGTGATGTCTCTCGGCGGGGCGACGGGGAAGGAACCCCCGGCCAGGGCCGCCGACGGCAAGAAGGGGTGCCGGAGGGCGAGGGGCGGACCTCCGACGGGTCGCCGGTGAGGGCCTCGTCGACGGACCGCTCGTCCTCGCCTGGTCGCTGCTCTTCGCTCACCATGTCTCCTGCGCACGTCGGGGGCACCATGGTGCCACGACTGTCGCGATGGTCGGTGGGCCGGGCGATCAAGTGGCGGACCGCGTCGGGTACCAGCCCTGCACCCGGGCGGCCAAGGCGTCCTCGTGGCGCCAGGCGGCGGCGACAGCCGCGGCCCGGTCCACCATCGTGAGGCGGAGGGCGTCGCCCGGGGACAGCTGCCCGAGCACACCGAGATCGGCACCGATCACCGTAGCCACGACCGGGTAGCCGCCCACCGTGGCGTGGTCGGGCATGAGCACGATGGGACTCCCGTCCGGCGGCACCTGGATGGCACCGGTGACCATGCCCGTCGAAGGGATGCTGGGGCCGGGCGGCAATCGACGGCTGGCGCTCTCGAGGCGGATGCCGATGCGGCTCGACTGGTCCGAGACCGTCCACGGTGTGGCGACGAGCGCCTCGATGGCGTGGGGTGGGAACGGGTGGGGGCCGGCAACGGCCCGCACGGTGCTGCGTTCGGGGCGTGCCCGTGGGACGAGCGAGCCGCGCGGGCGCTCCGCCAGGTCCGACGGCTAGCCGGTCACCGGCCCGGAGCGGACCCGGCCCGAGGCCGCAGAGCACGTCGGACGAGCATGAGCCGACCACGGCCGGGACGATGAACCCTCCGGTAACAGCCAGGTAGGCGCGCAAGCCAGTCACCACCCGGCCGACGGCGAGCGCCTGGCCGGCGTCCACCGGAACCGGCGCCGCATCGGTGGCGGCCCGGCCGTCGATGGACACAGCAACGATCTCGGGGCCGGCCCCTACCACCGCGACGTGGGCCGGCGCGGCGAACAGCAGCCGGGGGCCGGACGCCGTGATCTCGAGCACTGCGGCGCCGTCGTCATTCCCGACCAGCCGGTTGGCCAATCGCATGGCGTCGGGGTCACAGGGACCGGCCCGAGGCACGCCCAGCCCGGCGACGCCGGCGCGTCCGGCGTCCTGCACGGTGGTGAAGAGCCCGGGATCGACCACCTCGACGGCGCGCCGCGCCCGGGTGGTGAGCGCCCTGCGCCGACCGGCGCCGGTCTCCGGAGTGGGCCTACGGGTCCTCGCCCGTGACGGCATGGTGAAACGGACGGGCTGGCCGGCCCGCAGCCGGGCGAAGGGTGGGGACTTCGGGTCGAAGAGTCGGAACGAGGTGCGGCCGACCACCCGCCAGCCTCCCGGCGTGGCCTGCGGGTAGATGCCGGCGAAGCCGCCGGCCAGGGCGACCGAGCCGGCCGGCACCGAAGTGCGCGGTGTGGGTCGGCGACCGATGGCGGCCAGGGCGTCGGGCAGGCCGACGAGGTAGGGGAACCCGGGCGAGAACCCGACGAAGGCCACCTGCAGCTCGGCCCGGCACAGGAGCTCGACCACGCCGTGCTCGTCCGTGCCGGCGAGCGATGCCACTTCGGTGAGGTCGGGGCCGTCGAAGACGGTCGGCACCTCGACCGGGTTGCTCACCTCGGACGGCCGCTGGCGGCGTACCCGGGGCGACGGCGGGCTCATGTCGGACAGCCACGACAGCCAGTTCTCGGCGTCGGCATCGGCGGCCGCGCTCCGGCCCGGCGCGGCGGGCGACGGCGGCTGGAGGTGAACCACGACGGTGGACATGCCGACGGTGGTCTCGGACGTTCCCGGTGGTGCGTGTCCCTCGGCGACGGCGGCGTCGATGGCGCCGGCCAGCCGGTGGGCAGCGGCCAGATCGTCGAGGGTAACGAGCCAGGCGCGGTCTCCGAAGGGGACAACGTCGGCTGACATGTCGCCTCAGCCGGCGGCCGGGTGCGGGACGGCGGCGGTGAAGGCGCGGACGGCGACCCCCGACGATTCCAGCGCGGCGCGCACGGCGCGGGCGCGCCGGTCGGCGTCCGGCGTGTCGCCATGGACGCACAGGGTGTCGACGGCGACGTCCGTCCATGTTCCATCGACGGCGGCGACGCCACCCTGAATGGCCAAGGAGCAGGCGCGCCGCCCGGCCTCCTCGGGGTCGGTCACCATTGCCCCCGGCGAATCGCGGGGCGCCAGCCGACCGTCGGGAAGGTAGCCGCGATCCGGGAAGCCCTCGAAGACGATGCGCACGCCGGCCGCCCGCGCTCGTCTCTGCCACCAGTGATGCCGGCTGGGCCACGAGGACGGCACGGGGTTGCTTGGCGACGGCTTCTACGACCGCTTCGGCCACGGCGGGGTCGGTGCCCATGGTGTTGTACAAGGCGCCGTGGGGCTTCACGTAGGCAATGCCGGCGCCGACCTCGCCGGCGGCCGCCGCCAGAGTGGTGACCTGCTCGTCGATGTCGGCGACGATCTGCGCCGGGCGGACATCGACGGCGCGCCGGCCGAAGTTGGCTCGGTCGCGATAGGAAACGTGCGCGCCGATGGTCACGTCTCGCTCCACGCAGGCACGGGCGGTGTCACGCATCACTTCCGGGCTTCCGGCATGGAAGCCGCAGGCGATGCTGACGCTGGTCACGGCGGCCACGACACCGGCATCGACCTCGGTGAACGTGTCCCGCTCACCGAGGTCGGCGTTGAGGTCGACGCGGCGCGCCACATCTCCATTGAACACGTGATGGGGCCTTGGATGTGAGGTCGCCTCGGCGAGCCAAACGCCGACGTCGCCTCGGAGGTGTCGGTCGCAGGCGGCTTCCGAGGCGGGCCGGGGCCCCAGCCGCGCGGCCGCTGGAGCCCTTGGTGGCCAGGGAAGAAGCTCGGATGACCCGGCCGTGGCGAGGCGCTATGGTCTCGGCCATGCCGCAACCGCCTGCACTCACACCCGAACAGCGCCAGGCCGCCCTGGCTAAGGCAGCCAAGGTCCGCCGGGAGCGCGCCGAGGTTAAAGAGAAGCTCAAGTTGGGTTCCATCAATTTGTCGGAGTTGCTGAAGATGGCCGACAACAACGAGACGGTGGGGAAGATGAAGGTCCTCTCTGTGCTCGAGTCGTTGCCCGGTCTCGGCAAAGTCAAGGCGCGTCGTCTCATGGACACGGTCGGGATCAGCGAGAGTCGTCGGCTGCAGGGCCTCGGCACCAACCAACGCGAGGCCTTGCTGCGCGAGACCGCCCGCTGAGCGCCGCGGGCCCGGCGTCGTCCGGGCCCACGCCCCTCCTGTTCGTTCTCTTCGGTCCCGGCGGCGCCGGCAAGGGAACCGTCGTCGCCCGGTTGGTTGCCGACGACCCTCGCCTGTGGTTGAGCCGTTCGTGGACCACGCGGCCACCCCGCCCTGGCGAGCCGACCGATGCCTATGTCTTCGTCGACCGCGCCACCTTCGAGCAGCGGGTGCGAAAGGGTGGGTTCCTCGAGTGGGCCGAGTTCCTGGGCCACCTCTACGGCACGCCGCTCGCTGATCCGCCTCCCGGACAGGGACGTCCTGCTGGAGATCGACCTCCAGGGAGCGGTGCAGGTCCGGGCGCTGCGGCCCGACGCCAGGCTGATCCTCCTCCTTCCTCCCTCGGCCGAGGTCCAGGCCGAGCGCATGCGGGCCCGGGGAGACGACGAGGCCCGCATCGCCGAGCGGGTGCGGGCCGGCCGTGACGAGGAGCGCCAGGGACTCGAGCTGGCCGACGCCGTGGTGGTCAATGCCGGGGTGTCGCAGGCCGCGTCGGAAGTGGCCGGTATAGTGGAACGTTGCCGTCGTGGCGACTTCGCCGGTCCTCCCGTTGCCAGCGGCGCCTGAGCCGTTGACCCGAGACCGGGAGGGGCGATCCCGCATCGGAGCGGGGCTCGCACCACGACGCACGGGCAGGGTGAACGGACAGACAGGGTCCGTCGCCGAGACGGAACGATCGACGACCGGAGAGCACGCACCGATATGGCCCAGACCAAGACCACACTCATGGACCCGCCGATCGAGGAGCTGCTCGACAAGGCGGACTCGAAGTTCACGCTCGTGGCCTTGGCCGCACGACGGGCCCGCCAGGTGAACAGCTACTACAACTCGCTGGGTGAGGGGCTCGGGGTCGTGGTGCCGCCGCAGGTGGCCACGGCGTCGGGAAAGCCACTGTCGATCGCCTTCGAAGAGGTGGCCGAGGGCAAGGCCACCTACAGCCGACCCGACCCCGAGGAGCTCGCCGCCTTGGCCGAAGCGCCGAACTGGCCGCCTCGGAGGGCGGGTCGGAGGACGACCCGGCGGGTGGCGGCGGGGTCTAGGGCCCTCACGCCGTCGCTGGGAACGGACGGAGCCGGAGCACCATGGTCGCAGCGGGCGAGGGGAAGCGGCTGACACCGCCGGAGGTCGGGTGACAGGTACCGGGTCGGATGCGATGGACCGGCAGCTTCCCTTTGTCGTGCTGGGCGTCGGCGCCGGCATCGCCGCCTACAAGGCCGTCGAGGTGTGCCGGCGGCTGGTCGACGCCGGCTTGCATGTCGCTCCGGTGCTCACCGAGGACGCCACTCGTTTCGTCGGTCGGGTGACCTTCGACGCGCTGGCCTCCGAGCCGGCGCACACTTCCCTGTGGGACGACGCCTCACCGATCCCGCACACGCGCCTCGGCCAGCTCGCCGACGTCGTGGTCGTGGCCCCGGCCACGGCCGATCTCATCGCCCGCTACGCCGGTGGCTTCGCCGCCGACCTCCTGGGTGCAACCTTGCTGGCCACCACGGCTCCGGTGATCGTCTGCCCGGCCATGCACACCGAGATGTGGGAGCACCCCGCCGTGCAGCACAACCTCTCGGTGCTGCGTCGCCGCGGGGTCGTGGTCGTGCCGCCCGAGGAGGGCCGGCTGGCCGGCGGGGACGTAGGAGCCGGGCGCCTGGCCGAGCCGGCGACCATCGTGGACAGCGTCCTCGACGTCCTCGGGCGATCGACCGCCTCGTTCGCTCCGCAGGCGTTCGACCTCTCCGGCGTGCGGGTGGTGGTCTCGGCGGGCGGCACACGAGAGGCCATCGACCCCGTCCGCTTCATCGGCAACCGGTCATCGGGCAAGCAGGGTCATGCCGTGGCCACCGCCGCCGCCCGCCGCGGGGCCGAGGTGGTGCTGGTGACGACGGCGTCCCAACCGGTCGACGACCGGGTCGTCGTCGAGCGGGTCGAGACGGCCGCCGAGATGGAGGAGGCGTTGGTCGGCCGGGCCGAGTGGGCCGACGTCGTGGTGATGGCCGCGGCTGTCGCCGACTTCCGGCCGAAGACAGTGGCTCCGACGAAGATCCGCAAGGACGAAGGCATGCCCGACCTGTTGCTCGAACCGACGCCGGACATCCTGGGTGAACTCGGGCGCCGGCGGCACCCGGGCCAGGTGCTGGTCGGCTTCGCCGCCGAGACCGCCGGCGAGAGCGACGGCCTGCGGCAGCGGGCGGCGGCCAAGTTGGCCGCCAAGGGGGTGGACCTCATGGTGGCCAACGACGTGTCCCGCCCGGGCGTGGGCTTCGAGCACGACACCAACGAGGTGACCATTTTCGCCGACGACGGATCGGTGGCGTCGGTGCCCTTCACCAGCAAGGATGCCGTGGCCGAGGCCATCTTGGATAGGGTGGTCGAGCGGCTTGGCCGAGGATGAGACGGGCCGTCCGACCGGTCGACGAGGGGGCCGATCGGTGATGGACGTAGACACGCGGCCGGCGTCTTGAGGCGGCCCCGACGAGAACGGACCCGCCCGTGAGCAACCGCTACACCTTCACCTCGGAGTCGGTCACCGAGGGTCATCCCGACAAGATGGCCGACCAGATCTCCGACGCCGTCCTCGACGCCATGCTGACCGACGACCCGGAGAGCCGGGTGGCGTGCGAGACGCTGCTCACCACCGGGCTCGTGCTGGTGGCGGGCGAGATCACCACCACCACCTACGTCGACATCCCGAAGCTGGTGCGCCAGACGGTCCGCGACATCGGCTACGACGACGACGCTTACGGCATCGACGGGAACACGTGCGGCGTGATCATCTCCATCGACGAGCAGTCGCCGAACATCGGCCAGGGCGTGGACAGCGCCTTCGAGGTGCGGACGGGCACCGGCGGCGAGGACGTGCTCAACGCTCAGGGCGCCGGCGACCAGGGGATGATGTTCGGGTACGCCTGCGACGAGACGCCGGACCTCATGCCCCTGCCGGTGTGGCTGGCCCACCGACTGGCCCAGCGCCTGGCCCAGGTTCGGCGGGTGGGCGTGCTTCCCTACCTTCGCCCCGACGGCAAGACGCAGGTCAGCGTGGCCTACGAGGACGGCCGTCCGGTGGCCCTCGAGACGGTGCTGATCTCGACGCAGCACGACCCCGGCGTCGACCTCGAGACCCTGCTCCTGCCCGACCTCCGCGACAACGTGGTCACCCCGTTGCTGCCCCCGCAGCTCGACACCGCCGGCATGCGGCTCTTGGCCAATCCCACCGGCGTCTTCGAGCTCGGCGGCCCGCACGCCGACACCGGTCTGACCGGCCGCAAGATCATCGTCGACACCTACGGCGGGATGGCCCGCCACGGCGGCGGGGCCTTCTCGGGGAAGGACCCATCGAAGGTGGACCGCTCGGCGGCGTACGCCGCCCGGTGGGTGGCGAAGAACGTGGTGGCCTCGGGTGCCGCCACCCGGTGCGAGGTCCAGGTGGCCTACGCCATCGGCGTGGCCCGGCCCGTCTCCGTCCTGGTCGAGACCTTCGGGACGGAGCGCTGCGACCCGGTCCGCATCGCCGCGGTGGTGGACGAGATCTTCGACCTGCGCCCGGCGGCCATCGTCCGCGACCTCGACCTCAAGCGGCCCATCTACAAGAAGACGGCCGCCTACGGCCACTTCGGCCGCTCGGAGAAGGAGTTCACCTGGGAGGACACCTCGCGAGCGGACGACATCAAGCAGGCGCTCGACCTCTGACCGCGTCGCGCCAGGCGGCGGGCGGTTCCACCGCGACCGGCGAGCAGCTCCCACCCCTCGGGACGGCACCGAGCCGCCGTCAGCGCCCCTGCGGGTGGTGCGCGTCCTGCCCGACGTGCCCGCCCTCCGCCGCTCCTTCGACTACGCCGTCCCGCCGGCGCTCGACCGACCGCATCACGGTGGGCAGCCGGGTGCGTGTCGAGCTCCACGGTCGACGGGTCGGGGGCTGGGTGGTCGAGGACGACGTCGAGCCCACGCCCGGCGTGTCCCCGAAGCCGCTCGCCGTCTCGAGCGGCCTGGGTCCGCCGGCCTCGGTGGTGCGGCTGGCCGAGTGGGCGGCCTGGCGGTGGGCCGGCCCGGTCTCGTCGTTCCTCGGCACCGCGTCACCGGACCGGGTGGTGCGCACCCTTCCCGAACCCGCCCGGCCGAGGGCCGGCGCCCCCGTCGCCCGGAGGAGGCGCCGTCGGGCTCGTCGACGAGGCCCTGGCCGCGGGATCGCGGGCGGTCGTCCGGCTGCCGCCGGCGCTCGACCCGCTCCTCGTGGTGGAGGAGGTCGTGCACCGGACCGGCCCGGCCGGCCTGCTCGTGCTCGCCCCCTCGCACCGGCGTGCGTCGCTGGTGGCGGACCGGCTGGAGGGGCGGGGCGTGCCCGTCGTGGTGCTACCCGACGGGTGGGCGGAGTCGGCAACCGCCGGCCCGGTGACCGTGGGCACGCGGACGGCGGCCTGGGCACCGATCCCCACGGTGCGTGCCGTGGTCGTGCTCGACGCCCACGACGAGGCCTACCGCGAGCAGCGGTCGCCGACGTGGTCGGCGGTCGACGTGGTGGTCGAGCGGGCACGGCGCGACACAGCACCGGTGCTGCTCGTCTCCCCGTGCCCGACCGTCGTCCTTTGCGAGGGAGCGCCGGTCGTCATTCCGCCGCGACCGCTTGAGAGACGGGGCTGGCCGCTCACCGAGGTCGTCGACCGGCGCGCCGACGACCCCCGGACGGGCCTCTTCTCCGAGCGGCTGCGCCGCGCCCTGCGCACCGTGCTCGACCGGCCCGACGGCCGCGCCGTGTGCCTCCTCAACCGCACCGGCCGCATCCCGCTGCTGGCCTGCGCCCAGTGCGGCGCCCTGGCCCGCTGTGCACGCTGCGGTGCCGCCGTCTCGCTGGTGCGGGACAGCGACGACGGTAGCGACGGATCCGCCGCTGGAACTGAGGGCGGGTCGGGCGCGGCGCCCGCCGGCGATGCCCTGGCCTGCCGGCGCTGCGGCGAGCGCCGGCCGGTGCAGTGCGCCAGTTGCGATGCCACCCGCCTGCGCGCCCTGCGCATGGGGGTCACCCGCGCCACCGAGGAGCTGTCCGCCCTGATGGGTGAGACGGCGGTCGAGCTCACCGCGGAGGCCGGGACCGGCGCCGGGGAGCAGGCCCGCCTGGTGGTGGGGACCGAAGCCGCCCTCCATCGGCTGTCCCATGCGGACCTGGTCGCCGTGCTCGACTTCGATCAGCATCTGCTCGCCCCCCGCTTCACCGCCGCCGAGGAGGCGCTGGCGCTGCTGGCCCGTGCCGCCCGGCTGCTCGGTACCCGCGAGCGGGGAGGTCGGCTCCTTGTCCAGACGCGGCTGCCCGACCACGATGCGGTGCGGGCGGCGGCACACGCCGATCCCGGGACTGCTCGCCGACCCCGAGCGGGACTTGCGGTCCGCGCTCCGGCTGCCGCCTTTCGGAGCCCTGGCCGTGGTCACCGGGCCGGGCGCCGCCAAGATGGCCGAGGAGGTCGCCGATGGCGACGGCCTCGAGGTGTCGGCGGCCGGGTCGGACCGGTGGCTGCTGCGGGCCGCCGACCACGACGTGCTGTGCGACGCGCTGGCCCGGGCTCGGCGACCGGCCGAGCGGGTGCGGGTGGAGGTCGACCCGGTCGACGTCTGACATCACGCCGCCGCGGTCGGGCCGGGCCGGTGAGGGAGGTCGATGCCTGTGCCCGCCGTGCCGCGTCGAGCCAACGGGCGCCGTCGGCACCCGGGATCAGCCCGTAGAATGGCTGCATGTCGTCTTACTCGGTGCGGCTCTACGGCGATCCCGTGCTCAGGCAGGTGGCCCGCGAGGTCGAGGAGATCGACGAGGCGCTCCGCCGCCTGGTCGAGGACATGGTCGAGACCATGTACGCCTCGGAGGGCGCCGGGCTGGCGGCCACCCAGGTCGGGGTGCAGCGCCGGCTGTTCGTCTACGACGTCGGCGAGGGGCCCCAGGCGGTGGTCAATCCCGTCATCGAGGAGACCGACGGCGAGTGGTACCACGACGAGGGATGCCTCTCCATTCCCGGCCTGCGACTGGGCATCGTGCGCCCCAACCGGGTGCACCTCCGGGGCCTCGACTCCGAAGGCCAGGCGCTCGACATCGAGGCCGACGAGTTCCTCGGGCGGGTCTTCCAGCACGAGGTCGACCATCTCGACGGCGTGCTGATGATCGAGCGCCTCGACGCCGATATGCGCAAGCAGGCCTTGCGGGTCCTGCGCGACCGGGAGCTCGGTCTCGACACGTCGGTCATGGAGGCGAAGCTGGTGAGCCGCGGAGAGCGAGCGCCCCGTCTGATCCCACCGCCCGACGGAGCGCCCGCCGGAACGGTCCCGGAGATCCGTGGGGCGACCCGGTAGCGTCGCCGCAAGATGGCTCGTCTGGTCTACCTGGGCACCCCGCAGCTCGCCGTCCCGCCGTTGCGAACGCTCGTCGATGCCGGCCACGACGTCGCCCTGGTGGTCACTCGTGCCGACAAGCGCAGGTCCCGACGGGGGTCGCCGGCACCGAGCCCGGTCAAGGTGGCCGCCCAGGAGCTCGGCCTGCCCGTGAGCCACTCGCTCGACGACGTCGCCGGCGCCTGGGCCGAGCTCGGGGTCGTGGTGGCCTTCGGCCGCATCGTGCCCGAGTCCGTCCTCGCCCGGCTGCCCATGGTGAACGTCCACTTCTCGCTGCTGCCCCGCTGGCGCGGCGCGGCGCCGGTCGAGTGGGCCATCCTCGAGGGTGACTCGGAGACCGGCGTATGCCTCATGGCCGTCGAGACCGGGCTGGACACCGGGCCGGTCTACGCCTGCGAGAGCACATCCATCGGGGAGGAGGAGTCGGCCGACGAGTTGCGGGACCGCCTGGTGGCCATGGCCTGCCGGCTGCTCGAGCGCCATCTGGCCGGTGGCCTGGCCGGGTTGCCGCGGCCCCGGGACCAGGTCGGCTCCCCGTCGTACGCCGACAAGATCACCACGGCCCAGCTGGCACTGCACTGGGAGGAGCCGGCCACGCGGCTGCGCCGGGTCATCCGGGTGGGTCGGGCATGGACGACCTTCCGCGGGGGGCGCCTGCGGGTGCTGCAGGCGGCCGGGGCACCGGGGACGACCGGAGACGGCCCGGCCCCGCCGGCTCCCGGGCACGATCGAAGGCGACGAGGTCGTCTGTGGCCAGGGAAGCCGGCTGCGACTCGTGACCGTGCAACCGGAGGGCAGGCGCCCGATGTCGGCGGCGGAGTGGCTCAACGGTGCCAAGCCGGTCGCCGGTGAGCGGCTCGGCACCTGACCGAGCGAGCGGTGTCGCCGTCAGTCGCCGTCTGGCGGGGTCTCGCTCAACAGGATGGCGACGGCATCGGGCACCGATGCCGCTCGATGGTCGGGCTCGAAGCCGTCGATGGGCCAACGACGATGGCGATGGATCCAGACCGTCCGGATACCGAGGGCCCGGGCACCGACCATGTCGTGCTCGGGTGAGTCGCCGATCATCCAGGTGGCTTCCCGAGCGCACCGTACTGGGCCGTCGGCGCCGCAGACGGCGACGGCATGTTCGAAGATGCGAGGGTCGGGCTTCTGGGATCCGAGCTCCTCCGACACGCAGCAGGCATCGATCAGGTCCACGAGGTCCGGCCCTGGCGATCTTCACGTGCTGGGTGGCGGGCCCGTTGGTGACGATGGCGATCCGCCATCCGGCGGCACGGAGCTGCTCCAACGCGTCGCCGACGGCCGGCGTCGGGCTCGAAGAAGAGGGGGTAGTCGCGCTCGTAGTCGGAGAGGAGCTCCTCGACCGTCTGCGTCAAGCCGTAGCGGTCGCGGAGTTGGGCGAAGAGGTCGGCCCGAGCGGCATGGCCGTCGAGGTCGGCATGAACAAGCCAGTCGACGCCACCCATCATCGAGGTCTCGGGCGGCGAGAAAGGCGGCCGCCCATTGACGGAACGCCGCCTGCCGGTCGATGAGCGTGTTGTCAAGATCGAAGAGCGCAATCCGGCGCATGTCGGGCGACGGTACTCCGGCGCCCGAGGTGCTGGGGACGATGGCTGGTGACTTCGGTGTGCACCGATAATCTCCAGTCGATGGCGACCTCCTCGGTCCACCGGCAACTGCGGGTGGCGCCGTCGATCCTTTCGGCCGACTTCGGCGCGCTGTCCGAGGCGGTCGAGCTCGTCGAGCCGGCTACCGACTGGCTGCACGTCGACGTGATGGACGGGCACTTCGTCCCCAACCTGACCATCGGCCCCCCGGTGGTGGCGTCGCTGCGGCCCCACACCGAGCTGTTCTTCGACACCCACCTCATGATCACCGACCCTGCCCGCTACCTCGAGGCCTTCCGGGATGCGGGCGCGGGCGGCTGCACCGTCCACGTCGAGGTGGGCGAGACGGCGGCGCTGGTCGACCAGATGCGCGACCTCGGACTACGGGTCGGGCTGGCGGCCAACCCGGACACGCCCTTCGAGGCCCTCGAGCCCTACCTGGGCATGGTCGACCTCGTCCTCTGCATGACAGTTTTCCCCGGCTTCGGCGGCCAATCCTTCATCGCCGAGGTCATGCCCAAGGTGCGCCAGGTCCGCACCGCTGTCGACGCCGCCGGGCTCGCCGTCGACGTCGAGGTCGACGGGGGCATCGACGAGCACACCGTCATCGATGCCGCCTGCTCGGGGGCCAACGTCTTCGTGGCCGGTTCGGCCGTCTTCGGCCATCCCCACCCACTCGAGGCCGCCGAGGAAATCCTCCGCGCCGCCCGCAAGGCGCTCGAAGCCGAGCGGCCGTGAGCGACGGCCGAGACGACGGGGGCGAGCCCGACGAGGGCGCCCCCGCGGCGAGGCGGACGAGGAGTGGATGGGGCGGGCCACAGAGGCAGCCGCCAGGGTCGGAGGGACGGACAGCACCCAACCCGTGGGTCGGCGCCGTTGTCGTGGCGCCATCCGGCGAAGGCGGGGTCGGGGGCCCGCCCGAGTCGTTCGTCGGTGCCACCGCACCTGCCGGGCGGGCCTCACGCCGAGGTCACGGCGCTGGCCGATGCCGGCGAGCAGGCCCGGGACGGCACTCTGTACGTGACCCTCGAGCCCTGCGCCCATCACGGGCGCACGCCGCCGTGTGTGAGCGCCGTCATCGAGTCCGGGGTCCGGCAGGGTGGTCGTGGCCATGGTCGATCCCGACCCAACGGTCGACGGCGCCGGCGTGGCCGAGCTGCGCGCCGCCGGGCTCACCGTCGACGTGGGGGTCGGCGCCGCCGCGGTGTCCGAGCAGCTGGCGCCGTACGTGAAGCAGCGCCGGACCGGGCGGCCGTGGGTGACCCTCAAGCTGGCGGCCACCTTGGACGGACGGATCGCCGCCGCCGACGGCACCAGCCGGTGGATCACCGGCGAGGAGGCGCGCCTCGACGCTCACCGGTTGCGGGCGCGCGCCGATGCCGTGGTGGTCGGTGCGGGCACCGTTCGGGCCGACGACCCGGCACTGACCGTCCGCCTCCCGGCCGGTGACCCGCAGTACCGCGGTCCGGACGAACAGCCCCTGCGGGTCGTGCTCGGCCGCATCCCCGAGGGCGCGGCCGCTGTTCCTGCACTCGAGCTCGGAGGCGACCCGGCCGAGGTGCTCGACGAGCTGGGACGGCGGGGCGCGATCCAGGTGCTGGTGGAAGGCGGGGCGCGGGTGGCCCACGAATTCCACCGAGCCGGCCTCGTCGACCGTTACGTGCTGTACCTGGCGGCCGCCCTGGCCGGCG
The DNA here is from genome assembly GCA_963756195.1 of uncultured Acidimicrobiaceae bacterium. GTDB lineage: Bacteria > Actinomycetota > Acidimicrobiia > Acidimicrobiales > RAAP-2 > CAVSNH01. Next base: position 50,628 of record CAVWMT010000008.1, read on the forward strand.
GCGACGATGCCGTTCCCATGTTCGCCGGTCCGGCGGCGGCCACGATGGCCGACCTCTGGCGGGGAGAGCTGCACTCGGTGACTAGCCTGGGCGACGACATCCGGGTGGAGCTGCGGCCGGCGCCGTGAAACGCCGTGTCTAGGTCTGCGAGGAGAAAAGGCTCAGGGCGGGGCGCCGGACGGCCGACATTAGGGAGAACCAGCAGCGGGCCTGTGCCCCTCGGGGTGGCCGCCGAAAGGAAGACGACGGGGCGATGCCCTTCTCACCAGTCGAGGACGCCATCGAGGCCATCGGGCGCGGCGAGATCGTGGTGGTCGTCGACGACGAGGACCGCGAGAACGAGGGCGACCTCATCATGGCCGCCGACGCCGCCACCCCGGAGAAGATCGCCTTCTTCCTGGCCCACACCTCCGGGCTGATCTGCGTCCCCCTCACGCCCGAGCGGGTCGAGCACCTCGATCTCCCCCTGATGGTCACCACCAACACCGAGGGCCAGCGGACCGCCTTCACCGTGAGCGTCGACGTCCGCCACGGGACCTCGACCGGCATCTCGGCGGCCGACCGGGCGGCCACCATCAAGGCCCTGGTCGACCCGCACACCCGCCCGAACGACCTCAACCGCCCTGGCCACATCTTCCCCCTGCGCTACCGCCCCGGTGGAGTGCTGAAGCGGGCCGGCCACACCGAGGCCGCCGTCGACCTGGCCCGGGCGGCCGGGATGTCGCCGGCCGGCGTGCTCTGCGAGGTGGTGAGCGAGGACAAGACGGGGATGGCCCGCCTGCCCGAGCTGCGAGGTCCTTCGCCGAGCGGCACGGCCTCCACCTCATCTCCATCGCCGACCTCATCCGCTACCGGCGGCACAAGGACAAGCTCGTCCGCCGGCTCACCGACGCCCGCATCCCCACCGATTACGGCGAGTTCACCGTCTACGCCTACGAGTCGGTGCTCGACGGCGAGCACCACGTGGCACTGGTCAAGGGCGAGGTGGCCGGGAAGCCGAACGTGTTGGTCCGCGTGCACAGCGAGTGCCTGACCGGCGACGTGTTCGGTTCCCTGCGCTGCGACTGTGGGCCGCAGCTGCACCGGTCCATGTCGATGATCGAGGAGAACGGGAGCGGGATCATCGTCTACCTGCGCGGCCACGAGGGACGGGGCATCGGCCTGGCCCACAAGCTGCGCGCCTACAACCTCCAAGAGGAGGGCCTCGACACCGTCGACGCCAACCTCGAGCTCGGGTTGCCGGCGGACTCCCGCGAGTACGGCATCGGCGCACAGATCCTGGTCGACCTCGGGGTGACCACCATGCGGCTCATGACCAACAACCCGACCAAGCACGCCGGGCTCGAGGGGTTCGGTCTCGATATCGTCGAGCGGGTGAACATCCAACCGTCGCCAACACCGGAGAACATCGAGTACCTCCGGACCAAGCGGGAGCGGATGGGGCACCTGCTCGAGGGTCTCGATGACGTCCTCTGAGGCGACCCAGCTCTCCGCAGGCGCTAAGCAACGCGTCGCCGCCCGAGTAGGCCGGGTCCTGGACGGCGGAGACGCCCGGTTCAGTCTCCGGTTGGGGTTCGCCTGCGCCGAATTCAACGGGGGGATCACCGAGCGCTTGCTCAACGGGGCCCTCGATGCCATCGAGGAGCTCGGGGGCGACCTGCTGGACGCCATCGTGGCCTGGGCGCCAGGGGCCTTCGAGCTGCCCGTCCTCGCCCAGCGCATGATCGCCTCCGGCTCGGTCGACGCTGTCGTCTGCCTGGGAGCCGTGATCCGTGGTGAGACCGGCCACTACGACTTCGTCGCCGGCCAGTGCGCGGCCGGGATACAGCGGGTGCAGCTGGACACCGGCAGGCCGGTCGTCTTCGGTGTGCTGACCACCGACACCGTGGAACAGGCACTGGCCCGCTCGCAACCGGACGCCGACAACAAGGGGCGGGAGGCGGTGCTCACCGCGGCGCAGACGGCGACCGTTCTCGACACCATCGGTGGGGCGCAGACCCCGGCTGTGGGCTTCGCCGGGCGCCGACCCTGATGCTGCGCCTCGTCCTGCCCAAGGGCTCGCTGGAGCGGGCCACCCTCGAACTGTTCGCGGCAGCCGATCTCACCGTCATGCGCTCCTCGGAGGTCGAGTACCGGGCTACCATCGACGACCCCCGGATCAGCGAGGTTCGGATCCTGCGGCCCCAGGAGATCCCCATGTACGTGGCCGACGGCACGTTCGACTTGGGCATCACCGGTCGGGACTGGGTCGAGGAACGTGGCAGCGACGTCGTCTCGCTCGGCGCTCTTCGCTACTCGAAGTCCACCTCCAACCCCATCCGGGTGGTGCTGGCCGTGCCCAGGGACGCACCCGTCTCATCGGTGGACGAGCTGGCGGCAACCGCCATCGGCCCCTCGGTCGCGCTCCGGGTCTCGACCGAGTACCCGGAGCTGACCCGGCGCTTCCTCGAGGATCACAACGTGAAGGCCGAGATCAGCCTGTCCTACGGCGCCACCGAGGCCAAGGTCCCCGACATCGCCGACTGCGTGGTGGAGATCACCGAGACGGGCCGGGCTCTCCGGGCCGCCGGGCCTCAAGATCATCGAGACCCTGTTCGTCTCCTATACCGAGCTCATCGCCAACCGGCAGGCGGCCGAGGACCCGACCAAGCTGCACGCCATGGAACAGCTGCGCACGTTGCTGCAGGGTGCGCTCGAAGCTCGAGAGGACGTCCTGGTCAAGCTCAACGTGTCCGCCGACAAGCTGCCCGCGGTGATCGAGGTGCTGCCCTCGATGCGGGCGCCGACGGTCTCGGAGCTGTTCGGCGGTGGCGGTTTCGCTGTCGAGGCGGTGGTGGCCAAGTCCGAGATCAACGTGCTCATCCCGGCCCTCAAGGACCGCGGGGCGACCGACATCATCGAGCTCGCACTGTCGAAGATCGTGCACTGAGATGCCGGAGCCCACGGCGGTCGAGCCGATCCCGGTGGGGGGAGCGCCGCTCGTCGGCGAGGTCGTCGAGTTCGACGAGGACCGCGGCATCGGCTGCATCCAGATCGGCGACCGGACGACGCCGTTCCACTGCACGGCCATCACCGACGGAACGCGCCACATCGAGGTGGGGACCGTCGTCGCCATCCGCCTGGGCGCAGGGCGGCTGGGCCGCGTCGAGGCCCGTTGGGTCCGTCCGCTTCCCGGTGTGACGAGCCGCGGGGCCAGCCTGCGCTCGGCGAACGGTCTGGCGGAGCCTCAGGTCGGGCCGGGGCCAGCCCTCGGTCCGTTGCCGTCGCCGCCGGCTTCAGCCGAGGACACACCGCCTTCGGGGACCGAGTCGGCGGCCTCGGCGGCACCGCTCTCGCCCGTGGACCCGCCCGCCTCGGTGGTCTGACCTGCGGCTGGCTCCCCACCGGCCGGCTCCCCAGCCGCCGGATTCCTGCCGGACAGATCCGGTGAGCGGTCCGGCTGGTCCTCCGGCAGCTGCGGCTCCGGGACCGGACCCTCCCCGGCCCAGCCGGGTTCATCCTCGTAGGGGTTGCCCAGGATGTCGCGGGCGAGGTCGACGACGACGGCACTGTCGGCATCCTCTTTGGTGACGACGCCGA
>CAVWMT010000009.1:0-319183 GCA_963756195.1 uncultured Acidimicrobiaceae bacterium
GCAGGGGGGCGGCGAGGAGTCCCGTGACGATGCCGGTCTCCGACAACGCCTCGGCCTGGACCATGCTCCACTCCCACAGCCGGCCGACCATGTCGGGGCCGCTCGTCCGTTTCGCGGGGATGCGCAGCCAGCAGTTGACGGTGGCATGAGCCAACCCGGTGGCTGCCGGGAACAACCAAATGAGGCGGTAATTGCCGGTCGCGTCGATGACGCCGGCAGCCACATAGGCGAGCGTCACACTGCACAGGTTGAACGGTGAGAGGAGGATGCCCAACCGCTCGCCGAGGCCGCCACCTCGGGGGAGGAGCTGCAACAGCATGGGGGCCAGGGCGATGATGTAGGCGCCCACCAGTGGCGCCCCGATGTAGCTGAGCACCACGGCCTGCCAGATGTGCGTGTCGAAGTACTGCACGCCGACGAGCACGGCGCCGGCCAACGGGGCGCCCACTGCCAGCTGCTTGGGGGTCAGCAGGCGGCTGAGCGGGACGCCGAGGGCGATGCCGATGAAGAAGGCCGGGATGCCGGTGGCCAGCCCGGCGATGGTCTGGGCACTGGCACCGGCGTGGACGACGCGCTGGAAGAAGAGGATGGCCACATAGGCGGTCGACCCGATGCCCGACCAGAAGAGAAGCGATCCGGCGATCAGCACTTTGGCGTTGGGCACGGCCAGGATGTCGCGGAGCACGTCGCGGGCAGGCCGGGCCCGTTGCCCGCGATCGGAGGCCGCCCCGTAGCCGGCGGCAGGCGCCTCGCGGACGAGGAGGATGACGACGAGGCCCACCGCGGCCATGATGACCGCGGCCACCTGGAAGGGCAGGTTCCAGGTGGCGGGGTCGTTCTGCTTCCACGTGGCGATGACGGTGCCTTTGATCGACAGGCTGGCGATGGTGCCGAGGACGGTGGTGAGGACGAGGGCCTTGAGCCACCGGCTGCGGCCGAACACCTCGGGGACGACGGTCACGTTGGTCAGCGTGAAGACGGCAGCCGCCTGCCCAGCGATCACGATGAACAGGACGAGCAGCCAGTAGCCGTGCACGACGGTGAACATCCAGGTGGCCGCGCCGAGGATGATGAGGCTTCCCCCCATGTATGGGGTGCGCCGGCCGATATGGCTCCGGGTCCGGTCGCTGAGGCGGCCGGCAACCGGATAGGTCAGCCAGCTGACCAGCCGGTCGGCGGTGAGGGCGAAGGTGACGGCCAAGGCGCTCGACGCCCGCTGTTGCACGTAGAGGGTGATGAGGACTCCCGAGACGGCGAGGTTGGCTCGTGGGCCGACGAGCCCGATGGAGATGCCGATGAAGCTGCGCAACCGCGCCACGTCCAGGCGCCCGCGGCCGGCCGCGTCGGCGGGACCGGGCGACCCTGGGGGCGTGGCGGACCCGTCGTCCGGCGGTGGATCCGCCAGCCCGCCTCCGCTGCTCACTCGTCAGTGGTCTGGGTGTCCGGACCGGGCGTGCCGGTGTCAGTGGTGCCTGTGTCGGTGGTGCCAGTGGTGCCGCCCGTCCCGCCATTGACACCGGCGGCGGAGGCGACCACGGCGCCGGCGCGCTGGGCGCCGTCGATCTGCACGTAAGCGAGGCGCAGCTGGCTGAGGCCGTCGCGCAGAGTGGCCTCGGTGTCGCCGAGCCGTCCCTCCAGGCCCTCGACCAGCAAGCTGAGCGCGTCAATGGCCAGGCGTGCCTGGGAGAGCAACGGCGGTTGCTGAGAGAGGTAGACGGCGGTCAGTTCGAAGAGCCCGTAGCAATGGTTGGCCAACACCACTTCGACCGGGGCGTTGACGAGCTCGGCCCGCATCGCCTCGACGCGCGTTGCCATCTCCTCGTCGGTCACTTCCTCCGGTCCCGCGGCCGTCAACGGCTCCGGCTCGTCCTGGCGGCCCAAAGGCCGCTCACCGCCGGGTGTCCACAGCGAGCTCACGACTGGTAGCCTACGATCAACAGAAGAGGAAGCGGGGTTCGCCGCGCGGCCCCCACCCGGCCACCGCAGGATGCGAGTGACGCCGGGTCGATGACCGGTGTGGTGCCGTGGTGTGGGACCGCCGGGGTGGCCCGCTCCTCGCTCGTCGGTCACGGGAGGTCCGTGACCCGAAGAAGAGGAGTGAAGTCGCATAGCAGCCACCGTCACCACTGAGCCCCGCATCAACGACCGCATCCGCGCTCGCGAGGTCCGTCTCGTGGACCCCGAGGGCGAGCAGCTGGGCATCAAGCTCCTCCCGGAGGCCCTGGCCGTCGCCAGGCAACTCGACCTCGACCTGGTCGAGGTCGCACCCGGTGCCTCGCCCCCCGTCTGTCGGATCATGGACTACGGGAAATTCAAGTTCGATGCCGCCCAGCGCGCCAAGGAGTCGAGGCGAAAAGCCGTCCATGTCGGCATCAAGGAAATGAAGTACCGGCCCAAGATCGGGTCCGGCGACTTCGAGACCAAGACCCGGCAGGTGGCCAAGTTCCTCGAAGAGGGCCACAAGGTCAAGATCACGATCATGTTCCGCGGTCGGGAGGTCTTTCACCCCGAATTGGGCAAGCGGATTCTCGACCGCATCGCCGACGAGGTGGAGGGGATCGGCAAGCCCGAGGCGATACCCCGGCTGGACGGGCGCAACATGGTGATGGTGCTGGCCCCGGACAAGCGAGCGAAGCAGTCGTCCGCCGCCCGGGAGGCGGCATCGGGAACGACGGCCAACGGCGCCGAGCCGGCCCGTGGGGCCGGGGGCCGAGAGTCCGCAGTGGTGGCGGGGGCCGACGCGCAGGAGACGACGGAGGTGGCGCCGGAGGCAGAGCCGGCGCCAGGAGCGGCGACGGAAGGAGCGTGAGGGTCGGATGCCCAAGATGAAGACCGACACCGGTGCCCGCAAGCGGGTCAAGCGGACGGGGACTGGCCGGCTGCGGCGGCGCCAGGCGTTCCGGGGTCACATGCTCGAGCACAAGTCGCCGAAGCGGAAGCGCCGGCTCGCTCGTGAGGCGGACTTCGCCCCCGGTGACGAGCGCCAGGTGAAGCGCATGCTGGGGAGCTAGCCAGCTCGATCCGGTCTTGGCTGCGGTGCGCTCCGGCGCATGGCGCAGCACCGACAAGGAGCACGGCCAACGCACCGGTCCACCCGGTGGGCTCGGCCGTCGGGATCGGCGCCCGGACGCCCGTCCCGTTCGTTCGTCCATCGTCACGTCAAAGAGTCAACAAAGGAGCACCCCATGGCCCGAGTCAAAGGCGCAGTTCACGCGAAGAAGCATCACCGCGCCGTACTCGAGCAGGCGCAGGGCTACTACGGGAACAAGAGCCGCTCGTTCCGCGCTGCCAACGAACAGCTCATGCACTCGGGGCAGTACGCTTACCGGGACCGCCGGGCCCGCAAGGGCGACTTCCGGCAGTTGTGGATCCAGCGCATCAACGCCGCTGCCCGTCTCAACGGGACGAGCTACAGCCGGTTCATCGCCGGCCTGCACCGGGCCGAAGTCGATGTCGACCGCAAGGTCCTCGCCGAGCTGGCCGTCTACGAGCCGGCGGCCTTTGCCTCGCTCGTGCAGGTGGCCAATGAGGCCCTGGCCGCACCCCGGTCGCCGAACGGGAACGGTTCCTGAACCAGCCCGGCCTGGCCTTCACCCATCACCGGGTCAAGCGCCTTCGCCGATTGCTGCGCACCCCCCGTCTGCGGCGGGCCGAGGGTGTGGTGGTGGTGGAAGGAGCCGAGCTGTTGGCCGCCGCCCTCGATGCCGGTGCCCCGGTGGAGTCGGTGTATGTGGCGCCCGGCGGGTGGTTGCCGGGAGACCCCGTCGACCACGCCCTCACCGCCGGAGCCCGGGTCTTCGATCTCGCCCCGGGGGTGATCGAACGGGCGGCCGACACGGTGAACCCCCAGCCGGTGATCTCGATCGTGGGCTTCGAGCCGGCCGCGCTCGCCGACCTGGGTCCGGCCCGCGACGACGGATTGGTCGTGGTGTGCGCCGAGATCCGTGACCCGGGCAACGCCGGGACGGTTGTGCGTGTGGCCGACGCGGTGGGCGCCGACGCAGTGGTGTTCTCGGATGGCACTGTGGATCCCACCAACCCGAAGACGGTGAGGGCCTCCGCCGGGTCGCTCTTCCACCTGCCGGTTATGGACGGGGGCACCGTGTCTGACGTCGTCGGCCACCTGCACGATGCCGGCTTCGTGACGGTCGGGACGCTGGCCCGGGGCGGAACGGACTACGTGGCCTTCGACTGGTGCCGCCCGGTGGCCGTCGTCTTGGGCAACGAGGCAGCCGGCCTACCGCCCGAGGTCACCGACGCGCTCGACGCCACCGTCACGGTGACCCTGGCCGGGCGGGCCGAGTCGCTCAACGTGAGCACGGCCGCCGCCGTGGTGTGCTTCGAGGCCCGCCGCCAGCGGATAGCGGCCGGGTGGGCGCCCCGCCGGTCGTCGGGGCCCACTGGAGCCGGCTCTACGATGCCCGGGATGAAGGCGGCGACGGGGACGGCGGTCCGGGCCGATGGCTGAGCCCGAACCGGTCCCGAGCGCGTCGGAGATCGACCGGCTGGTGGCCGAGGCCACGAAGTCGTTGGAGGATGCTTCATCCACCGAGGAGATCCGAGCGCTTGCCACCGCGCTGGTTGGCAAGCGCTCGCCCGTCGTCCAGGCCCGGGCCCGACTGGGCACCCTTGACCCGGAGCAGCGCCGCGACCTGGGCCGACGGATCAACGAGGCGCTCGCCACCCTGGACGCCCTCATCGAGCGGCGCCGCCAAGAGGTGGCCTTCGAGGAACGCTCACGCGAGATCGAGCGTGACCGGATCGACCTCACCGAGCTCGTCCCCTCCGCGGTGCGGATGCCTCCCTGGCGAGGCCATCTCCATCTGGTGTCCCAGACCCAGGCGGCGCTGGAGGACGTCTTCGTGGCCATGGGCTTCGAGGTGGCGGAGGGCCCCGAGGTCGAGACGGACTGGTACAACTTCGGCGCCCTCAACATCCCGCCGGCCCACCCGGCCCGCAGCATGTGGGACAGCTTCTATCTCGAGGTGGGCGAGCCCGAGACGGTGCTCTTGCGCACCCACACCTCCCCGGTGCAGGTCCACCTGATGGAGAAGGCGGTGGTCGAGGGCCTCTTGCCCATCCATGCGGTGATGCCCGGACGCTGCTACCGACGGGACACGCCCGATGCCCGTCATCTCGCCGTCTTCCATCAGATCGAGGGCCTGATCGTCGACCATGGCATCACCTTCGCCGATCTGGCCGGCACCATCGAGGTGTTCACCACCGCCTACTTCGGCCCCGACATCCACTCGCGCCTACGCCCCGCCTACTTCCCGTTCACCGAGCCGTCCGCCGAGTACGAGATCACCTGCACGATCTGCCACGGCAGCGGCTGCCGGACGTGCTCGCAGACGGGATGGATCGAGCTCGGCGGCTGCGGGATGGTCGACCCCGCCGTGTTCGCCGCCGTGGGCATCGACGCCGAGGAGTGGAGCGGATTCGCCTTCGGTTTCGGCATCGACCGCTGCGCGCAATGCGCCACCAGATCGCCGACATGCGGTCGCTGATCGAGAACGACATCCGCTTCCTGCGCCAGTTCTGACGCGCAACCGAGACGAGGACAGCTGTGCGGGTTCCCCTTTCGTGGCTCCGAGACTTCGCCCCCTTCGAAGACGAACCGGCGCGCCTGGCCGCCACCCTGGACGACCTCGGCCTGGTGGTCGAGGGCATAGAGACGGTGGGGGAGGGCCTGGAGCGACGTGATGGTGGCCCGGGTGGAGGAGATCCGGGCCATCGAGGGAGCCGACAAGATCCGGTTGGTCGTCGTCGACGGCGGAGACGGACCGGTCGAGGTGGTGTGTGGGGCCTTCAACTTCGCCGTGGGCGACCTCGTCCCCCTGGCTCCGGTCGGTGCGGTGCTGCCCGGTGGCTTCGCCATCGGACGGAGGAAGCTGAGGGGGGTCACCTCGAACGGCATGCTCTGTTCTGGCGCCGAGCTCGGGCTGTCCGACGACCACGAGGGCATCCTGGTCCTCGGCTCGGGCCCGTCCGGCCCGGCTGTCGGCACGCCACTCACCGAATGCCCTCGGCATCGAGCCCGACGTGGTCTTCGACATCACCGTGGAGGCCAACCGTCCCGATGCGTCCTGCATGGTGGGCGTGGCCCGAGACCTGGCCGCCCGCTTGGGGCTGCCGTTCAACGGCGAGCCCGGCCTGCCGGTCGGCGCTTCGGATCCAGCCGCGAGCAAGCCTCCCGGCGGCAGGGCCGCCCGTCGAGGAGCTCGCCACCGTGCGCGTCGAGGACCCCGACCTGTGCCCCCGGTTCGTGGCCAGGGTGATGACCGGCTTGTCCGTCGGGGACTCGCCCACCTGGCTGGCCCGGCGGTTGACCCTGGCCGGCATGCGCCCCATCAACAACGTGGTCGACGCTTCCAACTACGTGATGCTCGAGCTCGGCCAGCCCACCCACCCCTACGATCTCGACCGCCTCGACGGAGGCGGGCTGGTCGTCAGGCGGGCCAAGTCCGGGCGAGCAGGATCACCACCCTGGACGGGACCGAGCGGATCGTCGGACGTCCCACCCGGGGCTCGGGAGGCGATACCGGTGACTGCCTCATCTGCGACGCCCGCGGCCAGCCGGTGGGCATCGCCGGCGATCATGGGGGGCGCCTCCTCGGAGATCGCGCCGACGACGACCCGGGTGCTCCTCGAGGTCGCCTACTTCGCACCCATGGCCATCGCCCGGACGTCGAAGCGGCTGGGCTTGCGGACCGAAGCCTCGGCCCGATTCGAGCGGGGCTGCGACCCGGCCGGGCTCGACCGGGCCGCCGACCGGTTCGTCGAGCTCCTCTCCTTGAGCGGCGGTGCCTGGGCTGCAGGTGGCCAGCGGGACCATCGACGTCCGGGGCGAGGTGCCCGGCCCACTCTCCCTCGACATCCGAGCCGGGTCGGGTGAACGCATTGCTCGGCACCACCATCCCGCCATCCGAGATGGCGGACTTGCTCGGCCCACTCGGCATCGATGCCCGGCCCTCGGGCGACGGTCCCGATGCGGTGCTTTCCGTGACGGTCCCCACCTTCCGCCCGGACATCCGCACCGGGCTCGAAGGGGAGGCCGACATCGCCGAGGAGGTGGCCCGCACCTACGGGTACTGGCGCATCCCGCGCCGTACTCCGTCATGGCCGCAGCCGGGGCGGCTCACGGACCTCCAACGCGACCGCCGGCTGGTGAAGGAGGTGCTGGTCGGGTTGGGTGCGTCGGAGGCGTGGACGCCAGTCTTTCGTGAGCGAGTCCGACCAGTTGGCTGCCGATGTGAGCCCGCCCTACGTGGAGGTGAGCAATCCGCTGGCCGAGTCGGACCGGTACCTGCGGGCCTCGCTGGTGCCCGGCCTCCTGCGGGCCGTGCGCTTCAACGCCGACCGGCGCCATCCCGACGTCACCCTCTTCGAGGTGGGATCGGTGTTCTCCCTGATGGACGCCCCGCCCCCCGACGGTGAGCGGGCCGCCGGTCGAGGCGGTCGAACGGCTGAGCGCCATCTTCGCCGGGCCCGAGCGAGGACGCCTGGACGGCCATGGCCGCCTGGCGGGTGGTGGCCGACGCGCTGCGGATGGCGGCGTGGTCGCTCGACCAGTTCGCCCACACCGGAACGGACGCCCACGTGCTCCACCCCTCCCGATCGGGGACGCTGTGCAGCGTGGTCGACGGGCCCGATGGGCACCGGCGGGCGACGCCGGTCGGCGTGGTGGGGGAGCTCGACACCTCCGTGGTGGCTCGATTCGGCCTGCTCGGGCTCCGACGGGCGTCCCCGCCGGATGGGATGGCTCGACCTCGACCTCGACACCCTGTTCGACCGCCAACGGGTGCCCCGCCGCTTCGACGACGCCCGACCGGTGAGCCGCTATCCCTCGGCCGACATGGACCTCGCCCTCGTCGTCGAGGACTCGGTGCCGGCGGCCATGGTGGCCGAGACCCTCGAGCGGGCCGTGGGCGACCTCTGCGAGTCGGTCGAGCTGTTCGACGTCTACCGCGGCCCCGGCGTCGGAGTCGGTCGCCGCAGCCTGGCCTACCGACTGCGGTTCGCCGCGCTGGACCGGACCTTGACCGACGAGGAGATCGCCGGGATCCGGGATCGGTGCCTCGAGGCGGTCGCAGCCGAGCACCGCGCCACCCTGCGACAGTGAGTGGCGGGGGAGCGCGGACGGTCGACCCCACCACTATGGGCGAGCTGCCGCTCGACGGGGTGGGCTCCCTACCGTGGTAGCCGGCCGACCGGCGGCAGGCGACCCTTCACCGGGGGCTGGTGCACGTGGTCGCCGAGACCCACCGACTTCTTGGCCACGCTGACATCCTGCGCGAGCTCATCGACGGTGCCGTCGGCCACCGGGCCGAGTACGGAAACATGCCGCCGATGGACACGGCGTGGTGGGAGGCGTACAGGGAACGGTTGGCGGACGTGGCCCGTGGAGCCGCCGAGCACTGAGTTTCGTCCGCTCGAGCCCGTCACAGAACCCATCAAGAGTCGTAGCCCATGCCCAGTCGGTCGAGGGTGCGCAGCCACAGGTTGCGCTGTCCGGCGTGGCCATCGGCGCGAGCCAGCGACCATCTGGTGAGCTGGATGCCGAGCCACCGCAGGGGCTCGGGCGGGAAGGGGACCGGCTTCGACCTGACCAGCTCCAGCTCGGTGAGCTCGGTCGGCCGGCTGGAGAGCAGGTCGACCATGACACGGGCGGCGAAACGCGAGGCACCCACCCCGAGGCCGGTGAAGCCGGCCGCCGAGACCACGTTGCCATCCGGTGACCGGTCGAAGAAGGCACAGAAGCGAGAACAGGTGTCGATGGCGCCGGCCCAGGCGTGGGTGAACCGGACGTCCTCGAGTTGCGGGAAGGTGGCGGCGAAGAGGCCGGCGAGCGTCTCGAACGTCGCTCGCCGCTGCTCGAGCGAGGGACGGAGACCGTTGCCGAAGTGGTAGACGGCGTCGTAGCCGCCGAAGAGGATGCGGTCGTCGACACTGAGCCGGTAGTAGAGGAACTGGTTGGCCGACCCGCCAATGCCCTGGCGGTGGCGCCAGCCGACGGAGCGTCGCCGGGCCGGGTCGAGCGGCTCGGTCATGAGGACGTAGTCGTAGACGGGTACCACGTAGCGGCGCAGGCGGCGAACCGGTGAGGGGTAGGCGTTGGTGCCGAACGCCACCCGAGCGGCGCGGACCAACCCGTGGGCGGTGCGCACCGCCAGCAGCCCGCCGGTGTGCGTGACGGGATCGGTCGACGGTATCGACGGGGCTGTGCTCGAAGATACGCACCCCAGCTCGGAGGCACTGCTGGCGCAATCCCCAGGCCAGCCTGGCGGGGTTCACCAGCGCGCTGCCGGTTCGGTCCCACAGGCCGGCCAGGTACGTCGGCGGGTCGACCTCGGCCCGCACCGCCTCGGCGTCGAGGAACTGCCAGCGCGCCGCCGTAGTCGGCGGCCAGGCGGGCGCCGTCTCGCAGGAGGTCGACCTGGTAGGGCTCCGTGGCCACCGTGATGTCACCGTTGCGCTCGAAGTCGCAGTCGATGGACCAGGCATCGACCGCCGATTCAATGGCGTCGAGGTTCTCGAGTCCCAGCCGCTCGAGGACGGCGACCTCGTCTCGGAAATGGACGATGCCGTTGGCCAGACCGTGGGTGAGGCTCGCGGTACAGAAGCCGCCGTTGCGGCCGGAGGCGGCCCACCCGCATCGATCCGCCTCGAGGAGGAAGACGTCTGTGCTCTGGGGCCGCCTCCTTGGCCACCAGGGCGGTCCAGAGCCCGGTGTAGCCACCGCCGACGACGACGAGATCGGCTCGATGCTGCCCGACGAGCGGCGGCAGGGAGTCCGGGGCTTCAGGGTCGTCGAGCCAGAAGGAGATGGGCGAGGCGTCGGCGAGGGCCTCGGGGCCAGGCACCGGGCCGACGCTACCGACCTCTTTCCGGGGGACCTGGCCCGCCCATCGGCGGCCGGCGGTGGTGGTTTCCGACGCCCCGCCCGGGACCGATGGCCGATGGTTCCGCATAAAGATTCAGAAATGTGCATATACTTGCAGGATGTCCGCATCGGCCCGGCGGCCGGGATCCGAGGTCGGCTGGCCGCCAGGTGCCGGCATGAAGGTCGGCGTGGCCGGCGCGTCCGGGTACGCGGGGACGGAGCTCCTGCGGCTGTGCGCCTCGCATCCCCACCTCGAGGTGGCGGTGGCCACCGCCGGCGACCACGAAGGCGAGGGAGTGGGTGCCCACACGCCGGCCCTGGCCGGCGCCTACCCGCGACCTCGCCTACTCGGCCACCGACGTCGCCGCCCTCGACGGCCTCGATCTCGTCTTCTGTGCCCTGCCCCACGGCCGGTCGCAGGCACTGGTGCCGGAGCTGGCCGACCGGGTGGGCGTCATCGTCGACCTGGCCGCCGACTTCCGCCTACGGGACCCCGGCCTCTATCCGATCTGGTACGGCGAGGCCCATCGCGCCCCCGAACTGTTGTCCTCGGCCGCCTACGGCCTGCCCGAGCTGTACCGGGACGGCCATCGGCGACGCCCGGCTCATCGCCGTCCCCGGCTGTTACCCGACGGCGGCCATCCTGGCCATTGGCCCCGTTGCTCGACGCCGGGCTCCTCGCCGCGCCGGGTCCCGTCGGCTCCGCCGCTCGTCGTGGACGCGGCCAGCGGCGTGTCCGGCGCCGGGCGGGCGGCCAAGGACACGCTGCACTTCGGCGCGGTGGACGAGGACTTCGTCGCCTACGGCCTCCTCGACCACCGCCACACGGCCGAGATGGAACAGGCCCTGGGGGTTCCCGTGCTGTTCACCCCCCATCTGGCCCCCATGGCCCGCGGCATCCTGGTCACCGCCTACGGCCGCGCCACCTCGGGGCTCGAACGGGTCGGCGGACCGTCCCACGTCCGCCGATGCCCTGGCCGTCCTGCGGGCCCGCTACCAGGACGAGCCCTTCGTGGTGGTCACCGACGAGCCCCCGTCGACCAAGGCAACCCGGGGGTCGAACGCCGTGCACCTCTCGGCCCGGGTCGACCCGCGCACGGGGTGGCTGGTGGTGCTCGGCCGCGCTCGACAACCTGATCAAGGGCGCCGCTGGCCAAGCCGTCCAGTGCGCCAACATCGCCTGCGGCTGGCCGGAGGACACCGGGCTCCCGGTGGCCGGGCTCTACCCATGAGCATCACCACGCCCGCGGGCTTCGTGGCCGCCGGGATCGCCTGCGGCATCAAGGCCTCGGGCGCCCTCGACCTCGCCCTCGTGGCCACCGCCGACGGGCGCGCCACGCCCGACAGCGGCAACCTTCACGTCCAACCGGGCCTGCGCGGCACCGGTACAGGTGAGCCGCGACCACCTGCGGACCTCGGCCGGGCAGGCGGCGGCGGTGGTCGTCAACAGCGGCAACGCCAACGCCGCCACCGGCACCGCGGACGAGCCGATGCCGAGCGCATGTGCGGGCTGGCCGCCGACGGCCTGGGCGTGCCGGCGCACGACGATCCTCGTCTGCTCGACCGGTCTCATCGGGATCCCGTTGCCCATGGGGCCCATCGAGTCGGGCATCCCCGAACTGGTCGCCGCCCGGTCTGACCGACGCCGCCTCCGCCGATGCCGCCGCCCGGGCCATCCTCACCACCGATTCGGGCCCCAAGGAGGTGCTGATCGGGACGGCCGGCTATGCGGTGGCGGGCATGGCCAAGGGCGCGGGCATGCTGGCTCCGGACATGGCCACCATGCTGGCCTTCCTGACCACCGACGCCGAGGTCGAGCCGGCTGCCCTGGCCGACGTCCTCCGCATCGCCGTGCGCGACTCGTTCAACGCCATGACCGTCGACGGATGCACCTCGACCAACGACACGGTGGTGCTGATGGCGTCGGGTCGGGCCGGGCCGGCCGATCCCAACCTCCTGACCACCATCGTGACCGAGGCCTGCGCCGACCTCGCCACCCAGATGGCGGCCGATGCCGAGGGCGCGTCCAAGCTGGTGCATATCCGGGTGACCGGCGCCCGCTCCGACGGCGAGGCCCATCGGGCGGCCCGCAAGGTGGCCGACTCGCTCCTGGTGAAGTGCTCGCTCAACGGCGAGGATCCCTACTGGGGCCGGGTGGTGAGCGACCTCGGCTCGGCCGGCGTCGAGTTCGACATGGACCGGGTGTCGGTCGACTACGGCGGGGTGACCGTCTGCGACCAGGGAGTGGCGGCGGCCCACGACGCCCGGGCCGTGGCCGCAGCACCTGGGCGGCAGCCGCGATCGACATCCACTGCCGGCTGGGTCTGGCCGACGGCGACGCCGCGGTCATGGGCGTCGACCTCGGCCACGGCTACATCGACGAGAACCGGACGACGTCGTGACCGCCACCGGGACAGGGCTGGGACCGGCCGAGAAAGCCGCCGTCGTGGTCGAGGCGTTGCCCTACATCCGTCGCTTCTCGGGCAAGGTGGTGGTGGTCAAGTACGGCGGCAACGTGCTCCGGCCGGGCCGAGGGAGGGCGAGCCGGTGCGGGTCCGAGGCGGGGATCCGAGGCGGTCGACGACGCCGCCGCCCTCGCCTCCTTCGCCGAGGACATCGTCCTCATGCGGTCGGTGGGGATGCTGCCGGTGGTGGTCCACGGCGGCGGACCCCAGATCGGCGCGCTCATGGAGCGGGTGGGCAAGCAGGTCGAGTTCCGCGACGGCCTGCGGGTCACCGACGCCGACACCATCGACCTCGTCCGCATGGTGCTGGTCGGCAAGGTCAACCGCAACATCGTGAGCGTCGATCAACGTGCACGGCGCGCTGGCCGTCGGCCTGTCCGGCGAGGACGCCAACCTGATCACGGCCACCGCCCGGTCGGAGGCGCTCGGGCTACGTGGGCGACGTGGTCGAGGTCGACCCGGTCATCGTGCGAGCAGCTGCTGGCCCAGGGGCTGATCCCGGTGATCGCCACCATCGGTGCCGACCACTCGGGCCAGGCCTTCAACATCAACGCCGACACCGCGGCCGGCGCCCTGGCCGCCGCCCTCCGGGCCGAGAAGGTGGTCTTCCTGACCGACGTCGCCGGGCTGCGGTCGGTGCCCGACGACCCCGGCACCCTGATCCACCGGGCCTCGGTGGACGAGCTCGACCGGCTGGTGGCCGCCGGGGCGGCGACCGGAGGCATGGTCCCCAAGCTCGAGGCGTGCGCCCGGGCCGTCCGTGCCGGAGTCGGCCACGCCCACATCCTCGACGGCCGGACCCCGCATGCCCTCCTGCTCGAGATCTTCACCGACGAAGGAGTGGGCACGATGATCGGGATCGACGGATGACGCGGGCGCCACGCCCGCCGTCGACCGCTCCGCCCTCATGCACACCTACGCCGAGCCGCCGGTGACCTTCGTGCGGGGCGAGGGCAGCGTCCTCTTCGACGCCGACGGCCGGGAGTACCTCGACTTCCTGTCGGGTTTGGCGGTGACCTCGCTGGGCCACTCCCACCCGGCGGTGGCCGCGGCCATCGCCGAACAGGCCCGCACGCTCACCCACGTCTCCAACCTGTTCGGCAACGTGGTCGGCCCCGAGGTGGCGGCCACCCTCGACCGGCTCATCGGTGGCGGCGAGCCGGCCGGCGGCCAGGTCTTCTTCGCCAACTCGGGAGCCGAGGCCAACGAGTGCGCCATCAAGCTGGCCCGGAGGTGGGCCGGCCCCGGCCGGTTCGCGGTGGTGTCGACCTGGGACGCCTTCCACGGGCGCACCCTCGGGGCCCTGGCCGCCACCGGCCAGGCGGAGAAGCAGGCGCCGTTCGCACCCGATGCCCGACGGCTTCGACCACGTGCCCTTCGACGACCTCGGTGCCATGGAGGCCGCCTGTGACCCGAGCCGGGTGGCCGCCGTGCTGGTCGAGCCCATCATGGGCGAGGCCGGCGTGGTGGTGCCGTCCTCGGACTACCTGGGCGCCCTGCGCCAGCTGTGCACCGACCGCGGCATCCTGCTGATGGTGGACGAGGTGCAGACCGGTCTCGGGCGCACCGGGCGGTGGTTCGGCTTCCAGCACCTCGACATCGAGCCCGACGTGGTGACGATGGCCAAGGCACTGGGCAACGGGATGCCGGTGGGCGCCTGCTGGGCGCGGGCCGAGGTGGCCGCCGCCTTCGGGCCGGGCGACCACGGCAGCACCTTCGGCGGCCAGCCGCTGGCCATGGCCGCGGCCCGGGCCACCCTGGCCGTCCTCGAGGCGGAGGACGCCCCGGCCCGGGCCCGGACGGCCGGCGCCCATCTGGCCGGAGTCGCTGGCCCGCCTCCCCGGGGTGGCCGCCGTCCGGGGCGAGGGGCTGCTGCTGGCCGCCGTGCTGACCGCCGAGGTCGCCCCGGCCGCCTGCCGGGCGGCGCTCGAGGCCGGACTGATCGTCAACGCCCCGCGGCCCGACGTGCTGCGGTTCGCCCCGTCCCTGCTGGTGACCGAGGCCGAGATCGACCGGGCGGTCGCCATCCTCGCCCCGGTGCTGGCTGCCCAGCTGGCGCAGCTGGACCGAGGCAGGGACGGAGACCGATGACCGTCCCCGGCCGTCACCCGCCACCTGCTCGACGTCGACGACCTCGGGCCCGAGGGCGTCGAGGCCATCCTGGCCTTGGCCGAGGCCGACGCCGGTCGGCTGTCGTCCGCGCTCGCCGGCCGGGGCGTGGCCATGCTGTTCGAGAAGCCATCCAACCGCACCCGCAACAGCACCGAGATGGCGGCGGTGGCTCTCGGTGCCCATCCCGTCTACATCCAGGGCTCAGAGGTCGGGATCGACGAACGGGAGACGGCGGCCGACGTGGCCCGCACCCTGGCCTGTTACCACTCGGTGATCTGCGCACGGGTCGTCGACCACGCCACCCTGGTGCGCATGGCCGAGGCCCTCGACGCTGCCTCCGTGGGCGTGCCGGTGGTGAACCTGCTCTCGGACCGCGCCCATCCGGTCCAGGCCCTGGCCGACCTGCTCACCGTGCGCCAGGTGTTCGGCACCGTCTTGGCGAGAGCGCTGTGCTCGCCTTCGTGGGCGACGCCAACAACGTGTGGCGATCGCTGGCCCTGGCTTGCGCCATGGCCGGCCTCCCCACCGGGTGGCGACGCCGGCTGGCTACGGGCCATCGGACGAGGACGTCGAGCGGGTTCGAGGCCCTGGGCGGGCGGTTGACGGTCACCGAGCGACCCGCGGCAGGCGGCCGAGGGCGCCGACGTCCTCTACACCGACGTGTGGACCTCGATGGGCCAGGAGGAGGAAGCCGACCAGCGACACCGCGCCTTCGCCGGCTTCACCGTCGACGAGGAGCTCGTGGCCGCTGGCGTCGCCCGACGCCGTCGTGCTGCACTGCCTGCCCGCCCATCGGGGCCTCGAGATCAGCGCAGGCGTGCTCGACGGCCCGCAGGAGCCGCGTCTGGCAGCAGGCGGCCAACCGGATGCACGTCATGCGGGGCGTGCTGGCCTGGGTCAGTCGGCGCCGAGCCAGCGCCGGCCATCGGAGCCGGCACCGGGAGGCACGATGACCAAGCACCAGCGCCAGCACCGCATCGCCAGGCTGCTCGAGACCCAGGCGGTCGCCAGCCAGGCCCACCTCGTCGAGCTGCTGGCCGCGGAGGGCGTCGAGGCCACCCAGGCGACGGTGTCCCGCGACCTCGAGGAGCTGGGGGCGCTCAAGGTGCGACTGCCCGGCGGCGAGACGGCCTACGCCCTGCCCGAGCTGCCCTCGCAGCAGGTCGCCCCCGAGGACCATCTCCGCCGGGTCCTCGGGGACTGGGTGGTCGAGATGGACGTCTCCGCCAATCTGGTCGTGCTGCGCACGCCGCCCGGCTCCGCCCATGTCGTAGGCTCGGCCCTCGACCGGAGCGGCTTCCCGGACGTGATCGGGACCGTCGCCGGCGACGACACGGTGCTGGTGGTGGCGTCGGAGTCGGCCGGGGCGCGGCAGTGGCCAGGCGCCTGGCCCAGGTGGCCGGGCTCGGCCTCCGACCGCTGGGGACATCGCCGGGCGGCCGCCGGTCGGACGGCGCGTCCCCGAAGGAAGCGACGAGCCGACCGCGGTCGCCCCGAAGGCGCAAGCGCCCGACGGGGTCATCGTCGACCGGCAGGAAGGACAGCGGGAGGATCATGACGGAACGAGTGGTGCTGGCCTACAGCGGTGGGCTCGACACCTCGGTGGCCGTGCGCTGGCTCATGGAGCAGCACGGGGTCGAGGTCATCGCCGTCTGCGTCGACGTCGGGCAGGGGTCGGGCGGCGGCGGGGAGGACTGGGAGGCCATCCGGACGCGGGCGCTGGCCGCCGGGGCCGATCGAAGCGATCGTGGTCGACGCCCGGGCCGAGATGGCCGAGGACTTCTGCGTCCCCGCCCTGCAGGCCAACGCCCGCTACGAGGGGGCCTACCCGTTGGTCTCCGCCCTGTCCCGGCCGGTCATCGTGCGCCACCTGGTGGCCGAGGCGCGCCGGGCGGGGGCGACGGCCGTGGCCCACGGCTGTACGGGAAAGGGCAACGACCAGGTCCGCTTCGAGGTGGGGACGCGGGCCCTCGCCCCCGACCTCGAGGTCATCGCCCCGGCCCGGCACTGGGGGCTCACCCGGGAGGACTGCATCGAGTACGCGGCCAAGTGGGACATCCCCCTCGGTGTGACCAAGGAGAAGCTGTACTCGATCGACGAGAACCTCTGGGGACGGGCCATCGAGTGCGGGGTCATCGAGGACCCCTGGAACGCGCCGCCCGAGGACGTCTACGTGATGACCAGGCCCACCGCCTCCGACCCGACCGAGATCACCGTCGGCTTCGAGGCCGGCGTGCCGGTCAGCTCGACGGGCGGATCGCTCGACCCGGCCACGCTGATCGGCGAGCTCAACGGGACGGTGGGCGCCTACGGGTTCGGCCGCCTCGACATGGTGGAGAACCGCCGGGTGGGCATCAAGAGCCGTGAGACCTACGAGTGCCCGGCTGCCCTGGCCCTGCTCATGGCCCACGCCGACCTCGAGAGCGTGACGTTGGAGCGCGACCTCCACCACGAGAAGCTCCGCCTGGAGCCACGCTGGTCGGAGCTCGTCTACGACGGGCTCTGGTACTCGCCGCTCAAGCAGGCCCTCGACGCCTTCATCCTCGAGTCGCAGCGCCACGTCACCGGCGAGGTCCGCCTGCGCCTCGAGCCCGGCCGGTGCTTCGTGAGCGGGCGCCGCAGCCCGGTGAGCCTGTACGACTACGGGCTGGCCACCTACGACGCCGCCGACCGCTTCCGCCACCAGGACTCGGAGGGGTTCGTGCGGTTGTGGGGGCTGGGTGTCGCCACCTGGTCGGCCGTCCAGGGCGCCGATGCCGACTCCTCGGAGCCGGCATCGGAGCACGGAGCTGCAGGCGGCGGAGCGAACAGCGGCGGGAGCAGCGACGGGCGCCGGCGGCCATGACCCTCTGGGAGGGGCGCCTCGGCGCCGGCACGGCCGATGCGGTCATGGCCTACTCGGCGAGCCTGGACTACGACCGCGCCCTGGCCGCCGACGACCTCGCCGGCTCGCGGGCCCACGTGCACGGCCTCCGACGGGGCGAGCCTCGTGACCGCCGAGGAGGAGAAGAGCTGCTGGACGCGCTCGACCGGGTGGCGCACGAGCTCGAGATCGGCGCTTTCACGTTCAATCCCGGCCGACGAGGACATCCACACCGCCGTGGAGCGGCGGGTCACCGAGCTGGCCGGCGACGCCGGAGCCAAGCTGCACACCGGGCGCAGCCGCAACGATCAAGTCGCCACCGACCTCCGCCTCTACACCAAGCGCGAGCTGCGGGCGGTGGCCTCCGAGGTACTGGCTCTGCAGGAGGAGCTGCTGCGCCGGGCCAAGGAGGCGGGCGACACCTACCTGCCCGGGTACACCCACCTGCAGCGGGCCCAACCGGTGCTGCTCGCCCATCACCTGCTGGCCCACGGGTGGTCGTTGGCCCGCGACGTCGACCGACTGGCCGCCACCGTCGATCGGGCCGACACGTCTCCTCTCGGGGCCGGCGCGCTGGCCGGCTCGTCACTGGCCCTCGATCCCGACGGCGCGGCCGAGGAGCTCGGGTTCGCGCGCCGGTTCGAGAACTCGCTCGACGCCGTGTCCGATCGCGACTTCGTGGCCGAGGCGCTCTTCGACTTGGCCCTGCTGGCCGTGCACCTCTCGCGCCTCGGGGAGGAGATCGTGCTGTGGTCGAGCGATGAGTTCGGGTTCATCAGCCTGGACGACGCCTATGCCACGGGCAGCTCCATGCTGCCGCAGAAGAAGAACCCCGACGTGGCCGAGCTGGCCCGGGGAAAGGCGGGTCGGTTGATCGGCAACCTCACCGGGTTGCTGGCCACCTTGAAGGGGCTTCCGCTCGCCTACAACCGCGACCTCCAAGAGGACAAGGAGCCGCTGTTCGACTCGGTTCGCCAGACCCGCCTGGGCCTGGCTGCCCTCACCGGCCTGGTGGCCACGGTCGAGCTTCGACGCCGCCCGCATGCAGGCGGCCGCCGACGGTGCCGCGGTGGCGACGGTCGACCTGGCCGAGTGGCTCGTGGAGCAGGGCATGCCCTTCCGGCAGGCGCATCAGCTGGTCGGTGGGCTGGTCCACGACTCGGTCGAGCGACACGTGCCGCTGGCCGAGCTGGTCGAAGCCCACCCGTCCCTCGGAGCCGAGGCGGCTGCGCTCCTCGAGCCGGGGGTGGCGGTGACCCGACGCACGACGCCGGGCAGCGCCGGGCCGTTGGCTGTGACCATCCAGCTCGAGCGGTTCGTGCACCGCATCGAGTCGGATCGGATTCGGATCACCGGGCCAGCCTGAATCGCATGGCCAGACCAGGGTCGGCGTAACGGGGTAGCGCCCTGGGGGACAACAACTCCGTGGTGGGCCATGGAAAGCTCGCGTCGTGATCCTGCTCGTGATCATCGGCTTCCTGGGCGGTGTGGTGACCGGCATCTCGCCCTGCGTGCTGCCCGTCCTCCCCGTCGTGTTCGCCAGTGGGGCGGCGAGCGGACTGGACGAGGGCGCAGGCTCAGGAGCAGGCGAGTCGGACTCGTCCGATCATGCTCCGGGGCAGGGGGCGGACACCGCGGCGGAGCCAGAGGAGCTCGTGCCCGCCGGTGCAGCGGCTGGTCTGGCGGCGTCCGGGGCGGGAGTGGCGGCGCCCCCGGCCCGCACACAGATGCCGGGTCCAGCCCGGGTGGCGGGATCGGCCGGCCCCGGTGGCCCGCCGGCAGCCGGCAGGCGTCCGTCCTCGCTCAGGGCCCGGTGGAAGCACGACCGCCGCCGCCGGCCGGTGACGCGTGGTGGCCGGACTGGTGCTCAGCTTCGCCGTCTTCACGCTGGTCGGGTCGTGGGTGCTGAGCGCCCTCCACCTGCCCCAGGATCTGCTGCGGTGGATCGGCATCGTGTTGGTGGGGCTGGTCGGGATCGGTCTGCTCGTCCCCTCGGTGGGAACACTCCTCGAGTATCCCTTCGTCAAGCTCAGTCGAGGTCGGCCGCTCACCAACGGTGGGGGGTTCGTCCTCGGCCTGAGCCTCGGACTGGTCTTCGTCCCCTGTGCCGGCCCGGTGCTTGGCCGCCATCACCGTGGTCGGAGCCACCCATCACATCGGACTGTCGGCCGTGCTGTTGACGGTGGCCTTCTCCTGCGGTGTCGCCGTGCCGTTGCTGATCTTCGCCATTCTCGGCCAGCGGCTGGCCGAGCGGATGCCCGCTTGGCGGACGCGGGCCGGCACCGTTCGCCGGGTAGTGGGCGCACTCCTCCTCGTCACGGCGGTGGTCATCGCAGCCAACCTCACCGATGGTCTCCAGCGGGTCGTGCCCGGCTACACGAACAGCCTGCAGTCGGCTATCGAGGGCGGCACCAGCGCTCGCCGCGCCCTCGCCGGAGTGACCGGGCAGAAGACCACCGGATCGCTGGCCAACTGCACGGCCGGGAGCTCGGTACTCGCAGGAATGCGGCCAGGCGCCGGCCATCACCGGCATCAGCCACTGGCTCAACACCCCCGGTGACCGTCCCCTCACGCTGGCCGGCCTACGGGGACATGTGGTGCTGCTCGACTTCTGGACCTACTCCTGCATCAACTGCCAGCGCACACTCCCACACCTCGAGGCTTGGTACCGCGCCTATTCGGGGGCTGGCTTCACCATCGTCGGCGTCCACACGCCCGAGTTCGCCTTCGAGCATGTGCTCTCCAACGTGCGAACGGCGGCCAGCCAGCTGGGCGTGCACTATCCGATCGCCCTCGACAACCAGTACGCCACCTGGAACGCCTACGAGAACGAGTACTGGCCGGCCGAGTACCTCATCGACGCCAACGGCGACATCCGCCACGTCGACTTCGGCGAGGGCAACTACGGACAGTCGGAGACCTTCATCCGATCGCTCCTGGTGGCGGCCAACCGCTCCGTCGTCCTGCCGCCGCGCACCGACGTACCCGATGCCACGCCCACCGAGCAGACGACCCCGGAGTCCTATCTCGGCGATCAGCACCCGGACGACCTCGACGGACAGGTCGTTCGAAAACACGATGACCACGTACCAGCTCCCGAGCTCGCTGCCGGTCGACGAGTACGCCTACGGCGGCCAATGGTCAGTCGGCAGCGAGGCATCGACGGCGGGCCCAGGGGCCAAGCTGGCCCTCAGCTTCATGGCCAAGGACGTGTACCTGGTCTTGGGGGGAACGGGCACTGTTGACGTCGAAGTGAACGGTCGAGCGACGAAAGTGGTGCAGGTAGCCGGGGAGCCTCGCCTCTACCAGCTGGTGGGACCGAGCCCGTACCAGCAGAGCCTGCTCGCCCTCTCGGCGTCGCCCGGGGTCCAGGCCTACGACTTCACCTTCGGCTGACCTGCCCTCTCCCGGCCCATGAGTGCGCTGGCTCGCCGACCAGGGCCGCTCAGGCGGACGTCGACAGCTCGGGCTCGGCGGCGGCGGTGAAGAACTCGGTGGGCGACGGGGTCCGGTTCACGACCGGGGAATGGGCGAGGGCGCGTTCATTCGCCTGCTGCCGGTCGTGGCTGTCGAAGACCCGGGTCGTGCAGCAGAACTCGACCATGATGCCGTTGGGGTCATCGGTGTAGATCGAAGTGCACCAGCCGTGGTCGATGCGGACGGCGTCGAGGCCGTAGCGGAGCCAGAGCTCCTTGCGAGAGTCGAGCTCCTCCAGTGACGAGGCGCCAAAGGCGATGTGATTGACGAAGTTGGGGAGGCCGAGGCCGGTCGAAATAGCGGGGTCGAAGTCGGGCAGGTCACGGTCGTGCAGGTCCCAGATGGCCAGCATCTCGCCGCCGCCCGTGTCGTAGAAGAGGTGGCGGGCCCAACCCTCCTCCATGTAGGGGATGACGTCCACGTTCACGAGCTCGAAGCCCATCGCCTCGGAGTAGAAGCGGTGCGTTGCCTCGAGATCTCTGGTGGCGATGGCCACGTGGTGGAAAGCCATTGCTCGACCCCCTTGCCTCAACGGTCCGCCCCGCATGGTGCGAGTGGCGACAGCCCTCCCGGACTGGCCGCAGGAAAGGATAGGCCTCCGCCGGCTGTGGGCCTGGCCATCGGATCGCTGGAGCATCTGCAGGCGCCACCGGCATGGCCGCAGGCTTGCCCGCCGGGCGTGGGCTGTTCGAGTCAGCCGAGGTGGTCGATGAGCTCGACGACGGTTCTGATGGCCGGCACGGAGTCCGCCGGATTCGGTGGAGGCCGGCCGCCGGACACCCAGATGCCCGACCATCCTGCCGCTGTCGCCCCGACGACGTCCCGATCCCAGTTGTCACCAACCATCACCGTGGTATTTGCTGCCGCCCCCAACCGTTCGAGGGTGAGCGCGAAGACGGACGGGTCCGGCTTGGCCACACCGACCTCGCCGGAGATGATCACCACGTCGAAGCAGTCGCCGAGGCCGGTGGCCTCGAGCTTGTGCCGTTGGATGTCGGGCGGCCCATTGGTGAGCAGGGCTATCTGGTAGCGGAGGCTGAGGTCACCCACAGTCGCCGCCGCGCCGTCGATGAGCGGATGGCCGAGGCGCTGATGGCGGACGAAGGCCTCGGCGCAGGCGGCGGCGGCCGCCTGGTCGGCAATGCCCAACTCGGCAAGCGCTGCCCGCCAGGCGGCGGCCTGGTAGGAGGGGACCCAGCGGCGCAGCCCCTCGAGCCACGGGTAGCCGCCGTCGAAACTCGACCAGAGACCCTCCCAGGAAGCGAAGCCGAGCTCGGCGCAGACGGCGTGGTGGGGTCCGCCGTGCCACAGGCGACGGGCCTGGGCGAGGACGGCCCGCTCGAGGTGGCCCGGATCGAGGCCGGGAACCTCCGCGGCGGTGGCCCGGATCGAGGCACGGGCGGTCGCCTCCTCGACGATCAGGGTGTCGTCGAGGTCGAACACGACGGTGCGGATCCGGCTCGGCGCCGCCACATCGCAGGACGGTAGCAGCGGGGCTCGCGAGGCTCGACCAGGCGCTGAGGCCGGACGGGGGAACCGGCAGGCTGACGCCTGCCCGTGGTGGGGACCGTCCCGATCCGGGCGCCGTTCGGGAGCAAAGCCCGAGGTCAGCCCTGGGATTTTCGGCCCACGGGGTGCCGGCCGGCCGTTGACACCCCTCGCCGGAAGGGCTATCCTCACAAGCCCTGGTCGCGGGTCTTTGGCACGCGATCGGGCACCGACAGAATGGGGCTTTTGCTCCGGCCTGTCCCAAACCGGCATCGACGCCATGCGGCGTGTGCCCGGTCGTTCCTTGAAAACGGAATAGTGATAGCCAAAAGCCAGTGCGGATCAGTCGCGGTCAAACGCGGCTGCTCAAGTCAATGCACTGAACGGACAATGTCCGTTCTTTGCCAGTTATCGGTCGGCAGAAAGGCCCTCAGGGCCTGAACGCCGGCTCTTCGATTTCGGTCGGGAGCAATCCCGGCCGGGGTCTCAATGGAGAGTTTGATCCTGGCTCAGGACGAACGCTGGCGGCGTGCCTAACACATGCAAGTCGAACGAGGTCCAGCTGGTAGCAATACCGGCGAAGACCAAGTGGCGAACGGGTGAGTAGCACGTGAGCAACCTACCCCGAAGACCGGGACAACACCGGGAAACCGGTGCTAATACCGGATACCCCCACCAGGTCGCATGACCTGGTGAGGAAATGGATTCCGCTTCGGGAGGGGCTCGCGGCCTATCAGCTTGTTGGTGAGGTAACGGCTCACCAAGGCTTCGACGGGTAGCTGGTCTGAGAGGACGATCAGCCACACTGGGACTGAGACACGGCCCAGACTCCTACGGGAGGCAGCAGTGGGGAATCTTGCACAATGGGCGCAAGCCTGATGCAGCAACGCCGCGTGAGGGACGAAGGCTTTCTGAGTTGTAAACCTCTTTCAGCAGGGACGATTATGACGGTACCTGCAGAAGAAGCCCCGGCCAACTACGTGCCAGCAGCCGCGGTAATACGTAGGGGGCAAGCGTTGTCCGGATTTATTGGGCGTAAAGAGCTCGTAGGCGGCTTGGCAAGTCGGATGTGAAACCTCCAGGCTCAACCTGGAGCCGCCATTCGATACTGCCATGGCTAGAGTTTGGTAGGGGACCACGGAATTCCTGGTGTAGCGGTGAAATGCGCAGATATCAGGAGGAACACCAGCGGCGAAGGCGGTGGTCTGGGCCAATACTGACGCTGAGGAGCGAAAGCGTGGGGAGCGAACAGGATTAGATACCCTGGTAGTCCACGCCGTAAACGTTGGGCACTAGGTGTGGGGACCTATCGACGGTTTCTGTGCCGCAGCTAACGCATTAAGTGCCCCGCCTGGGGAGTACGGCCGCAAGGCTAAAACTCAAAGGAATTGACGGGGGCCCGCACAAGCGGCGGAGCATGTGGCTTAATTCGATGCAACGCGAAGAACCTTACCTGGGTTTGACATGTAGGGAAAAGCCGTAGAGATACGGTGTCCTTCGGGGTCCTACACAGGTGGTGCATGGCTGTCGTCAGCTCGTGTCGTGAGATGTTGGGTTAAGTCCCGCAACGAGCGCAACCCTTATCCTATGTTGCCAGCGCGTTATGGCGGGGACTCGTAGGAGACTGCCGGGGTCAACTCGGAGGAAGGTGGGGATGACGTCAAGTCATCATGCCCCTTATATCCAGGGCTGCACACATGCTACAATGGCCGGTACAACGGGTTGCTATTCCGCGAGGAGGAGCTAATCCCCAAAGCCGGTCTCAGTTCGGATTGCAGTCTGCAACTCGACTGCATGAAGTCGGAGTCGCTAGTAATCCCGGATCAGCAACGCCGGGGTGAATACGTTCCCGGGCCTTGTACACACCGCCCGTCACACCACGAAAGTCGGCAACACCCGAAGCCGGTGGCCTAACCCTTTTGGGAGGGAGCCGTCGAAGGTGGGGTCGGTGATTGGGGTGAAGTCGTAACAAGGTAGCCGTACCGGAAGGTGCGGCTGGATCACCTCCTTTCTAAGGAGTCATTGTTCGAGCCATTCGGCTCGGATACTCCTGTCGATCACTGGTTATTCGCTGTCCTCGGTTTCCACCGCCCCTTATCGGCCGCACGTCTTCGGACGTCCCGCCGAGGAGCTGGCGACAGGGCCGGCGACAGCGGGCGTCACTATTCCGTTTTGAGGGAACGACCGGCGATGCCGCCGATGTGCGGCATGCACGCCGGTGTTCACCCTCGCACCGATGCCGGCGTGACCACTAGGTCCGCCGGCCGCTCGTCACCCGCTCACCGTCGATTCGCGACAGGCGGGACATTCCGTGCGCACCTTGAGAATTCCATAGCGAGCACGAGCATCTATGTTCTCCAAGTTACAAAGAGTCAACGGCGGATGCCTTGGCGCCTGAAGCCGAAGAAGGACGTGGGAGGCTGCGATAAGCCACGGGGAGTTGCCTACCAAGCATGGATCCGTGGATGTCCGAATGGGGAAACCCGACACCCGTCATGGGGTGCCACCCTGGTCTGAACGCATAGGACCAGCGGAGGGAACCGGGGGAATTGAAACATCTCAGTACCCCGAGGAGAGGAAAACAACAGTGACTCCCTGAGTAGCGGCGAGCGAAACGGGATCAGCCTAAACCGAGTTGGTGTGACAGCCTGGCGGCGTTGCCAGCTCGGGGTTGTGGGAGCCGATAGAAGGTGCGCCAGAGCCTTCACGGAGTTACAAAACCGCGTGCGTAGTGGAAGCATCCAGGAAAGATGCGCCACAGAGGGTAACAGCCCCGTACACGAAACGCTGCGGACTCCGATCGGATTTCCCGAGTAACGCCGGATCCGGGAAAGCCGGTGTGAATCTGCGAGGACCACCTCGTAAGGCTAAGTACTCACAGGCGACCGATAGTGAACTAGTACCGTGAGGGAAAGGTGAAAAGTACCCCGGGAGGGGAGTGAAATAGTACCTGAAACCGTTGACTTACAAACAGTCAGAGCGTCGTCGGCACTTGATGCCGGCCGTGATGGCGTGCCTTTTGAAGAATGAGCCAACGAGTTACGGTGTGTGGCGAGGTTAACCCGCGAGGGGGAGCCGAAGCGAAAGCGAGTCTTAAGAGGGCGAATGAGTCGCATGCTGTAGACCCGAAGCCGAGTGAGCTAGCCATGGGCAGGCTGAAGCGGGGGTAAGACCCCGTGGAGGGCCGAACCCACCCTGGTTGAAAACAGGGGGGATGACCTGTGGTTAGGGGTGAAAGGCCAATCAAACTCGGTGATAGCTGGTTCTCCCCGAAATGCATTTAGGTGCAGCGTCGGGCGTTCAGCATCGGAGGTAGAGCACTGAATGGGTTAGGGGGCCTACAAGCTTACCGACCCCAATCAAACTCCGAATGCCGATGCTCCAGAGCCCGGCAGTGAGACTACGAGGGATGAGCTTCGTTAGTCGAGAGGGAAACAGCCCAGACCGCCAGCTAAGGCCCCTAATTTTTGACTAAGTGGAAAACGATGTGGGAACGCAAAGACAGCCAGGAGGTTGGCTCAGAAGCAGCCATCCTTGAAAGAGTGCGTAATAGCTCACTGGTCGAGTGGTCCTGCGCGGACAATGTAACGGGGCTCAAGTCAAAAGCCGAAGCTGCGGATTTCCATTCCGCCCGAGCATCGGACGTCCAGGGCAAGAAGCCGCTTCGGCGGCTTGGCGCTGAGGACGCCGTATTGACGCTCGGGAGTTCCGGAGTGGGAGTGGTAGGGGAGCGTCGACCCTGCAGAGAAGCGGTGGTGCAAACCGTCGTGGAGCGCGGTCGAGTGAGAATGTTGGTATGAGTAGCGAGAGAGGGGTGAGAAACCCCTCCGCCGTAAGCCCAAGGGTTCCTGGGGAAGGCTAATCCTCCCAGGGTAAGTCGGGAGCTAAGGCGAGGCCGAGAGGCGTAGTCGATGCACAACTGGTTGATATTCCAGTACTTCCGTGTCCGCGCCCATTCCAAGACCGGTGTCCTAAGGGGCTGTCCTCACAAGGGACGAACCGACCGACCCGGAGGCGGAAAGCGAAGGAGGGACGCAGAAGGGTAGGTGAGCCCAGGCGTTGGTTGTCCTGGGGTAAGCGTGTAGGGCGAGGTCCAGGCAAATCCAGACCTCGATAACCCGAGGCGCGATGCCGAGCCGTTCAGGTGAAGTCACTGAGCCCAAGCTGCCAAGAAAAGCTTCTAGCGAGCTGGCACGGAACCCGTACCCCAAACCGACACAGGTGGGCGGGTAGAGAATACCAAGGCGATCGGGAGAACTGTGGTTAAGGAACTCGGCAAAATACCTCCGTAACTTCGGGAGAAGGAGGGCCTCACTAGGATGACGAACTTCGCGTTCCGAGTTCGAAGAGGCCGCAGAGAATAGGGGAAAGCGACTGTTTACTAAAAACACAGGAGCGTGCCAAGTCGTAAGACGATGTATACGCTCTGACGCCTGCCCGGTGCCGGAAGGTTACGGGGAGGGGTTAGCCCTCGGGCGAAGCTCTGAACCTAAGCCCCGGTAAACGGCGGCCGTAACTATAACGGTTAGTACTCTAACCTGGCCGTTAGAAAACCCCGCTATATGCTGGAACATCCGAGTATCCGGTGGTACTCGTCTCATGTCACACCCTTTCTAGGGTGCCGACATGGGCAGTGAAAATCCATCCGGTGCGGACAATCAGCAGGAAACTGCCGGTCCTAGTCTTGTGCTCGATCCTCAACTGGATTGTCTGGTTTCGTGGACGGCGAAGGCTGCTTCTCCGTTTCGGTGCATCGACAGATGCAATGATGCACAGACACGGCGGGTGGCAGCTGCAGCCGGTCATTCCACGATGTACCAGCACGAGGATCATCGGGAGGTACTCGAAGCGATCGATTGCGACCGTCTTCGGCTGCGGGAAGCGTTCGCTCGAAAGGGCCCGAGGAGCAGTGTCGTTGACCTATACGGTCGGATCACTTCGGGATCCTCGAGACGGCGATCGTGCCGTTTTTCGAGGAGCATCCGTCTCGTGCGTCAAACGATCGCAGACTTCCGTGCCTTCTCCGCCATCGTGCGGGCGATGCGGCGCCAAGGAGCATCTGACGGATTCAGGGCTTTGAGCACCTGGTGCGACTTGCGTATGGCATGAACGCCAATGGCAAGCAGCGCTGCCAGACGACGATCGACGAAGATCCTCGCGAGAATCCTCAGAGACCATACGCCGACCATCTCGTCAGTGAAACGACGAGATGAAGAGATGGTCCGATCCCTATGGCGACATAGGGAGGCCGGCGGAAACGACCGGTCCGCCAAATCGAAATGAACATGTTCCGATTTGGTTGTAACAGGCAAGCAGCGAAATTCCTTGTCGGGTAAGTTCCGACCTGCACGAATGGCGTAACGACTTTCCTACTGTCTCAACCACAGACCCGGCGAAATTGAAGTACGAGTAAAGATGCTCGTTAGCTGCATCAGGACGGAAAGACCCCGTGGACCTTTACTACAGCTTGCTGTTGAGTTTTAGTACATATTGTGTAGGATAGGTGGGAGACTTTGAAGCATTGGCGCTAGCCAGTGTGGAGTCAACCTTGAAATACCACCCTTTATGTGCCGGAACCCTAACCTCGGTCCGTAATCCGGATCAGGGACAGCGTCAGGTGGGTAGTTTGACTGGGGCGGTCGCCTCCTAAAAGGTAACGGAGGCGCCCAAAGGTTCCCTCAGGCTGGTTGGCTATCAGCCGTCGAGTGCAATGGCACAAGGGAGCTTGACTGCGAGACAAACAAGTCGAGCAGGTGCGAAAGCAGGGCATAGTGATCCAGCGGTTGCTTGTGGAAGCGCCGTTGCTCAACGGATAAAAGGTACCCCGGGGATAACAGGCTCATCTTCCCCAAGAGTCCATATCGACGGGAAGGTTTGGCACCTCGATGTCGGCTCGTCGCATCCTGGGGCTGAAGCCGGTCCCAAGGGTTGGGCTGTTCGCCCATTAAAGCGGTACGCGAGCTGGGTTTAGAACGTCGTGAGACAGTTCGGTCCCTATCCGATGCAGCCGAAGGAGATTTGAGGAAGGCTATCCCTAGTACGAGAGGACCGGGATGGACGAAGCTCTCGTGTGTCAGTTGTCCTGCCAAGGGCACTGCTGATTTGCGACCTTCGGATGGGATAAGCGCTGAAAGCATCTAAGCGCGAAGCTCGTTCCAAGATGAAATCTCCCACAGGGTTAACCTGGTAAGGCCCGTGGCCAGACGACCACGTTGATAGGCCGGAAGTGTACGTGCGGCAACGCATTCAGCTGACCGGTACTAATCGGCCGAGGGCTTGGGAACTTGCTCGTGCTCGCTATGGAACGCTCGAGGTGGCCGTCGGAACAGGCTGGCCACCGGGCATGCAATGGCCGAGCGCACGGTTTCCGGTGGCCATGGCGGCGGAGAGACACCCGTTCCCATTCCGAACACGGCAGTTAAGCCCGCCAGCGCCGATGGTACTTGGGGGGTAGCCCCCTGGGAGAGTAGGACGCCGCCGGGATTTCTCTCGACAATGCCCCCGCTGAGCGGGGGCATTGCCGCGGAATAGGGGCACTTCGGAAAGGAGCGGGTTGCGACGATCGCGAAAGTGGCTCCACGCGTTCGAGTGGGGAGAGCGGGTTCTGATCCTTGGCGACACCCCTGGAGTCAGCGATGTGTCACCGCTCGCGAAAGCAAGCACCCGACGCTATGTGGGCCAGAATGTGTCCCACTCAACCATTGTTGTGGGACAGCCCTCGAATCGGGCTATGGGATTCGTCGATCCACCGCCTGGTCGAGTGCTTGCTTCCCAGTTTCAGTGAGGCGCAGCCAAATGTGCTCTGGGTCTGGGGCCACCCACGCGTCGTAATGCGGCTCTTCGCGTTCAGCTGTGGGGCGGCGTCTCTCCGGTGACCCGCCCATAGGCATCCACCAGTAGGGCCCCGTGGCCCCCGATTCTTGCGGTTGCGACCAGCGAGAACGGGAGGACACGGGACATGGCTGACGGTAGTGGTGACGCGACGGCACTGTTGGGGATGGAGGGGTTCGTGGTTCTGGTCATGGACCAGATCGACGGCGAGTGGTGGTTGATGGTGGAGACGGGGGTGACGGTTGCCGGATGCCCGGGCTGTGGTGTGCGGGCCGTCGGGCATGGGCGGAGCACGGTGCAGGTCCGGGATCTGCCCAACGGGAGCGGTGCGGTCCGGCTCCTGTGGCGCAAGCGCCGATGGCAGTGCCCCGATCTCGATTGTGAGCGACGGACGTTCATCGAGCAGAGCGACCTCATCGAGGGCTCCCTCACCCGTCGGGCCCGGGTCGAGATCTGTCGAGCAGTCGGGGAAGACGGTCACACGGTTGCCGAGCTCGCCCGTCGCTTCGGCATCGGCTGGGCAACGGCCATGGCGGCCGTCCGGGATCACGGGAGACCCCTCGTCGACGACCGCCACCGCCTCCACCGGGTGCACACGCTCGGGGTCGACGAGCACAAGATGCTCTGCGCCGGACCTGCGCACCACACCGTCTTCGCCACCCAGCTGGTCGACCTCGGTCGGGGTCGACTGCTCGACGTCGTCCCAGGCCGGAGTGCCAAGAGCGTCTCGACGTGGCTGGACGAGCGCACCCGCTACTGGCGTGACCACGTGGAGGTGGTCGCCATCGATCCCCACCGGGGCTATCACAACGCCCTCGTCTCCCGGCTGCCCCGAGCCACCGTCACCATCGACCACTTCCACGCCATCAAGTTGGCCAATGCGGCCATCGACGACGTCCGGCGCCGGGTCCAACGAGAGACCACCGGGCATCGAGGCCGGAAGAACGATCCTCTCTATGGCGCTCGACGGCTGATGACCCGGGGTTGGGAACGCCTTCCCGACCACCAAGTGGCCCGACTGATGGAAGCGCTCCGCCAGGGTGACATCTTCGACGAGGTCGCAGCGGCCATCGCCGGGAAGGAGCTCCTGCGGGAGTTCTATGCGTCGAGATCACTCGGCACCGCACGACGCCGCCTCGACCGCTTCTATGCCCACGCCCGGAGGGCACGGGTGGCAGAGGTCTCTCGACTGGCCCGGACCATTAAACGATGGGAGCCCGAGATCCTCACCTTCTTCGAGACCCATGCCTCGAACGCCGGCAGCGAGGCCATGAACCTGATCACGGAGAAGCTCCGCCGCAACGCCCACGGGTTCAGGAACTTCAAGAACTACCGCCTCCGGCTCTTGCTCCACTCCGGCGTTCAATGGAACACTCCATCAACTGCTCGAATCAGGGGCCGTCACCCACGGCTGGTCGCGTAGAGCCCGTAATGCGTCAGCAACTCCTCCAGTTGATCCCTGGCAATGGGCTCCCACTGAAAGTCAGTCTGTGGAGGATGCATCCGGCCAGCTTCGAGATAGCCCCGCCTCAGGAGGTCAGACACGACTTCTTCAGCCAAGGCCAACCTGGCGCTGAGCCGCCGCTCGCTGCTGAACTTGTGCGCCTCCCACCAGACGTGGACCAGCATCAACCAGTCCTCATCCGCCGACGCGAGAACTTCCCATCGGAAAGCAGGAAGGTCTGGCGAAGTCACGTCGTAAGGGTACGGCCACAACACCCTTGACGAGACTCCTCAGAGCCCAGTCCCGGTGTTACAGGGGTGGTGCCTCGTCGGACGAGTCTCGCTCGCCGGTGTCTTCTCGCTCCGCCCAGTCCAGTAGCGACGCCAATAAGAGGCGTCGGCGATGTGGATCGAGCGGTGGGTCATCGGTCCATGACCAAGTTATTCGGGGTTCCAGGCCCCAGCCGGTCGCCGAATCTTGCCACTCGATCTCTACCTGTCGCCGCTCACCGAAATTCGCGGTTTTCGCTCACCGAAATTCGCGTTGAGTCCGCGCTCCGGTTGACAGGTTAACCCCGCCTCCTCGGGGTCTTCTCGGGCGGACCGGCCAGGTCCGTCAGCGGCTTGGTGAGAGCCTCGTGTTCGCGCAGACGCCACGAGGGTCCCTTGATGTTGATGACCGTGGCGCGGTCGAGCAAGCGGTCCAAGATGGCGGCCGCGACGACGGAGTCACCCCCGAACAGCTCGGCCCAGGCCGGCAGGCCCCGGTTGGTCGTGACAATGGTGGCCGAGCGCAGCTCGTAGCGCCGGTTGACCACCTGGAAGAAGGCGTTGGCCTCTGTTCGGTCGAAGGGCGTGATGCCGACGTCATCGATGACCAGGACGCTCGGGGACGTGTAGGTGCGGATCCTCTGGTTGAACGTCCCCTCGGCCCAGGCACCAACGAGTGCCTTGGTCATGTCGGTCGCTCCGCTGAAGTAGCCCCGATAGCCCGCCTCGACCGCCTTGATGCCGAGGGCCACGCCGAGGTGGGACTTGCCGCACCCGGGTCGACCCAGTAGCAGGACCGGATGGCCGTCGCGGACGAAGTCCAGCTCGGCCAGGTCGTAGACGACCTTGGGGTCGATGGAGGGCTGGAACTCGAAGTCGAACTCTTCGAGGGTCTTTCGGAACGGGAAGTGGGCGAAGCGCAGCCGGGCCGACAGACGTCTCTGGCGGGTGGCGTCGACCTCAGCGCTCAGCACGCTGGCCAAGAACTCGAGATGGTCCGCACCGCGCGCCGTGGCGTCTGCGGCCAACTCGGCGAACACCTCGGCGGTGCGGACGAGCTTGAGGTAGTCGAGATCCCCCTTGATCTGCTCGATGAGGGTGGCCTTGCTCATGACATCGCTCCATCGGGGTCGATCGCGCCCGCCACGTTGGCGTCTGCGGCGATATCCACAGGCAGGTCGGTATCTGGGTGCGGGCCGATGAGGCCCATGTCGGCCAGATCGGGGACGGCCACGTCGTAGTCGCCGATCTCGAGACCGAGTGTCACCGCGGTCGCGCCAACGACGGGCTCGACAACGCCGAGGTGGCGCCGCCCGAGGACGACGGCCTCGGCCTCGCGCTTGTGCTCGGGGAGCCACTGGGGCTCAGAGCCCGTGGGCGCCAGGTGATGCAGCGCAACCATCTGGCCGAGAAAGCGCAGCTCGATGACGCTATATCCGATGGGTTGGCGCACTTCTATGACCTTGCCGGCGAGAGCAGGCGGGGCCGAGTAGAAGACCGTGTCCCACTCGACGAGGGGGACACGCCCGACCCGGCGGGTGTCGCGCACCGCGGTGTCGAAGCGCACGGCCGGCAGACGACCGAGCACATGGCGTTCGGTCTCGAAGCGTTCGGCCGGAGGAACGCCCGTCGTCCCGTGGGCCACCGCATGGAAGTAGCGATCCAGCCAACGGGCCGCACGGCGGTTGAGCTCGCCGACGTCTTCTGGTGGGTCGAGGTCGACTTCGGAGAGCAAGCCACGTTTGAGGTCGCGGAAAGGACGCTCGATCTTGCCCTTGCGCTTAGCGTCCCCGGCGTCGCAGGCCTTGAGCGCCAGGTCGTGATGTCGGGCGAAGGCGAGGGCGAGCGGATGGAAGACGAAGCCCTTCGAGCGGGACCGGCCGAGCTGGCCCATCCGATCGGTACGCCCGAGGGCGGGCACGCCGCCGATGGACTCGAAGAAACGGACCAGGCCCTCGAGGGTGTGGTGCTGGTCGATGGAGGGGGCGAAGAACCAGAACTTGATCCGGCTCCAGCACAGCACGCACCCGAAGCAGTGCAGCTCGTGGTCCCATCCCCAGCGCCGGGCGAAGCTGTTGCAGTCGGACCAGTCGAACTGGAACTCCTCGCCGGGCATGGTCTCGATCGGCATCGTCAGCATCACCGCGCCCCGGGTCGGGCCGCGCACCGAGTGCAGGTAGCGCGTCAGGGTCTGATACGAGCCGGGATAGCCCTCGGCCTCGATCACCCGCATGATGGACGAACCCTGCAGGTCGGCGTTATGCGCCAGAAGGGCGCCGATGCGGGCCTGCCAGCGGGCGTCGATCACCAGGTCCTCTTCGGGGACGCTCCGCTTGGGCGGCGGGCCTCCGTTCTTCAGCCACGACGACACCGTGGCGGGGTGGAAGCCGAGGTGGTCGGCGATCTGCTTGATCGTCCAGCCCCCGGCCCGCAGGGCCTTCACGTTCATGTACTCCTCCTGGGTCATCATCTCTTTCGGCTTCCTCCAGCTCGTCGGGTGCTTGCCAGCACCGACAAGTTGGAGGGGCCATGACCCCGACCGGTGGATGCCCGATCAGGAGGAGCGCGGCCTCAGTGACCGCGAATTTCAGTGAGCGTTAAACGCGAGGTTCCGTGAGCGCCGCGACATCTACCGTCCCACGCAACGGCACGTCGTTCTCGGCGTCTTCAGCCATTCAGGTCATTCTGCCTGAGAACGCGGGTGACGGCGACGGGAGACCGTCTCGGACGTGGGTGTTGCACTGCCGCCGGATTGCCGACCTGTGCCCACCGACCCCGTGATCGGGGACACCCGGGGCCGGTTCGTAGCTCGAGGAACTGGCAGCAGGACCACGGCGAGCCTGGTCATGATGGGAGCGATCAGAGGGAGGAGACAATGTCCAGATTGCTCGTGCGCAACTTCTCGATCTCGCTCGATGGCTACGCC
Source organism: uncultured Acidimicrobiaceae bacterium (assembly GCA_963756195.1). Taxonomy (GTDB): domain Bacteria; phylum Actinomycetota; class Acidimicrobiia; order Acidimicrobiales; family RAAP-2; genus CAVSNH01. The sequence continues at coordinate 33,759 of CAVWMT010000009.1, forward strand.
GCTGGACCCGACCAGGATCTCGATCATCCGCTCGGGGTCGGGGGCACCCAGCTCCACGAATGGATCTTCGCCACCCGCAGCGGAAGGCAGATGATCGGCAATGACGGTGGAACCGAGGAGCTCGACGATGAGTATTTCTCGAAGCGGGGATCTGGTGTGGGTGCCACCATCATGGGCCGGAACATGTTCGGCCCGATACGTGGCCCGTGGGGCGAGAGCGAGTGGACCGGCTGGTGGGGAGAGGATCCTCCCTTTCGTCATCCGGTCTTCGTGCTCACTCACCATCCGCATCTTCCTATCGAAATGCAGGGGGGAACGACCTTCCATTTCGTCGACGGTGGGATCGAGGAAGCTCACCGGGCAGCCGTCGAAGCGGCCGGTGACCGTGACGTCCTCGTAGGAGGTGGCGCAGCCACCATCAGGCAGTACCTTCGTGCTTCGCTCATCGACGAAATGCACATTGCGATTGTGCCTGTCTTGCTGGGTAGCGGCGAACGACTGTTCGGCGATCTCGGCCCCAGTACTGATAACTACCGCTGCGTGGAGCACGTTTGTTCGCCAGCCGTGACCCACATTCGCATCGCACGGACCAGTCGTGATGTCGTCGGTGGACTGCAAAGCTGAGGGAATCAACACCGTCAACAAGTTGGCCCTGATGGTCCGGTATCCCCATCTCCGAGGTTTCGGTCCGTGACCCTCTCCCGGCGACGCTCCTATCAATGTCAAGGCCTTGTCGGGGCTTCGAGGTCAAGACAGCGGACAAAACAATGATGAGCCACTCGGGCAACGAGGACATGCTCTTACGAAGTCACGCGTCCTGGTGAGTTGATCCCGAGTCGGTGGGTCGGCGGGTCGCTGGAAAGTCAGTCCCGAAGGACGACAGTTAGGGGGAGAGCCAGACCCCCGACCCGGGGAGTCAGCCGCGAGGGAGGTATCGATAGGTCTCGCGGGCGATGTAGCGCTGGAGGATCCGGATGACGTCCCGCTTGGTCCGTCCTTCCTTCACCCGGCGGTCGAAGTAGTGGGTGGTCTCGGGGTCATGAGCGATCCGGACCATAGCGATGCGCCAGAGCGCGCTGTTGGCCTGACGGTCGCCACCGGCATGGCGTCGAAGGTGACCGGCGTTCTTGCCGGAATCGGCCGGGATCGGAGACACCCCGCAGAAGTGAGCCCAGGCCGCCTCCGAGTGGAGACGTTCGGGATTGTCACCGGCAGCTACCAAGAGGGCGGCGGCGGTGTCGGGTCCGACACCGAAGAGACCAAGAAGGTCAGGAGCCGTGGCCACGAGCAGCGACCCGATCTTCTCGTCGAGCTCGGCGATCTCCTGGTCGAGCGCCTGGATGCGGTGGGCCAGCGACGAGAGCGACGCCTTGGTGGCCGCGCTCACCGGGTCGGCCGATTGGTTGGGTCGGAGTCTTGCCCCCTCGGCCACCAGTGCTGTCACGGTGAGACCTTTCAGTCGGGATTGGAGCTGGTCAGGGGCAGTGACTCCCAGATGTCGCATCTGGACGATGGCCTTCACCCTGGCCTGGCGAGCGGAGCGCTTGGCTATCACCAGCACTCGGATGGCCTCGACGGGTCCGTCCATGCTCTTGCCGGCACCGGTGGCCCGACCACTGATGGCCGCTCGAGCGGCTTCGATGGCATCGAGCGGGTCGGACTTGCCCTGGTTGCGCCGGGCTTGGCGGTTGGGCCGGTTGACCTCCACCACCTCGATGCCACGCCGACGGAGGAACCGAGCCAGCCCGACCCCATAGGAACCGGTCCCTTCGACACCGATCTTGGTCACCTGACCGAAGCCTTGGAGCCAGGCGAGCAGGGCTTTGTAGCCGGTGGTGTTGGCGGCGAACGGCTCGGTCCCCATCAGTCTGCCCAACGGGTCGAGTGCTGCAGCCAGGTGAACGTCCAAGTGGGTGTCGACACCACCGGTGATACCGGGCTCGGCTTCTACGATGGTCATGGCCATCCCTTCCTTCCTTAAGCGGTTGAGGGGTGGCACGGCCGTCCTTGATCGGAGTGACGGGCGGTCCGGATTGTTGGTGCAAGCCGGACCAATCACCCAATCTCAGAGACGGGGCGTGCCGTGTCAATGTGCGCCTAGAAGAGCGGCGCTTCGGATCTCAAGGGGAACCGCATCCCCAATCTGCGGTGAGACGCCTGCCAGCCTGAGCGGATGGCGAACCAACGGCTGAAGGAAGCGCTCGAGTGCGACCCAGCTCGGATGTGCGAGATCCTGGTCGGCCTCTCCGACGTCGACGTGATCGGAATCGATGCACGTGCACACGTACTCGAGATCCATGTCGAGGTCCGTCGAACCCAGACTGGCTGTCCCTCGTGTGGCGTCGTGGCCCACCTGAAGGACCAGCGACCGGTTCGCTTCGTCGATCTCCCCGTTGCTGGTCGTCCGATGGCCCTTGTCTGGCACAAGCGTCGGTTCCGCTGTCCGGATGGTGACTGTCCGGTGGGTTCTTGGACGGAGGAGGATCAACACGTCGCATCGTCAAGAATGGCGATCACCACCCGAGCCGGTCACTGGGCGACCGAGCAGGTCGGCCGCTGTGCTCGCAGTGTGAATGAGGTGGCACTCGAGCTCGGGTGCGATTGGCACACCGTGAACGATGCCGTCGTCGCCTACGGCGAAGCCCTCGTCGACCGACCTGGTCGCTTCGGCACGGTCGATGCCCTCGGGCTCGACGAGGTGCTCTTCGTGCGGGAGGGTCCCTACCACCGCCAGTACTTCTCGACCCAGATGGTCGACGTCGGTCGCGGCCAGCTCCTCGACGTCGTCCCCGGTCGAGGGAGTGCCGAGCCCATGGCCTGGCTGGCAGAGCAGGGACCTGTTTTTCGATCCGCCATCCGCTACGGCACCCTCGACCTCTCCGGCCCCTACCGCCGGGTCTTCGGGGTGATGGTCCCCGAGGCCACCTTGGTGGCGGACCCGTTCCATGTGTGCCGGCTGGCCAACGCCAAGCTCGACGAGTGCCGACGCCGGGTGCAGAACGAGACTATGGGCCATCGGGGCAGGAAGTCCGATCCCCTCTATCGGTGCCGGAGGCTCCTCACCAAGGCGAAGGAGCGTCTCGATGAGAAAGGACGGGAGAAGCTCACCGAACTGCTGCGGGCCGGCGACCCCCGTGGTGACGTCGCTACCTGCTGGCAGGCGAAGGAGGCCGTGCGCGAGCTCTACGCCCACGCCGACGCCGAGGTCGCCCTCGCTTGGGTCGTCCAGCTCGGCGCTGACCTCCAGGATGCCGACTACCCGATCGAGGCCCGCTCCCTCGGACGCACTCTCATCCGTTGGAAGCACGAGGTCGCCGCCTGGCATCGTGCCCACGTGACGAACGGACCCACCGAGGCGGTCAACAATCTCATCAAGCGAGTGAAGCGGGCCGCCTTCGGATTCTCGAACTTCCGCAACTACCGGGTCCGCTCCCTGCTCTACGCAGGCAAGCCTGACTGGGCTCAGTTGAACCTGATCGGACTCGACTGAGCGATCCGCTCGACGAAGGCGACAACGTCGTCGTTGTCTTCGAGCCACGATGCAGTCCGGCACGACCCGCTCGAGCACGAGAACCGCCGTCTGCTCCACAGCACCCGGATGACGTTCTCCCCGGCGGAGGAGATCCCGAGCTCCTCGACCACCCGGTCGATCTCGGTCCCCGGCGTCCCGCACGACCCACAGGACAAGGGTCGGCTGACGATCTCGATCTCCAGTCGGAGATCGACGTCTTCGGCATCGTCCTTGACCATCTCAAGGGCCCGAGCATCGGGAATCCCGAGCAGGAGGGCGAACATCTCGCCGGGATCGGTCGCCTTCGCGTCATCCACGACACCCACGCTACGGGAGAGCCTCGACGGGAGCTCAGGAGACGAGAACGACCTTGAAACCCCCCTTGAGATCCGAAGAGCCAGAAGAGCTCGGCCGACGGCGCCGGAACGACGCCTCGGGGTTCCGAGTCAGGCCGAATCTCCCAGTGCTCCCGAAGCTATTGAGAACCAGCCGCCAGGCGGTGGACCCTGCAGGACATTGTCATTGTTCGGGGGCAGGGTGCCTACGTAGATCCGGCCCAATCTTCTGAGGCACTTAGTTGCGACGTGAGGGCATGATGGTGCTGTGGTCAACAGCGATCTGTCCTTCGCGCTTGAGCTGGCGGACCTCGCTGCCGACGTGAGCATGAAGACGTTTAGAGGTGCCGAGTTGACAGTCGAGACCAAGGCTGACGGCAGTCCCGTCACCGAGGTGGACCGGAGGGTCGAGGGCGTTCTACGCGATGCGCTTGCCAGGTACCACCCATCTGATCGTGTAGTTGGCGAAGAGTTCGGCGGAGAACCCGGTAGAGGCCGTTGCTGGTATCTGGACCCGATTGAAGGGACCAGTATCTACATCGAAGGCAGTCTCCATTGGAGCACGCTTATCTCCCTAGCCGTCGATGGTGCGGTCACGACCGGCGTGGTGGATTATCCAGCCGCCGAGCGGCGCTACTGGGCAGTTCGTGGTGATGGGGCGTTCGCGAACGGTGATCCGATGCAGGCGTCCACCGTCGCCCGGCTCGCAGAGGCGACCATTTGCGACGACTACCGCAACAACCTCGAGCGTGCCGCCCCGGGTCACCCGCTTGTTCGATTGGCTCGCCACTGCTCTTCGGTGCATCCTTACGAAGGTGGCCACTCGATGCTCGTGGTTGCAAGCGGCGAAGCTGACGTCGCTCTCGACTCCGGCGGCGGCCCCTGGGACTACGCCCCCTTTGTGATCCTGGTTGAGGAAGCCGGAGGCGTTGCTAGCGACATTCAGGGACAAGCCCGTTTTGACGGTGGCTCACTCCTCGTCACTAACGGTCGTCTTCACAGTCAGGTCCTTGCCACCCTGGGTTCATAGCCGCGGGCTACGCCGCCGGAATCCTCCTTCCGGGCATAACGCCACTGACGTTAGGGGGCACCCCTCCGACGCTGGCGTGCTGCTGGCAGAGTGGACCTCGATCGCGATGATGGCTGGTGGGGCACCCGGGGAAGGAGGCTCGACTTGAGCCCAGCCTTCCTGTAGGGACCGCACGGAGTCACAGTCCTGGCGTTCTGGTGATGGCTTGTCCTGCAATTTCATGGGTCTCGTCTTCGAGCATGATGCGGAGGAGGAGCGCGACCCACGTGCGGTAGGGCTTCCAGACCTCGCTGATCTCGGCGATGTCGGCGGCGCTGGGCGGTGCCTTCATGTCGTAGGCGATCACCATCGCTCGAGCGAGGCGCGGCTCGGCGGTGGGCGTGAAGTCCGGATCACCTGCGCCGCGGAGAAGAATCAGTTCGGCCGAGAACGGGCCGATTCCGGGAATGGCGATCAACTCCTCGAGGGCTTGGGAACGAGGGAGTGACCTCAGCCGGGCGGCGCCCAGGGTCCCGCCGACAGCGGCCTCGGCGACACCTCGAAGGCGCTGGAGTTTGGTCTCGCTCAGTCCATTGATCGTGGACAGCTGGGCCAGCTTGGCTGGGTTCGGGAAGGTGCGGACCATTCGACCGCCAACGTCGATGGTCTCACCGTGTTCGGCGGTGATGCGAGCCTTGATTGCGGCTGCCTGCACGATTCGGATTCGCTGTCCGATCACCGACCACGCTGCCGCTTCGTAGGGCGACCAGAAGCACACGGGGCGGAGGCCGGGATACCTCGACTGGAGTTGAGCGACTACTGGGTCGTGACGAGCGATGTCCGGAAAGCCGCGACCGTCAATGTCGAGCGAGAGGATCCGCTCGACCTGCTCGACTGCCGCCGCGATTACCGCTGGGGCAAGCGTGTCGACCCCATGGACCGTGCCGTGAACTGCACCGGTTTCCTCGTGGACGCGCACTACCACTGGGTCCCAGTAGCCGTCGACGCAGAAGGCCATCTCCAAGTTCGCGGCTGACTCGCTGTCGTAGGCGGCTGGAGCGAATCCCTCGAGGTACCGAATCGATGCCGCCAACGAATACGGCCCCTTCGGGGAGAAAACAAAGCTTGTGGCGGGAGTCACCTCAGCCATGAATAGTCACGGCGTAGCCGTCGGGATCGGCGAAGGTGAAGGTGAGACCGAAAGGTCCATCGAAAGGTGCGACCAGGATCGGGACTCCGGCGAGAACCATTGCATCGTGCAGATCCTGCGGGTCTTCCGCCTTCAGCCAGATGGCCACACCCCACCCGAGGTGCTCGACAGCCTCAAGATCGACGAGTGGCTCCCGCACGGCGAACGCGATGGGCTCCGTGGCGAATACCACGGCGTGGTCAGGACTCACCTGAGCACGAACGAGGCCAAGGTGCTCGGTGTAGAAGGCTGCGGAAGCCTCCAGATCGCGAACCTGGAGAGCGATGAAGTCAGGGCCGAGTGCGGTCATTGGGTGTCCATTTCTGTGAGTGGGATCAGGTAGCCTGTATCAGGTACCCTTAGACTATATCAGGTAGCCTGATAGTGAGGTGAGCGTGGACCAGGTCACGATGGCCAGGGTGGGCTACTTGATAAAGAGGGCGCAGATGGTCCTGCACGACGCTATGGCCGATGCCCTCGGGTCTCACGATCTCACGGTGCCCCAGTTTGCCGTCCTCACCGGTTTAGATGAAGAGCCCGGGCTCTCGAATGCCGACCTCGCTCGTCGGGCATTCGTGACGCCACAGAGCATGCACGCCGTGCTACAAGAACTGGAGAGACTCCAGTTCGTTGTGAGGCGTCCTCATCCGCAGCACCAACGCGTCCTCCAAGCTGAACTAACTGAGGCTGGTCGGCGCACTCTGAAGTCTGCTAGCAATTCAGTCAACGCAGTGGAGGAGCAGATGCTCCGCAAGCTCTCCAACCCGGCGAGATCGAGACTTGCAAGCGCGCTCTCGTCTTGCATCGATTCGCTGGCCGAAGCTTCAGCATCTTCCGGCGCTCGTCGACTCCGGTGATACAAGGGAACCGCCAGAAGTGCGGATAGACGTCCCTGTGGTATCAGGCCGGCCGTCCCAGAAGTGCCGTTCCGGGCGAAGCAACTATCGCGAGCGTGGGTGGCCACCGGACCCTACTGAGGTGCGGATAGCCAGACACTTCCCTACGTGCGCTCCCCAGTTCAACGCGAAGACCCGCGAAAGTAAGCCCCCGACGCCAGCTGGGCCGGAAAGTGCCCCACCCAACCGGCAATCAGTCTGGCGCACTGGTCCTACCGTCGAGATGTTGATCGCGATACACCTGATCTCCGCAAAGCCCTTCGTGGATGGCCGCTCAAAGGTGCGTGGGCGCTTCGGGCTTGGCGGAGCATCAGACGCTTGTCACCAGGGCACTCCACGGGGAGAAGTTGGAAGCCGTGTTTGCGATAGAAGGCGACACTGCGCCTCTCGCAGTGCAGAACGACCTCTGCACCACGCTCGTCGGCCTGGTGGAGGAATGCATCTAGAAGTGGTCCGCCGTATCCACTCCGGATCGGTGTCGCAGCGAGGAAGTCGATGCGCCATCTCGGGCTCGAAGCCGAGGGCAGCCGTGCAGTCAGCGCCACCTCGCTCCGGTACGACTGGAAAGCCCGCCAACCGATCATGAGAAGGCGCGTTCCGATGACCGCCAGCAAGATATCGGCGACCCATTGGGTCGAGATCCCCGCCGACACGAGCACCACGCCGAGGGGGAGCAGGAGGATCGTGTTGTTGACGACCACGAGGCCGATCCCGACGAAGGTGGCAAGCAGTACCCCCAACAGTTCCCGGTAGAGCCAACGGCGTCCCTCTCCACGAGAGGTCGTAGACCAGAGTAAGACTGCTCTGTTGGTTGGATCCGCGATTACCTGGCCGGTGGCCCACCGATAGGCCAGCTCGATCGCCATTCCGGAGAACAGCTGGGCAGCACCGAGCAGAGGAAGAGGCTCATAAGGCGCAAACGCCATGACGAGGGTACCGAGCAGCCTTGGGAGCCGGACCGGCGAAATGCGCATGTCATCTCATTCGGCGTCTTCAGAGGTCCGCAATAGGTGAATCTCTGTCATCGAGGGTTTCTCACGTAACGTTTCGGTGAAAGAGTGCAGGGCCCCGGGGGGTGTGCGTCGCGGCGCCCTCCTCTGGTAAGACTGGCATCAAGGTGCCGCTCATGGGCAGGCAACTGCCAAGCGAGAGCGGAGCCCGACCGGAAGACCGAACCCCGCTTTGATCCGAGGAGCCGCAATAGAGGCTTGATAGAGAGTGACCGGGCCCGTTGATAGGCCTGATGGGAACCCGGCAGCCCAGGGTTCGGAGCTCCCTGCCTCGACCCCGCCGCGATCGATGGGGTGTGGGAGGGGTTCGGGTGGCAACCAGCTGGACCGGTCACCACCCGAACGACCTCCTGTCCGCCCTCCTACCTCAGGTTGACGGACTTCGTTTCCTTAGCCGAGGGACATCCCCACGACCGGCTGATTGAGCACGATGCCGCCCGTCGAGCCCTGGAAGTGTGCTCCCGTTCCAAAGGCGAACACACCGCCATCGGCCGCCACCAGGTAGTACCCGTTGCCGGTCGGTGCGGCGGCGATGCCCACGATCGGCTTGTTGAGCTTCTGGCTGCCGAGCGAACCGAGGAACGGGGCATCGAAGCTGAAGACGCCGCCGTCGGCCGCCACCAGCCAGTACCCGCCGGTCACGGGATCCATCGCCATGCCGACGATGGGCTGATTGAGGTGCTGACCACCCATCGAGCCGTGGAAGGTGGCGCCGGGTCCGTAGGTGAAGACACCGCCGTCGGCCGCCACCAGGTCGTAGCCGTTGTTGCCGGGGGCCCCGGCCACACCAACCACCGGCTGATTGAGGGTGAGGCTCCCGGCCGATCCGTAGAACGGTGCGTTCGAGCCGAAGGCGAAGACGCCGCCGTCGGCCGCGGCGAGCCAGCATCCGTTCCCTCCCGGGGCGGCCGCGATCCCGACCACCGGCTTGTTGAGCGTGGCGGTCAGGCCGGTGCAGTCGGAGGCATGGGACCCAAACCCATAGGCGGCACCGCTGGCGTCGGCGAGGTTGTAGCTACCCCCACCCGGCACCGCGGCCATGCCGGCAATGGGTTGGGCCAGGGACTGGCCGGCCTCGGAGCCCAAGAATGGCGCACCGAAGCTGAACACGCCCCCGTCCTTGGCCACCAGCCAGTACCCCGGTGGCGTCGATCTGGGCACCGCGATGGAAGTCAGAGGCCCTGCGGGGTTCCCGGTGGGCCCGGGCACCGGTGCCGGCCTTGGCTGTTTCACGCTGAAGGCGCACTGACCGGTGGCAAAGCCCCCAACCACGTTCGGCGACGATGGGGTGACGTCCTCACTCGAGTCTCCGTACTGAATAGCAGGCGAGTTCCCCGAGCATAGGAGGTTCCCGGCGATCTGGTTCCCTAGATTCTCCATAGCGTCGGGGTCGGTCATTGTGTTGTCAGCGAATGTGTCGCTCCCGCTGATGTGATTGCGGAGGGCGCCAAACCAGCAGGAGGTGAGCCCGGTGACCCGCAGGTTGCCGCCGATGGTGTTGTCCTCGTAGTCGCTGTAGACAGGGGACATGAACGTGGCGAAGATCCCGCTCGGGGTGCAGCTGGCGCCACCCCCGCCGCCCGACTGGATCGCATCTCCTCCGATGGTCGTGGCATGGACGACGACACCCAACGCGTCGGTGGCGTCGATGCTGCCCCTTACGGCATCGGGAGAGTTGAGCGTGGGATTCATCTGATTGGGATCGTCGACGCAGGCAAAATGTAGAGCCTCGCATCCCAAGAGCATCGTGGCTCCGCTGTCGACATCGATGTTGCCGTCCACGGTCAATCCTGATGTTCCCGAGCCCCCGACGTCATTGTTGGCAAAGGCTGCCACCAGGGCCGCCCCGGCTGCCACGGTGACGTCTCCGGTGACGATCACCTGTCCCGCGTTGACTTCGCACGCCCCGGTGACGGACACGGAGGTGTAGGTCCCGCCGGCCAGCGAAGCGGGAGTCGCCGGGGTGCCGGCGCAAGTTGTCGACGTAGGGGTGGCCGCCGAGGCAGAGGTCGAGCCGCCCAGCAGTCCGAGCGGCACCATCAACGAGGCGGCAGCCAATACGGAGCCGACCAGGGTCCGGACCCGCCGCTCCCTCATCCTTGTCCCGCCGTAAAGCCCTTTGCTGCCACCGCTCATCGCCTTCTCCGTCACTCTTGCGCCTCCGGTGCTCGTCGCTATCTCTCTGTCTCGCGCCCCGCCGCCGAGAGCTACGCCGTTCGGCGAGGGGGTCCGCGGTCCTTGATCCTACGCACGCATTCCGACCATGCTCAAGGTGAAGCGGAGCTTGGGAGGAGAATCGAACTCCTGGCCCACGTAATCAACCAGTGCAAAAATGGCCGGAACGGAGCGTCACACCGCCACAGACGCATCGGTCGACGAGGTCTCCCCGTCTGACCGCTCGGCACTGGGGTCCGGGGTGCGTCAGAGTTCCGGGACCCGTGCCGGCCCACAGCTCGACCGAGCAGTCAGAAGCGACGGCGGCACCCTTTCCGCTGTTCCGGTAGCCGAACCCGATGTGGGACGCTGCATGTCAGAGACGGCGTTCACCCGAGGATCTCCCGCAAGACCCTGTCCGTGCCGAATACTCATCCGACCAGGTCATGCATGAGTCGGTACTCATGCATGAGACCGGAGACGGTCTCGCTGCGACGTCGCTGCACAGGCTGAGGTCTATCCAGAGGACAGCCGCGCTTCGGAGAGGCCTGGACTCAGTTCACGAAGGCTCGCCCGGAGCGGAGCGAGAAGGGCGAGGCGTCAGGCAGCCAGCCGGCGCTTGGTGTGCTCGACCACCAGGTCGAGATCCAGGGCCCCGGCGCTCGCCGCCCGGTGGAGCATGCCGCCCATGTAGACGGCCCAGAGCAGGATGTCGGCCTCGGGGGAGCGGCCACAGAATGGGATGGGCTCGCTGGCCGCGTCGAGCTCGCCGATCTCGAGGATGGCGGTCCGAAGGGCGGTGAAGACACGGAGCGCCTCGGGCAGCTCGAGTTTCGCCTGCCGGATCCACGCCGAGAGGGCAAAGCGCAGTGCCAACTGGGAGTTCGATCCCTGGGCAGGCACCAGATCGGGCAGTCCCCGCACCACCATGGGGGCGAATTCAGCTGGCGAACTCATGTTCCCATTGTGAGCCTGGGGTGTGACCATGGTGGTGGACCACCCCTGACCTGGGTAAAGCTGGGGGGATGGCACGAGCGATTTGGAAGGGCTCCCTCAACTTCGGGCTGGTCAATGTCCCGGTTGGCGTCTACCCGGCTACCCAGGACAAGACCATCCACTTCAACCAGTTCGAGGTTGGTACCTCCGATCGGATTCGCTACCGAAAGGTGAACGAGCGGACCGGCAAGGACGTCGACAACAGCGACATCGCCCGGGGGTTCGACCTCGGTGGCGGCGATTACGTGGTCCTGAGCGACGACGAGCTGGACGCCGCCGAGCCGGAGAAGACGAGGCTCATCGAGATCACCGACTTCGTCGATCTGCACGAGATCGACCCCGTCTATTTCCGCACCACCTATTACCTGGCTCCGGAGGGAGAGGCGGCCGAAAAGGCCTACGCCCTGCTTCGGGAGGTCATGCGCAAGACCAACAAGGTGGCGATCGGTACCGTGGTCATGCGCAACAAGGAGTACCCCGTGGCCATCCGGCCCGACGACGAGGTGCTCAAGCTCGAGACCATGTACTTCGCCGACGAGATCCGCTCGCCCAAGAAGGAGCTGCCATCCCTGCCCGAGGCGGTCAACCTCAGCGACCGGGAGGTCTCCATGGCCCAGCTGTTGCTCGAGTCCATGGCCAGCGAGTGGGAGCCCGAGAAATACCACGACACCCATCGTGAGAAGGTCCAGGCCCTCATCGAGGAGAAGCGGCAGGGCCACGAGATCTTGACCGGCGTCCAGGCGGCTCCCACGGCCACGCCGGTGGTCGACCTCATGGACGTCCTGAGCGCCAGCATCAACTCAGCCCGGGCCGCCAGGGGCGAAACCGCCAAAGCGCCCTCCCCGCTCAAGAAGGCGGCCAAGCGGGCGCCGGCCGCCAAGAAGGCGACGAAGGCGCCGGCGGCCAAGAGGCCGGCCGCCCGTCGCAAGGCCTCCTAACCGCTCTCACCGTCTGTCGTCGACCGCTTCCAAGCGGTCGACCTGGGTCCGACCGTCGGTCTGACCGACTCAGGGCACGGCCGTGCACGGCCGGTTGCCGCAGGGGTTGGTGACGATGCCGGTGAGCAGGAAGGTGGCGTCTTGCTCTTGGACACTCGGCTGGGAGCGGGGCACTTCATGCGGGTCGGCCCCGGCCATGGGCGGCGTGTTGGTGATGGGCGGCGGCGGCGTCCCGCTGTCCCACATGAAGAGCGCCGATCCCTGGTATGCGTCGTTCGGGATGGCCGGGATGCCGTAAAAGGGGTCGACGTCCGGCGAGCGGCCGGTGGCGAGGGCAGGCTCGTGCACGGCGGCGCCGATGGTCCGGGCCTCCGTCTCGGTGGCGATGTTGGCCACCTGTTGGTCGCCGAAGGCCTCCTCGAGGAGGACCCGGTGGGCCGGGGTGCCCGGCAGGGGATGGTTCGTCATGAACTCGGCGTAGCCGTCGGCCTCCGATCGGTCCCACAGCATCTGGATGAGGCCGAGGTCGATCTGCTGGACCAGCTTGTCCGGGTAGTAGGCGTTGAGCACGACCTGGAAGGGGGCGAAGTCGATGCTGCGATTGAGGAGTAAGGAGAAGTCCATCCCCGGGACCCCGAGCACGGCGCGGGTGAACTCCTGGGAGACAGCCGTGAGAGCGCCACCTTGGATGCCACCCTGGCTGTTGCCGTAATAGAACATGCCCCCTCCTGTGTCGATCACGGCAGTCGACCCCACCTGGAAGGCCGGATTGGAGACGAAACCCTCGGGGCTCGTCATGAGCCTTCCGAGGAAGAGGAAGTCGAGCATGGCCTGTTGTCCCCGGTCCGGGATGGTCGAGAAGTTGGAGAAGTTGCTGATGACGGAGGCGTCGGTGGCCACGTCGTCGGCTGCCAGCCCCAGCCAGTTGGTGCCGCAGGTCACGAAGTTGCCCTCGTCGGAGAGGTACTCGATATGGGGATCATCGATCTCGTCGGCGGTTCCCAGTAGGCCGTGTCCGTACAGGAGCGCGTGTCCGGGATAGACGGTGGCCGAGGGTGAGGTGGAGTCGGCCACTGTGGTCCGGGGGATGTTGCACTCGAAGTTGGCTGTCTGGACGTTGCCGGGCAGCTGGGCAGGGAGGCCGTCCGGTCCCAGGTTGAACGTCGACCCGGGCGGCCCGCCCGGCTCATTTAGGAAGCTCGGCACCAAGAAGGTCCCGATCACGTGGCGGGCGATCAAGGCGTTCTCCGTCGTCGTGTAGTCGGTCACCGACGACACCGTGAAGGACGGCGCACCATGCCCGAGTTGGGCGAACGCGGTGTTGCGCATGTGCAACATGGCACCGGTCAGACTCTGTTCGCCCGCCACCGTGAAATCCCAGGCCAGGTACAGGCTTTGCCGGCTCACGCCGGCGTTCTGCAGGATGTCCATGACCGCATCGAGATGGGGCCGGCGGGCCGACTCCGAGTGGTTGGGAAGCGGGGTGCCGTCTCGGTAGGCGCGGAAGACCGCGCCGGGCTGGATGATCTGTCCCTGGCCGTTGCGGAAGTTCCGGAGGCCGACGACATAACGGTCGCCGTCGTGATAGTCGGCCGCCGCCCGGATGATGAGCGCCTGCTCGGCGGGGTTGGGGTCGTTGGCGTCGAGCTCGGCCCAGTAGGGGACGCGTTGGCCGGTGCGGGCATCGACGATCACGATGGGCGCGTCTTTCTGGAGGGATGCGCCGATGTCGGTGATGGTTGCGATCTTGCTGGTGGCCAGGTCGATGCCCGGGACGTGGAGCAGCAGTGGCGTCCCCGGGCTGAAGCCGTCGTTGCGGTTGAAGTCGGTGGGATCGATGGGGTCGCCGTTCTTGTTCTTGGGCATGTCCGCCACCGGGAAGTCGACTCGGAGGCCGGTGGGTGTCGAGGGGTCCCGCACCGTGAAGTAGTCGTCGGGGAACGGGAGCAAGCACTCCGTCGGGTCGAGGGGATCGCAGCCACTCGGGGCACCCCGGGGATCGCTGGCGGCGAGGGACCGGAGGGCCGGGCTGCTGACGGGCTGACTACTGACCGCGAACACATTCGATCCGGACGGGTCGGGTTTGGCCCCTGCTGCCGTGCCGATCCAGATGAGACTTCCTGCTAACACGACGACCAGAGCGGCCACGACGGCACATCGTCCGCGCTGCGGGTATCCCGGTCCCGGCGCGGGACCGTCACCGGGTCTACGCCATGTGAGCGGCCGCACGGAAACATGCATGGAACGACCTCCCCGACTCTCGTGACCTGAAGTCCCGCTGGGGCGGCGCGTGGCGCCGGCAGGGACCCTGCAGATCGGCGCCCGAGCGTACAACGCGGCCCTGTCCGGTGAGGGCTCACATGCAGGCTCGATCGTGGCGCCCCCTCGGAATCGACTCGTCTCGCCGTGCGCGAAGAGGGACGGTGCCTTTGACCGGTCAGGTGCCGGCTGCCGCGACCTCGTGGAGTTCGATGGGATTGCCGGACGGGTCGTTGATGAAGGTCTGGCGGCCAGCACCCACTCCGGAAGGGTCGGCCACGTCGATGCCCCGGTCCCGGAGTTCGTGTACAGCACCATCGAGGTCGGCCACCCGAATGGCCACGTGCTGGCCGAGATTGCGCGGCACCGGTGCCTCCACGAGATGGATTTGCTGGGGACCGAGGTCGATCCAAGCGCCGGCGATGCCGAGCTCGGGTCGATCGCCCCGCACAGTCCCGCCGAGGGCGTCGACGTAGAAGCGGACGCCCTCCTGGACGTCGGTCACGTTGAGGGCTACATGGTGGATGCCGAGCGTTTCCATGCCCGCATTGTGCTCCCGGCGCCCGGTGAGAGCAACGTGACGCACGGCGGTTCGCGGAACCTCACATGAACGAAGCCCTCGTAGACGCCTGAACAACATGTCTGAGGTGTCTCCAACCAGGGAGCGAGTCAGCCCACGAATCGAGGAGTTGGGCCGTCATTAGGCTGCACAAGTGACCATCAGAGATCAGTGGACGATGTCGGCCGAGTTCACGGTGCGAGGTGAAGGGTGCGCGTCTGCGCTCCGGTGCTCTGATCTCTTTACGATGACGCATGTGCCGAGGCCACTTTGCCTCGCCGCCTGGCGCCCCACGAGCTCGTAGATTCGGGTTTAACTTGAACGACCGCGAAGGCCCGTCGAGCAACGTGGTTGCCGATCTGTTCGGCAGCCGACCGGGTTGGCGTCTCGAGCCGCAGTCGACGCCAGGTGCAGCAACCGTCTGGTGTTTTGTCTTCGGTGGAAAGATCGAGTTCTCGGTGACGGCAGATGTCGACTCGATCCACCTCTACGAGATGGAGACCGACCGAGAGATCACGTTCAAGGACGCGGAAGAGCTGGCGACGTGGTTGAGTACCCATCGGGCGGAGGCACTGCAGGAGCCCCCAACCCCCTCCTCCCGGAAGTCACGGTTTCGCAAGTTCTTCGAGTGGAGCTGACCTTCGTCACATTTGTCGCGCCCTGCGACATGTGCCGAAGTCGACAGCGCCCGATCCACGGCTTGCTCGGCTTCCCGGCGACGGCTCGGACATGGGGCCTCGGTCGGTGGATACCTGCGTCGACGTGGGCGACGTACTTGCGCAGCCTGCCGCGCAGATCGTCCTGGCTACCACCAGTGCGCCTAGCAGCGGACCACGGCCAAGACTGCGTCCTCGAGAACGGTCGTCCCCATGTCCCGGAGCGGATGTTTGGTATCCCGGAATGGCGCCACTACCTAACGAGCAAGAGACCTATCGCCGGGTCAGTGGCCCACCTCGGCACGTCGGGGGCGTCCCCGCCGTCTGGTACTAGGGATTCGTTGAAGGCGCTTCGACCTTGATTGATCCCTTCATGAAGACGATGAACGGAGAGCGATACCGCACGTGCGTCGTTTGGCCCGGGTGGACCTCTGCGGAAATGTGGCTCTCGCCCATTGTCTTGGAGAAGATGTAGCGGAAAGACACCGTCACCTCGTGGGTGCCAGGCGGCACGCTGAAGAAGTGGCTTCCCCACGGTTGGACCGACGTGACTCCGTCGATCGTCACGTTTGTCTTGAACAACAAAAGAAGAAACGCCAACGGGAAGATCTTGGTCGTTACCTGGATCCCTGTGGTGTTATCCGCGTTTACCGTCATTTCGATCTCCGTTCCGCCGATGTGACGGCCTGGAAGCATAGATCTCGACCGTCGCCCTATGGCCCGGTTCGGTGTCGCCTTTCAGTGACTGACGGTGGAGGCCCGAGTTGGCGGCCATCCGACCACTCCGCGCTCAGGACGAGGCTGCGTCGATCAGCCCCTGGCCCCACGTTCCCCCAGCGGCTACGCCCGGTGGGCAGGCGAAGACGCCGCTCCCTGTGTGCACCAGGTACTGGCTCAGCGTGTCGTTGTCAGCCAGGCGCTGCTGGATGGGGACGAACTGGCCGCCGGGATCCTTCTGGTACGAGAGGAAGAAGAGCCCCGCGTCGAGCTCGCCGCTCGCCGGGTCGATGCCGTCGACGAAGCTGTACCCACGCCGGAGGAGGGCTGCGCCGCTGTTGAGGGCGGGGGACGCCTGGCGGATGTGGGCTTGGTTGGGGATCAACGGTTGTCCGTTCGCCCCCAGCGCACCGAGATCGACCGGGTCGTCGGCGTCTCGGGCCCCGAGCGGCGCTCCCGACGACTTGACGCGGCCGATGGTCTGCTGCTGCTCCTCGAGCGTGCTCCGGTCCCAGGCCTCCAGGTGGATACGGATGCGTCGGGCGACGAGGTATGTCCCGCCTGCCATCCAAGGCTCGTCTGTCGGTGAGTCGACCCAGACGAATCGGTCCATGGCTTTCGCGTCGTCGGGATCGAGGTTGTTCGTGCCGTCGTGGAAGCCGAGCAGGTTCCGTGGTGTGGGAGCGCCCGAAGCCGGCCTCGTGGTGCGTCCCGCCCCGATCTGAACGTACTGAAGTGAGGCCGCGCTCTCGGCCAGCCGGGTGAGGTTGCGTACGGCATGAAAGGCGACCCGAGGATCGTCGGCACAGGCTTGGATGCACAGATCACCGCCGCTCGCCGCCGGATCGAGGTCGTCGACGCCGAACGAGGGCAGGTCGACCAGGGCCGCCGGGCGGTGGGCAGCCAGTCCCAGACGGCCGTCGAAGAGGCTCGGGCCGAATCCCACCGTGAGGGTGAGGCGTGAGGGCCCGAGGCCGACAGCCTCGCCCGAGTCAGGCCCGGGAGCAAAGAGCTCGGTGTCGCCCTCGAGTGGCAGGCCTTCGACGAGGTGGGCCGCCGCCGACGTCCAGGTGCGCAGGAGGTCGGCGAGCGACTCCGGGTCGGAAGCGACCATGTCGTAAGCGGCAAACGTAAGGAACTCTTGTTGCGGTGTCAGGATGCCTGCCTGGTGCGCGCCGAAGAACGGGACGGCGGTGGAGGAGCTCGCCCCCACGGCCGAGTTGGCTGCCTCGGCCGGCGAAGAATCGGTACTGACCCCGGCCACCAGGGCGGCGGCTGCGGCGAGGCCCGAGCCGGCCAGCAGTCCTCGGCGAGTCATGCGCAGCCTGGCGTCGTCGCGGTTCATGTGACTGGGCCGGCGGCGCCGTACGGCTGCGGTCCTGCGGTGCCGAACGGGAGCAGCGGTGCGATCAAGGTGGATAGCGCAGCGGCGGTGCGGTCGGTTGTTTCGAAGAGGGCGCGTTGGACGGGTGCAGTCAGAGCAGAGTCGGGCACGTCGGCCGGGCGTCCGGCGGCTGCCACCATGGCAGCGAGGGTGGTGAGGTCGATGGCGGCAATCCGGCATCCGCCGGGGTCCACCGAGCAGGCGAGCGGCTCGACGGCACCGAACGCCTGCTGGGCGGCCGCGACGCCGGCGGCGATGTCGACATCATCGTGGTGGGAGTACTGCTCCTCTCGGCCAGGGATGGCTTGCTCGCTGACCCAGCCGAGCTCGGCGACCGCCGTGGTCACGATGGTCTCCGGGGCGAGGGTCTGCTTGGCCACCAGATAGTCGGCCACCAACACCTGGGCCTGGACCGACGGGAGGTCGGCGGGGGGATTGCCGGACACCCACAGATCACGTTCGAGGGCGTGGAGGCCGCCGAAGGTCGCTCCCGGCGGGACATCTCCAGACAGCTCGTCGAGCGTGGCGACGTTCTGTGGCGAGGCGGCGTCGACGTCCCGGATCTGGTCGAAGTCCCCCTGGGCGGCGAGCTCCGCAGCTCGGGCGGCGGCCAGGTCGCTGCCGCCGACGGCCGCTGCCAGACGGGTGACGTCAGCCACGAGCCGGTTGGCGTCGCCGGTGGTGGCCGATCGGTAGGCGCGGGTGGCCGCGGCCGCCTGACGATTGTGCACTGCTGAGGTAGCCACAGTGGGGAGTGCAGGGCCCGAAACTGCTGGCGAGTTCGATGGGGCGGCGGACAGCGCCGTCGTCGTGGCCAGGCCTGCGACCACCACGGCGACGAGGAGCGACAGCACCATGCACCCGGTTTTGAAGTGGATGCCGGCGACGGACCGATCGACGCGGTTCGAAGGCGTGCGGATGCCGATGACGATGCGACCAGGGTACGGGCAGGAGCCAACCGACGGTCGTCGGGCATCGCCACCTGAAGTGGGTGAGAGGGCCGCCGGTATGCTGCGGGCATGCCTCGGCGTCCCGCGTCCGGTTCGCCGCGTCCGCCGTCTCCTGGTGGACGGGCGAAACGCCCCACCCATGCCGATAGCCGCGGCCGCTCGAAGGCCGAAGGGTCGGGCGGCCAATCTCGCGGCCGTGCGGACAGCGGTGCACGACGCGGCGATGGACGGCGTAGCCCAGCCACTGGCGGTACTGGTAATAGTCGGGGTGACGGTGCTCCGGCTCGAGCACGACCACAGCCACAGACGCGGTCCGGTGGCCGGCCTCGAGCGACCGGGAGCGGTGGTGGGACGGCGTCGGGGGCGGCGCGCCGGGGTGCCGTCGGACGTACCGGCGCACCCGGCCGGCCGAAGCGGGCCCCACGGGCCGGCTCGACCGGTGCCGCGAGGCCCGAGCGCCGACCCACCACGGAATCCCAGAGGGAGCCCAGGGACAGGGACCAGGCAGGGTCGGCGAGGAGCCAGCATCCTCGCTCGGGCAGGCCAACCTGGAAAGCGGGCTCGGCCCGATCAGACCCCGGCTCGCGCCCCCCACGGAGTTCTCGGCCTTCGCCCATGCCACCTGGTCTCCCCGGGAAGAGATGGGGGAGCGTGGCCCGACACGGCGCCAGCCAGGTCGTGGCCGCGAACGGCGCCGGAGCGGAGCGTCGACCCCACGACCGCGACGACCACGGCACCACAGATCCGAGGCGGACGGCTTTCGCGCCCGAGCGCTTCGAGCGGGTCGATGAAGACGAAGAGGAGTCGATTCGCCCCACGCACACGAGCAGCTCTGGGGCCTCGCCAGCGGAAGCCGGCCGCACCGGCTGAGCTCCCGCCTGACCTCCTCACCGAGCTGGCGTCGGCGGCCGGTTCCGATTGGAGCCATCTCCGGGCCCGGGTGACCGAGCGGATGCTCGCCGCGCTCGGGGCCTACCAGCGTGACCGGTACCGCGATGCTGCCCGGATGCTCCGGACCGTCGTCGCTGCCGTCCCGGCGGCGCCATCGCCCCATGAACTGCTCGGACTCAGCCAATACCACCAGGGACAATGGCGGGCGGCGCGCACCAGCCTCGAGGTCTTCGTCGACCTCTCCGGTTCCGTCGACCAGCATCCCGTTCTCATGGACTGTGACCGGGCCCTCGGGCGCCCCCGGCGGGTGGAGGCGCGCTTCGAGGACCTTCGGCAAGCCTCACCCGACCCGGAAGTGCTGTCCGAGGGCCGCCTGGTGCTGGCTGGTACGAAGGCGGACGCTGGCGACCTGGCCGGGGCCATCGAACTGCTCGTGGTCGCGGGTGCCGGCCAGAAAGTTCGCAACCCTGCCCCCCGCCACGTCCGCCAGTGGTACTTCCTTGGCGATCTGGCCGAGCGCAGTGGTGATCTGGTCCGGGCACGCGACCTCTTCACGCGCGTAGCGGCGGTCGATCCCGGCGCTTACGACGTCGGGCGAGAGACTGGCCCAGTTGGGGCCACGGCCGGTGGCAAGACGGGAGAAGAGCCGCCGTCGGGAAGGGAAAACGAGTCCCGTCGCCCGGTAGGCTCGAGGCCATGGATATCGAGAAACTCCTGGGCGACGAGGCCGAATCCCTGCTGACTCACGTCTCGACGGCGTTCGAGGCCGAGCTGTTGCACATCCCTGGTCCCGAGCAGTTCGACCGGGTCTTCCTCGACTCCGACCGCAAACCCGCAGTCCTGCGCAATCTCGGGCTCCTGTACAACACCGGCCGCCTGGCCGGAACCGGCTACCTCTCCATCCTCCCTGTGGACCAGGGCATCGAGCACTCGGCGGCTGCTTCGTTCTCCAAGAACCCGGCCTACTTCGACCCGGCCCGACTGTGCGACCTGGCCCTGGCCGGCGATTGCAACGCCATCGCCACCACCCTCGGCGGCCTCGGCATCATCTCCCGTCGCTACGCCCACCGCATCCCGTTCATCGTCAAGCTCAACCACAACGACTTCCTCAACTACCCGAACACCTATGACCAGGTGATGTTCGGCGGCGTGCGCCAGGCGTTCGACCTCGGCGCGGTGGGAGTGGGGGCCACCATCTACTTCGGGTCAGAGGGAGCCGACCGCCAGATCGTTGAGGTATCCCACGCCTTCGCCCAGGCCCACCGCCTCGGGCTGTTCACCGTTCTGTGGTGCTATCTCCGCAACGCGGCCTTCAAGCAGGGGGCCACCGACTACCACCTGGCCGCCGACCTCACCGGGCAGGCCAACCACCTGGGTGTCACCATCGAGGCGGACATCATCAAGCAGAAGCAGCCCGAGAACAACGGCGGCTACAACGCATTGTCATTCGGCAAGACTGACCCGCTGGTGTACTCGAAGCTGACCACCGACCACCCCATCGACCTCACCCGGTGGCAGGTGGTCAACTGCTACGCCGGTCGCATCCCGCTCATCAACTCCGGCGGTGAGTCCAAGGGTGCGGACGACCTGACCCAGGCCGTGCGCACCGCCGTCATCAACAAGCGGGCCGGTGGTGCCGGGCTCATCGTGGGCCGCAAGGCCTTCCAGCGGCCGACCGACGACGGTGCCGCCCTCATCCATGCCGTACAGGACGTCTACCTGGACAAGTCGGTCACCATCGCCTGACCGTTATCTTCGCGCCCTTCAGTTCCTCTCACTATTTCAGCGGGATGTGTCAGGAAACCTGACGAGTGGCAGGCATGTTGACCATTCTCGGGTATGTGCCAATGTCATGCCCAGGCGCCCCGGACCCTCGACAATGCGTACGAGCGTCGCCCGGACGGTCCGGCCAGGCGGGTGGGCGGGTGGGCGACCTTCATCCCAGGCGACCCCAGAACAAGATCCGCTTGAAGGGGTAGAAGTAATTGCTCCTGTCGCCGAGGGCAACGAGGAGCCGGCGTCGGTACTCGACCAGGAAGCGATCGAAGTCCGGAACGGACAGCACCTTCTTGAAGCGGGTGAGCGACGTGCCTTTCACCCATTCGACGACGTCGCCCGTCGTGGCCAGCCGGTGGCCGTACACCTGGAGTCGCACGTGTTGGCGTTCGAACCCGAGATCGGCCAGCACCTCGGCGTAGCCCTCGGGTGGGAGGACGTTTTCGGCGACCGGGTCGGCCGGTGCCACGGGCCCGAGCCACTCGTTGGCCAGCTCTCGGGCCACCTCGTGCGAGGGATGGTCGGCATTGGCCGGCACCTGGACCGCCAGCTGGCCCGTCGGGGCCAGCGCATCCCGCCAGCAGCCGAGCACCCGCGCGTGATCGGCAACCCAGTGGAGGGCAGCGTTCGAGAAGACGACGTCCAGGCCCCGGCCGGTCCAGATGGCGATGTCGGCTTCTTCGAAGGACAGACCGTTACCGGCCCGGACGGCGGCCTCGGCCAGCATGGCGGGGGAAGAGTCGACACCGACCGTGCGTCGTGCACCGAGCCTCCGGTGCAGCTGAGCGCTGAGCCGCCCGTCACCGCAGCCCAGGTCGGCCACGTCGGCTTCGGCGACGGGCTCGAGCAGCGCCGCCAGGTCCGAGAAGGGCTGCTCCCGTTGGTCGGAGAACCGGTTGTACTGCACAGGATCCCACTGCGAGTCGACGCTCATGGGACACCTAGGTAGCAGAACGCAGAGGTTGTCGCCCGACTTCGGTCTGCCGGGACAACGAAGTCCGCCGCCCTGCGACCCTGCGTTGGCCCACTGGGCAGGGATGGCCCGGATGTGGTTCGCGAACCCTGGTCCAGCCACTCGACCGACAGGGCGGGCGGGTAGACTAGGCCTTCGAGCGCGGCCGAGCCCATGGTGCCGGTCCCAGGCGTCGCCCTCGGCGCGAGGCGCGGGCCCGCCATCCGACAGCACCGTCGCGCCGGCACACGAGCAGCAGCGAAGGAGCACGGTGTCCGACACCTCCACCGAGAGCAAGGCCCCGCACCTGCTCGATCGGGTGGTCATCCGCTTCGCCGGCGACTCCGGTGACGGCATGCAGCTGGCCGGGGACCGCTTCACCACCACCTCCGCCCTCCTCGGGAACGACCTCGCCACCTTCCCCGACTTCCCGGCCGAGATCCGGGCCCCGGCGGGCACCCTGGCCGGCGTCTCCGCCTTCCAGATCCACATCTCTGACCACGCCATCTCCACGCCCGGTGACTCGCCCGACGTGCTGGTGGCCATGAACCCGGCGGCCCTGCGGGCCAACATCGACGCGTTGCCCAAGGGCGCCACCGTCATCGTCAACGTGGACTCCTTCGAAGAGCGCAACTTGGCCAAGGCCGGCTACCAGGCCAACCCCTTGGCCGACGGCTCGCTGTCGGCGTACTCGGTCTACGAGGTGCCGATGACCTCGATCACGACCGAGGTGTCCAAGGACGCCGGCGTGAAGCCACGGGACGCCGATCGCTCCAAGAACTTCTTCGCCCTTGGTCTGATCAGCTGGATGTACACGCGACCCATCGAGGGCACCGTGGCCTGGATCGAGGAGCGCTACGAAGGCAAGCGCCTCGTCCTCGAGGCCAACCTCAGGGCGTTCAAGGCGGGTTACCACTTCGGGGAAACGGCCGAGCTGTTCGAGTCGTCCTACGAGGTCAAGCCGGCCGTTCTCGAACCGGGCGAGTACGTGAACGTCACCGGCAACACGGCCACCGCCTGGGGGCTCATCGTCGCCGCCAAGCGAGCGGGGATCCCGCTCTTCCTCGGCTCCTACCCGATCACCCCGGCGTCGGACATCCTCCACGAGCTGTCGAAGCACAAGCAGTTCGGCGTGCGCACCTTCCAGGCCGAGGACGAGATCTCGGCCATCGGCGCAGCGCTCGGTGCCGCCTTCGGAGGCGCGCTCGGGGTCACGACCACGTCAGGCCCAGGCATCGACCTCAAGTCGGAGACGCTCGGCCTCGCCGTGAGCCTCGAGCTCCCGCTGCTCGTCATCGACATACAGCGGGGCGGCCCTTCGACGGGGCTCCCCACCAAGAGCGAGCAGGCCGACCTCCTGCACGCCATGTACGGCCGCCACGGCGAGTCGCCCATCCCGATCGTGGCCGCCCGGGCGCCGTCGCACTGCTTCGAGATGGTGCTCGAGGCGGTGCGCATCGCCGTCAAGTACCGGACACCGGTCTTGCTGCTTGTCCGACGGCTACCTGGCCAACGGGTCGGAGCCCTGGCGGCTCCCGGACCTCGACGCCTTGCCGGCCATCGAGCCCGAACTTCGCCACCGAGCCGAACCACACCGGGCCAGACGGGGAGCCGGTGTTCTGGCCCTATGTCCGAGACGAGGAGACCCTGGCCCGGCCGTGGGCACCGCCCGGTCCGGTCGGCCTCGAGCACCGCATCGGCGGCCTCGAGAAGGAGGACGGCTCAGGCAACGTCAACTACGAGGGCACCAACCACGAGCGGATGGTGCGTCTTCGGGCGGCCAAGGTGGCCGGCATCGCCGCCGACATCCCGCCGACCGAGGTCGACGGACGAGGAGGGGGCGCAGGTCGTGGTCGTCGGTTGGGGCTCGACCTACGGCGCCATCGCCGCCGGCGTCCAGCGGGTCCGGGCCCGTGGCCACAAGGTGGCTCACGTCCATCTCGTCCACCTCAACCCGTTCCCGCCCGACCTCGGGGAGGTGCTGTCCCGCTATCGGCGGGTGCTGGTGCCCGAGGTGAACCTCGGGCAGCTGAGCCGCCTGTTGCGGGCCGAGTACCTGGTCGACGCAGTGTCCTTCACCCAAGTCCAGGGCGTGCCCTTCCGAGCGGCGGCCATGGAGTCGGCCATCCTCCACCAAATCGAAGCCCTGGCCGATGCCGATGCCGATGCCGATGCCGATGCAAACGCCGACGGTACCGGAGCCGGCGCGGCAGGGGGCACGAACGGAAAGGCAGGCGGCGGATGACCGACCTCGCCGAGTCCCCACCGCCCACCACCCGCAAGGACTGGACATCCGACCAAGAGGTGCGCTGGTGCCCAGGGTGCGGTGACTACTCGATCCTGGCCGCCGTGCAGATGCTCATGCCCGAGCTCGGCGTCCGACGCGAGCAGACCGTGTTCCTCTCCGGCATCGGTTGCGCGGCGCGGTTCCCCTACTACATGAACACCTACGGGATGCATTCGATCCATGGCCGGGCGCCGGCCATCGCCACGGGTCTGGCCACCACCCGCCCTGATCTCGACGTGTGGGTGGTGACCGGCGACGGGGACGCCCTGTCCATCGGGGGCAATCACCTCATCCACTGTCTGCGCCGCAACGTGAACCTGACCATCCTGCTGTTCAACAACCAGATCTACGGACTGACCAAGGGCCAGTACTCGCCGACCTCCGAGGTGGCGAAGGTCACCAAGTCGACTCCGTTCGGCTCGCTCGAACAGCCCTTCAACCCGTTGAGCCTGGCCCTCGGAGCCGAGGCGGGCTTCGTGGCCCGCACCCATGACATGGACCGCAAGCACATGATGGAGACGTTCCGTCGGGCCCACGCCTACCGTGGCGCCGCCTTCGTCGAGATCTACCAGAACTGCAACGTCTTCAACGACGGAGCCTTCGAGCAGATCACCGGCAAGGATCACCGGTCCGACATGCTGATCCCACTTGAGCACGGCCAGCCCATCCGCTTCGGCTCAGAGGGCCAACACGGCGTGGTCTGCCATCCGGACGGGTCGGTGGAGGTCGTCGAGGTGGCCGACGTGGGCGAGACCACCCTCCTCGTCCACGACGAGCACCGGGACAACCCGGGACTCGCTTTCCAGCTCAGCCGGCTGTCTCGCGGCCCGTTCGAGCCAACGCCCATCGGCATCTTCCGGGACGTCGAGCGCCCGGAGTACGGCGCCGAGATGGCCCGCCAGATCGACGAGGCCACCGCCAAGCGGGGGCCGGGTGAGCTCGGGGCCCTGCTGCGGTCGGGCTCCTCTTGGATCGTCGAGTAGGTCCGGCACCTCGTCGGGCCGCGCCCGGCAAGAGCGAGCGCAAGGCCAAGCCCCGATCTCGCCAGACGTTCGTGGCCATGCTGCGCGGCGTGAACGTGAGCGGCCGCAATCGCCTGGCCATGGGCGACTTCGTCGAAGTGGTGGCCTCCCTCGGGTTCGAAGACGTGGTGACCTACGTACAGAGCGGCAACGCCGTCTTCTCCGGCCGGGGTGAAAGCGGCCGAGGTGGCGTCGGCCATCGCTGCGGCACTGATGGACCGGCTGGCGATGTCGGTGCCCGTGATCGTGCGCACGGCTACGGTCCTTGCAGTCGCTGCTGCGGGCCAACCCCTTCTCGGCCGTCGAGGCCGACCCGACCAAGCTGCACGTGACCTTCCTCGCCCCGACCCGGGCCCGGCCGGACCCAAGCTCGAGCCACCAGCGGGAGCAGGGCACGACTCCTTCGCCGTCACCGGGGCCGACGTCTATCTCCACTGCCCCGGTGGCTACGGCCGGACCAAGCTCACCAATGACTTCTTCGAGCGCCGCCTCGGCACCACGGCGACGACTCGCAACTGGCGCACGGTGGTCACCTTGGCCGAGCTGGCCAGTGCCGGAGGCGCCGGCGACTGATCAGGGAACGGTGGGCGGCTGCCCAGGGGAAGGTGGAGCGGTGAAGGTGGTGTAGTCGCCGTCCCCGTCGAGCACCATGCAGAACCGCGACGTCGGGCAGGACAGCGATGTCGGGTCGCCCGTGTACTGGGTGGCCCCGGGCAGCACCTGCTCGGGTGGCGACCAGGCCGAGCCGTTCCAAGTGAGGACCGATCCGGACGCATCGGCAGCCACACAGAAGTTCGTCGTCGGGCAGGAAACGGCGTCGAGTGCACCGTTCGGGTCGATCGTCACGGGCGCCGACCACGGGCCGCTCGGGCGTTCCCATGGCCGCGACCCGTCCGCTGACCACCCAGCAGAGGGCGGTAGAGGGACAGGAAACCGCCGCCCCGGTGGAGCCGCTCGGGGGCTGGGCCGACCACGGGACTTTCTCCGTCCAGGCCGCGCCGTCCCAGGCCAGGACGGTCGTTCCCACGACAGCCGTGCACGACGACACCGACGGGCACGAGAGCCCGACCGTGCCGGGCTCGAAGAGCGAAGCGGCCTGCTGCGCCGCCGGCGCCGAAGGACTGAGTGGTCGACCAGCCGCCATCACGCAGAACGGCGGCATGGCCGGTGTTGTCGACGACGGCGCAGAACGACGGCGTCGGGCAGGAGACAGCGGCATGCCGGGAGCCGGGATGTCCGGGGCCGGGGTCGGCGGGGTTGGTGGCGAGCCCTGGTCCCGGCGACAAGGAGATGGGCGTCGACCAGTCGGTCCCGTCGCCGGAGCTCACGTGGTCGGTCCCGTCGACGATGAGGCAGAGCGGTCCGCCCGTGCAGCTGATGGCCGGCATGATCGGGGCGCTCGCCGTGCCGGTCGCAGGCGTCGGAAAGTACACGGACGGATCGGCCCAGGCGGCACCGTCCCAGGAGTCGGACAATCCCGCCCCTCCGGTGTCGTCGGCGTCGGCCTGGTTGTCCCCGCCACCTACCGCGATGCAGAAGGTGTCCGAGAGGCAGGACAGAGAGGTGAACCCGCCGCCCGGCGGCAGGGCGGTTAGGGGAGAGGCCCACCCGGGGGGCGAAGTGACCGGGGCGACGACGGTGGTCGGCGTGACCGACGGCAGGGTCGAGGTGGTCGTCGTTGCCGTCCGAGTCGGCTGCGTCGTGTGGTGGCTCGTCGGCCGGAGGCGGGCAGCGCCCGGGTCGGACGACGGCGGGGTGCCGCAGGCGGAGAGGGTGGCCGCCACAGACGCCGTCAGGAGGGCCGCAGCCAGTGTCGTCTGCCGTCTTGCTGCCGCCATGGTGTTGTCGCCGACCGGCTCCGGATGGGCCGCCGCTCAGGGCAGGTCGAGGGAGCGGAAGACCATGCCGGTCCGCGGCTTCGGATAGAAGTACGTGCTCTTGGGCGGCATCCGCCGGCCGCTGCGGGCCCATTCGTTGATCTGGTCCACAGTGACCGGCCGCAACAGCACGGCGGCCTGGGCCTGGTCCGGCTCCGATCCGAGGGTGCTCACGGCGTCCTGCCAGTCCGCCCAGAACTGCAGCTCGTGGTCGGGGATCTCGGCGAAGACCAGGGCCACCATCGAAGAGTCGAGGTCGGAGGCAGCTGCCTCGGCGGTGCCGTCCTTGGGGGACAGCAGCCAGGCCCCGGATTCCATGATCAGGGCCAGGGCGCCGGACGACCCGAGAGCACCGACCGTTCGCTCGTCGAAACCACCGGCCCGGGTGACGTCGAACCACGACGAGAATGCGTCGACTAGGTCGAGCCCGTCGGGCAGGCCGGAGATGCTGCGGTGGATGGCCCCCACGGCGAGCTCGCTCTCGCTCAGCTCGACGACGAGCGCCATCACCGAGTCAGCGCCGCAGTGGGTCGTCACCCTCCGCAGTCTCCTTGTCGTAGTTGAGGGCCGTCTCGTAACGATGGTGGCCGTCGGCCACGACGAGGGCGGAGGCGCCCACCGCCTTGGCGACGGCGTCGATCGTGTTGGGGTCGTCGATCACCCAGAGGTCGTGGATGACGCCGTCGTCGTCGGTGGCGGTGGCATCCGGCGGGCCGTCGGGGAGGAAGGTGTCGGTCAGGCCGGCGGTCATCGACAGCCCCCAGATGGGGGAGAGGTTGGCCCGCGTCGACCTGCAGGAGGTCGAGCCGGTCGCTCGCCGGCTTGGGAAGGGTCTGCTCGTGGGGAAGGATCTGGGCCGAGCTCTCCGGGTCGATCCCCAGCGCCCCGATGACGCCGTTGGTGGCACGCCCGTCGGGACCGGTCATGCGGTAGGCGTAGAAGGCGGGTTCTGGATCGTGGCGCAGCGTTCCCTGGTCCTGCCACTCGGCCCATTGGCCCGCGGCGTGCTGGTAGCGGTCGAGGCCGGCCCGGTGGTCGGGCTCGGGCAGCTCGACCCGTATGGAGTTCGCGCTGTGGCGGCCGGCGAGCCGTTCTCGGAGCTCCGGTCCCACGACGTCGTACGGCGGCGAGATCACGGCGCCGAGGTCGACCCGCCCGGTGTCGTAGCGAATGCCGCGGAATGGCTCGAAGCGAGGCACGCACACTGCGTAGCACATCGCCATCGGCCGTCTGCCACGCGGTTGGCCGTCCGGCTCAGGCCTCGCTGGCGATGAGCGCGGCCATGGCCTGTGCGCCGGCCGGCTGCAGGTGGACCTGGTCGGGCGTGAACCACTCGGAATGGCTGCTCGAGAGCGAGTACCAGTCGGCCAGCACGGCGACGCCGGGATAGCGAGCCACCCCGGCGGCCAACACGGCGTTGTCAGGTGCCTCCCAGGAGCGGGGCACATCGACGTTCACGAAGATGACCCGCTTCACCCCCGCCGCGGCCTGCATCAAGGCGTCGAAATCCGAGGGCGTGACGGTCCCGTTAGTCCCGAGCTCAACGATGAGCACGTTGCCCAGAGTGCCGGCACTGCGTGCGGCCTGGACCACGGCGATGCCCGCCTCGAACTGGCGGCTCACCATGCCGTCGACCTGCACCCCGGGCAGATCGGCCTCGAGGTCGGACTCGATGTCGATCATGATGGAATCGCCGACGGCGAAGAACGGCCCGGGCACCGGGCGGATCGTCGTCGTGGAGGAGGCCCCCGGTGATTGGGTGGTCGGTGATCCAGCTGCACTGTCGGAGCCGGCGGGAGTGGGTATCGAGGATGCCAACCCGGGCACGACGAGCGAGGCGGGGGGAGGCGAGCTCGCAGCGGCAAGCGGCTCGCCGCGTTGGTGGGCCCCGGTCCGCTGGAGACGGTGAAGCCGAGAATGCCGACCAGGACGGCGAGGACCCCGGCCACGATCAGCCGATCGGTGCGGTTGATCGTGGACATGGCGACAAGTCTGCCCTGGCCGGTGCCCGGGGCCGTCGGCTCAGGCGGCCGGCACTACCCGTCGATGGCCGATCCCGGTCAGCTCGCTTACTGCCCAGAGCACGACTGTGGCGCTGGCATACGCAGTGCCGAGGAAGACGACGGCAGCCCAGCCACCGGAGGCGAAGGCCGCACCCGTGGTGGCCGATCCGACAGCGCCCCCCACGAAGTAGATGACGATGTAGGCGGTGTTGAGCCGGGACCGAGCGGCGGGGTCGATGGCGAAGATCAGCTGCTGGTTCTGGATGTGGACGGCCTGAAGGCCGGCGTCGGCGACGAGGATTCCCAGGATCAGCGCCCACAAGTCGTGCCGACCGAGAGCGAGCAGGCCGAAGGCACCGGACACGACCACCAGCGAGCTGCCGCTCACCCACCGTTCGAAGCCACGGTCGGCGAGGCGCCCACTGAACGAGGCGGCCAGGGCACCGGCCGCGCCCAACAGTCCGAAGAGCCCGATCACCGCTTCGGTGTAGTGGTACGGGGAGCCGACGAGGAGGAACGCCAGACTGGTCCAGATCACGTTGAAGGTGGCAAAGGTCAGCGCGCCGATGGCCGATCGCAGGCGCAGCACAGGCTCGGTGGCGACCAGGCGGACCACAGAGCGGAGCAGGTCGGCATAGATCAGGTGCGGACGAGGCTGCTCGCCGGGGAGCCGGCGATTGAGCAGGGCGGCCATCCCGAGCACCACCAGTGCCGCCACCACGAACACGGTGCGCCAGCCGGCGGCTTCGGCAATGAGACCGGAGAAGGTCCGGGCCAGGAGGATGCCGATCAAGAGTCCGCTCATCACCGTCCCGACCACCCGGCCACGCTCGGCGTCACCGGCCAGGGTGGCCGAGAATGGGACCAGCACCTGGGCACCCACCGAGCAGACCCCGGCCGTGGCCACTGCCCCGATGAGCACGCCGATGTTCGGGGCTACAGCCGCAACACCGAGGGCGGCTGCCGCCATGACGAGGAGGGCGGGGACCAGGCGGCGCCGGACGAGCACGTCCCCGAGGGGCACGATGAGGGCGAGGCCGCAGCCGTACCCGATCTGGGCGGCGGTGATCACCAGTGCGGTCTCGCTCGTTCCGGCATGCAGGCCATGGGCGATCTGCGGCAGGAGTGGCTGCGCGTAGTAGAGGTTGGCGGCCGAGACCCCGCAGGCCACGGCGAAGAGAGCCACCATTGGCGGCGTCATCACCTTGCCGTTCGCTGGCGCGCTCAGGGCCATGGTTGGCTCGCAGTAACCCTGCGCGACGGAAGTCGGCGGTCGAACATGGTCCTTCCGGAGGTTAGACAGCATCACTCGGCCGCTACCCGGCCATCATCCAGCCGCCAGCTGGCCACACCAGCTGGCCAGACTCCGGATACCGCTCAGACGACGGGGTCCCACCAGAAACGGGGCTGAAACCGGGCTTGCCCTGGCACGGCCGGGCGGTCCGGTGGCTTCGGGGACGATCGACTCATGCCTCGTAGACTCGGGGATGTGGGGAGCCCGGACTGGCAGTCGTGAGAGGACCGAGATGACCACCGTCGGCTCCGACCAGTCCCAGGCGGCGTCGGAATCGCAGTCCGAGACGTTGTCGGAGTCCCGGGTGGCGACTGTCCCCAATCTCATCACCGCGGTGCGCTTGGCGTGCCTCCCACTCTTTCTGTGGCTGCTCTTCGGCCTTGGTGACCAAATCGGGGCGGCCATCCTCCTGGGCGCCCTCGGTGCCACCGACTGGATCGACGGATACGTCGCCCGCCGCTTCCACCAGGTGTCGACGCTGGGCAAGGTGCTCGACCCGCTCGCCGACCGCTTGCTCGTGGTCACCGCCGTCATCGCCATCATCGTGCACGGGGCGGTGCCCATCTGGTTCGGGGCGGCGACCCTGGCCCGCGAGGTAGTGGTGTCGGCCGCCGTGTTGTTGCTGGCATCGCTCGGGGCGACCCGCATCGACGTCCTGTGGGTCGGCAAGGCCGGGACTTTCGCGCTCATGTTCGCCTATCCGGCCTTCCTCCTGAGCGACGGCAGTGCCGCCTGGCAGGTGCCGTTCCGTGCCTTCGCCTGGTTCAGCGGCATCGGCGGCCTCGCCCTGGCCTGGATCGCCGCCGCCGCCTACGTGCCGGTGGCTCGCAACGCCCTGCTCAAAGGTCGCCGGGCACGAGCCCAGGGGGTGGTCGGGTGAAGGCCGTGATCATGGCCGGTGGTGAGGGGACGCGACTCCGGCCCCTCACCTCCAACCAGCCAAAGCCGATGCTGCCCATGGCCAACATCCCAATGATGGAGCACGTGGTGAACATGCTGCGCCGCCACGGGTTCGAGGACATCGTCGTCACCGTGGCCTTCATGGCCAACGCCATCCGCACCTATTTCGGTGACGGCTCGGAATTCGGGGTCCGGATGGTGTACGCCACCGAGCCCACCCCCCTGGGCACGGCCGGATCCGTGCGCAACGCCCGGGAAGAGCTCGACGAGCGTTTCCTCGTCATCTCGGGCGACGTCCTCACCGACATCGACCTGAGCCAGATGATCGAGTTCCACGACAAGCGTGACGGGCTGGCCACCCTGGCACTGAAGGCGGTGGACAACCCTCTCGAGTTCGGCATCGTCATCACCGGCGAGGACGGATCGATCGAACGGTTCCTCGAGAAGCCGACCTGGGGCCAGGTGTTCAGCGACACCATCAACACCGGCATCTACGTGCTCGAGCCGGAGATCTTCGAGTTCATCCCCGAAGGCCAGTCGGTCGACTTCTCCGGCGACTCGTTCCCCGCCGCCCTGCAGGCGGGGAAGGCGTTGTACGGCTATGTGGCCGACGGCTACTGGGAGGACGTCGGGACCCTTGAGGCCTATCTCCAGGCGCATCAGGACATCCTCGACCAGCGGGTCCAGGTCGACATCGGTGGGTTCCAGCTCCGCCCGGGCGTGTGGCTCGGCAAGGGAGCCGAGGTCGACCCGACGGTCGTGATCGACGGTCCGGCCGTCATCGGGGACAACTGTCTCATCGGTGCCGGTGCCCGTCTCGGTAGCTACTGCACCCTGGGCCGCAACGTGCGCATCGGTGACAACGCCGTGCTGCAGCACTCGGTGGTGCATGACAACACCTATCTGGGCTCGTCTGTGCGAGTGGACGGCAGCGTCCTCGGCCGAGGATCCGACCTGCGCGAGGGGGTGCGCTGCGAGCGAAGGGGTGATCCTCGGCGACGAGTGCTTCGTCGGTGCCCATGCCTCGATCAGCTCGGGGGTCAAGATCTACCCGTTCAAGACGGTGGAGGCCGGTGCCACGGTCAACTCGTCGATCGTCTGGGAGTCGCGAGGGGCCCGTTCGCTGTTCGGTCGCGACGGCGTGTCCGGCCTGGCCAACGTGGACATCAGCCCTGAGCTCGCCGTCCGCCTCTCGTTGGCCTGGGCCTCGACCTTCGAGAAGGGCGCCACCGTGACCACGTCCCGGGACACCAGCCGGGCCGCCCGTGTCCTCAAGCGAGCCATCATGGTTGGCTGCAACGCCGCCGGCATCAACGTGGACGACCTCGAGGCAGCCACCGTGCCGGTGACCCGCTTCCAGGTCACCTCGTCCTCGAGCCAGGCGGGCATCACCGTGCGGCTGGCGCCGGACGACCCCGCCTCGGTCGTGCTCCGCTTCTTCGACAAGGACGGCATCGACGTCGACGAGGCCACCCAGCGGAAGATCGAGCGGCTCTACCACCGGGAGGACTTCCGGCGGGTGCTGGCCCGGGAGATCGGCGACATCGGCTTCCCGCCGCGGTCGCTCGAGTACTACACGGCCGCCCTCATCGAGTCGGTGGACCTGTCGGGCGTGCGTCAGGCCGACCTCAAGCTCGTCCTCGACTACTCGTTCGGCACTGCCAGCTTCGTGATGCCCAACCTGCTGGCCAAGCTCGAGGCCGAGGTGCTGGTGGTCAACCCGTACGCCAACACGGCCAACGTCCTCGCCTTCGACCGACAGGCCAGTGCCAGCTCGCGTGGCCGAGCTGGTGGTTGCCTCCGGTGCCCATCTCGGCGCGGTGCTCGACCCGAGTGGCGAGTACGTGACGTTCGTCGACGACAAGGGACACGCCCTCAGCAACGAAGAGACGTTGATGGTGGTGCTCACTTTGGTGACGGAGGCCAACCCCGGTTGCCGGGTGGCCTTGCCGGTAGCGGTCAGCCGCGCCGTCGAGGAGATCTGCCGCCGGTCGGGCGCCAAGGTCACCTGGACGAAGCTGTCGGCATCCAACCTGATGGAGGTGGCGCGCACCGAACACGTCGACCTTGCTGCCAGCCAGTCGGGAGGGTTCATCTTCCCCCGGTTCCTGCCGGCCTTCGATGGGGCCGCCACCCTGGTCAACCTGCTGGTCCTGCTCACCGCGTCCGGGAAGCGCCTGTCAGAGCTGGTAGAGCTCCTCCCCGAGGTGCACATCGTCCATCAGCAGGTGCACACCCCCTGGGAGCTCAAAGGCCTGGTCATGCGGACCCTGGTCGAGCGCACCCACGGCCACGACCTGGTCCTCGTCGACGGGGTCAAGATCCTCGAACAGGACGGGTGGGCCCTGGTCCTGCCCGACCCCGAGCAGCCGGTCACCCACGTCTGGGTCGAGGCCCCCGACGACGCGCAGGCCGAGGCCCGGGCCAACGAGTACGTGGCCCGGCTCGAACAGCTGACCCGGTAGCGACACTGGTGACCGGTCAGTAGGGACTTGCCGATCGGATCGGCGGCGGCGGCGCAAGGCACGGTCCGTGTGCGGCGGCCGGCGACGCCGCCAGCCGACGTCCGATAGGGTCCGCAATCGTGAATGTACCCGACGACCTGCGCTACTCGACCGACCACGAATGGGCCCGGGTGGACGGCGATCAAGTCGTTATCGGCATCACCGATTACGCGCAGGATGCGCTCGGAGACGTGGTCTACATCGACCTCCCTTCGGAGGGGACGACGGTCGAACAGGGCGGAGTGCTGGGGGAGGTGGAGTCGACGAAGTCGGTGTCGGAGATCTATGCACCGGTGGGCGGCCGGGTGGCGGCGGTCAACGCGGCATTGGGAGATGCGCCGGAACGGCTCAACGCCGATCCGTATGGAGACGGGTGGATCTGCGCCATCGCCTCCACGGACAGCTCGCCGCTCGACGGGCTTCTCGACGCCGCCGCCTACCGCCAATTGATCGACGGCTGAGCGTCTTCTTGCCGCGAAGTGCGCCAGGGGAGCGTCACTGTGGGAACGGCTACCGTGGAGGGCGTGTTCTGTCACCAGTGCGGACATCGCAACCCTCCGGGCGTCAACTTCTGCTCGGCGTGCGGCGCGCCGATGGTGACGGCGGCGCCGGACACGTCGGTATCGGTCCACCCTGTCGACGACCCTAACGAGACCGTGGAGCTCGACGCCCAGACTGGGCTCATGGAGCTCCCCCGGGGTGTGGCCATGCTGGTCGTAAAACGGGGATCGGACGAGGGCGTGCGCTTCGTTCTCGAGCAGGAGCTGACCAGGGCCGGTCGCCATCCGGAGAACGAGATCTTCCTGGACGACATCACGGTCTCCCGCCGGCATGCCGAGTTCCTCACCTCGGGCGAGGGGACCACGGTCCGCGACGTGGGCTCTCTCAACGGAACCTTCGTGAACCGGGAGCGCATCGACGACACGCGCCGGCTGTCGAGCGGCGACGAGGTGCAGATCGGCAAGTTCAAGCTCCTCTACCTCATGGCGAGCGGCGAATGATCGAGCGCCGATTGAACGGGGCGGGTGGCGAGGGTCGGCGGTGACGGCGCGCTCGTATCTGTCGATCGGTGACGTCCTGACCCTGCTGCGCCAGGAGTTCCCCGACATCACCATCTCGAAGATCCGCTTCTTGGAAAGCCAGGGACTGGTCGACCCCGAGCGCACGCCGTCGGGCTACCGCAAGTTCTACCAACAAGACGTCGATCGACTGCGCTGGGTGCTTCTCCAGCAGCGCGAGCACTTCCTGCCGCTCAAGGTCATCAAGGACCGTCTCGACGACGAACCTGACACGGTCTCCTCCGAAATGGCGGCACATGCCGTCGGGCCTCCGGCCAGCCACTCCGAATCGGTGCTCGTCGGTCAGCGCACGACACAGGTCAACGATCGTGCGTCGATCGGCATGCTCACCGGCGACGATGCCGCCCTCCCGGGGTTGGACGCGCCGCCGCCGGCGGCGGCCATGACGACCATGATCGGCAGGCGTGCGTCCGGCGATGAAATGCGAGCCGGTGCTGGAGCTGGCCGCGGTTCCGACATCGGTGCAGTCTCGGCTCCCACCGTCTCGCCGGGTCCGTCGGTCGTCGCGCGAGGCGCACGCCGGGCGGTCGGCTTCCCCGGCGTCCGAGAGCGGCGGTGGGACCGATGCGACGCCGGCAACGCCGGCAACGCCTGCTCCGTCGTCGGGTGGCAGGGCCCGGTCACGCCCGCAGCGGTCAACGGCATCGTCGGGCACAGGTGGTGGACGAGCGACCCGGGGCGGTGGCTCCCGCCGCCGAGCGGCGCGGGGCAGTGGTGGGCTCTCGACCGAGGATCTGGCCGAGGCCAGCGGTCTGTCCGTAGAGGTCGTCTGCGAGCTCGTCTCCTATGGCCTGCTGGCCCCGACCACCGTCGCCGGCTTCGACTCCTACGACGAGGTCGACCTGGCCATTGCCAAGCTCGCCGGCCGGCTGGCCACCTTCGGCATCGAGCCCCGTCATCTCCGGCTCTACAAGAACGCCGCGGAGCGCGAAGCCAGCTTCGTCGAGCAGGTCGTGCTGCCGTTAGTCCGGCAACGGAATCCCGACGCTCAAGCCCGGGCGGAGGCGACCGCCGACGACCTGGTCTCGCTCGGCCAGGAGCTGCGGGGCGCCCTGCTCCAGCGAGCGCTCGGCGGTCTGTTGCATCGCTGAAGCTCGGCCAACTCGGCGGCTCGGCGAGCCCGTCGCGACCGAAATTCGGCCAGGGGCCCGATCGCACGTCCCGGGCAGCGGCGAGTAAGTTTGGGGCCATGGTCGAGGTGCGGCTCCGGGCAGTCCGAGTGGACCTGCAGTCGAACACCCCGGTCCTGCTTCTCCAGGAGTCCGACGGTCTGGGTCGGACGCTCCCCATCTTCATCGGGGCTCCCGAAGCCACGGCCATCGCCTTCGCCCTCCAGGGGATGGACACGCCGCGGCCGATGACCCACGACCTCATCCGTGATCTGCTCGAGGCGCTCGGTGCCGAGGTCCGCCGGGTTGTCATCACCGAACTCAAGACGGCCACCTACTTCGCCGAGATCGTCCTGGCCCAGGGCGACCGCGAGCTGCCGGTGTCATCGCGGCCATCGGACGCGGTGGCCGTCGCCGTTCGCACCGACGCACCGCTGTACGTGGCCGACGACCTCATGGACTCGGAAGGGATCATGCTGGCCGTCGACGAGGAAGACGACGAGGACGAGTCGGCCGACGAGGAAGAGGACAACACCAACCCCGAGGAGCTCGTCGGTGAGTTCCGCAACTTCCTCGACTCGATCCGGCCCGAGGACTTCTCGTCCTGAGCGGCTCGCCCAAACTCGGTTGACCCGACCTCCGACCACCCGGTGGCGGCGAGCACGCCCGGCCGGCCCGGGGCGGCGGGGACCTTCGTGGCGCTCGTCGTGGGGCTCGCCGGCTGCTCGTCGGGATCGTCGTCACCGACGACGACCAAGGCCCCGCCCGGCTCGTCGACCACCAGGCCGACCTCGCCCACGAGCTCATCGACCTCGACCAGCTCGTCGACCTCCTCCGCCGCCGGCGCCCGTCTGTCCGGCTGACAAGCTCACCGGGACGGTGGCCGGCAGCAGCGGCGCGGCCGGGACCATCGAGCTCACCGTCGCCCTGCGGAGCTCGTCGGCCACCCCTTGCGTCCTCGGTGGCTACCCGGGCCTGCAGCTGCTCGGTGCCAACGGCTCGTCACTGCCCACCAGCGTCGTCCGCAAGGGGAGCTACTCGTTCACGGCCATGGCTCCGACCACCGTCAACCTGACGACGGGCCAGTCGGTCGACTTCAACCTGGGCTACTCCGACGTGCCTACCGGCGGCGAGTCGTCGTGCCCCACCGCCTCGTCGATGGAGGTCACGCCGCCCAACGCCACCGACCACCTGGTGGTGACGGCCACCTTGGCCCCGTGCGGCGGCGGAACCGTCGTCGTCTCGCCGGTGTTCGCCTCGGGCGGCCCCGGCAGCCAGTCGACCGCCCCGGCCGGCTGAGCCCGGCCGGTCAGGCCGCCGGCCGAACCAGCACCCGGCCCCGCACCCGCCCGGCCAGGATGGACTCGAGCGAGCCGGAGACGCCGTCGAGGCCGACCTCGTCGTCCACCATGCCCTCGAGCAGCGGTGTCCGGGAAGGCGCCGGCCAGCGACTGCCACACCGCCCGCCGCTCGTCGATCGGTGTCTGGACGGTGTCGATGCCGAGGAGCGAGACGTTGCGCACGATGAAGGGGAAGACGGAGGTCTCGAGGCGGTCCCCCCGGTGAGGCCGCTGGCCGCCACCGCCGCGCCGTAGCGCAGGGAGCGGAGGACGGCGGCGAGGGTGGGCCCGCCCACGCAGTCCACGGCACCGGCCCACCGCTCGGGACCGAGGGTGCGCTCGGGTGCCCGGGTGAGCTCGTCGCGCCCGATGACCTCGCTCGCCCCCAGTCCCTGCAGGTAACCGGCCTCGCTGGTGCGGCCGGTGCTGGCCACCACCTCGTAGCCCCGCCCGGCCAGCAAGGGCCACGGCCATCGACCCCACGCCGCCCGACGCCCCGGTCACCACCACCGGTCCGGTGCCGGGCCGGAGCCCGAGGTGCTCGAGCCGGGAGACGGAGAGGGCGGCGGTGAACCCGGCCGTCCCGATGGTGGCCGCCTGTCGGGGGGTCAGGCCCTCGGGGAGCGGGACCACCCACCCGGCGGGCACCCGGGCCAGGGTGGCGAAGCCCCCGTGGTGGGCGACGCCCAGGTCGTAGCCGTGGACGATCACCACCGTGCCGGCACGGGAGCGACGGGTCGTCGGAGTCGAGGACCGTCCCGACCAGGTCGACGCCGGGGACGAGGGGGGACCGGCGGGCCACCCGGTTGCCCGGCCGGGTGACCATGGCGTCCTTGTAGTTGACCGCCGACCAGTCGACACGGACGAGGACATCGCCGTCGGTGAGGTCCTCGTCGGGCAGGGACTGGACGGATGCCTCGACCGACCCGTCGCCGGCGGTCACGACGAAGGCCCGGAACGAGGCCGGTGTGGCGGCCGGAGGGGGGATCGCCGGTCACCGGCAGTACCGTACTGATCGCGTGGAGACCCGACCCTCACCGACCGATACCGGGCCCGCGTGCCCGGCGCCCGCAGACGGCCGCCGGCTGGTGGCCGTCATCCGTCTCGGCGGCCATGGTGGCCGCCGGCAAGGTCTCCCGCAGCGGGCTGCAGACGGACGGGGCGGTGGCCTACTGGTCCGAGAGCCGGCCGGATGACGGGGGCCGCCAGGTCGTCGTGGCCGTCGGCCCGGGTGAGCAGCCGGTCGACGTCTCGCCGGCTGGTGTCAGCGTGCGGACCCGCGTGCACGAGTACGGCGGCGGGGCCATGGCGGTGGCCGAGGGCATCCTCTACTTCAGCGACGGCGACGACGGGCGGCTCTACCGCTGTCCCGCTCGGCGATGCCACCGCGCGTGCCCTCACCCCGGTGGCTGCTGCCGGCGAGGAGCTGCGGTTCGCCGACTTCCGGCCGACGCCCTCGGGCCGCTGGCTGGTGGCGGTGGAGGAACGCATCGCCGGGGGCACCACCTCCCACCGGGTGGTGGCGGTGGCCACCGACGGCTCCGAGCGGCTGGTGCCCCTGGTGAGCGGCCCCGACTTCGTGGCCGCGCCCCGGGTGTCGCCGACGGGTCGCGGCTGGCCTGGATGGCCTGGGACCATCCCGCCATGCCGTGGGACAGCTCCGAGGTCTGGGTGGCCGACCTCGCCGAGGGCGACGGTCGACATCAGCGTCGGAGCCCGGCGGCGGGTGGCCGGGGGAGAAGGGATCGCCGTGGGCCAGCCGCGGTGGTGCCGCGATGGCAGCCTCCTCTTCGTCGACGACCGGAGCGGCTGGTGGCTGCCGGTGCGGGTCGGGCCGGACGCGCTGTCGAGGGTTCGGCGACCTGGGCCATGGTCGAGGCCGAGGCCGAGTTCCACGCGCCCGACTGGGCGCTCGGCCAGTGCACGATGGCCGAGCTGCCGGACGGCTCGGTGGTGGCGCGCGATGCGCAGCCGGGGTCAGCGACGAGCTCGTCCACCTCACGCCGCCGGTGGGGCGGCAGAGGCCGGCGCTCCTGTGGCGGCTCGACCATCGTCGACCAGCCTTGTGTCTCCATCTCGGGCGTCGCTGTTGGCGCCGGAGAGGACGACCAGACGACCGTCGATCTGGGTGCTCGGCTCCACCCCGTCGGCCGCCCAGGTGGTGTTCGAGCTCCCGTTCGCCGGCGTCCCTATCCGGCGCTCGGCATTCGCGGGAGCGACCGGATCGATGCCGGTCGCCCAAGCGGAGCCGTTTGTCGCCTCTGGTCCGGGCGGAGGGGTCCCGGGCCTGTTCTTCGCCCCGGCCAGCGACCGAGGCGGCCCTGCCCGACGGCGAGCGTCCTCCGCTCGTCGTCTTCTGCCACGGCGGCCCGACCGGGGCGGCCGAGCTCGGGTTCGACCCGGTCGTCCAGTTCTTCACCAGCCGAGGGCTGGCCGTGGCCGCCGTCGACTACCGGGGGAGCACCGGCTACGGACGGGAATTCCGCCGGCGCCTCGATGGCGGTTGGGGCGAGTTCGACATCGACGACTGCGTGGCCTACGCCGCCGGTCTGGCCGATGCCGGGCTGGTCGACGGCGGGCGGATGGCCATCCGGGGCACGAGTGCGGGAGGGCTCGACGGCCCTCGGTGCTCTGGTCCGGTCGGACCGCTTCTGTGGGGCGGCGTCCTGGTACGGGGTCACCGACCTCGAGGCCCTGGCCCGCGACACCCACGACTTCGAGTCGCACTATCTCGACAGCCTGGTCGGCCCGTGGCCGGAGGCGGCCGCTCGCTACCGGGAACGATCGCCGATCTACCATCCGGAGCAGGTCTCGGGCCAGGTGCTCCTGCTCCAGGGCGCCGACGACCCGGTGGTCCCGGCCGATCAGGCCGAGCGGTTCGCCGCCGAGCTCGGGGCCAGCGGGCGACCGTGTCGGCTGGTCGTCTTCCCCGGCGAGTCGCACGGGTTCCGGCGGGCCGAGACCATCGAGGCCTGCCTGGAGGCGGAGCTCGACTTCTACCGGACCCTGTTCGGCCCGGGGTGACGAGCGGGGTCGGCCGGCGCCGCCGACCGGTCGGATGCCGGTGGTACCCTCGACCGTGGCGAGCGACCGCCGAGGGATTCGACCCGAGCCCTCGGCCCACGCTGACCCCTCGCACGACGGTGGACCTCCGCCCTGATCCCACCCGAGAGAGCGGCGCTCGGCCGGTGCTCGGGCGCATGCGGGCGCGGCTCCGGGCCCTCACCTCCATTC
This sequence comes from uncultured Acidimicrobiaceae bacterium, assembly GCA_963756195.1. Lineage (GTDB taxonomy): Bacteria > Actinomycetota > Acidimicrobiia > Acidimicrobiales > RAAP-2 > CAVSNH01. The sequence continues at coordinate 74,590 of CAVWMT010000009.1, forward strand.
GGCGCGACGTCCCGTCTACGGGATCTCCGACCGTCTTCGCCGGCATCACCGCCGTGGCCGTGGGCATCCCGCTCTACCGCCAATGGGGGCAGATGGCGGTCGGGCCTTACGCTGCGGCCACGCTGCTCTGCGCCTGGGTGGCCTGGCGGAGAGGGGCCCGCCGGTGGTGGCGCCGGCAGCGGGCCGTTCGCATCGTGGCCTTCGCCGTGGTGTTGATCGGGGCCACCCTCGTCCCCCTGTGCATGGAGGTCATCTGGGCCTCCGAGGGCAACGTCTCCCAGCACGTGCAGCCCGAGGCGCGTGGTGATCGAGCAGGCCGGGGCGCGGGTCGCCCACGGCCACAATCCCTACCGGGTCATCGACCGCGACGGGCACATCCTCATCCACCAGTCGCAGGAGCCCGAGTACGAGCTCTACTACCCCTACCTGCCGGGAATGGTGATCTTCGGGTTCTCGAGCGGCAGCCGCGGTCGAGGCCCAGCTCACCGACGCCCGCATCCAGTTCCTGGTGTTCACGGTGGTCATCACCCTGATCGCGCTCGAGCCGCGTCCGACCCCCGTCGGACGCCCGCGTCCGCGCCCTGCAATTCCTCACCGTGCTGCCCACCGCCGCCCTGCCCCTCTCCACCGGGGGTGACGACATGCCCGTGGCCGCCCTCATGTTGCTCGGGTTGGTGGCGCTGCAACGCCGTCGGCCGCTGCTCGCCGGACTCGCCCTCGGGGCGGCGTCCTCGCTCAAATTCACGGCGTGGCCACTGGTGGTGTTGGCGGCGTGGGCTGCCTTCGACCTGCACCGCCGACGAGCGGTGAGTCGCTACGCCCTCGGCGTGGCCGTCGTGGTCGTTCCCGTCATCGTCCCCGTGGCCCTGCGCAACCCGTCGGCCTTCGTCGACAACGTGATCCGCTTCCCCCTCGGGCTCGCCGGCGTCTCCTCCCCGGCGGCCAGTGCTCTGCCCGGCCACATCCTGATCTCGCTGTGGCCCTCCATCCACCGCCCCTACGTGCGTCGTAGTCGGCATCGTCGGCCTGCTGGTTCTGGCGTCGCATCTCCGCCGGCACCCGCCGGTCGGCGCCGGTGGGGTGGCCATCCTCACCGGTTGGGTGATGACGGTGGCCATCTTGCTCGCCCCGGCGACGCGGGTCGGCTATCTCCTCTATCCGGCCAACCTGTTCGTCTGGGGATGGATGCTCGGACAGGCGGCGGACCCGGCCGTCCCTACCGTCGAACCAAAGGCGGCCCCTGGCCGCGCCGCGGGGGAAGGTGAGCTTGGCCAGCCTCAGTCGTCGTCGCTGAGCTCGAAGACCTCGACGGAGAAGGGTGTGGTGCCGGCCGCGGTGGCGGGCGACACGACGACGCCGACCTCCCAGTAGTAACCGTCGCTGCTGCCCCGCTTGGCCAGGACTTCGGTCCCCGACTTGGCGTTCCGGACACCGGCGCCGACATAGAGGACCTGCCACCCGAGCTTGGGGAGGAGTGCTTTGTAGGCGTCGACGATCTCGTCGCCGGTGACGGAGGTGGCGAAGTCGACCGTGCGGTCGAACTGTCCAGCGCTCTGATCGGAGTTGACGGTTCCGGTCACCCGACTGCCGGTCGGGACGGCCAGGTTGCCCATGATGTCGGCCGGCGGCTGGCCGTCGGCCACGAGGGAGTGGAGGGCGGTGGCGGCCGGGGTGAGAGACATCGTCGTGCCGTCGGACAAAGTCACCTGGTGGACCGTCGAGGTCGGCGCCTTGCCCGTGGAGGAGATGGCCGAACCCACCAGGCCGACGATGACGATGAGAACGGCGATGCCGAGCACGATGAGGGCGGGCCATTTCGCCGATGGCCGCTGGAAGCCGGCTCCGGGGTCGACGTCGGGATCCACGTCGCTGTCCGGAGTCGGGGGGCTGGTCCCCGCCTCCGGAACGGCGCCGATCATCGGGGGCGATGCTACCGGGCGACACTCCGATGGATTGCCAGGCTGCCCGGCGGCCGGGTACGCGAATTTGCGGACCTGAAATTCGTCAGGAACTCCTGACGAATCGAGGATTCCGCCAAATACCAATGGGCTCCAGCGAACGAAGCTGACGATTGATGTGCTGGTGGCAAGCGCCATGTGGACGAATCCGACCCCGACCGGTGATGCAATTTTGGTCACGGATCGTCGTCAAGCGCCCACAGTTCGTGGGAAGAGTTCACCAAGCGTTTACATCGGCCGGACCATCGCTCACAATGCTGGGGTCCGGTGGAGGCCGAAAGGCCTTCCACCACGGAGGGGTTCCGGACCCGCTGCTGGGTCGTTGACCGAGTGGCAGCCGGGGGGGAGTGGCCGGGTCGAAAGACCCGGCCACTGCTGTCCCAGCCGGGAGTTGAGCCGGACTTGCCGGACTTGCCGGACTTGTTGCCTGCGCCACCGGCTGTCGGTGCCCTCGACAACCGCCGCCTTCCCATCGGCTCAGGACGTGGCCGACCAGCCCAGCTGGTCGATGGGACCGTGCCCGGCTCCGAGCCGCCATTCCCGTGAGCCGACCAACGCCTGGTGCACGAATTGCTTGGCTATCTCCACGGCGTCGGCCACGGATCGTCCGATAGCCAGGTTGGCGGCCAGGGCCGCCGACAGCGAGCATCCCGTCCCGTGGGTGTTGGGCGTCTCGACCCACGAACCGGTGAGGGTGACGACATCGGTGCCGTCGAAGAGGACGTCGTCGACGGTCGGCCGGGGCGGGATGGTGCCGACCCTCGACTCCGGGCAGGTGGCCACCCTTGACCAGCACCCAGCGCGGCCCCAATGCATGGATGCGGCGGGCGAGGCTCGGCCATGGCTTCTGTGTCCGCCGGTCAGCGTCTCGGTGCCGGCCAGCATGGCCGCCTCCCAAAGGTTGGGCGTGACGATCAGCGCATGGGGGAGGAGCCGGTCGCGGTAGGCGGAGACCCCGTCGGCCTCGAGGAGTGGGCGGCCGGTCGAGGCGACCATGACCGGGTCGACGACCAGCCGTGGCAGCTCGCCGCGCCTCGGCTCGTTCCGCTACTACCTCGATGGTGGCGGCCGACACGAGCATGCCCGTCTTGGTAGCGGCGACAGGCATGTCATCGAGGACGGCGCCGATCTGGGCGTCGACCATGTCGGGGGGGACGGGATGGACGGCTCGGACCTCGGCGGTGTTCTGCGCCGTTACCGCGGTGACGGCGGTTGCCGCCAGGACGCCGAAGGCGGCCATGGCCCGCAAGTCGGCCTGGATGCCGGCGCCGGACCCGGAGTCGGAGCCGGCGATGGTGAGGGCGACCGGAGGGCCGCCGCCGGGGCTCACCGCCCGAGCATGCCCTCGAAGGAGCTCGAGGCCTGGGCATGGAAACGCGGGGTGATGCGACCGGCCAGCCGCGCCGCCCGACCGGCCCGGACGGCGTCACGCATGGCCGCAGCCATGCGGCCCGGCTCGCGGGCGCGGGTGACCGCCGATGCGACGAGCACCGCCGCGCACCCGAGCTCCATGGCCAGGCAGGCATCGGACGCCGTCCCGATGCCGGCGTCGAGCACCACGGGCACCTGCGCCTGCTCGACGATGAGCTCGACGTTGTGCGGGTTACGGATGCCGAGGCCGCTGCCGATGGGCGAGCCGAGAGGCATGACTGCCGCGCAGCCGACCTGCTCCAGGCGGCGGGCCACGATCGGGTCGTCACCGCAGTAGGGCAGGACGACGAAGCCCCGGTCGACCAGCTCCTCGGCGGCGGCCACCAGCTCGACGGGGTCGGGGAGCAGCGTCCGGTCGTCGCCGATGACCTCGAGCTTGACCCAGTCGGTCTCGAAGGCCTCGCGGGCCAGCTGGGCGGTCAGGACAGCGTCGGACGCGGTATAGCAGCCGGCGGTGTTGGGGAGGATGCGGATGCGGAGCTCGCCGAGGAGGTCGACGAGCGAGTGCCTGGTCGAGGGGTCGACTCGCCGGACGGCCACGGTGGCCAGGCCGGTCTCCGAGGCCACCAGCGCCTCGCGCAGCGACTCGGGGCTGACCATCCCCCCCGTCCCGAGCAGGAGCCGCGACCCGACCGTCTCTCCGGCCACGGAGAAGATCGTCGTCGGCCTGCTCGATGAGCGCGCCGTCCTCGGTCAGCACGCTCCCACGGTACCGGTGGTGCTCCGCGGCCGCGGTGCGGTGCGTGGCGCCAGGCGGCTACCCGCCGGCTGCGGCGGTCACGATCTCGACGGTGTCATCGGGCTCGAGGACGACGTCGCTCCAGCGGCTCTTGGGCACGACGGATCCGTTGCGGGCCACGGCCACCCCCTTCGGCGACGGGACACCACGCCCCGACGAGGTCGGCCACCGTGGCGCCGGGACGGTGGTCCCAGGGGACGCCGTTCACCGAGGGGGCTCACCGTGGACGGCCCTGCCCGCCGGTGGCCGGCCGCGGCCGGCTCGTCGATCGGCGCTGGCCTGGACGTCGGCCGGCGGGCAGTCGCGGTGAAGCGGTCGGGGCGGAAGTCATCGAACGGGGAGGGCCCGCCCTCGCCCGCCGCACGAGGGCCGTCGGCGTCGTCGAGGAGGCGCACGACTTCGGCGGCGGTGATGGGGGCGAGCAGGATGCCGTTGCGATAGTGCCCGGTGGCCACGACGAGCCCGAGAGGCCGCAGCGTCCCACCATGGGCGCATTGTCCGGCGACCCGGGACGCAGGCCGGTGGTCGTCTCGGTGAGCTCGTAGTCCTCGACCGAGGGGACGAGGCGGCGGGCGTCGTCGAGCAGGTCGCCCACCGCGCCCGCCTCGACGGTGAGGTCGAAGCCCCGCTCCTCGGTGGTCGATCCCACCACCAGCGTGCCGTCGGCCCGGGGCACCAGGTAGCAGGTGCGCCCGTGGACGAGGCCGCGGACGGTGCGGCGCAGGGTCGACGAGCGTGGACCGGCCCGCAGGCGGAGGGTCAGGCCCTTGACCGGACGGACCGCAGGGCGGAAGGCGTCCGGCCAACCGGCGAGCTGACCAGACCAGCAGCCGGCGGCCACCACCACCGCGTCGGCGACGAGCTCCTCGCCGTCGTCGAGGGCGACCCCGCTCACCCGGCCGCCGTGCCGAGTGAGGGCGGTCGCCCGTCGGCGCTGGATCGTCGACGCCGGCCCGAGCTGGCCGCGGCGAGGAGGGCGCTCGACCAGCTGCCGGTTATCGACCTGGTGGTCGCCGACGAGGTCGGCGCCACCGCCGATGGTCGGGGCGAGCAGTGGCTCGGCTGCCCGGCAGGCTGGCCGCGGACAGAGCGTCGGCCTCGAGCCCGAGGCTCGCGCCGGTAGTCGAGGAGGTCGGCCACCGCCACCCGGTCGGAGGGGTCGACGGCCACCAGCAGGGTGCCGTCCGGGCGGTAGCCGATGGTGGCGCCGGCTGCTGCCTCGAGCTCGCCGGCGAAGCGCGGCCACGCCCCGGCTGCCTCGACGAGGAGGGCGCTCAGGCGGTCCTCGCCGAAGTTGGCCTCGCCCACCGGGGCCAGCATTCCGGCCGCCGCCCACGTGGCGCCGTGGCCGGGCTCGGGGTCGACCAAGGTCACCTGCCGACCGCTGGCGGCTGCCCTCCACGCGGTGGCGAGCCCGATGACGCCGCCCCCGACGATGACGACGTCGGTGCTCCTGCGACCGGCCACGTGTGCATGCTACGGGGCACGATCAGCCCCGGGCCTCGGAACAGGCGATTCGGAGCCCCGGCTGCGTTGGCGAGGGGCGATTCACGGGGTACCATCGATGGACCGCACATGGGCCAGCGTCGTCCCGGGCGGGTGATCCAGTTTCTCGTTGGAGCGGCCCGATGACGACACACGACGGTGGCACGAACGGCTCGGCGCGGCCGTCCCCCGACCCGGCGGGCCGGCCGTCGCCCCCGGCGGTCTCTACGACAGCCGCTTCGAGCACGACGCCTGCGGGGTGGCCCTGGTGGCCGATCTGCACGGCAAGCCCAGCCACCAGCTCGTGCGTCGCGCCCTCGCCGCTCTCGAGCACCTCGCCCACCGGGGGGCCACCGGTAGCGAGGAGGACAGCGGCGACGGCGCCGGGATCCTCCTCCAGGTCCCACACGATTTCTACGCCGGCAGCGTCGACTTCGAGCTGCCCCCTCCCGGGCACTACGCCACCGGCATCGCCTTCTTCGCCCGCGACCCGGCCGAGGCGGCCGACATCCGCCGGGCGGTCGAGAAGACGGCCGCCGAGGAGGGCCTGTCCGTGCTCGGCTGGCGAGAGGTCCCGGTCGAGGCGGACACGTCTGGGCTCGATCGCCGAGGGGGCCCGGCCCTCCATGCACCAGGTCTTCTGCGCCCCGACCTCGCCGGAGGCGCTGGAGGGAGCCGACCCGGCGCCTGGCCATCGACCGGCTGGCCTTCGTGGCCCGCAAGCGCATCGAGCACGAGAACCCGGACTGCTACTTCGCCTCCCTGTCGGCGCGGACCATCGTCTACAAGGGCATGCTGACCTCGCACCAGCTGGTCGAGTTCTTCCCCGACCTCACCGACGAGCGGCTGGTGAGCGCCCTGGCCCTCGTGCACTCGCGCTTCTCCACGAACACCTTCCCGTCGTGGCCGCTCGCCCATCCCTACCGCTACCTGTGCCACAACGGCGAGATCAACACGCTGGCCGGCAACCGCAACTGGATGCGGGCCCGGGAGGCGCTGTGCCGCACCCCGCTCATCCCCGGCCTGGAGCGCGCCTTCCCCATCGTGACGCCGGGGGCGAGCGACTCGGCGTCGTTCGACGAGGTGCTCGAGCTGCTCCACCTGGGTGGCCGGCCCATCCACCATGCCGTGCTCATGATGATCCCCGAGGCCTGGGAGAACCATCGGACCATGGACCCGGCCCGCCGGGCCTTCTACCGGTTCCACGCCTCCCTCATGGAGCCGTGGGACGGCCCGGCCGTGATCGGCTTCACCGACGGCACGGTGATCGGCGCCGTCCTCGACCGCAACGGCCTGCGTCCGGCCCGCTACTGGGTGACCGACGACGGGCTGGTGGTGCTGGCCAGCGAGGTCGGCGTCCTCGACGTCCCCTCCTCGAGCGTGGTGCGCAAGGGCCGCCTCCAGCCCGGGCGCATGTTCCTCGTGGACACGGCGGCCGGCCGCATCGTCGACGACGACGAGATCAAGGACGCGACTGGCCGCCGAGCACCCCTATGCCGAGTGGCTGGAGGGCCAGATCGACCTCGAGGACCTGCCGCCACGGACCATGCTGACCCCGCAGCACGGCTCGGTCGTCGGCCAGCCAGCGACTGTTCGGCTACACCGACGAGGAGCTGCGCCTCATCCTCGCCCCCATGGCCGCCAACGGCAAGGAGCCGGACGGCTCGATGGGCTCGGACACCGCCATCGCCGTCCTCTCCAACCGGCCGCGGCTGCTCTACGACTACTTCACCCAGCTCTTCGCCCAGGTCACCAACCCGCCCGCTCGACGCCATCCGCGAGGAGCTCGTGACCTCGCTGCTGTCCACCGTGGGTCCGGAGGCCAACGTGCTCGAGCCCACGGCGGCGTCGTGCCGGCAGATCGTGCTGCCCATGCCCGTCATCGACAACGACGACCTGGCCAAGCTGCTCTACGTCAACGAGGACGGGGCCAACCCCGGGCTTCCAGAGCCTTCGCCGTCGACGGGCTCTTCGAGGTGGCCGGCGGGGGAGCCGCCCTCCGGGACGCCATCGAGGACGTGCGGGCCAAGGTGTCCGCCGCCATCGAGGACGGGGCCGACGTCATCGTCCTCTCCGACCGCAATTCGTCCGAGGTCCTGGCCCCGATCCCCTCGCTGCTGCTGGTGGCCGCCGTCCACCACCACCTGGTCCGGACCAAGAGCCGCACCCGGGTGGGCCTCGTCGTGGAGTCGGGCGACGCCCGCGAGGTGCACCACATGGCCCTGCTCAAGGGATACGGGGCGGCGGCCATCAACCCGTACCTGGCCTTCGAGACCATCGACGACATGGTCGCACCGGCCAGCTCACCGGGGTCACCCCCCGACAGGCCCAGCGCAACTACATCAAGGCCGCCTCCAAGGGGATCATCAAGGTGATGTCCAAGATGGGCATCTCGACCGTCGCCTCCTACACCGGGGCCCAGGTCTTCGAGGCCGTCGGCCTCGCCCCCGAGGTCATCGACGAGTACTTCACGGGCACGACCTCCCGCATCTCCGGCGTCGGCCTCGACGTGCTGGCCGAGGAGGTGGCCCGCCGCCACCGCCTGGCCCATCTCGACCGCCCGGCCGAGCTGGCCCACCGCGAGCGCGAGGTCGGGGGCGAGTACCAGTGGCGCCGCGAGGGCGAGTTCCACCTCTTCAACCCCAAGACGGTGTTCAAGCTGCAGCACGCCACCCGGGCCAAGCGCTACGGGGTCTTCAAGGAGTACACCCAGGCGGTCGACGACCAGGCCCGGCAGCTCGCCACCCTCCGCGGCCTCATGCGGCTGCGGACCGGCGTCCTCCCTCCGGTGCCCATCGAGGAGGTCGAACCGGTCTCGGCCATCGTGGCCCGGTTCTCGACCGGGGCCATGTCCTACGGCTCCATCTCGGCCGAGGCCCACGAGACCCTGGCCATCGCCATGAACCGGCTCGGCGGCCGGTCGAACACCGGGGAGGGCGGCGAGGACCCCGAGCGCTTCGTGCCCGACGAGAACGGCGACCTGCGGCGCAGCGCCATCAAGCAGGTGGCCTCGGGCCGGTTCGGGGTGACGCTCGAGTACCTGGTCAACTCGGACGACATCCAGATCAAGATCGCCCAGGGGGCCAAGCCCGGCGAGGGTGGCCAGCTGCCCGGCTACAAGGTCTGGCCGTGGATCGCCAAGACCCGGTTACTCGACACCCGGCGTCGGCCTCATCTCGCCGCCGCCGCACCACGACATCTACTCGATCGAGGACATCGCCCAGCTCATCCACGACCTCAAGTCGGCCAACCCGAGGGCCCGCATCCACGTGAAGCTGGTGGCCGAGGTCGGGGTGGGGACGGTGGCCGCCGGGGTGGCCAAGGCCCATTCCGACGTCGTGCTCATCTCGGGGCACGACGGCGGCACCGGGGCGGCGCCGCTCACCTCCCTCAAGCACGCCGGCATCCCGTGGGAGCTCGGCCTGGCCGAGACTCAGCAGACGCTCATGGCCAACGACCTGCGCGACCGCATCGTCGTCCAGGTCGACGGCCAGCTCAAGACCGGCCGCGACGTGGTCATCGGCGCCCTGCTCGGTGCCGAGGAGTACGGCTTCGCCACCGCCCCGCTGGTCGTGTCGGGCTGCATCATGATGCGGGTCTGCCACCTCGACACCTGCCCGGTGGGCATCGCCACCCAGAACCCGCGACTGCGCGCCCGCTTCGCCGGCAAGCCCGAGTTCGTCGAGACCTTCTTCGAGTACATCGCCGAGGAGGTGCGCGAGCACCTGGCCGCCCTCGGCCTGCGATCGCTGGAGGAGGCTGTCGGACGGGTCGAGCTGCTCGACGTCGTCGACGCCGTCGTACCACTGGAAGGCGGCCGGCCTCGACCTGTCTCCCATCCTCGATGGCACCGCGCCGCCCCGGAGGGGGCCCCGAGGACGTGCGTCAAGGAACAGGACCACGGGCTCGACCGGGCCCTCGACCACGCCTTCCTCGAGGCCTGCGCCCCGGCCATCGAGGACGGGACGCCGGTCGCCGCCGAGCTCGCCATCAGCAACGTGGACCGCACGGTGGGCACACTGCTCGGTCACGAGATCGCCCGCCGCCACGGCGGCGCCGGCCTGCCCGACGGGACCATCGACCTCACCTTCCGGGGGTCGGCCGGCCAGAGCTTCGGGGCCTTCGTGCCCGAGGGGCGTGACCATGCGCCTCTTCGGGGACGCCAACGACTACCTGGGCAAGGGACTGTCCGGTGGCCGCCTGGTGATCCGCCCGCCGGAGGACTCGCCGTTCGCCGCCGAGGACAACATCGTGGCCGGCAACGTCGTGCTCTACGGGGCCACCGGCGGCGAGGTGTTCCTCAGGGGCCAGGTGGGCGAGCGGTTCTGCGTGCGCAACTCGGGCGCCGTGGCCGTCGTCGAAGGGGTGGGCGACCACGCCTGCGAGTACATGACCGGCGGCCGGGTGGTCGTCCTCGGGCCGACCGGCCGCAACTTCGGAGCCGGCATGTCCGGCGGCGTCGCCTACGTCTACGACCCGTACGGCCTGCTGGCCGGCAACTACAACAACGGCGAGGTCGAGCTCGAGCCCCTCTCGCCTGAGGACCGCTCCTGGCTCGAGGACCGCATCCGCCTGCCACGCCGAGGAGACCGGCTCGGCGGTGGCCGAAGCCGTCCTGGCCGACTGGGTGGCCGCCTCGGAGCAGTTCGTCACGGTGATGCCGTATGATTACCGCCGGGTGCTCGAAGTGACCGAGCAGGCCATGGCCGAGGGCCGGCCCGTCGAGGAGGCGGTGATGGAGGCGGCCCATGGGTGACGCCCACGGCTTCCTCCGCTACGGCCGGCATCTCCCATCCCGCCGCCCGATCCCGGTTCGGCTGCGCGACTGGCGCGAGGTCTACGAGGCCTTCCCGGCCGAGGCGGCCCGCGAGCAGGGTGCCCGGTGCATGGACTGCGGCATCCCCTTCTGCCACGAGGCCTGCCCGCTGGGCAATCTCATCCCCGAATGGAACGACCTCGTCTACCGCGACGAGTGGGCCGACGCCGCCGACCGGTTGCACGCCACCAACAACTTCCCGGAGTTCACCGGGCGCCTGTGCCCGGCCCCCTGCGAAGGGTCCTGCGTACTCGGCATCAACGACGACCCGGTGACCATCGAGCGCATCGAGTACGAGATCGCCGAGCGGGCGTGGGCCGACGGGCGGGTCGCCCCGGTCGAGAGCCTGCGGTCCACGGGCAAGCGGGTGGCCGTCGTCGGCTCCGGCCCGGCCGGGCTGGCCTGTGCCCAGCAGCTGGCCCGAGCCGGCCACGACGTCGTCGTCTTCGAGCGAGCGGAGAAGCCCGGCGGGCTGCTGCGCTACGGGATCCCCGAGTTCAAGATGGAAAAGCGCGTCCTCGACCGGCGGCTCGAGCAGCTGGTGGCCGAGGGCGTCGAGTTCCGGTGCGGCACCGCCGTCGGGCGCCCGGCCGAGACGGTGCCCATTGGCGGCGGCGCCGGACGCAGTGGTCATCTCTGCCCGCGACCTCGCCGCCGACTACGACGCCGTGGTCCTGGCCGGCGGGGCCACCCTGCCCCGCGAGCTGCCGGTGCCCGGGCCGCGAGCTCGACGGCATCCACCGGGCCATGGACTACCTGAAGCCGGCCAACCTGGTGCAGGAGGGCCTCCTGGCCGCGCCCACCATCACCGCCGAGGGCAAGCACGTGGTCATCATCGGCGGCGGCGACACCGGCGCCGACTGCCTGGGCACGGTGCACCGGCAGGGTGCGCGGAGCGTGCACCAGCTCGAGATCATGCCCGAGCCCCCGCTCGAGCGGACGCCGGAGAACCCGTGGCCGACGTGGCCGCTCGTGCTGCGGACGTCGGCCGCGCTCGAGGAAGGAGGCGAGCGGCTGTTCTCGGTGACGACGACGGCTTTCCTCGGCGACGATGGCGGTCGGGTGCGCAGCTTGCGCGGCGAGCAGGTCGAGATGGTCGAGGGTCCCGACGGACGTCCCGAGTTCCGGCCCGGTCGAAGGCTCGACGTTCGAGCTGCCGTGTCGAGCTCGTGCTGCTGGCCCTCGGTTTCCTCGGCGCCGAGCGCGACGGAGTGGTCGCCGATCTCGGCCTCGAGCTCGACGCCCGGGGGAGCGTGGCCGCCGACGGCAACTGGGCGACCAACGTCGAGGGCGTGTTCGTCTGCGGTGACATGACACGCGGGCAGAGCCTCATCGTGTGGGCCATCGCCGAGGGCCGCTCGGCGGCCGCCTCGGTCGACCGGTTCCTCATGGGGGACACGGCGTTGCCTGCGCCGCTCGCACCCGGGCACCTCGCCTTGCGGTAGCTCGACCGGCGCTTCCGGTCGGCGCCATCGTGGCCTATCACGGTGTGTGGTCGGACGGTGACGAAGTGCGGAATCGGTGCAGCTAGAGCGCGTCTCGTCCCTATTCAATGCGCGCGGGCCGTCGGTACCATGGGCGCTCGGGCAGGGAACGAAAGGCGCGTTGACATGAGGGGCACTTCCGTTGAGGGGGCGTCGTCACGCCCCGACGCTGACGATCTGCCGCGTCTCGAGCCCGAGACGAGCTCGCAGGCCGGGACAGAGCGGACTCCCAGCCGGTGGACAACTGGGGAGGCACGGCTGGGATCCCGCGCCGGGCCCCGTCGCCGGATCGCCGGGCCGACCGTCGACTTCTTCCCACCGGGCAAGGGCGCTCCCGTCTCGAGATTGGGGCGCGCCTGGCTGCTCGTGGCCGCGGTCGTCGCCGTCGTGGTGGCCGCGTCCGTCGGGGCATGGACCCTCGTGGGTCGGTCGCCGGCGGCGCCCCCGGCGGCCGAGCCCGGCGATCGCGGTGATGAGCTCGGCCCGCAGCGCCGTCGGGGCCAGGACGGCCGACCTCTCGCTGGCCATGACCCTGAACATCCCGGGTAGCGGGAGGGTCACGGCCACCGGGACGGGAGCGGTCGACCTCACCGACTCGGCCAGCCGGATGGACATCTCCTTCGGCGGGACCAGCGGGTTGAGTGGAGAGTCAGCTCCGCATGGTGTTCGTGGGCGACACCCTCTACCTCTCGTTCCCGCAGGTCCCGGCGCCGCAGGCGGGCAAGCCATGGGTCTCGGAGTCGATGGGCTCGGGCGGCCCCATCCTCCCGGCAATTCGGACCCGGTGGCCGTGCTCGGCATGCTCGGTTCGAGGGGCAACCACGTCGTTGACTCTCGGTGCCAGCACCGTCGACGGGACGGCCGTCCATGTCTACCGGGTGACCGTCACGCCGGCGGCGCTGCGTGCCGAGATGTCGCGCGCCGACATTCCTGCCGGGCTCGCTCGGACGGCCGAACAGGCACTCGGCACCTCCTCGACCGTCGGTGACCGCTTCCGTGGCCGACGCCAACGGGTCGCTCCGTCGTCTGGCTGTCGACTTCCGCCTTGCCGTCGGGAGCCACACCGTGACCGCGTCGTTCACCGAGGGCTTCAGCGACTACGGTGCGCCGGTCTCCATCACCGCTCCGCCGGCGAGCCAGGTCGTGCCCCTCGGGCAGCACACCGGCAGGCCGGCGCCGAGCAGGCCCGCTCCGGTGTCCACCTAGCGTCGCTGTCGGCTGCTCCTCCCATCCTGGGCACGTCGGCGTGGCCGGCCGCAGCCCCCCGGTCACCCTTCGGGTCGGGTGGCACCCACCACCTCGTCATCGCCCCAGGCGCGCCCACCGCCGGCGGAAACGCCTCGGCCCGGACCACGGCCCCGGTAGGGGAGCGTCGATCATGATCCCTGGACCGACGACCAGGCCCACGTGGCTGACGGCGGACGGGACCACTCCCGAAGAAGACCAGATCACCGGGTTCGAGCGGGCTGCCCGGCGGGGACGGCGGGCCCGGCATCGAACTGGTCCTGGGCCACCCGGGGGAGGGGGACACCGGCGCTGGCGTAGGCGGCCTGCGACCAGCCCGGAGCAGTCGAAGCCGCCCGGCCCGGTGCCACCCCAGGCGTAGGGCACGCCCAGTTGCCCGGCGGCGAAGGCGATCGCCGCCTCCCCGACCACGGACAGCGTCGGTGCGGCGGCGAAGGCCATGGTCAGGGTGAGGACGACGTCGGCGTAGGCGCGGAGTGGTTGTAGTCGAGGACGGCCTGGCGCAGGGTGCCCGGCGAGCCGGCGCCGTCGGCGCAGAGCATGGCGGCCGCCGTGTAGACGGCGTCGGTGGAGTCGTAGGGGCTCGGTGGCCTGCAGCCCACCCGGGCCCACGGTGGCGTAGGCGGCGAAGGTGGCCGGCTCGAACTGCATGGGGCCTTCTGCCCCGGCAGCGTTCGCCCCTGACCACACTCCCGGGGCCGATCGACTGGCCACTGTCCGACTCGACGGTGCCGATGGCACCGAGCACCGACCAGGGCAGCCCGGGACAGGTGGCGGCTGCCTGCTGCTCGAGGGTCGACCAGGCGGCGGGGATGGCCGGCTTCCGCCCATGGCCGGGTCTCCGCCGGCATGCCGATCCGGCGGCCGACCCGCCGCCGGCGCCCTCGAAGGCGGTGGCGGCCAGCACGGGCAGGCCGAGCGATCACCATGAACGCGCCGCCGATGACGGCGGAGACGAGGAGCGCCCGCTTGGCCATGGTCCCTCCGAGGTGAGCCGAGTGTGCGTGAGCCGAGCGCTCAGAGGGACCGCTCCCGACCCGACCGGCGGGAGGTGCGCCGTCGCCAGTTGACCACGACGTGAGCACCGTCGGCAACGGACCAGCACAACGGCGGGCCCGACGTGTGGCACAAGCCGACCGCCGGCATGGGCGATCGGTATGCTCGGTCGTCCGAGACGGACAGCAGGCACAGGGAGGTCGGGGCGTGCTCAGCACCATGCAGGACGGGCCGCTGCTGGTGAGCGGGATCCTCCGCCACGGCCAGCAGGTCTACGGGGAGAGCCGGGTCGTGACCATCATCGACCCGAAGGACGACTTCGTCGAGGCCTCGTTCGCCGAGGTGGCGACCCGGGCCGAGCGACTGGCCGCCGCCCTTGGGCGCCTGGGGAGTCGGTGACGGCGACCGGGTGGGCACGTTCATGCCCAACAACCAGGTCCACCTCGAGGCCTACCTGGCCGTGCCGTCCATGGGTGCCGTCCTCCACACCCTCAACCTGCGGCTGTTCCCCGAGCAGCTGGCCTATGTGATCAACCACGCCGAGGACCAGGTGATCATCGTCGACGGCATGGTGGCGCCGCTGCTGGCCCGCGTCTACGACCAGCTGACCACGGTCAAGCACCTCATCGTGGTGGGATGCGGGTGACACGAGCGGCCTGGGCGAGACCCTCTCGTACGAGGACCTGCTCGGCGCCGAGGAGCCCGGATACGACTGGCCCGCAGTTCGACGAACGCAATGCCGCGGCCATGTGCTACACGTCGGGCACGACGGGCAACCCGAAGGGGGTCGTCTACAGCCACCGGTCGACCTACCTGCACTCGATGGCCATCACCTCGGGATCGTCGCTGGGGGTCAACGAGCAGGACCGGGTCCTCTCCATCGTCCCCATGTTCCACGCCAACGCCTGGGGCACGCCCTACGGCGCCTTCATGACCGGGGCCGACATGATCATGCCCCAGCTGTTCGTGCAGGCCGAGCCGCTCAGCCTCATGATCGCCCGGCATCGGCCCACCCTCGCCTGCGGCGTGCCGACCATCTGGAACGACCTCCTGCGCTACGCCCAGTCCAACCCGGTCGACCTCTCGTCCCTCCGCATGATCACGGCCGGCGGCGCAGCCGTGCCCCGCCAGCTCATGGAGCGCTACCGGGACGAGCTCGGCGTCGAGATGGTGCAGGGATGGGGCATGACCGAGACCAGCCCCCTCTGCGCCCTGGCCCTGCCGCCCCGGGGGACACCGCCGGAGGAGGAGATGGAGTGGCGGGCGAAGGCCGGCCGCGTGGTTCCCGGCGTCGAGCTGCGGGTGGTCGACGAGGACGGTTCCGTCCTCCCCAACGACGGTGAGTCGGTGGGCGAGTTCGAGGTGCGGGGCCCTTGGATCACCGGCTCCTACTACCGCGAGCGCTCGCCGGAGCGCTTCCATGACGGATGGCTGACGCACTGGTGACATGGGGACCCTCGACGGCCGTGGCTTCATGCAGATCAGCGACCGGACCAAGGACGTCATCAAGACGGGCGGCGAGTGGATCTCCTCGGTCGAGCTCGAGAACGAGGTCATGGCCCACCCGGCCATCGTCGAGGCGGCGGTCATCGCCGTGCCCGACGAGCGCTGGAGCGAGCGACCGCTGGTGGTGGCCGTGCGCGAGGAGGGCACCGACGTCGGGGCCGAGGAGCTGGTCGAGTTCCTCGCCAGCCGGGTGAGCCGGTGGTGGCTGCCCGAGCGGTGGTCATTCGTCGGCGAGGTGCCCAAGACCAGCGTGGGCAAGTTCGACAAGAAGGTGCTGCGGGCCCAGCACGCCGACGGAGCCCTCGAGGTGATCGAGGTCGACATCCCGCGGAGCAGCTGAGGGTGGCGGCCGACCTGGCCGACATCGCCGAGCGGCTGGCCGGCCTCAGCGAGGAGCTGGCCGACATGGCGCTCGACCGGCTGCACCGGGCGGCCGAGGCACTGTCCGCCGATGCCGAGCCTGATCCGGCCCTGACCGCCGAGGAACGGCGGATCACCCGGGCCCGACGGGCCGTGGACAAGGCGGTGGGCCTGCTGGGTGGGCCGGTCGAGGTGAGCGAGCCCTAACCGTCACACAAAAATCGAGGAGACGTATTGCCCTGTTGGGATTTTGGAACAGGTCATCCGCACATTTGCATCGTCACCTTTTGTAAGGCCCGCACCTCGGATTGGTCGGCTTGACGGCTGGGCCGGATGGGGTGGTGCAAGGTCAACTGGGGCTTGATGGGGTTCTGGCATCCAGCCAGATCGACCATCGCCGCACGGTCCCGATGGCAAGGATGTCGGTGGGGGCCCACGGGTCGCCACCGAGCCGCTCGCGCACTTCGTCCTCATCGGCGGCGTCCACGACGAGGAGAGCGTGCTCGCCGTCGTCGAGCGGGCCACCCAGAACGACGAACCCCTCGTCCACCAATGCGTCCATGAAGGACGCATGCGCCGACCACTCCGCCTGTTCACGGATGGGCTTCGAGTCATCCCAATTGGGTCCGTGAACAGTTGTCACGGCGAAGTACTCCACGCCAACAATCACGGAGACAAGGTCGTCCGGCCCTGAGCCTTAGCCGAGGCCCCCCGGCTCCAGCTCGGCCGGGGGCGCGGCCTCCGGCTGGTTGATGGCATCGATGAGCTGGCGCAAGCCGGCCGTAGTGGATCTTGTCGAAGCGGAAGGCGAGACGCTCGAGCTCGAGGTGGTCGTCGTCGCTGCGCTCGGGTGGGAACGGCCGGGCCACCCGGATGACTCCACTGGTCACGATGTCGGCGAAATGGTGGTTGAGGTCGGCCAGACGGTCCCGGTCCGGGGCCTGCTGCACGCGCAGCACGAGCACGTCTCCCACCCAGCGACAGGAGTGGTAGTTGCGGTAGAAGCCGAGCAGTTCGGCTGCGGCTGCCTCGGCGCTGTCGGTAACGAGGAAGAACGACCGATCCTCGGGGGAGACGAGGTGGCGTGGCTCGACCTCCTCGGCGAGGAAGCGTGACCAGCCCTGCCAGTAGGTGCCGCCCGGCACATCGAGCAGCACCACCGGCGCCGGCTCGGCCTTTCCCGTTTGCAGCAGGGTCAGGAGCTCGTATCCCTCGTCAAGGGTGCCGAAGCCTCCGGGCAGGACGACGTAGCCGTCGGACTCCTTGATGAGCATGAGCTTGCGGGTGAAGAAGTACCGCATCTCGACCAACTTCGGGTCCTGGGCGATGAACGGGTTGGCCCCCTGCTCCATGGGGAGCCGGATGTTGACGCCGATGGAGCGGTCGCGCCCGGCGCCTTCCATGCCCGCGGCCATGATCCCCGGGCCGGCCCCGGTGACTGCCATCCAGCCGGCCTCGGCCATGGTGGCGGCCAGCGCCCGGGCCTGGGCGTAGGCGGGCTGGTCGGGCAGGGTGCGGGCCGAGCCGAAGAGGGTCACCTTGCGCCGGGCCCGGTAGGGGCTGAACACCCGGAAGGCCTCGGCCATCTCGGAGAGCGCCGTGTCGGCCACCTTGAGGTCGATGACCTGGGTGCCGTCGCGGGCCAGGGTGGCCACGGTGGCCAGCATGGACCGGTAGAGGCGTCGCTGGGCTGGGGGACGCCCCGGCCGCCTCGAGGGAAGTCGAGGAGCCGGTGCAGGATCTCGGCTTCGGGTCCGTCGCCCGCCTCGCTCATGTCAGTGGGTGGCGGCGAGGGCTCCGGCTCCGGTCCGCGCTCCCGGTGCGCCCCCGTGTCGCCATCGGGCGCGCCAGTCGCGTCGGCAGTCGGCGACCCGTCCGTAGAGCGTGGTGCGCTGGACGAGGCGGCGCCCCAGGGGGGCGACGAGGGCCCGCGAAGTCGTCGGCCTCCATGCCCTGGCCGTGGACGGCCCCGGCCGCCCGCGAGATGTTCTCGTCCATGAGCGTGCCGCCGAGGTCGTTGACCCCGGCCCGCAGGACCTGGCGAGAGCCGTCCACGCCGAGCTTGACCCAGCTGGCCTGGATGTTGTCGATGGCGCCCCGGTAGGCGATGCGCCCCACCGCGTGCATGAGCAGCGTCTCGCGGAAGGTCGGCCCCCGCCGGGCCCGCTTCTGCAGGTAGATGGGCGCCCCCATGTGCACGAAGGGCAGCGGGACGAACTCGGTGAACCCACCCGTCTCGAGTTGGAGCTCACGGGTGCGCACCAGGTGGCGGGCCCAGGACCGGGGTTGTTCCACCGCGCCGAACATGATGGTCACGTTCGAACGCAGGCCCACCGCGTGCGCGGTGCGGTGGGCCTCGAGCCATTGGTCGGTCGAGATCTTGTCCGGGCAGAGCACGGCACGGATCTCGTCGTCGAGGATCTCGGCGGCCGTGCCCGGCAGGGTGCGCAGCCCGGCGTCGCGCAGGAGCGTCAGGTACTCGGCGAGGTCCACCCCCGACCGTCGGGCTCCCTCGGTGACCTCGAGGGCGGTGAAGGCGTGGATGTGGATGCGGGGCGAGGCGGCGCGCACCGCTCGCATCACCTCCAGGTAGTAGTCGCCGTCGAAGTCGGGGTGGATGCCGCCCTGCAGGCACACCTCGGTCGCCCCCCGAGTCTCGGCCTCGGCCACGCGCTCGGTGATCTCTTCGAGGCCGAGGAGATAGGGGGCACCCCGCAGGTTGAGCGAGCGGGGGCCCTTGGAGAAGGCGCAGAAGCGGCACTTGAAGGTGCAGACGTTGGTGTAGTTGATGTTGCGGTTGGCCACGAAGGTCACCTCGTCGCCGACCGTCTCCGAGCGCAGCTGGTCGGCGACGGCGGCGACATCGCGCACCTGGCGGCCCCGGGCGCCGAACAGGGTCACGATCTCGTCCTCGCCGACCACCTGGCCGCCCAGCACGCCGTCGAGCACCTCGTCGACCGCGCTGCGGAGATGGGACGGTGGAAGCCGCAGGCTGCGGTCACCGGCGCCAGGCGCGACTGGCAACAGGTCCGGCGGGGGGACGGTGCCGCCCGAGCACCACCAGTGGTCACGGGCCAGGCCTTCGGCGTCGGAGGCGTCGAGCACGGGGAAGCGCATGGACTCGTCGAGCCAGCGCTCAGGGTCGAGCGGCGAACTCCGGGTACACGGTGAGCCTCGGTGCCAGCACCGAGCCGGCCGTCTCGGTGGCCGCCCGTAGGGTGTCGAGCGCCGGCCACCGGCGCTCGGGGTTCACGTGGTCGGCGGTGACCGGTGACACGCCGCCCCAGTCGTCGATGCCGGCGGCGAGCAGCCGACCGAGGTCGTCGGACAGGTTGGGCGGAGCCTGCACGTGCACGTCCGGGGGCAGCACCACCCGGGCGGCGGCGATCGTCCAGGCCAGCTCGGAGGGCGGGCAGGCCGGGGCGCGGTGCATGGCCGTGCCCGGCTTGGGCAGGAAGTTCTGGACGATGACCTCCTGGACGTGACCGTGGCGACGGTGGCTCTCGGCGATGGCGGCCAGGGTGGCCAGGCGGTCCTGTCGGGTCTCGCCGATGCCCACCAGCAGCCCGGTGGTGAACGGCACTCCGACGACACCGGCCGCCTCGAGCGTGGCCAGGCGCCGGGCGGGCGTCTTGTCGGGCGCGCCTCGGTGGGCGGCGAGGTCGGGCGCCAGTGACTCGAGCATCATCCCCTGGCTGGCGGTGACGGGGCGAAGCCGGCGGAGCTCGGCGGCGGAGAGGGCACCGGCATTGGCGTGGGGCAGGAGCCCGGTCTCGTCGACCACCGCCCGGCAGGCGGCGACCAGGTAGTCGACGGTCGAGCCGTAGCCGTGGTCGTCGAGCCACCGCCGGGCGGTGGGGTAGCGGTCCTCGGGAGCCTCGCCCAGGGTGAAGAGCGCCTCGTGGCAGCCGGCCTGGCTGCCGGCCCGGGCGATGGCGAGCACCTCGTCGATGGAGAGGTACGGAGCGGGGAGACGGGCCGGGGCCTTGGCGAAGGTGCAGTAGCCGCAGCGGTCGCGGCACAGCATGGTGAGAGGGATGAAGACCTTGGGCGAGAAGGTCACGCGGTTGCCGAAGGCGGCCCGCCGGATGTCACGCGCCTCGGCGGCCAGGACGTCCTCGGGCACCTCGGCCAGCGCATGGCGAGGGATTGCTCCAGCGGCGGGACGGACGCAACGGGCACGACCCTCGGGGCCTCGACTGGCGTGCCGGCGCCCATTGGCGACACCTTACCGGGGCAGGTCGAGCGAGCCGGCGGCCTCGGCGTCGACGAGCCAGCGGATGTCGGGTGCCTCCACCCGGCCGGCGGGAAGGTCCTCGCCGGCCAGGATCCGGGCCAGGGGCTCGTGCTTGGCCGCGCCGGTGACGGTGAACACGACCAGCCGGGCGCGGGCGATGCCGGCCAGGGTCAGCGTGATGCGGTCGTGGGGGTTGTTGCCGAGGGGGTCGGAGTTGGCCACCACGTAGAGGCCGGGATCGTCGACATCGAGGGCGGTCGACTGCGGGAACAGCGAGGCGGTGTGGCCGTCGGGACCGAGCCCGAGATGGACGAGCCCGAAGTCGGGGAGCGCCTCGATCTCGTGCTGGTAGGCGGCGGCCGCGTCCGTCGGCGGGCCGACGCGGTACATGGGGTGGTCCGAGTGCACCGGGCCGACCACGTCGAGCAGGGTGGTGGCGGCCAGGAGGTGGTTCGAGTCCTGGTCGTCGAGGGGGACGCAGCGTTCGTCGCCGTAGTAGACGTCGACCGACGACCAGTCCGGCTCCGCCCCGACCCCCGCCACACTGCGGGCGGCGAGGGCCCGGTAGCACTCGGCGGCGAGGTCGCCCCCGGACAGGAACAAAGTGGTGGTGCCGGCTGCGATCTGCTCGGCGACGAGCTCGCTGAAGGCGTCGGGCACCGACTCGGCAGCGCTCGAAGCTGCCCTTCACGCCGGCTCCGGCCAAGTCACTGGGGCAGCTCGGTGAGGCGGCCGCCGCTGAGCTCGAGGTCGATCGCCGGGTTGCGCCACTCGTCGCCCGACCGCTGCACGAGCAGTTCGGCCAGGTGCGGGCCCCAGGTGCCGGCCGGGTAGAGGTGGAGGCCGCCGCCCGGCTCCGCCCACGCCTGCAGGTAGGGGTCCACGATGCGCCAGGCCGCCTCCACCTCGTCGGTGCGGATGAAGAGGGTGGCGTCGCCCACCATGGCGTCATGGATGAGCCGCTCGTAGCCGTCGGCCGCCTCGATGCCGGCGAAGGTCTCGGAGTAGGAGAAGTCCATGGCCACCGAGCGCAGGTGGAACTTCTCGCCGGGCATCTTGGCCCCGAATTCGAGGCTGATGCCCTCGTCGGGCTGGATGCGCAGGATGAGCGTGTTCGGTCGCAGGTCGCGGCTCATCTGCTTGTCGAAGAGGAGGAAGGGGACCTGGTGGAAGGACATGGCCACCTCGGTCACCCGGGCCGGCAGCCGCTTGCCGGTGCGCACGAAGATGGGCACGCCGGCCCACCGCCAGTTCTCCACCCGGAGCCGCAGGGCGAGGTACGTCTCGGTCTGGCTGTCCTTGGCCACGCCGTCCTCGTCGCGGTAGGCGATCACCGGCTTCCCGTCGATGGTGCCGGCCGCGTACTGGCCGCGCACGCACTTGTCGACCGCCTCGTCGGGGGTGGGGATGTCGATGGAGTGGAGGAGCTTGACCTTCTCGTCGCGGATGCGGTCGGCGTCGGTGCTCGTCGGCGACTCCATCAGGGTGAGGGCGAGGACCTGCATGACGTGGTTCTGCACGATGTCGCGCAGAGCGCCGGCGGTCTCGTAGAAGCCGCCCCGGTGCTCGACCCCGATCGACTCGGCCACCGTCACCTGGACCTGCTCGACGTAGCGCCGGTTCCAGATGGGCTCGAAGATGGCGTTGGCGAAGCGCAGGGCCAGGACGTTCTGGACCGTCTCCTTGCCCATGTAGTGGTCGATCCGGTAGATCTGGCTCTCGTCGAAAGCCTCGTGCATCTGGCGGTCGAGCTCGATGGCGCTGGCCAGGTCGCGGCCGAAGGGCTTCTCGACCACGATGCGCACGAAGTGGTCGTCGTCCGGCGGGCTGGGTGCAGCCGTGTTTGGCCAGCGCCCCGGCCACCAGGCCGAAGACGCTCGGGATGGTGGCCAGGTAGTAGAGGCGGTTGCCCTGCGTGTTGTCGACCTGGTCGGCCTCGTCCAGGTAGGTCTTGAGCGTGGCGAAGGTGCCGGGATGGTCGTACTCGCCGGTGACGTAGCGGAACCGCTGGCACAGCGTCTTCCACTTGGGGCCGCCGTCGGGGGTGGCGTCGGCCACCAGGTTGCGGAACTCGTCGTCGCTCAAGGGCGTGCGGGCCACCCCGATGAGCGTGAATCCCTCGTCGAGGACGCCCCGGTCGGCCAGCCGGGCCAGGGCGGGGAGGATCTTGCGGGAGGTGAGGTCGCCAGAGGCGCCGAAGATGACCATGGCCACCGGCGGCGCCGGCGAGAGCACCGCCGGCAGAGACCGCCGGCCGCGCCCGCTGGTTCGGCGGCGCCCCGGTGCCGTCGGTGGGCGGGCTGGTGTTCGGTGTCGGTCATGGGCTCAGGTGGGTGTGAAGGTCTCGCCGCCGAGTGTGCCCTCGGTGGTGGTGAAGGCGTGCCCGCCGAACTGGTTGCGCAGGGCCGAGATCGAGACGGAGGCCGAAGGCGTCCTTCTTCTGCGAGGCGAACCGGGCGAAGAGGGCGGAGGCGATGACCGGAGCCGACACGCCGCGGTCGATGGCCTCGTCCAGCGTCCAGCGCCCCTCGCCGGAGTCGACGACCACCGCCTCGATCTGGTCGAAGTTGGACTCGGGGCGCAGGGCCCGCTCGGCCAACTCGAGCAGCCAGCTGCGCACGACCGAACCGTACCGCCAGATCGAGGCGATCTCGTGGAGGTCGAGGTCGAATTCGGGCGCCTCGGACATGATCTCGAAGCCCTCGGCGTAGGCCTGCATGAGCCCGTACTCGATGCCGTTGTGGACCATCTTCACGAAGTGGCCGGCGCCCGGCGGCCCCACGTGGGCGTAGCCCCCTTCGGGGGCGAGGGCGAGAAAGATGGGCTCGCAGGTGGCGACGGCCTCCTTGGTCCCACCGACCATCAGGCAGTAGCCCTCCTTCAGACCCCAGATCCCCCCGGAGGTCCCGGCGTCGACCAGGGCGATGCCCGACTGGGCCAGGCTGGCCACGAGCGGGGCTGTCTCCTTGTAATTGGAGTTGCCGCCGTCGATGATCACGTCCCCCGGCTCGAACAGCCCGGCCAGGCGGGTGATGGTCGAGTTGGTGGGCTCGCCGGCCGGGACCATGACCCAGGCCACCCGAGGTGGGGACAGCGCCTTGGCCACGTCCTCGAGGGTCGAGGCGGTGGTGGCCCCGACGG
The DNA here is from genome assembly GCA_963756195.1 of uncultured Acidimicrobiaceae bacterium. Classification (GTDB taxonomy): domain Bacteria; phylum Actinomycetota; class Acidimicrobiia; order Acidimicrobiales; family RAAP-2; genus CAVSNH01. The sequence goes on from CAVWMT010000009.1 coordinate 97,988, forward strand.
CGGCCACCGCTTCCCGCGCCTTGTCCGAGAGGTCGAAGCCGACCACCTCGTGGCCCTTCTCGACGAGGCGCTGGCTCATGTTGGCGCCCATCTTGCCCAGCCCCACCATGGCTATCTTCATCGTGGTCTCCTCCTGTCGGTACCTGTCGGAGTCGTCGCCGGCGGCCGGCGGAGGGCCACGGACGGACGTCGGGTCGGTCGCCGACCCGGGCGGCGGCGAAATCCTCGCCCTACCGGTTGCTCAGGGCGTTGGCCTTGTCGGTCAGGGACTGCATGAGCTCGTCGAACGACTTGGCGAAGGAGGCCACCCCCTCGTCCTCGAGCACGCGGGCGACGTCGGCGAGGTCGATGCCGACGGCGGCCAGGTCGTCCTCGACACGGCGGGCCTCGTCGACCCCGACGTCGACGGTGCGGGTCACGGTGCCGTGGTCGAGGAAGTCGGCGACGGTGCCGTCGGGCATGGTGTTGACCGTGTGCGGGCCGATGAGGGTGTCGACGTAGGCGAGGTCCGGGTAGTCGGGGTTCTTGGTCGACGTCGACGCCCACAGCGGCCGCTGCAGCCGGGCTCCCTTGGCCGACAGTGCTTCCCAGCGCGGGCCGGCGAACCGCTGGAGGAACAACTGATAGGCGAGCTTCCCCTGGGCCACCGCCGCCCGTCCCCGCAGGGCGCGCACGGTGTCACCCGGCGGCGCCGTCTGCCGCCACCGCGTCCAGTCGCCGGTCGACCTCGGTGTCGACACGGCTGATGAAGAACGAGGCGACACTGGCCACCTTGGACAGGTCGGACACCCCGGAGGCGGCCAGGCGCTCGAGGCCGGTCAGGTAGGCCTCGATGACCTCGCCGTAGCGATCGAGGCTGAAGATGAGGGTCACGTTGATGCTGCGGCCCTCGAGATCATCTGCTCGATGGCCGGGATGCACTCCGGTGTGGCCGGGATCTTCACCAGCAGGTTGGGGCGAGCGATGCGCTCGTGCAACGACCGGGCCGCCTCGATGGTCCCCTGGGTGTCGTGGGCGAGGGCCGGGGCGACCTCGAGGGAGACGAAGCCGTCGCCTCGGTCAGAGGTCTCGTAGGTCGGCTGCGAGGACGTCGAGGGCGGCGTTGATGTCGTCGACGACCAGGTCCCAGTAGGCGTCCTCGACGGACTTCGTCTTGATGAGGGCGTCGAACTCCTCGTCGTAGGTGTCCTGGCCGGAGATGGCCTTGGCGAAAATGGTGGGGTTCGAGGTCACCCCGCGGATGCCCTGGGCCACGAGCCCGGCCAGGGTGCCGTTCTGCAGCCAGTCGCGGCGCAGGTTGTCGAGCCAGGGGCTCTGACCCTGTTGCTCGTAGAGATCGGTGAGTTTGGTCACGGCGCTCCTTTCGCGCACCTGGTGCCGGCGTCGGCGGTCGCGGCCCGGTGGTGTCCCCGTCCGACCGTCACGCCGATGCCCGGCTGGCCAGCAGGTCGAGGGCCCTCGAGGCGACGTGCTCGGGGGTGAAGCCCAGCTCGTCGAGGACCTTTTGGCCAGGAGCGGAGGCCCCGAACCGGTCGATGGAGACGGTGGCGTCGGCGTAGCGCTCCCAGCCGAAGGAGCTGGCCGCCTCGACGGCCAGGCGGGGGAGGCCGGGCGGCAGCACCTGACGGCGGTATTCGTCGGTCTGCTGGGCGAAGAGGTCCCACGACGGGAAGGACACGATGCGCGCCTGTGTTCCCCGCCCAGCCAGGATCTCCGCCGCGGCCAGGCACACATGGACCTCGCTGCCGGTTCCGATGAGCACGACGTCGGGCCCGGTGTCGTCATCGGGGTCGGCCAGCACGTAGGCACCCCGGGGACGCCCTCGGGGGCGAGGTCGGCCGTGCGCTCGAGGACGGGTAGCTCCTGGCGGGTCAGGATGAGGGCGGTGGGCCCGTCGTGCTCCACGGCCAGGCGCCAGGCGGCCGCCGTCTCGTTGGCGTCGGCCGGGCGGATGAGCCGGAGGTCGGGCATGGCCCGCAAGGCCGCCAGGTGCTCGATGGGCTGGTGGGTGGGGCCGTCCTGGCCGAGGCCGACCGAGTCGTGGGTCCACGAGTAGATGACGTGCTCGAAGGAGAGGGTCCCGACCCGCACGGCGCCGCGCATGTAGTCGCTGAAGACGAAGAAGGTGCCGCCCACCGGCAGGACGCCGGCGTGGGCGGCCATCCCGTTCATGACGCCGCCCATGCCGTGCTCGCGGATGCCGTAGTGGATGAGGCTTCCCTCCGGGTGCTCGCGCGACTGAGGCACGGCGTCGGCGAGAGCCATGCCGGTGTTGCCGGTCAGGTCGGCGCTGCCGGGCATCACGCCGGGGATGAACGGCGCGGTGGCGTCGAGGCAGGCCTTGATGGCCTTGCGGGTGGCCATGGGACCGTCGTCCGGCCCGAAGGCGGGGAGCTTGGCCGCCCACCCGGGGAGGCCGTGGCCGCCCTGGGCCGCCTCCCACCGCTCCTTGTCGCCGTCCCAGGCGTCGTAGCGGGCGCGCCACTCGGCGCTCATGGCCCGGCCGCGGGGGATGCAGCGGCGGTAGAGCTCGAGGACCTCGGCCGGCACCCAGAACGTCTCGTCGGTCGGGATCCCGAGGATCTCCTTGGTGAGGCGGGCCTCGTCGTCGGAGAAGGGGTCGCCGTGGGCCTTGGCCGTGTCGGTCAGATGCGGTGACGGGTAGCCGATGTGGCTGCGCAGGATGATGAGGCTCGGCTTGTCCTCCTCCGCTTTGGCCCGGTCCAGCGCCGCCTCGAGGGCGGCGGTGTCGTTGGCGATCTCACCGACGTCCTCGACCGACCAGCCGTAGGCCTCGAAGCGCCCGGCCACGTCGTCGGAGTAGGCCAGCTCGGTCGGCCCGTCGATGCTGATGTGGTTGTCGTCGTAGACGCAGACCAGCCGGCCGAGGCCCAGATGCCCGGCCAGCGAGCCGGCCTCGTGGGAGATGCCCTCCTCCAGGCAACCGTCGCCGGCGAAGACGAAGGTGTGGTGGTCGCAGATCTCGGGCGAGAAGTTGGCCCGCAGCCATCGCTCGGCGATGGCCATGCCGGCGCCGTTGGCGATAGCCCTGTCCGAGGGGACCGGTGGTGACCTCGATGCCCGGCGCGTGCTTGCGCTCGGGATGACCCGGTGTGCGGCTGCCCCAGCTGCGGAAGGCGCGCAGGTCGTCGAGGTCCAGGCCGTACCCGGTCAGGTAGAGCATGGTGTAGAGCAGGATCGAGGCGTGCCCGTTGGAGAGCACGAACCGGTCGCGGTCGGGCCAGTCCGGCTCGGTGGGGGAGTGTCGCATCACCCGGGTGAAGAGGACGTGGGCGAGCGGTGCGAGAGCCATGGCCGTCCCCGGGTGGCCGCTATTGGCGGCCCGGGGGGCGTCGATGGCGATGCCCCGGATGACGTTGATGGCCAGCTGCTCGAGCTTTGCGTCTTCGACGCGTTCCGGTTGCGTGGTCCGCCGGTCGGTCATCGTGGCAACCCTATCGGCCAGGGCCAGGAGCCGAGGCGGCGTCTTCAGGGCCGGCGGTCTTGCACCAGGGCGAGCGACGCCGAGTTCGTCAGGACGAAGCTACGGCCACCGACGGGCCCGATCTCACCGGCAGAGAAGATGCCGCAGACGGGAACCGGCCCGAGGGCTCGCGCCATGGTGGATGCGTCGTTGTGCAGAGAGTCGAACAGCCGCGAGCCCCGGCCGTTGCAGACGAAGGCCAGCGCGCCGGCGGCCTCCCGGCCGTGCAGCAGGCGGGCCAGCTCGTCGTGGGCGGTCCCGGCGTCGCGCAGGCAGAAGCGGACGGTAGAACCCAGGGGTATCCGGTCGTCGAGGGCGATGGCCCCGCTGGACCGGTCGACGCCGACGATGGAGCGGACGAGGAAGTCCGCCGGGCCGGGATCGGCGATCCGCTCGTCGATGAGACGGCCAAGGTAGAGCCCGTTCGAGCCGATGCCCGGCGATCTCGGCGGCATCGAGGGCGCTCCGGGCTTGGTCGACCAGGCATTGGAGCGCCGCCTTTCGGGCGAGCTCGTAGACCACGTTGCCTTCGGAGCGGGTCACGGTGAGCGGCCGGCCGTAGGGCCGGCATCCCTGGGAGACGACGGGCTCGATCTCCACGCCGTGGCCCAGCAGGACGCCGACCGCCCCGCCGCTGTTGCACGCGCCCCCCGGACAGAAGGCGGCTGCCGCCGGGGCCGCGCCCGCCGGTGGCGTTGCCCCCGACGACCGGCAGGCCGGGCTGCCACTCCTCGAGCTGGCGGAGGAACTCGGCGGCCGGGAAGGTGAACGGGTCACAGAGGAGCAGGAGGGCGCTCGGCTCGAAGCCGAGGCTCTCGGGCCAACCCGAGAACTGCCACGTGTCGTCGGCCAGGCGGATGGCGTCGATGGTGACGGCGAGGAGCGGGCCCACCCGGCCCGCCCACAGGCTGATGGCGGCGGCCTCCTCGACCTCGGTCCCGGTGGCCACCACCGACTCTGCCGCGCAGCCGACGATGGCCAGTGGGTGGAGGGCGGCGTCGACGGTGGCGGCGATGTCCTCGAGGGCGCCGGCGTGCGGACGGGTGACGGTCAGGACCACGAGGTCGGGCCGGTCGCCGAGGGCCTCGAGCACGGTGCCCGCCACCTCACCGATGGCCTCCGAGGCGACGGGATGGAGGGAGAGGGCGCTGGCGAATGGCACGCGGCCTCTCCGTCGTCAGTCGGCGGGCCCGGAGAAGCGGATGTCGAGCGAACGCAGGTAGGTGTGGAGACCGGCATCCTGGATGGGCACCAGGCGGGCGGGCACGTCGGACTCGTTGTGGTGGCTGTGCCACGTGCCGGGGGGCGTCACGAACGCCCCGCCGGGCTCCCAGTCGACCCGGACGGGGTCGACGATGCGTCCGGTGCCGTCGAGCTCGTGGCCGAGCAAGGTGAAGCACCCGGGCGGGCAGGCGGTGATGAGGTCGACGGCCACGCTCTGGTGGCGGTGGGGGCGTTGCACCTGACGCGGCGGGAGCACGCCGACCATCGCCCACAGCGTGTGGGTGACGGTGAGGGTCTCGGGGGTGGCGGCGTTGCCGAGGAGCACGCTCACCCGGCTGCGCCGGGATGCCTCGGGGTGCCGGGCCACCTCGTCGAGGAAGGCCCCGGTGCGATCGGCCGGATAGCGGGTCGGAGAGAACCGGGCCTCGCCGGGCAGGGCGCCGAGGTAGCGCAGGAGCGGGGCGTCGGACACCCGGTAGAGGACGCCCCGCCGGTCGACAGCGCCATGCTCGGTCGTGCACCCGGCCGGCAGGACGAAGACGTCGCCGGCCGCCCAGGCGATCGGTGCCGGAGAGTGGCCCCCGGTCCGGCGCCGCGCCGGTCGAAGGTGGATGCGCCCCGGCCGGAGAGGCAGTAGTACAGCTCGCTCGTGGCCTCGGGTCGGGTGACCAAGGGCGAGCCAGGGTCGAGCACGACGAAGGAGGCGCACAGCGCCGGGGTCGTCGCCGGCGCGGCCGTGCCGAGCTCGTCGGAGCAGTCGAGGTCGACCATGCGGGAGGTGCCACCGGCGTGCAGCGAGGCGGGGAAGCGGCGGATGGGGACCCGGCTCGTGGTCCCGGAGGCGATGGGGTCGGCGGCCGCCGTGTACTCGGCGAAACGGGCGTCGCCGGCCCAGTCCTCGGTGGCCTCACCGGCAAGGACGGCAGGCGTCCCATGGCCTCGCCCGTCCCCATCACGGGAGTCCCGCGGCTCGCGGTCGGCGTCGGTGCGTGAGACGGTCACCACTCCAGTATCGACCGCCAGCGACCGGCGGGCGACTCAGGCCATCGAGCAAGCGAGGCGGCGACGGGCTCCTGGGACACCGGGAAGTACGGTTTCGTGGGTGTCAGGCGTCGAGGACGGCAATGCTCAGAGTGGGCCCGTCATCCAGGTGCCGCCCAACAGCGAGCTCACCCTGGGCATGCGCTGCCTGGACAAGAGCGAGCCGGGCCGGACGGCCTGGCAGATGGTGGCCGACGAGCGCTTCGCCAACCCGGCCGGCATCGTCCAGGGTGGGTTCCTCGGCGCCATGGCCGACACGGCCATGGGCTCGGCCGCCATCACCTTGGCCCGGGCCGGAGGCCGCTCGGTGATCGCCGCCAACGTGGAGATGAAGACGAGCTTCCTCGCTCCCGCCCGCGTCGGCTCGGTCCTCGTCTGTGTGGCCACCATCGTCTCGGGCGGCGAGCGGGTGGCTTTCGCCGAGGCCGAGATCACCGACGACCAGGGTCGGAAGGTGGCCCGGTCGAGCTCGACGTATCTGTACTCGGATCGCGCGCCCACACAGCCGCCCAGCGCAGCGCCGGCCTCCGGCTCTCTATAGTGCGGCTTCCGGAGTGCGGCTTCCGGCTCTCTATAGTGAGGTGTTCCCGAGCGTCCCGGGCATGCGGACGCCGACGAGGAGGGACGTGGCCCGAGGGCGAGACAGCAAGGGTGGCGGGGGCCTCGGCGACCTGCGCTCGACCGGGGGCGAGACGGCCCGCCTGGTCGTCGACTACGTCAAGCAGGAGACGCTCGACCCCATCAAGGGCCTGGGGCGGTACCTGGTGTTCGGGTTGGCCGGGTCGGTGGCCCTCGCCATCGGGCTGGTGATCCTGGCCCTCGCCCTGCTCCGCCTGCTCGCAGGGCGAGACGGGCGGCACCTTCGACGGCAACTGGTCGTGGGCGCCTTACCTCATCTGCACCGTGGTCGTCCTGGCCGTGGCCGGTGCCGCCGTCGCCGCCGTGGGCCGGGGCCGCGGCGGTACCGACCGGGAGGAAGGGGAGCCGGTGAGCCCCACCACCGAGCGGATCACCCGCGACCAGATCGAGGCCAAGTTCCGCGAGCTGACCGGGGACGTGGGCACCGAGGTCGACTCGGCCCGTCCCAAGATCGTCACCGGGGCCCTGGCCGCTGGCGTCGTGGTGCTGGCCGTCGTCTTCCTGCTCGGGCGACGGGCCGGCAAGCGCAAGTCGACTGTGGTCGAGGTCCGGAGGATCTGATGCTGGACAAGCTCTTCCGCAGCCTGCAGTCGAGGGCGTTCCGCCAGGCCTGGCGGGGCCGTCATTCGGCGTGGTTCGTGGCCGGTGCCGCCCTCTGGATGATCAACCGGGCTCGGAGCGACGACGGCGTTGTCTTCCGGACCAAGCTCGAGCCCGGCGAGGGCCTCGTGGTCATCACCCGAGGGGCAGGGTCGCTCCCACCAGCCGATCGCTGAGGCCATGGGCTCGGGCCGGGACGAGCCTCTGCTCGCCGACGGCGAGCGGGTGCTGCTGCTCGACGCCAAGGAGCGGCGCTACCTGGTGACCCTGCGGCCTGGCGCGCAGTTCCACACCCACGCCGGCATCGTCGCACCACGACGACCTGATCGGCGCTTCCGAGGGGGCGACCGTCATCGGCAGCACCGGTCGTCGGTTCCTGGTCCTGCGCCCGACGCTGGCCGACGTGGTCCTGAAGATGCCGCGGGGGGCACAGGTCATCTATCCGAAGGACCTGGCCGCCATCCTCATGGAGGCGGACGTCGCCCCCGGCGTGCGGGTGCTCGAAGCCGGGGTCGGCTCGGGCGCCCTCTCGATGGCGCTGCTTGCGCGGTGGCGCCGACGTGGTCGGCTACGAAGTGCGCGCCGACTTCGCCAAGCGGGCGCAGGCCAACGTGGCCGCCGCCCTCGGTGCGGGGGCGTCCTATCGGGTCGAGCTGCGCGACGTCTACGAGGGCATCGCCGAACGCGGGCTCGACCGGATCGTGCTCGACCTGCCCGAGCCCTGGCGGGTCCTGCCCCACAGCCGGGGCGCGCTCCGGCCCGGGGGCATCCTCTGCGCCTATCTGCCCTCCATCAACCAGACCGTCGAGCTGCGCCGCGCCCTCGAGCAGCACCGCTTCGGGCTCTGCCGGACCATCGAGGTCCTCCACCGCAGCTGGCACATCGAGTACCGCTCGGTGCGGCCCGACCACCGCATGGTCGGCCACACCGGCTTCATCACCAGCGCCCGGCTCCTGCTCGAGGACGACAGCGGGCCGACGGAGAGCGACGCCTGAGGGCGGGCGCTACCCCTGCTCGATGAAGATGCACTCGCCGGGGCACTCCTCGGCGGCCTCGGTGACGGCGTCCTCGAGATCCGCGGGCACCGCCGCCATCCCGGCCGAGCCCCCCGGCTCGTTCTTCACGTCGGCGTCCTCTTTGACGTAGGCGAGCCCGTCGTCGAGCAGGGTGAAGACGGCCGGGGCGATCTCCTCGCACAAGCCGTCCCCGGTGCACAGATCCTGGTCGATCCAGACCTTCATCGGTGAGCTGTCTCCTACCTGTCGAACATTCGCACCGGTCTACCCGCCGGCGAGGTTGGCGACGACCGTCGACGGCCGGCGCCACGGTGCCCCGCTGCCGGGCTGCCCCCGGCTCTTGCACCAATGGTACCCGGAACCACGAGCAGCCTGGCCGATCGGGGCCCCGAAGCGGCTGCCGGCCAGGGCTCCAACGGGGCTGGCCTGACACCGCCACTCGGCCGCTCGATTGCGCGTGTCCGGCGGAGGTGCCGGTGTAGGGTCGCCGCAGAGGCGGCGTTGCGAGTGAGGTGATTGCCACGGGTGACTTTGATGAGACGGGAGGCGACCGCCGAGGAGCGGACGCCGGTGACGAGGACGACATCGAGGCCCTGCGGCTTCGTGCCACAGCTGCCGAGGAGGAGGTCACGCTCCTGCGCCGGCGACTGCAGGAGAGCCCGCGACGCGTCCAGGCCCTCGAGGAGAAGCTCCTCGAGACCAAGGGCCAGCTCGCCCAGGCCGTCTCCCAGAACGAGAAGCTCACCTTCACCCTGCAGACGGCCAAGGAGCACGTGGCCAACCTCCGCGACGAGGTCGAGAAGCTGACCCAGCCGCCCGCCGCCTACGGAACCTACCTCGGGGCCAACGACGACGGGACCGTCGACGTGTTCTCGGGTGGTCGAAAGATGCGGGTCTCGCTCCATCCCGACATCGAGGCGGACGAGCTCGAACGGGGCAACGAAGTCGTCCTCAACGAGTCGCTCAGCGTGATCCTGGCCCGCGAGGGGAGGGCTCCGGTGAGGTCGTCGTCCTCAAGGAGCTGCTCGAGGACGGCCACCGCGCCATCGTCTTCGCCCGGGCCGACGAGGAGCGGGTGGCCGAGCTGGCCGACGGCATGCGGGACGTGAAGCTGCGGGCCGGCGACACCGTCCTGATGGAGACCCGCACCGGCCTGCTCATCGAGAAGCTGGACCGCCCCGAGGTCGAGGAGCTCGTCCTCGAGGAGGTGCCCGACGTCACCTACGCCGACGTCGGCGGTCTCGACGACCAGATCGAGGCCATCACCGACGCCGTCGAGCTGCCGTACCTCTACCGCGAGCTCTACGCCGAGCACCGGCTGCCCGCCCCCAAGGGCATCCTCCTCTACGGGCCGCCGGGCTGCGGCAAGACGCTCATCGCCAAGGCGGTGGCCAATTCGCTGGCCAAGAAGGTGGCCGAGGTCACCGGGAACACCAACGCCCGGAGCTACTTCCTCAACATCAAGGGCCCCGAGCTCCTCAACAAGTACGTGGGGGAGACCGAGCGCCAGATCCGGCTCGTCTTCCAGCGGGCCCGGGAGAAGTCGGAGGAGGGGGTCCCGGTCATCGTCTTCTTCGACGAGATGGACTCGCTGTTCCGGACCCGGGGGACGGGCATCAGCTCCGACATGGAGTCGACCATCGTGCCCCAGCTCCTGGCCGAGATCGACGGCGTCGAGACCCTGAAGGACGTCATCGTGATCGGCGCCTCCAACCGCGAGGACCTCATCGACCCGGCCATCCTCCGCCCGGGGCGGCTGGACGTGAAGATCCGCATCGAGCGCCCGAACGAGGCTGCCGCCGCCCAGATCTTCGCCCGCTACCTGACCCCCGACCTCCCGCTCGACGAGGAGCTCGTGCGAACGCGTGGGCGGTGGCGACCCGGCCAAGGCCACCCAGGCCATGATCGAGGCCACCGTGACCGATATGTACCGGGAGGACGAGGAGAACCGCTTCCTCGAGGTCACCTACCAGAACGGCGACAAGGAGACCCTCTACTTCCGGGACTTCGCCTCGGGGGCGATGATCGAGAACATCGTGCGCCGGGCCAAGAAGCTGGCCATCAAGCGGACCATCGCCGGACAGGGCCGGGGCATCCGCACCGACGACCTCCTCGAGTCCATCCGCCAGGAGTACAAGGAGAACGAGGACCTGCCCAACACCACCAACCCGGACGACTGGGCCAAGATCTCCGGCAAGAAGGGCGAGCGGATCGTCTATATCCGGACGCTCATCAGCGACGATGACGAGACCAAGGGTGGTCGGTCGATCGAACGGGTGGGAACCGGGCAGTATCTCTGATCGATCCCCGGTCAGCTCCGGCGGATAGGGTCGGTCGCATGGCCATCCCCAAGGTCTGCGGCATCGAGACCGAGTACGGCATCCAAGTCGTGAACGGCGATCCCAACCCCATCGCCGCGTCGTCGGTCCTCATCAACGCCTACGCCCAGCACGTGGCCCGCCAGCAGACCGGCTGGGACTTCGAGGACGAGGCGCCGGGCAACGACGCCCGCGGCTTCGCCCGGGAGGGCGCGATGCCCCCGCAGGTGGAGACCCATCTGGTCAACACCGTGCTCACCAACGGCGCCCGCTACTACGTGGACCACGCCCATCCCGAGTTCTCCACCCCCGAGTGCCACGACGCCCTCGAGTGCCTCCGCTACGACCGGGCCGGCGAGCTCGTCCTCATCCGCTCCATGGAGGCGGCCGACCTCGCCGCCCGCGACGACACCCGCTTCGTCATCTACAAGAACAACTCCGACGGCAAGGGCAACTCGTACGGCACCCACGAGAACTACCTCATGGACCGGGCCACGCCCTTCAGCCGGGTGGTGGCCGGCGTCACCCCGCACTTCGTCACCCGACAGATCTTCTGCGGCGCGGGCAAGGTGGGCTCGCGAGACGGCCACGCACGACGGGGACGACGTCGACTTCCAGCTGTCGCAGCGGGCGGAGTTCTTCGAGGAGCAGGTGGGCCTGGAGACGACCCTCAAGCGGCCCATCGTCAACACCCGCGACGAGCCCCACGCCGATCCCCACCGCTACCGGCGGCTGCACGTGATCGTGGGCGACGCCAACCTGGCCGAGGTGGCCACCTTCCTCAAGGTGGGCACCACCGCCCTGGTGCTGGCCATGATCGAGGACGACGTCTCGGCGGGCCGCAGCCTGACCCTGGCCGACCCGGTCGACGCCATGCACCGGGTGGCCCGGGACCGGACGTTCACCGTGCCGCTTGCGCATGGCGGACGGGTCGACGGCCACTGCGCTCGCCATCCAGTGGGAGCTCTTCTCGGTGGCCCGCAAGTACGCCGACGACGAGGGCCTGGCCTGCCTGGGCGGCGACGAGGTCGGGGAGGAGGTGCTCCGACGGTGGGAGGCGACCCTGCACGGGCTCGAGACCGATCCCATGTCCCTCTCCCGCCAACTGGACTGGGTGGCGAAGCTGCAGCTGCTCGAGGCCTACCGCGACCGCCACGGCTGCGCCTGGAGCGACCACCGGATGGCCGCCCTCGACCTGCAGTACCACGACCTGCGCCCGGCTCGGTCGCTGTTTGCCCGCCTGGACACCGAGCGGCTGGTCGACACGCCTCGGTCGAGGCCGCCGTCACCGACCCGCCCCGCCGGACCCGGGCCTGGTTCCGGGGCCAGTGCCTCAAGCGCTGGCCGGGGGCCGTCGTGACTGCGAACTGGGATTCTCTGGTGTTCGACCTGGGCACTGACCCGTTGCGACGCGTCCCTATGATGGATCCACTGAAGGGCACAGCCGAACATGTCGAAGAATTAGTGGAGGCGTGTTCGACGCCGTCCGAGCTGTTGGACCGACTGAGCAGCTAGAGGAGCAGGGATGGCAGAGCGGGAGCAGAAGAAGAAGGCGGCGGCGGAGCGGACCGACGACGTGGTCGAGGAAGTCCCGCAGACATCCGGAACGGGGGAGAAGCTGAAGGCCGAGCTGGACGACCTGCTGGACGAGATCGACGAGGTGCTCGAGGACAACGCCGAGGAGTTCGTGCGCAACTACGTCCAGAAGGGCGGCGAGTGACGCCACTGCCACTGTTCCCCCTGTCCGACGACCCCGGCCCCGACTTCGCCCGGCTCATCCGGCGCCTCGGGACCACAACTCCGCTCACCACCCCTTCGGCCGCATCGGCCGGCGGCGCGCCAGCGGCCCCGTCCGCCGTTCCCTACCGCCACGGCACCACGGTGGCCGCCCTGCGCTTCGCCGACGGCGTGGTCATGGCCGGCGACCGGCGGGCCACCGAGGGCCACTCCATCGCCCATCGGGCCATGGACAAGGTGTTCCCCGCCGACCGCTACTCGGCTGTGGCCATCGCCGGCGCCGCCGGGCCGGCCGTCGAGATGGTCCGCCTGTTCCAGACCCAGCTCGAGCACTACGAGAAGGTGGAGGGCGTGGTCCTCAGCCTCGAGGGCAAGGCCAACCAGCTGAGCCAGATGGTGCGCGAGCACCTGCCCATGGCCATGCAGGGGCTGGCCGTCGTGCCCCTCTTCGCCGGCTACGACGTCGACCCGGGGGACGGGGCGGATCTTCACCTACGACGTGACCGGTGGCCACTACGAGGAGAGCGAGCACAACGCCACCGGTTCCGGCGGCCGCGACGCCCGCACCACCATCAAGCTCGGCTACCGGCGCGACCTGGCCCGCGACGAGGCGGTCGAGCTGGCCATCGAAGCGCTCTACGAGGCGGCCGACGAGGACTCGGCCACCGGCGGCCCCGACCTCGTCCGGGGCATCTACCCGCTGGTGGCGACGTGTCACCGCCGAGGGCTTCCTCCAGGTGCCCGAAGAGGAGGTGGCCGAGCGGTTCGCCGCTCTCATCGAGCGCCGCCGGTCGGAGGGGCGCCAGCCATGACAGGAGGGCGGCGGCCATGACCATGCCGTACTACGTGGCCCCCGAGCAGGTCATGAAGGACCGGGCCGAGTACGCCCAGAAGGGCATCGCCCGGGGCCGCTCGCTCGTGGCCACCACCTACGACGAGGGCATCGCCATCGTGGCCGACAACCCGCAGCGGTCGCTCCACAAGATCAGCGAGATCTACGACCGCATCGCCTTCGCCGGCGTGGGCAAGTACAACGAGTTCGACCAGCTGCGGGTGTCGGGCATCCGCCACGCCGACACCAAGGGCTACGCCTACAGCCGGGAGGACGTCGAGGCCCGCTCGCTGGCCAACCTCTACGCGCAGTACCTCGGCCAGGTCTTCACCCATGAGATGAAGCCGCTCGAGGTCGAGCTGCTCGTCGCCGAGCTGGGCACCGGCCGGCGGCCGCCGCAGCTGTACCACATCGCCTACGAGGGGACCATCACCGACGAGGACCGCTACGCGGTGCTCGGCGGCGAGACCGAAGCCATCGCCGCCCGCCTCGAGGAACGGTGGTCGGCGGACTGGACGCTGGCCGACGCCGTCAAGGCGGCGGTCGCCGCCCTGGGCGGTCCCGACCGCACGCTCGGGCCGTCCGACCTCGAGGTGGCCGTCCTGGCCGAGGGCAACGGGCGCCGCGCCTTCCGCCGGCTGGTCGACGGGGAGCTGGCCGAGCTGCTGGCCTGAGGCGGCGGTGAGACCGGCAAGTCCCCGGCCTGCCCTTGGCCCGCGGCTCGCACTGCCGGACGGTGGCGTCACGGTCTTTGCTGTACACGGACCTGGCGCCGGACCACGGTACCGTGAGGGTAATGGACCGCCGCATCTACGGCCTGGAGAACGAGTACGGGGTGACCTGTACCCTCCGCGGCCAGCGGCGGCTGAGCCCCGACGAGGTGGCCCGCTACCTGTTCCGCCGGGTGGTGAGCTGGGGACGCTCGTCCAACGTCTTCCTGGAGAACGGGGCCCGTCTCTACCTCGACGTCGGCAGCCACCCCGAGTACGCCACCCCCGAGTGCGACGACGTGGCCGAGCTGGTGGCCCACGACAAGGCCGGCGAGTGGATCCTCTCCTCGCTGGTGGAAGGGGCCGAGGCCCGGCTCCGCGAGGAGGGCATCCGCGGGGACATCTACCTGTTCAAGAACAACACCGACTCGGCCGGCAACTCCTACGGGTGCCACGAGAACTACCTGACCAGCCGGCGCGACGACTTCGCCCACTACACCGAGGTCCTCATCCCGTTCCTGGTCACCCGCCAGGCCTATGCCGGCGCCGGCAAGGTGCTCCAGACGGCCCGGGGCGCCGTCTTCTGCCTGAGCCAGCGGGCCGAGCACATCTGGGAGGGCGTGTCCTCGGCCACCACCCGGAGCCGGCCCATCATCAACACCCGCGACGAGCCCCACGCCGACGCCGAGAAGTACCGGCGCCTGCACGTCATCGTGGGCGACTCCAACATGAGCGAGTACGCCACCTTCCTCAAGGTGGGGGCCACGAGCATCGTCCTGCGCATGCTGGAGGACCCCTCGACCGTCATGCGCGACCTGACCCTGGAGAACCCCATCCGGGCCATCCGCGAGATCAGCCACGACATCACCTGCCGCCGCCCGGTGCGCCTGGCCAACGGGCGGGAGATGAGCGCGCTCGACATCCAGGGCGAGTACCTGCAGCGGGCGGTGCGCTACCGCGACCGCCAGGGGCTCTCACCCCAGGAGGACCTGGCCCTCGACATGTGGCAGCACTGCCTGAAGGGCCTCGAAGCCGACCCGCTCTCGTTGCACCGCGAATGCGACTGGGTGGCCAAGTACCGGCTCATCGACGCCTACCGCGCCCGTCACCGCCACTCGCTGCACAGCCCGGCCGTCTCCCTCCTCGATCTCCAGTACCACGACGTCGACCGTGACCGCGGCCTCTACTACCGGCTGCAGCGCCACGACCAGCTCGACCGGGTGTGCGACGACACGGACATCGCCACGGCCATGTCGACACCGCCGCAGACACACCCGGGCTCGCCTGCGTGGCGAGTTCGTGAAGAAGGCGAAGGAGCGACGGCGCGACTTCACGGTGGACTGGGTGCATCTCAAGCTCAACGACCAGGCTCAGCGCACGGTGCTGCTGAAGGACCCGTTCCGCTCCAAGGACGAGCGGGTCGAGAAGCTGATCGCCGGGCTCTAGTCGCCGACTCACGGCGCCACGTGGTGAGTGCAGGCGACGCTCGCCGACACCGGATTGCGCCCCTCGTCGGCTAGCGTCCCGTGATCGTGCCGGCCGAGACCTCCTGCTTGTGATCGTGTCCACCGACACGCCCGATGTTCCCCGGTCGACCGAGGCCGACACCGGGACAGGTGCAGCGGGCGGGGAAGGGACGACGACCGCACCAGGCGGCGCTACCGGGCTCTTGTCGAATGGCTGGTCATCCTGGCCGTCGTCCTTCTGTGCACGGTCCTGCTGCGCACCTTCGTGGTGCAGTCGTTCTCCATCCCGTCGCTGTCGATGTCACCCACCCTGCAGGTCGGCGACCGGATCATCGTGGACAAGCTGAGCTATCGGCTGCACGCCGTTCACCGTGGCGACATCGTCGTCTTCGCCAGGCCACCGCTCGAGGACCAGGAGTACGCCGACTTGGTCAAGCGGGTGATCGGACTGCCGGGGGAGACCATCTCGTCCCGCAACGGACACATCTACATCAACGGAAAGCTGCTCAAAGAGCCGTGGCTGCCGCCCGGTCCACAGTCGTACACGGGAGCGCTGCCCGGCGACCCGAACCAGCAGTTCAACCTGCCGGGGCCGGTCAAGATCCCCGCTGGCGAGTACTACGTGATGGGGGACAACCGCGAGAACTCCGAGGACAGTCGATTCTTCGGCCCCATCCCGAAGTCACTCATCGTGGGACGGGCGGTGGCAGTGGCCTGGCCACTCAGCCACATCAAGGGTCTGTGAAGCGTCGATAAGCGAAGTTGGGGCTGGCCAACCCTGGACTAGTCTCGACCGTCGGTGAGCCCCGAGCACGCGTCGAGTTCCGTCGAGGCTCCCGCCCCCATTCCGGTCCCGAGCCTGCCGGTGCCCATCCCGGTGCCGTCCCTCGACGACTTCGTCCCGATGACGATCGCCCCGCCGGTGCCTCAACGCTGGCGATGGCTGGCCGACTGGGTGATCATCGTCGTCGTCGCCCTTGGCCTGGCCATCGTCGTGCGCACCTACGTGGCTCAGATGTTCTACATCCCCTCCGGCTCGATGCTTCCCACGCTGCAGATCGGCGATCGGATCGTGGTGGACAAACTGAGCTTCGACTTCCACGGTGTCCACCGCGGCGACATCGTCGTCTTCCGGAAGCCCCCGCTCGAGGAGGCCGACTATGCCGACTTGGTCAAGCGGGTCATCGGGTTGCCCGGCGACGTCATATCGCTTTCGGACGGGACCGTAGAGATCGACGGCCGGCCGCTGGCCGAGCCGTGGTTGCCCACCCCGCCGCCACCGACCGAGCCGAGCCCACTCTCTCAGGGGTTCAGCCTCGAGCATCCGTATCGGGTGCCTCCCGGCGAGTACTACGTGATGGGCGACAACCGAACCAACTCCGAGGACAGTCGCTACTTCGGTCCCATCCCCGAGTCTCTGATCGTTGGCAAGATGGCGTTCCGGGTGTGGCCGCTCGACGCCACCAACGGTGTCGTCATCCTGAGCGCGGTGGCCGGCGTGCTGGCCATCATGTTGGTGGTCGAGTGGCGGGCCCCACGGGCCCGCGCCCCTGCGGAGCGGGAGGCCCGTCGCAAGCGGCGGGGCGCCCTGGCCTGACCGGCTGACGGAGCGCGCGCGCGTCCGTCCACGGAGTGAGGCGTGCCAGGCAGGGGCACCGCCGGGAAGGCGGACGGCCCCGGTACACTTGCCCCCGTGGACCTGCTCAGCCCGGCCAAGCTGCTGGTCATCCTGGTTGTGGCCCTCGTGGTCCTCGGCCCTGACAAGTTGCCCAAGGTAGCGAAGCAGATCGGAGGGCTCTGGGCCGACTTCCGGTCGTTCCGTGAGCGTTTGGAGAGCGGCGTCCGCGACACATTCCCCGATCTCCCGTCGACCGAGATCATCACGCAGGCCGTGCGGTCACCGGTGGCTTTCCTCGACAATCTGGCCGACAGCCATGGCGACAACGGCGCCAATGCGGCCACACCCGTCTCCGAATCGACCGACCTCTCCGGTGATGCCGCTCGTCCCTCCGGCGGGACCAATCGGCCGGCCGGCCAGGTGCGAGCCACCGAGGAGCCACCGGCCATCCCGGGGGTGTCGATCACGGACCCCGGCGGGGTCGTGCACCGGATCAGAGCCGCTGGTCATGTCGTGCCCGATGATCCCGGTCTCAACTGAACCGGCGGCGATGAGACGATGAGCGTCTCGGGGTGCCCGCCGGGCACCGGACACGACTAGCGACAGCCATGGCCATCTCGTTGAAGCGGCGCATCCAGGCCAGGCCGTCACCCAACGCTATGACTCTCGGCGAGCATCTCGGCGAGCTGCGGCGCCGGGTGATCGTCGGAGCCATCGCCTTCGTGGTGGCGGCCACCGTGGCCTTCCTCTTCTACAACCCGATCCTCCACTGGCTGAAGGAGCCGTACTGCCAGGTGGCAGCCGGGCACTGTTCCTTCTACATCACCGGCCCGCTCGACGGCCTCGCGCTTCGGGTGAAGATCGCGGCCTACGGCGGGCTCTTCTTGGCGTCGCCGGTGCTCCTGTGGGAGCTGTGGCGCTTCATCACTCCCGGGCTCAACCCGAAGGAGAAGCGCTACGCCATCCCCTTCATCGTCGCCTCGATCTCCCTGTTCGCACTGGGCTGTGCCGTGGCCTACCTGACCTTCCCCCATGCGCTCGGCTGGCTTCAGCACATTGGCGGGCCCAGCCTGCGTGAGATCATCGATCCGACCAAGTACCTCGGGCTCATCGTCCTGCTGATGACGGTGTTCGGGCTGACCTTCGAGTTCCCGGTGCTCCTCGTCTCGCTCGAGCTCGCCGGGGTGCTCAGCCCTCGGCAGCTCTCCAAGTGGCGTCGGTGGGCCATCGTCCTCATCGTGGTGGTGGCCGGAGTCATCACCCCGAGCTCGGACCCCTTCTCCATGATGGCCCTGGCCATCCCTCTCTATTTCTTCTACGAGGTCTCGATCGTCATCGGCAAGATCGTCAAGCGATGACCGTGGGGCTTCCCGGTCGGCCGTGGCCGGGCAGCCCCGCCACCGGGGACGACTTCCGCCGCCGGTTCGAGGAGGGGCTGGGGTTCCGCCTCGACGACTTCCAGCGCCAGGCCATGGACGCCCTCGACCGAGGCGAGTCGGTGCTCGTGGCCGCACCCACCGGCTCCGGCAAGACACTGGTGGCCGAGTACGCCGCCGCCCGAGCTCTGGCCGCCGGGACCAAGGCCTTCTACACGACACCCATCAAAGCCCTCTCCAACCAGAAGTTCTCCGAGCTAGCGGCGCGCTACGGCGTCGAACGGGTCGGGCTGCTCACCGGGGACGTCTCCCACCAGGCGGGCGCTCCCCTGGTGGTCATGACCACCGAGGTACTCCGCAACATGCTCTTCACCCGTTCGGACACCCTCGGTGGGCTCGCCGTCGTCGTGCTCGACGAGGTGCACTACCTGCAGGACCCCTACCGGGGGTCGGTGTGGGAGGAGGTCCTGGTGCTGGCACCGGCGGGCATCGTCTTCGTGAGCCTGTCGGCCACCGTTCGAAACGCGGGAGACTTCGGTGCCTGGCTGGCATCGGTGCGGGGAAAGACCCGAGTGGTCACCGAGACCCGCCGGCCGGTCGTCCTGCAGCATCACTTCGCCGTCGGCGAACGGGGCCGGGACGGCCTCCGTGTCATCCCCCTCCTGCGGGACGGCGCCCCCAACCCCGACGGTCTCGCCCTCGACGGCGGCGGGCGTCACCATGGGCGTCGGCGGCGTTGGAGGACACCGCGCCGCGCCGAGGTCATCGAGTATCTGGCCGAGGCGGACATGCTCCCCGCCATCACCTTCATCTTCTCGCGAGCCGCTTGCGACGACGCCACCCGGCAGTGCCTCGAAGACGGCATCCGGCTCACCACCGCAGAAGAGCGCCACCGCGTCCGCGACCTGATCGAAGCGGCCACCGCCCGCCTCGGTGACGACGACCTCCGCACCCTCGGGTACGGCCCGTGGTCGGCGTCGCTCGAAGCGGGCATCGCCCCCCACCACGCCGGCATGGTGCCGGCCTTCCGCCAGGCGGTCGAGCAGTGCTTCAGCGCCGGCCTGCTCAAGGTGGTCTTCGCTACCGAGACCCTGGCCCTCGGCATCAACATGCCGGCCCGCAGCGTCGTGGTCGAGCGGTTCGGCAAGTTCCGGGGAGTCGAAGCCTCGCCCCTCACTCCCGGTGAGTACCAGCAACTGACAGGTCGGGCCGGCCGACGGGGCATCGACACCGTCGGCCATGCCGTCGTGCTGTGGTCGCCTATCACCCCGTTCCGTGATGTGGCCCGCACCGCCATCTCGCCGGCTCCCGAGCTCCAGTCCTCCTTTCACCCGACCTACAACCTGGCCGTCAACCTCGTACGGCGGTGGTCGCGTGAGGAGGCCCATGCCCTGGTGGCTGCCTCGTATGGCCAGTGGCAGGCCCCGCCCGGCTCCGTCTCCCTGGCCGCCCAGCTGGACCGACGGCTGGCCGTCCTCGAGGGACGCGGGTTCGTCGACGGCTGGCGGCTCACCGCCGACGGGGCGCTGCTGGCCGGCATCTACCACGAGTCCGACCTCCTCGTGGCCGAAGCCGTGCGCGATGGCATCTTGGACGAGTTGAACCCGGCCGAGCTGGCCGCGGTGGCCTCCGCCCTCTCGTTCGAGGCCCGCCGCGCCGAGCAGGGGCGGGCGCCGAAGACGCCGCTCGTCGTCGAGCGGCTGGGGCGCCTCGCCGTTCGCGCCGAGGAGCTCAGGGCCGACGAGCGGCGCCTCGGCCTGCGCCGCACCCGGCGACCGGACGACGGGCTCGCCGCCGCCGTCGAGCAGTGGGCGTCGGGAGCAGGCCTCGAGGTCGTGCTCCGGCGGGCCGAGGTGGCCCCCGGTGACTTCGTCCGCAACGTCCGCCAGCTGGTGGACCTCGTGCAGCAATTGGCCGAGGTGGCGCCCCGGGCGCCCACCCGCGAGGCAGCCCGGCAGGCCGTGGGGCGGCTGCGTCGGGGGGTGGTACTGGCCGACGAACCGGTCGCCGCGGGGTCCGCCACTGCCCAGCAGGGTCCGTCCTAGTGTGAGCCGGGCATGTTCCCCTACGCCCAGGAGACCTTCACCGACGACGAGCAGGACATCCTCCGGCGGTACGTGACCAACCTCGACCAGCCGGTCTTTGCCCTGGTCAACCTGCCCGAAGTGGTGAAGGGGGCGCTCTTCGCCCGCTACTCGCGATCGCCCAAGAGCTTGCGTCGGCTGTTCCTCGACGAGTTCGTGGGCGACCTCGACATCTCCGGTGATGCGTCGGTCGACGCCACCGTCGGCGTGCGACGGGCAGTCGAGCTGTACGAGCGAGTCTTCGTCGAGTACGGCGACGATTCGGTGGCCCAGCTCGGCGGCGTCCACCTCGCCTGCGAGCAGGCCTCGAACTTGCTCACCAAGGTGCTCGAGTGGGGTCGGCTCATGGCCTATCTCGAGCAGTCCACCCGATACATCGCCTACAACCAGCGTCTCGGCGGTCGCTACCGCTACTACCGGGACCCCGCCGTGCTCGACTCACCGCTCGGGGCCCGCTACGTCGGCGAGATGGACCGCATGTTCGACACCTACGGCGAGTTGCTCGAGAAGCTCCAGGCCTGGCTCACCGTCCGCCACCCCCGGGGGCCGGGCGACTCCGACTTCGTGCACCGCCAGGCCGTCCGGGCCAAGGCCCTCGACGCGCTTGCGCGGCCTTCTGCCGGCGGCGTCGCTTTCGAACGTCGGCATCTACGGCACCGGTCAGTCCTACGAGCAGCTGCTCATCCGCATGCGCGCCCACCCGTTGCCCGAGGCGCGCCACTACGCGGCCATGATGCTCGACCGAACTGCGCAAGGTCATCCCCTCGTTCCTCCAACGGGTCGACCGGCCGGATCGCGGCGGGGCACACTCGGCCTACCTGGTCCGGACACGCACGCAGACCGCGCGATCTCGTCGAGGAGCTCTTCCCGGACCTCGTGGCCCCGCTCGGCCACCAGAGCACGGGCCCGGCCGGCATGCCGTCGGTCACGCTGGTCGACTTCGACCCCGAGGGCGAGGAGAAGGTCCTGGCCGCCATCTGCGCGCCCCTGATGGACCGGCCCGAAGCCCAGGTCACAGCACAGGTTCGCCGGCTCGGAGCCGAGGAGCGGCGGTCGCTGCTCGCCGCCTACGTGGGGGAGCGGGCCAACCGGCGCCACCGCCCGGGCCGGGCCCTCGAGCGCACCTCGTACCGCTTCGAAGTGGTCACCGACTACGGAGCCTTCCGCGACCTGCAACGGCACCGCATGCTCACCATCGAGTGGCAGCCACTCGGCACGGCGCTGGGCTACGACGTGCCCGGGCTCGTCGAGGAGGCGGGACTCGCCGATCGGTACGTGGCGTCACTCGAACGGTCACGCGTCCTCACCGAGCAACTGGCCGAGCCTTTCCCGGTGGAGGCGGCATACGCGGTGGCCCTGGCCTACCGCATCCGGTACACGATGCAGATGAACGCCCGCGAGGCCATGCACCTCGATCGAGTTGCGGTCCGGTCCGGAGGGACATCCGAGCTACCGCTGGGTGGCCCACGAGATGCACCGCCTCATCGCCGAGGGGGCCGGCCATCGGCTCATGGCCGACGCCATGAGCCACGTCGACTACGGCGCCCGGGATCTCGAGCGGCTCGACTCGGAACGGCGGGCCGAAGGTCGACGGCGATCGCTGTCGGCTGCCGGAAATCGTGAAATACGCTGACCTGGACCGTTGCCAAACGTCCCAGCTTGCGGCGTCCGGTTTGCCACTTGACGACCCACGGTGGGCGCGGCCTATCGTTCGCCCCAGTCCCAGTCGCCCCGCAGGGCGTACCCCGCCGCTCGGCCGGCCCGGTACCACCTGAGGGGGGGATCACTGTGAGAGGCGGAGAGAGGGCCCAGGGGATCGAGTAGAAAACGTTCCCCCGAGACCGGCGGTGCGAACCGGAGGTAACGGGCGGAATGGTGCCAAAGACCCCTGGGTCCCGACCGCCTGGTCCGGCCCCCGCCTGCCGGTAGCGACCCGAGCGACCGATCCGTGCCCCCGAGCCATCGAAGGCCTGGTGCCCAGCCGGACCATCGCCGTCCAAGCGGGACGGTCGGGAGCCGAGGCGCCCCACGGAGCCGGCCCGGGACCGCGGCGAAGACCGTCCGTGGTCGTACGGCGGACGAGATGGAGCGTCTATGCTCCCGGCCAATTCAGCCGCGGAAGAGCGGTAAATCAACATCGGAAGGGCAAAATGCCCCAGGAACTCGACGAAGTCGAAGGTCCCGACGAGCTCGTCGAAGGCGATCTGGACGAGCTTGCCGACGACGAGGACCTCATCGAAGAGGACGCGCTGGACATCGCCGACGATGATGACGACGCCATCGCCGATGTCGACGTGGACGAGGTGGACGAGGTACGTCGTCGACGTGGACGTCGAAGTCGACGCCAAGGTGGCCACCAAGCCAGCCGCCACCGGCGACGAGTCCGAAGAGGAAGACGAGGAGGAGCCGGACGACGAGGACGTCGAGGCCAGCCTCGACACCATCCTGAAGGAGCGCCTCGTCGTCGAGGAGGTCGAGGACGACGAGGAGACGCCGGAGGTCGAGGACCGGTCCGGCGACGGCGTCGAGCGCGTACTCCCCAAGCAGCCCGGCGAGTTCGTGTGCCGGTCGTGCTTCCTCGTCAAGCACCCCAACCAGCTGGCAGACCGCAAAGCCATGCTCTGCCGCGACTGCGTGTGACCGGCGCGGTGGGCCCCGCTTCCGACGAGGAGCGCAGCGATGCCGAGCGGCTGAGCGAGAAACTGCTCGACGTCTTCGTCTTCGTCCCCACCGGCATCGTCGTCTCTCTGGCCGAGGAGCTGCCGAGACTGGCGGCCCGCGGGCGGGAACGATTGGGCGTGCACGTGTCCTCGGCCCGGGCCGTGGGCGAGTTCGCCGTGCGGGTGGGAGGCAACGAGATCCGGCGCATCTCGGGTCGGGTGGCACCGCCACCACCGGCCGGCCTCGGTCGCCGTCGACCGTCGCCAAGCCGCCGAGCGCCGGCGGCGGGGATCCGGCGGGGTGGCCGAGCCGGGACCGGTGCCCGAGTCGGCCACCGCCGCCCCCACCATCCCGACCGACGGGCCGCCTCCCGACACGACCGGCACTATGGCGAGCCCGCCAACGGTCCCGAGCCCCCCCGTCGGGCGGCTGCCCCCCGGGCCAACGGCAACGTCCCTCCCGTCTCGACGCTCTCCATCCCCGGGTTCGACACCCTGTCGGCGTCACAGGTGGTCCAGCGCCTGGACGGCCTCAGCCGCGAGGAGCTGGTGTCGGTGCGGGCCTACGAGACCTCGACCCGTGGCCGTCGCACCATCCTCAACCGGGTCGACCAGCTGCTCGAGGAGCGCGCCTAGACCGCGCCGAGGCCGAGGCTGTCCGGAGCGGCAGCGGTGACCGGAACAGGATGGGGGAGTGGACGTGGAAGCGGTGCGGGCGGCGACCGATGACGACGTCCCGAGGATGGTCGAGCTGGCCACCGAGCTGGTGGCCGCCATGTCGCACCAACGGGGAGCGGCGGAGGCGGCCGAATGGTGGATGGGGCGGCCGGCTCGAGGAGCATCTCGCCCGTTGGCTGCCGGGGTCGGCCCAGGCCGGGCACGCCGCCTGGGTCGGGTCGTTCGACGGCGTGGCGTGTGCCTTCGCCCTGGCCCACGTCGGAGGAGCTGGGACGGAGACGGGCGGCGCGGCGTCCTCGATGCGTGCTTCGTCGAGCCGGCGGCACGCGATGTCGGGCTCGGGCGGCTGCTGCTCGACACCTGCCTGACCTGGCTGGCGGCCGAGGGATGCCGACGGCGTCGACGGGCCCGCCCTGCCCGGCGACCGGTCGGCCAAGAACTTCTACGAAGGCTCCGGGTTCAAGGCCCGCCTGCTCACCATGTACCGCCCACTCGACTGACCGCGCGCTGGACTGACCGCGCGCTCGACCGAATGACCCCTGGTCGGGTGCCCGAGGGTGTCCGTGCGGTCCGGCTCAGGAGGCTCGGCGATGGCCGCCGGCCCGGGCCAGGACCGGCCGGCGGGGACCCGGTGGGGGCGGGATGGGAATGCCGAGCAGCCGGGCCAGCTCGGGGACGTAGCCGGCAGCCTTGCGGGCCTCGGCCAGGAGCGTCTCGTCGGCGTCGGCCGGGAGCCCGGCCGGCTTGACCGTGCGGCGGACAGGGGAGTCGATCACCACCTGCAGGAGGGCCACCCACTGGTCGCCCGGTGTGTCCGGTGGACATGGCCTCGCTGGCGGCGGCCGAAAGCCGGACGGCGAGCTCGGCCGACAGCCGGGCCGTCGGTTCCGGGGGACGCACCGATGCCTTCACCGCGTCGAGGACCCGGCCGGCGTCGAGGGCGCCGGTGATCCGCGACACCCATCCCTCCCGCAACGCGGTGACGCGCTGGTCGAGGGCGGTGCGCAGGGCCTCGGCCATCTGGCGCCCCTCGTCGTCGAGGTTGACCGTCGAGGACGCGGCCACGATGGAGCGGAGCTCGCGGAGAGGCACGTCCTTGCCGGCGTTGCGGGCCACCGACGCTCGGTCCTTCCACGTGGCCAGGTTGACCACGGGCAGGAGCCGCTCGGCCATGGCCAAGAGCGGGCCCGGCGTCACCTCGGGCCGGCCGTCGGCCCTGGCTCGTGCGTTCTGGTCCTCGATGGCCTGGCGCACGCCGGGGATGCCGCCTCGCAGGAGCTGTTCGGCCACCGGCAGCTCCTCGGGCTTGAGCTCGGCGAGGGCGGCGTTGCGGTAGGTCGTGGAGGCGGCGGGCCGGCGCGACGTCTCCCGAGTGCCCGGCTCCCTGGCACCGGGTCGGGCCGGGCCGCGGCGGCGAGGACCCTTGGCCTCGTCCCCGCGCGGCGCCGGACGGGAGCCGGCGTCCACGACCTCGAGCATCCGGGCCGTCCGACCGCTGGCCCTCGTCGCCGCGGCCGCCGTCGGCAGCCGATCGGCGGGGTCGACGGTCGGCCGGGCGGCGAGCACCTTCGGCTGCGCCTCCGGGCCGCTCGTCCCGGGACCGCTTCGATTTCGGGGAGAGGACGACGTTGACGTCGGGACCGCGGCTCGGTGTGCCCTTCACCTCGATCCGCTGGGCGCGGCCTGGGCGCGCCCGTCGCCCTTGGCCTTGAGCGGCACCAACGCCGTCACCACCGTGCCGTCCAGGGTGGTCTCGATCTCGGCCCGGAACACCGATGCCCACGCCGGCGCCGTCGGGCACCAATGCGGCCTCGACCGTTCCGCGCGGCTGCTTGGCGCCGGCAGCCCGCCAGGTCCAGGTGGCGTCCCCTGTGCGGGAGGTGAGCTCCACTTCGATGCGATGCGCCATCCCGGGCGACAGGCTAGCGGTGCGCTGGGCGCGAGGCGGCGAGGCAGCTCCGAGAGGCGGTAGGGGCATCGGGACGGGCGGCCGGCCCGCACGGCTAAGAAGGGGCTAAGAAGGCGCCGATATGGAGGTGTGCCGGGCGGGCGCTCGCCGTACCATGGGCGTTCGACGGTTCAAGGCGACGCCCGGCCTGTGACCGGCCGGGGACGCCGCCATGGACGACTGGGCGCCTGTTACGGGGAGGCTGGTCATGGAGGAGTCGGTGGAAGACACGACCCCCTCGGAGGGCGCGTCTGCCGGCGAACCGACCGTCCCGCCGACGCCCACGGCCCCGACCCCGCCGGTGTCGCCGGAGGCCGTGCCCCTCGGTCCCGCTCCTGACGGAGCGGACGCCGAACTGGCGGCACTGGGCGCCGCTTCACCGCCAGCCGTTCCTCCCGCCCGACTGGCGCACCCCGCCGTCCGTCCCGCCGCCGTCCGCCACCACCGCCTCCGCCCTATGCAGGCAGTGGGGGAGGGGCGATGCCCTATCCGGCCCGGCAGCCTCCGCCAGTCTTCGGGATCGGGACGCCCAATTGGGCGGGCGACCTGACCCCGCCGCCGGCGATCGCCGGCGGCATGCGCCACCGCCGCGCCGCGGTCGCGCCAGGTGGGCCGTCCTCGTCGTCGTCGCCGCCCTCATCGGCGCCCTCATCGGGGGCGGCATCGTCGCCGCCACCGACCACGGTGGCAGTGGCGGCAGTACCACCATCAACGAGAAGTCGATCGGCCCGGCACTGCTCAACGGCACCACCAACATCGAGACGGTGATCGCCAAGGTGCTGCCGGCCGTGGTCTCCATCGACGCCACCTCGCCGGCACCCAGCGGCGGTTTCGGGGGCGGCTTCGGCGGCGGTGGTGGCGGGAGCGGCGGCGAGCAGGAGGACCAGGGAACGGGGATGATCATCACCCCGAACGGCGAAGTGGTCACCAACAACCATGTGATCACGGGGGCGACCACCATCACCGTGACCCTCTACGGCAAGACCACCTCGATGCCGGCCACCCTCATCGACACCGATCCCGACCAACGACGTCGCCTTGCTGCAGATCAACGGGGCATCCAACCTGCCCAGCGTGTCCTACGGCGACTCCGACGACGTGCAGGTGGGCGACGGGGTGGTCGCCATCGGCAACGCCCTCGGCCTGGCCGGCCGGATCGCCCACCGTCACCCAGGGCATCATCTCGGCCACCGGTCGGACGGTGCAGGCCAGCGACTCCTCCGGCGACAACACCGAGACGCTCACCAACATGTTCCAGACCGACGCGGCCATCAACCCAGGGAACTCGGGCGGCCCGCTCGTCGACAGCGAGGGCAAGGTCATCGGGATGAACACGGCGGTGGCGGCCAACGAGGACGACACCTCCCAGGCCGAGAACATCGGCTTCGCCATCCCGTCGAACAAGATCAGCCAGGAGCTGCCGATGCTGCGCTCCAAGTCGATCTCGGGCCAGAGCGGGAGCGGCTACCTCGGAGTGACCATCGAGACCCTGACCTCCCAGCTGCGCAGCGCCTACAACTTCGTCCCGACCCAGGGGGCGGTGGTCGACCAGGTGCAGTCCGGATCGCCGGCCGACGTGGCCGGGCTCCAGGAGGGTGACGTCATCACTTCGCTCAACGGGAAGGCCATCACCAGCGCCGACCAGCTGCAGTCAGCCATCCAGGCCGACAAGCCGGGACAGAGCGTCAAGATCGGGCTGTGGCGCGGCCAGCAGCAGCTCACGGTCACCGCCACCCTGGCGTCCACCAGCCAGGAGAACCAGAGCGGCGGCTGAAGCCGCCGGCGTGGCACCCAGCCGACGCTGACGGTGGTGGCCACGCCCTACGCTCGTCGTGATGATGGTCCGAACGATGGTGTCGCCGCCGTGCCGGGCCCGGTGCCGTCCGTGACCGACGAGTCTGTCGGACAGCCGTGGCTCGACCGACTGGCTGCGCCTCGGGTGGAGCCCGACCGGCAGGGCACAGCCCCCGACGAAGTCACCCTGGGCCGGATCCTCGAAGTGGCCACCACCGTGCCTGACCACGGCAGCCTGCGGCCCTGGCGGTTCGTGGTCGTCACCGGGGGAGCCCGTGACCGGTTCGGCGACGCCTTGGTGGCCGGGCTGCGGGAGCAGCGAGGCGACGAGCTGCCCGGAGCCATGGTGGACAAGATGCGGTCCAAGGCCTTCGCCGCGCCCTGCACCGTGGTGCTCATCTCCTCGCCCGACGCCGGGGCCAACGTGCCGGTGTGGGAGCAGGAGTCGTCGGCCTCCTGCACCGGCTACGCCATCGTCCTGGCCGCCCACGGACTCGGCCTCGGGGCGGTTTGGAAGAGCGCGGCCACAGTCGATGCCCCGGCGGTGCGGGGCTTCTTCGGGCTGGCCGAGCACGAGCGTCTGCTGGGGTGGGTGAACATCGGGACACCGGGCGCCCCCCGCCGGCGGCGCGACGGCGACGAACCGCCCACCCTCGATCGAGTCGTCACCGTGGTCGACGCCTCCGGGAGCCGGCCCTTCCAGCCGGCTCCGTCCGCGGCTGCGTCTTCGACGGCCGGCGACGCTCCCTGAGCCGAGTCAGCCGCCGGCTCGGGGGTGCACGACCAGCCGGAGGGCGCCGACAAAGGCCGGCTGGGTGCGGAGATGGCCGTGGTGCTCATCCCACCGGCCGGAGGCGAGGTCGACGGTCAGGGCGTCGATGGCGCGTTGCTCGTCAGCGGCGTCCACGAAGGTCCATGCCGACTGGGCCCGGCGCACCGAGGCGTCGAGGAATCGCTCGGGACGACCGTAGAAGGCCTCGGTGAAGCCGTCGACGCAGTCGAAGGGGACTGCCACCGGGTGCACGGTGGTGTGTTCGCCCAGCGCCTCGGCCATGGTGGCCAGGGTCGGGTAACGGGAGCGCTCGGCGGCGTAGAGCTCGGGTGCGTACTCGATCAGCCACAGGGTCTCGAGGGCATCGGGATCGAAGGTCAGGACTACGACCGGCCCGGCGGCCACGCGCCGCAACTCGCGGAGCCCGGCCACCGGGTCGGGCCACTGATGGACGGTGACCATGGCCATGGCCGCCTCGAAGGACCGGTCGGTGAAAGGCAGGGTGCCGGCCACCGCCCGAACGACGGGGGCGGCATCCGCTCCTCGCTGGGCGATCATGGCCTCCGAGGGCTCCACGGCGACGACCTGCCGGCCTTCGGGCTCGTAGGAGCCGGCACCGGCGCCCACGTTGGCGACCGTTCTGGCCGTTCCCAGGACTTGGTGCACCTTTTGGGCGATGCGGGGGTCGGCGCGCCGGCGTCGGGCGTAGCCCGTCCCGTGGCGGTGGTAGTCGACGTCTCCGCCGGGGGCGGTCACCAACCCCAGCGTGCCAGCGGGGGACCGAGGCCGGACTCCTCGGCACAGGCGCCGCACAGATCCATGCGCCGGGCACCGGGGCGGTCGGATGCCGCCACTCGCCGCCATCCGTAGCGGCGGGCCTCCTCCAGGCAGGCCGACTCCGACCACCGGGGAGCGGTGCGTGCCCCGCACCGGCCGCAGGTCCGGAAGTAGACCTCCTCGTCGTAGAGGTCGTCGAGGTCGTCGAACGTCCGGTCGAAGTCGCGGTCCATGGCGGTCTCCGACCCGAGATTAGTGCGGGCCGCGGGCCGCTCGTTGCCGTTGTCACCACCCATTTGGCGCCCGGCGTCCCCGTTCCAGCACCCACCGGGTCGTGACCTGTGGGAAGTTGATCGGCCCGGGTGTGCATTCGTGGCTGAGCAGGTAGCGGAACCCGGCCCGCTGTAGCGTGCGGTTGGGGGCCAGGTTGAGGGCGTTGGGTTCGGAGAAGAGCCGGCGGAGGTGGAGCGTCCGGAAGTACTCGGCCGCCGACATCTGCACGAACTCGACTCCGAGCCCCCGCCGGCGCTGGGTCGCGTCGAGGATGTGCAGGTGCATAGAGGCTTCCGTGCCGAACACGATGCGATCGGCGGTGCTAAAGCCGACGATCGCATCGTCGAGCTCCCAGACGAGGGCAACCATCGACCGCTCCTCGAAGGGACGGGCGTGATCAGCCCGATAGCTCTCCTCCCAGTCCCGGCGGGTCGGGAGTCGAGCCCGATCGACGCCCAGGGCGACCAGATGGTCATCCGACGCGTCGTGGAAGTAGTCGATGCGAACGTGCACCTCGTCGAGGCGCATTTGGCGGACGGCGAGCCGCGACGAGGCCACTCGGGATCAATCGACGGCGGCCGGCGGTGAGGCGGGGGCGTAGTCAATGGCATGGCGAACCTCCTCGGCCCGTGCCGGCCCGGCCAGCCGGGACACCAGGTGGAGGGCCATGTCGATGCCGGCCGAGACTCCGGCCGAGGTGACCACGTCGCCGTCGTCCACGAACCGATCGCCGGCCCGCACATCGATGGTGGGGTCGAGCTCGGCCAGCCGCTCGAGCGATGCCCAGTGCGTGGTAGCCGGGCGCCCGGAGAGGAGGCCGGCGGCGGCATAGACCAGCGAACCGGTGCACACACTGGCCATGACGGGCACCGATGCCCTTTGGCTCCGGACCCAGGCCAGGTGGTCGGAGTCGTGCAGCAGTGGCCGGGTGCCTTGGCCACCGGGATGGACGAGCACCTCGAGCCGTGGCGCATCCGAGAAGCAACAGTCCGCCTCGATGCCCATTCCCTTGGCCGCCCGGACCGGGCTGCCGTCCCGGGAGAGACAACGCACGGCATAGCCGTCCTCAGGGAAGTACCGGACCCAGGAGGCCAGAACCTCCCATGGGCCCACCGCGTCCAGTTCCTCGACGTCGGGGAAAAGGAGGATCCCGATGTGTTTCCGCCCGTTGACCATCGACTGATTCAACCAGGGCTGGCCGAGCAGGGTCGCCGGCCCTGGAGCTCCCGGCTCCACTAATATCGCCACCGTGACGAAATCACCCCAGGGTCCTCGGTGCCGTTGGTGTCAGCGCCCCATCGACGAGCGGGGCGGGGCGGGACGCCCACGACAGTTCTGCTCGGCGTCCCACCGCCAGCGCGCTTTCGAAGCACGGCGCCGCGCCGTCGACCTGTCCGTGCCGGAAGGCCAGTCCATCGTGGCCGACGCCGACCTACGCCGACTGCACGACAGCCTCTACCGATTAGAAGCCGCCGTCGACGACGTGCAGGCCGACCTGGCCGACAGCCCCGGCCGCCCGGACTACCGGGGAGCATTCGAACATCTGCTCGACGCCGCCGGGGACCTCTTGGGCCTGGTCATCGGGCCCGTCCGCCAGTAGGGGCAGCCTCTCGGCCGGGGCCACGACCTGCTTCGTTGGCCGTTTGCGCAGCCCGTCAGTCGTCCGACAAACCGCCGATAATGCATATTATGTCAAGTCCAAAAGGGACACGAGCAGGTCGAGGAGGGTGCCTCGGACCGGCTATGCGGTTCTCACCTCCCCCCGACCAGGCGGCGAGCTGAAGATCGCCCGTCCCGATCAGCCCGCGCTCCAAAGAAGAGTCAGACCAGACGCTCCGAAGGAAGCGAATCCGATGGAGCTGGGCGTGACTGCGGCCGGCAGCGCGAATACGAGGATCATGCTCATCTGCGCTCCGCTAGCCAAAGACGACGGGGATCCAGTCTGAGGAGTGTGACCAGCCCTGGGAGCCTGGGCCTTGTGCGCGCTGTCGATGACGACAACCTGGGTGACGGGATCAATGGAGAAGGGAGTCGTGCCCTCGTTATGGTTGACGAACCCCACGACCCAGGATCCCGGGGGGGCCCCGGGAGAGATAGGCCTCGTTCAGCGCTCGCGTGGCCGAGATCTTCACTTTGGCGCCATTGGCAGCCGTGGCGTGTCTGGGCCGGGGCCGCACTGGGTCGAGTGTCGTGCCGGCGATGACGGGAGCGGGACGCCTAGAATGGAGGCCAGAGATCACCGTGGTGTCGCGTGCCATTGATCGAGGAGTCGTCGTGACCAGCATCGTGCCCGCACCAGCCAACATGGCCTTCGATGACCCAGCTGAGGAGCGCCTCTACCGCAAGCAGCGTCTGGCCGCCGCCTTCCGGCTGTTCTCGAAGTTCGGATTCGACGAGGGGGTCGCCGGCCACATCACCGCCCGTGATCCCGAGCGCCTCGACCACTTCTGGGTCAACCCCTTCGCCATGCACTTCGGCCACATCCGGGTGTCCGACCTCATCTGTGTGAACCGTGACGGCGAGGTCGTCGAGGGAGACGCCGCTGTCAACACGGCGGCCTTTGTGATCCACTCCCAGGTCCACGAAGCCCGCCCCGACGTCGCCGCCGCCGCCCACGCCCATTCGATCTACGGCAAGTCGTGGTCGGCGCTGGGACGCTGGCTCGACCCCATCACCCAGGACGTCTGTGCCTTCTACGAGGATCACGGGGTGTTCGACGATTACACCGGGGTCGTCCTGGACCTCGAGGAGGGGAAGCGCCTCGCCCATGCTCTCGGCGACTACAAGGCGGTGATCCTGCGCAATCACGGCCTGCTCACCGTCGGCCATTCGGTCGACGAGGCGGCCTGGTGGTTCATCACCATGGAGCGCTCGTGTCAGGCGCAGCTCTTGGCCTCGGCCGCCGGCACCCCCGTCCTCATTGATCCGGAGATGGCCCGGCTCACCGAGGGCCAGGTCGGCTCGCACATCGCCGGCTGGTACAGCTTCCAGCCCCTCTTCGAGCGCATCGTCCGCGAGCAGCCCGACCTCTTGGACTGAGGTCTCATAGGGGCGGTCACCGCTCCCCCACACCCTTCCCCAGTCCCCCACGCCCTGCCGTGCCGCTCCGGCGTGACGCCGGCGGTGTCTCAGCGGGCGTCGAAGGTGGGGATGAGGTTGCGGGCCGCCCGGGCCTCGTCGACCCGCCCCACCGGCGTGCGCCGCGGGTGCTCGGCCATGCGGTCGGCACCGCCGCTCGCCGCTTCGGCGGCGATGCGCTCGAGGGCCGCGGCCAGGGCCTCGAGCGTCTGTGGGCTCTCGGTCTCGGTGGGCTCGATCATGAGGGCCTCGTCGACGATGAGCGGGAAGTACACCGTCGGGGCGTGGAAGCCCTCGTCGAGCAGGGCCTTGGCCACGTCGATGGCCCGCACCCCGTAGGCCTGCTTGAAGGAGCGGGCCGAGAGCACCACCTCGTGCATGCACGGCCGGTCGAAGGGCACGTCGTAGGTGGCCGACAGGCGCTGCCGCAGCCAGTTGGCGTTGAGCACGGCCACCTCGGCGATCCGCCGCAGCCCGTCGCCGCCGTTGACCAGGATGTAGGCCAGGGCCCGGGCCAGCACCAGGGCGTTGCCGTGCCAGGCGTGGACCCGCCCGATCGAGCGGGGCGGCGATCTGCCATTCGTAGACGCGGCGTCCCCGCCGGCGCCATCGGTGCGCACCGGCCGCGGTCCGGGCAGGAACGGTGCCAGCCGCTCGGACACCGCCACCGGGCCGGCTCCCGGCCCTCCGCCGCCGTGGGGGGTGGCGAACGTCTTGTGCAGGTTCATGTGCACGATGTCGAAGCCCATGTCGCCCGGCCGGACCACGCCCGAGGATGGCGTTGAGGTTGGCCCCGTCGTAGTAGAGAAGGCCGCCGACCTCGTGGACGGCGGCGGCGATGGCGGCGATGTCCTCCTCGAACAGGCCGA
This sequence comes from uncultured Acidimicrobiaceae bacterium, assembly GCA_963756195.1. GTDB lineage: Bacteria > Actinomycetota > Acidimicrobiia > Acidimicrobiales > RAAP-2 > CAVSNH01. Next base: position 130,982 of record CAVWMT010000009.1, read on the forward strand.
GGGTGTTGGGGTTGGTGAGCATGATGCCGGCCACGTCGTCGTCGAGGACGGCGCGCAGCGCGTCCATGTCGACGCAGCCCCGGCCGTCGCTCGGCACCGTCACCACCTGGTAGCCGCCGAGGGTCACCGAGGCCGGGTTGGTGCCGTGGGCCGAGTCCGGGATGATCACCTTGGTCCTGGCCGATCCCTGCGCCTCGTGCCAGGCCCGCATGAGCAGCAGGCCGGTGAGCTCGCCGGCCGCGCCGGCCGCCGGCTGCAGGGTGGCGGCGGCCATGCCGGTGATCTCGCACAGCGCCTCCTCGAGCTCGACCAGCAGCCCGAGCCAGCCCTGGGCCAGCGAGGCGGGCGCTCCCGGGTGCACGCCGGCCAGCCCGGGCAGAGCGGCCACCGCGTCGCAGACCTTGGGGTTGTACTTCATGGTGCACGACCCGAGCGGGTAGGCCCCGAGGTCGACCGAGAACTGGCGGTGGGAGAGGCGGGTGAAGTGGGCCACCAGGTCCCGCTCGGACACCTCGGCCAGGGCCAGCGGCTCGGCCCGGCGGTGGGCGGCCGGGATCAGCTCGTCGACCGTGGCCTCGGGCACGCCGGTGGTTCGGAAGGAGTGGGCCCTGCGCCCCGGCGTGGGAGAGCTCGAAGAGGGTGGGCTCCTCTCCCCCACCGAGCAACGGGGCGCTGCGTCGCCTGTCCCCCGGCCGCCGCCGCCATCAGGCCACCGCCTTTTCCAGGGCCGTCACGTAGGCGTCGATCTCGTCGCGGGTGCGCCGCTCGGTCACGGCCACCAGCAGCCCACGCCGGTCGGGGGAGAACTCCTCGTCCGAGGGCGATGCCGGCCAGGAAGCCGGCCTCGGCCATGCGTTCGACGACCACGGCAGCGGCCACCGGCAGGCGGACGGCGAACTCGCGCACCACCGGTGCCTCGACCAGCGGGGAGACGCCCGGGTAGCCGCAGCAGCGCCTCCCGGGTGTAGCGGGTGGCGGCGGCGCACCTGGTGGCCAGCTCGGCCAGGCCCGCCGTGCCCAGCCAGCCCAGCTGGATGGCGGCGGTCACGGCCATGAGGGTCTGGTTGGTGCAGACGTTGGAGGTGGCCTTCTCGCGCCGGATGTCCTGCTCGCGCGTGCGCAGGGTGGTCACGTAGGCCCGCCGGCCGGCGGCGTCGAGGGTCTCCCCCACCAGGCGACCGGGCAGGCGGCGCACGTGGGCGTCGGTGGTGGCGAACAGGCCGAGGTAGGGGCCGCCGAAGCCGAGCGCCGTGCCGAAGACCTGGCCCTCGCCGACCACCACGTCGGCGCCCCACTCGCCGACCGACTTGCAGATGCCGGCGGCCACCGGGTCGGCCGCCACCACCAGCAGGGCGCCGAGCTCGTCGCAGATCGACCGCGCCGCGGCCAGGTCCTCGAGGCAGCCGAGGTAGTTGGGATAGCCGACGACCAGGGCCGCCGGTGCCTCGTCCTCCGCCGGGCGCTCGTCGGCCAGCGCCGGCCCAGTCGGTGGTCCCGTCGGCCAGCGGCACGATCCGCAAGCGGTGGCCGGTCCCGGCGGCGAAGGTGGCCAGCATCTGGCGCCAGTGGGGGTGGATGCCGGCCGACACCCAGACGGTCTGGCGCCCGGTGGCGGCCACGGCCAGGTTCACCGCCTCGACGGTGGCGCTGCCCCCGTCGTAGAGGGAGGCGTTGGCGATGGGCAGGCCCGGCCAGCCGGGCCACCAGGGTCTGGTACTCGAAGACGGCCTGCAGGACGCCCTGGGCCACCTCGGGCTGGTAGGGCGTGTACGAGGTCACGAACTCCGACCGACCGGCCAGGGCCCGGGTGACGGGCGGGACCTCGTGGTCGTAGGCGCCGCCCCCGGCGAAGCAGACCAGCCGGTCGGTGCGGGCACGGTTGCGGTCGGCGAACACCTCCATGTGGGCCAGCACGTCGGGCTCGCTGCAGCCGTCGGCCAGCTCGAGCGAGCGTTGCAGGCGCAGCGCTTCGGGGACGGCGGCGAAGAGCTCGTCGAGCGACGACAGCCCGAGGAAGGCCAGCATGGCCTCGATCTCCTCGTCGGTGTGCGGGATGTAGGTGCTCACGCTACGCCGCCGTGTTCGGCTCGGGCGGTGTCGCCGGTGTCGGTGGCCGATGTGCCCGCCCGGACGAACGGCGTCTCCGCCACCGAGGCCGCCAGGCGCCGGCCCCGCTGCTCGACCTCCACTCGGGTGCCCACCTCGGTGGCCGCCGGCTCGAGGAAGGCGAGGGCGATGCCGTGACCGAGCACCGGCGAGAAGTTTCCGCTCGTCACCACTCCCACCCGGCGGCCCTCGTGGTGGACGATGCCGCCTTCCCGCGGCGGCTGGCGGCCGTCGGTGGCCAGCCCGGCCAGGCGCCGGGTCACGCCGCGCTCGCGCTCGGCGACGAGCGCATCCCGCCCGCGGAAGGACGGCTTGTCCCAGCCCACCACCCAGGCCAGGCCGGCCTGCAGCGGGGTGATGCCCGGGCCGAGCTCGTGGCCGTGGAGCGGCAGGCCGGCCTCGAGGCGCAGCGTGTCGCGGGCCCCGAGCCCGGCCGGCTGCACGCCGGCGCCGAGCACCGCCTCCCAGAAGCTCTCGGCCACCTCGACGGGCACGGCGCACTCGACGCCGTCCTCGCCGGTGTAGCCGGTCCCGGCGGCCAGGCAGCGGGCTCCCCGCCAGTTGAAGGCGGTCACCCGGAACCGGCCGACGGCGGCCGCCTCGGGGGCGACGGTGCCGAGCCGCTGGCGGGCGTTCGGTCCCTGGACGGCGAGGACGCACCGCTCCGACGTCGTGTCGGTGCCGCCGATGGCGGCCACCACCCGGGCCGTGTTCGAGGCGTTGGGCATGACGTCGAAGGTCTCGTCGGCCACCCACCACACGATGATGTCGTCGACCACCGAGCCGTCGGCCTCGTCGAGAAGATGCGTGTACTGGGCCCGACCGGCGCTCACCTTGCGCAGGTCGTTGGAGAGGCTCTCCTGGAGCACGGCGAAGGCGTCCGGCCCGCTCGACCCGCACGGTGCCCAGGTGGCTCACGTCGAAGACGACGGCATCCGTCCGGCAGGCCAGGTGCTCGGCGACGGTGCCGGCCGGGTAGGCGAGCGGCATCTCCCAGCCGCCGAACCCGGCCAGCTTGGCCCCGAGGCGACGGTGGGCGTCGATCAGGGCCGAGTGGCGGAGCGATCCGGGCCCGTCGGTGGCGGGGCGGTCGCCCACAGCCGTGGCGGGATCGGGCACGCCGAGAGACTACCGGCCGGTTCTTCTCAGGCCGTGCGGGCGATGCCTGTTCGACTGGCCGCCGCCGGCCAGCCCGTACTTGGCCAGAAGGGCCAGGGTGTCGCGCTGGTAGAGGACGGTGATGCGGACGTCGGGGTAGAGCAGTCCCATCCGCCGGATCTTGCCGTTCTTCTTGGTCACCAGGCGTTGGTTGAGCGTGGTGAGCTCGACGAAGAGCCCCGGGTCCGGCAGCCAGAAGTCGGGACGGAAGGCCGCGGTGGGCCGACCGTCCGCGTCCCAGTCGAGGGCGAACTCCACCGGCTCGTACTCCCACGCCACCCCGTAGAAGTCGAGGATGCGGGCGAACCGGCGCTCGGAGTCGTGGGCGAACCGAACCGGGAGTCGAGTCGGGTTCCGCCTGTGCGCCGACCGTGGCCATGGTCAAGCCCGGGCCACCTCGTCGGCCGGCACGGACCGATCGGTGTCCGACGCGAGCGCTCGCGCCTCACTCGCCTCGCCGATCTCCACGATGGCCGCGTCGAGCTCCGAGACCACGCCCGACAGGGGCAGGATGTTGAACACTCCCTGGCCGCCGGCCAGGAGGTCGACGAGCTCGCCGTCGGAGTGGGCCAGGACCGAACGGCTGCCCGACGAGCACCAATTGGGCGGAGGCGAGGTCCGCACCGAGGTCGCCGCGGAGGCACTCGACCGCCCGCCGGGCCTGCTGCAATTTGAGACCGGCGTCGAGGAGCCGCTTGATGACCTTGAGCTCGAGGACGTCCCCGTAGGAGTAGCGGCGTTGGCTCCCGCTGCCGGTGGCGTCGGTGATCGACGGGCGCAGCAAGTCGGTCCGGGCCCAGTAGTCGAGCTGCCGATAGGTGATGCCGACGAGGGCACAGACCTGCGCCCCCCGGAACCCCTCCTCCACCGAGAGCTCCCCCGCGATGAGCCGTTCGCTCGGCCATGTCTGATCCTCCACCTCTCCCACAGCTTGACCGTGAACCGGAACCTCAGGGTCAGCCGCTTCAACCGTATCACACGACCGTAATTACGTGGATGTGACCAACCGTCCGAACGCAGGCTCTCGCACCAGGTCGAGCCGGGACTCCGTGGGCAGCCGGACGACTTGGCTCCGATGCCCGGCGGGGACCATGATCGAAGCCGTGAGCGTGATCAAGATCAACGCCATCACCGTCCGGGAGGGTTCCGGCGACGAGCTGGCCCGCCGGTTCGCCCATCGAGCCGGCGCTGTCGACGACGTCGACGGATTCGAAGGGTTCGAGCTGCTGCGACCCGACGACGGGCGGGACGTGTGGCTGGTCGTGACCCGATGGCGCGACGACGCCGCTTTCGACGCGTGGGTGTCGTCTCCCGCCTTCGCCCGCGGCCACCGCGGCGACCGACACCAGGGAGCGTCGGACGAGGGCGCCGACGAGCGCATGCGCCACCGACCAACCCGAGCAACCGGTCGGCCGGCACAGTGAGCTGTGGTCGTATCGCGTCGTCGACCTGCCGCCACCTCGATGAGCGCCGAACAGCCGGGCCGCGTGCCCGTCCACCGGCGCACGCTCGAGTTCGAGGTGTTCGACGAGGGCAGCGAGCTGGAGGTGGTCGGGCACTTGCGGGACGACCGCCCGTGGGCTGAGCCCGGTACATCCGGCGTGCACGACATGGAGCTGCGGGTGCGGGTGCGGCTCGACGACATGACCATCACCGAGTGCCAGGCGGTCATGCACACGTTCCCCCATGCCGAGTGCCCGGCCATCGTCGAAGCCTTCGCCGGGCTGGCCGGGCTCAGTGTGAGCCGCGGCTTCACCCGCGCCGTGCAGTCGCGGGTGGCCGGCCCCAAGGGATGCACCCACCTCGACCAGCTGGCCCGGTCCTTGGGTCCGGTCGTCGTCCAGGCGGTGACCTCGCGGCGGGCCCGCGCCCTGCGCGAAGGAGCGACCGGCGACCTCCTGACCGGCAGCCCGGACAGCCCGTGGGCCCGCAACACCTGCCACGTCTGGGCCGAAGGCGGCGTGGCCGAACAGAAGCTGGCTGCAGGTTGGCGACCGGGGCGCGGCCCCTATCCCGGCTCCCGCCCTCGCCGTCATCCGCGCCGGGGCCGACGAGATCGACGCCCCGCGCCGGCCCGACCAGACCGCCGGACCCGCCATGAAAGGCGGCCGGTCCCACCGGGCCGTGCCCTGGCTCTCCTGGTCATCGCCCTCGGGCTGGTGGCCGGCTGCTCCTCGTCCGGCACGGCCATCACGTCGCCCTTCGACACCAGTCCCCCGCGACTGGAGCACGGGCCTGTCTACGAGGTGAAGGTGGGCGAGGTGGCCGGGCTGGGCCAGGTCCTGGTCGACGGCCAGGGCATCACCCTCTACCTCTACGCCACCGATCAGCAGGGATCGCCGTCCCGCTGCTACAACCTGTGCGAGGTGGCGTGGCCACCTCTCGTCCTGCCCACCGGGCACAGCCCGCCCGGTGGCCGGACCGGGGATCAAGGCCTCGCTGCTCGGCACGCGCCCCGCGGCGGGACGGCACCACTCCAGATCACCTACAACGGGTGGCCCCTGTACGCCTGGCCGCAGGACCGGGCCCCGGGCCAGGCCACCGGCCAGGCCCTGACCAACGCCGGCGGGCTCTGGTACGTGGTCGACCCGGCTGGCAACGCCGTGCACACGGCGTCGGTGGCATGAACGGCGTCGCCAGCCCAGCCGACGGCTCGGGCCGATCGGACAGCGCACGTTCGCCGTGGTCGGTCGGGTCGGTCGGCTCCATCCTGTCCGTCGGATCGACCGGCTCGATCCTCTCCATCGGTTCGGCGGGATCGGTCCTCTCGCTCGGCTCGGCCGGATCGGCCTGCTCGGTGCTGTCGGTGGGGTCGTTCCTCAGCCTGGGCTCGCTCCTCTCGTCTCGATCGTTCGGGGCGGTGCTCTCGGCACGGCCGCGCCGAGGTCGGTGCCGGACGCTGAAAGCGAGCGAGGGATGGCGGACGTGTCGGCGGCGGATGCCACCGTGGTTCATCGGGTCTAGCCGCCCAGCCAGCCGCGCTTGCGGAACAGGTAGACCAGCACCGGCGGCGGCCAGCACCTCGAGGCCGAGTCCGAAGACGACGAAGGTCCACGTCCCCCGGATGGCGTTGACCAGCCAGGCGAAGTTCTGCCCGAAGAAGCCGGTGAGGAACGAGAGGGGCAGGAAGACGGTGGCGATGATGGTCAGCTGCTTCATGACCTGGTTGAGCCGGTTGGACACGGTGGAGAGATGGGTGTCCATGACCCCGCTCAGCAGGTCGCGGTAGGAGTCGACGAGGTCGCTGATCCTGATGAGGTGGTCGTAGAGATCGCGCATGTAGCGCTCGCCCTGCTCGGTCACCCCCGGGATCTGGGTGATGCCGGCCGAGACGCCGGCGAACATGTCGCGCTGGGGGGTGACGACCCGGCGCACGCCGATGAGCGACCGCTTCATGTCGAAGAGCTTGCCGAGCTGCTCCTCGGTGGGTCGCACCAGGATGGCGTCCTCGAGCTCGTCGATGTCGTTGTCGAACTGCTCGAGGCACGGGAAGAAGGTGTCGACCAGCTGGTCGAGGATCAGGTAGACGAGCACGATCTGTGGGGACTCGACCTCGCCGGCCCGATGCTGGCCGATGCTGGTTACGCACGGTGTCCATGGCTTCGCACTGTCCGTGGTGGATGCTGACCACGTAGTGGGCGGCGAAGAGGAAATGGACCTCGACGGGCGTCGGTCCCTTGTCTCCAGGCGTGGACCCGTAGGCGACCATGTAGGTGTAGTCGTCGTAGTCCTCGATCTTGGGGCGCTGGCCGAACTCCTGGGCGTCGTCGATGGCCAGGTCGTGGATCTCGAAGGCGCTCTGGAGGAGGGACGTGGCCTCGTCGTCGACACCGTCGAGGTCGAGCCAGAAGAACTGGCCCGAGTGCAGGCGCTCGGTCACCTGCTCGGGGTGGCCTCGGCGCTGGCACCGTCGGCGGTGAAGACGCCGCGCATGGTACGAGTCTGCCCCACCGTCCCCGGTCCGGCGGGGACACTCCGGTCAGCCGGGTCGGTCCAGGCGGACGAGCGACTGGCGGTACCGGTGGCCGTTGGCCACGTACTCGGCCGCGGCCAGGCGGATGATCTCGGTCCGCGAGCCGCCGGGCCGCATCTGGGCGGGCACGCCCACGGCCAGAGCCCCCGGCGGCACCTCCATGCCGTTGGGGACGACGGCGTTGGCTCCCACCGTGGCCCCGGTCCGCACCAGCGCGTGGTGGAGCACCACCGAGCCCGATCCGACAAGGCACTCGTCCTCGAGCGTGCAGCCTTCGAGATGGGCCAGATGGCCGATCACACACCCGTCCCCCACCACCGTGGGGAACCCCGGTCCGGCGTGGATGACCGTGCCGTCCTGCACCGAGGTGCGGGCGCCGATGGTGATGGTGCCGTAGTCGCCGCGCAGCACGGCTGACGGCCACACCGTCGACTCCGCGCCGACGGTCACGTCGCCGATGACCACGGCTTGGGCGTGGACGTAGGCGTCCGGGTGAACGCGGGGCACGAGGTCGCCGAGCCGGTAGACGGGCATGGGAGGACCCTAGAGCACTCTGCCGCCGTGCTCGTTCGCGGCGTTGAGTGGCCGGGTCGGCCAGAGTGCACGATGTCGCGTGGCGAGTGCCGACCCCGCTGACCGGTCACCGGCAGAGCCCGTCAGGTAGCGTCCGGATCGGTTGCCGCCGGGCTCCTCACTGCCTCCCTGGGTGGTGGTGGTCGCCACCGTGTCCGCGTCCGCGGGAGCGGTGCGCGGCCTCGCCGTGCTCGCTCCCGTGCGGGGGTGATGAGCGTTGGTCTCCATCGTCCCGTCGGGGCCGCCCTCGGGCCCGACCCACGAAGCCGCCGACCACTATGACGAGAAGGGCGACGGCCATGACCATCCAGATGATGATCACTGCGTCGTCTCGCCCGCGTCCTCGCCCGCATCGCCCGGGTCACCATTGGCTCCCGTCCGACGTCACGGCTCACTAGGGATCGAGGGGTTGAGGAAGGACGGGTCGAAGATGGTCCGGGGTGCGGTGGCCGTCTTCTCGAAGGCGTCGGCCCAGTGCCCGCGGCCGGTCGCCCGCAGGCGGCCGCAGGTACCAGTCGAGGTCGACCCGGGCATGCCACGGGCCGCCCTCGTTGAGCACCAACCAGAGCGGGTCGATACCGGTTGCCGATCGCTGCAGGGCGTCCGTCCCCCACTCGCCGAGCAGGGCGAGGGCATGGGCGACCACGTCGGGGTGGGCGTCGGCCAGATCGTGCTGCTCGTGCGGGTCGGCCTCGAGGTCGAAGAGCAGCACCGGCGGGTAGCCGTGGTAGGCGTCGAAGTAGGAGCGGATGCAGAGCCACCGGTCGAACCGGACCGAGCGCTGGGCAGTCCACGCCGCGTGAGACAGGACCAGGTGGTCGCGGCCAGCTCCCGGCCCGCCGATGCTCGGCGGCGAAGGACCGACCGTCCCAGCGCTCCGGCACCTCGGCGCCGAGCAGCTCGAGGACGGTCGCCATCACGTCGATCTGGTAGTGGAGACCGCCGGCGACCGAGGGCAGAGACAGTGAGGCCCGGCCATCGGAGCACCAGCGGCAGGTGGGTGGTGTGCTCGTCGGCCGTCTGATGGTCGCAGTAGATGCCGAGCTCGCCGAGGTTCTCGCCGTGGTCGGCGGAGACCATGATGGCCGTCTCGTCGAGGACGCCGAGCCTGTCGAGGGTCATCGACCACCGTGCCCACGTGGTGGTCGGCGAAGCGGACGCCGGTGTCGTAGCCGTCGAACACCCGACCGACTGCCTCGCATGTCCGGCACCTGTTGCGGCTGCCGGGGCCAGCCGTCCCACACCGGGCGGGGCCCGAACCCGGCCACCTCTTGGGCCGAGTGCGGCCCGGGCAGGCTCCAGTGCTCGGCCCGCACCTCCTCGGTGATCCAGCCGGGCGCCGCGTACCCGGCCAGCTCGTCGCCGAAGGCGGCCGGCGTCCGGTAGGGGGTGTGGGGGTCCCAGAAGTGGACGTGGAGGAACCAGCTGTCCCGCCGTCCGTGGCGGGCCAGCCAGTCGCAGGCCACGGCGGCGACCTGGTCGGCCGTCTCGAGGCCCCGGGTGCCCAGGTTGTGGCACTCGTTGAAACCGGCGTTGAAGTGGTACGCCGAGTGGCGCTCGGCGAAGGTGCTGATAGACGCCGTCCAGAAGCCGACGTCGCGGAGTGCGCCCATCCAGCTGTGTCGGGCGGCGGCCGTCTGGAAGCGGCGGGCTGGCCCCTTCGGGGAACGGGTCGGTGGCCACGCCCCCGTGGTTGACGGCACCGGAGCGGATCCCGAACTGCCCGGTGGACAGGGCGGTGCGGGACGGCAGGCACGGGGTGTCCGACGCGTACACCTGCTCGAGGACCACCCCGTCCGCGGCCAGGGCGTCGATTCGCGGGCTGGTCGGCCGCCGGTATCCGTAACAACCGAGATGGTCGGGGCGGAGGGTGTCGATGTCGAAGTAGACGAACCTCATCGAGGCCACCGCTCCCCTGCGTCGACCGATGGCAACCGGTGTTCGTCAGTCACGCCGCGTTCCATCACCTCCGAGCGTACCGACAGGTCCCAGCCGGACCGCGAACCGCCGATCGGGGCGCCACCTCGCAGTGCCGGCGCCAATCCCGATGCCTGTTCCGATGCCGCCGTCAATGGATGACGGCCTGGGTGATGCGCACCGGGCTGGTGCCGTGGATGCCGATGGGCCGCCCCGGCAGGCTGATCCATGCCTCGGTGGCGAACACCATGAGCAGCTCGTGCCACAGGGGCCAGAGCAGGACCCACCCGAGATGCCGGGACTGACGATAGCCGGCGGTCAGGAGGGCCTGGAGCAGCATGAACACGATCTCGGCGATCACGTAGGCACCGAGGAAGATGAGGATCACGTTGCGCTGGGTCCCTTCGAAGACCGCGGTCAAGAGGAGGTACATGGGCAGCAGCAAGCGGGCCGGGGCGAACGTGCACTTGAAGAACTGCTGGGTCTGGTTGAACCAGACCTTGGGGGTGGCCACCCCGGCCCGGTAGGGACCGTGGCGGGCCTGGTTGTGGTGCACGGCCCGGCCCCAGCGCACCCGTTGCTCCCGGATCTCGGGATAGGTCGGAGGGACGTCCTCGAAGACGACGACCTTCGTGTCCATCCACGTGCGGTAGCCCAGCCGGCTGAACCGCAGGGTGAAGTCGCCGTCCTCGCCGTTCATCCCCACGGTGAAGCCCCCCAGCCTGAGGGCCACGTCCCGGCGGAAGGCGGTGAACACACCGGGGACGACGTTCACACCGTCGACCGTCGTCATGGTCCGGTGGTTGAGGCCGAACTGCTTGAGCTCTTCGAACAGCCGCATGTACGGGAAGACGGACCGGGGCCCGGTGCGGGGGAAGCACATGGGCTCGACCAGGCCGATCTGCGGGTCCTCGGAACCAGCGGGGAACGTAGAGGAGCGACCACTCCCCGATGTGGGTGTCGGCGTCGATCCGGATGACGATGTCCGAGTCGGTGAGGGCCAGGGCGGCGTTGAGAGTCTCGGACTTCCCGCCGTGGCGTCCGTCGTAGATGTGCCCGGTGGCGTGGCGGTAGCGGGCGATGGCAGCCGCCGCCACCGGCTTGGTCTCGTCGACCGAGCCGTCATTCATGAGGATGACCCGAATCGGTCCCCCGTAGCGACCGGCGGCGACGTCGATGGCCGTCGAGGGTCTCCTCGATGACATCGGCCTCGTTGTAGGCGGGGATGATCACGTCGATGGGTGGCCGCTCGTCGCCGACCGGCGGATCGGGGCGGATGGTGAACCCGTTGACCACCGCCAGCAGTGCGCTGCGGACGATGAACGAGCCCTCGGCGAAAGGCACGGGCAGGACGAGGGCCAGCGCCGGCCGCCAGGCCGGGTCGGCCAGATGGAAGATGAGCAGGAGGCCGCTCATGCAGATGGCCATGGCGGCGACGGTCACCCCGACGAGGGCCCAGGCGTCCGACAGCCGCGGTCGCCTGACGAAGGGAACGGCTGAAGGTTTGGGCAGCGCGTAGTTGGCGTACTCCATGCGGGTCATGGCCAGGACGGCCACGCGCGATGGCGGCGAAGTTGCCGAGCAACGTGGTCGGTGCCACCGGGCACGCCGATGATCACCTCGGCCGTGACCATGGTGGCGTCGATGAAGACCATGGTCACCAGATAGAGGGCCGCCTGCCCGGTGACCGCGGCCCGCCGGAGCGAGATTGCCGCGGCCGGCCACCGCGAAGCAGACGATGGTCCCGATGATGAGGAACCGCAGACCCAGGGTGAAACCGTCCAGGTAGCCGGAGATCTCCGCCGGTGACCGGACGACCGAGTCGCAGACCCTGGTCACCCATTCGGCGTAGATCTGGTCGGGGCTGTCCGCACCCCGCAGGGAGTGATAGCCGATGAAGAGGACGAGGAACAGGCCGGCGAAGCCGGGCACTCGCCAGTATGACGGGAGGACGGGCCGGGGCAGGAGCACGAGGGTCAGCCCGTCCCCTTGGTCGTCGGAGTAGCGGCGGCGCAGGGGATAGGCGAGGAACGCCAGCAGGGCGGCGTCCACCACGAGGAGCAGCGCGAGCGGCCGCACCCCGTTCAGTAGGTCGAAGTTCATCCGCTCTCGGTCAGCCCCTCACCACCTCGTCCCGTCGGGCGGCCATCAGGCCCCGCTCCGGCGACCGCCAGGTCCGGGAGACCCTGCCCTCCGCCAGGCTAACACTGTGCGTGGTCGTTTACGCGCGGTGCGTAACTGCTTGGCTATGCTTCGCCCCGAGAGGGGCAGGGATCGGGCGCGACCGCGAGGCGACGGCGACCCTGCGCAGGAAGGCAGGGAGCCATGGGCATTCCGGGCATGCCGGCGCGTCGCCGGGGACCAGGTATCGGCGACTGCCCCGAGGGGCTCCGACCGACAGGACGGGGGCAACGAGCAGGCGTCATGGCGGCACCGGTCCGGGCGGGTCGGGGGATGAACCTCCTCTTCTGCTCACTCGACACCCTCCGAGCCGACCGCCTGGGTTGTCTCGGCAACGGGCGGGGGCTCACCCCCAACCTGGACCGCATCGCCTCGGAGGGGGCGCTCTTCGCCCAGGCCTACGCCAGCGACATCCCGACCCAGCCCTCGCACACCGCCATCTTCACCGGGCAGTTCGGGATGCGAACGGGCATCGTGTCCCACTTCCACCCGGCCGCCTATCTCGACGAGGAAACCCTGTGGATGCCATCGCTCCTCCGCCGTCACGGCTACGTGACTGGCGCCGTCGACCACCTCTTCGCCATGAAGGACTGGTTCATCCGCGGCTACGACGACTACATGCCGCCACCCGGGCGGTCGCGGTCGCCGGGCTCGGTCATCAACGAGATCGGCTTCCCCTGGCTCGAGCGACCACGCGTCCGAGGAGTTCTACCTCTTTCTGCACTTCTGGGACGCCCACATCCCCTACGTGCCGCCCTCTCCCTTCAAGGAGCGCTTCTCGCACGGCACGGCCGGCCGGATCGATCCCGGACATCCACGACAAGCTCGAGGGGCGGCCCAGCTACCCGCTGTTCAAGCAGAACCTGTACGACTTCCTCGAGGCGATGCCCAACCTCGACTTCATCGCCGACCTCTACGACGCCGAAGTCGCCTACCTCGACTTCGAGATCGGCCGCCTGTTCAACCATCTGGGCGAGCTCGGACTGCTCGATGACACCATGGTGGTGCTGTTCGGCGACCACGGCGAGAACATGACCGAGCACGACTCCTGGTTCGATCACGCCGGGCTCTACGACTCGGTGACCCACGTGCCGCTCATCCTGTGGGCACCAGGACGAGTCCCGGCCTTCGAGACCTCGGCCATGGTGGCGCTGGTCGACGTGCTGCCCACGGTGCTCGAGGTACTGGGCCTGCCCGAGGCGGACGGGCTCGACGGACGTTCGCTGATGCCGCTCATCCGGGGAGAGGTGCCCGAACACCGCGAGGTGATCATGTTGAGCGAGGCCACTTGGAACGCGGCCCGCGCCGTGCGCACGCCGGAGTGGAAGTTCATCAAGTACCTCCAGACCACCATCTACGGGCGCGACGGCGTCGAGCTCTACCACCTGGCCGACGACCCCGACGAGCAGCACAACGTGGCCGACAGCCACCCCGACGTGGTTGAGCGCATGCAGGCCCAGCTCCAGCACTGGGTGGCGGCCCAGCTGGGCGTCAGGCCCGATCCCATGACGTCGGTCATCGACGCCGGCCTTCCTGCCGTGGCCCGGCTCAACGACGTGGTGGCCGGGCTGGCACGGCCCCGGCACGACGTGCCGACGGCCCGGAATGGCCCTGGTGCCGGTGGGCCCGGTCGACCCCGGCCATGCCGACCAGGACCAGCGCTTCGCCCCCGGACATCGGGGACGACTGCGTGGGGCGCGGGGTGCCTTGGTCGGAGCCATCGTGGTCGCCGCCTGTGTCCTCCTCGGGCTGGCCGTCAACGACATCCTGCTCTCCGACCCGCTCTCGGCATCGGGCGTCGTCCAGCCGGCATCGGCGGCCCAGCTCAACATGGCCACGACCGGCCCCATCTCCTCGATCCCCGTTCGCATCGGCGAGGTGGTGAAAGCCGGCCAGGTGCTGGCCACCCAGGACACCTCGGCCCTCCAGGCCAAGCTGAGCGCGGACGAGGCCCATCTCGCCGCCGACCAGACCACCCTGGCCCAACAGCAGGCCGGCGCAACCCCGGCCAAGCAGCAGCAGCTCCAGGCTGCCGTGAACTCGGCACAGGTCGAGCTCAACACGGCCCAGTCGAAGCTGGCCACGACCACGGCCACGTCCGACGCTTCGGTGTCGGCCGCCGCCGCCCAAATGGCTACCGATCAGCAACTGCTCACCGCCGACCAGCAGGCGTACAACGACGACCTCCCGGCCTGCCTCTCGGCCAACCCGCCTTCCACCTGCGCGACGGCGCAGCGCCAGGTCCAACTCGACCAGGGCAACCTCACCACGGCCCAGACAGCGGAACAGCAGGCACTGGCCAACCAGGCAGCCGACCTCACGGCCGCCCGCTCGGGAGTGAGCCAGGCATCCGCCGCCGTGGCCTCGGCCCAGGCCGCCCTGGCCGTCGGGGTCCAGCCGGCCACGCCTCAGCAGATCTCGGCGACGGAGGCCCAGATCCAACAGGACCAGGCGGCCATCGCCGGCGACCAGGCCCACCTGGCCCAGGCCGTGCTGGTGGCGCCGTTCACCGGGGTGGTGGCGTCGGTCGGGTGGAACGGTAGGCGAGCTCGCCACCACCCAGGGCGTGCGCCAGCCGACGTCGCCCACCTCCGTCTCCCAGTCGGCCACCACCGGCATCCAGATCTTCCCGCAGGGCCCGCAGAACGCCACCACCCCCTCCCCCACCTTCGCCGCCCTCGTCTCCCTCGACTCCATGCAGACCAAGCTCGTCGTCCAGGTGCCCGAGGCAGACATCGGGCAGGTCCATGTCGGCGAGCACGCCCAGGCCACGCTGCCGGCCGTGGCCGGGCGCCACCTTGCCGGCGTCGGTGAGCGAGGTCGAGCCCACCCCCGTGGAGCAGTCGGGCCAGACCTACTTCCTCGTCGACCTGCTTACCAACTCGAAGGCCCTCGACGCCGCCGTCCGCCCGGTGAAGGGCTCCGGGTCGATGTCATTGTCCAAGGCGGTGGGCTTCACCGTCGACGTCTCGTTCTGACCGGAGGCGGACCGGCCTGAGAATGCGCGGCAAGCGCGGCCGATGCCGAAGACGCGCGACGTCCGACTGCTACGAACCGGCGAACGGGTAGAGGAAGTAGGGCGTCTGCCCCATGGCCACGAACGCGCTGAACCCGTCGTTGCCGGGCTGGTTCTGGAGCGTCCAGTCCGAGGTCGACTGCGAGTCGTAGTAGAGGACGGCCTTCACGTCCGGCATGAGCGTCGGCAGGTTGGCGGTCAGGTCGGCCACGTAGCTGGCCTGGTCGGTGGTGGCCCCGGTCTCTCCGATCATCATCGGCTTCCCGTTCGGGCAGCCAGTGCTCGTAGAAGGGAAGGAACTGCTCGGTGAGCATGTTCGGGTTCTGCTTGCGGTCGTAGCCGTCCCAGCCGATCCAGTCGACGTACTGGTTCCCGGGGTAATACGGGGCGGCGAAGTCCGATCCCTGGATGGACGGGCACCAGACGAAGGCAACGTTGGTGGCCCCGGCCGCACGGAACAGGGTGACGATGTGCTGGAAGGCGGCGACATAGCCGGTTGCCCCCTGGGCGCCGAGACAGTTCTCGGTACGCGACTCGCCGGTGAGGTTCATCTCCCAGAACCAGCGCAGGAAGACGGGTCTGCCGAACTCGGCCAGCTGGTCGGCGTAGCTGGTGATGAACGAGTCCTGGCTTCCGTCGGTGATGTCGGCGTCGGGCGTGCAGCCCCAGTCGATGACTGGAGTCGCCCCGGTGGCGGCCAGGGCGGCGAGGGCCGAGTTCTTCACCGGGTTGCGCCAGTTCTGGTAGACGTGCACGAGGCCGAGGGGGCGGCCGAAGGCACCGTCGAAGTTGCCGATGTCGCCGAGCTCGACCCGGATGTCGGCCTGGGCCTCGCGACTCCGCCTGGTGCGGGGCGACGAAGGCGCCCAGGTAGGCGCCGTCCGTCGGGATGGCGGGCGGGCCCGACGGGGCCGGCTGTCCGTTTCCGGCCTCGGCCATGGGCAGCAACGGCCGGCGCCCGTTGCCGCTGGACGCCGACCGTCGGCCGTGCCGGCCAGGGCCGGTGGCAGGACGAGAAGGGCAACGACGGCGGCGGCCGCCACCACCGATGCCGCTCCACTGGCGGCGCCGGCGCTTGCCACTGTGCTGGTAACGTGCGCCTCTGTCTCGGCATCCCGGTCCTTCCGCGTCTTCCGTCTGGGTCCTTGCCTTCTGCTTCCTTCTGCTTCTCTGTTCCTCTGGTGCTCCTGTCCGCCTGCCGTTCAGATGATCCCGTCGACCGTGTCGGGGAATGAGAGTTCCCGGCCGTAGAAACCGGCATCCCCGAAGGCGAACACCCCGCCGTCGGCGCGACCAGCCAGTAGCCGTCACCGTCACCGGTGGCCGCCATGCCCACCACCGGGAACCCGAGGTCGAGGAAGCGGAGGCTTCCTTCGAAGGCGGCCCGGCCGAAGGGGAAGACGGATCCGCTGGCCGTCGTGAGCCAATATCCCTGGCCAGCGGGTGCTGCCGCCATGCCCACCACCCGCTGGCCGATGGCCTCCCCGCCGGTCGACCCGTAGAACCCGGCGTCGCCGAAGGCGAAGATCCCGCCGTCGGCGGCGACCAGCCAGTAGCCGCGACCGTCGGGGGTGGACGCCATCCCCACGATGGGCTGGTTGAGGACGATGTTGCCGGTGGACCCGAAGAACCCGGCGTCGCCGAAGGCGAAGATCCCGCCGTCCGAGGCCACTTCCCAGTAGCCGCGCCCGTCCGGGGTGCCGGCCACTCCGACGATCGGCCTGTTGAGTGCCCGCCCGCCCATCGACCCGAAGAACCCGGCGTCGCCGAAGGCGAAGATGCCCCCGTCGGAGGCCACCAGCCAGTAGCCGTCGTGCAACGGTGTGAACGCACCGCCCACCACCGGTGCGTCGAGCACGTGGCCGGCCATCGAGCCGTAGAACGCCGGTGCCGGCGCGCTGACCAGCCGGGCCGGGCCGAGGGCCCATACCGACCCGTCGGCACCGATGAGCGCATACCCCGAGTCCGGAGCGTCGAGGTCGAGGGTGGCCGCCCCGGCCGCTGCGAACACGTAGTTGGCGGCGTGCAGCGTGCCCGTGTTGCAGGTGATCGGGTAGTCGCCCGGCGGGGAAGCGGCGTTGGCAGTCGTCGTACAAGACGCCTGTCCGGTGACCACCGACTCGGCGTCGCCGTTGCGCAAGCCCGAGAGCCGGTAGCCGAGCGGTGGGATGGACGAACCGGCCGTGGCGGTGGCGTCGTCGGGCAGGATGCCGACGGTGGCCGGGGCCACGGTGAAGGTGGCCGTTGCCGCTGTGGGGTAGTACCAGAAGTTGCCGGCCTGTGAGGCGCTCACCGTGCAGGTCCCGGCGGCCACGAGGGTGAGATGCGCCGCCGGACCGGCGCAGGCCCCGGCGCTCTGGGCGGACGACGGGCAGTCCCGAGCTGGCTGTCGGGGCGACGTCGACGGGCGGGTCGCCGTAGGTCGGCGCGGGCAGCTGCGGGAAGCTCAGCTGCTGGTCGGCGCGAGTCACCAGGAAGGCGGCGGCGGCGTCGGGACCGGAGAAGACGCCCGGTGGCCAGGGTCCCGGCCGGCACTGAGTCGAGCGGAGCCGGCAGGACGGCGTCCACGCCGGGCGGCCCGGAACCCAGCTGCCCGTAGGGATTGCCGCCCCAGCTCCACACCACCCCGGCCGAGGTGAGCGCATAGGAGGAGTCGAGACCCCCGGCCACGGCCACGAACGTCGTGAGCGGCGGCAGGCCGAGCGGCTGGACCGGGACCGGGCTGTCCACCGGGGCGGAGTCGACGAGGGCGGTGTCCAGTTGGCCGAAGACGTCGGAGCCCCACTCGTAGACAGCGCCGGTGCTCGACAGGGCCAGGCTGTGGTCGGCGCCGCAGGCGATGGCCGAGATCAGCACACCGGGAGGGAAGGTGACCGCCGTCATCGTCGAGCTCGACTCGTCGCTGCCGTCGCCCAGCTGTCCGGACCCGTTGTAGCCCCAGGCATAGACCACGCCGGTCGAGCTCAGGGCCAGGCTGTGGGCTGTGCCGGCGGCGATGGCGGTGAAGTCGGTGTCGGGTGGCGCGGTGACCAGCGCCGGCAGGTCGGAGGAAGTGGTCGTCCCGTCACCGAGCTGGCCGTCGAAGTTGGCTCCCCAGGCATAGACCTGGCCGGTCGAGCTCAGGGCCAGGCTGTGGTCGCCGCCGGCGGCGATGGCGGTGAACGTGACTCCGCCGGGAGCGTCGATGGGCACGGGGACGTCGGACGCCACCACCGACCCGTTCCCGAGTTGACCGAAGGTGTTCGACCCCCAGGCATAGACCTGGCCGGTCGTGGTCAAGGCCACACTGTGACTACTCCCGGCGGCCACCGCCGAGAAAGCCACGCCGGCAGGGGTATCGGCGTGATCGGCGAGTCGGAGTCGGTCGTGGAGCCGTCGCCCAACTGGCCCTCGTCGTCGGCCCCCCATGCGTCGATCTGGCCGGCCGTGGTGAGGGCCGAGGACGTGGGCGCCGCCGGCGGCGGCCGACATGAGATGGACTCCGTCGGCGAGCGTGACGGGGCCGGTTGGTCGACGGGAGTGGGCGTGCCGGCGCCGGTGGCACCCACCCCGAGCTGGCCCCAGTCGTCGCTCCCCCAGCTGTAGGTGGTGGCGGATGGAAGCCCGCTGTCGTCGAGTGGGGTCACCTGCGACATGTCGACCGCCGACGACCGGCAACCGTTGACCGGCCGAAGGTTCCGGGCGTGGGCTTGCTGGTCGACAGGGCGACCGAGACGGTGAACAGCAGCATGGCGGCGGCAAGGAGGCGGACCGCCCTCACCGAGCGCTCCGCCTTCCGGTGCCGGATCTGCGACGGCCATCCGGACGGATTGCCCAGGGACGCTCCGCGCCGAGGTGCCCGCTCCACCTGCCTCCTCCATGGCGTCCCCTGCCCCGGACCCTCGGCGACCCCGTCGCCCGATCAGCCGAGCGGCACGGGCAATACGTGCCCCGGCCACCCCGTCGGGCTCAAGCTACCACGGCAGGTGACTGACAGGGGTCAGTCGATCACGCAGAGTGGTGGACTGGCTGGCCCGGGCCTCCCCGGAACCTGGTCGCCGCCCACACTGACGCCCGAGCTGGCAAAAGGGGTCAACCGGTCGGCCTGAAATAAGGCATGGCGGCGAGGCGGGCGAAGGCCTGTAGCCCCGCCGGCCCGAGACGCCAGTTGTTCATGGGGCCCACCGCGTCGAAGTAGACGACCCCCTTGATCTGTGGCATGGCCGGGACGTCCTGGCCGATGCTCTGCAGGTAGTCCACCTGGTTGGAGGCAGGCGATCCGGTCTCGGCCACGATCATCGGCTTGCCGTGACCCGACCAGGCCGGCGTAGAAGGACCCGAAGACAGAGGACAAGGTGCCCGTGCCGGTCCGGTCGTAACCGTCCACCCCGATCCAGTCGACGACGTCGTCACCCGGGAAGTAGGGCATCGGATCCCGACCACTGACCGCAGGACACCACACGAAGGCGACGTTGGTCGCGCCCACTTGATGGAAGATGCTCCAGATGTGGCGCCATGTGGCCACGAATGTCCTGCGGCCCTCCGACGCCCGGATGGGAGGCGGCCAGGTTCATCTCCCAACACCACCGCAGTAACACTGGATGTCCGAAATCCTTGAGAGCCTGGGCGTACGCCGTGATCAGCCCGTCCTCGGCGCCGCTGGCGACCGCGGCTCCATCGGGCGCACAGCCCCAGTCGAGGATGGGCATCGAACCGTTGGCGTCGATCGCCACCAGATCGGCGATGGGTGCCGGCGCCTGCCACGCGGTATAGACGTGCACGAGGGCGAGCGGATGGCCGAGGGCGGCCTGGATCCCCGGTAGGGCTTGTCGTTCAGCGGCGAAGGTGTCCGTGCCCCCCGCGGGTACCGGTTGCAGCCATGCGCCGAGATAGGCACCCGTGCTCGGCACCGGTGGGGGACCGGCCGTCACCGCCGGACGGTGGGTCGGGATGATGTCGTCGTCGATGACGGGGTGGAGCTGGTCGACGTCGACGTGGGGCTCACACCTGAGCTGGCCGAGCCGCAGGCGGCTGACAGCGCGCCGACGAGTAGGAGCGGCACGAGCGTCCTCGCCGGTTTCGGAACCGGGTGCGGCAGACGCCCCATCAGGCCATCGTACCGATGGCGGCGACCCGGCAGGCTCCGCCGCGGCAGCCGTGGCCCTGGCCGAAGCCGGGGTGGCGGCGCGCGACGAGGGCTACAGGTTCCTCTACCTCACCGCTTGAGCTCCGCCAGAGCATCGGGCGGGCGGCCGTCCGTCCCGCCGGTCCAGCCGGTCCAGCCGGTCCAGCCGGTCCGGCCTACGGACTGGTTCCGACCGACCGGTCGATGCGGAAGGAGAGCCGTACCGGTAGCTGGGCCAGCGCCGAGGAGTCGCCGATCCAGACCTCATAACGCCCGGCGGCAATCCGCCACGACCCAGCGGCGGTGTCGTAATAGGCGAGCTGCAATCCACGCAGCGTGAAGGTCACCGTCCGCGACTGCCCCGGGCGCAGCGAGACCCGTTGGAAGGCCACCAGCTGCCGAGGCGGGTTGCCGGCCGCGGCAGGCTGGCCCAGGTACAGCTGGGCCACGTCGGCCCCCGGGGTGTGTCCGGTGTTCTCGATCCGCACCTTGGCCGTCACCACCGGCTGATCGCCCTGGTTGGCCACTTCGTCGACCGGACGCTCCGCCGTAGCGAAACGTCGTATAGGAGAGCCCGAAGCCGAACGGGAAAAGCGGCGGCGTCCCGGTGGCGTCGTACCAGCGATAACCGACATCGACCCCCTCGGAGTAGTGGACCTCGCCGTCTGTGCCCGGGAACTGCTGCGGCGTCGCCACGGGGTCCTTGGCCGTGCTGATGGGAAAGGTCATCGGAAGATGGCCCGACGGGTCGTCGCGTCCGAAGAGGACGGCGGCAAGAGCGGTCCCGTCGGACTGGCCCGGGTACCAGGTGTCGAGCACCGAGGAGACCATCGCCCAACCAGGGCATGACGACCGGTCCACCAGCGTCGATGACGACCACCGTGTGCTTGTTGACGCCGGCCACCGCGGCGACGAGCTGGTTCTGGTCAGCCGGCAGGTCGAGGGTCAGACGGTCGGCAGCCTCGGATTCCTGGCCGTCTCCGACCACGACGACGCCACCGAGGCCGTCCTGGCCGAGGCGACGGCTTGGTCGAGGTCCTGGGAGATCTGGCTCAGGGGTGACCCAGCTGAGCTCCGGTCACCGGACCGTCCAGGGTGTAGGTCCGACCGGCGACGAGGTCCACCGTCCCCGTGTAGGTGGCGAGGGGCGGGGTGCCGGGGTTGTCCACCACCGGGGTTCCGTCGATCGACAGGGTGACCGGGACGAAGATCGGGCGGCTCGCTGTAGGCGAGCTCGTAGGTGCCCGTCTGCGGGTACCGTGAGGGTGGCCGACGCGGTGTGGCCGGACGGGCTCGAGCTGGCATCGCCGTGCAGGTCGGCGGACGGGATCGGGGTGAAATCACCGGCACCGGGGAGCCCGGGGGCGTAGGTGACCGGTCGTCCTGGTTCCGACGAGCTGCCCGGATGCCGGCCAGCGGGGCTCACGACGGTCTCGGCCTTCACGGTGGCGCTGCCGCCGCCGGCGCGTGACCGGGTCCGCCTCGGCGGCCGGGCCGATCACGGCGATGCCGCCCCGGCCCGGCAGCCGGCAGGGGAAGGAGGTGCCCGGCGTTCTTGAGCAGGGTCGTGCCCTCCTCGGCCACTTCGTTGCCGATCCGCGGCGTCGGCAGAGGTGGCAACGTCGGACTTGATCGAGCCGTGGGTGTCGTCGGTGAACAGCCGGAAGCGGTACATCTCGGTGAGGATGCGCAGCGGCCGCCTCGTTCACGGTGGATCGGGCCACCTGTCCGTCGGCCACCGCCGTCTGCCAGGGCGGAGCCGAAGTGGATGGGATCGGGCTGCTCCTGGTCGAGTCCGGCGTCGACGGAGGCGCCGGTGGAGCGGGTGGCGTAGTAGTCGGACCCGACGAAACCGGGGAAGTGCAGTGCGGTGTCGAGGTGCTGCGATCAGCCCGGCGTCCTGGCAGGCCGGGGTGCCGTTGATGGTGGCATACGAGCACATGACCGAAGCTGGGCCGGCCATGCACGATCTGCGTCCCACGCCCGCAGGTAGATCTCCTGCAGCGCCTTCTCGCCGACGATCGAATCGTCCGAGCCCGTGTTTCGCTTGGTCTCCTGGTTGTAGACGGCGTAGTGCTTGACCTGCGCCATGGTCCCGGTGCGCTGGATGCCGGTGACCTCGGCCGCGGCCAATGGTCCCGGTGAGGTACGGATCCTCACCCAGGCTCTCGAAGGCCCTGCCCCACTGCGGGACCCGGACGATGTTGACGGTCGGCCCGTAGACGAGGTTGGCCCCCTTCCCCCGCGCCTCGGCTCCGATGACCTGCCCGTAGCAAGCGGCAGCGGTGGGATCGAACGTTGCCGCTAGGTCTTCGGGTGCCGGCAGCTGGGTGACACCGGATCACGCCGTCGCCCACACCGCCGGGGCCGTCCTGCTGGTTGAGCGCCGGGATGCCGAGGCTGGGCACGGCGGTGGTCGACCCCACCGTGCCCGACGGAGCCGCTCCGTCACCGACCCCATCCATGAGGTCGATCTCCTCCGGCAGCGTCATGCGGGCCACCACGGCCTCGGCTTGGCGCTGTGCCTGGGCCAACGGCATCGAACGCGAACGACGACGGCCGGCACGTGGTCCCGGTTGATCGGTTGCGTCCGGGGAGGACCCACCCGTCGCCGCGCCCGCCGGGCCGACTCGACCGACGACGCCGCCAGCGCCAGCGCAGGCCGTCGATCACTGCCGCGACGCCCCGATCCCCGTGGTGGCACCCTGGCTTACGGATTCATGACCGCCGGTGATCGGCTCGTCCTCCTGCGTGACATCGAACCGCTCGGAGTAGAAGGCAAGCGCTCGTCGCCGCTCCGAGGCGTCGAGCCCGAATTGGCCGAGGTCGTAGTGCACGGCGCCGTGGCGGCCGCGCGGATGGGCGGCCATGAACGCCTCCATGGACCGGCGTGACTCCTCGGTCACCGGCTGGCCGGCCGTCTGGTAGACGCGGGCCACCATGGCCATGTCGTCGGCCATGAACTCGTCGAAGCGGACGTCGATCGCCCGGTCGGCGGGCAGGACGTCGCGGTCGGCCACGCACGACCGCAGCATGCGCTCCAGGCGGTCGGCCCAGTAGCTCCCCATCCCGTCCAGGTCCACACGGTCGTGCGACATGCGGGCCGAATAGGCCAGCATCATCAACATCGACGCCGTCACCGAAGTCGGGTCGCGGTGGGTGACGACGAAGGTGGCATCGGGGAATGTCTGGCACAGAGCAGGGAACTGCTCCAGGTGCTGCGGTGACTTGAGGACCCACCTCGTGCCCCCGCGCTGCCACTGCAGGACCTTGAGGATCCGCAGCAGGTAGGCGTAGCTCGGTCGTTGGTCGCGCGAGAGGTAGTGGTCCCGCCAGGTGGGCATGGGCGCGATGGTCTCGAACAGCATCGTCGAGAAGTCGATGGCCAGCAGCTGGATCTCCTCGTGGGCGTGGTCCACGGTCATCTCGTGCATGCGCTTGAAGTAGGGCATGGCCGCGTCGACGAACCACAGGGCCTGCTCGGTCCGCTCCAGGCGGGGGTCGGGCTCCCCCGGCCGCCGGGCGCTCGTGCATCGGACAGCACCGGCTCGAGGCTCTCCCAGTAGGGCAGGGACCGCAGGGCCGGGTCGGCCGACATCAGGTTGTGGAGGTGGGTGGTCCCGGTGCGGGGCAGCCCGCAGATGACGATCGGTGCCCGTACTCGACGTCGAGGATCTCTGGATGGCGTGCGATCCGGTCCTCGATGAGCAGGCGGTTGCGAAGCAGTCCGGTCAACAGGGCGTGTTGGGCGGTCACGCCGGCCGCGGTGAGGTTGGCCTCCGTGCGCAAGGCCCGGCACAGGATCGTCCAGCCGCTCGACGAAGTCGTCGTCACCGAAGTCGTCGAGACCGGTCTGCTCGACCGCCGCGGCCATGAGCGCTTCGGGTTCCAACTCGAGACCGGCGCTGGCCTCCGCCATCAGGGCCATGATCGGGCGGACCTCCCCGGAGAATCGCGGCTCAGCCAGATCGTCGATGACGACCGGAGCCGGACGCGCCGTCACCGGCTCGGTCACCCGGCGGTCTCGAGCTCCGTGAGCGTCACCACCTCGGCGCTCGGCCGCTCCGGCGTCGCCTCGGGCAGGAACCAGCGGAACCAGATCCGCCCGCGGCGGTGGCCGGCGGTCGAGACCCAGTTCGGGTGGCCGGGGTCCGATGCCGCCACGACGATCTCCCAGGAGCCGTCCGCTTCGTGGTGCACCTGGGACCCGTTGATGGTGACCCGCTCGTAGTCGTAGTTGTAGGTGTGGAGGAAGGGGTTCCAGAGGCACATGTTCCAGAAGGCGCAGGCGGGCGAGCGGCCCCGTAGGACGCAGGGCCTGGTCGTCGGCCAGGTCGAAGCTGCCCATGGCGTAGGCGGCGTCGCCGGCCGCCCAGCCGAAGGTCACCTTGGGCACCGGGTAGGGCTCGTCGACCGTGTTCGGCTCGCCCAGGGAGAGGGGGACGAGCGAGGCCTGCTCGCGCACCCAGGTCAGGGCGGCCCGCAGTCGCCGGGCGAGGTCGGCGTCGGTCTCGCGGAAGCGCGGCGGGCGGGTCCGCCGAAGTGATCTCCCAGCGAGCTCGCTCTCCCGACCGCGGGTCGGTCAGGTAGTCCCGGGTGATGGCGCAAACGGCATCGGGCTCGAGCTTGATCCACGGTGTCCCGTCCCCGGGCGTCTCGGGAGCGAGCACCATCTCGATGGTGCCGTCGGCGACGGGCGGCGCCTGCCGGCTGTTGAGGCTGCCGACGATGCGATCCGAGTAGCGGCCGTCGTCGGGGCCTCCGTAGACGGTCAGCGACAGATAGACGGCGTCGCCGGGCCGCCACCCGCACCCGGTAGCTCCGGCGCGGGGTCAATCGGCGCGAAGCAGTAGAAAGCATCGGCGTTGTCCCCGCCCCATTTCTTGTACGGGCCCACGATGTCGACGAATCGGGGCCGGGCCGGATCCGCCCAGACGTGCACGTCGGTGGCCACCTGGAGGATGGAGAGGATCCAGCGGTGGGCCTCGAGGAGGGTGAGCTCGTCCTCCGGTGCGGAAAGCTGGTCCGACAATCTGCGCTGCAGCGATCCGAGTTCGGCCAGCAACTCGGCGAAGACGGCCTCGGTCTCCTTGGCCACCTGGCCCCCTCTCGTCGGTCTTGCCCGCCGGTTCTACCAGACCCGCCTTCGCCGGCACTGGAACCGGCCGACACCGCCGGAGATGAACCTTGTGCCGACGACACGGTGAGCCACGGGCCAGCATTCCTCGTCAGGCGACGGGAGGACGTTCGTGGATGGCCTGGACGAATAGACGCCCTGTCCTTCCGTCAACAGGGTGGGGCGCCAGCGGGCTGCCCCCTTGGCCCGCTCCGAGGAGGTAGGCCATGTCCAAACCTTCGTTCGAGCCGGGCGAGCGACCACAGTAGCGGCGGTGATCCTTGGCAGGATCGGTGGGGCCCTTCTCGTCACGGGTCTCACGAGTCCGCCGGCGACGGCCCGGCCGACGCCGTGCAACGCCAGGCCAGGCGAGTCCAGCGACCGTCGTCATCAAGCCGCCTGTCCGCGTTCGCAAAACCGCGGTTTCGCATATGCCCACGACTAGCGTGACCGTCCGGGAGGTCAAATGCGGTCTCGAAGGCAGGCATGAACGGCGGAACTGACACGCACCGTCAGAGTCTCGAGGGGGCCGAGGAGACAATGGCGGATTCGGAGACCGAACTGACCAGTCGTCGCCGCCTCCTCCACATGGGCGCCATCGGTGTGGCCGCGGTGGGCGCTGCCGCCGTCGGAAATGCGTTGAGGTCGACCCCGGCAGGAGCAGCCACAGGGGATGACATGATCGTCGGGGGTTTCAACGAAGCCACCCATGAGACTGACCTGACCCAACTCTCCGGCGGATCTTTTTCCGTCTCCAACGAATCTCACGCCAGCGATTCCCCAACAATCTTCGCCGATAACACGGTGGGACCTGGTGTCTTGGCCCTGGCCGGAGGTCCTTACATCGGTGTGGAGGGACGGGCACTCGGTGGTACTCCCGGTGCGATCGGGGTCAAGGGCAGCGGCCTCATCGGTGTTCAAGGCATTACCAACAGCAGCACGGTCGTCTCCGGCCCCGGCGTGCTCGGCGTCGGTAACGCCCACGGTGTCGGCCTCCAAGGACAGAACACCGAGGGTGCCTCGCTGCTCCTATCCCCCTATGGATCGACCTCGTTGCCGGCGTCATCCGAGGTCGGGCAGTTCATCGTCCTCAGTGACGGTTCGCTGCACTACTCGTATGCCGACGACTCCTGGGTGCCGGTGAACAGCACGGTGCAGATCACGCCGGTTCGGGTCATCGACACCGTCACCGATGTCGGCGGCATCACCGGGCCACTGGTTCCGGGTGGAACCGTGTACACCTCGAGCATCATCGCCGGGACCAACGGCATCCCTGGCTCCGCCACCGGTCTCGTGGGGAACTTCGCCATCTCCGGAGTCAACGGCGCCCTTTTGAACGGATACGGCGTGGCCACGATCTTCCCGGCCGGGGCAGCGACGCCGGCCACGGCCAGCATCAATGCCGGCAACGGGTGCTTCGCCATCTCGAACGGGGTCTCGGTGGGGTTCGGAACCGGCGGCCACGCCGGCAGGGTCTCGATCGTGTGGAACGGCGGTGGGCCCGTCCCTCATGCCACGCGTATCTCGACGTGAGTGGCTACATCCTGTAGGGACTCGCTCAACTGCGGCCTCGGAGGCAGAGATGAATGGTGCATCTGACCTTGGTGATCAGAATCTCGATCAGGCCGAGGAGACGTTGGCCGATCCGGAGACAGAACGAAGCAGTCGTCGGCGCCTGCTGCGGATGGGTGCCATCGGTGTGGCCGCGGTGGGTGCTGCCGCCGTCGGGAATGCGGTGTGGTCGACCCCGGCCGGGGCAGACACCGGAGACCCGTTGGTCATCGGAGAACTCAATGACTCCACCTCGGAGGACCTCACCGAGCTCTTCGGCGGACCCATTTCTATTTACAACCAGTCTCACTCGGTCCATCTCCCAGCGGTTCTCGCCAACAACTCGGCAGGACCTGGAGTCCAAGGTCTGTCCGATGGTCCCTATATCGGCGTGGAAGGAACTGCCCAGGGGGAGACGGCCGGAGCCATCGGAGTCAAGGGCACAGGGGTCATCGGCATTCAGGGCGTTACCAACGGCACGACGGTCGACATCGGACCGGGCGTGCTCGGCGTCGGCAACGCCACCGGCGCCGGGGTGCAAGCACAGAATGCCTCCGGCGCGTCGCTTCTCCTTAGCCCCTATGGTTCCGCTACTTTGCCGGCGAGGTCGGAGACTGGGCAGTTCATCGTGCTCAGTGACGGTTCGCTGCATTACTCGTATGCCGACGATTCCTGGGTCCCGGTGAAGAGCACCGTGCAGATCACGCCGGTTCGGGTCATCGACACCGTCACGGGTGTCGGCGGCATCACCGGGCCACTGGTTCCGGGTGCAACCGTGTACACCTCGAGCATCATCGCCGGGACCAACGGCATCCCTGGCTCCGCCACCGGTCTCGTGGGGAACTTCGCCATCTCCGGAGTCAACGGCGCCCTTTTGAACGGATACGGCGTGGCCACGATCTTCCCGGCCGGGGCAGCGACGCCGGCCACGGCCAGCATCAATGCCGGCTACGGGTGCTTCGCCATCTCGAACGGGGTCTCGGTGGGGTTCGGAACCGGCGGCAACGCCGGCAAGGTCTCGATCGTGTGGAACGGCGGTGGGCCCGTCCCCCATGCCCACGCGTATCTCGACGTGAGCGGCTACATCCTGTAGAGCAGCCCATCGCAGGACGCGCCAGCCTCGAAGGGCGATGTGGCGTCCTCGAGGATCGGGTGACGCCTGTCGTCCACTGTGCCGCCGAAGGCGTGGGAACCAACCGAAGACGGCTCATCGACGAGAGCAGGTCGCCTTGCCCAAGTGGCACTCATCGCTGGCGTGACGGCTCGGAGAGAACCGGCATCAAGGGACCGAGGCCGTTCAGTCGACGGTCGAGCCAAGAAGGCCGCTTGCAGATACGGGACTCCCATTGGCGCCGGGAAATCTCGCGAGCAGCGGTCAACGGCTCCGTCGCCAACGCAGTATCGAGTCCCACCTTCGGTTGCCCAAGGTATGTCACAAGTCGACGGTTGAGGTCCGCTCGGTCTCGCTGATCACTCGGAACGAGCCGCACCCGCGGACCCTCCTGATGAGCGATAAGGAGCGCTCCATCATCGGCGAAGAAGACCAGCCGACCCAGTGCGTAGACCCCAGTTCTCCTCTCCGCCTCCGGCAACGTCGGGTATGCCACGACATCTGAACCGTCGAAGGCGAACACTGCCTGTAGCTCCCGATCATTTGTCAGATCCGGGATGACAAGATTCTGTCGACGGAGTCGCTTGGCCGAACCTCTCAAATAATGATCCCGCGTAATGTAAATCCCGAACATGATCAACCAGACGCTCTCCGGGTAGGCCGCGTATCCTCTCGATTCCTCCGGCGCCCAGACCGAAGTAATGCTTCAGGCCAAAAGCGACCGCAGCTACAAGTGAGACGGAGGCTGTGAACAGCATGAAATGCCGTAATCCCTCTGGAATGGAGAGAAGCGCGAAGCCGAGCACCAAAATGCCCAGGTTCCCTCCTCCGATGGCCATGCCTGCGCCGGTGGCGTGCATGGTCCCATTCGTGTTCTCAGGGAAGCAGCCAACGAATATCGATCCAAGTCCACCTACGGCGAGCAACAAGAACGCGATGAATCCTGCCACTCGCTCCCGAAACGCACGTCTTGTGAACTCCGAGTAGATAAGGAAGGAGCCGACCAGCATCGCGCCGCCCAAGGCAAAGAACGAGAGATTCATGACCAGATGCCGTGGTGAACATACGTAAGACCCGCCATACGAACCACACGCTGTGTTTCCCAAATCACTGATGGTGTTGGTTATGAAGCTGTACTGGGAATGACCTGGATTGAAGACCCAGCCCACCGCAACCTGCGCCAAGAAGTACCAAGCACCGAGCACTGCCATGACTGGACCCATCCAGTCGTACCGGTCATGAAAGGTTGCTACCCAGCGCCGAGGTGCACTCGTCTTGCTCCGTCGGGTCGCGCTCCCGCCTGAATCAGTACTCATCGCAGGCCTCTCCTTTCCTCAACGCCATTATCTGCGCTCTGGGCATCGCGAGGAAGTTCTCGCCAGCGTCATTCACCATTCGCCGGCGGATCCTGGCTGGTGAAAGGGTTTCCAACAATCAGGTGCTGGTACGAAACGGCACAACCGACAGGGACGGACATTGGTTCCAATGCTCGACTGTGTGCCTCCACTCAACTGGGAGCAAGCAGGTGCGGGTCGGATGTCGGTGAAATCGGGAACAGAAGCCCGTCCCTGCACCAAGATGCAGGCCCGCGACGGACTGGAGATGCCTCGATGCCGTCGCGCGGCTAGCGGGAAGGCCCCTTCTGATCAGAGGGAGGTCGACGAGACAGTACCCGGCGTCGAGTAACGCTGGAAGAACTGCCACATCGTTTGGTCGGCATCAACGAGGATGATGCCGCGCCCCACGCCGCCGAGGATCCAGCTACTGGGTGGCCCGGTATTCAGCGTGCTGCCCGGCCAGACGTGCCCTGATCCCGTGAACCGCCACAAGGCAACCTCAACTCCGGAGCGGCAGTACGAGTACGTGATGAGGGTCGCCGTCTCGCCTGCTGAGACGGTGCCGACGGCACCTACGAGAGGCTGGCCCACGTGGGGTGTGCCCGCGCAGTGGTCAGCCTTGACCCACTTGGAGATGCCCTGCATCACGGAGAACCGCAGCGCAGGGTTTTTGCTGGGGGTGCCATTCCACTTAGCAATGGGGTCGTCGACTGAGTGGAATTCCATCGTGGGGACGGCGCGGGTCGGATGGATGACAGGTAATTCGACCTGACCAGATACAGAGGCGATGGCCGCTATGTGGTTGGAATCCTCGGCGGCCATGGCGTAAGCCATCATCCCGCCGGACGACATCCCGGTCACGTAGACGCGCCGGAGGTCAACAGGAGTTCGGGAGGCGACATTAGCGATCACGTCCTCCAAGAAACCCACATCGTTGACGTGATGGGTGACCGGTAGGCCGCAGCAAGTACCAGCATTCCAGCTGTACTGCGCCTGTTTGGCGACAGGGTCAGGGGTGAGCACCGCTGACACCCTTGTCCCATTGGGGTAGGCCACGAGGTAGCCGTTCTTGTCGGCGGACGGGTCCATCCCCGACTGGATCTCCTGCAAGAAAGCGTTCTGGGTCGAGCCATGGAGATTGAGTACCAGCGGAAGCGGCTTACCGGTGGCGGCTTCAGGCGGCACATGCAGCCGGTAGCTGCGCACCATGCCGTCGAAACGCAGCTCAAAGCGGTAGGAACCGTTCATCGGCGCGAGCCGGGGCCGGGTTGCTGACACAGCAGCAGGTGACGCGCATAGAAGCGAGGAAACCACCAAGAGAGCCGCCACGCCGGGGACGAGCAGAGCCCGCTTCCGGAGGTTCTGAATCGCCATGACTGGGCCTCGTTTGGAGATTCGCTTACTACAAGTCGCCAGTGCCACACCTACCCTTCTACCGCATGAGCCGCACCGCACGCTGGTGTCGGAGGGTGAGAAACCACGACACCGTTCGCGGGGGTCGCGAGGTAGTCCGCTGCCATCTGCGCTGCTCATGTAGACGGGTCGATCAAATGATCTTTCTCGTGGTGGTACGCAATGGGGTCTGACCAGCGTGGTCGGGTCATCCGTGGGTCACGAGTAGTGTGTTGTGTCCGGATGGCGATACGACCATCAGTTCGTGGCGACCCGTGCCTGCCGCAGTTGTTCGCACTACCACTCGTCCACCACACGCTCACCGCGGGCTGCGCCAGTCGTAGGCACAGCCCGCGGATCTCAGTTCACCGCCGACTTCAGATACAGCCGTGGAGAATTGGGTGACACGGCAGCGGATGAATGGGCAGCGGGTACGGAATACCCGTGACCGGCGCGACAATGGCCGAAGCAGTCACGTCATTGGGGTACGCACTGTTGGTGCTGTTACCGGGGAAGGCGGTGCCATTGGGCTCATAGATGGAAACTGTTGAACCCACCGGGTCACCCGAGGTCACAACCGAACCGCTGATCTTGGCCGGGAACAGCGTCCCACCTGGCAGAGGGTTCGGAATCGTTGCTGGCTGCGGATTACAAGACGACGCAGTTGCTCCACCCCAGAAGCAATACACAGCAGGCGCAACCTGCACCGCAGAACTAGTTGGCGTCACACCACCAACCTGGATGTCCGCATTCGGGACAGAGTAGGGCAGAGGGGTGATGCCATTAGCGGCATACCCGCCACCGAACCACGCCTGACCCCACCAGTAACCGCTGGGGCTCGTGGCGTCCGACACGATGAACCCGTCGTTCAGCGTCCCAAGGGTCTGCTGCGCAGCCAACGTAGGATTCGCTGGAGAAGCCTGACCGGCGAAGTCCAGCAACGCTTCACCGTAAAAGACAATGGAGGGATTCGACGCAGTGGCGTCAGTGAGGTCAGCGACAGCAACGAAGCAGTCAGTGAGCCCGGCATTGATCTGCGCCTGAGTTGGAGGGCACGCGGCCTCCGGGTCAGAGCCGGCCACAAAACCGGGGATACCACCAGGAACGCCCGCAGAGAACGAGGTCCCGGAGTTCACCGTGAGCATCGCACCACTGAAGCTCCCACCGGCACTCGCAGTGGTACCCAAGTTGGCTCCGTCGACGTCAGTGTCACTAGCCAACGCCGGGAAACCAACGGGTTGTGCCACTGCCGCAAGAGGACTGCTCTCGATGATGGCCATCGTGTGGCCAGCAGCCACTCCAGTGCAGCCAATGGTCAAGCTGTCCTGGTTCTTGACTCCCGTCAAAGTACCAGGAGCCGTAATCAGACCGTTGACCGTCTGGCCTCCGTCGGTGAATGTGCAGCTCGCCACCAACGGCGTGGGACCGGCACTGGCGGTGGAGTGCCCGAGGGCGACGGTCGCTGCAGAAAGGAGCACGAGTACGGCGGGCACCAGTACGGCTCTGGTGAGAACCGGCCGAACGATGTGCTTGCGCGCCGTTGTTCTTGGGGATTGGCTCACTGCATCTCCTCTTCTCGCGTTCGTCGTCTGCGCCGTGTATATAAGTAGGGCCTTACTGATAAGTCAAGTGGGATGCAAGGTCGTCTGGCTGTACCAGCGGCATGACATGCGAAATCGCGTCTGACCAGGAACATTGGTAGCCGATCGGATGACCTTCCTACCGAAGGACTCAGGTGGTGGCGGCCGGGTCGGGGCATCTGCCCATCGCTGGCATTGGGCTCACCGTGGCTCCCGTCTGGGCCCTCCACCAGCCCCCCATGACGGGATGTCGAAGGCCAAACTCAGCGCCCATGGAAGGAACTTAGGCGTAGCTCTTCTTCGATCTGGACCTGTTTACGTAGCAAGGAGAGGGGCTCTAGGCCACTGAGAACCAGAATATTCGCTAGGGAGCTGTCGGATAGATGGGTAGCCGTCTGAACTGCCTGGGCGTCGATGGAATGTGTCAACCGTGCTGAACTGATGCCCTCCGGCAAGCCTACGATCACCTGCACCCCGATGATCATGGCGACGGTCCACCGAGCGCACCTGATACCCACATCGGATTTCACCAGCTGCAGTGTCGGACGGCCCAAGAGGGCCAGATAAATGCCGATTGGAACCAGCAGGTCACACATCGTGTAGGTAGACGACGCCGCAACGGGATAGCCCCAAATTGCCCGTCCCTCTGTCAGTGCTGCGGCGAATAGAAGCCCAAAGACAATCAAGGCGAGACCTATGGGACTCGCACTCGTTTCGTTCTTCCGGAATCCATAAGCGACCAGAGTGACAATCGCCAGGAGAAGGATCAGAACCCCGAAAGCCATCACCAGTGGATCAGCATGGACATGGTCCGCGCTCGGTTGTCCCACAATGGAACCTAGTGCGTACACAAAGAACCTGATGGACGCCCAGAGATGGTGCCGTGCATACCCTTGGTAGGGCAATGCCCGTCCGTTGTGAAAATAGACGGCCGTCGTGATTGCGGCGGCCATGATCCATGCAACATAGAACGGCCAGGGTCGCCGTCGATGATAGAGAAGAACGATCCCAGCGGGCCAGATGAGAAGTCCGTGGACAGTTGAGTAGCTTCCGATGATTCCGGCACCGGTGGCTCCTGCAAAGATAACCCATGAAAGCTGTGGCCGATCCAAGAGAGTGAGCGCGATGGCCAGCGAAAGAAGAATGAGATACCACGCGACCTGGAACCCCCACAACGTGTCCTCGGCCTGAACCAATGAAAACGCCAACAACACCACGGGGCAGTAGTAGAGCCAAGGCGTTCGGGAGGCCCGCGTTCTGTGCGCCACAATGATCAGGCCAACGGTCGCCAACAGCATTATGGCGCTTAGGTACTCCTCAACCTGGATATTGAAGTCAACGGTATGAGCAAGCACTACTGCAATCAGGCGCGGGAAGAACATCCGATTGTTCTGGTACTCCGTCCATAGCGCCTCCCACGGAAAGTGAGAGTACGAAGCCTTGATCACCGGCAACTCGTTCAGCTGATCAGCAAGGACGACGTTGACGCTGTACCGATAGATCACCCAGAAGTAGACGGCAATTGGCGCTCCGAATCCAGCCGCCGTAATGATATTGACCAGCCGGGGATCGAAGTGGTCTATGAATCGGAGCTTGGGTGATGCAGACATCTTGGCGCCGCTATCCACAATCTGCGGCACCATCTCCGAAATCTCCCCTTCTCAGACCTGTGGTCGTCCGGTCAGTCATCATCACTCCCACCGCTATCCCGGCGGCAGCTTCATGGCTGCAATGGTAATGACAGTGGCGAGAAGCAGCTCGATCCGACGAAGCTGTCACCATGCCCACTATGCCGAAACCCTCTACGTCGAGCCCGGACACTGCCTCCGGTTCGTCCATTCAGGCGTCGGTCACGCCGGCGCAACAACGGGTAGCAACCGCCATCGAAATCATCCTGGTCATCAGTCGGGCGGCCGGGATTTGAACCCGGGACCTCTTGATCCCCAGGTATTCGCCACCTAGCGCTGTACAGGCGGCGGTCTGACCAGGTGAGACGCGACCGAGGTCGGCCCAGTTAAGCGCGGCTCAGAGAGGACCGAATAGATCTTCCTCGGCCGTCGCTGCGGCGACACTGCTGCAATAGAGGCCGAGGTACGCGGCACCCTCGTCGTTCACGCCCAGGAGGTTCGATAGAGGTGAGTGCTGGCACCAGGCGCCGAGGAATCGAACTATCGAGGGATTTCCGCCGTCGAGAGCGTGGATGATCGTGTCCATGTCCCACGAGGTGGCTCGCTCATTAATGAGGTTGGCGTTCTCGACCTCGTGGGCTTGTGCGTGGGAACAGGCGGGATGAGCTGACGCCGTTCCGAGCAGCCCTCGGCCCAGAATGTAGCCGTTTGAACGTCGTCGCAGCGGCCTCGTCCAAGGCCTCCTTGCGCTTGCGTCGCTTCGCCCGTGAGGACTCGACCACGCCGAGGCAGTTCTCGAACACACAGTCTCGAAGCGCCTTGCTTGTCCGGGGAACACACGGACCGGGTGAGGCCCCCCACGCTCGGAAGGGAGGTCGAGCCGCTTGACACGGGCACGTCTGTGTAACCCGTCTCAACGGGCTCCCACAGGCTCGATACACGTTGCATCGCAGGGCTACGACATGACTCGGAGACCGTCTGACCCACCTGAGAGCTTCCAACCGAGCGATGTAGAATGAGCGACGTGCTGCTGGGTTGGTGGACACCGAACTTGAGATGACGACGAACGCCTCGGTTGGCGTCCTCGAGGCTTCTCCACCTCAGACCAGTGTGTCGTGCGCGTCGGACGACTATCGATCACGTGGTTCCTCGCGACGTTGGTGGCCCGGCGCGATCTGCTGCGGCCTATATGCAGCCTTGGCCATGATCGTGTTCGGCCATTTCGATTCCCTGGGACCGAGCCACATGGCCGGGAATATGTCCGCGGACTCAATCGAAGAGGTGTGGTGGTTCGCGTGGACGGCATTCGCCGTGCCTCATGGCCACGACGTCTTCTTGGCGCAGTGGCAGAACTATCCAGAAGGACAGAACTTCGGGGTGAACGGTTCCATGCTGGCCCTCGGAGTCCTGTTCATGCCTATCACCAAGGTGTTCGGTCCGATCGTGTCTTGGAACATCGCCCTACGGTTCGCGCTTGCGATCTCGGCATCGTCGATGTGCTTCGTGCTGCGCAGGTGGGTGACCTGGTGGCCAGCCGCTTTCTTCGGAGGTCTGCTGTACGGCTTTTCTGCATACATCCTCGCCAACGCGGGCAACTACCTGTTTCTCATCTTCGTGCCGTTGCCTCCGGTCTTCTTCCTGCTCCTGCACGAGATCCTGGTACGTCAGAAGTGGCGGCCCTCGAGAGTCGGAGCACTTCTTGGAGTCGTCTGTTTTCTGCAGTTTTTTATCTGGTCCGAAGTTCTGGTCGGCATGGTCTTCGTGGGTGTGATTGCGACCGGCCTGTTCCTTTTGGTCAATCGTCATCGTCTCCAAGAGATTTGGCGCTATGGGGTGAGGGCCTTCGTGTTCGGCGGGGTAGTCGGTGGTGTCCTCCTCTTGCCCCCCGGTGCTTTCACGCTGTTCGGGCCGCAGAACACGCATGGCTCCCCGACCCAAGGACTGGTCAACGACGCGTTTCCGCCCGACCTCCTTGGCTCGATCGTGCCGCAGTTCCAGTGGCTCAGCTCCAAGGGTCTCACTGCAATGGCGACCACGCATTTTGGGTGGGATTCGGCCGAGTACCTCGGGATCCCCATGATCGTCGTGCTCGCATGCTTCGCCATTTTCTTGCGGAAACCGAAGACGATGCTGTTCACCGGGGCGATGGCGCTGATTACTTTCAGTCTGTCCCTGGGCTCACCTCTTTGGATCGACGGACACAAGACGCCAGTGCCCCTTCCGTGGGCAGTCTTCACCCATCTCCCCTTGGTCGGCGGCTTCACCCCTGTCCGGTTTTTCCTTTTCACCGGTCTCTTCGTGGCGGCGATGTTCGCCATGGGACTCGACGAGGTCCGGCGGCGGTTGACAGCAACAGACCGACCGCGCGATCTTGTCACCGAGTCGGAGGGCCTTTGCAGCATCGAGCGTCTCCATTGCCGTCGCTGCAGCCGTCATCTTGCCGCTGGTGCCGGCCGATGCCGTGGCGACCACGCAGACGAACATCCCTTCCTTCTTCACGTCGGCCGCAGTGGACACTATTCCAGAAGGAGGGGTTGTTCTCAGCTATCCATACCCGGACTCCGGGGGTACGAACATCTTCTACCAAACGCCGAAGAGAATGATGCTCGAGCAAGCGGCCTCGGGCATGCGATTCAAGTTGCTCGGCGGCTTCGGGTGGTTTCCGTCCACAACCGGATCTGCTGCTGTGACCAGCCCTCAGCCTCTGAGTCCCAATTCGGTTCAACAAATACTCGACGGCGCGTACTGGAATGAATCGTTCGAAAAGGCGCTGCTTTCGCAGACCAGCGCCATTGCTGATCTCCGAGCGGTCCTTGTAAAATATGACGTCGCCGCCGTCATCGTTCAACCACAGGGTGCCGAGCCGGCGGACGTCGTCCGCTACGTGACGGCCACCATCGGATGTCCCGTGTACTATTCAGATATCGCGGTGTGGCTCCATGTGAAACAGCGCGTCGCTGACAGGGTTCCGGGGAGGGACGTGAACACATGTGCGGGACGTTCCGCTCGTTCCGCGCGTATAGAGTCCTGACAACGGGCAGACAGTGTCGGGAAGCACCGTCATTCTCGTGGCGGCGATGCGCTGAACTACTCATTGTCCCATTCGGCTGTTATCGGGGTGCCTGCTCGCCCATGCTCGCCGCATCGACACGCCGATGCCTCGTGAACAAGGGTTTCCTCGTCGCGGCTGACGTCGATCGTCGTCGGCCGGCCGCGCTCGGCGAGGCAGTCGGACAGCAGGCGGGCGCTCAGGTCGTAGCTGTAGACCGTCTTCTCCGACCGACCCTCGGCGCGCAGGGTACGGGTGCGCGACTAGCGCATTCGGTCGATCGTGGCGGCGCGTACTGGTATGGATGAACGTCGAGCCATGCCGCGTAGTCTGCCAGTTAAATTAATCTGGTGTGCCGTCTTAGCACTTGACCTGAGGGTTATTCAATGTTTCCCCTCGTAGTCGGGCTGCCGGGATTTGAACCCGGGACCTCTTGACCCCCAGTCAAGCGCGCTAACCAAGCTGCGCCACAGCCCGTGTGTTGAAATCTCGGCGGTTTTCCCTGTTCACGGGTACCGGCCAAGGGACCTTCACCCTAGCAAAACCGACCTCGCCAGCCGATTGCAACCAAGAATGCATTGGGACGCCTTCGTCATGCGGTGGCAGGGTTGGGTTCACACAGAGCCAGCCGACCCCTATCGACCGTCATGGCGAGGAAGGTCCCACGTTGCCCCTTGTAGTACCGGCCCTCAAGACCCTTCTCTTTTGGGCGCAGGAATTCGACATGGTCGAAGCCAAGAAATTCCAGCATGTCCATGAGCGCTCGCTCAGTTGGGTAAAACTTGCAGGTCACTCATTCGCGCCACAAGTTCGTCGTTTCTACCTTGGGATTGCTGACACGGACCAGGTCCATCTTCCACAGTGACCGGTTGCGAAGGAGGCGGCTCATGTACGCGGGCCGCAGCCCATTGCGTGTCCAGCAGCATGGTTCGAGTGGCGAGGTTGGCAATCTCCTTCATGCCCCGTATCAGATCCTGCAAGTGGTAGAGAATCCCAAAGCACAGCACGACGTCGAAGGTCCCGACCAGCTCGGGAGTGAGGTCGCAGACGTCGACGTCACGAAATTCGAGGTTCTCGTATCCCAGCGCGTCCCGAATGAAATTCGCCCGCTCCAGGTACCGGTCCATGATGTCGACTCCGAGTACATACTCGGCCCCTGCCTTGATCGATGCCACCGAGAATCCCCCACTGTTGCATCCGATATCGAGGACCCTCCGACCCCGTAAGGATCCTCCGCACGCTTCGAGCATGTGCGGCTAACCATGGCGCATCACTGAATCCACACGGGTGCGGTTGGAACCTCGGTGCCTCCTCAGGCAACCACGTGCTGACACCATGCAGCCGTTCCACCGCATGGTGGAACGGGGCGAGCTCCTTGACGCGGTCCCGCAGTTGCTTCTCTGTCAGTTCCACGGTGAGGAATCTACTGCTGTCCATTCAAACTTCCGCCGGCGGTTAGATGTGGTGGACGACCCAGGTCACGCCTTGGAAGGCGCGGTACCCGAGGTAGATCACCGAGGCCACCAGCATGAACTTGAAGTACCAGGGTGCCTTGCGGTGGGCCGCCGGCTCGGCACCGCAGTCGGGGCACATCCCCTCGTCGGTCAGCTCCTCTTCGTCGAGGCGCTGATCGCACTCTTCACACCACGGCATGGTCGGCGGCCCTCGGTCGGCCGGGCGATCCTCACGACCGCACCCCCCTGCCTTTCGGATGCACCGGCCCGCCGGATGCCGGACGGCCGGTCCGACCGCACCCGCAGCTTGATCGGCGTCGGGCCGAGATCGAACCGCTCGCGCAACCCGCGCTCCACGTAGCGGAGATAGGTCGGCTGGAGACGGCCGTTGGTGAACAGGGTGAAGGTGGGCGGGTCGGTCGCCCCCTGCACGGCGTAGCGGATCTCGCGCCCCGACCGGCGGATGGGCGGCCTGGATGGCGCGCATGGCCCGGTTGAGCTCGCCGGTGGGAATGCGGGTGTGGTACGCCTCCTCGGCCACCATCACGGCGGGGAGGATGCGGTGGACACCCAGGCCCGAACGGGCGCTGATCTTGAGCACCGGAGCTTCTCCGAGGAAGGCGAGGCGGTCGCCCACGTCGGCCAGGACCGAGGGGCGTTCCTCGGCGGGCAGCAGCTCCCACTTGTTGAGCACGACGACCGTCGGGCAGCCCGGCCGCACCGACCCGCTCGGCCAGGCGTTGGTCCTGGTGGGTGATCCCGGCCGTGGCGTCGATGACCAAGCAGGGCGATGTCCGCCCGGTCGAGTGCCTCGAGCGCCCGGAGCACCGAGAAGTACTCGGTGCCCCGTTCGGTGCGTGACTGCCGACGCATGCCGGCGGTGTCGACGAAGCACACCCGTGCCGTCGGGTGTCTCGACCACGGTGTCGATGCTGTCCCGGGTGGTGCCCGGCTGGTCGTGGACGACGGCACGCTCGTCGCCCACCAGGCGGTTGAACAGCGTCGACTTGCCCACGTTGGGCCGGCCCACCAGGGCCACCCGGGGCACGCCGGCGCCCTCGTTGCCTTCGCCCCGCTCCTCTCCGCCGCGGCCACGGCCTCGCCGGCATCCCGGTCCGCCTCCTCGTTCGTCTCCGAGCGGGAGCTGCGAGCACCACCTCGTCGAGCAGGTCGCCGAGGCCCCGCCCGTGCAGGGCCGATACCGGCCACGGATCGCCCAGGCCGAGCGAGACCGCCGCCCAGGCATCGGGTTCCCGGCCAGCCGAGTCCACCTTGTTGACGACCACCCGCACGGGCCGGCCCGCCGCGTTGCAGCAGTCGGGCCACGGCCAGGTCCTCTTCGACCACGCCCACGGTGCCGTCGACCACCAGCAGGATGAGGTCGGCCTCGCGCACGGCCCGCTCGGCCTGGGCGCTCACCTGGCCATCCAGCGCGTCGCCGGACGTCGACCAACCGCCGGTGTCGACCACGGTGAAGGTCCGGCCGCGCCAGTCGGCCTCGATCTCCTTGCGGTCGCGGGTGACCCCCGGGTCGCTCCTCGACCACGGCCACCCGGCGGCCCACGATGCGGTTGACCAGCGTCGACTTGCCCACGTTGGGACGACCGACCACGGCCACCATCGGGCCGCAGCACGGCTATGGCCGGCCGGTTCGGTGCCGGCCGGTTCGGTGTCGACCGCCTCGCTCACCGACCGGCCCCGAGCACGACCGGCACCGCGTTCGACGAAGGTCGAGGCGTTGCCTCGGCCAGCGGTGACTCAGGCGCGCCGCCGGCCCGGCCGTCGAGGGCCGCTCGCAGCGACGCGCCGTCGGTGGCCACGACCTCGACCGGTCGGGGCAGGTCGTCGACGGTGAGGTCGTCGAGGAACCGCCCCTCCGACAGGCAGGCGTCGGGGATGCAGGTAGCGGTGGCCGACGGGCTGCCGCGGACAGCTCGGCGGCCAGGTCGGTGCCGGTGAGGAGGCCGGCCACACCGATGTTGCCCCCGAAGAAGCGATTGGCCACGGCCACCAGCCGGACGTCCGGTACGCCCAGATGCGGTCGACGAGCGGCGCCAGCACCCGGGCCCCGTACTCGCCGGTGAGGATGGCGACGGGGCGGCGTTCGGCCTCGCCTCGCCCGGCTCGGGCAGGTCGTCGCCCGCGGGGCCCGGTAGCCGGCGGCCGGCGCCCCGTCGACGGCGGCGAAGAAGCCGGCACGCACCCCGATGGCCGACGGATCGGTCGCCGTCGAAGGCGGCCTCGAAGGCCCGGGCCATGCCGATCCCGTTCTCGTGCTGGGGATAGCCCTCGTAGGCGTCGGCCGGCAGGGAAGGGCCGCTCGGCCATGAGGTAGTACTCGTCGGCGGCGAAGACGAGGCGGCGTCCGACGGCACGCAGGAACGTGCCCTGCCAATCCTCGACCGCGTCGCAGACGGCCTCGGCCTCGTCCCGGGTGTGGGGCCGCAGGTCCGCCTCCCGGGTGAAGCGGCTCACCCCGAGCGGGACGCAGGCCACCGTGGCCAGCTCGGGATACCGGTCGAGGATGCCGGCCAGGGTGTCCTCGAGGACCACGCCGTCGTTGCGCCCGGGACACACCACGATCTGGCCGTGCACCTCGATGCCCCCGTCGAGCAGGGCCCGCAGCCACCGCAGGCTGGTGGCGCCCCGCCGGTTGCGCAGGAGCTCGGCGCGGACCTCGGGATCGGTGGCGTGGATGGAGACGAACAGCGGGCTCAGCCGCTCGGTGAGCACCCGCTCGAGGTCCATCTCGGTGAACCGGGTCAGGGTGGTGAAGTTGCCGTAGAGGAAGGAGAGGCGGAAGTCGTCGTCCTTCAGCGAGAGGCTGCGGCGCATCCCGGGCGGGAGCTGGTGGATGAAGCAGAAGGCGCAGTGGTTGTCGCAGGTCCGCACCCGGTCGAACACCGCCGAGGACACCTCGGCCCCGAGAGGCTCGCCGGCGGTCTTTCGCACCGAGACGGCGATGGTGCCCGACCCGGGGCCGGCGCACCACGAGCTCGAGCTCGGCCTCGTCGGTGGCCAGGTGGTACTCGATGACGTCGCGGGGCACCGACCCGTTGACCGACAGCAGCTCGTCACCGGGCCGGAGGCCGGCACGGGCGGCGGCGGAGGAGGGAGGGACGACGACCACCCGAGGTGCCGCCGTCACAGTCGGCGTCGGCATCACCCCAGGTTATCGCCGCCTTCCGTGCCTCCCGGCGTCGGGGAGGACGCGCAATCGGGCCGGTAGCCTGGTGGCGTGGCCGTCGACAAGGTGCTCCTGGCCGAGCCGCGTGGGTTCTGCGCCGGCGTGGAGAAGGCGATCAAGGCCCTGGCCTGGATGGTGCGGGTCTTCGAGCCGCCCGTGTACTGCTACCACGAGATCGTCCACAACCGGCACGTGGTCGAGCAGTTCACCCGCCAGGGCGTCGTCTTCGTGGACGACGTCGACGACGGTGCCGGCCGGCGCTCCGCTCATGCTGTCGGCCCACGGATCGGCTCCCGACGTGGTGGTGGCGGCCCGGGCCGGGGGCCGGGTGGTGGTCGACGCCGTGTGCCCGCTCGTGACCAAGGTCCACCACGAGCTCAAGGTGCGGGCGTCCAAGGGCTACACCGTGCTCTACGTGGGCCACGAGGGCCACGAGGAGGCGGTCGGCACCATGGCGGTGGCCCCCGACGCCGTCCGTCTGGTCGCAGATCCCGCCGACGTCGACCGCCTCGTTGGCCTGGAGCCGGCCGACGGCCACGACCCGGCCGTGGCCCTCCTGGCCCAGACCACCCTGAGCCACGACGAGTGGGCCGGCATCGTGGACCGGGCCCGGGCCCGCTTCCCCGACCTGTGGATGCCCAACCGCAGCGACCTCTGCTTCGCCACCACCAACCGGCAGTCCGCGCTCAAGGCCCTGGCCGCCGACGCCGACGCCGTGGTGGTCATCGGCTCGGACAACTCGTCCAACACCATGGCCCTGACCGCGGTGGCGGCCGCCTTCGGCTGTCCCACGGGTGGTCCGGGTCAACGAGGCCGCCGAGCTGCCCGACGACCTCGTGTGGGACCGTCGGGGTCACGGCCGGGGCGTCGGCCCCGGAGGCATTGGTCCAGGAGGTGGTCGAACGGCTGGCACCCCGTCACGGCGTCGAGCACCGGGCGGTGACCACGGAGGAGGAGTACTTCCCACCCCCACCCGAGCTGCGCGAGTTGCTCCGGGGCCTCGAGACCGCGCTCATCCTGCTCGCCGGCGCTCCCGATCCGACGTCCCGGCCATCGGACGGGATCGCCAGCGGCGCCCTGGCCGCCGACCGCGAGGTCGCCGCCGCCGACGTCCTGGCCGACCTCGACGCCCGGGTCGCCAGATCGGACCGGCCGACCCGATCGGCGCGACAATGGTGCGATGACCGCTTCCTTCACCAGCATGGACGTCTCGACCGGCGAGCAATGGGCGACGATCGGGCGCGAGACGTTCGCACCACCAGGGCCGGGTGGCCGACCGGGTGCTCGGGCTGCTCGAGTCCCTGGCCGAGGTGGTCGACGGGTTCGCCGTGGACCAGCTGACCCACTGCCTGCAGACGGCCACCCGGGCCGAGCGGGCCGGGGCCGACGACGAGTTGGTGGTGGCCTCGCTCTGCCACGACATCGGCAAGGCCATCTCGGTCCCCAACCACCCGCGCATCGCCGCCGAGATCCTGCGCCCGTACGTGCGCGACGAGGTCACCGCCACCATCCTCGTGCACCAGGACTTCCAGGGCCGCCACTACTACCACCACTTCGACATGGACCCGAACATGCGCGACCGCTACCGGGACGAGCCGTGGTACGAGCTGGCCGAGCGGTTCGCCGACGAGTGGGACCAGACGAGCTTCGACCCCGACTACCCCACCGAGCCCCTGTCCCACTTCGAGCCCAAGGTCCGGGCCGTCTTCGCTTCACCACGCTCGCTCTGATGGCCCCCACCCAGCGCCATCGCTGGTTCGCGCGCCCGGACAACCGAAGTGCCCGTCGGCAGGCCGACCTCATCAAGCTGGCCACCGACATCGCCCGCCACGACTT
This sequence comes from uncultured Acidimicrobiaceae bacterium, assembly GCA_963756195.1. Classification (GTDB taxonomy): domain Bacteria; phylum Actinomycetota; class Acidimicrobiia; order Acidimicrobiales; family RAAP-2; genus CAVSNH01. The sequence continues at coordinate 174,251 of CAVWMT010000009.1, forward strand.
CGACGAGCGCTACGGCGACGTCCGCTTCGGTCCGGTGGTCGCCCTCGTCGCCGCCTACAACGAAGAGCGCAACATCGGCGACGTCCTCAAGGCCATGCCCACCTATCGTCGGTGACCTCGAGGTGTCCACCCTGGTGGTCGTGGACGGGGGGACCGACGGCACGGCCGAGGTGGCCCGTCGACTCCGGCGCCTACACCTGCGTGCTCCCGGTCAACCTCGGACAGGGGGCCGCCCTCCGGCTCGGCTATTCGCTCGGCCTCCGACCGCGGCGCCCGCTACGTGGTCACCCTCGACGCCGACGGCCAGAACGACCCGGCCGAGATCGACGGGATGGTGCAGCCCCTGCTCGACGACGAGGCCGACTTCGTCATCGCCTCACGCCGGCTCGGGGTGGACGAGACCACCGACCGGCTGCGCCGGGCCGGGGTGAGCCGTCTACGCCTGGCTCATCAACGCCATCATCTCGGCAGCGCCTCACCGACTCGTCCAACGGCTACCGGGCCTTCCGGATCGAGCTCCTCGACGACATCGTGCCCCATCTCATCCAGGACCAGTACCAGACGGCCGAGGTCATCATCACCGCCGGCAGCCGCGGCTGGCGCATCACCGAGCGACCGACCGTCTGGCACCCGCGGGCCTCCGGGCACCTCGAAGAAGGGCGGCAACATCTTCTTCGGTGCGCAGTACGGCAAGGTCATCGCCCGCACCTGGCTGCGGACGACCCTCGACCGTCGCCAGCCGGGCCTGAGCGCCGGCCCGTCAGGCCCGGCCGGCGACGGCCACCGCCCGGTCGTAGAGCTGCTGGATCTCGGCGGCCAGCTGCTCGGTGAGCTGGCGGGTGCGGCTGCGGGGCACCCGGCCCTGCCCCGGCGGGGGCCGGGACGGTGATGGGCTCCCCGACCACCAGGTGGATGTGGTGGGGCCGGGGCAGGTGGGTCCCCTTGGGCATGACCGACGCCGACCCGCCGATGCCCACCGGGACGATGGTGGCGCCGGTGCGGGCGGCGAGGAAGGCCACGCCTTCGTGCAGGTCCTTGACCACCGGGCCGTCCCGGCGGGTGCCCTCGGGGAACATGATGAGGACCTCGCCCGCCTCCAGCACCTGCTGGGCCCGGTGGAGGGCCTCGCGGTCGGCCGCCTCCCGGTTGACCGGGAACCCACCGAGGGCGGGGATGATCCGGGCCAGGAGCCGGTTCTCCCAGAGGCTGTCCTTGGTCATGTAGTACAGCCGGCGCCGGGTGGCCTCGGAGGCCACGAAGAAGTCGATGAACGAGCGGTGCACGGGGGCGATGATCACCGGGCCCTCGTCGGGCACCCGTCCCGGCCCTTCCACGGTGACCCGGAAGAAGATCCGGTTGATGGTCCGGACCAGCCACCGGAGCACCGGGTAGATGCGGGTGAGGGGAACGCGGCGACCCCTCGGCAGGCACCGCTCGGCGCCGGGTGGCGCCGGCCGCCGACCGTCGCCGCCACCGTGGCTCCGCGCGCCGCTCGCTCACAGCCATCCCACGATCTCCTCGGCGATCTCCTCCACCGACCGTCCGGTGGTGTCGATCACATGGGCCCCGTCGGCCACACCGAGGGGCGAGACGGCCCGGGTGCTGTCGAGGTGGTCGCGCCGCGCCACGTCGCCGCCCCCTCCTCGGGTCGGCGTCGGGCCCGCTCGTCGCTGGCGGCGGTCAGGTACACCTTCACGTCGGCGTCGGGGAGCACCACCGAGCCGATGTCCCGACCCTCGACGACCACGCCACCTTCCCGCTCCGGCCACCCAGCTGCGCTGGCGCTTGACCATGGCCCGCCGCACCCGCGGGTTGGCGGCCACCACCGACACCGTGCGGTTCACCGCCGGGCCCCGGATGGCCTCGGTCACGTCGACGCCGTCGACCGACACCCGCTCGGCCACACTCAGGTGCACGGCCTCGGCCAGCTCGCCCACGGCGTCGGCGTCGGCCGGGTCGATCCCCCGGTCCAGGGCGGACCAGGCCACCGCCCGGTACATGGCCCCGGTGTCCAGCCGCTCGAGCCCCAGCCGCTCGCAGAGCGCCCGCGACAGCGTCGACTTGCCCGACCCGGCGGGGCCGTCGATGGCGATGATGGGACCGGCCGCCACCGCCGAGAACGTAGTCACGGGGCCGCCGGCGTCGCCCCGGAGGCGGTCGAGCACGTCGGCGAAGTCCGGGTAGCTGGTGGCCACCGACTCCCAGCCGGTGATCGTCGTGCGCGAGCGCGGAGCCGGTGGCACAGGCCGCCGCCACCGCCGCGGCCATGGCCATGCGGTGGTCGCCGGCGGCATCGAGCACGGCGCTCGGACGAGCGGGCCCCGTTGCCCCGTCGACCACCAGGTCGTCACCGTCGACGGCGGCCGTCCCGCCGAAGGCGGTGACCAGTGCCGCCGTCCCGGCCAGACGGTCGGACTCCTTGACCCGGAGCTCGCCCACGTCCCGGAACCGGGTGCGTGCCCTGGGCCCGGCTGGCCGCCACGGCCAGGATGGGCACCTCGTCGAGCGAGGGGATCTCGGCGGCCTCCACGTCGGTGGCCCGCAGGGCCGACGTCGACGCCGTGACCGATCCCTCGGCCGGGCCCGTCTCCGCCACCTCCAGCCGGGCTCCCATGCGATCGAGGACGCCGAGGTAGCCGACCCGCTCGCGGCCCAGGTAGATGCCCTCGACGGTGACCCGGCTGTCGGGGGCGAGCAGCGCGGCCACGATCCAGAAGGCGGCCTGCGACGGATCGCCCGGGACGCGAACCGGCCCGGCCCGCAGCTGCGAGCGGCGGACCCGGACCACCCGTCCCCGCCCCACCGGCTCGACGGTGATGTCGGGCCCCGGCCGCGGCCAGCATGTCCTCGGTGTGGGTCCGGGTGGCGACCGGCTCGCGCACCACCGTCTCCCCCTCGGCGCCGATCCCGGCCAGGAGCACGGCCGACTTGACCTGGGCGCTGGCCATGGGCGGCGTGTAGTCGATGCCGACGAGCGCGCCCGCCCGTCACCGTGACCGGGGGGAGGCAGCGTTCGCCCTGCCCGGTGACGACGGCGCCCATGCGGCCGAGCGGCTCGGCCACCCGGTCCATGGGCCGGGTCAGCAGCGACTCGTCGCCGGTGAGGGTGGTCGATCCCTCAGCGAGGCGGCCACCCCGGCCAGCAGGCGCATGCCGGTGCCCGAGTTGCCCAGGTCGAGGGGCGCGGCCGGCGATCGCAGGCGCGCCCGCCCGCCGTCGACGTTCGTCTCGCCCGGTGGCCGGGTCCTGCTCGACTGCCGCCCCGAGGGCGGCCACCGCCCGCGCCGTGCGCGGCCACGTCATCGCCGGCGGAGAGCCCGCTGATGGTCGAGACGCCCTCGGCCAGGGCGCCGATGAGCAGGGCCCGGTGCGAGATCGACTTGTCCCCGGGCACCGGTGATCCGAGCCGTGGAGCACGGCACCGCCGGCCACCCCGTGGTCACCTCCCGTCCGCTCCCGACCCTGCTCTGTGCCGCCTGCGGCGCTGCGCCCGCCGGCGCTCACCGCACCGATCCGAGGGGCAGGGCGGTGGCCCGGTGGCCCCGGGCGGCGAGGGCGGGCACGAGGTCGGGCGCCGCCTTCTCGTCGACCACCAGCACGAGCACGCCCTTGCGGCCCTCGATCGAGTGGGCGATCTCGACGTCGACCACGCTGATGCCGAGGTCGGCCGCCACGGCCAGGATCTCGGAGAGCTCGCCCGGCCGGTCGACCACCGGGATGCGCACCTCGACCAGGCCCTCGGGACGGCGCACGGCCTCGGGCAGGGCCCGCCGGGCCGCCGCCGCCCGGTCGAGCACCGCCGAGCAGTCCGTCGCGGTCGCCGTCGGCCACCCGGCGGCGCATCTCGGCCAGGGCGGCGATGAGCGAGTCGAGGGTGTCGACGATGGCGCCGGCGTTCTCGTCGCAGATGTCGGGCCAGATGGTGGGCTGGCCGGCGGCGATCCGGGTCATGTCGCGGAAGCCCCCGGCGGCCAGCTGCAGGAGGGCGGCGTGCTCCTGGCCGACGCCGCTGGCCAGGTCCATGAGGGTCGCCGCCGTCAGGTGGGGCACGTGCGACACCACCGCCACCAGGGCGTCGTGCTGCTCGGGGGCGAGGGCGAGGACGTTGGCCCCGAAGTCGGCGAGGATGGATCGCAGGCGGGTGTAGGCGTCGGGGTCGGTCCCGGCCACCGGGGTCAGCACCCAGGTGGCCCCGACGAACAGGTCGCCCGTCGCCCCCTCGATGCCCACCTGCTCGGAGCCGGCCATGGGATGGCCTCCCACGAAGAAGGGGTGGTCGATGGCCGCGGCCAGCGGCGCCTTCACGCCGCCCACGTCGGTGATCACCGCCCGCGGGTTCCAGTCGGTCGACGACAGGACGCCGCGGACGACGTCGGCGACGGCACGGACCGGGGTGGCCACCACCACCAGGTCGGCGTCGGGGTCCTCGCCGGTGGCCGACAGGGCGCCGAGCTCGACGGCCCGCTCGGCCACCCCGGGGCGGCGTCGACCCCGCTCACGTGCCAACCCCGCTGGCGAGAGGGCCATGCCCACCGAGCCGCCGATGAGACCGGTGCCGAAGATCATGGCCCGGCCCGGGCCGGCCGCCCCGTGGCCCGGCGGGCGGTGCCGGCGGATCGCGGCCTCAGTCGGGGAGGTCGTCACGGAGCCCCTGGGCGCCCTCGAGGTAGACGTGGTGCATGTCGGCCCGGGCTCGCTCGGTGGTCACGTGCATCATCACCCTGATGCAGAGGGGCACCGATCCCGACCACGGCCAGCTCGCGGGCACAGATGAGGGGCACCGCCCCGAGCCCCATGGACCGGGCCGCGGTGGCCGGGAACGTCGAGGTGATGTCCTCGGTGGCGGTGAACAGGATGGAGATGATGTCGTCCTCGACCAGCCCGTTGCGCTGGAGGATGCGGTCGAGCAGGGCCACGACCCGCTCGGTGACCGCCTCGGTCGTGTCCTCCTCGACGGTGGTGGCGCCGCGGACGGCACGCACGGCGCTGGGCATGAGGCTGGCATGTTACTCAGGCCCCTGCCCGGCACGAGCCGCTCGGTCGACGGCCGCGGCGGCCAGGGCCACGGACCTCGTCGGTGGTCAGCGAGCGGAAGCGTGCCCGGGGCGAGGTGCGGGTCGGCCAGCGGGCCGATCCGGGTGCGCACCAGTCGGGTGACCGGATGGCCGACGGCCTCGCACATGCGGCGGACCTGCCGGTTGCGACCCTCGTGGATGACGATGCGGAGGAGGCCGGGGCCGACCACCGCCACCCGGGCCGGGGCGGTGCGGCCCGTCGTCGAGGTCCACCCCTTCGCGCAGCCGGCGCACGGCCCGCAGGCTGGGCTCGCCCTCGCACCGACACCAGGTACTCCTTGGGGACCCCGAACGACGGATGGGTGAGGCGGAAGGTGAGGTCGCCGTCGTTGGTGAGCACGAGCAGCCCCTCGGAGTCCCGGTCGAGCCGCCCGACCGGGTGCACCCGGGGCTCGGCCGGGACGAGGTCGCACACCGTGGGCCGGCCGTGGGTGTCCTCGGCCGTCGTGACCACCCCGGCCGGCTTGTTGAGCAGGTAGTGGACGAGCCCGGGAGCGACGGGAGCGGCACGCCGTCGACCTCCACCCGGTCGACGGCGGGATCGACCCGCCGGCCGAGCACCGCCACCTCGCCGTTGACGGTCACCCGCCCGTCGGCGATGAGCTCCTCGCACGCCCGCCTCGAACCCACGCCCACTCGGGCCAGCACCTTCTGCAACCGCTCACCGGCGGCCTCGGCCATGCCGGCTCAGCGATGCCGCGTCACCCGTCGGCGACCGGACGCAGCTGCTCCTCGAGCTCGGCCAGCGCCTCGGGCCCGGGCAGCAGGTCCTCGACCGGTGGCAGCTGCTCGACCCGGTCGAGCCCAAGGCGCTCGAGGAAGGCGTCGGTGGTGGCGTAGAGCAGGGCCTGGCCCGGGCCCGGGGGCGTGGCCGACGGTCTCGATGTAGCCGCGGTGCTCGAGGAGGCGGACCACACCGTCCACGTTCACGCCGCGCAGGGCGGCGATCTGGGCCCGTGACACCGGCTGCTTGTAGGCCACGATGGCCAGCGTCTCGAGGGCGGCGGCCGACAGCCGGGCGGAGACGCCGACGTTGGCGAAGCGCTCGACGTAGGGAGCCAGGTCGGGATGGGTCTGCATGCGCAGCCCCCCGGCCACCCGGACCACCTCGAAGCCACGGCCCTCGTCGCGGCACGAGGCGATGAGCTCGTCGCAGAAGGGCTCGATCTGGTCGGTCGGGATCTCGAGCAGCTCGGCCAGCACGCCGGCCGGGACCGGCTCGACGGCGGCGACGAGGACGGCCTCGATGGCCCGGGCCTCGGGCGAGAGCGTCATCTCATCCCTCGTACTCGTCGAGGTCGGCGGCGGTCGACCGGCGCCGGCGGTCGGAGCACCGGCCACCCAGACGACGTCGAGCTCGCCGAAGGTCCCGCCCTGGTCAGAGCTCGACCCGGCCCTGCTTGCACAGCTCGAGGAGGGCGAGGAAGCGCACGATGATCTCGATGCGGGCCTGCAGGTGGCCGGTGAGCTCGCGGAAGGTGACGTGCCCGGCCCCGGGCAGCCGGACGACGAGCTCGGTCGACGGCGTCGGCCACGGTCACCGTGTCCACGGTCACGTGGTAGAGGTCGACGGTGGGCGGGGGCCGCTCGGCGGTGGCCCGCCGGAAGGCGGCGGCCAGCTGGTCCGGGGTCACACCGTCCAGCAGGTCGGGGCCGAGCCCGACGAGGTCCTCGTCGAGGCCGGCGGTCCGGGGCACGGCCCGGGCCGCCCGCTCCATGAGGGCAGCTGAAGGTGTCGGCGGCCGCCGCGTAGGCCTGGCACTCGAGCAGCCGGGCCAGCAGGAGGTCGCGCTCCTCCCAGCCGGACAGCTCCTCGTCGGGGTCGATCTCGTCGGGGCCGGGAAGCAGGCGTCGTGACTTGAGCTCGATGAGCAGGGCCGCCACCACCAGGAACTCGGACAGGGTGGCGAGGTCCACCGTCGTCCACGACGGCCACCTCGGCCACGAAGTCGTCCACCAGCGTGGCCAGCGGGATGTCGAAGATGTCGAGCTCGTGGGTGCTGACCAGGTGCAGCAGCACCTCGGCGGGCCCTTCGTAGACCGGGGTGGAGACGGTGGCGGTCACGCACCGACCCTACCGTTTGGCTCTCCGGATCTCGTGCACCGGACGGCTGGCTCGGGACAGCGCCCCGGCGGCGGTAGCCTTCTGGCGTGGGCATGCACAGTGATGGTCCTCCGTGGCCGGGCAAACCCGGCCCCGGTGGGGATGGCACCAGCTCGATAGGTCCTGGGCCCTCCGCCTCGTCGTCGAGGCGGAGATCCGGCCCGGTGAGCTCGTCCTCGACATCGGCGCTGGACGCGGCGCGCTCGTCGCCCCCTCCTCGAGGCCGGGGCGACGGTCGTCGCCGTCGAGCGCCACCCGGCTCGCGCCCGCTACCTGCGGGACCGGTTCCCGACGGCCGCGTCATCGTGGTCCAGGCCGACGCCGCCGACCTGCGCCTCCCCCGACGCCCGTTCCGGGTGGTGGCCAACCCGCCCTTCGGCGTCGTGCACGCCGTCGTGCGCCGTCTGGTGGCGCCGGGCAGCCGGCTCGTGGCCGCCCACCTGGTCGTGCCCGGCTACGTCGTCCGCCGATGGACCGGCCCGAGCGCGCCGGGCCGGGAACGCTGGTCCCGGGTGTTCTCGATGACGGCGGGCGGCTGCGTCCCTCGAGGCGCCTTCCACCCGCCGCCGCCGCGCGACGCCGCCATCCTGGTCGTCCGGAGGCATCGACCACCGGTGCCGCTCCACGGCGGTGGCCCGTCCGCACCCGTCCGGCCGACGTCCACCGATCCGACGCCATCGGGCCGGGCCGATAGGCACTCCGCCCTACGATGGCCGCCCATGTCCCGCGTTCTGTCCGGCACTGCAACCGAGCGGTGAGCTGCATCTCGGCAACTACCTCGGGGCGGTGCGCAACTGGGTGGCCGACCAGGACGTGCTACGACTGCTTCTACTGCATCGTCGACCTGCACGCCCTGACCCTCGAGATCGACCCGGCCGAGCTGCGGGCCAGGACCCACGAGACGGCCCTCGACCTCCTGGCCGCCGGGCTCGACCCCGACCGCTGCACCCTCTTCGTCCAGAGCCACGTGCCCGAGCACACCCGGCTGACGTGGCTGCTCGAGTGCACGGCCACCATGGGCGAGCTGCGGCGCATGACCCAGTTCAAGGACAAGAGCGAGGGGCGCGACTCGGTCCGGGTCGGGCTGTTCACCTACCCCGTGCTCCAGGCCGCCGACATCCTCCTCTACGACGCCGACCGGGTGCCCGTCGGGGACGACCAGCGCCAGCACCTCGAGCTGGCCCGCCAGCTGGCCCAGCGGTTCAACCACCGCTACGGCGACACCTTCGTGGTGCCGGTTGCCTCGGTCCCGCCGATCGGGGCCCGGGTCATGGACCTCCAGCACCCCGACCGCAAGATGTCCAAGTCGACGGGGCCGCCGCTCGGGACGGTCCTCGCTCTTCGACGAGCCCGACGAGATCGCCCGCAAGGTGCGCCGGGCGGTGACCGACACCGAGACATCGGTGCGCTACGACCCCGAGCCCGGCCCGGGGTCTCCAACCTCCTCGAGCTGCTGGCGGCGGCCACCGGGCGGACGCCCCAGGACCTGGCCGGCTCCTACTCCACCTACGGCCAACTCAAGGCGGACGTGGCCGACGCCCTCGTCGAGCTCCTGCGCCCCATCCGGGAGCAGCGGGCGGCGTTGGCCGCCGACCCGGGCGCGGTGCCCGACCTGCTGGCCGTGGGGGCGGCCAAGGCCGGCCGGGTGGCCGACCGCCACCTACGGCCGGGCGGCGGAGGCCATCGGGCTGCTGGCCCCGGCCTGACCCCCTCGCCCGGCGGGCCCGGTCGCGTCGCCGGCGGCGTGCGGCCACCAAGGCCACGGCGTCGGCGGCCGACCCAGACCACGAGGATCGGCGGCCGCCAGCGCCGAGACCACCAGCGCCACCACCGTCGAGGTGGGCCGGTAGGTGAAGGAGACGACCCAGTTCCCGGCGGGCAGGGCCACCTGCTGGATCACGCCGTCCTGCGGTGACCTCCACGGTGCGGTCGCCGCCCGCTGCGGCGACCCGGCGCCGAGCGGCCGGATGGTGGCCTGCCAGCCCGGGGTCCACGACATCGAGCGCACGAGGTCGACGGGGGCCGCCGAGCGGACGGTGATGTCCTGGTCGCCGTCGGGCGCGGGAGCCACGGCGGCCACCGAGGTGGCCGGGGCCGGCGGGCCGCCGGCCGGCTCGGTGGCCCATGCCCAGCCGCGGGCTCGTTGTGTTCTCGAACACGCCGAAGGAGCCCAGGGTGCCCGACGAAGCGCCAGTGGGCCGGGCTACACCCCGTACTGCATGCGGCCGTCCAGGGCCACGGGCCCGACCTCGGCGGTCTGGACGACTGGCACCCCCACCACCACCGGCCGGCGCGACCGGTTGCGCACGACGACGCCCGCCGATGCGGCCTGCCCGGGCCGTCGACGGCCAGGCGTGCGGCCCGAGCCCGAAGACCGACGCCAGCCACCGAACGGCGCCGGTGGGGGTGACCTCGCCGGCCTGCAGGTCGCCGGCCCGGCCACGGTCGAGGCCCACCGACCATCGGGAGACGGAAAGGACACCACCGAGGTACCAGGTATGCGAACGGCCCGGGGCCAGGACGACGGGCATGTCGGTGGGCAGCGGGGCGCCGGTGTAGTCCTTCGCCGTCGGCTGACGGGTTGGGACGGGAACGGCACCGGCACCGTCGATGACCCCGACGGCGGTTGCGGGCCGAGCGGGTCCACGAAGTAGCTGGGCAACGAGAGGAGCGTGGTGACGTCGAGGGTGTCCCACACCGGCCCGCGCAGGGAGGCCGGGTCGAGGTCCTCCTGGTAGTGGGCGCCGGTGGCCTGGTAGTAGGCGCCGTCGGTCAGCGCCGTGTAGCCCTGGCCGCTGCCCAGCGGCCCGAAGACGTTGAGGTCGGTCTGCCCGAGGGCGAAGAGCTGGGTCGCGCTCGAACTGGTCGGGGTCGTAGATGATGAACCGGCCGTTGCCCGACCTGGGCCGCCAAGGTGGCCGACGTCGGGCCCTGCGCGGTGGCCATCCGCCTCGGTGATGGGCACGTGGAGCACGAAGGTGGTGAAGAGGACCAGGTCACAGACGAGCACCGCCGCCAGCCGGCGACGCAGCACGTGCCGGCTCGTCCGCCATTCGCCGAGCACGACGGCGGTGGCCACCACGGCAGACGGCCGCCATGGCCGTGACCACCCCGGCCAGCTCGAGCCGGGTGCCGGTGGGCAGCTGGCTTCGAGCAGCATCGAGCAGGCGGAGCACGAGTGAGCCGTCGATCCAGAAGGCGGCGCAGACGACCACGATGAGGGCGGCCGGTGTACAGGTGAGCAGGATCTCGGCTCGTCGCCCGGGCGCCCATCCGATCCCCCGCCGCGGCTGCAGCGGCCTCGGGCGGGCCAGCCGGACTCGGTGGCCGAGTGCTGCAGGAGCATGTGCGACCACCAGCCGAGCAGGGCGGCCAGGCCGAAGTCGACGAGCAGCAGGTTGCGGTTGAGCAGACGCTCGTCCCGCACGACGGGCAGCAGGTAGAGCAGGCGGCCGAACGGGGTCTCGCCGCCCAGGGCGGAGAGCAGACCGAGGGCGATCACCGCGTACCACACCCGCCAGGCTCGGGCCTCGGGCCGGGTGCGGAAGCGCCGGGCCAACAGGACGAAGACGGCGATGAGGGCGAGGATCCCGGCATAGCTGGTGGCCTCGGGGAAGTTGTACTGGCCCACGTAGTTGCCCGGCTGGGGCTGGTTCGACCCCAGGACGAACGGCGAGAAGATCAGGACGAGCAGGTGGTTGGCGAGAGAGCCGGTGGTGAAGTACTGGTAGCTGGTGGTGGCCCGCTGCGACTGCGAGGTGAAGGAGAGGCCGGGCAGCCACTGGGCCGTTCCCAGGGCGACGCCGGCCACCAGTCCCAACACCATCCACCCCACCGAGGCGACCACGGTCCACACCGGCGCCCCCCGGCGAGCCTGGGAGACGAGCTGCCACCCGGCGTAGAGGGCCACGGCGGCCAGCGCGTCGACGATGGCCTCCGCCCCGCCGGTGAGGACGTTGAGCCCGACGGCCACGGCGAGCAGGGCCATCCACCGCACCGATGAGCGCGCCCTCCGGTGACGAGGCGCGGCACGTCCCCATGCTGACGAGGGACATGGCCGTCGAGATGGAGGCGGGCAAGAGAGCGTCGGTCGCCATGAGCATCCAGGGCAGCCAGGCGGCCCCCTCGATGAGGTCGATGTGGACGATCTGGGCCGACATGTAGCCGGCGAAGGCGAAGGTGGCGGCGGCGAAGGTGGCCGGCGTCGGGGCCACCGACTGGCGCCGCAGGAAGAGATACATGCCGAGGGCGGCCACGTCGTAGGCGATGGCCAGGTTGAGGGACCAGGCCTCGAAGGAGGGCAGCACGGCCAGCAGCCAGGTGGTCGGGTAGGCGGCACCGGCATTGAACCCGCCGAGCAGGGGCGTGCCGCTGAACAGGTAGGGATTGAGGAGGGGCAGGGAGCCGTGCCGGAGGTCGTGGGCGACCAGCACCCGCAGCGGGAAGTTCTGGATGAAATTGTCACCGTCGATGAAGGCACGCCCCAACGATTGCGGCAGCGAGGAACAGCAGCGGGGGCAAGGCGAGGACGACCACCATGCCCGGGGTGGGCGCGGGCCCACGCCGCCGCCGGCCGCCACCACCGTTCCGGCTGGGCGCGTGCGGGGCCCGCGCCCGCTGGCGGCGCTCCGTCCCCGGCGGACGTCTCGGCCGTCCCGTGCGCCACCTGTCACAGGGCGGTGCGAGCCGGCGCCCGCTCGACCAGGACGTCAGCCGGGCCGGAGGCGGCGAGGCGCCGGAGCTCCCGCCCGGCCCAGAAGGCCATGACGGCGAAGAGCACGATGCGGATGGCCACCGCGCTGTGGCCGACGTCGGCGTAGGCCAGTGGGCGTTCGGGCAGCCGGAGGCGGAACTCGAACCACCAGTCGTAGAGCGAGAAGGCACCCAGGGCGACGGCGAAGGGCGTGGGCAATGAGGCCAGCGCGCCGGCCGCCGCCACCCACAGCACGTACTGCGGGTTCCAGATCTTGTTGACCGCCATCCAGACGATGAGAGCCATGGCCGTGGCCAGCGCCACACCCCGCGCCTGGCGTTCCGGCGGGAGGTGCCAGACGACCCAGGCCCCGTAGCCCATGGCCGCCACCACCACCAGCGAGCGAGAAGGAGTTCACGTGGGCGCTCGACACCCAGGACGACGGGGCGCCCAGGCCGAGGAGGCCCCACAGCGAGTCCTTCTGGGGGCGCAGGTCGTTGAAGCGGACGAACCACCAGGTGTTGGCCGGCGCCGTGATCAGGAAGGGCAGAATCACGACCGCGCACACCACGAGGAAGGGGGTGAGCCATCGGCGCAGGGCCGCCGCGCCGTCGTCGCTCAGCCCCGGCGGCAGGTTCGCCGTGCTGGCGCGGGCCGGCCGAGCGCCACCATCGCGATCCGAGGGCGGCGAGGGCCATGGGCACCACCACCACCGGGAAGAGCTTGAAGCAGACCCCGACGGCGGCCGCCGCACCGCTCCAGCCGTACCGCTCCTCGGCGAACCACACGACCGCCGCCACCAGGAAGAAGATGCCGATGAGGTCCCAGTTGATGGCGGCGTCGAGGAGGAGCGCGGGCGAGGCGGCGATCCACCACACCGAGCTGTGGCCGCAGCCGGCCGACGAGGCGGATCGATCCGAAGGTGGCCGCCGCCGTCATCAGCCCGGCCGCGGCCAGCCAGCTGGCCGGACCGCCCGGCAGCCAGGTGGGCAGCCAGAGGGCGAAGCCGAGGAGCACCGGGTATTCGATGCGGTCGTGGACGTAGGGCAAGCGGATGGATCACGTGCCCGACCCGGATGTAGTGGTCGAGGCTGAGGCTGAGGACGTCGGAGTAGAGCCCGCGGTTCGAGCGACCAGATGCCGGTAGTCGAAACCGGCCCGCACCTCGGGAAGGGCGCGGGCGAGCAGGGCGTAGTCGGCGCAGAGGAGCGCACCGGCCAGCACGTAGGGGGCCCACCGCCAGGCGGCGAGACCGGCCAGGGCGCGCCTCACGCCAGCAGGCCCGACCACCAGTTGATCACGTGGGAGATGAGCTCGCCCCACTGGTTGCGGAAGAAGAGGATGAGGATGAAGGGGAGGAACATGAGCGCCGGCTGGATCCGGTAGTACCCGGCAAGGTGCCGGGCCGGGATGAGCCGCTCGAGCACCGCCGCCCCGTCGAGCGGCGGGCAGGGGATGCAGTTGAACAGCCCGAGGATGATGTTGGCGATCCCGGCGATGAAGACGATCAGCTCGAGCAAGGAGAGCGGGGCGAACCCCTGGCCGACTGCCGACGAGCGGCGTGATGGCCACGAACACACCGCCCATGGCGGCGGCCAGGAGGAAGTTGGTGAGCGGCCCGACCAGGGCGACGATCACCGTGTGGTTCCGCGGGCTGCGCAGGCGGTTGGTGGCCACCGGCACCGGCTTGGCCCAGCCGTAGGCGCCGAGGCCGGAAAGCGAGAGGACGGCGGGGACGAGCAGCGTGCCCACCGGGTCGACGTGCCGCAACGGGTTGAGGGTCAGCCGTCCCGCCCGCTTGGCCGTGTCGTCACCGAAGGCCAGGGCCACGACGCCGTGGGAGATCTCGTGGAGGATGATCGACGGGACGAGGACGCAGAAGTAGATGACCTCGATCCTTGGTGATCTTGTCCTTGGCCAGCAGGTAGACGACGATGGCCAGGGCCACCACCACGATGATGATGGTTGCGCTGGCGGGCCGGCATCGGCCGCCGCGGGCGGTCCCGACCCCCAGCTCGAGCCGGTGCTGGCCACGGCGTCTCGTCGTGTCAGTGCGGCGGCTCGGGCGCGCCGTCAGGCGCGGTTGGCGTGCTTGATGCAGAAGCGGGTGGCCGGCATGGCTTCGAGCCGCGCCGGCTGGATCTCCTCGCCGCAGACCTCACAGCGGCCGTAGTCGCCCGCCTCGAGACGGGCCAGGGCCCGGGCCACCTCCCGCAGGGAATCCTGCAGCTGTCCGGCCAGGACCTCTGCCTCCCCCCGCTCGGCCGTGACCTGGCTCGAGTCGGCGAAGTTGGGGTCGTACTCGAGGCTGCCGCCGTCCCCGAAGCCGAGCTCGGTGAGCTCCGTGCGCAGCTGGCGCTGCTCGTTCTCGAGGAGCTGGCGGTAGTCGATCGGAGGGGCGTCGCTGGGCACGGGGCAATCCTACAAGGCCCGGCTCCCTTCTACCTGGCCACAGGCCGCTGCCGCCCGCGGGTGGGCCGCCTCGTAGGCCCGCCGCAAGTGCTCCGGGCTGACCCGGGTGTAGATCTGGGTGGTGGCGATGGAGACGTGGCCGAGCAGCTCCTGGACCACCCGGATGTCGGCTCCGTGGGCCAGCATGTGGGTGGCGCACGAGTGGCGGAGCACATGCGGGCTCACCCGCTGGCCGAGGCCGGCCCGCTCGGCCCGGAACCGCACCGCGGCCCAGGCCCCCTGGCGGCTCAGCCGGGCCCCCCGGGCGTTGAGGAACACGGCCTCGGCGTCGCTGCGCCGGGACCAGCGGGCCGGGGGCCAGGAGCGGGCGGCCGTCGGCGCCGAGCCAGTGCGTCGAGGGCAGACCTGGGCCGGCCCTCCGAGCGGGACCAGGCGCTCCTTCGAGCCCTTGCCGAACAGGCTGACCAGATCGTCGTCCCGGTTGAGGTCGGCCGAGCGAGAGGCCCACGGCCTCCGAGATGCGGGCGCCGGTGGCGTAGAGCAACTCGAGCAGGGCGCGATCGCGGAGGTCGATGGGCTCGGGACCACCGGCCGCGGCCAGGAGAGCGAGGACCTCATCCTCGGCCAAGGCCTTGGGCAGGCGGCGGGGCAGGCGGGGCGAGCGCACCTCGGCGGTGGGGTCGTCGCCCCCTCCCCCTCGTCGACGAGGAACCGGAACAGCCCCCGGAGGGCGGTCGTGGCCCGGGCCACCGTCGCCGGGCCGAGGCCGGCGGACCGCAGCCCGTCGAGGTAGCGCTCGATGGCCTCGGCGCCGGGCGCTGACGGCGTCGACCCCGGCGTCGCCGGCCCATGCCTCGAAGGCACCGAGGTCGTGGCGGTAGGCGGCGAGGGTGTGCGCCGAGCGGCCCCGCTCGACGGTCAGCCACGAGAGGTACTCCTCGGCCCCGGGGCTGAGCGGCCGGCCCACGGCCCGATCAGCCGGCGGCCAGCCGGCGCCGGGCCAGCCCGACCCCGAGGATGGTCTGGGCGTCGACGATGGAGCCGTCGTCGACCATGGCGTCGAAGCGGTCGAGGTCGACCTCCTCGACCGGTCAGGTACCGCTCCTCGACGCCGTGACGCTCGTCGGGCACCGGGGTGAGGCCGGTGGCCAGGTAGATGCCGGTCGACTCGTCGCAGAAGCCGGGAGTGTTGAGGATCTCGGCGAGGAGGGTGAGCCGGTCGGCCCGGTAGCCGGCCTCCTCGGCCAGCTCGCGGCCGGCGGTCTCGGCAGCCGGCTCGCCGTCGACGTCCCGGGTCCCGGCCGGGATCTCGAGGATCCAGCGGTCGACCGACGCCCGGTACTGGCGCACGAGCACCACGGCCCCGTCGTCGGTCACGGCCACCACGGCCACCGCCCCCGGATGGCGCACGATGTCGCGCTCGAAGCGCGTGCCGTCGGGGGCGGTGAAGGTCGCCGTGGGCCACCGAGAAGACGTGAAGCCGCGGAAGACGGTCTCCTCGGCCACCTGGTCGGAAGGCGGGCTCGGACGGCGGGCTGCACCGCCGCTCGGGACGCCTCCCGGTCGTCGCCGGCCTCAGCCGACGGCACCGATGTCGATGAGGCGTGGGTCGCGCCCCTCGGCCCGGACCAGGGCGGCGCCCACCAGCTCGCGGAAGAGCGGGTGGGGCTGGTCGGGACGGCTCTTGAACTCGGGATGGGCCTGGGTGCCGACCCAGAAGGGATGTCCGGGCAGCTCGATGAACTCGACCAGCCGCCCGTCGGGGGAGATCCCCGAGCACACCAGCCCGGCCTCCTCCAGCCGGCTGCGGTAACGGGGGTTCACCTCGTAGCGATGGCGGTGCCGCTCGGAGACCACCTCGGTCGCCGTAGGCCTCGGCCACCTGCGAGCCGGGGGTCAGCCGGGCCGAATAGGAGCCGAGCCGCATCGTCCCACCCTTGTCGGACACGTCGGCCTGGTCGTCCATGAGGTCGATGACCGGATGGCGGGTGGTGGCGTCGAACTCCCTCGAGTTCGCCCCCTCGAGGTGGAGCAGGGAGCGGGACGACCTCGATGATCATGACCTGGAGGCCGAGGCAGAGCCCGAGCAAGGGCAACCCGTGCTCGCGGGCGTAGCCGGCGGCGGCGATCTTCCCCTCGATGCCGCGTTCCCCGAAACCGCCGGGGATGACCAGGCCGTCGAAGCGACGCAGATCGTCGCTGGCCAGCATGTCGGGCACGGTCGCCGCCTGCACCCACTCGATCTGGACCTTGGCCCCGTGGTGGAAGCCGGCATGGCGCAGCGACTCGACCACCGACAGGTAGGCGTCGGGGACGTCCACGTACTTGCCGATCACCCCGATGCAGCACCGGACGGGTCGCCGACTCCACCTGGGCGACCAGCCTCTCCCACCCCGACAGGTCGATGGGATGGCCGTCCTCGTCGATCTCGAGCTGACGCAGGACGTTGCGGTCGAGACCCTCCTCGTGGAGGACGAGGGGGATCTGGTAGATGTTGTCGGCGTCCACCGCCGAGACCACCGCCTCGATGGGCACGTCGCACTGCAGCGAGATCTTGGACTTGAGGTCGTCGGAGATCATCCGGTCCGAGCGGCAGACGATCACGTCGGGCTGGATGCCCCGGCTGCGCAGCTCGGTGACGGAGTGCTGGGTGGGCTTGGTCTTCTGCTCCCCCGACGGCCCCAGGTACGGCACCAGGGTGAGGTGCACGTAGCAGACGTTGTCCCGTCCGACATCGCGCCGGAACTGGCGGATGGCCTCGAGGAACGGGACGATCTCGATGTCGCCCACCGTGCCGCCGATCTCGACGATGACCACGTCGACGTCGTCGGTGCCCAGGCTGCGGATGCTCTTCTTGATCTCGTCGGTGACGTGCGGGATGACCTGGACCGTCTTGCCCAGGTAGTCGCCCCGGCGCTCCTTGGCGATCACCGACGAATAGATGCGACCGGTGGTGGCGTTCGAGTTCTTGTGGAGGTTCTCGTCGATGAAACGCTCGTAGTGGCCGAGGTCGAGGTCGGTCTCGCCCCCGTCCTCGGTGACGAACACCTCGCCGTGCTCGAAGGGGTTCATGGTCCCCGGGTCGACGTTGATGTACGGGTCGAGCTTGCACATCGTGACCCGCAAGCCCGCGGCACTTGAGCAGGCGACCCAGGGAGGAGGCGGTCAGGCCCTTGCCCAGCGAGGAGGAGACGCCGCCGGTGAAGAAGACGTACTTCGTGCCGCCCGCCCCCGGCCCCGTCCCGTTTCTGTCGAGCACCTGAAGATGCTAGCGGAGCCGGGCGGAAACCGGACGGACCACGGCCGGCCAGGCGGCAGGTCGAGCGTCGGGACGTCCCGGCCCGGCGTCACCGTCGGGCCCGGCCGGCGTCGAGCAGCTCGCGGGCGTGCCGGCGGGCGGCCGGGGACTCCGGCCGACCGGACAGCATGCGGCTGAGCTCGACGATGCGCGCATCGGCGTCGAGCACGGTGACCTCCGACCGGGTGCGCCCGCCGCGCTCGTGCTTGCGCACGCCGACGTGGTGGTCGGCCTGGGCGGCCACCTGGGCCAGATGGGTGACCACCAGCACCTGTCGCGCGCTGTCCGAGGTCGGCCAGCGCGGCACCGACGGTGGCGGCCGCGGCCCCGCCCACGCCGGCGTCGACCTCGTCGAAGACCATGACCGGCGGCCCCGTGCTGATGGCCAGACGCAGGGCGAGCATGGCCCGGGACAGCTCACCCCCGGAGGCGGCCCGGGCCAGCGGCTGGAGGTGGCTCGCCGCGGTTGGCTCCCAGGTGGAAGGTCACCTGGTCGGCGGGCCCGTCTCCCTCGACCTGCACACTGGAAGCGGGCGTCGGGCATGGCCAGCAGCCGCAGGCGGGCCTCGACGTCGGCGGCCAGCTCGGGAGCGGCGCGCCGGCGGGCGTCGGCCACCTGCTTGCTCGACCTGCGGCCAGCTGCTCCCGGGCCGCGGAGATCTCATCCTCGAGACTCGGCCACGCGTCGGTCGTCGTCCGCCATCGCCGGCCAGGCGCCGTGCCGCCTCATCGGCGTAGGCGACGACGTCGGACAGCTGCGGGCCGTACTTGCGCTGGAGGTCGCGGAACAGCTGTCGCCGCTCGCGGACGGCGGCCAGGCGCTGCCGGGTCGTCCTCCCAGGTCTCGACCACCGACGCGCAGGTCGGCGACCAGGTCGGCGACGTCGCCCATCTGGGCGCCGCAGCCGGGACTCGATGGTCCGCCAGCGGCCCGAGACCGGACAGGGCCCGCGACGCCTGGGCCAGCCGGTCGAGGGCGCTCTCGTCCTCGAGGTCGGAGAGGACGGTCACGGCTTCGGCCGCGGCGCTGCCGGAGGTCGACGGCCGCGGCCAGCCGCTCCTCCTCGGCGGCCAGCCGCTCGTCCTCGTCGGCGTCGACGATGGCGGCCGTCGGCGATCTCGTCGAGCTGGAAGCGGAGGAAGTCGGCCTCCCGGGCCCGCTCCGGCCGTATCGCCTCCGAGCCGCGTCGACCTCCTCGGTCAGGCGTGGCGAGCTGGCGGCGGCACGTCCTCGAGTGGGGCGCGGTCGACGCCGCCGTAGGCGTCGAGCGCCTGACGCTGGGCGCCGGCGGTGACGAGGGCCCGGTGCTGGTGCTGCCCGTGGAGCTCGAGCAGCTGCTGGGCGCGCTCGGCCAGGACGGCGGCGGTGACCATCCGGCCGTCGACCCAGGCCCGCGACCGGCCGGCCGGGGCGACCGAACGGGACAGCACGATCTCGGCCGCCTCATCGTCCACCTTCGCCGCGTCCCCGACTCGTCGGCGAAGCGCGCCTCGACCAGCGCCTCGGCGAGCGCCGGCCCGGACCATGGCCGGATCGGCGCGACCGCCGAGCAGCAGGCTGAGGGCGTCGACCAGGAGGGTCTTGCCGGCGCCGGTCTCGCCGGTGAGGGCGGTCATGCCCGGCTCGAGCTCGACGGTCACGTCGTCGATGACACCGAGGTCACGGACCCGGAGCTCGACGAGGTGCACGGTCACCGTTGCGCCGCCGGCTCAGCGGTCGGCCAGGTGGAACTTGGCCCGCAGGATGGCGTGGAAGTCGCGGGAGCCGAAGGTGACCAGACGGGCCGGGCGGTCACCCTCGTGGCACTCGACGACCGAGCCCGGCTCGAGCCGGGCCACGGTGATGCCGTCCACCACGAGGACGGCCGGGCGCGGCTCCTCGACGGCCAGCTGCAGCCGCTCGGCCGGGTCGAGCACGAGCGGCCGGTCGAAGAGCATGTGGGGCGAGACGGCGGTGAGCACCACGGCCCGCAGGCGGGGCGAGAGCACCGGCCCGCGGGCCGAGAGGTTGTAGGCGGTCGAGCCGGTCGGGGTGGCCACCACCAGCCCGTCGGCGGCGTAGGTCACGAAGGGCCGGCCGTCGATCGAGGCGGTGATCCGCACGGTGTGGCCGGGCACGGTCTTCTCCACCGTGGCCTCGTTGAGCGCCGTCCGCCGCACGATCGGGCCCCGTCGGGGTCCGAGCACCCGACGTCGAGGGTCATGCGCTCCTCCACCTGGTAGGAACCGGCCGAGGAACCGGTCCGAGCGCGGATTCGAGGCCGTCGGGCTCCTCCTGGGTCAGGTAGCCGAGCCGGCCGAGGTTGACGCCGAGGACCGGGATGCCTGCCGGGCAGAGCGCATTCGATGGCCCGGAGCAGCGTGCCGTCCCCGCCCAGGCTCACCAGCAGGTCGGCGCCGTCGACGTTCGCCGAGCCGTCGGCCTGGAGTGCCGCCATCGACTCGTGGCCGTGCGCGGCGAGCCAGGCGCCGGCCCGGTCGGCCAGCACCGCTGCCTCCGGCCGCTCGGGATTGGCGTAGAACGCGATCAGGGCCACGCCGGCTCATCCTGCCTCGTGCCGTGGGCCTCGGCCACCACCGCGTCGAGCACGGCCTCGACGTCGAGGTCGCCCGCCTCCGTGCCGCTCACATCCCTCCGACTCTGTCGACCATGTCCTCCGTGCGCTCCGTGCGCTCCGGCTCTCGGTGTCCGCTGCTGGGTGCCGGGCGTGGAGCAGGAACTCGAGGTTGCCGGAGCGTCCTGTGATGGGCGAGGGCATGGCCGCCGACGAGCACGCCGCCGCAGCCGGTACAGCGCCTCGGCCACCCGGCCCAGGGCGCGCCGGTGGATCGACCGGGTCGCGGATCACGCCGCGGCCCTTCGAGGCCTCGCACCCGGCCCGCCTCGAACTGCGGCTTGACCAGGAGCACCACCGGTGCGCACGGGCGACACAGCGTCGCCCAAGAACACGGGGCAGCACCGACGTCACGGAGATGAAGGAGAGGTCGGCGGTCACCAGTGTCCACCGGTGCGCCGCCGAGAAGGTCGAGGCTCACCGAGCGGATGTCGGTGCGCTCTAGGCTCACGACACGCCGGGATCGGCACGGAGGCGCTCGTGCAGCTGACCGTGCCCGACGTCGACGGCCACGACCTCGATCGCTCCCGCCTGGAGCAGGCAGTCGGTGAATCCCCCGGTCGAGGCGCCGGCGTCGAGGACTCGCCGGCCGGAGGGGTCGATGCGCGAAGCGGTCCAGTGCTGCCTGCAGCTTGTCGCCGCCGCGGCTCACGAACCGAGAGGCGGCCGTCACCAACTCGACGGGCTCGGAGGGCGCCACCAGGCGGGCCGGCTTGTCGGCGATCGACCCCGCCACCAGCACAAGGCCCCGGTCGATGAGGTCCGCCGCTTCCGGGCGACTCGAGGCCAGGCCACGCTCGACGAGGACCCGGTCGAGCCGCTGTCTGGCCGGGCTCAGGCGGAGCCGGCCTTCCTCGCTGGGGCCTTCTTGGCTGGGGCCTTCTTGGCTGGGGCCTTCTTGGCTGGCGGCCTTCTTGGCCACCGACTTCTTGGCCGCCGCTTTCTTCGCTGCGGCCTTCTTCGGCCGCCGCCTTCTTGGCCGCCGCCTTCTTGGCACTCTTCGGGGTCGCCTTCTTGGCTCGCGCCGCCTTCTTGGCCGATGACGCGGTGCCAGAAGCCCTGGTGGCAGTACCACGCCCAGATGGCCGACGACCGGCAGCCGCCCGCTTCCCCGTCTCCGCAGTACGCCCCAGCACGTCGGCCACCTGCCGGGCCAGGTCCTCGAGACTGGTCACCCCCAGGTTGTCGAGCTGGCGGTCGACTTCCTGCCGCACGAGATCGACGAAGGCAGCCCGGGCGTGGCGGCTTCGCTCCAGGACCTCTTCGACCCGGGCCTTGGCGTCGGCCCCCTGGACCTCGCCCCCCTGGATCAGATCCTCGACGAGATCCTCGGCTCTTGCCCTCGTCATGTTGGTGAAGGCAATGCCGGCGTCGAGATAGCGCTGGAAGATGTCCTTTTCGGCCACGGTCGGAAGTCTAGGAGTCGAGTCGGCGTGCCGCGGCGTCGAGGCTCACCCCTCGCTGCCCAGCACCTGGGCGACCAGGTGCTCGAAGTCCGGTGCGCGCAGACCGATAGGTACGTTCCCTGCCGATGCATTCGGTCGGGTAACGCCCGAGTCGACGAGGGCAAAGGACAGCCCGAGGCGCTGGGCAAGCCTCCCGTCGGTGCCCGGCTGGTCTCCGATCATGACCACCGAGGGATCACCGGCCTCGAAGCCGAACCGCTGCTCCATAAGGTCGGCCATCGGCTCGATGCGGCTTGCCCGCCACCTCGGGGACGATCCCGGAGGCGGTGGCCACCGCGGCCAGGATGGCGCCCGACCCGGGGACCAGCCCGTCGGGGGTGGGGTGCGTGGGGTCCTCGTTGGTGCCGACCAGGCGACCCGACTGGCGGGCGGCAGCGGCCGTGGCGTTGACCGAGTCGAAGTCGAAGGTCCGGTTCCATCCGACCACCGCCGCGTCCACCGGGCCCTCCTCGGCAATCGCCACGCCCCGCTCGTCGAAGGCCTCGCGCACCCCGTCACCGGCCAGGAGCCGCACCGTCTGACCGGGGTCGAACAACCCGGCCGCGGCATGGGCCGACGAGGCCAGGTCGCCCTGGTCGGCGGCGATGCCGATTCGGTCGAGCCGGCCGAGCAGATCGGCAACTGGTGGGCGCCGAGTTGTTGGTGGCGAAGACGCACCCGGACCCCGCGGGAACGCAGTGCGGCCACGGCGCCAGGCGGCATCGCCGATGGCCTGGCCGGTCAGCCAGATGACGCCGTCGAGATCGACGATCCACAAACGGGCGTCGGCGAAGGCGCGCACCGCAGCCGGGTCTCCCGCCTCGGCGCCGGCGCCGGCGCGGCTCATCCGGTTGGTTCGGAGGGACCCCGAGAGGTGCGCCGACGACCGGTCGAGGCGTCTGTCGGGCGGCGGCGGGTGGCGGCCGCCAACTGGTCGGCGGAGTCCAGCGCCCGGCGGATGAGGCTTGGCAGGCTCGATGGCGTGTCGGCCGGCTCCGGAGGGCCGGCGGCGGTCTGCTCGAGCTGTCCGGGTGGAGCGTCGGCCGATGGCACGGTTGGACGGGCGCTCAAGTCGGCGATCCGCTCGCCCGGCCACCTTGGCGGCGCGATCCCAGTAGGACCGGAACATCCCGATATCGAAGGCGCCGTCCCGCACCCGGGCCTGGTCGAGCAGGCGCCGCGGGGGGTCCTTGAGGTCACGGACGATCCCCACCACGGCGAGGGCGCGCAGCACGTACCACGTCGGGTCGAGCTCCCACCACACGAATCCCATGCCGGGCCGAGGCCGGAAGGTAGTGGTGGTTGTTGTGCCATCCCTCGCCACCGGTCACCAGCGAGATGAGCACGGAATTGCGGCTGGTGTCGGGGGTGGCGTACCGCCGCCGGCCGAAGACATGGGTGAGCGAGTTGACCACGAAGGTGCCGTGCCACAGCAGAACGGTGGACAGCATGAAGCCGATCAGCAGGGCGCCCCAGCCGCCGACGAGGAAGCAGGTGACGGCGAGGATCCAGGGCCCGACCCAGTTGAAGCGATCGACGAGCCGGAGCTCCGGGTAGGCGGCGAAGTCCTTGATGGCGTCGGTGTCGATCTCCTTGTAGCGAGTGGAGAGGATCCACCCCACGTGGCTCCACCAGAACCCGTCCCGCGGGGAGTGCACGTCGCCGTCCACGTCGGTGTACCGGTGATGCACACGGTGATGGCCGGCCCACCAGAGGGGCCCTTTCTGGACCGCGGTGGTGCCCGCTACGGCCACGAGGAACTGGGTTACCCGCCCCATGCGGTAGCTGCGGTGGGCGAAGTAGCGGTGGTAGCCGGCCGTGACGAAGAACATCCGGGTCACGTAGAGAGCGGCGCAGAGGACCCAGTCCTGCCATGTGACCACCACGAACAGTGCCCCGAGGGGTGCGAGGTGCACAGCGAAGAAGGGGACGGCCGACAACCAGGCCGTGCGGTCGCTGGAATCGGTGGCCACCCTGGCACCGTGTGCACCTGCTGGCTCGGAAGGTCGCGGTGCTCATTTGGTCAGGGTGTCCGCCGTCGATGCCGAAGCGTATCCGACCGGTGGCCGTTCCTGGACCGATGGGCCCGGATCCCGGCCGGCGGGCGGGCTCCGGTCAGCTGCGAACGTAGAGATCGCCGTTCGGGCCCTTGGTGATCCCGATGGGGGTCAGCCCGTAGGCGGCGGGACCCCGCACGACGTCACCGTTGCTCGGGTTGAACTCGGAGCCGTGGCACGGGCAGGCGATGATCCGCGACGCGGCCTGATAGGCGACCGTGCAGCCGGCATGCGGGCAGATGGCGTCGAAGGCGACGAAGTCGCCTGCTGTCTGCTGGATGACGAGGGAGGGGTCGCCGGTCTTGCGGGTCGGTGAAGGCGGCCGAACCACCGACCGGTACCGAGGAGGCCGTGCCCACGACGGTGCCCTTCGGCGTGCTCGAGGCTTTGGATGCAGTGCCGGTGCCAGTGGTCGTGGGCAGGCTGGCACTGGTCAACTCCCGCTCCCCTGACGACGGCGCTGCGGCTCCACCCACCGCTCGACCGAGTGCAACGGCTGCGCCACCGAGCACCACCACGCCGGCGGCCACCGCGGCGGAGATCGTGCCTAGGGAGACGACGGACCGCCGCGAGACGACTCCCGCGGGTGCCAGCGCCGTCGCACCGGCTGAGCGACGACGACTGGCTAGCCAGGTGTCGAGTGCCGGCGCCCCGGCCGCTCCGGCCAGGATGAAAGGCGTCCAGGCGAAGAAGAACACGATGTCCGAACCGGTGAAGTACGGCGACGAGTGGTAGCTCACGGTGAGGAACAGGCTCAGATTGATGAGCAGCCCGCCCGTCGCCGCCACCCGGCTGAACAAGCCGAGCAGCGTGCCGACGCCCACGGCCAGTTCGCCGACAGCGATGAGCACGCCAACCACAGTCGCCGCCGAGACCAGCGGGCTGATCAGTGAGTGGATGGGGCTCGAGTGGGTGGCTCCCAGCAGTTGGGCGTGGATGGAGATGGGGCTGGTGCTGCGGAAGAAGTTCGGGTTGGCGAGCTTCTGAAGGCTGGCAAAGACAAAGGTGACGCCGAGGAACACCCGGAGCGGCACCAGGTACCAGCCGGCGTTGATCGAACCATCGGGTTTCCTCGGTGTCGACAATGACGGCTGGTGCCCGCGGCCAGGATCGTGTCCGGGCAACAGACCGGACGGTGTCCGTGCCTCCGAGATCACGGGTATCTGCTGGTCGGACACGCTCGAAGACGTTACCGGGAGGAGTGTCGATATCGGCATCGGCCCCTCACGCCGTCTGGGCTCAGGACCTCAGTAGACCGGTGTGCCGCATGGTGGCCGGTGGTCGTGCACGCCTACCATGTCCTCGTGGACCAGACCGCCGTGGCCGATCCCCGAGCGACCCTCGCTCCGAGGCGGTCCCGCGCCGATGGGACCATGCGGCGCCTGCTGCGCATCCCCGAGGACCAGGCACCCGTCGACGAGTCCGAGACCCACCGGATCTTCAGCGTCTCGATGCTCCTCTCGGGCCTACGATGCCTCTTCAGCTACATCATCCTGCCCGTCGTCCTCCCGGCCATCGGAGTGGCTCGCGGCGTGGGCCCGGCGATCGGCATCCCGATCAGCATCCTCGCCCTCACCTTCGACTGGCTCGGCATACGGCGCTTCTGGCTGGCCGACCACCATCAGCGGTGGGCCTTCTCGGCGCTCTACGCGGCTGTCGGCGGCATGGTGTTCGCCCTGTTGATCATCGACATCGTCACCCTCGCCACCTGAGGACCGCCGGTTCGGCCGGTGCGCAACGGCCGCTGGCCGGGCGTCCCGTGTACCGTTTCGCCGTGAGCGGCGGACCCAGGTTCGGGCGACGGGCCCTCCTCGGCGGCGCCCTCGTGGCCGGCACCGCGGCCACCGGCCTCGGAACTCGGGCCGGTTCGGCGACGGCCGACGCTTACAGCGCCCTCAGCTCCTCGGGCATGGCCCCGTCAGGCGCCCGCGGCCTCGGACCGAACGGGGCGCTTCTCCGTCCCGACTCCCTCCCCCACCCCGCACTGCCCGCCGGGACGGATACCGTCCCACAGGTCGAGCACGTGGTCGTGCTCATGATGGAGAACCACTCCTTCGACGACCACTTCGGCGTGCTCGGTCGTGGTGACGGGCTCACGCTGGGAAAGAACGGGAAAGCGGTCAATTTCACCCCCGGACCCGACAAGGACTACATCGTTTCGTTCCCGCTGCCCAACACGGTGGTGCCGCTCAACTCACAGATCACTCAGAGCTGGGACGCGTCACACCTGTGCTTCGACCATGGAACCAACATGGGCTTCGCCCGCACGTGCGGGCCGGCCTCCATGGGCTACTTCACCCGCGAGCAGCTGCCCTTCTACTACTCCCTGGCCGAGCGGTTCCCTATCGGCGACCGCTACTTCTGCTCCGTGATGGCCCAGACGTACCCGAACCGACGCTTCCTCATCGCCGCCACTGCCCTGGGTGACGTCTCGACGAATGGCACCGGCATCTCCGCCCGGGATGCGCCCAATGGCACGATCTTCGATCGGTTGGATGCCCACGGCATCACCTGGAAGGACTACTACCCCGACGTGCCGACGGCCGCCCTCTTCCTCCCCGTCTACCTCGATCACAAGAAGAACATGGCCCCGATCAATCAGTTCCTCTCCGACGCGGCCGCCGGCCGGCTGCCGCAGTTCTCCTTGGTCGACCCCTACACCGACTACTCCGAGGAGGGCGGCGACGTCTCCATCGGCGAGGCATTCGCCGCCCGGGTCATCGAGGCCGTGCTCCATTCTCCGAACTGGGCGAAGACGGCCATGTTCCTCGTCTACGACGAGCACGGTGGCTGGTACGACCATGTTCCGCCACGGCCGGCGGTGCGACCAGACAACGTGCCGCCGGAGATCACGGTCCCGCCGGACCAGCCCGGCAGCTACGACTACACCGGGTTCCGGGTCCCGTCCGTCGTCATTTCACCGTTCGCCAAGCGCGATTTCGTCTCCCACGTCGTCCACGACCACACGAGCCTCCTCAAGTTCGTCGAGACCAAGTGGAACCTGCCGGCCATGACCTACCGAGACGCCAACGCCCACAACATGCTCGAGTTCTTCGATCTCACAGCGAGCCGGCCACCGTTCGCCGAGCCGCCGGTCCTCAAAGCGCCGCTCAACCCCTTCGTTGGCCCGCTGCCGGCCAGCTCGTTCTCGTCCGGGTTCCATCCCATCGCCAAGGGAGTCCGAGCCTCGACCCTCCCGCCCCATGCGTACAGGCTGTCCAAGCTGCCCGAGGGTGCAGCCGCGCTGCTTGCCGCGCACGAGAAGCGGTTCGAATAGACGCACTGGCACCTGCTGTGGATCGCCCGGCAAGAGGGCGGCCGAGTTGGTCAGCGCAGGGCGATTGCCCGTGGCCTTCCGGCGGTGGGCTTGTGACGGACCATTGTCGGGAACTGGCCGGCGTCGAATGCGGCGACGAACCGGCGCACCGGCTTCGGCAATTGCACCAACAACCGGCCCCCAGGGCGTCCGTCCTTTGACCCGATCAAGTGGATGACCAACGAGCAGGGGCCCACCACGACCGAGCGGACACCCGGCTCTCCCCCCATCACCGCCGTCAGGTACTGGGCGATGGCACAGGATCGGTTGCTCTTGGGGACGCCCGCGACGCCGACTCTGCGAAGGGATGCGGCAACTTCGTCAGGACTCCCGCCCAGCTCGGCGAGGAGTCCATTGGTCTGCTTCTTGAGTCGTCGGAGGTCGCTCATGGGCATGGGTGGCGATGGGGTGCTCATGCTACTGCTTCCCGGCCCAAAGACTCCGGCGAAGAGAGCCTGCCTCCCCTCCTGCCCGACCGTTGTCCCTCGGACCGATGAGCGGTGGACCGAGCTCCCCGTCCGGACATGCGGTCGGTCCCGGCAACGCCGACCTACAGATCGACCGCCTGACCTCGGCACACGCCGTCATCTCCCGGTTGTCCCTTTAGTCCGGCCTCCTTGCCGCCGATCGTCTTCGGAAGGCCTTGGGAAGAACGGAGATGGCGCAACAGACCCACAGCTCGACCATTCGTTCAGACCCGCACCTGTTCTCCCCTCTGGGGAGGCGCCGTGAGGCGGCACCGCGAGCGGCGTCGATTACGCCGACGAGCCGAACAGCTCGTGGCCGTCCTCGAGCTTCGAGCTCAATACCTCGAGTTGCTGGCCATCGCCGACGAGCCTGCCCGAATGGCTGACGATGAAACCGCATCGACGGAGGGAGGCGTCCACTCAGCCATCCCTCGCCGCACTGGCCCGTGCGGAACGAGTCGGAGCGCCTCTCCACAAGCGAAGACTCTCGCCGCTCTCGCCGTCATCGGGCTGGGATTGAGACGAGGAGCCCGCCGGCGCCGCGTTGTTCCCTCATCGCGGTCAGGCGGAGATCGGAAGTGTCTGGTTCCTCGCCGGAAGGTCGAGAGCGATCGGGCCGAAGTCCTGATGCCGAGCTTGTCCGAACCCACCATGGGAGCGGGAGATCCGCTCGGTGACGGCCTTCTCGAGGAGATGCAGCCTTCCCAAGCCAGGCAGTCGATCCACGTGCCGATCGATCCTCCGAGCTGCCTCCGTCCCCTCGTCCCCACCGAAGAGGTAGGTCGCCAGGTGCGCGGATTCGGAGGCGGGCATGACGCCTGAGCCGACTGGGGCCCACATCTTCTTCAGCGCGAGTCGGGTCAGTCGCCGCGCCCGGCTGCTCTCGGCCAGCCGCGTCGAGGCCTGAGAGGCGTAGAAGTCGATGTGACGGCCCTCCTGGCGCATGATGCGCCGGAGGAGCTGGCTGAGAACCGGGTGGCCGGCCCGCTTGGCCAACCGCGCATAACCGGCCTGGGTAGTCCACTCGTTGATGGCGCCCCAGCTCATGTGCACGGCCACGAAGTCCTCCCCGACCAACCAGGAAGCCGCGCTCATGGCGATGGGCCGTAGCTTGTCCACCGTCCCCAGGCGGTGGCGCAGGGCGGTGACCCGGGTGGAGCCGTTGGGCTCGTCGTGAGCTGCGAGCACCGCAGCCAGTGCCTCTCCGTGCCAGAACTCCTCGAAGACCCAGAAGGAGAGAAAGGCGGTGATCTCGGGGTCGGCGTGGGCTGGGCCGACGAGCAGATCCCTCAGGTAGCACGCCGTGTGGAACTCGATGTCGTGCATGTACCGCAGGCACCGCAAGGAGGGTTCTGGCAGCGGACGCAGGCGGAACGACTCGATGTCGAGATCGTCCCAACGCAGGCGTTCAGTCCTGCTCTTGTAGGCCTCGATGTCGAAGTCCATGCACCCTGTTCGTCGCCAACGCCCCTCCTGTATGACGGTAGCTGCCGCGGGGGCTCGAGAAGCGCATTGTCCCGTTGGCTGGGCGACCCCGAGGTGAGGCGGGACTCGACCAGGGTCCCCGGTAGGCGTCAGGGTCTTCTCGCTCTGACCCCGCGGACCACCTCGATGGGGGTGAACTCGATTCGACCGTTACGACTTGGGCAGTGTTGCCTGCAGTCCGGTCGAGAGGCGGTTGGACTCACTTCCGGGTAGAGACGGTGAAGCTCACGGTACCGCTCACGGCCACGGTGACACCGTGCCAAGAGCGAGGACCCCCGGGTCGCGTAAACCCCAACAGAAAAGCCTCTACCGAACCCAGGGCGATTCAATTTGACAATCCCAGTTGACCGGTACGAACACAAGCACGCCGGGTCAATCGGACGAAGTCGACGTTGGGTCACGACCAGCTGCGTTTGCCCGAGGGCAGAGTGTTGACGTCTCAGTTGACTCCCGGTTGCCACTCTGGCCAGGTACGGACGGCCTGAGCACGCCGCATCCTGCCGCCGGTTGCAGTAGACGGTGCCATCAGCTACTACAACGAGCCAACCTATCGACTAGAGATGCGCCCATGCCGCCTGCACCGAACTCAGCCGACGCCCTGGATCATGTGGTCCTCGTCCTCTTCGAGAACCGATCGTTCGACAACCTGCTCGGGCGCCTCTACGAGGCCGGGCAGGTGAAAACATTCGAGGGGGTCGTCGACAAGAACCTGAGCAACCCGATTCCGGCGTGGGCCGAGCACGGTGCCGAGCGCGGTTCGGTGCCGTACGGGATCGCCGTCGACATGGACGCTCCAAACCCCGATCCCGGGGAGGAGTACCAGCACACCAATACCCAGCTCTTCAACGTGCTCGACGAGCAAAACCGGTTCAAGGACGCCACCGAGATGGTGGCGCCGTACAACGCACCATCCTGAGGGCCAGAAGCCCACTATGGACGGCTTCGTGACCGACTACATCAGCTTCCTGACCGTGGAGCTCGGTCGACAGCCGACCTACGACGAGTACGTCCAGATCATGACGGGCTACACGCCGGAACAAGTGCCGGTCCTCAGCACGCTGGCCCGCTCGTTCGGTGTGTTCGACCACTGGTTCAGCGAGGTCCCCTCCCAGACCATGGCCAACCGGTCATTTTGGATCGCTGGCACTTCCTCGGGGTTCGTCGTGAACCGACCGATGGCGAACTTCATGCGGCACAACGACGCCGAGACGATCTTCGATCGGCTCGAGCAGCACGGCAGGACGTGGAAGGTCTACGTGCTGGAGCCCGACCCGATCTCCTTTACCGGATTCATCCACATGGATCGCCTCAGAGATCGGTTCGCCACCCATTTCGTGCCCTTCGCCGAGTTCGAGCGCGACTGCGCCGAGGGAACGCTGCCTCACTTCTCGCTCATCGAGCCCAACCTGTTGGCGGGGCATTGCGATTACCACCCGGCCTTTGGACGAGCACTCCTGCCTGGGAGTGGACGTACAGATTGACGCGCCGTCGTCGATCCTCGCCGGGGAGGCGTTCCTCGGCCGGATCTACGACGCCATCCGCTCGGCCACCTCCTCGGCGGGGTCGAATGTCTTCAACACGATGCTCTTCGTCGGCTTCGACGAGCCGGGAGGCACCTACGACCACGTTCCCCCGGGGGCTGTGCCGCCTCCCCAGCCCGATGCACCACCGGGCCAGCTCGGGTTCAGCTTCGATCGCTCCGGCTATCGGGTCCCGGCGGTCATCGTCTCGCCCTGGATCGCTGAAGCCACCGTTTGCACGGAGGAGTACCGGCACACATCGATGCTGGCGACTCTCCGCGAGGTGTGGGGACTCGGGAGCGCCGTTCACGGGGCGTGACGCGGCAGCTCGAACCTTCCACCACCTCCTCAGGCTGGGCACACCTCGGGGGCCGGAGTCCTGGCCCGACATCTCACCCCTGCCGGTGCCGGCATTTCAAGGCGAGCGGGTGGCGGCCAGCCAGGCGCTGGGCACGTTGGGCCGTCACCTCTGTCATGGGCTGTACGAGCATGCCCGGCACGTCACGAGCCTGCCGACACCGCCCAGCACAGACCCCGACCTCTCGCCGGCGCTGGCCATCGACTTCGCCGTACACATCGGTGCCAGGCTGTTTCCCCGGCTCGCTCCCCTTCGAGAAGCCACGTAGCCGGCTTCGGAATCGGCCCGATCGGCCCAGTTCGTCTCCGCCGGACCCATCTATGTCTCCGATCCTTGACACTCAGGACGGTTCCATGGCCCCAGTCGGAACGAACCAGATCGGCGTAGCGTTCGCGCAAGACCGCCGGAGAATGCTCACCCGAGCCGGCGCCGACAGCTTCGACACTGGCCAGGGTGAGCCCCCGTGCGAGGCAGTGTCGGCCCGCCAGTGACCGGAAGCGGTGTGCCGGCCAGAGCCGATGCTTGCTCAGCTGGGTGAGGGTCCCCCGAGCTGTCGCCGCTCACCGAAATTCGCGGTTTTCGCTCACCGAAATTCGCGTTGAGTCCGCGCTCCGGTTGACAGGTTAACCCCGCCTCCTCGGGGTCTTCTCGGGCGGACCGGCCAGGTCCGTCAGCGGCTTGGTGAGAGCCTCGTGTTCGCGCAGACGCCACGAGGGTCCCTTGATGTTGATGACCGTGGCGTTGTCGAGCAAGCGGTCCAAGATGGCGGCGGCGACGACGGAGTCGCCCCCGAACAGCTCGGCCCAGGCCGGCAGGCCCCGGTTGGTCGTGACAATGGTGGCCGAGCGCAGCTCGTAGCGGCGGTTGACGACCTGGAAGAAAGCGTTGGCCTCTGTTCGGTCGAAGGGCGTGATGCCGACGTCATCGATGACCAGGATGCTCGGGGAGGTGTAGGTGCGGATCTTCTGGTTGAACGTCCCCTCGGCCCAGGCACTCACCAGCGCCTTGGTCATGTCGGTCGCTCCGGTGAAGTAGCCCCGATAGCCCGCCTCGACCGCCTTGATGCCGAGGGCCATGCCGAGGTGGCACTTGCCGCACCCGGGTCGACCCAGGAACAGGACCGGATGGCCGTCGCGCACGAAGTCCAGCTCGGCCAGGTCGTAGACGACCTCGGGGTCGATGGAGGGCTGGAACTCGAAGTCGAACTCTTCGATGGTCTTTCGGAACGGGAAGTGGGCGAAGCGCAGCCGGGCCGAGAGCCGGCGCTGGCGGGTGGCGTCGACCTCGCGCTGAGCACGTTGGCCAAGAACTCGAGCGGGTCGGCACCGCTCGTCCTGGCTTCTTCGGCCAGCTCGGCGAACACTTCGGCGGTGCGTACGAGCTTGAAGTAGTCGAGATCGGCCTTGATCGCCTCGATGAGGGTGGCTTTGCTCATGCATCCTCCATCGGGGTCGATACCGTCCTCTACGTTGGCCTCTGCGGCGTATATCCGACAGGCAGGTCGGTATCTGGGTGCGGGCCGATGACGCCCATGTCGGCCAGATCGGGCACGGCGACGTCGTAGTCGCCGATCTCGAGACCGAGTGGCACCGTGGCCCGCGCCAACGACGCTCGAAAACGCCGAGGTCGGCGCCGGCCGAGCACGATGGCCTCGGCTGCGCTCTTGTGCTCGGGGAGCCACTGGGGCGGAGAGCCCGTTGGCGCCAGGTAGTGCAGCGCCACCATCTGGCCCAAGAAGCGCAGCTCAATGACGCTATAGCCGATGGGTTGGCGAACCTCGATCACTTTGCCGGCCAGTTCGGGCGGGGCCGAGTAGAAGACGGTGTCCCATTCCACGAGGGGCACACGACCCACCCGGCGGGTGTCGCGCACCGCGGTGTCGAAGCGCACCGGAGGCAGATGACCGAGATGGCGGTCGTCTCGAAGCGATCGGCCGGAGGTCGCCTTGGTGGTCCCGTGCGCGACCGCGTGTACGTAGCGATCCAGCCAGCGGGCAGCCCGGCGGTTGAGCTCTCCGATGTCTTCTGGAGGGTCGAGATCCATTTCGGAGAGGAAGCCACGTTTGAGGTCCCGGAAAGGTCGCTCGACCTTGCCCTTGCGTTTGGCATCCCCGGCGTCGCAGGCCTTGAACGCGAAGTCGTGGTGGCGGGCGAAGCCGAGGGCGACGGGGTGGAAGACGAAGCCCTTCGATCTGGAGCGGCCGAGCTGGCCCATGCGGTCGGTCCGCCCGACAGCGGGGACACCGCCGATGGTCTCGAAGAAACGGACCAGGCCCTCGAAGGTGTGGTGCTGGTCGATGGAGGGGGCGAACCACCAGAACTTGACGCGGCTCCAGCACAGCACGCAGCCGAAGCAGTGCAACTCGTGGTCCCAGCCCCAACGCCGGGCGAAGGTATTGCAGTCGGACCAGTCGAACTGGAACTCCTCGCCGGGCATGGTCTCGATACGCATGGTGAGCGTCACCGCGCCCCGGGTCGGGCCGCGCACCGAGTGCAGGTAGCGCGTCAGGGTCTGATACGAGCCCTCATAGCCCTCGGCCTCGATCACCCGCATGATGGACGAACCCTGCAGGTCGGCGTTATGCGCCAGAAGGCCGCCGATGCGGGCCTGCCAGCGCTCGTCGATCACCAGGTCCTCCTCGGGGACGCTCCGCTTGGGCGGTGGGCCGCCGTTCTTCAGCCACGACGACACCGTGGCGGGGTGGAAGCCGAGGTGCTCGGCGATCTGCTTGATCGTCCAGCCCCCGGCATGCAGGGCCTTCACGTTCATGTACTCCTCCTGGGTCATCATCTCTTTCGGCTTCCTCCAGCTCGTCGGGTGCTTGCCAGCACCGACAAGTTGGAGGGGCCATGACCCCGACCGGTGGATGCCCGATCAGGAGGAGCGCGGCCTCAGTGACCGCGAATTTCAGTGAGCGTTAAACGCGAGGTTCCGTGAGCGCCGCGACACGAGCGGGGAGGTCGAGCTGCCCGGTGTACACGGAGAGCCGAGCGTGTCGGGGTCAATGCCACGCTCGGCCATGACCTTCGTGAGGAGCGCGTTCGCCTTCGCTACCTCGTCATCCAGCTGGACCGTTCGATGTGTGCCGCTACCGCCTCGGCGTCGGCTGCCGCCTGTGCCGCCTGCTCATCGACGACGACAGAGCCGTGGTCAGCGGGGTCGTAGAGGACGGCTATCTGATCTCCGAGGCTGTACCCGGAGAACTGGCCTTCACGGTTCGTGGTGGTGGCGTAGAAGGCAGGCACGCCGGGATGCCGCCGATTTCCGAAACTCCCCAGGGTCGATCAACGAAATTCCCCAGTTGACTGCTCGGTGAGTGTTGCCTGATTTTACTCCTTAGCCTTGGCCACCCCCTTTCGGAACCTCTCGGTGCGGGCTCGATGGGACCGCATCCGGTAGCTGTCGCCGTCGATGTTGAAGACCACGCTGCGGTGCAAGAGGCGGTCGAGCATGGCCGCGGCCACCATGGGGTCGTCGAAGATCTTCCCCCACGAGCTGACGCCCAGGTTGGTGGTCATGACGATCGAGGACTTCAGATAGCGCTGGGTGATGACCTGGAACAGGGCCGCGGCCGCCTCGTTCTGCATGGGCAGGTAACCGACCTCATCGATGACGAGCAGCCGTGGTCCGGCGAAGAAGCGCATAGTGGTCGACCATCGACCTTCGAGGGCGGCCCGGTGACAGCGGGCGGCAAGATCGGCGGCCGTCGTGTAATAGGTGCGATAGCCGGCGTTGATCGAGGCTCTCGCCAGGCTGATGGCCAGCATGGTCTTGCCCACCCCGGGCGGTCCGATGAAGAGCACGTTGGTGGCGTCCTCCAAGAACCGGAGGGTGGCGAGCTCGCCCATCGAGCTTCTTGTCCACCGAGGGCTGGGCCGAGAAGTCGAAGTCCTCGATCGTCCAGGGTGCGGGCAGGCAGGCAAAGCGTTCGAGCCCGGCTCGGCGTCGGGCCTCGGTGGCGGTCACCTCGACGTCCAGCAGGCGGCAGAGGAACTCGGAGTGAGCGAGGCTCTCCTTGCGGGCTGACTCGAGCTCGCCGGGCAGCGCCTCGGCGGCCGCACCGAGGCGCAGGTAGGCCAGGTGGCTGCGAATCTGTTGATAGGTAGAGGACTCGCTCATCGTCCACCTCCGGCGATCTCGTCATAGACACAGAGGTCGACGCTCGGCTCGGCGCCAAAGGGCCCGAGCAGGCGTGCTGCTTCGGCCAGAGCCTCTTGACCCGGTGGCCGATTGGCCTTCTTATCGCACGGTCTGGCCGTGGTGAAAGAGGAGAGCACCGCTGCCTCAAGGGCGGCTCGGTGCTCGGTGCTGCGCACCAGTGCTCCCGAACCGGGCGGCGCCAGGCGGTGGGTGACGAGGATCGCTCCCGAGGGCGCCACGACGTCGACCGTCGGGTGACCCCAGCCGCTGACGGACGACCAGCATCGTGGCGCTGAGCCCGGGCGGCACCGAGTAGCGGTTGCCCTGATAGGCGACCGTGGCATTGTCGGCCACCACCCGCTCCACCTCGGTCGTGGCCGGGAACGGCGCCGGCGGCAGGGCGAGCAATGGCTCGGCATCGGCCAGCTCGCCGACCGTGGTGCGTGCACCGCCGGGGGCCCGCCGTTCTCGGTCGTCGCCGATGGTGGCCAAGAAGACGTCGAGCGAGCGCTGCGCCTCCTCGGGATTCTGTGCGGTCATGGTCCGCCACCAGCGTCCCGAGCAGAAGCGCACCGAGGACTCGACCGACCCCTTGCGGTTGCCCCGCCGGGGCGGGCAGGGCTCGACCGCGGTCGCATAGTGCTTGGCGACGGGGGCGAAGGAGGCCTGCACCTCGGCCGTCCCCGGCACGATCACCGTGGCCAGCCGGTCGGTTCGCCACACATGGGCCGTGCCGCCGAGTCGCCGCAGCACGGCGTCCATGGCACCGACGAGATGGGCCTGGTCCATGCGCTCGGCGAGAACACCACGGATGCGTCCCGAGTGGGGCAGGGTGCCGAGCAGCACATAGGCCGTCCCACCCCACGGTGCGTTCCTTCGCTCGAACCAGTCCCACTGGATCTCCTCGCCCGGCGGGTGGTCGATCTCGATCGTGTCCCGGCCCTTCACGCCCGTGCAGGCCTCGCAGTGGGGTCGGAGCCCGGCGGTTCGCACCTGGCGGACAAAGCTCGGGTAGCTGAGCGGGTATCCGAGCCGCTTGACCTCGTCATAGAGGGCCGAGGCCCAGACGTGCGGGTCGTCGGCGAACCGCAGCCGGAGATAGGTGACGAAGGGCTCGAGCGGGTCAGGCTTCGACCGCTTCCGACAGCCCGGCGTCCGCTGACCATTGAGATAGGCCCGGACCGTCTTGCGGTCCCGACCCAGATGGCGGGCGATCGACGAAATCGTCCAGCCCCGCTGTTTGAGTGCATGTGCTTCCACGTCTTCCCCATGTGTGAGCATGCGGAGCGGGTCCCCCTTCGAGCTGGTCGGCTTGGTCGCTTCTCAGCATCGAAGGGGGCCCAACCCCGTCGGTGGATGGTTCATTTCACCGGAGCAGGGGTGGGGAATTTCACTGATCGAAGGTGGGGAAGTTCAAAAATCGCGGGCAGGGAGGCTGAACGTTCACATCGAGCTTCACCACGAGCTGAGGTTCCCGATCAGATTGGGAGCGCCGTGCCCTGCCGCCGTATGAGTCTGGTGGACGGCGACCACGGTGGCAGGCGAACTCGTGCCGCGCTCGCGCAGCTTCTCCTCGAGGTGCTTGTGCTCTCCGAACATCATGTGCCCTTTCGTCGCGCCTGCAGGCCTTTCGCTCGTCCCCGAAGCGTCACCGAAGGTATCGGAACCAACAGCAAAGAGGTTCAGTTCGGCACTCGCCGGTGGTTTCCCGTCGGGACACATAACACTGGTCGAAACGTGTGTTAGAGGAGGCCGCTAACTTCCAGCACACGGCGGTGGTGGACGGAATGGACGCTTGAACGAGCGACTCGCTCCGTGCCGGGAGCAAGCCGGGCCGTTACAGGATGTAGGCCGTAGGCCTTGGCGGCCGCGATCGAAGCCACCCACCGAATCAACATCTGATACCCAACGCTCTTTAGTCTTGGGCGGGCCAAGGAACGGTGCCCAAGCCGCATCTGCCCCCGCGAGAGGTACGCACAGACCCTGGAGCCGCGTTTTGCGACTGAGTGCTGACCGAGCCCAGTTAGATCGACGCTTGCCCGATCACTGACCGAATAGCCAGGCAAAGATCGAACGCGGCTGAACGAGAGTCGCAATCCGCCGCACCGTGCGCCGGCGTTGGTTGGCGCTGGCGATCAGTAGCAGCCCGACAACGACGAGGGAAAGTCCTGAGAGCAGCAGCGTCTCGACGTCCAGTCCCGTGAACGGGAGCTCGGCCGGGTTATTCCCTGGCGTGCTGACCGGCGCAGTCGCTGTGAGTGAGGCAGCAACGGCGGCAGCGTCTCCGGACGGCACTCCCGAGCTGGCGGACGGTGTTGTCCCCGAGGGTGACGAGGGTGACGACGACGTGGTGGCTGTGGGATTGACGGGGTGTGTGACGAGGCTCACCGTCGCTGCAGCTTTGCCGGGACCCGCCGCAGTGATCGCTCGAACGCGGATGGGATGCCGGATGTTGCCGTTGAGGCCGCCAAGCCGACAGATGTAAGGGCCGGAGGCGGGGGCCATGCAGACGTGCTTCCCGGGGTAGTTGGACACCCAGTAGTACAGGATGGTAGGGCCGGTGACCGGGGTAGGCGCTTTCCACACGACTGTTACGCCAGGAACGCCATCCGTGGAGACGGCCAAGACCTCTGCGGGCGGGCCGGGACGCGTTTCGCTCACCGATGCTCCTGCCGACGGCAGAAACGAACTGAGGCCGAGCGAGATGATCACGCCGGCCACAGACCACATCGACCAAGGTCGTTTCATGGTGCGTTGCCCTTTTACCACCATCATCTGCGGGTGGCCGTGCATACCTCAACACGAGACTGAGACGGAGTCAAGTGAAATGTCGAACAATCTCAACATCGCACGACGAGCAAAGCTGGCATCTCGCCGCCGGGCGCTTGCGCGCATTTCCCAGGTCACAGCTGGTGTCGGAGGGGCTTTGCCACCTTGAGTGGACCGCCGATCTGGCAGAGCCAATGGGCACCTGACCGCCGCAGTCCTCGCCCCAGGTGACGAAGTGGGGCGGGGCCTTGCGAAGGATCGGGAGCTCCTGCGCCAAGGTCGGATCGTAGGTGCAGGTGACTTGGAGCTTCTCGCCGATCGTAACCGGGATGGGACGTGCCAGGTTATAGGCCTTCTGGTAGTGGAAGTTGTAGTCGGGCACGTTGAGGACAGTCTTGGCTTGCGGCGTTCCTGGATTCAGGACGAGCTTGAAGCTGCGACCGAGAAGGTGCATGTGGCCTTGGACTCTTACGATGTACCGGTGGTCGGGGCACCTGCGCATCCAGACGGGAGAAGGTAAAGAGGACTGAGGACACCCTGCAAGTGCCAAATCGGTCAGCGTGCTTGCTGTGCGACTTGTGAAACAGCTGCCGAGTGCAGCAGCTCGACTGCATCGGCGGGGAGAAGGAACCCTGCAGCTTGGTCCCTATGAACCGCACGGGCCCAGGCTGAGACGAACTGGCCATGGGTCTTGTAGAGGCTGGCGAGGTGGGCGGCGCTGTACGGCACGGTGGAGCCGAAAAGGAAGCAGAAGCCCCCGCTGTTGCCTTGGCTGCTCAGTGCGGCGATCGGCGCGTCTACCTGTGGAGTTCGCACGCCTCCGATGGCGTTTCCGTTTGCATCAAGCTTGTACACCACCGGCGAGACATGGGTCGTCGCCAAGAAAGGGGCTCGAGGCGGCGGCGTGCCGTCTACGACCCACCTGTTCAGCCAATACACGGCGGCCTCGAGTGCCCAGTGCGTTCCACCGGTGTTGATAGGAACGGCGCAACTGAACTCACCTGCAGGAGTGCGCGTCGGGTTCTGCATGGCCGCCAGATTGTCTACGGCGCCCTGACCGTTGCCGGTGTCGTTGGGACCGATAGCGAGACCGTAATAGTCGTAGTGCGAGCTGCCGGCGACCTCCCAGAGTCGGAACCACTTTGGATTGCCGTAGTGCAGCCGGTCAGTCAGGTTGCTGCTGTAGACGTCGGTTTCGGTCTCGAACTCGAGCACGGGAACGCCGAGGTCGCTGCGGATCGTCGTCGGATTCGGGGCCGAGTAATTGGTCTCCGGTGCTTGGGAGAGTGGAGCGCCGGTACCGAATTGGCTGTGCACAAGGAAGCCTTGGTAGACGTGGGTGATCGGCTGTACCGCATCGATGTACGTCATGAGCCGTCCGGCCGACTGCGACTCACCGGCCGCAATTAGCGTGTGGGGCCGCAAACCAGCCAGGATCGGGCTGCGTCGTCGCGGACCGCTTGGCCAGCCTGCGAGAAGATGTCGTAAGAGAAGCTGTCGCCTGGGTGCGAGAGCGACGAGTACTCGCCGGGATCGGTGGATTTCGCTGAGTCGACCCCGACTTCCTGGGCGGACACCCCCACCCAGGCGAAGCCGTCGCGGACCAGTTCGTTATGGGACATCGTCCAATCCGGCGCGTCGTCCGTCCCGCCGCTCACATTGAGCCACTCGACCACGACCGTCCCGTTGAACTTCTTCGGGTTGATCGGGCGGTAGACGGCAATCCGTGTCTTGTACGGCGCGCTCGCACCAGTCATGATCTTCCAATTCCCGTCGCTCGTCAGGGGCTGTGCGGGCACGTAGGAGTGGGCGGTGCCCGAGAGGAAGAACTGGGACTTCTCGTAACCGACCTTTGACAGGTCGAAACTTGTGCCATAGAGGGTCTTGTTGAAGGTGGGAGAACCGACCGGTACGGGTCCAGTGACGGTGACTCCTGACAAGGCGTGTGAGGTACTCGTCGATGTCGAACCGCCGGAGGTCGTGGACGACGATGAGCTTGGTGATCCTCCACACGCCACCAGAACGATGCTCAGGCTGAGGACTGCCGCCACACCGGGTGCCATGCGCCAAGGGCCGCCCGTTCTACGGGCACCTCGGCCGACGATCACCTCTGACGTCATGACTTCCCCCTTGGTCGGAACCGCACCGTATTCACGGGTGATGGGCGTTGTGTCCGCAGTTGACTTACCCTGCCACAGACTGGATGCCCCGTCCGCCGGGTAGGCGGGGCGGATGGCCCTTCGATATCCAGGAGAGGCGCTGTAAACGAGCTGGCGCTCACGAGCTCGGTGGGAAGACGTCGCTGTAATGATCATTGACGAAGGCGCCGTACCGGTAGCCGTACTCACAGGCGATCATGCAGAAGATCCACGGCACCGCGCGGCCTTGGAGTTCCTGCGGTCCCACGGAGGCGCCTTGTTGGCGAACGGCCCGCCCTCAACTTCTCGACTTGCCGCCTTGGGGTTACCCAGAGACGAACGAGGCTGGGACGTTGTACTTCGAGCACCAGTCCTCGGTGGAGAGCCTGCGGAAGTCCCCTTCGATGATGGCTTCTCGGTCCTGAGCTTCCTCCATCGTCTTGGTCACGTCAACGACCAGCTTCTCTCCGCGAAGGTTTTCTGCCACGACGGATGGCCCCGTTCCGGAGGAGTAGGACTTGAAACCCCCGCCGAACTTCGGTCGGAACATGTCCTGAAAATACGTGCTCAACGAGAACTTGCCCTTGGTGGCCTTGGTGACCTCGAATCGGAGCTCCGCCGCAGCCATTGGCACCATCTTAGGGAGTGGACGTCGTCGTAGCGGCGCGCGGACAAGGCCCGTCACTGGAGCCAAGAGGAGTATCAGCGTGCCACCTGCCGGGTTAGTGACCTACTCCGGTCACTCATGCCACGGTCGATCGTGTCGGAGGGGCGTTTGCAACCATAAGCACACCGGCCCTCTGGCGGACGGAGTGGGCGGCCTGAGGGTCAGGCCAGCCTGCCCCCTACCGGCACCTCGGGAGAGATCGCGGGCGGCAAGCGCGCGCTCAGTGCCCCGGTGCTCGGCCTCCGCCGCGAACCGATCTGGGACGGTCTCTCGACTCAGCTTTCGTCTGTGTCATCAAATGGATCTAGGCGACATCCGACGAGATGGCAGGCATGAGTCCTTCGGGCGCTTGCTTGGTAATCTCGTCAAGTGGCAGAGATGCTGTCATTGGCCATAGCACCATCGTCGAGGGTCATGGCAGCGATCGGGGCTCTGTCACGCCCGGTTCGGAGCCTGCTGCTCTATTGTTGGGCGCTCCTGGCGATGGGAACCGCGATCGGCGCCTGGTCAATCGCCACTCCGTTGATGGCGGCGCCGGACGAGCCAGCTCACGCCATAAATGCCGCCGCGGTGGTGCGAGGACAACTCGATGCCCCTGAGCACCCGACAGTTCTGGGTCCAGTGGCAGTCGTCCGGGTACCTGCCTGGGTGGCGAGTACCAACTCTTTGGCGACATGCCTTATTTGGTGGCCCGAGCCATCAGCCGCCTGTTCACCCCCTCTCAAAAGTGGTACTGAGGCAGTGGACGCGACCACCCAGTACTCCCGTTACCCACCTCTCTACTACGCCCTCGTCGGCATCCCTTCCCTCGTGACTACGGGCGCGCCAGCTCTTTACTCGATGAGGATGGTCGCAACGCTGATCAATTCGTCCCTGGTCGCTCTGGGCTCTTCCTCCTTACTCGGTATCACCCTCGGCGCCGGCATTTGATGGCCGGCGTGTTGGTCGCTCTTTCTCCCATGGTCTTCTTCATGTCGTCTGTTTTGAATACCAGCGGGATGGAGATCGCCGCAGGATTCGCCGCGTGGTGCGCTGGGCTCTGCGTCATTGAACGCCGGAGTGTATCGACCGTTCTTGCCGTCTGGACGTCTCTCGCCTTCGCGGTTTTGATTCTCACTCGGCCTATCAGCCCAATCTACGCGGCCGTCATCATTTTCACGCTCGGAATTTTGAGCGGATGGTTTCGGTCCAAAGAGCTACTACGAGACCGAGGCACCTTGCCGATTCGACTCTCCATAATCGGTGCATTGATTGTCTTCGGTGTGCCGATGGTCATCGGGGGATTTCCCCCGTATTGGGGGGCCTTTCCCATACAGTTTCACCTCTCGCTTTGGGGCAGCGTCTGGTTGACGCTTTCCCTTACCGTGCACCGACTCCGACAGTGTGTGGGAAGCTTCGGATGGCTGAACACACCAGTACCCGAGGCCGTGTGGGTGGTATGGGCCATAGCGTTTGCGGTTCTGCTGTCCGCGGGACTCTATCTATCCGGCCGCTGCCGACGAGCACTCCCTGTTCTCGCTCTCGCCATCATCGCCCTGCCGGTCATCTTCGAATCACCAACGATCGACAAGCACGGCATATGGTGGCAGGGTCGTTACTGGCTGCCCCTTCTGGTCGGTGTCCCGCTTCTAGCAGTGTCGCAGATCAGGACACGCAAGGGGGTGCGTCGTTGGACAGAGGACCTTAAGAGTGTGGTCGCCGTCGTGGTGCTCGGAATCATTTTGACCGCCGCGCAGGTCTGGACGTTCATTGTTGTGCTCCAGCGGTATGAATACGGATTAGGGGCTGGACCCGGCACGGTCGGCCGCTGGGCACCACCAGGGGGGGCCGCCTTCGTCACGGGTCTCTTCATTTTCGGGATGATCCTGTTTCTCGGGTTCATCGCCTTCAACTGCGTCAGCTCCGCAGCCTGGCGGTCGAAACACGCGCCCAGTTCCGAACCAAATCGAAACGTACTTGCAGTCCATGACTCCAGCAGTAGTCGCTGAAATCGGATATTCCGCGCGCCAGCAGAGTTTCGTATGGATTGTCGGGAAAGCCGAGAGAGACTTGGCTAGTTCCCGACAGCGTCTGACCCTCGGCGATGATCGGCCGGAGAATCGGTGCGGCCGGATCCTCATACAGCTTCCCATAACCGTGATTGCAGTTGGGGGCCAACGGCATCTTGTCGGTCGGAAAACACCATGGCGATCCGCCGGCGGGCCTTCCGGTTCGTGTTCCCTAGAGCCAGGGACGCTGCTGCTCTGACACCTTGACCGTCTCGCCAGTCGAACAGTCCACGCGGATGACGGAGCCCTGAGCAAGCCTCTCGTGCAGCGTGGGCGGTGAGGGGCACACGATTACGAAGGGGAAGGCGAGGTCCACGCCGTCGAGGCGCTGCTCAATGTCCGCCCACTCCTCCTCGACCTCGCTGTTGAACGCGTCGAGGCGCTCCTGAGCCCCAGGGATGCCCTCGTGCACCTGCCAGATGAGGTCCTCCTGCGCTTCGGGTCGGTCGTCCTCTCGCATGGTGCTCCTTCCGTCAGCCCGTCCCGGAGGGCCGAGCGCCACCGACCGTAGGCGAGGCCGAGCCCGACCCTCCGGAAGTCCGTCATTCCGTGTAGCCCGACGTGGCGTTCGTGCCGGCGCTGCCACCGGTCGGCTTCACGGTGTGCTGGAGCTGGAAGACCTCAAGCCCTCGCATGGCGATGGCCTCGAAGGTCTCAGTGAAGCACTCCCAATCATTCGTGCTGTCGAGCAGCGAGTCACGCACGACCCCGAGGTCCAGCTGCCCGCCGTCGAGAAACTGGATCGTCCCTTCGATCCACATGAGGCCCACGACCACGGTGGTCGTGCCCTGTCCGGTCTGGCCGGGCCACTCGGCGCCCGAGCCCGCGGTCAGGAGGGTGTAGTTCTGCGAAGGGATGGCGGCGTTGCCGCTGCCGTACGTCCCCGCTTCCAGGCCGTCCATCGTCCAGATGACACGCACGCCTCGGGCGGTGAACAGGTCGTCAATCTCGGCGTCGCTGATGGCCAAGACGTTGAATGGTCCGCTGTTGTCGTGAGCCACTTCACGCGCCAAATCCGCCTTGATGAGATCCTTCACCCACTCGGGGTACGCCACCGTGAGGGTGGCGCTCCTGGGAATTCTGTGCGGGTAGAGGTACTGGGAGCGGGTGGCATCGATCCCGGAGAGGATGTCCCGAGCGGCTCCGAGGTAAGGCTGGAACTTCAGCGCCTTGCTCAGCTTGGCGATCTGCGTGAGCAAATTCAGCTCTTGCTCGCGGGCAGCGGCCTCCATCGTCACTTGCGTGGCGGCGCTCACCTGCTCAGGGGCGAATCTCGACTGCATGTTGCCAAATTGCAGCCTGGTCGTCACTGCCCCCACATACACCAGGTTCTCCGTGCCCCAGGGCACGGCGTAGACGGGCTTCGTCGCTCCGGCGGGGTCGGCGTCCGTGGCATCTGGCCAGAGGCCCGTGGCTGATCCCAGCCCACTGGCGGTGCCGGCGAGAGACACGGTGCCGAGGTCCGGGGGCGAGACGAATCTCAAGCCGCCTCTGGACGCTTGGAACGCGGGCAATCCGTCTCGCAACGGGGCGGTCGGTCACGGCCCATGTGGGCACGCTGTAATCCACATTGACTGGGAGGCAAATGCCTCCAGATGCTGTCACGGCCACGTTGCCATCGGGCTGGCGGAAGAACCGACTGGCGTTCATCGCGCAGACGGCCTCGATGAGTCGACTGTTCGTCAGCGGGTCATCGCCGAGCCGCCCGTCCTCCGGATAGGCGACATCGACTGATGCGACGGTGACCTCCCG
Source organism: uncultured Acidimicrobiaceae bacterium (assembly GCA_963756195.1). Taxonomy (GTDB): domain Bacteria; phylum Actinomycetota; class Acidimicrobiia; order Acidimicrobiales; family RAAP-2; genus CAVSNH01. The sequence goes on from CAVWMT010000009.1 coordinate 218,610, forward strand.
GCGCTCACTGCCTCGCCGGTTCGGGGCGAGCGAGGTGTTCAGCACCCGCGCACCGTCTACATAAAGGAGTCGGCCATCGTGCCCGAGCTGGACCAGTGGCTGGCCCAGTTGTTCGACCCCGAGAACGTCGATGGGACGGTGGCGGCCATGGTCGACGCCGCCGGCCCCGACGACGCCACCGAGGCCCGCCTGGAGGCCGCTCGACGCAAGCTGGCCGACTGCGACGAGCGCCTGGGCAAGTACCGGGCTGCCCTCGATCGCGGGGCCGACCCGATCGTCGTCGCCGGGTGGATCAGCGAGGTGCAGGGCGAGCGCCTGGTGGCCGAGGCCGAACTGGCCACGGCGTCGTCGGAGCAGCCGTCCGAGGACGAACTGCGCCGGATCGTCGAGGGACTCGGAGACATGGCGCGTGTGCTGCGGGTTGCAAACGGTGTCGACCGGGCCGCGGTCTACGCGGGCCTCGGATTGACCATCACCTATCGGCCTGACCTGCGACTTGTTGTCGCTGAAGCGCGTCCACCCATTGTGGAAAACGCGTGTGCGACAGAGTGTGTCGGAGGGGGGACTTGAACCCCCACGCCCTTGCGGGCACTAGCCCCTCAATCTCCGAACGGCTGTGAGGTCTTGTTTGGTCTGGCGAGTGTGTCCAGGTCAGTAGGGGTGACCGGCTCGTCTTCGTGAGGTCTGGCGAGGCGAGTTAGGGTCAATCGCGCAGAGTTCGGATGACATCGCGATGACAAAATCACCGAGCAGGATCTCGCCCGTCGCCATCCAGCATCTTTTCCGCACGCGCGACAGTAAGTACCTAGCGGGCCCATCATCCGTGTGTCGGTATGCGGGCACTTCGCTTGCCGAATCCTCACGTCAGCCGGAAACTCAGTTCTCCCGAGGACTCCGGGGGCCCTGCGATAGCCCTTTGCCTCCCAGTCGGCCGTGACCTCGGCGATCTCCTCTTCGTCCCCACCTATCGCCCGAGAACATGCTGGGCATCGCGTGGCACCACCGGCTACGACTTCTAGGCAATACGGGCACCGCTTCTCGGCCTCCATGCCGTGAATCTAACGAGGTCACACTCCGCGTGGAGGGGCTAGAAGCCCCCTGAAACCTCCGAGGGGTCCCTAGCTACCCGAAAGCCCCTTCGGAGGCTCTGAGGTCGGCCAGCCGACGAAGGACCGGGGCCGATTGTCAATGCCCCGTCCTACGCTCTCGCGCATGACCGCACCCGGCTTCTTCGTCCAGGAGGGCCACTGCTGGCGGATGGTCTATGACGGCCGCGAGGTCGGAATCGAGACGCACTGCCCCAAACCCCCCGTCTGGCGTGGCCGCTTCACCAATGAGCAGGGCAGGCATTGGACCGTTTGGTCCTGCGCCGAACATCGCGCCGGCCTCGAATCAGTCCGTCCCTACCTGCCATCGGCCGCATGACCGCCTAATACGGGCCGCCCGCCTTCTCAGTGATCTTTGAGGCGTAGGCCGAAGAGATGGCGCTTGGCCAGCCACCTGACTGAGACCACCAAGGCGATCGGGTAGGCGAAGGCGCAAATGGTGAAGATCCACCAGCCCGGCCCATTCACGACCCGCCACAGAGGGCTGAGCATCCACCACACGATGGCGCCGGCCAAGAAGACGAGCCCGGTGAGGACGAGCGACCAGACGAGGATGAGACCGAGCAGTCTGTCCGTCTCGGTGGGCTGATCGAAGAGCCGTGTCCGGTTGCGCTCCTGCGTGCTCACTGAGACCCAGGCTACGCCGGGCCGAGGGCGTCCGGTCCGAGTGCCCCACTGAACCGGCGTTCGGAGTCACCCTTGCGCCGCTCGGTAGGCGGCTAACTCGGATTCAGCTCGTCAACGTGTATCCGTCGGCGTGGATCGTCGGGTTAGAGACGCCGGGGACGGAACCGGCCGTTCACCTCAGTGGCCCGAACAACTCCTCTTCGGCCATTGCAATGCACACGCCGCTCACTGCCGAAGTGAGGCAGGTGGCCGAAGCAATGCGTACGCCCAGTCGCCTGGTAAGCACGTGGCCCTCCGGAAGACAGGTCCAGATATCGAGGATCGGACCGCTCAGTGCCGACATCACCGCGTCGGACTCGTAGTTCTCGCTGCGTTGCCCAATCTGGGCAGAGATGGCCGCTTCATCGGCGGGCGTGGAATAGCTCGGGTGAGCGTCATTTGTGCCGAGCAGGAATCTTCCCATCGCGTATCCCGAAGTTGCAGCTGTGACGACCGCCTCGAATACCTCCATTCGGTATCGTTTCTTAACGCGCAAGCCTCGTTGCATGACCGACAGACCGAAGTCGATCGTAAGGCTTCGGAGCGCCTTGTCGGTCCTGGTCGGGTCGTCCCAGTGCAGCGGCGTCGCCAAGTAAGCGTCACGGTCGAAGGATTCCACAGCAGTTCGGATTCGGCCCAGCATGACTTCGGCTTCAACGACCATCCATTACTACATCGGAAGAGGACGACGGGGACTTGAACACCGAGTCCCAAGTGGGCGCATTGCAGCGGCGGGGAAGTATCCTTCGACTGTGCAGCGACAGGACCTAGTGGTGGAGGCAAGGCGAAATCTGGCCAACCTGAGGCTTGATCTGCGCCACGGCAGGAACGGCGTCAGCGAGTTGGACGCCACGCTGGCCGAGGCCGCCCAAGAGTCAGACGCCCGAAACGCCCCTCCGAAGGTCGTCCCATCCTCGGCGGCGGCTAAGGGGAATCTACATAGATTCGAGTGCGCCCTACATCGGGTAGAGGAGTCATTCGACTCCGACGTGGAGTCCCAGCAGTTCAAGAGGGCTCACCTCGACGCTCGTCACTCCGGGCACGAAATCGGCTGACGGCTCGGGACTGCCTTCCACTGTCCCGCTCAGTGACAGTTCGCGGTCGGCAAGTAATCGTCCCTCGATAACGCACCCACAGCCGGTGTTCGGGGACGCCTGTCGGCCCTAGCTGAGAACGCCGTGCAATTGGACGATCAGGCTGTCAGCCGCCACCGCCTCACTATCGGATGCCACGCCAGACAAGAGGAGTCGCCGCAGCACGAACCGGACTCTCATGAGAATCTCGGTGGCCGTCGAGCCACCCTCGATGGCATCTTCTATCTCCCGGCTCCAGTCAAACTCACCCCGCTCGAAGAGCTGAGCTGCAATGGCCTGAGCCGATGCGTAGTAGTCCGGGTGGGAAGCCATTTGCGGGCGCCAGCCTACGGCCCATGTTGGCTCGTACCCGCCGGTCGGGGACCCTAGAGAGGAAAGGGCCACAATGGAGCGATGGAAGTGCCCGATTCGCAGGACCGGTGGGAGAGAATCGCAGATGACTTGTTGGCGACGACTGGTCGGCGACTCTCACTAGATCTTCGGGTGTCCGAGGACTGGTGGGACTGCGATGTGTTTCTGGACGGGCAGTCCAAGGGTAGTTTCGGCACAGTTTTTTCCGGGATCGGCGAGGCGTTCGTTGTTCATCTCGCCGATTACCTCTGCGAGAGCTATTTGCACGAGGAAATCTGGGGCGGCTGGCCCATCTGTCCTGACCACGGAACGCACCCCTTGGAACCATCCCTGGACGACTCTGGCGTTGCGGTATGGAAGTGTCCGGTCGGTCGGGTTATAGCGAGAGTTGGATCACTCAGCCCCTAGCCCGGATGTGCCGGTATGAGGCAGTTGGATATCGCTCGCTGACGAGGGCTCGTGTGGCGACAGAGGTTGTAGAGCATGTCGACGGCGGCCCGGCCCACGCCGGTCGCGTCAACGACGAGACGCGCCGTCTCCTCGGTGGAGAGGGCTTCGGCGGCGTGGAAGATCCGAAGGGCCTGCTCGTTGTAGCTGATACCCGGGCCGAACCTGTCGAGGTGGATGACGTAGTGGTGCATCCCGATCCGGGGCCTCCAGTGGCGCCCACGGAATAGGTCGCGAGGCCGGGTGGCGCGGATCACCTCCGCGATGTCGACGTCCGTCACGGGCGGCTCGGGGCGGTAGGACTCGAGGGCCACCAGCGCGGTCCGGTCTCGGCGCTCGGCCAGATCGACACGAGGGTCAACATGCCTCGGCCTCCTCCTGATGCTTCTGGCACCAGACGCAGGTGGCGGGTAGGTCCGGTGAGGACCGGCGCCAACGGTGCTGGCACACCTTCTGCCGGCGCTTCTCTGCGTTGCGGAGCTGGCGTTTGCGATTGCCCACGCCGACCATCAGCCGTCGCTGCTCCAGGCGCACCTCTGAGGGTGCTTACACCGTGAATGTGGTTGTCGACGGAAACAGCGAATCTGTAACCATTCGGGTTGGGAGGCCCCCAACCGTCGGCATGACTAGGAGATCCTCGAGTACGGAGGAACCTGTCCGGAGACGAAGCAGGATGACGCTAGCTTCCGGCCTCTAATCCCTTCTCCGACAACCGCTCTCCAATCGCGATGACAAGAGAGTGACAAACGACACGTGGACGCGATAACGCCGGGCCGTGAAGCCCGGCATTTTTGCGGGTCAGGAAAGGTGTCGGAGGGGGGACTTCACCCTTGAGGACAAAGATCAACCTTCGGTCGGCTCGTGGTTAACTTCATGTGTCGGAGGGGCGTTGTTGCCCTTCAGCACACCACCGCTTTGGCGTACCAAGTGGGCGGCCTGCACGAACGCGCCAGACTCCGCCGAGGTCGCATGTCCGACTACAGGATGTAGGCAGTCGCGTCCAGGAACACCTGGCACGGCACGGGAGAGCCGCCGCCCTGCCAGGAGAAAGAAAGCCTCCCGTCGAGTACTGGCGCCCCGCTCCCGAGGGCGATCGTGACCCCGTTGGAGGTGGCGAAGGCGCTCCCTCCTGCGTTCAGGCTCGAGGTGCCGGGATTGGTCGTCCCCGCGGGGAAGAGGGTGAGGTAGCCGTCACCGTTCAGGGTCACGCCGTTGCCCGAGATGGTGAGGTTGGCCACCAACGCGACGGCTGTCTCCGGGATGCCGGTGCTCCCGCCGGTCAACACGCCGGTCGTATGGGTTTCACCGTTGGCATCGAACGGGCCCGTCAACCCCCCGGTGCCATCGGTCGTGTCGACAACCCGCACCGGCGCCGCCAGAGGGACTGTCGAGTACTGCGGAACCCACGTACCTGGGCTACCGGCCACCACGCAGCGGTAGAACACGCCGTTCGAGTCCACGTAGAGCTCGCCCAGTTGATGGGTCCCCGTGGTGGGCGCCCCGGCCGTATCGCTCGGCAACACGAGAAGCGGTGCCACACCGCTGCTGTGAGCCACCACCCCGTAACCATTGACTGATGTTCCGTACACCCCATACGAGCTCACGTCGCCACTGGCGTCGGCGCCGAGAACGCCAGCCTCTGGGTTCCCAGTCGTCAATCCATAGACCCCAGAGTTCACGCTTGACACGCCAGCGACTCCGATCCCGGTGTTCGAGTCACCCAGGACCCCAGCGGGGCTGAGACCGGCAGTTGCCCCGCTTGAAGCGACACCAACCCCGTAGAGACCAGCCGCTGTATCGTCGCCGGTCTGCCCCGAAAGGGCGTTGCCGGAAGAGGTGCTGATGACGGTCTCGGAGGTGGCGGTGTTCGTTTCGCCGGCCAGGACCGCGCTGTCTTCGGTGGCGCCAACGGGTGATGCCTCGAACAGGCTGGCTGCGGTCGCGCCCAGGGCGGCCGCGCCCGCTGCTTTGAGCAGCCCCCGGCGCCCTGTGCGTTCCTCAGTCAGCGGCGGCGGATTCCCTCCGTCGTCAACGGGCCGGTCTCTTCCGTTGATCTGCGCGTTGAGCCCGTCGAGCTCGTGCTGCAGACGCCGAACCTGGGCGCGGAGCTCCGCGGTACCTTCGTCGTGGATTTGCTCAGGCATAAAACCCTCCTACGATGGGGCGGTCCGTTCCGCCCCGGACCGTCTCATGATGCCAGCCAGCCGATGAGGACGGTGGGACTCTTGACCTGCCGACGATGACTGGCGTCGGAGGTGCGTGCAGTTCCAATCCATATTGGATCGCGACGCCGTTCAGCCTGGACGTCACCTGTAGATCCGCTCGGCGCTGACACGTCGTTACGTCGGCGGATGGCCGCTGTGCAGCCCCCAAGCCGGGATGAGCCGCCCCGTCTGGGTGTATGTGACAGAACGTGTCGGAGGGGGGACTTGAACCCCCACGCCCTTGCGGGCACTAGCCCCTCAAGCTAGCGCGTCTGCCTATTCCGCCACTCCGACGGCGGCCAGCCGCAGGCTGGGAGGCCACGATGCTACCCCGCTGACCCACTCTTCCGGACCCCGCACGAGCATCCAACTGGCCCGTGACCCGCGAGTGGCGCGTGTCCGACGACGATCGGTGAACCCGTCAGCTCGTCGACGTCGTCGTCGGCCCGCTCGCACCGAGTGGCCCCGGACGGAGCAGGGCCCAGGTGGCCACGTTCCAGAGGACACCGTCCTCGGTGTCGTTGTACTCGACGTTGGCGATCTCGGCCCCGTCGGCCAGCAGCCCCGGCTCCCCGAACAGCGGGAGCGCCACCATCTGGTCCCAGAGTTGGTCGTCGATCTGTCCGTAGATGGCACTACCGGTGACCGGGTTGAGCGCCTGGGTGGCCTGGGCGAAGAGCTGGTCGACCTCGGGATCGTCGAAGCGGCTCCAGTCCTGCTGATCGCTGGGTGACATGAGATCCGGATCGTTCGAGAACCACGTGGCCGTCTGGGTCTGGAATGGACTCGTGGCCCGGGCCACCAGAGCCATGTCATAGCCGTTGGCCGCGGCCGCGGATCGGAGCCCGCTGGGGCCCTCGACGGTCGAGATGACCACGCCGATGCCGTCATTGCGGAGCTGGGCGACGATGTCGCTCGCCACGCTCGAGATCCACGGGTCGCCGGTCTCGACCGCCATGTGGATGGTCAGCTGGTTGCCGTCCACGTCCACATACCGGCCACCCGCCGTCTTGGAGTAGCCCAGTGACCGGAGCAGATGGTCGGCCGTCGTCGAGTCGGGTAGGTCGTAGGCACCGGCCGCCGAGGAAGGTCCGTAGTCGGGCTGGGTGGGAATGGCGAGGTGGTCATCGCTCACCGAGAGGCCGGGCTCGATGACACCCACCGTCTTGTCCAGCAAGGCGGTGCGGTCGATCAGGTGGGCAACCGCCTCACGGGCGGCCACTCGGCTCATGATCGGCGATCTGGTGTTGAAGTCGAGCTCGATCAAGCTCATCGAGACGCCAACCTGGCTCCGTGTGTTGGGCATGGCCGAGATGGCCGCCAGGGTCCCGAGGTCGAAGCCGCTCGGATCCACCACGGCATGGTTGGACCGGGCCAGGGCCGCGACCCAGGCATCGGTCGACGACGACACCGTGACCGTGACCCGGTCAAGGACGGACGGGGTCCCCCACCATCTTGGGTTCCGCACCAGAACGGCCGTGCTGCCGGACACCGAGCGGAGGAGCATCGGGCCGGCCGAGACAACCCTGCTCGGGTCGAACAGCTGGAAGCCGGAGTTCCAGCCGGCCACCTGGGCGATGTGCGCCGGGACGAGATGGTCGAAGAGAGCGCGCCAGTCGGTGAACGGCGTCGCGAACGTCACGACCACCGTCTTGCCGTCATCCTTGGAGGTGACCGAGGCGATGTCGCGATATCCGAGCGTCGAAGCCACCTGATCCGGTGTGCCGTCGACGTCGATGCCGTCTCCGCTCTGCGATTGCCACGCGTAGATGAAGTCTTCGGCTGTCACCGGAACGCCGTCGGACCAGACGGCCCTCGGGTTGATCACATACTGGATGGTCAATGGCGCCGTCGATGTGGTCTCCACGCTCAGCAGAAGGTCACTGTTCACGTCCGGTACCAGGCCTGGATCGGTGACATAGGCGCTCGGCAGCACCGAGTCCAGCAGCGTGGGCGTCGATGACGCTGCTCCCCACGGCGTGTTGGGGTTGAACCCGTTCCACGACCTGGTCGAGATCCACGGTTGCCGACCCACCCACGAGTGGAACGAGGACCGACGACTCGCGCCGATTGACCTTGGTGATCCGGTGGTAGCCGAGATGATCAAGGATGGCGACCGCACCGATGATCACGATGATCACCAACGGCAACGTCCACCGGGCACGGTGCTGCTGCCAGAGCGAGGCGATCCACCGACGACGCACGGCCCCCTCGGAGCCGGCGCCGGTCACTGCAGGCGCAAGATCAGGATGATGTTGGTGAAGGCGAAGATCACGGCGACTGTGACCGTGATGCGGTCGAGATTCTTCTCCACCACCGTCGAGCCGGCTGCCGCCGAACCGACCGATCCACCGAACATGTCGGACAGCCCGCCGCCCTTGCCGCTGTGCATGAGGATCAGGAAGATGAGCGACAGCGACGCGAGGATCTGCAGTACAACGATGATCGCGGTCAGCACGGGCTCCTCCTGTCGCCTCTGGCCAGTGACGAAGCTAGCAAATCAACGCCTGGCCAGGGCCGCGGCCCGGATGATGTCCACGAAGGTGGCGGCATCGAGGCTGGCCCCTCCGACCAGCACGCCATCGACGTCCGGGCACCGCAGCAGTTCGTCGGTGTTTTCCGGGCTGACCGATCCCCCGTACTGGATGCGTACGCCGGCCGCCGCCTCGGGACCCGACCGATCGCCGACGAGGCCCCGGATCCAACTGCAGGCCTCCTGGGCGTCCTCGGCACTGGCCGCACGGCCGGTGCCGATGGCCCACACCGGCTCGTAGGCGATGACCGACCGTGCGACGGCCTCCACTGCCACAGTGGCCAACGCGGCATCGACCTGGGTCGTCAATCGGTCCTTGGTCTGCCCCGCGTCTCGCTCCTCGCCCGTCTCACCCACACAGCAGATGGGTGTCATCCCGTTGCGGAGCACGGCCGCCACCTTGGCCGCCACGGTCTGGTCGTCCTCGCCGAAAAGGTGCCGGCGCTCGGAATGGCCCACGATGACGTACTGGACGTGCAGTTTGGCCAGCATGACCGGGCTCACCTCGCCGGTGAAGGCACCGGCATCTTCGGCTGGCGCAGTTCTGGGCGCCGAGAGCGACCGGCACGTCCTCCTTCTCGACCACTGTCTGCACGGAGCGCAGGTCGGTGAACGGAGGGTGGATGGATACATCGACCCCGGCCACGTCGGCCGGCTGGAGCCGGAGGTTGAGGTCCTGCACCGTGTGGATGGCCTCGAGATGGTCGAGGTTCATCTTCCAGTTGCCGCTGACGAGCGGGCGCCGCCCGCTGGCGGGACCGCTCACGACCCACTCCTGCCCGACGGCCGGCCGGCGCCCCTGGATGGCGGCGCGTTGGGGGCCGCCCGCAGGGCGGCCAGGCCGGGCAGGTCGGCGTACTCGAGCAGTTCCAGCGACGCGCCTCCACCGGTGGAGATGAAGTCGATCCGCTCCCCGAGTTCGAGCTCGTCGACGGCGGCCACGCTGTCACCTCCGCCTACGACGGTGAAGCCGGCACAGGCGGCCATGGCCTCGGCCACGCCCTCCGTCCCCGCCGCGAACCGTCGGTCCTCGAACACGCCCATCGGGCCGTTCCAGATCACCGTGGCTGCCTCGCCGATGGCGGAGCGGTAGCCGGCAAGCGTCTGCGGTCCGATGTCCAGTCCCCGCCAGCCGTCGGGCACGTCGGCCCCGACGGTGCGGACCTGCCGACGGCCCGTCGCCTCCGACGGCGTCGGCCCCGAACGGCTCCTCGACCGGCAGGGCCAGGATGTCGACGGGCAGCCGGATGTCCTTGCCGGACCGCAGCAAGGCCGCGCACTCGTCGATGCGTTCGGTGTCGACCAGCGATCCCCCCACACCGTGGCCGGCGGCGGCGAGGAAGGTGAAGGCCATCCCCCCCCCCACCACCAGCGTGTCGATGTGGTCGAGCAGCGCTTTCATCACCTCCAGCTTGTCGGCCACCTTGGCCCCGCCCACGACGGCCACGAAAGGGCGGGCGGGTGCGCCGAGCAAGCCGCCGAGCACCTCGACCTCGCGCTGGACGAGAAGCCCCGCCGCGCTGGGCAGCGATGCTGGCGGTCCCACCACCGAGGCATGGCGCCGGTGGCGAGACCCCGAAGGCGTCGTTCACATAGGCGTCGTGACCCGTTCACCAGCTTCTGGACGAAGGACGGGTCGTCGGCCTCCTCGCCGGGATCGAACCGGAGGTTCTCGAGCAGCTCGACCCGGGGGGCCAGGCGGGCCAACACCTCGCGGACGGGCGCGACCTCGTAGGCTTGGATCGGGATGGCCGTCGGGGCGGCCGAGGTGGGTGCAGGCGGTGACGGATGCTCCCCGGTCGAGCAGATACTCGAAGGTGGGCAGCGCGGCACGGATGCGGAAGTCGTCGACGACCGTGGCCGTGCCGGAACCGTTGGTGGGCGACCGAAGCGGCACGTTGAAGTCCACCCGAACGAGGACGCTCGAGCCGGCGATGTCACCCAGGTCGGGCAGGAGGGGCAGGCCGTCGAGCAACGGGTTGTCCGGGCTGTCTGCTGTCACCCCCTTCGCTCATCGTCATCCCCCCGGATCGGCGATCAGCCTCGGTCGCCACCCACCACCCGGGTCAGGTCGACCAGTCGGTTGGCGTACCCCCACTCGTTGTCGTACCACCCCGCCACCTTGACCAGGGTGATGCCGGATGCAGAAGGCATGACCATGGTCAGCCCGGCATCGAAGGTGCACGAAGCCGGGCTGCCGATGATGTCAGAGGACACGATGGGGTCCTCGGTGTAGTCGAGCACGGCGGCGAGCGGGCCGGCGGCGGCGGCCGCGGCGAAGGCCGCGTTGACCTGCTCGACGGTGACCGGGCCGGGGACGACCGCGGTGAAGTCGGTGAACGACCCGTCGGAGACGGGGACACGCAGGGCGCGGCCGTCGAGCCGACCCTTCATGGATTGCAGCACGAGGCCGGTGGCCCGGGCGGCCCCGGTCGACGCCGGAACGATGTTGATCGGCGCGGCACGTGCCCGGCGAAGGTCCTTGTGGGGCAGGTCGAGCAGGTTCTGGTCATTGGTGAAGGCGTGGACGGTGGTCATGAGGCCGCTCTCCACGCCGAAGGCGTCGTCCAGCACCTTGACCATGGGCACGAAGCAATTGGTCGTGCACGAGGCGTTGGACACCACGAAGTCGGTGGCCGGGTCGAATGTGTCGTCGTTGACGCCGATCACGAAGGTGGCATCGGCATCGGCCGACGGGGCCGAGATGATGACCCGGTTCGGCCCCGGCGTCGATGTGGGCGGCCGCCTTGGCCCGGGTGGTGAACAGCCCCGTCGACTCGATGACCACGTCGACTCGCAGCTCGTCCCAGGGGAGCGCCTTCGGGTCCCGCTCGGCGAGGACGGTGACGCTGTTCCCGTCGATGAGGATGGACGAGTCGACCACCTTGACCTCGGCGTCGAGACGACCGTGGGTGGAGTCGTAGCGCAGCAGGTGGGCGAGGGTCTGGGCCGAGGTCAGGTCGTTGACGGCCACGATGTCGATGTCGGCGCCGGTCGTCACGTGCCGCCCGGAGGAAGTGACGACCGATCCGTCCGAATCCGTTGATCCCGACCCGTACGGTCATCCCCTGCGCCTCACCCTTCTCGTCCCGTGCCTCATCGACCCGTTCTGGTCGCGGTTCCGACACCAGTCCCCTGCCGGCCCGGAGGCCGGCATCCACGCTAGGGCAATTTCACCCGCAGGGGCGGCATCCGGCCAGATCAGCGAGGACGGCGGCCAGCTGATCAGGGTCGTGGGCCAGCCCGTTGGGCCTGGCCAGCGGCGTGTCCCGCACGGTCACCGACACCGGCCCGAGGGCCATGGCCGTGGTGTCGCAGACCACCGTGTCCACCTCGCACGCCGTGGTCGCCCAGGGCACCGACGTGGCGGGCGACGTCGAATCCCTCGGTCTCGGGGATCTGCGGCGAAGGTTGCACACGTAGACCGTGGCCGCCGGTGACCGGGCGATGCCGTCTCGCACCGCGGGCACGGCCAGCGCGGCCAGGACGCTCGTGAACAGGGAGCCAGGGCCGAGCACGATCTGGTCGGCCTCGTCCAGTGCGGAGACCACCTCGTGCGGGAGCCTCGGGGTCGGAGGGGACGAGCGAGACGCTGCGGATGTTGTCGGTGCCCATGACCGCCACCTGACCGGCCACCGGGCCGCTCGCCGCCTCCGCCTTGAGCATCACCGGCTCGACGGTGGCCGGCAGCACTCGGCCACGGACACCGAGCAGACGGCAGGCCTCGTCCAGGGCGCCGACCGGTTCGGTCCCGTCCATCAGCCCGGCCAGCAGCAGGTTGCCGAGGGAGTGGCCGGCCAGCTCGTCCTCGGCGAACCGGTACTCGAAGGCGGCGGCCAGCCGTGATCCGGGCTCGGCCAGGGCCACGAGGCACTTGCGAAGATCGCCCGGGGGGATGATCCCGAGGAGCTCGCGCAGCCGCCCCGACGAGCCCCCGTCGTCGGCCACCGACACCACCGCGGTGACCCGGTCGGTGTAGCGGCGGACGGCGCGCAGGGTGGCGGCCAGACCGTGCCCGCCCCCCACGGCCACCACCTTGGGGCCGCCACCGACGGGCCCGCCGTCGGCCACGGCGGGTGTCACCGGTCCACGTCCCGGTGGAAGACGGTGGTCGGCAGGCCGTGCTTCTCGAGGCGGCGGCTCAGCTCCTCGGCCAGGACCACCGAACGGTGGCGGCCACCGGTGCACCCCATGGCCACGGTCAGGTAGGACTTCCCCTCCCGCATGTAGGCCGGGACCAGCATCACCAGCAGGTCGTCGAGCTTGTCCAGGAACTGTGCCGTCTCCGGTCGCTCGAGCACGTAGGTCCTCACCGCCGGGTCGAGCCCGCTGCGGTGGCGGAGCGACTCGTCCCAATACGGGTTGGGGAGGAACCGGCAGTCGAAGAGGAGGTCGACGTCGAGGGGCACGCCGTGCTTGAAGCCGAAGGAGACGATGGAGGTCTGCATGGTGCTGCCCTCCTCCTCGCCGCCGAAGACCTCGATGAGCCGGCTGCGCAGCTGGTTCACGTTGAGCTCGCCGGTGTCGATGACGAGGTCGGCCCGGTCGCGCAACCCGGCCAGCAGGTGACGCTCCTCGGCGATGGAGTCGGTCACGCCGCGGGCCGCCTGTGGGTGGCGGCGGCGCGTGCCCTCGAACCGCTTGATGAGCACGTCGTCAGGCGCGTCGAGGAAGAGGACGCGCACCCGGTTGCGGCCGACCTTGAGGGAGTCGACGGCGGGCAGGACGTCGTCGATGTCGCCGCCGGCGCGGCCCACGACGAAGGCGACGCGCTCCATCTCCGAGCCGGTGCCGTCGACCAGCTCCGACACCTTGGTGATGAGGGCCGAGGGCATGTTGTCGATCACGAACCACCCGAGGTCCTCGAGGGTGGCCGCGGCCGTGGACCGGCCGGCGCCCGACAGCCCGGTGACCACCAGATACTCGCTCACTGAACCACCTCTGCCTTCCGGGGTGCGGCGGTCTGCGGCGCCATCGGCGTGTGCAGCCGCTCGAAGACGGCCGCTCCCACCGAGGCCGGCAACCACGATACGCCCAGGAGCTCGTCACGAGAGGCGTTCCGGAGCCCGCCGAGGCCACCGAACTGCTCGACCAGCCTCGTCCGCCGCTTGGGGCCGAGACCGGGGACGCCGTCGAGCGCGCCGGTGGTCATGCGGCGGCCCCGCAGGGTCCGATGGTACGAGATGGCGAAGCGGTGGGCCTCGTCCCGCAGCTGCTGCAGGAGGTAGAGCGCCTCCGACTGTCGAGGCAGCCGCAGGGGGGCGTCATGTCCCGGGAGGTAGATCTCCTCGAAGCTCTTGGCCAACGCCGCGATCGGGATGCGGTCGGCCAGGCCCAGCCGCTCGAGCACCCGTACCCCGACGTTGAGCTGCCCGAGGCCCCCGTCGAGGAGGAGGAGCTGCGGCGGGTAGGCGAACCGCCTGGCCGCCGGCCGGCCCGTCGACGGCTCGGTGCGCGGTCCGGCCGCTTCGGCGACTCGTCGGCGACCAGCGAGGTCAGCCGCCGGGTGAGCACCTCCTCCATGGCCGCGTAGTCGTCGTTGCCCGGCACCGTGGCCACCCGGAAGTGCCGATAGTCGCTCTTCTTGGCCAGGCCGTCCTCGAAGACCACCATCGAGCCCACGTAGTCGGAGCCCTGCAGGTGGCTCATGTCGTAGCACTCGATGCGCAACGGAGCCTCCGGCAGCCCGAGCTCGCGTTGGAGCGACTCGAGGGCCCGGGCTCGGCTGTTGTGGTCCGACATGCGATGGAGGCGGTGGCGGACGAACGCCTCGTTGGCGTTCTGCTCGACGGTCTGCAGCAGGGCACGTTTGCGACCCCGGGCCGGGACCCGCACCGAGACCGGTGCGCCCCGCCGCTCGCCCAGGTAGTCGACCACCGCCTCCTCGTCGGCCGGCATGACCGGAACCAGCACCTGCCGGGGCACTCCGGCGGGGCATCGGCGTAGACGTCGACCAGGATGCGCGGCGACGAGCTCGGCGGGCTCAGGTCCTCGGCCTTGTCCACGAACAGGGCTCTGGCGGCCGATCACCTTGCCCGAGCGCACGTGGAAGACCTGGACGGCCGCCTCGAGCTCGTCCCCGGCCACCGCCACCACGTCGAGATCCTCGGCCTTGGCCAGTTCCATCTGGCGAACGGCGTCGGCGGCCCGCACCGCTTCCAGCCGGTCGCGCAGCACCGACGCCCGCTCGTACTCGAGGGCGCGCCGACGCCGCCCGCATCTCCGCGCTCCAGCTCCCGCTCGAGGCGGCTCGAGTTCCCGGACAGGAAGTCGACGAGGTTGTCGACCATCTGGTCGTACTCGGGGTGGTCGACCAAGCCCACGCACGGGCCCGAGCACCGCTCGATGTGGTACAGCAGGCAGGGCCGTCCGAGGCGGACGTGCCGCCGGAACTTGGTGTCCGAGCACGTCCGCACCGGAAACGATCGGAGCAGCAGGTCGAGCGTGTGTGCGGATGGCGCCCACGTTGGGGTAGGGGCCGAAGTAACGCACCCCCCGTGCGCTTTCGCCCCCGGACCACGGCCGGACGCGGCCACTCGTCCGAGACGGTGACGGCCAGCCACGGGTAGCTCTTGTCGTCCTTGAGCCGGACGTTGTAGCGGGGCTGGTGCTGCTGGATGAGGTTGTGCTCGAGGAGGAGCGCCTCCGACTCCCGGTCGACGACCACCCATTCGACGTGGTCGGCCTGCTCCACCATCTGGGCGGCCCGCACCGGCAGGGCGGCCGGGTCCTGGAAGTAGGAGTTGAGCCGCGCCCGGAGCGACTTGGCCTTGCCCACGTACAGCACCCGCCCGTGGCGGTCCACGAATTGGTACGAGCCGGGGGCATCGGGGACCGAGCCGGCCGGAGGGCGGGTGACCATGCTCCCAGTGTGCCGTCTGGCCCTTCCGACCGTGCTCAGGACGAAGTGCCCGGCGTCCACGGGGCCGGGACCAGCGTCGCCGACCATGGCCTTGCTCGTGCCGAGTCCGCCCGTCGAGCGGACTGGGCGAGCGGGAGCATGATGGAAAAGGCGGCCGACCGGACGGAGCCGGCAGGGGTGCGTCGGTCATCCGCCGCCCTGGCCCCGGCCGCCGATGCCAGACTTGGGACCGTGACCGTTCCGGCCGACGGCCAGGGGCGGCGAGTCGTTCGTCGGAGACGGATGACCTTGGCCGCCATGTGCATCGCCCAAGGGATGACCCTGCTCGACGTGACCATCGTGAACACGGCGCTGCCCTCCATCCAGCGCGAGCTGCACATGACGCCGGGCCGGCTCGAATGGGTCATCAGCGCCTACGCCCTGAGCCTGGCCGCCTTCATCCCGCTGGGCGGGGCTCTCGGCGACCGCTACGGCCGGAAGCGCCTGTTCCTCGCCGGCATGGTCGTCTTCGCCCTCGGATCGCTGGCCTGCGCGCTCTCCTCGACCGACGTCGCCCTCATCGCCTCGCGGGGCGTCCAGGGCATCGGCGGGGCGGTGATGTCGGCGCTGACCTTGTCCATCCTCACCGAGACCTATCCCCCGGCCAGCGGGCCGGGGCCATCGGCATCTGGGCGGCCATCGCCGGGCTGGGCTTCGGGCTCGGC
Organism: uncultured Acidimicrobiaceae bacterium; assembly: GCA_963756195.1. Lineage (GTDB taxonomy): Bacteria > Actinomycetota > Acidimicrobiia > Acidimicrobiales > RAAP-2 > CAVSNH01. Next base: position 234,577 of record CAVWMT010000009.1, read on the forward strand.
CCGGTGGTCGGCGGGTTGCTCCTGTCCGTCTCGGGCTGGTCGTCGGTCTTCTGGGTCAACGTGCCCATCGCCGCGGTGGGACTGGTCGTCACCGCCGTGGCCGTGGCCGAGTCCCGCGATCCCGAACGTCCGCCATCTCGACGTGCCCGGGGTCTGCGCCCTCGCCCTCGGGCTGCTCGGCATCACCTTCGGGCTCATCGAATCGTCCTCCCAGCCCTGGGGCAGCGGGCTGGTGGCCGGACCACTGGTGGTCGGGGTGGTCCTGGTCGTCGGCTTCGTCCTGTGGGAGCGCCGCACGACGACGCCCATGCTCCCCATGCGCCTGCTCCGGGCTCGGAGCTTCACGGCCGGCTGCGGCGTCTACTTGCTGGCCTACCTCGCCCTCACCGGGCGTGATGTTCTACGTCACCTTTTGTTCCAGAACGTCGACGGCTGGTCACCGTTGCGCACCGGCCTCTCGTGGCTCTCCATGAACATCCCGTTCCTGCTCACCGCCCAGTTCGCCGGGCGGCTCAGCCGGCGGTTCCTGCCAGCGGTGGTGGTGGCCGGCGGGTGCGTGGTCGGGGCCTGCGGGGTTGCCATCCTGGCGTCGCTCGAGACCACGACACCCTTTGCCGTCGCCTTCGTCGGCTACGCCCTGCTCGGCTCGGGCTGGGGGGCCCTCGTGCCGAGCACCATCAACGTGGCCATGCGGGACGTGCCTCCTGGCACATCCGGCGGCGGCGTCGGGCATCGTGAACGCCGCCCGGCAGGTGGGCACTTCCGTCGGGCTGGCCGTCCTCGGCGCCATCGGCGTCAGCGCCGCCACCTCGGCCTGGGCCCAGCGGACGGCGTCGGTCGCCGGTGCCGCCCAGCATGCCCAGGCGGTGGCCGGTGCCCAGATCGGCCTGGTCACCCAGGCGCTGGGCACCGCCTACCGCGCCGACGCCGTCGCCTCGTTCCTGGCCGGCTACCACCTCGCCCTATTGGTGGCCGCCGGTTGCACGCTGGTGGCGGGTGCGGTGGCCGCAGGGGGCTTGCGCCACGTCCAGCGGGTGCCAGCCCCGTCGGCGTCCGCTGGTGCCGCTGGTGCCGCTGGTGCCGCTGGTGCCGCTGGATGCCGGTGCCGCTGGTGCCGCTGGTGCTCCACTACAGCCTTCGACGGCCCGCCAAGCGGCGGCGAGTCCGGCTGCAAATCCGGCCCAGGCAGTAGACTGAAGTCCAACGCCGGCCTGGTATCCGGCGACATTCATACGCTCCGGGGCCGACATCCCCGCGGACGGGCGACCAGGCTGTCCCCGCCGGCCATTACCGGAGCGCCTCCCCAAGGGGGTCATCGAGACATGCTGCGGCTTCAGGCGGCGCTCCCCGAGCGCTATACGACGGCGGGCCCTGACCAACTGGCGACCTGGATCGGACAGGCCAAGGACGCACTGGGCGACCGCCTCATCATCCTCGGCCACCACTACCAGCGCGACGAGGTCATGCGGTGGGCCGACGCCCGTGGCGATTCCTTCGGGCTCTCGCAGGTTGGCGGCCGAGCAGACTCGGGCGGAGTTCGTGGTCTTCTGCGGCGTCCACTTCATGGCCGAGTCGGCGGACATCCTGACCGGGCCACACCAGCAGGTCATCCTGCCCGACCTCAACGCCGGCTGCTCCATGGCCGACATGGCCGACATCGACTCCGTCGAAGAGGCCTGGGAGGTGTTGGCCGACGTCACCGACACCGACCGCGTCGTACCCGTGACCTACATGAACTCCTCGGCTGCCCTCAAGGCCTTCGTCGGCCGTCACGGCGGCGTGGTGTGCACCTCTTCCAACGCCCGGGCCGTCCTGCGCTGGGCCCTCGGCGACGGCTCACAGCCCGCCCACGGCGACCAGGTGCTCTTCTTCCCGGACCAGCACCTCGGCCGCAACACCGGCTTCGAGCTCGGCTACCAGGCCGACGACATGGCGGTCTGGAACCCGCGGCTCGACCGCGGCGGGCTCGAGGACACCACCCTCAAGACGGCCACGCTCCTGCTCTGGAAGGGCCACTGCTCCGTCCATCAGCGCTTCCGTCCCGAGCACGTCGAGGCCTTCCGCCAGGAGCATCCGGAGGGCATCGTCATCGTCCACCCGGAGTGCGCCCACGACGTGGTCGAGTTGGCCGACCAGGTCGGGTCGACCGACTACATCATCCGGGCCGTGGCCGAGGCGCCGGCCGGCTCCGTGATCGGCGTGGGGACCGAGATCCACCTGGTCAAGCGGCTCGACGACGAGACACCGGACAAGACCGTCGTCTCGCTCGATCCCTTGATCTGCCCGTGCTCGACCATGTTCCGCATCGACGCCGCCCACCTGGCCTGGGTGCTCGAGGGTCTGGTCGAGGGCGAGGTGCGGAACCGCATCACCGTCGACGAGGAGACCGCTCGCTGGGCCCGCGTGGCCCTCGAGCGCATGCTGGCCACCGTCTGACGGTCAGACCGGCGTCGACGCTCCAGTCCGCACCGCGCTCGCCACCCGGCAGCGGCCGAGCGTCTCGCGCGGCGCCGGCACCCGCTTCTTCGCCGTCGCCTTCTTTGCCACGGCGCGCCCCGTGGCGCCGTTCGACGCTGCCGTCGACGCGCTGCCGGCGCTGACCTGTTTCGGCGCGAGCGGGAGCGGGAGCGGCCGCCTCGGCTGCCCGCCCGATACCGAGGACCGGGGCCAGCACCGCGCCGGTGTAGCTGCCCGCCGCCGTCGCCACCTCCTCGGGCGTCCCCTCGGCCACCAGCGCTCCGCCCTGGTCGCCGCCCTCGGGTCCGAGGTCGATGATCCAGTCCGCGCTCTTCACCACGTCGAGGTTGTGCTCGATGACGATGACAGTGTTGCCCTGGTCGACCAGCCGGTTGAGCACGTCGAGGAGCTTACGGACGTCGTCGAAGTGGAGACCGGTGGTCGGCTCGTCCAGCACGTAGAGCGTGTGGCCGGTCGAGCGCCGGCTCAGCTCGGAGGCCAGCTTGACCCGCTGGGCCTCGCCGCCCGACAGGGTGGGCGCCGGCTGGCCCAGGCGGATGTACCCGAGGCCCACGTCGACCAGGGTCTGCAGATGCCGGGCGATGGGCGGCTGGTGGGAGAAGAAGGCCAGGGCCTCCTCGCAGGACAGGTCGAGCACGTCGGCGATGGTCTTACCTCGGAAGGTGACCTCGAGGGTGTCGCGGTTGTACCGCGCCCCGTGGCACACCTCGCAGGGGACGTAGATGTCGGGCAGGAAGTGCATCTCGATGCGCAGCGTGCCGTCACCGGCACATGCCTCGCAGCGGCCGCCCTTGACGTTGAACGAGAAGCGCCCGGGCTGGTACCCGCGCACCTTGGCCTCGGGTGTCTGGCTGAAGAGCCGGCGGATGTGGTCGAACACCCCGGTGTAGGTAGCCGGGTTGGAACGCGGCGTCCTGCCGATGGGGGCCTGGTCGACGTCGACTACCTTGTCCACCGCGCTCACGCCGCGGATGGCCCGGTGGAGGCCGGGCACAGCCCGGGCCCGCTGCACCTCCTTGCTCAACGCCCGCAGCAGGATGTCGTTGATCAGCGTCGACTTGCCCGAGCCGGAGACGCCGGTCACAGCGACGAACCGCCCCAGGGGGATGGACACGGTGAGGTCGCGCAGGTTGTGCTCGCGGGCCCCCACGATGACGAGCTCCTCGCCGCTCCCGATCCGCCGGTAGCCGGGGACGGGGATGGATCGGGCACCGGTTAGGTACTGCCCGGTCAGGGAGTCGGCGTTGGACAAGAGACCATCCGGCCCCGTCACCGGGCCGGAGTGGACGATGCGACCGCCGTGCTCACCCGCTCCTGGGCCGACGTCGACCACGTGGTCGGCCACCCGGATGGTCTCCTCGTCGTGCTCGACCACGATGACCGTGTTGCCGAGGTCGCGCAGGCGCATGAGCGTCCCGACGAGGCGCTGGTTGTCGCGTTGGTGCAGCCCGACCGAGGGCTCGTCGAGGACGTAGAGGACGCCCACCAGGCCGCTGCCGATCTGGCTGGCCAGGCGGATGCGCTGGGCCTCGCCGCCCGACAGGGTGGCGGCCGACCGGGCCAGGGTCAGGTAGTCGAGGCCTACGTCGAGCAGGAACTGCATGCGCTCTCGGACCTCGCGGAACACACGGTCGGCGATGAGATGGTCCCGGTCGGACAGCTCGAGGGAGCCCACCACTTCGACGGCGGCCGCGATCGACAGCGAGCACAGCTCGAAGATGGAGTAGCCGCCCACCGTCACGGCCAGCGACTCGGGCTTGAGCCGAGCACCACCGCACTCCGGACACGGCACCTCGCGCAGGTAACCCTCGAGGTTCTCGCGGAGGTACTCAGAGTCGGCCTCGCCGTGGCGCCGTTGCAGCCACGGGATGATGCCCTCGTAGAGGGTGTGGAAGGAGCGCTGCCGCCCGTATCGGTTGCGGTAGCGGAGGTGGACCTGCCGGCTACCCGCCCCGTAGAGGAGGAGCTTGCGGTCGGCCTTGCGCAGCTTCTCCCATGGCGCATCGCACGAGAACCCGCCGAGCTCGGCTACCGCCGCCACCAGCCGACCGAAGTACTCGCTGCGGGCCCCGGCCCACGGGGCGAGGGCGCCCTCGGCCAGCGACTTCGACGGGTCGGGCACCACCAGGTCCGGGTCCACCTCGAACCGGGTCCCGAGGCCGGTGCAGGCGAGACAGGCGCCGTAGGGGGAATTGAAGGAGAAGTTACGGGGAGCCGGGTCCTCGAAGCTCAGCCCGCAGTGGGTACAGGCCAGGTGCTGGCTGAAAGTGATGGCCTCCTGCTCGGTGCCGTCGGGGTCGACGACCAGGATCTCGGCCACCCCCTCGGCCAGGGCCAGCGCCGTCTCCAACGACTCAGTCAGCCGCCGGCGGATGTCGTCGCGGCGGATGAGCCGGTCGACGACCACCTCGATGGTGTGCTGCTCGTAGCGGGCCAGGGCCAACTCTTCCCGTTCGGCCAACTCGACGGTGGTCCCGTCCACCCGGACCCGGGCGAAGCCCTGCTTGGCCAGGTCGTCGAGCAGGCCGCTGTACTCGCCCTTGCGGCCCCGGACCACCGGAGCGAGCACCATGAACCTGGTGCCCTCGTCCATGGCCAGGATGCGGTCGACGATCTGCTGAGGGCTCTGGCGGACAACCACCCGGCCGCACGTCGGGGCAGTGCGGCTTGCCGATGCGGGCGTAGAGAAGCCGCAGGTAGTCGTAGACCTCGGTAACCGTCCCGACCGTCGAGCGGGGGTTGTGCGAGGCCGACTTCTGGTCGATCGAGATGGCCGGTGACAGCCCCTCGATGAAATCGACATCGGGCTTGTCCATCTGGCCCAGGAACTGCCGGGCGTAGGCAGACAGCGACTCGACATAGCGCCGCTGCCCTTCGGCGTAGATGGTGTCGAAGGCCAAGGATGACTTTCCCGACCCAGACAGCCCGGTGAAGACGATGAGCCGGTCCCGGGGCAGGTCAAGGGACACGTCCTGGAGGTTGTGCTCGCGCGCGCCGCGCACCACCAGTCGATCGGCCATGGCGCCGAGGATACCGACCGGCACTTACAGACGGGCCCGGGGAACGCCCCTCCACGGGCACGGACGGCCGCTCCGCCGCCGAGCTCGCATCCACCCGAGGCCTCGACCTGCTCGGACGCATCTTCTCTCCCGACGGAGCCCCTCGGTGGCCGGTCCAGCCTCCGAGGACGACTCCGATTGGCGACTCCCTCGTCGGTGCGGAGCCGCCGAGACGGGTCGTGCCCTGGTGCTCAGGCGCCGCAGTACTGCTGGTCCTGACCTGCCTGTCGCTCGGCCGAGGTGCAGAAGTAGTAGAGGTGCTGGCCATCTTCTGTCAGGTCCAGACCGAATGGCGTGGTGGTCAGCGTGAACGTCGAGCCCGGACCGTAGGTTTGCTCAGCCTTTCCCGTGGTGTTGTTCACGAAGACAAGGCTTCCCGATGTGACCGTCACCGTCGCTTGCGACGCTGACGTGGCGCTGACGGTGATCTGGGCCGTCTGCGGGACACCTTCAGGTGGGGTCGCTCCCGGCCATTCGAGCTGACCCGTCCCGTCACCATTGATGACGATCGACCCGTCGTGCGTCGACCAGCTTCCGATGAACGCTGTCAACGGAACCGTCTTCGGCGTACTGGAGGGACCGGACGACACCACCAGGTTGACGGATGTGCCCGGGCGAGCGGAGGCATCCGGTCGCGGGTTCTGGCTGATCACGGTTCCTGCCGGGTACTGCGAGCTCGGCAGGAGCGTCACCGTTCCCGCAGATAACCCCGCCTCCCCCACCGTGTTCGTCGCCGATGCCTGGCCCAGGCCGACCACGTTCGGCACGACAACCGACCCCGCACGGGACACCGTCGACGTGGTGGTCGTCGGCTTGATCACCGAAGGACTATGTGGCTTTGATCTTCCTGTCACGGCAAAGCCCACGACGATGAGCACGGCGGCGGCCGCCACGAGCACCAGGAACTTGGCGTCAGGGATTCGAATGCGGGATCGGTGGGCCTTCGACCGCAGCTCTTCGGGAGTCAGATCCCATGGCGCGGCTTCCCCAGATCGGTACATCGACCGGACAAGCTCTTCGAGGTGCTGGTCATCGCTGGGCATGGCCCTCCTCTCGGGGAGCTGAGGACTGGTTCAGGATGGCGGCAGCGGATGCTCGGCCGCGGCTCAGCCACGACTTGACGGTGCCTTCGGGGACCGACATCTGGAGTGCGACGTCCCGGATCGACATCCCAGCCCCATCGTGGAGAACGAGCACGGTCATCTGATCCGCTGGCAGCGATCGCAGAGCGGCGGCGAGAGCCATCGGTAGATCATCGGGGGGCGGCGAGGTCCGCGCCGTGTCGACCACCGCCCGACTGATCTTTTCGCTCCTGCTCTTGTCCACCACCAAGTTGTGGAGGACGCGGCGTGTCCAAGCCTCGGGGTTGTCGTATCTGCTGATTCGAGGCCACCGCTCCCACGTGCGGAGAAATGCCTCTTGGGCGAGGTCCTGGGCTGTCAGAAGGTCGCCGGTCAGCACGTACGCCATGGCCAGGAGCGGCTTCTTCGTCGCCCGAAAGAAGGCGTCGAACGAGTCTACTTCTGGGTCTGTCCGGTCACTCACCTGTGCTCCACTCCACCCCAGCGAAACTGTGCCCACGCTAGAGACACGGCCTCGGCATGCATTTGGTTGCAGTGGACGCAGAACTTCACGGCCGGCGAGAGAGCTGATCCAGCCTCCGGGTCGGAGGACGCCGCCGTTCCCGGCGCCTCGCTCCTCAGGTGGCTGCGGTCTCCTCGAGGATGCCGTCGGCAGGCGGGATCACTGACCCGTCCACCGGATCTCGGAGCCCGAGGGCCCGCAGCTCGGCAATCTCGTCGCGGAGCATGGCGGCCTCTTCGTAGCGAAGGTCTTGGGCGGCCTTGTTCATCTCGGTCTGCAGCCGGTGGATGAGGGCGGAGAGCTCGTCGGCGTCGGGGCCGAGCTCGGCCACCATGGCCACGGCTGCCGCTCGCGGATCGGCGGCCAGACGGGCGGCGCGACGTCCTCGACCCGAGCCCGGACGCCGCTCGGCACCCGCCGCACCGGCCGTGGCCGCCGCCGAGCCGATGGTCTCCCCCCGCACCCGCTCGAGGATGTCGGTGACCGCCTTGGTGATGGTCTGCGGATCGATGCCGTGTTCACGGTTGTAGGCGATCTGCCGTTGGCGGCGGCGCTGGGTCTCCCCCACCGCCGCCCTCATCGAGTCGGTCACCGTGTCGGCGTACATCACCACCCGGCCGTTGATGTTGCGCGCCGCCCGCCCCATGGTCTGGATGAGCGAGGAGGCCGACCGCAGGAAGCCCTCCTTGTCGGCGTCCAGGATGGCCACCAGGGCCACCTCGGGCAGGTCGAGGCCCTCGCGCAGGAGGTTGATGCCCACTAGCACGTCGAATACGCCCAGGCGCAGGTCGCGGATGAGCTCGACGCGGGCGATGGTGTCGATGTCGGAATGGAGGTACTGCACCCGGACACCCTGCTCGGCGAGGTACTCCGAGAGGTCCTCGGCCATCTTCTTGGTGAGGGTGGTGACGAGCACCCGCTCCCCGGCGGCCACGGTGGCGTCGATGCGCACCCGGAGGTCGTCGATCTGACCGGTGGTGGGCCGGATGTCCACCTCGGGGTCGACGAGGCCCGTCGGCCGGATGACCTGCTCGACGACGTTGGCGCTGTGCTCGAGCTCGAATGGGCCGGGCGTGGCCGACAGCATGATGGTCTGGCCGGTCCTGGCCACGAACTCGTCGAAGCGCAGGGGTCGGTTGTCGAGGGCCGAGGGTAGGCGGAACCCGTGCTCGACGAGCGTCTCCTTGCGTGAGCGGTCGCCGGCGTACTGGCCGTGCAGCTGGGGCACGCTCACGTGGCTCTCGTCGAGGACGACCAGGAAGTCCTTGGGGAAGAAATCGAGCAGGGTGAACGGCGTCTCGCCGGGGGCCCGCCCGTCGAGGTGCCGGCTGTAGTTCTCGACGCCGGCGCACACCCCCGTCTCGGCCAGCATCTCGAGGTCGAACTCGGTGCGCATGCGAAGGCGCTGGGCCTCGAGCAGCTTGCCCGCCGCCGTCAGCTCGGCTGAGCCGCTCGCGGAGTTCGACCTCGATGGTGGCGATGGCCGCCCGGAGACGCTCGTCGCCCGTCGTGTAGTGGGTGTTGGCGAAGATGACCAGCTCGTCGAGGTCGATCGCCGATCTCGCCGGTGACCACGTCGAAGGGCCGGATGCGCTCGACGGTGTCGCCGAAGAACTCGATACGCACGGCCTGCCTCTCGTAGGCGGCGTGGACCTCGACGGTGTCGCCGTGAACCCGGAACTGGCCCCGGGCCAGGCTCTGGTCGTTGCGGCCGTACTGGAGGTCGACCAGGCGTCGGAGGAGCGCCCGCTGGTCGTGGATCTCCCCCGGGCTCAAGGTGACGATTCGGTCCCGGTACTCGTCGGGCGAGCCCAGGCCGTAGATGCAGGAGACCGAGGCCACGACGATGGTGTCCGGCCGCAGGAGGAGGGACGACGTCGTGGCGTGGCGGAGTCGGTCGATCTCGTCGTTGATCGACGAGTCCTTCTCGATGTAGGTGTCCGAGGACGGCACGTAGGCCTCGGGCTGGTAGTAGTCGTAGTAGGAGACGAAGTACTCGACCCGGTTGCGGGGGAAGAACTCCTTGAGCTCGGCGGCCAGCTGGGCGGCCAGCGACTTGTTGGGCTCGATGATGAGGGTCGGGCGCTGGACGGACTCGATGGTCCAGGCGATGGTGGCCGTCTTGCCCGACCCGGTGATGCCGAGCAGCGTCTGGTAGCGGTCGCCGCGCTCGATGCCCGCCACCAGCCCGGCGATGGCCTGGGGCTGGTCGCCGGCCGGCTCGAAGGGCGACGACACCTCGAAGCGGGCCATGGCGTCAGGGTACCGGGCGGGTGCGCGATCCCCGATGGCCGGTCAGCTGCCCGATGGCTCCACGGCGGGGGCATCCGCCGCTCCGGTCTCGTCTCCGGTCTCGTCTCCGGTCTCGGCGGCGGCCAGCTCGGCGAGGCGTGCCCACAGCCGGTCGACCTCGGCGGCCAGATGGGCCTGGTCACCGGAGTTGTCGATGACGAAGTCGGCCCCCTCCCGCCGGGCGGCGCGGGTGGGCTGGGCGGCCATGCGGGCCCGGGCGTCCTCTTCGTCGAACCCCCGCTGGTCGACCAGCCGGCGCACGGCGACCTCCGGGGAGGCGTCGACCACCACCACGGCGGCCAGGGAGAGCAGGCCACGGTGCTCGGCCCGGAGCAGTGGGATGTCCATGACCACCACGGAGCCGGGCACGGCGTGGCGGTCGCGTCGGGCCAGCATCTCGATCCCGATGACCGGGTGGGTGATGGCATTGAGGTCGGTGAGGGCGACCGGGTCGCCGAAGGCGATGGCGGCGAGACGTGGGCGGTCGATGCGGCCGGACGCCTCGAGGATGGCGGGGCCGAACCGGTCGACGAGGGGCTGGTAGGCGGGCCCGCCGGGCTCGACCACCTCGCGAGCCACGGTGTCGGCATCGACCAGCACGGCCCCTCGGTCGACGAGGAGGGCGGCCACCGTCGACTTCCCCGTGCCGATGCCCCCGGTCAGCCCCACGACCACCACCGACGGCGCTCCGACGGCCGGCTCAGGCCCTCGGGCGGGGCCGTCGTGCGGTGGCGAAGAGGACCATGGTGGTCCGGTCGAGCTCGTCGGTCACGAAGAAGTCGTCGGCCGTGATCCCGGATGCGCCACCCGAGTCGCCCCGGGCCATGATCCGGTAGGCCATCGGCAACACCCGCGTGTAGGCGGCCACGTACCACGAGCGCGGGATGCGGTGGCGGAGGTCGAGGAAGTCCAGCCGCAGCACCTTCTCCGCCTTCGCCCGGCGGGCGGCGAAGTCGGCCTTGACCGGCGGCGTGGCATCGAGGCCCTGCACCCGCACCTCACGGAAGTGGCGCTCGAGTAAGGCGGCGAGCCCGTCGGGCTCGAACAGGTGCAGATGGAAGGGGTTCTCGAAGTCGGCCGGGGCGTTGGGGGTGAGGAAAAAGGCAGTGCCGTCGTCGGCCAGCACCCGAGCGAGCTCGCGCACGTGGTCCTCGGGCTCGGTGAAGTGCTCGATGAGGTGGGAGGAGCAGGCCCAGCGGAAGGCACTGTCGCGGAGGCCGAGGGCGGTGGCTTCCATCTGGCCGATCCGCAGTCCGTCGGCCGCCCACCGGAGGACTGCCGCCCGGGCAGCTTCGGCGCTGTAGTCCACGCCCACCACCGGCCGGTCGTCGGCCAGCAACCTGGCCGATTCGAACCCCTGGCCGCAGCCCACGTCGAGGGTGAGGCCGGGCCCGAGTCGCTCGATAACCGTGCGGTAGCCGGCCGCGTGCAGGGCCAGCAGTGAGTCCGGGGTAACGCCCTCGACCGGTCGCTCGCCGGTGAGACGCGCCGCCGGCGCGGCCGTGGTCACGTGGTCGACGGCGTGCGGCGCCACCGGGTGCCGTTCGCCTCGCCACCGACGACATGGTGGCCGCTCATCGGCCACTTACACTACCGAGCACTCGTGTCGGCCTCCGAACCTGTTCCCGCCGCGCCCGCCGGCCGGCTCCGTCGCGCCGGCCGGGTCCTGCGCTCCCCGAGCCCGTGGCGAGTGGCACTGGACTACACAACCCTCGCCGTCTGTGCCTTCGTTCCCATGCTGGCCTCACGGCCGGGGGTGGTGACGAGCGACACCAAGACGTACCTCTACCTCGACCCGGGGCGGTATGTGCAGACGGCGGCCTCGCTGTGGACGCCGAGCGTCGGTCTCGGCACCGTCACCCACGAGAACATCGGCTACCTGCTGCCCATGGGGCCCTTCTACTGGTTCCTGGCCGAGCTGCACGTGCCCATCTGGGTGGCCCAGCGCCTCTGGATGGGATGCCTCCTCTACGCCGCCGGGGCCGGCGCCCTCTACCTGTGCCGCACCATCGGCCTGTCGGGACCGGGCCGCTACGTGTGCGCCCTCGCCTTCATGTTCACCCCCTACGTGCTGCAGTACGCCGGCCGGATCTCGGTCATCCTCATGCCCTGGGCCGGCCTGCCCTGGATGATCGCCTTCGTCATCCTCGCCCTGCGCCGCGGCGGCTGGCGATACCCGGCCCTCTTCGCCTTGGTCGTGGCGCTGGTCAGCGGGATCAACGCCAGCTCCATCATCTACGTGGGCATCGCCCCGGTGCTGTGGCTGCCCTATGCGGTGGTCGTCGCCCGAGAGGCGACCTGGCGGAGGGTCTGGGGGGTGGCCTGGAAGACCGGGCTGCTCTGCATCCTCGTCTCGCTGTGGTGGGCGCGTCGGCCTCCAGATCGAGGCGGCCTACGGGGTCAACGTCCTCAAGTACACGGAGACGGTGCCGGCCACGTCGAGCCGCCTCGCTGGCCTCCGAGATCCTCCGGGGCCTCGGCTACTGGTACTTCTACGGCGCCGACCGGGTGGGGCCGTGGACGCAGGCGATGGTCCCCTACACCCAGGACGTCGCCCTCATCGTCCTCAGCTTCGCGCTCCCCGCCCTCAGCTTCCTGGCCGCCGCCTTCTCCCGTTGGCGCTACCGGTCCTACTTCATCCTCATCACCGTGGTGGGCATGGTCCTCGCCGTCGGGCCCAACCCCTACGGCCACCCGTCGGGTGTGGGCTCGCTGATCAAGTCGTTCATGGTCGACACCACCGCCGGCCTGGCCCTGCGCTCCACCGACCGGGCGTCGCCGGTGGTGATCCTCGGAGCTGGCCGTCTTCCTCGGCGCCGGGGTCAGCGCCGTCTGGGCGCGGCGTGCGCCCGCTCGGGCTGGTCACGGCGGCGCTGGCCACCGCGGTGGTGGCCGCCGCCGCCGCCCCGCTGTGGAACGGGGCCATCGTGGCCAACGGCTTCACCCAGCCGGCCAGCCCGCCCGGGCTACGTGCAGCAGGCGGCGTCCGCCCTCAACGGGGCCCATCCCGGGCACCCGCGTCTACGCCCTGCCCGGCAACGACTTCGCCGCCGAGCGGTGGGGGGACACGGTCGACACCGTCTACCCCGGGCTCATGACCCGTCCCTTCGTCACCCACGAGCAACAGGTCATGGGCTCTTTGGCCACGGCCGACTTGCTCCAGGCGGTCGACACCCCGCTGCAGGACGGGGTCGAGGACTGGAACTCCCTCGCCCCCATGGCCTCGCTCATGGACGCCGGGGACGTCCTCGTCCAGTACGACCAGGCCTACGAGCGCTACGACACGCCCAACCCCCAGCAGCTGGCCCTCGACCTCGCCGACCCCGCCCCGGGCTCAGCGACCCCGTCTCCTACGGCACGCCCCGCCCCAACGTGCCCCTCATCCCCCACTTCGACGAGGCCGCCCTCGGCCCGCCCGGCCGACCAGGGCTGGCCGTCACCCGTCGTCTCCTACACGGTCGCCGACCCCCGGCCCATCGAGCGGGCGGAGTCGACGTCCACTCCCCTCGTGGTCGACGGGGACGCCGACGGCATCGTGGCCGCCGCCGACGTGGGCCTGCTGGCCGACAACCCGTCCATCCTCTACGCCGGCACCCTCGACACCGACGCCCGGCTGCGGTCCGAGACGCTCGGCGCGCCGGCCGACCTGGTGGTGACCGACACCAACCGCAAGCAGGGCTACCGGTGGAACACGCTCAACGAGAACACCGGCTACACCGAGACGGCGGCCCAGGGCCCGGACACGAGCGACCCCACCGACGCCCCCCTCAACCTCTTCCCCAAGGCCCCGGCGGACGCCCAGACCACCGCCGTCCTCCCCGGGCTCTCCTCGGTGACCGCCTCCTCCTACGGCTCGTCCATCACCTACCTCCCCGAGGACCGCCCGTCGGCCGCCCTCGACGGCAACACCCACACCGCCTGGCTCACCGACTCGACCGTCTCCCAGATCGGCCAGTGGTGGCAGGCGACGCTGTCGGTGCCGCACACGGTTTCCAGCCTCGTCCTCGTGCAACCGTTGCAGGGCGTCTTCGACCGGTCCATCTCGACGGCGCGCATCACCTTCGACGGCCGCAACCCGGTTGTCGGTGCACCTCGGCCCGGCGTCGAAGACGGCCGCCGGCCAGGTGGTGACCTTCGCCCCGCGCACCTTCCGCACCCTGCGCATCACCGTGACCGGCGTCGCCACCACCGGCCCGCCCCCGCCCATCGGGCAGGGGAGCTCGGTCGGGTTCGCCGAAGTCGGCATCCCCGGAGTCAGCGTGCAGGAGGTCGAGTGCCATGCCCGAGGACCTGCTGCGGGCCGCCGGCACCTCCTCGCTGGGCGATCGGCTGAGCCTGGTCATGACCCGGCTGCGGAGCTCGGGAACCCCGCCGCGGTCGGACGTGGAGCCGGCCCTCGACCGCTCCTTCTGGCTGCCCACGGCCCGCACCTTCTCCTTGACCGGCTCGGCCCGCATCTCGCCGCCTCATCCCCGACGACGAGATCGACCGACTGGTCGGGCGGCCCGGCGCCAACTACACCGGCATCGTGGCCTACTCGGAGGGACGGCTGCCCGGCGACCTCCGGGCCGGGGCCATCGCCACCCTCGACGGGAACTCGAGCACCATCTGGGAGCCCGGGTTCGGCGCCGCCTACCAGGCCGGCGAGTGGCTGCAGTACACGCTGCCAAGCCCGATCAGCTTCGACCATCTCGACCTGCAGATCGTGGCCGACGGCCAGCACTCGGTCCCCACCCAGATCACGGTGGCGGCCGACAGCGGCTCGGCCACGGTCGACCTGCCCCCCGTCGCCGACTCGACGGTGCCCGGATCGGTGGTCGACGTCCCCGTCTCCTTGCCCATGCTCACCGGTCAGAGCATCCGCATCACCGTGGACCAGGTGCGCATCGAGAACACGCCCAACTACTACTCACGCTCCCCCATCGCCATGCCCATCGGCATCGCCGAGGTGGGGATCCCCGGGCTGGTCGCCGCCCCGGTGCCGGCCGACCATCCCCTCGTCGTGCCGCGACGACCTGCTGGCCGTGGACGGCCGCCCGGTGTGGACGCAGGTCTCGGGGTCGACGACCGCCGCCCTCGACCGCCAGGCGCTCACCGTCTCCCTGTGCGGCCCCGACGCCGGCGGGCTCGCCCTCGGCCCCGGCACCCACACCCTGGAGAGCGTGCCCGGCTCGACGACCGGCTTCGACATCGACCAGCTGGCCCTGGACTCGGCCGCCCGGCGGCGGCGCCATGCCCCTGGCCGACCCGGGCACCCTCGCCCCACCTCCGGTGGCCCCCGCCCCCACCGTGCGGGTCACGTCCCAGTCGTCCACCAGCATCCACGAGACCGTCTCGGGGCTGAGCACCGTCGTCCCCCGACTTCGACCTCGTCCTCGGACAGAGCATCAACCGCGGGTGGACGGCCACCGTGGTGGGCGGCTCCAGCCTCGGCGCCCCGATCCTCGTCGACGGATTCGCCAACGGCTGGCGGGTCGACCCGGCCACGCTGGGTGGAGCGATCCGAGACGGCTCGGTGTCCGTCGTGCTCACCTGGACGCCCCAGCGCGAGGTCGACGTCGCCCTCGTCGTCTCGGGCCTGGCCATCGTCCTCTGCGTCGTCCTCGTCGTCGCGCCCCGACGGCGCGGACGACGGCGCCAGCGACAGTCCCGGCCGAGACGGTGGCCGGCCGACGCCAGCAATGATCCCGATGCCGCACTGAGCGATCCGACGTCCCGCGACTGGCCCTCCCCTTCGAGACGGGAGGGACCCCGGCCGCCTGGTGGGTGGCGCATCCTCGCCGCCGCCGTCGTGGGTGCCGTCGGCGCCGCCATCTCGGCACCCGTGACCGGCCTGGCCGCCGGGGTGGCCACCGGCTCGTGCTGCTCGTGCCCCGGCTCCGAGCGCTGCTCGGCCTGGTGGCGGTGGCCGGCGTGGTCGCCGCCGGCGTCTACACGGCCGCCCATCAGGCCGCCGTCCATGCGCCGGTCAACGGTTCGTGGCCCACCTACTTCGGGACGGCCAGCCAGCTGGCCTGGGTCGCCGTCGTCTTCCTGGGGGCGGATGCGGTGGTGGCCATCGCCCTGCCCGCGCCGTCCGGGGCCGGCGACCAGCGGGCGACGGAGCCGGACGGACCCGGCGATGGCGGTCGGACGCCGGCCGGCCTGAGCGGGTGCGGACCCAGGTCCGTGCGCTGGCTCGCTGCCGAAGCGGCGAGCCTGGACGCCGGAGTCGGCGGGAGCTGGCGCGGGAAGCGGTTAGGCCCGGGGCTGGGCGGCCAGAGCGGCCAGGGTGCCCCGGGCGGTGGCGTCCCAGCTGAACTTGGCCGAGTGCTCGAGGGCACCGAGGCCCAGCCGCCGGCGCAGGACCTCGTCCCGCAGGACCGCTCCGAGCGCCGGAGCCAGCTCCGCCGGCGAGTCGACCAGCAACCCGGACCGGCCCTCGACCACCGCGTCCTCGTGGCCGCCGATCCGGGTGGCCACCGCCGGCGTGCCGCAGGAGCCGGCCTCGGTGACGGTCATGCCCCACCCCTCCCGCAGGGAGGCGGAGGCCACCACCCACGCCCGCCGGTACAGGGCGGCGAGGTCCTCGTCGGGAAGGTAGCCGGGCAGCGAGATCCACGAGCCGGCCCCAGCCGCCCGCACCCGCTGCTCGAGCGCCGGACGCTCGTAGCCCTCGCCGGCGATCACCGCCCGGAGATCGGGCATCTCGGCCCGGAGGCTGACCAGGGCGTCGATCAGCAGGTCGAAGCGCTTGACCGGGACGAGACGTCCGACGGCCACCACCAACGGCACCCGGCTGCGCTCCCCGCCCGGCGAGAAGTGGCTCTCGATGCCCGGCGGGGTGACGTCGATGCGGTCGGCCGGGATGCGGAGCCGTTCGACGATCTCCCGCTTCGAGGACTCCGACAGGGTGACCAGGCGACTCCTGCGGTAGACGGGTGGCGCCAACCGGTGCTCGACCGTGTAGCCGATCCTGGCCAGCCATGGCGGCAGCACCATCTGCCACATCTCGGCGTGCACGTGGTGCAGGAAGACGACCGAGCGGCAGTGCGCCCACATGGGTGAGAAGAACGGCATCCCGTTCCAGATCTCCACCAGCCCGTCGCCCGACCCGATGCGCCCGACCGTGCCCGAGAGCATCGTGCGGGGGAACACGGCGTAGCGCCCGGCACGGCGGACCACCCGGTAGCCGTGACGGCGAACCTCCGCTCCGCCGTCGGGGACGGAGGACGTCGTCAACGACACGTCGAGGCCGGCTTCGGACCAGGCGCTGATGACCCGATGGGCGTGGAGCTCCGAGCCACCGGCCTCGGGGTCGTCGTAGTCCCGCCAGGCCACCACGTCGATCCGTCGCAGCCCCGCCGTCTCGGCGATCTCGGCCACCGACATCCCGGTGAAGGCGCGCAGGCGGCCGGTCGGGGCGATGGCCAGGTGTCGCTCGTCCGCCGGTCGGTCGTCGGGCGACGAAGCCGGGTCGGGGTCCGGGTCGGCCACCGGGGCCAGGCGGTCTGCAGACCCTGTCCACCCTGCCGGTGCGCGCTGACGCCGGCCCTGCCGCCCCCGATCATCTGGCCCTTCGGCATCCGGTTCCCGTCATGAGCTACTGGCCCGCCACTGGCGACGAGGGGCCGAGTGTATCGGCCGACCGGACCGGGGCCCCTGGCCGCTCCAGGTGGTCGCCGGGCGGCCCGGCCCGGCAACCAGGACTCACCGCGGTGACGGGCGTGCACGAGCACGAAGGCGAGCCCGAGGGTGACGACCAGAGCGGCCTGCACGACCAGATCGGCTCGGGCGGTGGCCACGATCCCGCCGTCGGCCCCGGCCACCAGGGCGGCGGCCGCGCCCGAGGCGGCCCCCAGGATCAGCACGATCCACCTCGAGCCGGTGCCGAACAGGTAGTTGGTGATGAGCACGGACACCGAGAGGCAGATCATGGCCGCCACCAGGGTGGCGAAGGCCGGAGCGCCACCGCTCAGTCGCGCCGAGAAGACGAGCGTGAGGAATTGCCGGGGGACGACGACCGAGACGGCCAGCAGGATGGCGGCGGGCACGGCCAGGAAGATCAGGGTCACGCCGAACTGGCGCACGGCATGACCGCCCTCGTTCCACCGGATGGTGGCCTCGGGCAGCAGGTAGGCGCCGAGGGCGATGGCCCCGAAGACCATGGCCTTGGACGCCACCGAGATGGCGGCATAGGGGCCGACGTTGGCGTGGTCGAGGCGGCCGAGCACGATGACGTCGACGTTCTGGAGGAAGCCGAGGAAAGCCAGGCCGCAGAAGGCGGCGCCCACGTCGGCGACCAAGCGGCGCCGGGCCAAGACGGCGCCGTCCGCCGCCCAGGCCCGGCGAAGCGCCCGTCGGCGGAGGACGGCCGCGATACCCCGGTGGTGCCGGCCGTGAGCCAACGGGCGTGGAGGGCAGCGGCCACCTCCCCGCAGAACACGCCGAGGGCGTAGCCGGCCACCCCGAGATGGGCGAGCACCAGCACCAGCACCAAGGCGGTGCGTGTCCCGCCCTCGACCAGCAGGTTGCCGGCCAGGGCCCGGTAGCGGCGATGGGCCTGCAGCAGCCCGCGGTCCACGCTGAGCAGGATCCAGATGCCCGCCGCCACCAGGATGAGGGCGACGCCCCGGCTGTCGGTGCAGTGACAAGCTGGTGGGCGATCCAGCCCCGGGCCAGCACCACGACCACCACCTCGACGGCCAGAGCGGCCAGGGTGGCCCGGTAGGCGCGGGCCATCCAGCGCCGCACCTGGCCGGCCTGGCCGCCGGTCTCGAGGGCGGTGACCCGGCGGACCACGCCGACCAGGACGGCGGATCCCGGCATGGACAGGATGAAGAAGAGACCGAGCAGCTGGGCGATCTCCCCGTAGTCCCGCGAGCTGACCAGGCGGGCCACGGCCACCACCAGCATGGCGGCGGCGCCGTTGACCACCAGGCCGGCCACGGCCACCGGGCCGGCCTGGGTGAGCCCGACCCGGACCGATTCGCGGCTCCCCTGCGGCACCGGCATCGTCGCGGCCGGTCCTCGGGCGGCAGGGTGATCATCGGGCCCGCCGGCCACGGCGATGCCGACGGCCGGAGCCATGGTCACCGATTCGGTGACCGGCTCGACCACCGCCTCGATCTCTTCGAGGATCACGTCGAGCGGCGGCTCAGGTCGGCGTCGGTGCTGTCCGCCGACCCTGGCGGCGCCGGACATCAGCCGCCGGTCGGCGGTGCCTGGCGGCGTGGGCCGCGGTCACCGCCGGAGCGGTCCGCGGCGTCCTCGACCACTAGCCGACGGCGTTCCCCACCGGGGCACGTCGGCGGGGCATGGTCGGTGCGTCCCGCCCGGTGGGGTTGGGATGCCGTCCCGGCCCCGCGCCGCCGGCTGTGGCGGCTCGCCGGCCGCCTCGTGGTACTCCTCCTCCACGTTGACCGACCAGATGTCGTGGTCGGCACCGTGGATGTTCTCGACGGTGAGCATGGCCGTGTACATCGAGTGGTCCTGGTTGTTGTACTTGTGCATGCCGTTGCGGCCCACCGGGTGCACGTTCGACGGCGTGCTCGTCCAGCCAGCGACGGATGATCTCCACGTGCTCGCTGTAGCCCTCGTCGTAGACGGGATAGGCCTTGGGCATGCGCACCACGTAGCCCGCCTCGACGTCCGACGCATCGACCAGGCCGATGGACGCCAGCTCCTTCGTGGCCAGAGCGACCAGTTCCTCGTCGGGGCAGCGCCACAGCTCGTCGCCCTCGAAGACGAAGTACTCGAGGCCGAGACAGGTTCGGCCGTCCTTGACCATGGCCGGTGACCACGAGCCGAAGTTCTGGATGCGACCCACTTTCACGTCGGGCGAGTGCACGTAGATCCAGTTGTCAGGAAAGCCGCATTCCTCGGGGACGACGAGGGCGACGGTGAGGAAGTCGCGGTAGTGCAACGCTTCAGCCGCCCGCCGAACCTCGGGCGGGACGGCGGGGTCGATGATGGCGGCCATCTGGGTAAGAGGCATGGACGAGATCACGTGCGAGACGCCCAAGCGCTCCTGGTGGTCGCCGGCCCGCACCGTGACCGAGGTGGCCCGGGACCCCTCGAGATGGATGCCAGTGACGGCGGTGGACATCCTGATCTCAGCCCCTCGGGCCTCGACCTGCTCGGCGCACCGCTCCCACATGAGCCCGGGACCGAACTTGGGATAGTGGAACTCCTCGATGAGGCTGGTGACCTGTCTGGCCTGGTTCCGGCGGGCACCGGCCAGCGATGCGCGCACCGGCTCCCACACCGCGTTCCACAGCGACATCCCCTTGATGCGCTGCGCGCCCCAGTCGGCCGACAGCTCGGACGCCGGCACGCCCCACACCTTCTCGTTGTAGGTCTTGAAGAAGTGCCGGTAGAGCCGCCACCCGTAGTTGCGCACGATGTACCCCTCGAGGGTGCTCGGTGTCCTTCGGCGGGTGGATGCGCACCCAGAGAAAGGAGAGGCCGCACCGGAAGGCCTCGACCAGGCCGAGGTTGGAAAGGGCGTTGCCCAGCCGGATGGGGTAGTCGTAGAACTTGCCGCCGTAGTAGATGCGACTGAGCCGCGGGCGCAGCAGGAACTCGTCAGGGGGCAGCACCTGGTGCCAGAACTCCTCGACGGGGCGCACCTTGGTGAAGAACCGGTGGCCGCCGATGTCGAACCGCCAGCCGTCGCGCTCGACCGTCCGGCTGATCCCGCCCACCACCTGGTCAGCCTCGACCACCACGACCGGGTCACCGGCGGCACACAGCCGATGGGCGGCGGTCAGGCCGGCGGGGCCAGCCCCGATGACGACGACTGGTGCAGCCGCCGGCATCGCCGTCTTGTCCTTCATCACTGCCACCAACTCTGTCCTTTACGCTCCACGCTCTAGCCCTGAGGAGCCATCTCCCGCCATCCCCGGGCGCACGGCTCACCGGCCGACGGCCCCCCATTGCCCCCGGCGGTCACTGGCGCGCCAAAACAGGCCTGATCCGCATCGAGGGGTACCCCGTACCGGCGGGTCAGAACCGGCGGTCCACCGGGGTGGGATCCTGGGGAGCCACCGCGCTGGTGAGGTTAGTGGCTCCCCCTTCGAGGCGGGCGAACCACCCAGGGCAGCGCACCCCGGGGTCGGCGAGGTCGGGACCCAGGGCGGTGACTGCCCAGTGCCGGGGGTGATCAGGGCACCACGACCCCGACGAAGGCGCCCAACGCGTAGGCGGCCATGGCCGCGGCGGAGACGACGAGCACGGTGACCTCCACCGATCGACGGGCGGTCAGCGTCGATGCCGCGATCACCAGCGGGAAGGCGCCCATCGCATAGCGCTCGAAGGAGTCCAGGTTGGAGGAGGTGAGTGACACGGCCAGCACCGCCGTGGCCAAGGTGGCATAGGACAGGGGCAGTCGGCGGTAGGCCACCACCAGCAGGACCACGGTGAGAACGACCCACGGGATGTGGAGCGCGCTGCCCAGATGGTGACCGTGAACCACTGACACGGCGTTGTGCCACATGGACGACAGCGGGGCGCTGAGCGGGCCCCGGTGCCCGTGTTGCTGCTGGATGCGCAGGGGCAACCATGGGTCACCGAACTGGGCGCCGACCCAGGCGAGGTAGCACCCGGCCCCGGCCAGGGGAGCGACGACGGCAGCCGCCCGTTCGAGCCATCCGGGTGCGACGTCGGGCCGTTGCTGCCAGGCCTCGACGATGGCGGGGACGACCAACAGCACGCCCACGGGGCGGACGAGCCCGGCGGCCAACCCGGCCGCGGCGGCCCACCACCACCGTCCTCGCCGTAGGGCGAGCAAGCAGAGCACGGCCATCAACAGGAACGAGGAGTCGGCGTAGCCCAGGACCAGCGCGTAGGCCGGCGGGGCCAGGACCAGCAGCCAGACCGAGCGGCGGGCCAGCGCCGGGTCACCGAGGTCGGCGCCCACGAGCATCGAGAGGGCGGCCAGCGCGCCCAGCGCGGCCAGGTTGGCCACGATCACGACGGCAGCGCCGACACTGATCCCCGGCAGCCAGGCCAGGACCCGGGCCACCATGGGGAACCCGGGGAAGAAGCGGACCGACTGCACGCCGGAGGCGGCGTAGCCGTGAGCGGCGATCGACTGGTACCAGCCGGCGTCCCACGACAGCAGGCCTTGGTGGACGCGCTGGGCGGCGGCGGCGTTGTGCGGCCGAAGCCCGGAGACGCTCAGGTGGGCGACGACCAATGCCGCCAGAACGATGACCCGCGACACGATCCATGCCGGCAGCACGGCGATGGTGGCCGCCGCCACTCGGTGAACCGGGGGGCGCAGCGTCGAGTGTTCGTGGCCGGGGATGGGCACGGTCCGGTCCGGCACCCCGACCCCGACGGGCGGCCGTCCCAGCGCGGGCATGCGACCCAATCTCAGCCGGCGGCCGGCGTGAGCTGCACCATCCACATGGGTTGGTAGAAGGCGATCGGGTTGCCGGTCACCGTGTCCGCCGCCCGGTAGGAGGAGTTGGCCTGCCCGAGAGGTGCGAGGCCGTCCTGCAGGGTCTGCACGATGCCCTCGCAGCGCTCGCCGTAGGACTGATAGCCGGGCGCCCACACCATGAAGATGCGATGGGCTCGTGGCGTGCCCACGTCGGCCAGCGACTCGACCTTCTGGGCGAAGCCGGTCACCGAGGCGGCGTGCACGGCGTCGGCGTAGTCGACCCAGTTGACGAACTCGGGACCGCTGCCCCGCGGGAAGGTGATCTGCTGGTAGCGGCCGGGCGGCAGCAGACGGTCCACCGCCGGACCGAGCTGGTCGGGGCAGTAGGCGACGACGTCACCAGGGCGGCCGACGGCGGCGATCTGGGCCGCCACCTGGCCGGCCTGCGTGCGGTTGGTGGTCACGTTGGGCAAGGCGCTCAGCAACCCGAGGAGCGCGGCCACGGCCAACATGCCGGCACGCACGCGCCGGTCGCGGAACACGACCATGCCGACGGCGACGAGGAGGATCAGCGGGATGAACACGACCGAGGCGTAACGGGCGTCGAAGGCGCTCCTGGTGAGGAAGCCGCCGGCGATGGCCGCGGCCAAGGTCCCGGCCACGGCAATGGCCAGCGGTCGGCCCAGGGGCCGCGTCCGCAGGTCGAGGTCGACGTGCCGACGGTCCACGGCCAGCCCGAAGAGGCCCAACCCGGCGAGGGCGAAGAACAGGAGGGCGAGGGCCCGGCCCTGGCTGGTGCTGCCGCCGGCGAACGACGCGATGGCACTGACCATGGCGGCGAAGTTGGCCGGGGTGGCCCAGGGTGTCCCGGTGTGCTTCGACTGGTAGAGGAAGGTGGGGAGCCAGGGCACGAAGGTGAGACAGCCGGCCAAGGTGGCCACCAGTGAGGCCGCCGCCCCTCTCCGCCACTCCGGGCGGCCCCGCCATGCCTCGTAGGCCAGCCACAGCAGGACGGTGCCGATCAGGTAGATCGACCAGTAGTGGGTGTAGAGGAGCAGGCCGCAGACCACGGCCACCGCCACCAGGTTCCCCGGACGCGGACGCTGCAAGGAGCGGTCGAGGGCGAGGAAGCCGAGCACGGTGAGCAGGGCCACCAGCGAGTACATCCGGGTCTCGGTGTCGTAGCGCACGGCGAAGGGTGAGGTGGCCACGAGCAGCAACGCCGCCCACCCGACCCGCCTGCCCCCCAGCCGCCGACCGGCCAGCCAGGCCAACGGGATGGTGACCACCCCGAAGACGCCCGACAGCGAGCGCACGGCGACGTCGGACTGGCCGAACCACCCCATCCAGACGTGCAGCAACACGTAGTAGAGCGGCGGCGCGCCGTCCCGCCGCAGGA
The DNA here is from genome assembly GCA_963756195.1 of uncultured Acidimicrobiaceae bacterium. GTDB lineage: Bacteria > Actinomycetota > Acidimicrobiia > Acidimicrobiales > RAAP-2 > CAVSNH01. Next base: position 257,756 of record CAVWMT010000009.1, read on the forward strand.
AGGAGGGCAAGGTGTGCAGCGGTTGGCGGGCGATGTCGACGGTGAGGGCCTCGTCCAGCCAGAGGTCCGACTTGGTCCAGAAGCGGAGGACGAGCCCGAAGAGGATGGCGAGGACGGCAGCGGTGGCCAGCGCCCACCGGGCACCCGGCCCGAAGGGCGGTCCCTCGGGGTCCGGGAGCGCGGTCTCCGGCACTGGCGCCAGCGGAGCTGTGGTCCTGGCACTCGGCCGCCGGGCCACGGAGACGCCGCCCGAGGTGGTGGTGGCCCGGGCGCCGGGAGGGTCCGTGTCCCCGGGGGCTCGCCGGCTGTCGTCGGGTGGGTCCCGGACGTCGCCGTCGTCATCGGGCTCCCGCTCCTCGGGCTGGACGAGCGGCGCCGAATCGTGGGTGCCCGCATCCATGGCCCGAATGGTACCGAGCACCGATCCGACCTGGATCACCGCGGTCGACCCTCGAACGGGCCGCGGCGGCGCGCCATGGACCCTCGGCGGTGGCGGCAGTATCGTGCCTCCACGACGACCGTGACTGCGCCACGGCGCAGGCTGCGTCGGTACGAGCCAAGATGCCGAGGCGACGGCGTCCGACCTGGGAGGAATGCAGTGGGGGATGTCCGTGCAACGGACGGCGGGCGCAAAGATCGGCTGAGCCGTCGCACCTTCTTGTCGCGGAGCGCCGCCGCCGGCGGCGCCGTCGCCCTCGGTGCCGCGGCCGGGAGCGCACTGGCCGGCGTGCGGGAGCAGCGGCGGAGCCTCGTCCACGTCCACGTCCTCGGCCTCCAACCCGGGGGGAAGGCGGGCGTCAACACGACCAACCCGGTCCGCGGCGGGTCGCTGGTCATGGGGACAGTCGCCGAGATCGACGGGTTCTACCCGCCTCTCAACCACTGGGATCACGAACGGGTTTCTCTACGCCAACAGCGTCTACGACCCGCTCATGGCGGTGGCCGCCGACGGGACCGTCCAGCCCTACCTGGCCCAGAGCCTCACCCCCAACGCCGCCTTCGACGTCTGGACGATGAAGCTCCGTCCCGGGATCAAGTTCAACGACGGCTCCCCTCTCACCTCGGCAGTGGTGCTGGCCAACTACCAGGAGCTCAAGACCTCACCTCTCACCGGCATCGTCTTCGCCCGGGTCAAGTCGGTCACCGCTCCCGATGCGATGACCGTCGTGTACACCCTGGACGACTCCTACCCAGCGTTCCCGTCCGCCTTCACCACCCAGATCGGCTACCCGTTCGGTCTGGCCATGATCGACCAGGTGAAGTCCGGTACGCAGCGGGACGATCATTCCGGTGGGCACGGGCCCGTTCATCTACTCCTCCTGGCAACCAACGACCACTTCACCGCTACTCGCAACCCGCACTACTGGCAGCCCCAGTATCCCTACCTCGACCAGATCACCTTCAGGCCCATCCCCGACACCACCCAGCGCGAATCCACGCTGCGCACCGGCGGAGTCGACATCATCTTCTCCGCGGACCCGAACACCATCAAGCGGTTCAGCGGGTCCGGAGGGACCGGTTACGTGGAGGTCGACAGTCGAACCGGCGTCATCGGGGAGCCGACCCTGGGTTTCGTGATGCTCAACTGCATCACGCCACCCACCGACGACGTCCGACTCCGACGGGCCATCGCCATGGCCACCAACCAGGCTGAGCTCATCACACTGTTCAACGCCGGCTACGGATCGGTCGTGAACGGCCTTTTCCTCGAAGGGATCCCCCTACTACGCCAATTCCGGGTATCCGAGCTACAACCCGTCGGGGGCGAAGGCACTGGTCGACGAGTACAAGGCGAAGAAGGGGACGCCCACCTTCGACCTGCTCACCGTGCCCGACCCCCGCGATATCAGCATCGCCGAGGCGCTGCAGAGATGTGGAACCAGGTGGGCATGAACGTCACGGTCAGCCAAACTGAGCAGGCCACCATCATCGACGACTTCGTGCTGGGGAAGTTCCAGGCAGTGACCTCCTACCAGTTCGGGGCGGTGGACCCCTCCCTCAACTACGTGTGGTTCTCGACCACCACCATCTCTCCCATCGGCAAGCTCGGCCTCAACTTCCCCCGCAACAACGATCCGCAGCTCGAGCAGGCCATCTCCACCGGCCGCAGCACGCTCGACGCCGCTACCCGGGTCGCCGCCTATCAGGAGTCCGACAAAGCGATTGAGCCAGGACGTGCCCTACGTCTGGCTCGGGCAGTCAGTTCTTCGTCGACGTGGCTCAGGACCGAGTGCAAAACTTCGCCGGTGTGACCCTCCCCGACGGCTCGGCGGGCTACGGGTTCGACGAGGGTGTCACCTTCCCGTCACAGGTATGGCTCAGCCGCTGACCGGTCAGGCCGGGAATAGGTCTCGGGCCATGGGCAGGTACCTCCTCAAGCGGCTCGTCCAGCTCGTGGTGGTGTCGTTCATCATCTCGGTGCTGGTGTTCCTGCTCGTCCACCTCCTGCCCGGTGACCCGACCACCATCATCCTCGGCCCGAACGCCACCGCCCACAACCGGGCCATGTCCTCGATGCCCAGCTGGGACTCAACAAGCCGTTGTGGCACCAGTACACGACCTGGATCACCGCCGTGTTCCACGGCAACCTCGGCTACTCGTACCTCAACCACGAGCCGGTCACCCACATCATCGCCACCGGCTATCCCATCGACCTCGAGCTCATCGTCATCTCCCAGTTCATCGCCTTCGTCGTGGCCCTCCCCCTGGCCCTCATCACCTCCCGACGGCCCAACCAGCCCCTCGACAACGTGGCCACCACCGGCACCTTCGGCCTCCTGGCCCTGCCACCGTTCGTGGTCGCCCCGATCATGGTGGCCGTCTTCGCGGTCGGCCTCCACTGGTTCCCGGCCACCGGGTATGTGCCCATCACCCAGGACCTGGCCACCAACCTCCACGACATGATCCTGCCGTCGCTGGCCATCACCGCCGGCTCCACCGCCGTCTACTACCGGCTGCTTGCGCTCCGACCTCATCTCAGCACCTTGCAGGAGGACTTCATCACCATGGCCCGGTCGAAGGGTCTGTCGCCCCGGCGGATCATGGCCCGCCACGCCTTCCGGCCGTCCACCTTCTCCCTGCTGGCGGCGGCGGGGGTCACCATCGGCGGCCTCATCGCCGGCACCTTCATCGTCGAGTACCTCTTCGCCCTCAGCGGCATCGGGCTACTCGCTGGTGGACGGCGGTCAACCAGCGCGACTACCTGGTGGTCCAGGGCATCACCCTGGTGGTGGCCATCGCCTATGTGCTCCTCCAGTTCATCGTCGACTTCGTCTTCACCGTGGTCGACCCCCGGGTGACCAGGGAGAGGGATGAGCCATGCCTGACGACCGCGAACTCGCCAGCACCCACGCCGGCAGCCGTCTCCTCGCCGACCCGTTCCCGGGCCTGGCGGCGACCGACGAGGCCGTGCTCGTCCAGCGAGAACCACCTCCTCACCGCCGACGACGAGCCGGCCAAGAAGAAGCCGCTCGGCCTGCTGTTCTGGATGGCCGTCGGGCTGGGTGGGCCTGGTCGTCTTCGCGGCCATCTTCGCCAACCTGCTGCCTCTGCCCAGCCCCATCTTCCAGAACTACTCGGCCGTCAACGCCGCGCCCAGCATCCACCACCTGCTGGGCACCGACGACCTGGGCCGTGACCTGCTGTCCCGGGTGATCTTCGGGTCCCGGGTCTCCCTGGTCGTCGGCTTCGCCTCGGTGGCCATCGGCATGCTCGTGGGCGGGACGCTCGGCCTGCATCTCCGGCTACAAGGGCGGGTGCCGTCGACAGCGCCCTCAACGCCGGCTCCTTCGTCATCCTCGCCTTCCCCGGCATCGTGGCCGTCATCGCCATCGTCGCCTTCTGGGGCCAGTCGCTGCTCAAGATCACCATCATCCTCGGGGTCGCCACCATCCCCGTCCTCTACCGGGTGGTCCGGGCCTCGACCCTGTCCTTCGCCAACCGGGACTTCGTGATCGCGGCCCGGACCATGGGGGCGTCCACCGGCCGGATCATCTTCCGCGAGATCCTGCCCAACGTGGCCCCGGTGGCCCTCACCTTCGCCCTCATCAACGTGGCCGTCATCATCGTGCTCGAGGGCTCACTGGCCTTCCTCGGGCTGTCGGTGGCGCTGCCCACGCCGTCGTGGGGCAACATCATCGCCGAGGGGACCAACGAACAACCTCATCCAGACCAACCCGCTACATCATGATGTGGCCGTCGCTGGCCATGTTCCTCCTCCTGCTGTCCATCAACATCATCGGCGACCGTCTGCGCCAGCGCCTCGACATCCGCGAGGGCCTGCTGTGATCGGCCGGCTGCGGCGGGCGTCCGACCGGACGCCTCGAGTTCCCCGACGTCGGCGCCCCCGGCGAGCCGCTGCTGGTCGGTGGACGACCTGCACACCTCGTTCCGCACCAGCCGGGGCACGGTCCGGGCCGTCGACGGCGTGTCCTTCAGCGTGCAGCGCCGGCGAGACCCTGGGCGTCGTCGGCGAGTCGGGGTCGGGCAAGACGGTGCTGGCCCGGTCGATCATGGGCCTCCTCCCCTTGCAGGACGTGGTCCGATCGGGCACCGTGCGCTTCGCCGGCCACGAGCTCACGGCCATGTCCCGAGCCGAGCTGCGCCAGGTGTGGGGCGCCGAGCTCGAGCATGATCTTCCAGGACCCGATGACCGCCCTCAACCCGGTCAAGCGGATCGGCGACCAGATCACCGAGACCCTGCGGCTCCACCTGGGCATGGACCGGTCGGAGGCCAAGTCCACCGCCATCGAGCTCCTCCGCTCGGTGGGCATCCCCTCGCCCGAGCAGCGCATCCGCTGGTACCCCTTCGAGCTGTCGGGCGGCATGCGCCAACGGGTGATGATCGCCATCGCCCTGGCCTGCGCCCCCCGCCTGGTCATGGCCGACGAGCCCACCACCGGCCTGGACGTGACCGTGCAGGCCCAGATCCTCGACCTGCTGGCCGACCTCCAGCGCGAGCGGCACATGGCCGTCATGCTCGTGACCCACGACCTCGGGGTGGTGGCCAGCCGCACCGACAACATCATGGTCATGTACGCCGGTCGGATCGTCGAGCGGGCGCCCACCCGCACCCTGTTCGACGACACCCGCATGCCCTACACCCAGGCCCTCATGGACTCGATCCCCCGGCTGTCCCAGCCGAGCGGGACGCGACTGCACGCCATCGCCGGCCGGCCCCCCGACCTCATCCACCCGCCCAAGGGCTGCAAGTTCGCCCCCCGCTGCCCCTACGTCCAGGACAAGTGCCGCGAGACTCGAGCCGCCGCTGCGCACGGCGGGCTCACCCGACCACCTCTTCGCCTGCTGGTTCCCCCTGATCAACGGCGTGCCCACCGCCCCCGGCCACGCCAACGGCCACGGCCACGGCCGACGCCGTCGAGCCGCGGCCGTCGGCGGACGGCGCAGGCAGTCGGGAGCGACGAGCCGTGACCACCGCACCGGCCGAGGTCGACGGCGTCGGCGGCCGCAGGGTGGCCGACGACGGCGAGGTCGTCCTGCGGGTGGAGAACCTGGTGGTCGAGTTCCGCAGCGGCCGCCAGACGGGTCCACGCCGTCTCCGGGGTGAGCTTCGACATCCACGAGGGCGAGACCCTCGGGCCTGGTCGGCGAGTCCGGCTGCGGGAAGTCGACCGTCGGCCGCGACCCTGGCCCAGGTCCAGCCGCCGACCTCGGGGCGGGTGACCTACCGGGGCCAGGACCTCGGGTGCGCTGTCCGACCGGGAGCTGCGGCCGGTCCGCACCAAGATCCAGATGATCTTCCAGGACCCGATCTCCTCCCTCAACCCCCGGCGCCGGGTCCGCGACATCGTGGCCGAGCCCCTGGTCATCTGGAAGCGGGGCACCAAGGAGGAGCGGTCGGAGCGGGTCCGGTCGATGCTCGAGGCGGTCGGGCATCGACCCCGAGTCGGCCGGCGACCGCCGGCCGCTCGAGTTCTCGGGTGGCCAGTGCCAGCGCATCAGCATCGCCCGGGCCCTCATGTCCGAGCCCGAGCTGCTCATCTGCGACGAGCCGGTCTCGGCCCTCGACGTCTCGGTCCAGGCCCAGATCCTCAACCTGCTGGCCGACCTCCGGGCCCGCTTCGACCTCACCATGCTGTTCATCGCCCACGACCTGGCCGTGGTCAAGAACGTGAGCGACCGGGTGGCCGTGATGTACCTGGGCAAGCTGGTCGAGATGGCCGGCGCCGACGAGCTCTACCGGTCGCCGGCCCACCCCTACACCGAGGCCCTGCTGGCCGCCATCCCCGAGCCCGACCCCGACCAGACGGTCGGACCGGCCCCCGCTGACCGGCGAGCTTCCGTCCCCGCTCAACCCGCCGTCGGGATGCCGCTTCCGTACCCGCTGCCCCTACGCCGAGGAGCGCTGCGCCAGCCGAGGAGCCGCTCCTCCGCGAGATCGCCCCCCGCCACTGGGTGGCATGCCACTTCCCGCTGGTGGGCACCGACCAGGGCGCCGGCCACCCGGCCGAGGAAGCGGCGACCACCCCCGTCCCCGAGCCGGCACCGACGGCAGCCGGCTGAACCGCCTCCGGCCCGATCGGTGGGGCCCCGGTCAGGTCCGAGCGGTGAGCGTCCCGAGGAGCGCGATGAGCGGATCGAAGTGCTCCGCCTCGGCCAAGTACTCCGGGTGCCCCTCGGTCACGCCCTCGTTGTGGGTGACGAGCCGGAAGAGCGCCCCGCGGGCTAACCACTGCGGGAAATCGGGCCGGTCGGCGACCAGGGCCAGAGCCTTGTACCCCGCGCCGTGCCACAGCAGACGCGTCGGTCATCAGGATTCCCTCGGCGTAGCCCACCGGGGCCCACCACGGGCTGAAGTCGAGGATGCCCGGGGCCAGCCCGTCGGCGAAGAGGACATTGCCGGCCAGGTCGGCGTGGATGACCTGCGCTTCGCCTTCGCCCGACCCGATCATGGCGGCGAGCGCCTCGATCCTCGGCCCAAAGCCACCGACCGGCTGTGTGCGGGCCTCTCCCCACGCCACCCGGTGGGCCCGGGCCCACCGGTCCGAGAGACGATCGAGGAAACCGGGCCTGGGTTGTGGGGCGAGAGCGGTGTGGAAGGCACGCGACGCCGGCACCAGCTCCTCCCAACGGTGCGGCCGCTGCCGGCCTTCGATGTACCGCGAGGCCATCCACCCCCCGGCCGTCCACTCCCCGGTAGTGGTGGCCACCGGCCGTGCCACGCGGAATCCGATCTCCGGGAGGCCGGCAAGCACCGTCGACCGCCAAGCGACCTCCTCGGGCGGACCGTCGGTCCGTTTGAGGACGACGGCGTCGACCAGGAAGACCGGCTCCATCCCGCCGACCAGGGCGACCGGTTCGCCGCACACGCCGAAGGCGGCAAGGACCTCCGCTGGGGGGCCGGCGCCAGAGGTCGACCGGTCGCTCACCGGATGCCGCCCGGCGCCGCCGATGTCCGAGCACCCTGCACCGGGCGCCGGCCGCCGCTCGATCAGCCGCCGGTCGTCGGCCCTTCGGACACGGGCTCCGCTTCCGACGGCGCACCCTCGACGGGAGCAGCCTCGGTCGTCGACGCCTCGGTCGTCGACGCCTCGGTCGATGCCTCGGTCGACGCCTCCAGGGCACCGTCAGCGGCACCAGTGGCGGCACCGGGTCCGTCCGATCCCCCGGTCGCCGCCGCTTCCCCGGCTCCGTCCCCGCCCGACTCGCCGGTGCCGTGGCCGGCCACGTACTCGGCCCAGGCCGCCTGGGCCTCGGTCTCTGGGGTGAACTCGGCCTCGGCGAACTCGAAGGGCCCCACGTAGTTGCCCTCGGCGTCGTAGGCGTGCTCGCCGAAAGCCTCGCGGTACTCCTCGGAGACCTCGCCTCCCTCGGCCGCCTGCTTGATGGACAGGCTGATACGCCGGCGCTGCAGGTCGATGTCGATGATCTTGACCCACAGCTCCTCGCCGGGGGTCACCACCTGCTCGGGCAGGTCCACGTGGTGGCCGGCCATCTCCGAGATGTGCACGAGACCCTCGATGCCGTCCCCGACCTGGACGAAGGCGCCGAACGGCACCAGCTTGGTGATGCGGCCGTAGACCAGCTCGCCCACCTGGTGGGAATTGGCGAACTCCTGCCACGGGTCGGTCTGGGTGGCCTTGAGGGAGAGGCTGATCCGCTCCTTCGAGAGGTCGACGTCGAGCACCTCGACCTCGATCTCGTCGCCCACCGAGACCACCGAGGAGGGATGGTCGACGTGCTTCCAGGAGAGCTCGGAGACGTGCACCAGGCCGTCCATGCCGCCGAGGTCGACGAAGGCACCGAAGTTGACCACCGACGACACCACACCCCGGCGGCGCTCGCCGGGCTTGAGGTTCTCGAGGAACTCGCTGCGCTGCTCCTTCTGGTTCTCCTCGAGCCAGGCCCGACGGGACAGCACCACGTTGTTGCGGTTGCGGTCGAGCTCGATGATCTTGGCCTCGATGGTCTTGCCCACATAGGGCTGCAGCTCGCGCACCCGGCGCAGCTCGACGAGGGAGGCGGGCAGGAAGCCTCGGAGGCCGATGTCGACGATGAGACCGCCCTTCACCACCTCGATGACCGGGCCGGTGACGACCTCGTTGTTCTCCTTGAGCTTCTCGATCGTCCCCCAGGCCCGCTCGTACTGGGCCCGCTTCTTGGAGAGGATGAGACGGCCCTCCTTGTCCTCCTTCTGGAGCACGAGGGCCTCGACCGAGTCGCCGAGCGAGACGATCTCCGATGGGTCGACGTCGTTGCGGATGGAGAGCTCGCGGACGGGGATGACCCCCTCCGACTTGAAGCCGATGTCGAGAAGGACCTCGTCCCGGTCGATCTTGACCACCGTGCCCTCGACCAGGTCACCGTCCTCGAACTCGACGATGGTTCCGGCCATGGCCTCCTCGAGGGAGGCGCCCCCCAGGTCGTCCTCGGTGACGGGCCGGGGGATGTAGACCCCGTTCTCGTCGAAGGTGCCCATCTCCTCCGGGGAGAGGAGGGTCACGGTGCCTTCGGGGACGGTGGGGGTTTCGGGCATGGATAGGTCGCTCGCTTTCCGGACGGTCCCGCCGGCCATCGGCCGCGGGGAGGCGGGCCACCCGAGGTGGCCGGCGGTCCATGTTATCGGACCTGTCTCCCGCCCAGGCCGCCGGAACAGCCGATAGGCTCGCGATGCTCTCGACACCTCGGCCACACACGATTCCCCGTCGACCGCGCTCTCGGCAGCTGGCTCCTCCCTTCCTCTTCGGCCCGGATCTGGTGGATGATGTCGTGCGGTGGCAGATCAAGGATCGGACGATCTTGCCCGTCGTATCGAGGCTCATGAGGCTGCCGTGTGGACCAGGTGCATCGACGAGGCGGACCGCGCTTCCGAGGTCGTCGGGGTCCCGACTGACCGCCCGCACCATCGACCGTCGGTGCTGGCCACCGTGTTTGCACTACAGGGCTTGGACTCCTTCGACGTGAACCGGGTTCTCGGGCTCGGCCTCGACGGAGCCCCGCTTCCCAGCGAGATCGACGCCATCGTCTCCGCCTACCGCCAGCTTCGGCCTTCTTCGGTACCAACTGGAGGTTTTCGAGGAGGCCTCGTCCCGATGCGAGGCCGTGTTCGAAGCGGCGGGACTTGTCCGGCACCGCGATCCGATCTGGACGGTGTGGCGGGGTCTCGACGAGAGCCGCGAAGCCCGATCGAGACGTGCTCTGTGCGCATCCTCGAACCGAGCGACACCCCCGAGCTGGCCAAGCTCCAGCGAACCGCCTGGGGGGTCTGGGAGCCCTGCGAATCCCACGACCTCTGGTTCAGCGCGCCTTTGGGCAAGGAGGGCTTCACCTACTTCGGCGCCTTCCTGGACGACGAGCTCGTCGCCGCGGGCGCCCTCTTCGTCGACGGAACCGCTGACCGCACCATGGCCTGGGCGGGGTTCGACGCCACCGATCCCCGGCTGCGACGGCAGCGACTACGACACGAGCTCGGCAACGGCCAGGCAGCGCCGGGCAGCCGAGCTCGGGTGCGAGATGATCCACGGCGACATGTATTACCCACCGAAGCAGCGTCACCTGGCGCCTCGCCTACCGAAAGTCTCGATGGGTTCCCTCCGATCCGGGAGGCAGCCCTCATGGCATGAGCCGCTTGCGGCACCGGCCCGGGATCACCGAAAGGCTGCCGTTCACGCCGGCGCCGGCGCGATCAGCTGCCCTTGGCTTCGGCCCACGAGTCGCCCCAGCACATCTCCACCTCGAGCGGGACCGAGAGGCTGGCCGCGTCGACAAGGGCGCGCTCGGTGAGGGCGGCAACCTCGTCGGCCTCGGCGGGCTCGACGTCGACGAGGACCTCGTCGTGCACCTGGAGGACCAGGTCCGAGGCGAAGCCGCCCTCCTCGAGGCCGCGGTCGAGGCGGATGAGGGCCAGCTTGAACAGGTCGGCGGCCAGTCCCTGGATGCCGGCGTTCATGGCCTGGCGCTCGGCCGCCTGCCGCACCTGGTAGTTCGTCGACACCAGGTCGGGCAGCGGGCGGCGCCGGCCGAAGGCGGTGACCGTGTAGCCGGCGATGCGGGCCTCGGCGACCGCCCGCTCCATGTAGTCGCGCACGTAGGGGAACCCCTCGAAGTAGGCGGACAGGATCTCCTGGGCCTCTTCGACCGGCACCCCGAGCCGTTGCGAAAGGCCGTAGGACTCCATGCCGTAGGCCAGGCCGTAGGAGACCATCTTGGCCGTCGACCGGTGGGCGCCGGTCACCTTGTCGGGAGCGATGCCGAACACACGGGCGGCGACGGTCCGGTGGATGTCCTCGCCGGCTTCGAAGGCGGCTGTCAAGCCCGGGGTCGCCGGACAGGTGGGCGATGGCCCGCAGCTCGACCTGGTCGTAGTCGGCGACGAGCAGGCGCCGGCCGGCGGAGGGCACGAAGGCCTCGCGGAAGCGCCGGCCCTCTTCGGTGCGGACAGGGATGTTGTGGAGGTTGGGCCGGTCCGACGAGAGCCGGCCGGTGCGGGCCACCGTCTGGCGGAAGGTGGCATGGATGCGGCCGTCCTCGGCCACCTCGGCGACCAGGCTCTCGCCGTAGGTCGACCGCAGCTTCTCGACCTCGCGGTAGCGCAGGAGGGCCTCGACGATGGGGTGCTGGCCGCGCAGCTGCTCGAGGGTGCGGGCATCGGTCGAGAACCCCGTCTTCGTCTTGCGCACCGGGGTGAGGCCGAGCTTCTCGTAGAGGACGGCCCGAAGCTGGGGCACCGAGTTGACCTTGAACGGGCGTGCCGGCGAGGTCCTGGATGGTCGCCTCCAGGCTCCGGCACTCCTCGGCCAGCCCGGTGGTGATCGACAGGAGCACGGCGCGGTCGACGGGGATGCCGGTGACCTCCATGCGGGCGAGCACCCGGACCAGAGGCTGCTCGATGTCGCGGTTGAGGGCGGTGGCACCAACCGCCTCGAGGGCGGCCTCGAGCGGGACCCGGAGCCGGGCGAGCACCGCCGCGTCCCGCACGCCCCGGGGCACGGCCGCCTCCCCGCCGGTGGCGCCGTCGGCCTCGTCCGGTCCGCTTCTCGTCCAGGGCCAGCTCGGCCTGGCCGGTGGCGACGTCACCGTCGACCGCGACCCCGAGGAACCGCTGGGCGAGATCCTCCAGGCGGTAGTTGTCGGTCGAGGGGTCGAGCAGGTAGGCGCCGACGGCGGTGTCCAGGGCGAGGTTGGTGATGTCGACGCCGAGCGGCAGCAGGGAACGCATGATCTCCTTGGCGTCGTGGGCGACGACGCCGACGCCATCCGGGTCCGAGGGCCTGGCCAAGGTCGGCGAGCAGGGCCGGGTCGGCGACCCAGGCCTCCGACTGCCCCGACCCGACGGTCGAGGCCAGGTGCAGGGCCGGTCCTGGCGCGACCCCGTCTTCGACCTCGGCGGCCACGGTGAGCGAGGCGAGGGGCGAGCGGCCCGGGGCGCCCGTCCATTCGGCCGCCAGCACGAGGTTGCCGGTGGTCGACCGGACCTCCTCGAGCAGGCCGGCCAGCCGGGCCCGGGCGTTGTCGGCGCGTCGCCGGTGACTCCCATGCCGGCTCGGAGAGCCAGCCCGGGCGCGCCGCCGCTGCACGGCGGCGCCCGAGGTCCCGGCCCCGCCCTTCCCGGCACGGCGGTGCCGGCCGCCCGGCCGGACCCGTCGGTCTGCCGCTCCACCGGGCAAGGCGCCGCCCCCGGCCGGAGGGCCGAGCGCGCCCTCGTCCATGAGGGCGGAGACCCGGGTCCACAGCGTGCGCAGCTCGAGCTCGGCGAAGACCTGCTTCGCCCGCTCGGCGTCCCAGCCGCCGAGGTGCAGGTCCTCCACGGCCACGTCGAGGGGCACGTCGCGGATCAGCGGGATGATCTCGGCGTTGGTGCGCACCTGGTCGGCGTAGGCGATCAGGTTGTCCCGGAGCTTGGGCGACAGCGAGCCGGCGTCGTCGATCAGGGCATCCAGGCTGCCGTACTGGTTGACGAGCTTGGCCGCCGTCTTCTCGCCGACGCCGGGCACACCGGGCAGGTTGTCCGAGGGGTCGCCCCGCAGGGCGGCGAGTAGCGGGTACTGATCGGGGCGGACGCCGGTGCGGGCCACGATGCCGGCCTCGTCGTAGAGGGCGTAGTCGCTCACCCCCCGGCGGTTGTAGAGCACCTTGATGTAGGGATCCTCGACCAGCTGGAAGCAGTCGCGGTCGCCGGTCACGATGATCACCGGGCACTGCCGGTCGCGGGCCTCGCTGGCCAGGGTGGCGAGCACGTCGTCGGCCTCGAATCCCTCGGCCTCGACCAGCTGGAACCGACAGGGTGTGGAGCACTGTTCGGATCATGTCGAACTGGGGTGTGAGGTCGTCGGGGGTCTCGGCCCTCCCCGCCTTGTAGTCGGCGGCGATCTCGTCACGGAAGGTCGGGCCCCAGAGGTCGAAGGCCACGGCCAGGCCCGAAGGCCGGTGGTCGCGCACGAGGTAGGCGACCATCGAGACGAATCCGTGCACGGCGTTGGTCACGATCCCGGCGCTCGTCATGAGGGAGGCAGGCAGGGCGAAGTAGGCCCGGAAGCCGAGGGACATGCCGTCGAGCAGGAGAAGCGGGCCCGACGGCGAGGGCGACTCGAGTGCCGGCACCGGGTGGTGCCGATGCCGGCCGGCGCAGGCCGACCTCGGCCGCTTCGTGCCGGCTTGGTGGCGGTTCGGCGGTGCCGGGGGCTTGGTGGGCATGGCGGGCTATGCGGCCTTAGGGCTCGAGAGTGCCGTCGAGGACCTGGCGAGCCACGTCGATCATCCGCGTCCGCGTGCCCATGGCCGTCTTCTGGATGAAGTTGAACGCCTCCGGCTCCGTGAGGCCGGCCCGCTCCATCAGCAGCCCCTTGGCCCCGTCCACCAGGCGGCGGGTCTCGATCTTGTCCTCGGCCGTCGGCGGCCGCGACCCACCGCGCTCGGCGGCGACCTCCCGCACCTCGGCGTCGATGGCCCACTCCTGCTCGCTCCGGGCCATGGCCTGGTCGATGGCCGGGATCAGCTCGATGCGCTGGAACGGCTTGACCAGGTAGGCGATCACCCCGGCGTCGCGGGCCTCGTCGATGAGGTTGCGTTGGCTGAAGGCGGTGAGGACGAGGACGGCGACCCGCTCGCCCAGGTCCCGGATGGCCCGGGCCGCTTCGAGCCCGTCGGCACCCGGCATCTTCACGTCGAGGATGACGAGGTCGGGCTGGTGGGTACGCACGAGGTCCACGACCTCGTCGCCGCGGCCGGTCTCCCCGACCACGTCGTACCCCTCGTCCTGCAGGATCTCCTTGAGGTCGAGTCGGATGATGGCCTCGTCCTCAGCGATGACCACACGCCTGGTCATGTTCGGTCGGGTCCTCGGGGCTCAGGCGCCCGCCGGTGGCGGCGGGGCGGACGGGGCGGCACGAGACCGCAGGACCGCCATCATGGCGCACGCGGGCGGCAGGGCTGGCTCAGCCGGATTCGACCACCAGGCGGTCGAGCAATTCGTCCTGTCGGCGCTCGAGCTCGGCGATGCGCTCGACCAGCGCTTCCCGGGTCTGTTCCATGACCACGGCCTGGCGGCGGGCCTCGTCGTGGTCCTTGGCCGCCACCGGCGTCTCGGCCACCAGGGCGCGGAGACGGGTGTCGTCGGCGATCTCGTTGGCCACCACCATCTGCTCGTCGAGCACGGCCAGCTCGCCGCGGGCGCGGACCAGCTGGTCGTGCGCGTCGGTGAGGCGGCGTTGGATCATGGCTCGATGCATGGGACGGCAATTCTAGGACCCATCTCCGGCGACCGCGCCCTCCAGGGTGTCCGCAGGAGCACGATCGCCATCCGTCAGACCCGGGTCACTCCGATCCGCTGGATGGGCAGAGCCAAGGTGGGCAAGAAGTGGATGCGTCTGTATTCGTGCGATGAGCACGCTGGGGTCTTGAAGACGTGCATCCGCTCAAGAGATAACCGCCCCCGTCAACGAAAGAGCCGGGCCCGGGAACCGTAGGCAAAGGGGATTATCCCCGGCTCGGCGGACCCGGCAAGTGAGCACTCACTCATGGATGTCCACTCTAGAAACTCGCCGAAGGAAAGCGCGCCGGGCCGGTGGGCCAACCGCTGATATGACTCCTACCACCGGTTTTACTCCGCGTCCTGGACGAACGGATGTCCCTGTGTGCCCTTGAATGGCCCGCCGAACTTGACTTACCTGGCCCCGATTTGCGCTTGCTTTGTCAAAGGCGCACCGTTAGGGTCGAGACACCGGCCAGACGGCATGGGCAGGAAAGGGGGAGGGCGAAGCGCTGGTCAGAGTGCTATTGGCACTTGACCGGGTTACAGTCCGATCCAAAGGTGCGTCAGCGGGGGTCAACCACAAGCCGCGGCTCATCCTGGGTCTGAATGTCAGTGTTAGGGGCGAACTGTCGCCTGATTGGAATCCCGCGGAAACGTGGGGTGAAAAGGAGCACAACGATATGATCCGCAAACTTCTCTTGGTCGGGGCGGCTGTAGCTTTGCCGCTCGGCCTGGTGACAACCGTCGGGCTCGCTACAGCCGGCGCAAAAACACCCCCGGTGGTGGCCAACGGAACGGTCAACTGCACGGGGATCAGCGGCAAGATTTCCTTTAACCCGGCCATCACCTTGGTCGGGCCGTACACCAACAGCGAGACAGCCACTTTGAAAGTCAAGCTCGGCAGCTGCACCCCGACGTCCACTAATCTCCCGGCTGGGAGCATCATCACCGGTAGTACGGGCGCGAGCATCACCACGACAGGGTCAGACGCCAATTCCTGCACCGGTCTCGAGACCTCGCACCCAGTGACGTTGACCGTCAAGTGGAAGGACAAGAACTCCGGTGGCGTTGTGCTGGCCAAGCTGGCCCCAAGCACCGTCGCCTTCTCCGGTTACGATGTCCTGACTCCCTCAAATGCAGGGTTCGACCTGCCACAGGACTCCGGTGGCACGGCGACCGGCACTGCGGGAGGCTCGTTCTTCAGCACGGACAACGGAGCGAGCTCGCAGGCCAACGCCTTCACGGAGGACACCATCACCCAGATCACCGACGCCTGCGAGACCTCGACAGGCGTGGCGAAGCTGAAGCTGGGAGGCCCTGGTACGGGTACTGATCCGTCGGAATCCTTCACCGGCTAGTAGCTATCTCGAGCCCGAGCGATCGGGCTTGCCGTACCGACGAGGACGGGGCTCCGGCCCCGTCCTCGTCGCGTGGCAGGTTGGATGCCGGACGCACAGCTCATCCCCGGCGGAGGCATTGGCTCAAGCGGTCCGGCATCGTGTAGCCGCGTTGCCGGATGGGGGCAGTTCAAAGCCGACCGAGCATTGGGTCGTCATTCCCTACCCTGAGGGTTGGCAGGTCCCCGCGGGTTGCCGCGGCGTAGGACGGAGTTACGACACAGGCTGAATCACCCTGGTCGGCGGGGAGACCCATTGCTTGCAAAGGATGGGGTCATGCCAGCGAACCAAGGATCCCAGAAGAGGTATCCGCCTGAACTGAAGGAGCGAAAGTCCAGCTAGCCCGGGTGGCGGAATGGCGGACGCGGTGGACTCAAAATCCACTGTCCGAAAGGACGTGCGGGTTCGAATCCCGCCCCGGGCACGGTGTGATGTCTCAAGACATCGGAGACAGATGTCTCAAGACATCGTAGACACGGAGCCTGATCAGGGCATCGGCTGATAGTCGATCGTCGGGTCGAGGGTCAGGTGCCGGAGCGGTGAGCCGTCGAGGCCGAGGACGCGGATGTCCAACCCGGCCACGAGAATGATGACCCGGCGTCCGTCGTCCGAGGCTGCGATGGGGCCGGACCTCGTTGTAATAGGCGACGAAGCGGTCCAGTTGGTGCTGGAGCTGCTTGTTGGAGACAGCCGCGTCCTGTTGGGCGAGGAACTTCTTCATGGTCTGATGGAAGCGCTCAACCTTGCCGCAGGTCTGGGGGTGGTAGGGACGAGAATGCTTGGAGCCGATGCCGAGGGCGAGGAGCTCGACTTCGAAGGCGCCGAGGCCCCCGACCTTCGAGGCGGTGAAGATGGCGCCATTGTCAGTCAACACGTTGGCCGGATAACCCCAGGTGGAAGCGGCACGATGAAGGGTGCGGACAACGTCGGGGGACCGAGTGTTGACAAAGACCCTGGACGCCACACAGACCCGGGAGTGGTCGTCGATGGCGTTCAACACCTCGGCGACTCGACCATCGGCCATCTCGACGTGGGTGACGTCGGCCTGCCAGCACTCGTTCGGAAGCTCGGCCACAAAGCGAGTGAAGGAGCTCTTCGGACGCTTGTGAGGTTGGGGGATGACAAAGCCCCTCACCTTGAGCACGCGCCAGATGGTGGGCACCGACGGCACCTCCCGGTGACGCTTGCAGAGGTGGTAGTGGATGGTGTCGGCGCCCGCGTCCACCCCGAGATCGGTGAGCTCCTTTCGGAGGGCGACGATCTCCTCCTCGTAGAGGTCGGCGATCCGGGTGGGTGAGCGGTGGGGGCGCTTCGACCGTGGCTCGAGCCCAGCCTCCCCCTCCCGGCGGTGTCGGGCGAGCAGCTTGTAGAGCCGGCTGCGGTGCACCCCGTGGGCCCTCGCCAGCTCGGCGATCGGCTTCCCCGTCTGCAGGTGCACCTGGATGAGGAACCGGCCTTTGTCCACAGGAGACCTCCCGAAATCGGTGTCTCCTATGTCTTGACACAGGTGTCGCCTAGGTCATGAAATCCCACACTGCCCCGGGCACGGACTCATTCTGACGTCGTCGAAGGCAAGAATTGGCTTCGTCGATGTCAATCCGCTGACAGCGATGAATGAGACTACAAAGGTTTGCCTCGGGGCAGAGCTTCGCGGAGGGCGAAACCACCCGTCAGAGCCGACCCGGCCTCAGCCACCCCAATAAAATCAAGAAAGACCTTCGCCGACTCGCCGATCAGAACGGTCGTCACCTGGACCGTTCGGGCCTGACCGGAACGGCCCGCGGCCCGGGGCCAGTCCCCTCTTTCCTGAGCTTGCCACCGCCTCCGAGCACCTCTCCCGCTCGGGTCGTTGCTGAGCCGAAAGCGGTGCGGTGAGCCGCTCAGGTCGGTCCGGCTGCGAGAGTTTTCAGCTTACGAGCGTCATCCCTCCACCCCCACGTCGCTCTCCGCGTGGTCGACCGGTGTCGGGACCGACATGAGTACGTGGACGACGGCCGGAGCCCGGTCCACCACCTCGCTCACGGCTCGGCGGACCTGCGCCGATATCGTCGCGTATTGGTCGTAGGCGAGGCGGCGGAGCTCCTCTCTGGTCCGCCATCGTCTCCGCCTTGGGAAGGCGAAGGGCTCCAGACTGCTCGTGCTTACGTCGGCGGGCTCACCCGGGCTCCGGCGCACGAGCGGTTCCTCACGGCCACCGGCTCCGAGCACTGGCGAGTGAGCGTCCGAACGGGGCCGTGAGCGTGGTGGGCGCCGGAGTAGGTGGACGCCGCCCGGGAGGTGCTGCTCCCTGCCCAGTACCCGCGCCTCATCGAGTGCCAATGGGCCGAGGCCGACGACGCGCTCGCCACCGCCGAGGACGTCACCGCCTGCGTTTGGCACGACCGAGTCAAGTCGCCCCAGACGGGAGCCATTCAACATTGGCCCGATGGCGAGGCACCGAGCGCCTCTCCGACCGGACCATGGGGCCGCGAGCACTCGAGGTCCCTCCGCCGGTTCTCGCCGAGCGGCGGAGGTACTCCTCCGAGGCGGCCGGCGGCGGAGCGCCCTCAAGTGCGAGGAACGCTGGTCGAGGCGGGGGGCAGGGCAGGGGCAGGGTGCGCATTCTCCCTGGTGAAAGACCGGGTGAGCTCCCTTCGAACCGCGGCCCCGAGCCGGTTGTCTCCACTTGCTCAAGCCGTCCCGGAAAAATGCCGAATCAAACAAGCGATGGCACGAGCGCTGGCCGACCGCGCCCATGGAGTGGTCTGTCCAGCGGCGAGCACGACGGGCTCGCTCCCTGCCGCCCACGATCTCCACGGGGGGCGGAATCCCTGCGACGCCTCCTCGTCACTGGGCCCCCTCGCCTTCCCCTCGATGGGATCGGCAGGTTGATGGCCGTCGCGAGGACGCATTTGTCGTGCGGTGGACGACAACGTTCATCCAACGATCACAGGCCAGTGACCGGCGTATTCGATCTCATTCACTTTGGCTTCGTAGGGTCACGTCAGGAGGTCACAGCTGGCGGTGGTGAGCCGGAACCCGAGGACACGTCGTCGACACCGGCGTCGTTCCGAGATCGCGCCTGGTGCAACTCGAGGGCCTCGACGCCGAGCTGGGCAATACAGAGGAAACTGCCGACGTCTCGTCTGGCGGCGGCACATCCCGGCATCCGACCAGCACCGTGTCCCAAGTCCGTGGCCACGAGCCCCATCGTCACCCGTGCAGCAAGGGCCGATGGGAACGTCCACTGGCGGTACCAGCGTTGCTGGCGACACAAGCTATAGAGCCACGAGATGGAACCAACGACCAGCGAGATGGAAGGAGGCGTTCGGACGCATGAGATGGAACGTACAGAAGCAGATCGACGCTCGATTGGGGCGTGTCCCGGCGCTCGCCCGGACGACGGCAGCTGAGCGGGTGGCGCTCGCCCGCCACGGGACCGAGATCGAAGTTGGCCCCGGAGCCACTTTGGTGAGCCGAGGACAGATGGCGAACCAAATCATCCTGGTCCTCGGCGGGTCTGCTCGCTGCCTCGGCCGAACCTTCGGCTGCCGCTTCGGACCGGGAGCCGTCGTCGGGAGATACCTCGGCCAGTGACGCGACGCCACAGGCCATGACCGTGACGACCGTCGAGCCGACCCGATTGCTCGTCCAAACCCATCAGGAGTTCGCCGGCCTCGAAGCGGACGCCCCGCGTCTGGCGGACGAGCTGCGTGTGCGCATGGGGTTGGGTCGACTGGCGACGGTGGCCGGCCTCAGTTCCAACCGAACTGTGGCCGAGCTCTTCAGCGGTCAGCTGGAAGCGGCCGGCGCTGTCGCCGGCGTGGCATCCGTTCGCTGATCGAGAGGAGTTGGCTCGACCTGGCCAGAACGGGTGCGAAACCGGACACGTGATGCCCCGCTGGTCCGGTTTGGTTGACCTCTGCCGCGGGCGGGGGGCGCCGCAGGGCCGTCCTGCAGGTAGCCAGGCCGATCAAGAAGCCTTCTGGAGGGTGCCGATACCCGCAGGGTGAATGCAGAGCCAGAGCGGCCCCGAGCTCGCCCAATTCGATGCTGGAGGCCGTCCTCGCCCACGTGAGGGCGGTGGCCGGCGACGTACGGGTCGAGCGCGTCCTTCGTGAGGCGGCAACGAGCGAACGGCTGCCGAGATCGCCGAGCCGAACGCTCGAGCGAAATAGGAAGGACCTGCCAACCAGGCCGAGCTCAGCCGTCAGCCGGGACAACGTCAGCCCGGCCGAGCAAGACCCCGGGGTGCGGGACGGGGTCCGGCGGCGCCCCGAGGGCAGCCTGCTCGGCAGTGGAAGGCGCGCACCAGGGCCCCGGCCAACGGCGCCGTGCCCACGAAGGCGTCCTCACGGGCGTACCACCAGAAGTAGCCGCCGACATAGTCGGGCACCCGCGGCTCGAGCCCGTAGGCCCAGGACATCACCGCACTGGCCTCGGCCAGCGTGCGCGGCCTGGCCCGGTGTGGGAGCCCGACCTCGCCGAATCCGAGCAGTGCATGGGGATACAAGGCGTGCAGCTGTTCCATCTCCGCCGCCACCGGGCATCCGTCGGGAAGAGATCGCCGCCACTGGTCGGGTAGTAGCTCTCGAACACATAGGTGAGCCCGCCGCGTACCGATGCCGGGACGTACGCCGTCGAGTACTCGACCGGGGTGAGCTCGGGTCGCCGTCGCCGCAGTGGTCAGGGCCGTACTCGTTGGCTAGAGGGTGAGCGCCGAGCGACCCCGCGGCGCCACTCATGGCGCCTCCCAGCTTGGCCGCCCCGTCGCCGGTAGGGGCCGGTCCAATTGCCGTTGACCTCGTTGCCGACCTCCCAGATACCCACCTGTCGAACCCAGGACCGACAGGTACGACTCGACTCGGCGGCCGAACGGCGGCGACACCGATGTGCCGGGCGTCACTCGAGTCGAGCAGCTCGCCCATGACCGTCCCCACCGAGTCCAGCTCAGAGACGGCGCCGGCGTAGTAGGAGGCTGGCTCGCGGTGCTCATGTACACCCGCGTCGTCGGCCGGTCGGGCAGGGCGTCGCTCGGCGGCCACGATCGAGCCGATGTCCCTGATCGAGTCGACGGTGACCCCGAAGATCGGCGCATCGGCGGACGGCCCGTGGGCGGCGTCGGCGTAGGCGCCAGGACGGCGGCGCAGCTGGTCACGATGACCGCGACATGCGAGGAGCAAGAGGGGCAGGACGAGGCAGGCGACAGCGGAGCCTCGTGACCGGCCGCAAAGGCCGGGCACGCCTCGTTCGCACGCCGGGCCACTCCCCTTCGCCATCATTCGTCCGACCGCTCGGTCCTGGTCGGCGGACCCTATCCCGGCTGACCGGGGCCGGTCGGCACCACCGACCAGCCCCAGAACCACCATCGGGCGGGAACCTCCGTGTCACACTTGACCGGCTCCGGGCGCCGTCGGCCGGAGACCGTTCGAGAGGAGTGGGCAGGTGCTGGCCTTTACCTTCCCGGGACAGGGGTCGCAACGGTCGGGCATGGGCCAGGCCTGGGTGGACCATCCCTCCTGGGAGGTGGCCGGTGAGGCCTCCGAGGTTGCCGGGCGCAACCTGGACGCCCTGCTCCTCGAGGCGGAGATGGAGGAGCTCACCGCCACCGGCAACGCCCAGATGGCCACCTTCGTGATGAGCCTGGTGGTCCTCGACGCCGTCGAGCGCCTCGGGCTGTCCCCCGCCGCCTGTGCCGGCCACAGCCTCGGTGAGTACACCGCCCTCGTCGCCACCGGTGCCCTGTCCATGGCCGACGGGACCCGCCTCGTGACCGAGCGCGGACGGGCCATGCAGGTGGCGGCCGACGACCGACCCGGCACCATGGCCGCGCTCATCGGCATCAGCGACGACGACGCCGAGGCCGCCTGCCAGCGGGCCGAGGACGAGGTCTGGGTGGCCAACTACAACGCGCCGGGGCAGGTGGTGATCGGCGGGACGGCCGAGGGCGTGGCCACCGCCTCGGAGCGAGCCAAGGAGCTCGGCGCCAAGCGGGTCCTCGCCATCCCCGTCTCCGGCGCCTTCCACACCCAGCTCATGCTCCCCGCCCGGCCGCCGTTGCGGAAGATGCTCGACAGCGTCGACTTCCATTCACCCGAGGTCCCGGTGGTAGCCAATGTCGACGCCCGCGTCCACACCGACGGCGGGGAATGGCCCGGCCTCCTGTCCGCCCAGCTCTGCAGCCCGGTCCGTTGGCGCCAGTCCCTCGAGACCCTGAGCGGGCGGGGGGTGACGACCATCGTCGAGCTCGGGCCCGGCGGCGTCCTCACCGGGCTGGTCCGCCGGACGGTGCCCGACGTCCGCGGCGTGGCGGTGGCCACGCCGGACGACCTCGACAAGCTCATGGACACGGTGGCCGGGGTCGAGGAGTGGACGGCGACGGCCGGCCACCAGGGCGAGCACCTCTACACCTCCGAGCGGGTCATCGTGAGCCCCGCCCCCGGCGTCTTCGAACCGGAGCTGGGTCTCGCCGCCCTCGAGCGCAACGCGCTGGCCGAAGCGGCGGCTCCCGAGAGCTGCCCAGGGAATCGAACCCGGATCGATCCTCTCCGTCGGCGACCGGGTCGGCACGGTCGGGCCCACCGACGTCCGCACGCCGTTCGAAGGCGTGCTCGTGCGGTGGTTGGCCGTCCGTGGCGAGCGGGTGGTCGACGGGCAGCCGGTTGCCTGGATCCGGACCGGCGGCGCCTCGACATGACCCACGCCATACATGACCGACGCCTCGACGGCGGCAGCGGCTCCCGGGCGCGTCGTCCTCGTGACCGGGGGTTCGCGAGGCATCGGCCTGGCCTGCGCCCGTTGGTTCCTGGCCGCCGGGGACCGGGTGGCGGTCACCTCGCGGAGCGGCTCGGTGGAGGCCGACCTCGGAACCGGAGCAACCGCCGAACGCTTCCTGTCCCTGGCCTGTGACGCCACCGATCCCGAAGCCGTCGAGGGTGCCTTCTGCCACCATCGAGGAGCGATGGGGACCGGTCGAGGTGCTGGTGGCCAACGCCGGGATCACCCGCGACACCCTCCTCCTGCGCATGAGCGAGGAGGCCTGGGCCGAGGTCATCGACACCAACCTCACCGGCGTCTACCGGGTCACCAAGCGGGCACTGGCCAAGATGGTGCGGCTACGCCGGGGCCGCATCATCATGGTCTCGTCGGTGGGCGCTTTCATGGGGGCCGCCGGCCAGGCCAATTACGCCGCCTCCAAGGCCGGCCTGGTCGGCATGGCCCGAGCCCTGGCCCGGGAGGTGGCCAGCCGTTCGATCACCGTCAACGTCATTGCCCCGGGCCTCGTCGAAACGAATATGCTCGCGGCGCTCGGAGAGGCGAACATCGAGTCCTACCTGGCCCAGGTCCCACTGGCCCGGCTCGGCCAGCCCGAGGAGATCGCCGAGGCGGTCGGGTTCCTGGCCTCCAGCGCTGCCGGGTACGTGACCGGCACCGTTCTCCCGGTCGACGGAGGATTGTCGATGGGTCTCTGACCGGGCGGCTCGGCACCGCCGCACCGGCCGTGTTCCACCTGACAAAGGAGATGGTGAGTGAGTAACGAGGAAGCGTTCGAGAAGTTCCGGGAGTGCGCGGTCGAGGTGCTCCAGGTCCCTGCGGACAAGGTGACCAAGGACGCCCGCTTCGCCGAGGACCTCGACGCCGACAGCCTCGACCTGGTCGAGCTGGTGATGGCCCTCGAGGAGTCGTTCGACATCTCCGTGGACGAGACCGAGCTGGAGGGGATCGAGACGGTGGGACAGGCCTTCGACCTCATCGCCGCCAAGATCTGATGCTCCTCGGGATGGGCCCGGACGGCCCGGTCGCGGGCCGGCGGGTGGCCATCACCGGCATCGGTGCGGTGTCCTGCTGCGGCGTCGGCACCGACGCCCTGTGGACGGGCCTCAACGGCCCGGCCCCGTCGGGCGAGCGCCGCGTCGAGGACTGGGACCCCTCCCCCTGGTTCGGTCCCAAGGAGGCCCGGCAGGTCGACCGCTTCGCCCAGTTCAGCGTGGCCGTCGCCGCCATGGCCATCGAGGACGCGGGCCAGCCCGACGCCGACCCGGGGCGCTCGGGCGTGGTAATGGGGACCGGCGTCGGCGGCCTCGAGAGCCTCGAGTCGCAGATCCTGCTCTTCGGTGAGAAGGGCCCGCGCCGGGTCTCCCCCCGCCTCGTTCCCATGATGATGGCCAACGCCGGTGCCGCCGCCGTCTCCATCCGCATGGGGTGGCACGGACCGTCGGAGACGATCACCACCGCCTGCGCGGCCGGTGCCCACAGCATCGGGCACGGAGCGCGGTTGGTCGCCTCCGGCCGCTGCGACATCGTCGTCGCCGGAGCGGCCGAGGCCAGCATCACCGGTGTCGGGCGTCGCCGCCTTCACCAACATGACCGCCCTCTCGACGTCGGGCTACTCCCGGCCCTTCGACATCCGGCGCGACGGCTTCGTCATCGCCGAGGGCGCCGGCTGCCCTCCTCCTCGAGTCCTGGGAGCATGCCACCGCCCGTGGCGCGCGCATCTACGGCGAGCTGGCCGGGACGGCCAGCACGGCCGACGCCTACCACATCACCGCCCCCATCCCGGGCGGCTCCGGTGCCGCCGCCTGCATGTCGCTGGCCATGGAGGACGCCGGGCTCAGCCCCGCCGACATCGGGCACATCAACGCCCACGGCACCTCGACCCCCCTCAACGACAAGGCGGAGGCCGACGCCATCGTCAAGGTGTTCGGCGCCAGCCCGCCCCCGGTGACCTCGACCAAGGGCATCACCGGTCACGGCCTCGGCGCCAGCGGCGCCATCGAGGCCGTCGCCTGCGTGCTCAGCATCGTCCACCGCCAGATCCCCCCGACGGCCGGCTACGAGCAGCCCGACCCGGAGATCCCCCTGGACGTCGTGGCCCCCTCCGCCCGAGCCGTGGGAGCCCGCCCCCATCCTCTCCAACTCGTTCGGGTTCGGCGGCCACAACGGCTGCCTGATCATCTCGCCTGCCTGAGGCCCGCCGGCGCCGCCAGCCCGGGCGAGCGACGGATCGTCGCCGCGGGCCGAAGCCCGATCCTGTCGCCCGGTACGGGAGCCCATGCGCGACGCCGCTCCGGTGGAGGACCCATGACCGACGGCGACCCCGTCGGACGGACGAGGATGGCGAGGACCAGTCCGGGACATCGGCCTCGCCCGTCCAGCCCACGACGGCTCTCGAGGCGACCTCGCCATCGGCGCCTTCACCGCCGACGGCCCCTGGGTGGTCGAACCCGAGGCCATGGCGTGGCGACGGGCCGGGCCGGGCCGGGTCAGCGTCGACGTGCGTCGTGCCGAGGCGGCCGCCGAGGCCCGCCGGCTGGTCTCGGCCAGGGCCGACCGAACCCGGCCCGGGTGGCCAGGGTCTGCCTCCGCATCGGCTCGGCCCTCCTCGCCTGGCGGTTCCGGGAGCGGGGCACCGACCGCATCGCGGGCCGGGCTGTCCCGCCGGCTGCGGCGGGCCTTCGAAGGGCTCGGGCCCACCTACATCAAGCTCGGCCAGATCATCTCGTCGGGCGAGGGCATCTTCCCCGAGGAGCTGGTCGGCGAGTTCCAGCTGCTCCGGGACCGGGTGCCCCCGGAGCCGTTCTCGGTCGTGCGGCGCACGGTCGAGGAGGAGCTCGGCCGTCCGCTGGCCGAGGTCTTCGTCTCCTTCGACCCCTCTCCCATCGCGTCGGCGTCCATCGCCCAGGTCCATGCGGCCACCCTTCGCACCGGCGAACGAGTGGCCGTCAAGGTCCAGCGCTCCACGGTCGACACCTTGGTCCGCCTGGACCTCGAGGCCATGGCGTGGCTCGCTCCCAAGCTGGTGGGGCGCATCCCGGTGGCCGCCCTCACCAACCCGCCGGCCCTCGTCGAGCTGTTCGCCGAGACCATCGTCGAGGAGCTCGACTTCCGGCTCGAGGCCCAGAACATGCTCGACATCGCCGCCGTCTACGCCGCCGCCGACCAGCGGGCGGTCGTCGTCCCGCGGCCCCATCCCCGGTTCGTGACCCGGCGCCTGCTGGTCATGGAGCACCTGGCCGGCTTCGCCTGGGGGGACGCGCCGGCCATGCGGGCGGCCGGCATCGACACCGCCGCCGTGCTGCGCGCCACCCTCATCGCCTTCCTCGAAGGCGCCCTCCTCCACGGCGTGTTCCACGGTGACCTCCACGGCGGCAACCTCCTCGTCTGCCGGGACGGCACGGTGGCCCTGCTCGACTTCGGCATCACCGGCCGGCTCGACGAGCGCGAGCGCCTGGCCTTCCTCCGCCTGGAGATGGGTGCCACCACCAACGATCTCCCGATCCAGGTCGAGGCGCTCCGCGACCTCGGTGCCCTCCCCGCCGACACCGACGTCGACGCCGTCATCCGCGACCTCGGCCTCGACCGACCGCCCGTCGACCCGACCACCCTGAGCGCCGACGAGATGGTGGCCGAGCTGCGCGAGGTGACCAAGGCGCTGCTCGAGTACGGCGCCCGCATGCCCAAAGAGCTCATGCTCTTCGTGAAGGACATCCTCTTCCTCAACGCGGCGATGGCCACCATGGCCCCCGACGTCGACATCCTCGGCGAGATCATGGCCGTCGCCACCTACTTCACCGAGCGCTACGGGGAGCGCATCGCCCGCGAGGTGGGCATCGAGGTCTCGGCCGAGGCCATCGACCTCGAGGGCTACCGGGCGGCGTTGGGCTTCCCGGACGAGACGGGTGCCATCACCTTCGAGGACCTCCAGGAGCGCCGGGCGCTCATCCGCCACCGTCTCGAGCAGCGCAACGAGGCCGCCGCCGCCGGCCGCGTCCGCGACGCGCTCCGCGCCCTCGATCCACCCCGGCTGACGATCGCGCCGGCCTCGGCTCAGCTGTCGATGGCCCGACGCAGCGAGGCGACGAAGTCGGCGGCGCCCTCGGGGCCGGCGCCCTCGAGCAGCCGGCGCACCAGCGCCGAGCCGACCACCACACCGTCGGCCACCTGGCAGACGGTGGCCGCCTGTTCGGGGGTGGAGATGCCGATGCCCACGCACACGGGAAGGTCGGTGGCGCCCCGGACCCGCTCGGCCAGCGTGCGAGCCGAGTCGGCCAGGACCGCCTGCTCGCCGGTCACCCCCATGCGGCCCACGGCGTAGACGAACCCGGCGAGAGCGGGCGCAGATCGTCCGCAGCCGGTCGTCCGGCGTGGTCGGGGCGACCAGCAGGACGGTGGCCACCCCGGCGTCGTGCGCCGCCTCGGCCCACGGCCCGACCTCCTCGAGCGGGAGGTCGGGGACGATGGCCCCGCGCACCCCGGCCTCGGCCAGGAGCCCGGCCATGCGCACGTGCCCGGCCCGGAGGAAGAGGTTGTAGTAGGTCATGACGACGAGCGGGACGCCGACGTCCAACGCGCGACAGGTCGGCCAGCACGCCGTCAGGAGTGGTGCCCCGCTCGAGCGCCCGCCGCGACGCCTCCTGGATGGTCGGGCCGTCGATCATGGGGTCGGAGAAGGGGATGCCCACCTCGATGGCGTCGGCCCCGGCCCCGGCCAGCGCCTCGAGGGTGAGGAGCCAGCGGTCGTCGGTGCCGGCGCAGACGTAGGGGACGAGCAGCTTGTGGCCGGCGTCCCGCCGGGCCCGAAGTGCCTCCTCGAGGGTGCCCGGCCGATCGGACCACGGGGACGGTCACCGGTCGCCGCCGAGGAGGTCGCGCACCTGGGCCACGTCCTTGTCCCCGCGCCCCGAGAGGTTGACCAGCACGACCGAGCCGGGCGGGATCTCCCCCCGCCCGACGGCGCCGACCACCCAGGCGATGGCGTGGGCCGATTCGAGGGCGGGCAGGATGCCCTCGGTGCGGGCCAGCAGCTGGAAGGCGTCGAGCACCTCGGCGTCGGTGGCCCGCTCGTAGCGGGCCCGTCCGAGCTCGGCCAGGTGGGCGTGCTCGGGGCCGATGCCCGGGTAGTCGAGCCCGGCCGAGATGGACTCGGCCTCGAGGATCTGGCCGGCTTCGTCCTGGAGGAGGGAGCTGCGCATGCCGTGGAGCACTCCCGGCACCCCGGCGGTCATGGCCGCTCCCCCGGCGGCCTCGACGGCCACCAGCGAGGCGGCGGTGGCATCGGCGAACCCGGCGAAGATGCCGGCGGCGTTGGAGCCCCCGCCGGCGCAGGCCACCACGAAGTCGGGGTCCTCCCCGTCGAGCAGGGCGCGGCACTGGTCGCGGGCCTCTTCGCCGATGACCCGCTGGAGCTCGCGCACCATCCACGGGTAGGGATGCGGCCCCATGACCGACCCGACGCAGTAGTGGGTCGACTCGACCGTCGCCACCCACTCGCGCAGGGCCTCGTTGACGGCGTCCTTCAGCGTGCGGCTGCCGGTGGTGACCGTCCGCACCTCGGCGCCCAGCAGCTCCATGCGGAAGACGTTGAGCTCTTGGCGTCGGGTGTCGACCTCGCCCATGAAGACGACGCATTCGAGGCCGAACAGCGCGGCCGCGGTGGCCGTGGCCACCCCGTGCTGGCCGGCTCCCGTCTCGGCGATGAGCCGCGACTTGCCCATCCGGCGGGCCAGCAGGCCCTGGCCGATCACGTTGTTGAGCTTGTGGGACCCGGTGTGGGCCAGGTCCTCGCGCTTGAGCAGCAGCCGGACGCCCAGCTGCGCGGAGAGGCGGCCGCATTCGGTGACCGGCGTCGGCCGGCCGCCGTAGTGGCGGAGGATGCCGTCGAGCTCGGCCCGGAAGTCGGTGTCGGCCCAGGCCTGGCGGAAGGCCGCCTCGAGCTCGATGCAGGCCGGGACCAGTGACTCGGGCACGAAGCGGCCGCCGTAGGTGCCGAAGCGGCCGGTCGGGCCGGGGTCGCCCATGAAGACCGGGTCTGCGCTCACTGCTCAGGCTTCCTGCCAGTCGAACGGCGCCCCGTCCGGGCCGCCGTCGTCGGCGGCATCGGCGCTCCTTCGGGCCCGCCGCCCGCCTCGGCGGCGCGGGCGGCGGCCACGAAGTCACGCAGCTTGGCCGGGTCCTTGACCCCGGGTGCCGCCTCGACCCCGCTGCAGACGTCGACCCCCCACGGGTGCAGGTGGGCGATGGCCGCGCCCACGTTGTCCGGGCGCAGACCTCCGGACACGATGAGCCGGGTGGGGTCGGCCACCCCTTCGGCCAGGCGCCAGTCGAAGGGCTCGCCCGAGCCGGGGCTGGCCCCGTCGACCAGCAGGAAACGGGCGCCGTAGTGGTCGAAGCGGGTGATGTTCGGGTGTCCGGCGGGAAATGCCTTGATGACACAACCGACCCGCTCGGCGATGTAGCGGGTGTCGTCGGGCGTCTCCATGCCGTGGAGCTGCACGGCGCCGAGGCCGATGCGGTTGGCGATCTCGACGACCCGGCGGGGGGCCTCGTCGCGGAAGACGCCCACGGTCACCGTCTCGTGGGGCAGTCGCTTCACGATGTCCTCCACCGCGCCCGGCGCCATCTGCCGGGGCGAGGGGGCGAAGACGAAACCCACCGCGTCGGCACCCATGCCCACGGCCAGGAGGGCGTCCGCCTCGGAGGTCACCCCGCAGATCTTGATGAAGACGCCGTCCCGTCCGATGCACCCGGTGCGCCCGAGCAGCGTGCTCATCCGATCGGCTCCGGCCAGCTCGGCCACCGCCTGGCCGCGGTCGGTGGCGCGCAGCAGGCTCTCGCCCACCAGGATGGCCCGATAGCCGGCGTCGGCCAGCCGTCGGACGTCGTCGACGTCGCGGATGCCCGACTCGGCCACCGCCATCGCATCGGCCGGCAAGGCCTTGGCCAGCTCGGCGGCCCGCTCGTGGTCGACCTCGAAGGTGCGCAGGTCGCGCTGGTTGACCCCGATGAGCCGGGCACCGGCGGAGAGCGCCCGGTCGACCTCGGCGGCGTCGTGCACCTCGACCAAGGCGGCCAACCCACAGGCGACCGCCACCCGCAGGAAGGAGGACAGCTCCTCGTCGGAGAGGACGGCACAGATGAGGAGCACGGCGTCGGCCCCCATGAGCCGGGCGTCGCAGACGTCCAGGGCGCTCACCGTGAAGTCCTTGCGCAGGACGGGCAGCGAGCACGCCGGGCGGGCGGCCCGCAGGTCGTCGGCATCGCCCCCGAAGAACTCGGCGTCGGTCAGGACCGACAGGCACGCCGCCCCCCCGCCCTCGTAGTCCGCGGGCCAGGGCAGGCGGGTCGAGGTCGGGGTCGAGGTCGCCCTTCGACGGCGAGCGCCGCTTGATCTCGGCGATGACGGCCATCCCGTGACGGCCCGCCGCGGCGTCGAGCGCGTCGACGAAGCGGCGGGCCGCCGGCGCCCGTCGGGCCAGGGCCAGGGCCGCCTCGAGGTCCCGCTGGTCCTCGGCCGCCGCCGCCCGGTGGGCAGCCACGATGGTCTCGAGGTAGGCGGGCATCGCCGGGCCAGCCTACCGGCGAGGATCGCCCGGCCCGAGGGTGGGCGCACCACTTGGACCGGGGACGCACGACTGGCGAACCGCTGGTGAACCGTGCCCGTCGCCGCGCTGCGGTGACGTCTCCTTGGGCGCGATCACACTTCCCTAACAGAGCCGCCCGCCTGCGGCGGCGCGGTGGCAGGCTTGATGGTGATGGTGACCGAAGACACGCTGGTGGTGATCGAGGACGACCACCACATCTCGGACCTGGTGGCCATGTACCTCCGGCGCGACGGGTTCCGCGTCCTGCAGGCCGACGACGGCGAGGCGGGACTGGCCATCATCGAGCGGGAACGGCCCAAGCTTGGTCATCGTCGACATCGGCCTACCCGGCGAGCTCGACGGCCTCGACGTCTGCCGGCGGCTCGCCGCCGCCAGCGGGACAGCCGGCTCCTCTGGGACGGTGCCCGTCCTCATCCTCACCGCCCGCGACGACGAGGTCGACCGCGTGCTCGGGCTCGAGCTCGGCGCCGACGACTACGTGACCAAGCCCTTCTCGCCCCGGGAGCTGGTGGCCCGGGTCCACGCCATCCTCCGTCGGTCGGCAGCCCCGCCCGACGCCACCGGACCGCCGGTCATCGAGTTCGACGGCATCGCCGTCGACTCGGGGCGCCGCGAGGTCCGCCTCGACGACACGGTCATCCCCTTGGCCACCCGCGAGTTCGACCTGCTCGCCTACCTGGCCGCCAACCGTGGGCTCGCCCTCACCCGCCAGCAGCTGCTGAGCGGTGTGTGGGGGGCCGACTGGTACGGGGACGAGCGCACCGTCGACGTCCATGTTCGCCAGCTGCGCAAGAAGCTCGGCGACCGGCTGCCCCTGGTCACCGTGTGGGGCGTGGGGTACCGGCTGGGATGAGGCGCCGGCTCACCATCGCCATCCTCGCCCTGGTGGCGGCCACCCTGGTGGTCACCAGCATCGGCAGCTTCGAGTTCATCAAGCGGGCCGCCCTCTCGACCGCCCAGCAGGAGCTGGCCGGCGAGGGCCGGACCATCTCGCAGACGATCTCGAACGGGAGCGCCACCACCAAGGTGGGCATCCGGCGCGAGTTCAAGGTCATCGCCGAGGCCGGCGACTTCGACGCCCTCACCGTCGTCTACCTGCAGGCCCGACGGCGCCCTGGTGGGCAACCTGCCCTCCGGCCTCACCCCCGCCGACATCTCCGTGCCCGACCTCCAGGCCGGCCAGCAGGTCAGCGGGCATCTGGGGTCGCTCGTCTACACGGCGGTGCCGACCCAAATCCCGTCGGTGACCCGCGTCGAGCCGGTGGTGGTGGCCACCAGGACCGTCCACGACCCGACCATCGGCCTGCGCTACTTCCTCCTCGTCGGGGCCATCGCCCTCGTCCTGGCCGCAGTGGTGGCCGTGGCGCTCGCCCGCCGCTTCACCCGGCCGCTCGTGGCGGCGGCGGCCACGACGGCCCGCATCGCCGCCGGTGACCTCGACGCCACCGTGGCCGCCAGTCCCAGCCAGCGACCCGGAGTTCAGCCGCCTGGCCGACTCGATCAACGCCATGGGGGCCAACCTGGTCCGCGCCCGCGAGCAGGAGCGCCAGTTCCTCCTCGCCGTCTCCCACGAACTGCGCACGCCACTCACCTCCATCCGCGGATACGCCGACGCCGTGGTCGACGGGGCGGCCGAGGATCCCGCCGCTGCCGCCGTCGTGATCGGCTCCGAGGCGAGCCGTCTCGAGCGGCTGGTCCAGGACCTCCTCGACCTGGCCCGGCTCGATGCCGACCGCTTCTCACTCGACCTCCAGCCGGTCGACTTCGCCGGGGTGACGAGCCAGGTGGTGGACAGCTTCCGCCCGCGCGCCGCCGATCTCGGGCTCGGGCTCGACCTCCGGGCCACCGTCCCTGGCCCACTGTGGGTGCAGGCCGACGCCGACCGCCTCGCCCAGGTGCTGGCCAACCTCGTCGAGAACGCCGCCACCTTCGCCCGCAGCCGCATCGACGTGGGGGTCGGGCTCATCGACGGCGTGCCGGTGGCCTGGGTGGCCGACGACGGCCCCGGCATTCCCCCCGAACAGCTCGACAAGGTGTTCGAGCGCCACTTCATCTCCGACCGGGTCCGGGGCCGGCGCCAGGGATCGGGCCTCGGGCTCGCCATCGTGGCCGAGCTGGTGGCGGCGATGGGGGGCGCGGTGGTGGCCCAGTCACCGGTCGACCAGCGGAGCGGGACGCGGATGGTGGTCCGCCTTCCTCCGGCCTCGCCCCCGCCGTCCGACGGGCGGACCGGATGGCCGGGCTCTGCCGCCGACGGACGCGGCTGGTCAGAATCCGCACGGAAACGGCGGGTTCGGATGTGACCCCCCCTCCCGCGCTGGGCGAGCGGTTGCCTCCTCGCGCGGGGCCAGCGGTAGCCCGTCCGAAGGTAGGTTGCCCGCCGTGTCAGGAGTGTCCGAGCGAACGCCGGCTGGTGGTCCCACCAAGCGCGGCAGCCGCGGTGTGGTCCTCGTCACCGGCGCTTCGGCCGGCATCGGCCAGGCCGCCGCCGACCGCCTAGCCTCCCGCGGGTGGACCGTCTACGGGGCCAGTCGCCGCGGCACCGGTTCGACCGGCTGGACGATCGCTCACCATGGACGTCGACGACGACGCCTCCGTGCGCGAGGGCGTCGACAGCGTCCTGGCCGGCGGGGACGGACTCGATGCGGTGGTGGCCTGCGCCGGCTGGGGGCTGGCCGGTCCCGTCGAGGGCACTCCCATCGCAGACGCCCGCGACCAGTTGGAGACCAACTTCTGGGGAGCGGTACGGCTCACCCAGGCCGCCCTTCCTCCCATGCGCCAGCGCGGCGGTGGCCGCGTCGTGCTCGTGAGCTCCATCGGCGGCGTGATCGGCATCCCCTTCCAGGCCTTCTACAGCGCCAGCAAGTTCGCCATGGAAGGCTTCGGCGAGGCACTCGCCTACGAGGTGGCGCCCTTCGGCATCGACGTCGTCCTCGTCGAGCCCGGCAACGTGAGGACCGACTTCACGGCCAGCCGCCGCGACGTCCCCCTCGGCACCGACGATCCCTACGGGGCGACAACGCGGAAGGCGGTGGCCAAGATGAGCGAGGACGAGGCGGCGGGGGTCGACCCCGATGCGGTGGCCGGCACCATCGTCCGTGCCCTCGAGTCGCCGCGGCCCGCCCGGCGGCTCTCAGTCGGTCGTCCCGGTGAGCGGGTGGGGCTGTTGGCCAAGCGCCTCCTCCCCTACCGGGTCTTCGAGCGGGGGGCGAAGGGAAGCCTGGGGGTCTGAGCTCCGGCGTCCTGCTCCCGCCGGCGCCGCCCGGTGCGGCCGCGGCCGGTCAGCCGAGGCCGATGCGCGGCCAGTAGGAGCCCTCGAGCATGGCCTCGAGCGTGGCCCGGTGAAGGATGAGGTCGTCGACGTCCTCGGGACGCTCGGCCTCCCCGAAGAAGATCGACCGCTCGGTCACCCGGCGCATGATCACGCCGTGGCGGATGGCCGCGTAGGCGATGAACCAGGTGAGGTCCTCGGGCTCACGCCCCGAGATCTCGCCGTAGCTCCGGGCCACGTCCTCGGGGCGCAACATGGCCGGCAGTCCCGGGGCGCCGAGGTCGACGGCCAGGTCCTGGAAGAAGAGGTGCAGGTAGCACATCCACCCGAGGTCCACCTCGGGCGGGGCCACCGCCGCCATCTCCCAGTCGAGGACGGCCACCACCTCACCGTCGCGAAACATCATGTTGCCGATGCGGCTGTCGCCCCACGAGAGGGCATCGGCGGCGGTGCGCTCGGGGAAACGGTCGGACAGCCAGGCGAAGCTGTCGGCCAGGAGGGGCGACGGCATATCGGCCACCACCCAGTCGTGGTAGGCGGACCAGTGAGCGAAGCTGCGTTCGAGGCGCGTCCTCCCCGGCTCCGGGTGCTCGAGGAACGAAAGGTCGGTGTGCTCCGGATCGATGGTGTGGATGCCGGCCAGAGCGCGCAAGGCCGACTCCTGCAGGCGCCGGCGCACTTCGTCAGTCGACGTCGAAGACCCAGTTGTCCCCGAAGGTGTACGGCATCACGTCGCGTGGAACGAGGCCGTCGACGCGGTCCATGACGAAGAAGGCGCCGCCCAGGACCTCGGGATCGCCCTCGTACCAGAGAGGTTCGGGCACGGGCACGCCCGTCTCGGCCCGCACCAGCCGCATGACCCGGAACTGCATGTCGAGGTCGTAGGTCGGGAACACCGGCCAGGCACCCGCCGGCGGCTCGATGCGGGCCACCAGCCGGTGGTCGGACCGCTCGCCGTCCTCCTCCCAGCCGGCGGTGAAGAGCACCGTCTCCGACGACATGCCGTTGCCCTCGGGGCTCGAGGCCTCGAGGAGCTGCGGCTGCGGAGCCGGCAGGCAAGTGCCGACACCAGCCAGGCGGCCAGCCGGGTGGCGAGCTCCTCCGGGTCGCGGGTCGACGTGGTGGGGCGATCGGTCTCGCCGCCGAGCGGCCCATCGCCTGCATCCGGCCCCACGGCTGCCGTCCCCACTGCCTCCCCCATCCTCCCGGCCCCGTTGTGGTCGGCCAGTATCGCGCCCGGCGCTCAGTCGGGAGGGGTGAGTGGGAGCGGGCGAGCAACGGCGGCGCGTCCGCTTGCCGCCTCAGGCCCAACGGTCCTCACGACGACCGGTGCCGGCGGGGTGACCGATCGATGGAGGATGGCAAGGGCGACGGGGGCGCCGTGGCCCGGGGACCAAGCGGCCGAGGTCACTCGGCCGACCTCCCGACCCTCGCCGCCTTCCTGCCTCCGAGGCCGCCGACCACACCGATGCACCGACGAGCTCGCCGGCAGAAGTTGGATCTCCCTCGACGACGAGGCCGCAAAGGCGGCGGGCTACGTTCGAGCCGCGGGCGTCGAGCCGGGCCACCAGCTCCTGACCGGTGAAGCAGCCCTTGGTGAACGACACCGTGCGCTCGACCAGACCCACCTCGGCGGCGATGGTGCGCTCGTCGATCTCGCGGCCGAGCACGGGCTGGCCGGACTCGATACGGGCCGCCTCCCACGCCTCTTCCGGACAGGGGGTGACACCCTCGTCCACCCAGGGGATCGCCGGCGCCGGCAGGCCGGGGCCCGAGCAGGTCCACCCCTTCGAGGCCCGGCCAGTCGACGGGCACACGGAAGGCTGGGCCAGCTCCACCGCGGCGCCGGGCGCTCCTGGCCCGCGCAGGCCCACACACGTCCACTCGACCGGCGCCAAGTCGACCCGGGTGCGCAGCCGGAAGCGCTCGAGGCGGGCGACTATCACCGGACCGAAGCCGCCCTCTGTGTCGAGCACGAACTCCTCGTCGGAGAGGCGGCCGATCCGCAGGTAGGCGTCGATGCGGCCCTGCGGGCTGAGCAGCAGCGACTCGGCCGGCCTCCCCGACGGCGATGGCGTCGATGTCCTGGCTGCACTGGCCCTGCAGGTAGGAGGCGGCGTCGGGGCCGGTCACCCGCACGACGTCGCGGGCGAGGACGCGGCCAGCCACCGCCGTGCGGAGCGCCCGGTAGCCGTTCTCGGCCTCTCCTTCGGTGCGTTGGTCGGCGCCCGGGTCGGCCGTCACCGCTCGGTTCCGCTCCTGGACGGCCCCGCTGGCCGGCGCGGTCCCGGCCGCCCGTGGCCATGGCCACCGCCGCCAGCAGGGCGGCCGCCTTGTGGGCGCACTCGGCGTTCTCGGTGGCCGGGTCGCTGTCGGCCACGATGCCGGCGCCGGCCTGGACGGAGGCCCGCCCGTCGCGACCCACCGTCATGGTGCGGATGGCAATGGCCGTGTCCAGGTTGCCGGTGAAGTCGAGGTAGCCGACCACCCCGCCGTAGACGCCGCGCTTGGTCGGCTCGAAGTCGTCGATGATCTCCATGGCCCGCACCTTGGGCGCCCCCGACAGGGTGCCGGCCGGCAGGGTGGCCCGCAGCACGTCGATGGGTCCCTTGCCCGGCGCCAGGCGACCGGAGACCTGCGAGGTCAGGTGCATGATGTGGCTGTAGCGCTCGACCACCATGAGCTCGTCGACGCGCTCGGTGCCGAAGCTCACCACCCGGCCCACGTCGTTGCGGGCCAGGTCGACCAGCATCACGTGCTCGGCCAACTCCTTCGGGTCCTCGACGAGCTCGCCCTCGAAGTGGGCGTCGGCCTCCGGCCGTCGGCCCCCGCGGCCGCGACCCGGCGATGGGCCGGGAGATGACCGTCCCGTCGCGCAGCCGGACCATGGGCTCGGGCGAGGCGCCCACCACGGTGACGTCGGGGTAGCGGAGGAAGTAGAGGTACGGGCTCGGGTTCACCAGGCGCAGCACCCGGTAGACGTCGAAGGGATTGACGTCGAGGCTGGGCAGGTCGTAGCGCTGCGAGAGCACCACCTGGAAGATGTCGCCCGCCGTGATGTGCTCCTTGGCGGCCCGCACGGCGTCCTCGAACAGGTCGTCGCTCATGGTGCGCACCACGTCGTCGGGCGTCCCGCACGGCTCGGGCAGGAGGCGGGCCGGCTCCTCGAGCGGGCGGAGGCAGTCGGCGGCCAGCTGGTCGAGCCGGGCCTCGGCGGCCTGGTAGGCAGACTCGTGGGCGGCCTCGTCCCCGGTCGGGTCGACGACCACGTTCTCGATGAGCACGACCCGCTGGCGCCAGTGGTCGAAGGCGGCCAGCTGACCGATGACCGACAGCACGGCGTCGGGATGGCCGAGGTCGTCGGGTGGGACGTTCGGGCAGGTGCTCGACCTCGCGCACGACGTCGTAGCCGAGGTAGCCGACGAGCCCGGCGTGCAGGGGGGGCAGGTCGGGCAGCTCCGGGGTGTCGAAGGCGTCGAGGGTGGCCTCGAGGGCGGCCAGCATGCCGGCCGGCCCGCTCACCCGGCCCCCGGTGGCGGCGTCGAGGTCGAGGGCGCCCTCGGTGCGCACCCGGCCGCCCTCCGACGTCATGGTGGCCAGCGGGCGGCGTCCGACGAACGAGTAGCGCCCCCACCGCTCGCCGCCCTCGACCGACTCGAGGAGGAAGCCGGGGCCGCCGTCGCGGCCGACGATGCCGAGGAAGGCGGAGACCGGGGTGATGGTGTCGGCCACGAGCTCGCGCCAGACCGGCACCAGGCGGTGCTTGGCGGCCAGGGCGCGGAACCCGTCGAGGCCGGGACCCGACCGGCCGAGGTCCGACTGGCTCATGGGTCGGCGACCGCGTCGCCGAAGGCGCGGAAGAAGCAGCTGCGGCTGCCGGTGTGGCACGCGCCGCGACCTTCCTGGTCGACGATCACCAGCAGCGCATCCCCGTCGCAGTCGTAGTGCACGCTGCCGCACGTACTGCCGGTCGCCTGACGTCTCACCCTTGCACCACAACTCCTGCCGGCTCCGGCTCCAGAACCAGCTGCGTCCCGTCTCGAGCGTTCGGCGCAGGGACTCGGGGTTCATCCAGGCGAACATCAGCACGGTGCCGTCGGTGGCGTCCTGCACGATGGCGGCAACCAGCCCGTCGGCGCCGAAGGACACCGCCGACAGCTCC
The DNA here is from genome assembly GCA_963756195.1 of uncultured Acidimicrobiaceae bacterium. Taxonomy (GTDB): domain Bacteria; phylum Actinomycetota; class Acidimicrobiia; order Acidimicrobiales; family RAAP-2; genus CAVSNH01. Next base: position 295,155 of record CAVWMT010000009.1, read on the forward strand.
TCCTCGGTGAACGGCACTGGGGTGGCGACGAGATCGCCGGCCTTCGGGGCGGCGTCGGCCTGCTCGGCGGTGCTCATGGCTCCGGACTGCTCACGCTTCGGTGGGACGGCGGCTCAGAGGTAGAGGCCGGTGCCGCCGTCGATGCGGGTGGCGGCCACGGCGTGGATGTCCCGCTCGCGGAGGATCACGTACTCGTCGCCTTGGACCTCGACCTCGAAGCGGTCCTCGGGGTTGAACAGAACGGTGTCCCCGACCTTGACCGACCGGACGTGGGGGCCCACGGCCACGGCCTCGGCCCAGGCCAGCCGCCGGGACACCTGGGCGGTGGCCGGGATGAGGATGCCGGCCCGGGACCGGCGCTCGCCCTCGGCCTGGCCGACCTGGACCAGGACGCGGTCGGCCAGCACGGTGATGGGCAGCTTGGGCGCGGCCGTCCCCGTTCCGGCTGGCCGCCGACGACTCCGACGTCTGCGTGGCCACGTCCAGAGGCTACCGCCTGGCCGTCGCCGACCCGAGCCCCGGCTCAGGCCGTCGGGTGCCGGACGCACGGCGACGCCGGCCGCGGCCAGTCGCTCCTTGGCCTCGGCCACCGTGAACTCGCCGAGATGGAAGATGGAGGCGGCCAGCACCGCGTCGGCATGACCGACGACGCGCCCCCTCGACGAGATGGTCGAGCGTGCCGACCCCGCCCGAGGCGATGACCGGCACCGCGCACGGCGTCGGCCACCCGGCGCGGTGAGCTCGAGGTCGAAGCCGTCGCGGGTGCCGTCGCGGTCCATGGAGGTGAGCAGGATCTCGCCGGCCCCGCTGGCTGCCATCCGGGCCGACCAGCCCACCGCGTCGATGCCGGTGGCCGCCCGCCCGCCGTGGGTGCAGACCTCCCAGTCGCCCGCTGCGCCGGGCGTCGCCGGGCGTCGACGGCCACCACCACGCACTGGCTCCCGAACTCGTCGGCCAGCGCGGCCACCAGCTCGGGTCGGTCGACGGCGGCGGTGTTGACGCCCACCTTGTCGGCCCCGGCCCGCAACAGCCGGCGGGCGTCCTCGACGGAGCGCACGCCGCCGCCGACGGTCAGCGGGATGAAGACCACCTCGGCCGTGCGGGCCACCACGTCCACCATGGTCCTGCGGTCGTCGGACGAGGCGGTGATGTCGAGGAAGACGAGCTCGTCGGCGCCCTGCTCGTCGTAGCGGCGAGCCAGCTCCACCGGGTCGCCGGCGTCGAAGAGGTCGGTGAACCGGACTCCCTTGACCACCCGGCCGGCGTCGACGTCGAGACAGGGGATCACCCGCACCGTGCGCACGCCGCCACCCCCTCGTCCACGCTCAGCCGGCCGTCGACCAGGGCCCGGCCGGTGATGACCCCGGACAGGCGCCGCACGGTCCTTGCCCGTCGCCGTCGCCCGCTCGCCGGCACCGCCTGCCCCCGGCTCACGTCGCCGCGAGCCGACCTCGAGGGCGGCCAGCGCGCGCAGGTCGTCGACCGAGGAGACGCCGCCCGAGGCGATGACCGGGAGGGCGGTGGCGGCCAGCACGGCGGCCAGGCCGTCGAGGTCGGGGCCGGCCAACGTGCCGTCGCGGTCGATGGCGGTGACGACGAGGGCGGCGAGCCCGGCATCGGCCAGCTCGTCGAGGAGCTCGGCCACCGTACGCCCCGTTCCCCGGAGCCAGCCGCGGGAGGCGACCTCGGCCCGGCCGCTCGCGCCCAGCCGGTAGTCGAGCCCGAGCGCGACCCGCCCGGGGAAGGCGGCTGCCACCGACCGGGCCCCGTCGGGGTCCTCGGCGGCAGCGGTGCCGAGGACGACCCGGGCCACACCGGCCGACGAGGAGCGCCTCGACATCGGCGGCCCGGCGCACCCCACCCCCGCTCTGGACGGGGACGTCCGACCGCCCTGGCGATGCGGGCCACCACCGACCGGTTGGCCGGCTGTCCGGTGCGGGCGCCGTCGAGGTCGACCACGTGCAGCCACGGCGCACCGGCGGCGGCGAAACGCTCGGCCAGGTCGACCGGGTCGCCGTAGTCGCGGCGCTGGTCGAAGTCGCCCCGGGTCAGCCGGACAGCTGCGCCCTCGAGGATGTCAACGGCGGCGTAGAGGTCCATCAACCACCGGCCGCCCGGACGAAGTGGACGAAGTTGTCGAGGATGGCGAGACCGGTGGCTCCCGACTTCTCGGGGTGGAACTGCGTCCCCCACACCGGTCGGCGACTCGGCGGTGGCGGTGACCAGGCCGCCGTACTCACAGACGGAGGTGGTGACAGCCGACCCTTCGGGGGCGAACGAGTGAACGAAGTAGACCCACGTCGGATCGGGCACGCCGGTGAGCAGCATCGACGGGGCCTCACCGACCAGGGCGAGGCGGTTCCACTGCATCTGCGGGAGCTTGACCGACTCGGGCAGGCGCCGCACCCGGCCGGCGAAGGCCCCGAGCCCCGGCTCGCCCGGCATCCTCGTCGGACCCTTCGTAGAGGAGCTGGAAGCCGATGCAGATGCCGAGGAACGGCAGGCCGGCGTCGAGGGCGGCGCGTGCCGCGTCCCACAGGCCCGTGCGCCGCAGGGCGCGGGCGCAGGCGCCGAAGGCGCCGACCCCGGGCAGGACGACGGCGTCGGCCGTCATCACCTCGTCCGGGTCGGTGACCAGACGGGCGTCGGCCCCGAGATGCTGGAGCGCCTTCTCGGCCGAGCGCAGGTTGCCGATGCCGTAGTCGAGGACGGCGATCACCGGGGGGCCGCCGCTGGCGGAGGTCACAGCGTGCCCTTGGTCGACGGGATGCCGACGCCCTCCCGCCGCACGGCGTCGCGCAGTGCCCGGGCCACACCCTTGAACGACGCCTCCACGATGTGGTGGGTGTTCTTGCCGGTGACCAGGCGCACGTGCAGGGTGAGGCCGAGAGCGGTGGCGAAGGCGCGCCAGAACTCCTCGGCCAGCTGGGGGTCGAAGGGGGGCTGCCCCAGGGGCAGGGTGTCGGGCGGGAAGTTCACCGCATAGGCCAGGTAGGGCCGGCCGGAGAGGTCGAGAGCCACCTCGACCAGTGCCTCGTCGAGCGGGATGGCGACGGAGCCGAAGCGCCGGATGCCGGCCTTGTCCCCGAGGGCCTCGGCCACCACCTGCCCGAGGGCGATGCCCACGTCCTCGACGGTGTGGTGGGCGTCGACCTCGAGATCGCCTTCGGCGTGGACGGCGAGGTCGAAGCCGCCGTGGCGGCCGAGCTGGCTGACCATGTGGTCGAAGAACGGCAGCCCGGTCGCCACCTCGGTGGCACCGGTGCCGTCAAGGTCGACACGCACGTCGATGGCCGTCTCGGTGGTGGCCCGGCGGGTGGACGCGGTGCGGTGGGATGGCGGATCGGTCGGGGCGCTCATGACAGGCTGGCTCGCAAGCCGGCAAGGAAGCGGTCGTTCTCGGTCGGCAGGCCCACGGTCACCCGCAGGCAGCCGTCGAGTCCCGGCCAGCGCGAACAGTCTCGCACGAGCACCGACGCCGACGAGGAGATCCGACCACACCGCCTCGGCCGCCTTGGTGAGCGGCCGGAACAGGATGAAGTTGGCGTCGGAAGGCCACGTCTCGACCGGGAGCTCGGCCAGCGCCGACGCCAGGCGCCCACGTTCCTCGGTGAGCATGGCGACACCCGCCTCCATCTCGGCGTGGAAGTCGAGGGCCAGCCGGCCGGCCAGCTGGGTGACGGCGTCCAGGTGGTACGGGAGGGTCACCATCTCGCAGGCGGCCACCACCTCGGGCGGGCCCACCAGGTAGCCGAGGCGCGAGGCGGCCATCGACCAGGTCTTCGAGAAGGTGCGCACCACGACGACCCGCTCTGCCCCGGGCCGTCCCCGGCCGCCACCTCGAGGGCCGATCCCGGGGCGAACTGGCCGTAGGCCTCGTCGACCACCAGGAGGCCCGGCGCCAACGCCGCCACCTCGGTCAGGACGTCCGGGGGCTCGACCCGCCCCGTCGGGTTGTTGGGCGAGCACAGGAAGGTGATGACCGGTTGGGAGGTCCGGACCACCCGCGCCACCTCGGCCAGGTCCAGGGTGAAGTCGTCGCGCCGGCGGCCGGCGGTCACCTCGGTCCCGGTTATCAGGGCGATGTGCCGATGCAACGTGTACGTGGGCTCGAAGACGGCCGCGCACCGGCCGGGGCCGCCGTAGGCGAGGAGAAGCGCCTGGATGACCTCGTTCGACCCGTTGGCACAGAAGATCTGCTCGGCGGCCACGCCGTGCTCGTCGGCCAGCGCGGCCCGAAGGGCCAGTGCGTTGCGGTCGGGGTAACGGTTGAAGTGGATCTCGGCCAGGCCGCCAGCCAGCGCCTCGTACCAGCCCGGCGGTGGCGGCAACGGCGACTCGTTGGTGTTGAGCCGCACTTCGACGTCGACCTGGGCCGAGTGGTACCCGCTGAGGGCGACGAGGTCGGGGCGCACCGAAGGGAGCCCGGGCCGGTCCGTCCCCTCCGGCGCTACCGCGTCCATCGGCGTCGGACCGACTCGGCATGGGCCGGCAGCCCTTCCGCCTCGGCCAAGGTCACGACGTGGGGCCCCAGCTCCTCGAGGGCCCGGTCACCGACGGTCACGGCATGCACGTGGCGGCGGAAGTCGTCGACCCGGAGGGCGCTGGCGAACCGGGCTGTCCGGTTGGTCGGCAGGACATGGTTGGGCCCGGCCAGGTAGTCCCCCACGCTGGCCGGCGACGACAGGCCCGACGAAGATGGCACCCGCCGCCGGGGCCGCGGCCAGGATGGCCTCGGCGTCGGTTTCGGACACCATGAGCTCGAGGTGCTCGGGGGCGACCACGTCGACCACGGCCGCGGCCTGCTCGGGACCGTCGACCACCACGGCGTAGCCGCCCGTGCCGAGGGTCGCCTCGAGCTCGGCGCGCCGGTCCGAGGCCGCCACCAGCTCGTCGACCGCCGTCGAGACGGCCGTCTGCCTTCTCATCCGACCAGGTCACGAGCCACGCCAACCCGTCGGGCCCGTGCTCGGCCTGGACCACGAGGTCGATGGCGGCGAGGTCGGTGGGCGTGCGCGGCGTCGGCCACCACCACGACCTCCGAGGGTCCGGCGAAGGCTGAGGCCACTCCGACGCTCCCCGACACCTGGCGTTTGGCCTCGGCCACGTAGCGGTTGCCGGGACCGACGATCACGTCCACGGGCTCGATCGTCTCGGTGCCGTAGGCCAGAGCGGCGATGGCCTGGGCGCCGCCCACCCGGTAGACCTCGTCGACGCCGGCCACGGCGGCGGCGGCCAGCGAAGCGTCGTCGATGCAGCCGTCCCGGCCCGGGCGGGACACAGAGGGCGACCTCGGGCACGCCGGCCACCCGGGCCGGCGCGGCGCACCATGAGCACCGTCGAGGGATAGCGGGCCAGTCCGCCGGGCGCGTAGCAGCCGGCTCGGTCGACCGGGCGCACGAGGTGACGAACGGTGACGCCTCCGGACACATAGTCATCGGCCGGGGGCGCGGCTTCGTGGGCGTGGTAGTCGACGATGCGCCCGTGTGCCACCTCGATGGCGTCGCGCAGCGGCCCGGGGATGCGGCTGAGGGCGACCTTGAGTGCCGACTCGGGGATCCGGAGCTCGTCGATCTCGGCGCCGTCGAAGGCGCGGGTCAGGCGGCGCAGAGCGGCATCGCCGTCGCGGCGCACCTCGGCGATGATGGCGGCCACTTCGGCCGAGGAACGGTCCTGCTCGTCGACGGGGGCGGGCAGGGCGGCGCGCAGCGATCGGCGGTCGCAAGCGTGGCCACGAAGGTCGACTCGACGGAGGGCCATAGCCAAGCGATGGTACCGGACCACCTGTGGCGGCCTGCCCTTGGAGCTGTGGCGGCCTGCCCTTGGAGGCCCCCGTTCCCGTTGTCGACCGGCCGATGTCATGCTGAGCCGATGGCCACCACCGCTGCCGAGCTCTCCTCACTCGCCACCGCCGTCGACGAGATCACCCGGCGCATCACCGCTCATGCCGAGGCTGCTGATGCCGAGAAGGACGAAGAAATGGCGGCTGAGCTCTTCGCCATCGAACGGTCGTTGACCACCGCCAATCGGCGCTTGGCGCGACTAACAGTTGCACTCAGTCGTCGGTCCGCTTGACCACCGGACCGAGCACGCGGCATCCGCTGCGCCATTTGGCCTGTTGATGAAATGGGGCTGGCGACTGGAAATGTTGTCGAAAACATGGTGATCTAGGTGTTCCGGAACCGGTTCCCGCCAACTGGTTCCGTTTGGAGCGGTCATCGGGATCCGCCGCCCGACCCGCTCGCGCGAAGGCACCTCCGGGTGCCTTCGCCGCGTCTGGGGCAGTTTCGGTCAGTGTCGGCGTGAGCCGTCCGGGCCCGGCGCGAGCCGTTCAGATGCCGATGCCGACCGACGGGCAGATATCGGCGAGCACGCATTCCGAGCAGCGGGGCACCCGGGCCCGACAGGTGGCCCGGCCGTGGAGGATGAGCCGCAGGCTGAAGGTGCCTCGCCGGTCGGGTGGGACGAGCTTGTCGAGCTCGGCCTCAATGACCACCGGGTCCGAGGCCGTGCTCAGCCCCAACCGTTTGGCGAGGCGCTGCACGTGGGTGTCAACCGGCAAGCCGGGGAGATCGAAGGCCACGCTGCGGACCACATTGGCCGTCTTGCGACCCACCCCAGGAAGGGTGACCAGGTCCTCCATGGCCGGCGGCACCTCTCCGCCGAAGCGCTCGACGAGGGCCGTGGCCATGCCTATGAGGTTGCGGGTCTTCGACCGGAAGAAGCCGGTCGGTCGGATGAGCTCCTCGACCTCCTCAGGGTCCGCCGCCGCCAGCGCCCCGGCGTCGGGATAACGAGCGAAGAGCGCCGGTGTCGTCATATTTACCCGCTCATCAGTGCACTGGGCCGAGAGGATGGTGGCGACCAGCAACTGGAATGCGTCCTTGTGCTTCAACGCGCACAGATCGGTGGCGGTGCCCGGGAAGCGCTCGGACAATCGCTCGTCGACGACCCGGGCGCGTCCGGCCGGCGTGCGAGGTCGGGGCACGGTCCGGACACTACAGGTACCGTCGAGCGGCATGACCTGGCACGCGGTGGCGCTGCGCCATCCGCCCGACGAGCGGGAGCGACGTGCCGTGCTTTCGTTGATCGAGCGGGCCGACGCGGCCGCCGCACACCTGGTCCTGGACGACTGGCAACGTGCCGCACTGTTCGATTCCGACTCTGACTCAGATCCGGCCTCGATCCGCGTCGCCGCCCTGGGTGATGAGACTGGGGACGAAGCCGCCCTCGGGTTCGCCCAGGCCATCCAGCATCCACCTCACGGCGACTACGCCCTCGAGGTGGTGATCGACCCGGACGTAGCCGACGGTTCGGCGATGGCCGGCGAGCTCCTCGGCGCCGTGGTGACCGACGTCGCCGGCCGCGGCGGCGGACTGGTCCGGCTCTGGGTTCCGTGGGGGGGCCCCGATCCCGATCGATGGGCCGCGGCCGCCGGCTTCGCCCATGAGCGTGACCTGCTCCAGCTGCGCTGCTCCCTCCCACTCGCCCCGGACGGTCGGCCATCCTTTCCGACGCGAACCTTCCGTCCCGGCCATGACGAGCCGGCCTGGTTGCGTGCCAACAACCGCGCCTTCGCCGACCACCCCGAACAGGGCGACTGGGACCTCGACGTGCTGCGAGGCCGCGAGGGCGAATCGTGGTTCGACCCCGACGGGTTCCTCGTCCACGACGAGGACGGGATCATCGCCGCCTGGTGCTGGACCAAGGTCCACCGGGGAACCGATCCGCCGATGGGTGAGATCTACGTCATCGGCGTCGACCCCGACTTCCAGGGCCGCGGCTGGGGGCGGGCGCTGACTCGGGCCGGGCTCGACTGGCTGGCTCGAGCCGGATTGTCGGTGGGCATGCTCTATGTCGACGCCGCCAATGCCGCCGCCGTGGCCCTGTACCGATCGCTCGGCTTCTCCGAACACCATCGGGACCGGGCCTACCGTCGCGTCGTCGAAGCGGCTCCCACCCGAAGCTGAACCGAGGCCCTCACCTGCGTGCGGGGCACTCCGAAGGTGGCCGACCGTCAGCCGCTACCGATGAGGCGGCCCACCGAGAAGGTCACGGCGGCGGCGATGCCCAAGATGAGGACCTGACGGGAGGCCGACCACAGCCAGAACCGTCCGGTGAAATGCGCCAGGCCGGCACCGACGCTCAGGGCGCCCACTGCACCAAGGACGATCGACCAGACCGTGGCCCTCCCGCCCCCGGTCACCAACCAGGGCAGCAGCGGTACCAACGCACCAAAGGCGAAGGTCACGAAGGAGAAGGCCGCCGCCTGGAACGGGCGACCGGTCCGGGCCGGGTCGATCCCGAGCTCCTCGCGGGCATGGGTCTCGAGGGCGATCTCCGGATCACGCATCATCTTGCCGGACAGCTCGTCGGCCATACCGGCGTCCAGTCCCCGGCTCTCGTAGATTTCGGCCAACTCGCGGCGCTCGATCTCGGGATCGTGACGGATGGCCTGGGCCTCAAGGGCGAGCTCGCGCTGCATGAGCTCGGACTGGGCCCGCATCGAGACGTACTCGCCGGCGGCCATGGAGAAGGAGCCGGCGATGAGGCCGGCCACGCCGGCCAACCGCACGGCGCCGACCGAGGGGTGGGCGCCGGCCACGCCCAGGATCAGCGCCACGTTGGAGACCAGGCCGTCGCTGACGCCGAAGACCGCAGCTCGTGCCCCGCCTGCTTGGATGTCCCGATGGTGGTGATGCGCTTCGACGACCACATTCGAAGAGTACCGACGCCCACCTGGTGAGGACGTACTGATTCCCCAACGGAGGCGCGCCTCATCGGGCCCCAGGGGGCCGGTGGTCGAGCCAGTGCCCCTCCCCTACAGTTGCATCCCATGGCAACCACCGTGAACGGCATCGACAAGTTCAAGAAGTTGGTCGGCACCCATCTCGGATACAGCGATTGGCACCGGGTGACCCAAGATCAGATCAACCTGTTCGCCGAGGCCACCGGCGACCACCAGTGGATCCACGTCGATCCGGAGCGAGCGAAATCGGGCCCGTTCGGGACAGCCATCGCCCACGGCTATCTGACCCTGTCGCTCGGTCCCGGGCTCCTCCACGAGGTTGTCGTCGTCGAGGGCACCTCGATGGGCGTCAACTACGGGTGCAACAAGGTGCGGTTCCCCTCGCCGGTCCCGGTGGACTCCAATGTCCGGGTGGGAGTGGCGGTCAAGGAGGCCGAGGACGTGGCCACCGGGGTCCAGGTCGTGCTCGAGCTCACCTTCGAGACCGAGGGCTCCACCAAGCCGAGCTGCGTCGCCGAGGTGGTCTACCGCTACTACCCCTGAGCGGCGCCCACCGAGCCATGGGGGGTTCCGCCACTGGGCTCCGCCGCCGGCGCTCGCCGACCTCCATCTGATCGGGGGTCAGGACCTCAACCTCGACCTCAACCTGAGGATTATCTAACGGTCTACTTGAGATTGATATGAGCAAACTTTCGGCCGCCACTCCATCGAGGTCGTAGATGGAACTTCGGTGACCGGTGCTGCCGACCGAAGACACGCCCTCCGGCCGGCAGCCCGGTACGGGTACCGCTGACACTGGCGGTGGATTGCCAAGGCGACGAAAGTAGGACCGTGCGGCGAGTCGGCGCAGTGCCCCAGTGCGAGAGATCCCTCTCACGTGGGTCGATCGTCCTGGCCATGGTCGCCGTTGCCGTCGCCGTAACCGCCTGCGGCTCGTCCGGCGCGTCAGCACCTGTCACGTCCTCGACTCCGCCCTACGGGCAGCCCGGCCCTGATGTAGTGGGGGTGACAACGCTCGATCTCGGGTCGGCCGGGCCAGTGCTCGGCGAGCGGCTGGCCACCGTCTACTACCCGGCCGACCGCGGCCACCTCTCCGGCCACTCCCGCTTCAGCTACACCCAGTCCTCGACCCTGCCACCGTCGCTGCGGGGCCTACTGCCCTCGGCCTATAACACGACCACCACCATCGACGCCTACACCGACCCGCCGGCGTCTCCGGCCGGACCCTACCCGATCGTGCTCTTCAGCCATGGGTTCGGCGGCGAGCGCCTCTACTACTCCCACCTGCTGGCCGGCATCGCCTCGTGGGGCTACGTCGTGGTGAGCGCGGACTACCTGGAGCGGGGCCTCGCCGCCCAGGCGCTCGGGCTCAAGACCACACCTACCGCGGCCTTCGACCGCTCGATCATGCTCGGCTCCCTCACCGCGGTGGAACAGGCGTCGTCGAGCGCCAGCTCGGTTCTCCATGGGGTGGCTGACCCGGACAAGGTGGCGGCCATCGGACACTCGGCCGGCGGCGGCACCGCGTTCAACGCCCTCGACGAACCCCGGGTGTCCACCGCCATCGGCTGGGCGCCGGTGGCCCCGACCGGCTCGCCCTCGTCCAAGCCCGTCATGCTCATCGGCGCCGAGGGCGACCAGGCGGTGCTGCCCAAAACGGTGGCCGCCGAGTACCGGTCGTTCCCCGGGCGGAAGGCGCTGGTCGAGATCTCGGGCGAGGGACACAACACCTACACCGACATCTGTGTCGGTATCCGTCAGGGGGCCGGCCTCATCGAATTCGCGGTGGCCCACCACTTCGTCAGCGCCTCACTCGCCAAACTTGGCATCAACGGCTGCCAGAAGGACGACCTGCCCGCACCGCGCTTCTGGCCGATCGTGCAGTACTACACCGTGTTCCAGCTCCGGTCCGTGCTCGGGCACGGCTCTCCGACGGTGCCGGTGCCCGCAGCGGGCGCCTTCCCAGGCTTCCGGGTCACGGTCACCCAGGCAGACTGAGGTAAGTGGAGAGACGAATCGGCGACGCGGAGCCATTCGGTCGGGCCTCACGGGGGAGCGTCCCTGTCGCTGCCGTGCTCTTCGACCTGGGCGGTGTGCTCGTCCGGCTGGGTGGTATCGACGAGATGCGACGGTTGTCGGGCATCACCTCCGACGAGGAGATTGTGCGGCGATGGCTGCAGTGCCGCTGGGTGCGGCGGTTCGAGTCCGGTCGGTGCTCCCCCGAGGATTTCGCCGCCGGGCTGATCACCGACTGGCGGCTGCCTGTCGACCCCGAGGCCTTCCTCGAGGCGTTCGTCGCCTGGCCCCAGGAGCTGCTCAGGGGAGCCGAGGAACTGTTGTCCGAGACCGCCGCCGTCTGCCCCATCGCCGGTGTCAGCAACACCAACGAGCTCCACTCGGAGGTGCATGTCGACCGGTGGGCCATGGACCGACTCTTCGAGACGGCTTTCCTCTCCCACCGCATCGGAATGGTCAAACCGGACGCCGAGTTGTTCCGGCACGTGACGGACACGCTCGGGGTTGCCACCGAGCGGGCCGTCCTGCTCGACGACAGTCGCCTCAACGTCGAGGGCGCCATGGCCGTCGGCATGCAGGCCCGCCAGGTCCGGAGCCCGGGCGAAGCCAGGGTCGCGCTACAGCGACTCGGAGTCCTCACGTGCCGATCCGTCCGCTCCTGACCTGAGCGGTCAGCCGATGACGGAGATCTTCCCGGTGTCTCGGCCATGTCCCGGGTGCCATTCCAGCCCACCGCGACGGCGGCGGAATCCGGCGGCGCACACCGCCAGCGTGGGATAGCTCTACTGGCGGGCGATCTCCATCACGTCCGGTCTGATCGGACGAGTCGCCGGAGCTCCCCCATCGCCCGCTGGAGACCCCACCAGGTCACCAGCACGAGGGCTTCGACCACGATGTGCGACGACATCTTGGACTCGCCCTCGACGCGATCGACGAAGCGGATGGGCACCTCGCGGACCCGGGCTCCCGCTCGGATGGCTTCGTAGGTCATTTCGATCTGGAATCCGTAGCCATCGGCTTGGACGGCGTCGAGGTCGATGCGACGGAGGACCGATGAGGCGTAGGCGCGGAAGCCGGCCGTTGAGTCGGACACGCCGAGGCCGAGGAGCAAGGAGGCGTAGACGTTGCCGCCGCGTGACAGAAGCCTCCGGTGCCAGGCCCAGTTGGGGATCTCGCCACCGGGCACGTACCGCGAACCGATGACCACCTCGTATCCCTCGGCCAGCGGGGCCACCAGGTCAGGCAGAGCTTCGGGCTCGTGCGAGAGGTCGGAGTCCATCTCCACGCAGGCGTCGAAGTCGCGCTCGAGACCCCAACGGAAGCCGGCCCGGTACGCACTGCCGAGCCCCGACTTCCCGTGGCGTCGCATGATCTCGATGTTCCCCAGCTCTTTGCCGACCGTCTCGGCGATGTCCGCCGTCCCGTCCGGGCTCCCGTCGTCGACGACCAGCACGGTGGCTGCTGGCACCGCCGTGCGCACGCGGCGCAGGACGGCGTCGATGTTGGCCGATTCGTCGTAGGTGGGCAGGACGACCAGCACTTCCATCGGCCCAGTTTACGGGAGCCTCTCGGCCGGGTCAGGGGCATCCGCCCACGCCGGGCGGCCGGTCAGCGGGTGGGGTGCGACTCCGGCCACCTCCGGAGTGGCAACCGACGACGAGGGCCCGCCATGGGGCGCCCCGTCGTCCTCCGGGACCCCGGAAACAGCCTCCTCACCGGGCTCGGTGGCCTGGGTCCGCTGCCACAGCTCACGCACCACGACCTGGACGGCCCCACCGACGGGGATGGCCACCAGTGCCCCGGCCAGCCCTCCGAGGGCCGAACCGAAGACGCCACCCAAGTTGGCCCCGATGAGGATTGAGAGCAGCACCCACAATGGGTTCATCCGCACTGTCCGGCTCATGACCACTGGATACAGGAGATGGTTCTCGACGAACTGGAAGCCGACGAACACGATGAGCATGACGAGGCCGGCGGTGGGTGAGTGCAACAGGGCGATGATCACGCTCGGGATGGCGGCAATGAGCCCGCCGACCAAGGGGATCATGGCCACGAGCGCCACCCACAAGGCGATGAGCAAGGCAAAGGGCACACCCAGGATGAGTGCCGCCACGAGCACCACGACTCCGAAGAGGAAGGAGAGGGCCACGGTGCCCAGCACGTAGGAGGTCACCGAGTGCGACACGGTGTTGGCGATGTCCTCGATGTCGTGACGGCGGTCCTCTCGAAGTGTGCCGAGGAAACCCTTGCGGAGCCGCGGCCCCTCGAGCTGCATGAACAGGGACAGGAATCCGATGGTGAACAGAGCGAGGATGGTCGAGAACACCGCCTTCCCCAGGTTGGCGCCCTCGCTCAGCGCCGGCTTGCCCAAGTTCTTTGCCGCCGTCTCGAGTTTCGGGGCGTTCTTCTGCACCCACTTGAGCAGGCCGAAGTGCTGCAAGGTATGGGCCAGCCAACCATGGCCCTTCTGCACCTGCTGGACCATGGTGGGCAGCTGTTTCGCCACGTGGGTCACAGAGTTCACCAGTGGGTAGCCGAAGAGGCCCAGCAGGCCGAAGAACATGAAGACGGCGACGAGGTAGACGATGCCTACCGCCACCCCACGGCGCATCCGGCGTCGTTGGAGGCGGCCACTGCCGGGTTGAGGACGAGGGCGACGAAGGCGGCGATGAGGATCCACAGGATGATCTCTTTGAGCCGGCCGACCAGCCGGTACAACAGCCAGGTGGCGATCAACACGGCGTCCACGGCCAAGATGGTCCGGAGCGGCACTCCCTTGGCCGAGGCAGCGGCAAAGAGACGGTCACGACGGGGGGCGTCCGGACCAACCTCGCGGTCCTGGAGCTCGACCGGGGTCTCGCTGATGACCGTCGTCGGAAGGTGCCGCGTCACATGGGTCGGGCCGAAGTTCTCGACTCGGGTCCGGAGGAACGCCGGAACCGTCGCCTGCGAGTGCTTCTCCGTCCCCGTTCGGCGTGGTTGCGTCGTCCACCACCTCCCCCAGCATGTCAGGTTCGCGGCGAGCGGCGTGTCAACATGGACGGCCATGGCGGTCGACGGACCAGGCCCGATGGGCCGGCGCTGGTGGCATCGCGGCCCGCTTTCCCGGCGAAACGTGCGGCTCTCGCGTGGGTACAGTGCTCGCCTTCCTCTTCGTCTTCTACGTGGCCCTCCCGCTGGTCGCCTCGCACCGGGCCGAGGTCGCCGCCCTCACCCATATCCACCCCGCCTACCTCGCCCTGGGCGTCCTCCTCGAGCTCGCCGCGCTGGTCGCCTACACCCAGCTGACCCACGCCGTCCTACCCCCCGGTGGTCCCCGGCGCCTGCGCCTGTTCCGCATCAATCTCTCGACCCTGTCGCTCAGCCACGTGGCGCCGGGCGGCACCGCTCCGGGCGCGGCCCTCGGCTATCGCCTGTTGACCCAGTCGGGAGTGTCCAGCTCCGACGCCGGCTTCGCCCTCGGCACCCAGGGCATCGGGTCGGCCGTCGTCCTCAACGCCCTCTTCTGGCTGGCCCTGGCCGGGTTCCTCGCCGTGCACGGATTCCATGTGCCGGCGGACCGGACCGGAGGCGGCTCACCGCCGGGTTCGATCCTGGTCATGGTGGCGGCCGGCGTGGGGATGGTCCTCCTGGCAGCTTTCGCCGGCCTCCTCTGGCTTGTGACCCGGGGGCCCGAGCGGGCCCACCGCGTCGCCCGGCGGGTCGGCCGCCGTCTGCGGCTCGTCGATCCCGACCGGCTCGTCGCTCTGGTCGAGGGCTTGGCGCAGCGATTCTCCGACCTCGTGGCCGACCGGTCGCTCACCCGGCGAGCGGTCGGGTGGGCAGCGGCCAACTGGCTGCTCGACGCGGCGTCGCTGTGGGTGTTCATTGCCGCCTTCGGCCACTCCGTCTCGCCCGTCGACCTGCTCACCGCCTATGGGCTGGCCAACATCCTGGCCGCCATCCCCCTCACCCCGGCCGGTCTCGGCGTGGTGGAGCTCGTTCTCGTGTCCATGATCACCGGGTTCGGGCCGACGGCCGGACAGGCCCTCTCCGGGAGTGCTCGCCTACCGCGCTGTGAATTTCTGGCTGCCCATCCCGGTCGGTGGCCTGGCCTACGCCTCGCTCGAACTCGAGCGCCGAGAACCGCTGCAGCGATGGCGAGCCCGAAGCGCGGGTGCCACACAACCGGCGCGAGCGGAGCGGGCCGGTGTCTCCGTGGTCTCGTCCACCTCCACGGCGCCCTTCCGTCTGGCCCGCACGGCACGGCCGCGACATTCGATCCTGCGTCGCGGCATGGACGGTGGCCTCACCGTCTTCGCCAGCGAGCCCAGCCCCGCGGCGTGTGGTCCGCTGACCGATCCCGCTCCCGCCTCACACTCGGCACCGGCCCCAGCTGAGGAGATGGCGATGGCGCAAGTGTCGCCTCCCGGTCAGGATCGCGGATGACGCGAGGCGAGGGCGCTGGCTGCGAGGTGCGACTGGAGGCTGAAGGTCGGGCCGGGCCCCGCTCGGCCGCACCGTCCGCTGCCACCGCCCGTCGGGCCCGAGTGACCACGCGTTGGTCTCGTCCCGGAGCGCCGCGTCCAGGATCCCGAGTAGCCGGTCACAGATGAGCGGGTCGACGACGGGGACAAGTGCCTCCACCCGGCGGTCGAGGCTCCGCTCCATCAGGTCCGCCGACCCGATGTAGACGTGCAACGGGCGACCTCCCGTCCCACCGAAGCGGTAGATGCGCGAGTGCTCGAGGTACCGGCCGACGATCGACCGCACGGTGATTCCCTCCGACAACCCGGGCACTCCAGGGCGCAGGCAGCACCGACCGCGGACAACGAGGTCGACGCGGCACCCCGCCTGGGCCGCCTGGTAAAGGGCGTCGATGATGGCTGGGTCGGTCAAACCGTTGATCTTCATGGTGATGGCACCGGTCGTCCCGGCCCGGGTCTCCTCGCCGATACGTTCCATGAGCACACCGCGGGTGGTGAACGGGGAGGCCACCAGGCGGCGCAGGGAGGGAACCTTGGCCGACCCGGCCAGCACGTTGAACAGTTCGCCCACGTCCGCGCCGATCGCCTCGTCGCTCGTCAACAGGCCCAGGTCCTCGTAGCTCCGGGCGGTGGCCGAGTTGTAATTGCCGGTGCCGATGTGGCAATAGCGCCGGAGGCCCTCCCCCTCCCGGCGGACCACGAGGAGCATCTTGGTGTGGGTCTTGCGCTGGCGGAGGCCATAGACCACCTGCACGCCCGCCTCCTCGAGGGCCCGGGCCCCGGCGATGTTGACCTGCTCGTCGAAGCGGGCCTGGAGCTCGACAACGGCCGTGACCTGCTTGCCGGCCAGAGCCGCCCGGACCAGGGCGCCGGTCACCGAGCTGTCCCGCCCATGCGGTAGAGGGTTTGTTTGATGGCGAGCACGTCCGGGTCGTCGGCGGCCGTCGAAACGAAGGCCTCCACCGAGGCGGCGTAGGACTCGTAGGGGTGGTGCACGAGCACGTCCGCCGGTCGACAGGGCGGAGAAGACGTCGCTGGCGGCGGCCAGGGCGCCTGGGACGACCGGTGTTCCCGGCGCCGAGCGAAGGTCGGGCCGGCCGAGGGCACCCACCCCCCGCAGCCCGGTGAGGTCGAGGGGGACGTCGCAGAGGAACACGCTGTCGGTGGGCACCCCGACCTCCTCGACCAGCATGGCCAGGAGGTCGGCTGGGATGCCGGCCTCCACCTCCAGCCGCACCGCCTGGCCGAACCGGCGCCGGTGGAGCTCGAGCTCCACCGCTGCCAGCCGGTCGTCGTCCTCGTCGTCGATCGACAGGTCGGCGTTGCGGGTGACCCGGAACGCATGGTGCGTCCGAGATGTCCATGGCCGGGAACAAGGCGGCGAGATGGGCGGCGATGAGCTGCTCGATGGCGAGCAGGCGTCGACCGTCGGGCAGCGACCACGAAGCGGGGCAGGAGGGGCGGCACCTTGACCCTGGCGATGCGGCCATCGCCGGAGACGGGGTCGGTGACCCGGACGACGAGGTTGAGCGAGAGATTGGAGATGTAGGGGAAGGGATGGGCCTGGTCGACAGCGAGCGGGGTCAAGATGGGGAAGACCTGCCGGTCGAAGACCTGCTGGAGGTGGGCCCGGTCCGAGGGCGAGAGCTCGGACCAGTCGGTCACCACGATGCCCTCGGCTCTCATGGCCGGCTCCAGCTCCTCGGCGTAGAGCCGGTTCTGCCAGGTCACGAGCTCGGCGGCCCGGTCGCCGATGGCCCGGCGCTGCTCTTCGGGGCTCAGCCCGTCCGGCGAACGGGTGCGCAATCCGGCGGCCACCTGGTCCTCGAGCCCGGCCACCTGGACCTGGAAGAGCTCGTCGAGCCCCTCGGCGAAGAGGGCCACGAAGTCCACCCGGTCGAGGAGGGGCAGCCGGTCATCAGCGGCCAGCTCGAGCAGGCGGGCGCCGAACTCCAGCCAGGAGAGGTCCCGGTTGAGGAAGCGCTCCGGAGCTGCCCCGGCCGCGCCATCGCCCATTTCGTCAGGGTTTCCTGACGAAATGGCCGGATCGGCAACGAGACGCGACCAGGCGGTGCCCTGGTGCCGGGAGACGGCCGCCGGGTGTGCGGCACGGGTGGCGGCCAGGTCGGGGCGGTCGACCGTCGACGGGTCGGTCATGACCCGTCCGCCGTGATCATCGACGAACGATCGCCGAGCCGCCCATTGGCGGTCATGGTACCGCCAGCCAGGCATCACGCCGGCGCTGGGCCTCGGCCCGGGGTCGATCGAGGCTTCCCGCCTCCCCCGTCGGCCGAGGCCGGTCCCGTAGGCTCTCGGGCCGATGCCCGTCATCTTCCGGTCCCCGCGACCGAAGCGGGTTCTGCGCGGCGTGAAGGCCCGACGACGCACCGAGCTCGGCCTTCTGGTCGCGGCCGCCGTCATCATCGTCACCGCCTACACGCTCATGATTCTGGGCAACACGGCCAAGGTGCCCGCCGACGTGGTGCCGCTCCTCATCTTCATGCTGGTGCTCGGCGGCGTGGCCCACATCGCCAACCGCATCTTCGTCCCCGACGCCGTGCCCGTCGTGCTGCCCATCGCCTTCTTGCTCAACGGCATCGGCTATGTGTTCATCCTGCGCATCGACCTGGGCACGGACCACAACTACGCACCCCTGCAGGCGGCCTGGACGGCCGGCGGCGTGGCCGCTTACGTCCTCACGTTGATCTTCATCCGCCGTTCTCGGGACCTCGACCGCTACCGCTACCTCTTCCTCGGTGCTGGCGTCGTCCTCCTACTCCTTCCTCTCGCCCCCCACCCCGTCGGGTCGACCATCAATGGAGCCCGGCTCTGGGTCAGGTTCGGGAACTTCCAGTTCCAGCCGGTCGAGGTGGCCAAGATCCTGCTCTGCATCTTCTTCGCCTCGTACTTCGCCGAGAAGCGCGAGCTCCTCACCATCCCAACGGCCAGGCTCGGGAACCGCTTGGTGCTCGACCCACGTCCGCTCGTGCCCATCGTCCTGGCTTGGGCCTTCGCCATCGGGGTGATGTCCCTGGAGGACGACATCGGCTTCTCCGCCCTCCTCTTCACCCTCTTCATCGGGCTGCTGTGGGTCACGACCGGTCGCACCGGCTATCTGCTCTTCGGGGTGGTGCTCTTCGCCGCCGGCGCCTACGTGGCCGGCCGTTACTTCTCCCAGACCCACATCCGGGTCGAGACGTGGCTCGACCCCTGGCGCATCATCCCCCCCAACGACCCCGGCCTTCAGTTACGCCGGGCCTGGTACGCGTTGGGCTCGGGAGGCATCGGCGGTCAGGGTCTCGGGCTCGGCTTCGGCTGCTTACGAGATACCGAATTCGAACACCGACTCCATCTTCGCCGTCATCGGCAACGAGATGGGGCTGCTCGGGTCGTCCATGGTGGTCGTTGCCTTCCTGCTGCTCGCCGGGACCGGGTTCCGCATCGCCCAGGCCGCTCGTTCCGAGTTCGCCAAGCTCACCGCCACCGGGCTCACCATCATCATCGGCTTCCAGGCCTTCTTCATCATCGGCGGCGTCGTGCGGCTGCTCCCCCTGACCGGCATCACCCTGCCCTTCGTCTCCTACGGCGGCTCCGCTCTCATCGCCAACTACGTCCTCATCGCCCTGCTCATGCGCATCTCGGATGAGG
Organism: uncultured Acidimicrobiaceae bacterium; assembly: GCA_963756195.1. GTDB lineage: Bacteria > Actinomycetota > Acidimicrobiia > Acidimicrobiales > RAAP-2 > CAVSNH01. The sequence continues at coordinate 314,034 of CAVWMT010000009.1, forward strand.
GCAGCGGCGCCATCGACGAGGCCGAGCGAGTCCAGCACGAACAGGACCAGGAACGGCGGGATCGATTACTGACCGGGGCTTGACGCCTCTGACGGCGGCGCATCGCACCCACGCTTCATCCGGGGGCGACGTCCCCCTGCTCGAACAAACGTCGATCGACGAGGATGGGGGTCGGGACCTTCTGGAGGAGGGCAAGGGTGAGGCCGTCCGACGGCCGACAGGCGTGGATGCCACGGCCGGTCCGGCTGCGCACGTCGAGCTCGGCGAAGAAGACCGGCCCCTGGCGACCCACCAGGCGGACCGCCACGAGATCGACTTCAGCCCCTTCGAGCACCTCACTCATGAGCTCGTGGGTGAGGGGACGCGGAGTAGTGATCCGTCGCAGGGCATGGGAGAGCGACACGGCGTCGGGGATGCCTATGGCAAAGGAGACCTGGCGGCGGGGCGACTCGTTCTCTCGTAGCACCACGGTGGCGTGCTGGTTGGGGAGGTCGACGGTCACGGTGGAGACGACGACAGTGCTGAACTCGGCGGCAGGAGCCCGCAGCTCCGGCTCCGTGTCCACTGCTTCGGTTTCGCCCGCTTCGGTTTCGCCCGCTTCGGAGGTGTCGTCAGCAGCCTCTTCGCCTAGATCTGGTTCGCTGGCTCCGACAGCCGCTCGGTCGCCGGTTTCGTCGGCCGGCTTGGTTTCGTCGGGCGTGACCTCGTCGGGAGAGGAGTCAACCGGCCGGGCCCCCTCTTGCACGGCCTTGTCTGCCCCGGCCCTGTCTGCCCCAGACCCGTCCGGCGGACCTTCGTCGGGCGGAGCCACGTCCGGCGGAGCCACGTCCGGCGTGACCTCGTCCGCTGGGGCTGGTGCCGGTGAGCCGGCCGGCTGGGCCAGGGACTCGCTCACCGCACGCTGCGAATGTGGACGCTCGAGACCAGCCCGATGGCGGCGAAGAAGGCGATCATGGCCGAGCCGCCGTAGGAGAGGAAGGGCAGCGGGATGCCCGCCACCGGCATGATCCCCATGTTCATGCCTACGTTCTCGAAGACCGAGAAGACCAGCAGGGCGAAGACCCCGGCACAGATCAGGCGGCCGAAGGCGTCCTTGGCCAGCTGGGCGGTACGCAGGATGCGCCAGGCGAGCACGCCGTAGAGGAGGAGGAGCACGCTCGCCCCCACGAAGCCGAGCTGCTCCCCCACTGCCGAGAAGATGAAGTCGGTCTGTTGCGACGGCACATAGGCCAGGTTGGTCGACGACCCGTGGAACAGGCCTTGGCCGAAGATGCCCCCCACGGCGATGGCGTCCTTGGCCTGGGTCACGTTGTAGGTCACGGTCTGGCTGGCTCCGCCCGGGGAGATGAAACTCGTGAGTCGCTCGATCTGGTACTGCTTGAGCAGACCGACCTGGAGTGCGACCACCACCACAATTACGGCGCCGGCGACGAGCAGGATGAGGTAGCGGCCTGGCATGCCGGCAACGGCCAGCATGACCAAGAGGACGACGGTCATGACGATGGCCGTCCCCAGGTCGGGCTGCTTGATGACCAGGACGATGGGCACGATGGCCAGCATCACCATGCGCACCAGGTCGCGGAAGTTGAGTCCTTCGGGACGGCGCGCGCAGTAAGTGGCGATGGCGATGATGAGGGCGATGGTGGCGAACTCGGACGGCTGGAGCTGCAGGGGTCCCAGCGCGAACCAACGCTGGGACCCTTTGGCCGAGGTCCCGAAAGGCGACAGCACGGCCAGCAGGGCGAGCAGGATTCCGACGTAGAGCGCGGTGCTCACCTGTTCGAGCCGCCGATAGTCGATGAGGACGACGCCTACCATGACCACCAGTGCGATGACCAGGAAGATCAGCTGGCGCTTGAGGTAGTAGCGAGGGTCTTCGCCGTTCAGGGCCAGGTTGTCCTTGGTGGCCGAGTAGATCATGACCACGCCGGTGAGGGCCAAGAGGAGTGAGGTGACCAGCAGCACGGGGTCGGCCCGAGCCGTGATGTGCCGCGACCGACTGGCCAGCGTGGCAGGGGCGTAGGTCACCGCAGCACTCCGCCGACCACGTTACCCGGCCCCCCGGCGGCTCCTGGGGCGCACGCTCAGCGGTGGTCGCCCACCTCCGCCTCCGTTGCCACCGCCCGCCACATGGCCTCGACCGGCGCCTCCTCCCCCGTCCAGAGGGTGACCTGGAGGGCCGCCTGATGCACGAGCATGCCCATGCCGTTGGCCACGCTGGCGCCGGCAGCCTCGGCTGCGCCGAGCCACGCCGTTCGCGCCGGGTCGTAGACGAGGTCCACCACCAACTGGCCGCCGCCGAGGAAGGCGGGGTCGATCGGCCACGTCCGGCGGCTGTCCGTTGGCCACTCCCAACCCGATCGGCGTGGCGTTGACCACGAGGTCGCACTGGGCGGCGTCCTCCGCCCGGCCGACGCGGCCCACGTCGGCGGCCAGGGCAACGGCCGCCGCCGCCCGGTCGGCCGACCGATTGACCACCACGACCTCGGTGGCACCGGCATCGGCCAGTGCAGCCACCACCGCCCGAGCGGCACCACCCGCCCCGACCACGAGGCACCGCTTCCCGGCCGGGTCGAAGTGTGCACCGCGCCGGAGGGCGGCCACCAGGCCGGCGCCGTCGGTGTTCTCGCCGACGGCGACACCGTCGTCGTAGGCCACGCAATTCACGGCACCCAGCCGCTCGGCCTCGTGGCTGAGGCGATCGACCACCGCGGCCGCCGCCGCCTTGTGAGGCATGGTCACCGACAGTCCCCGCAGCCCGAGCGCCGCCGCCCCGCGCATGGCGACAGCTGTGTCACCGGCACCGACCCGGAACCCGACCGACACCCAGTCGAGGTCGAGAGCAGCGAAGGCGGCGTTGTGCAGTCGCGGCGAGAGCGAGTGAGCGATCGGATCGCCGATGACGCCGACAACGGTGGTGGCTGCCGACAGGTCTCCACCACTCATGGCAGTCCGCGCTGGCGGGCCAGGGCCTCGTTGGCCTCCTGCTCGCCGTAGGTGTCGGAGAAGGCCTCGGTGCCGTCCGCCTGGACGACCACGAAGTAGAGCCAGGCGCCAGCGGGCGGGTGGAGGGCGGCGGACAGCGCTGCCGGCGTGGGGAAGCAGATGGGCGTGGGGGTCAGGCCGGCGTTGAGGTAGGTGTTGTAGGGCGTGATGGTGGCCAGGTCGGCTGAGGTGACCCGTCCCCCGTCGCGGCCTTCGGCGTAGAGGACGGTCGAGTCCATCTGCAGGCGGGTGCCTGCGGCCAGACGGTTGTAGATGACCCGGGCCACCGGGCCCAGGTTCTTCTTGATGACCCCCTCCTTCTCGACGATCGAGGCCACGGTCACCAGCTGGTAGGGGGTGTAGCCCAGGCGGGCGGCGCCGGCGGCGAGCCCTCGGCGAATCGGCCAACTGGTCGAACCGGTCGACCATGTCGACGAGAAGCCGTGGTCGGTCTCTCCCGGCACCACCTGGTAGGTGCCCGTCCCGAGCAGGCCCTCGAGGCTGGTCACGCCGACCGGCTGCCACGGCGAATGCACGGACCCGCCTGTGGCCAACGCCTCGAATGCCGTGGTGGTGTGGCCCGGCAGCTGCCCCACCCGCTCGGCCACCTCGCGCACGGTGAAGCCGGGCGGGATGGTGAGCGAGAAGACGTTGGGGCCGGCGGCCAGCACGCTGCGTACCAGGGTGAAGCTCGAGTTCCGGTTGAAGGCGTAGATCCCGCTCCCCACCCCGGGCAGGCTGTTGAACTGGCTCCAGATGCGGTAGGCCAGCGAGCTGCCGACGACCCCGTCCGATGCCAGCTGGCCGATCACCGAGCTCTCGCTCTCGCCCGGAGCCACGTTCACCACCACCTGGCGGCCGAGCGGGCCGGAGGGATTGGCCTCCGCCCGGATCCAGAGGAACCCGCCGACGATGACGGCGATGCCCGAGGAGGATCACGCCGACGGCGACGGTCCGCCATGGATGCTGCCGGATGACACCGTGCTTGCCGGCGCCGCCCTCTGGGTGGCCCCGCCCGGAGGCGGCTCCGTCCACGTCTCGGCCGAGCCGTCTCGGATACCGGTGCCGTCGCCGGCTTGGGTTGCGACCCTTCCTCGACCGTCACCGGCGTGCGTCCCGGTCGAGCCAGGCGCTCAGCATGACCGCGGCCGCGGTGCGGTCGACCACGGCCCGGCGGCGACGGGATCGGACCCCGGCGGCCACCAGCTCCCGCTCGGCGCTCACGGTGGTAAGCCGCTCGTCGAACAGCTCGAGGTCGATGCCCAGCGGGGTCAGCGCCTCGGCCAACGCGCGCGGCCTCGTCCTCGACGGCCCGGGCGGCCGGGCCCCGCGATCCGTCCAGGGAGAGCGGGTGGCCGACGACCACCACGGACGCCTCGGCCTCGACGGCGAGGTCGACGAGGGCCTGGCGGTCGCGGGCGGAATCACCCGAGCGGTTCACCGTCGAGCTCGGGACGGCCACCCGCCCGGAGGCGTCGGTCACCGCCACCCCGATCCGCCGCGACCCGAGATCGAGGCCCAGGGCCCGTCCGCGACGCGCCGGCTGGTCGTCCCCCACCGTCGATCAGCCGGCGCCCAGGACGGCGCGGGCCTCCTCGAGGGCCCGGTCGATCCCGCTGGCGTCCTTCCCGCCGGCTACGGCCAGCTCGGGCTTGCCCCCGCCGCCCCCGCCGAGCAGCGGGGCCAGCCGGCGCACGAGCTCGCCAGCGTGCATATTGCCGGCGCCATTGACCGAGACCTTTGGGTCGGCGGCTACGGCCAGGCTGGCCCGTCCGCCGTCGGGGCTACCGGCGACCACCACGGCGCGCAGGCCACCCAGGGACCGGGTGACGCTGGCCAGGTCGCGCAGCCGGTCGGGCTCGAGCCCGTCGCGACGGGCCACCACCACGCCGTCCGCCGCCTGGGAGACGAGGGCGCCGGCCTCGGCCTGCAGCTCCCGGCCGCGGGCTTCCTCGAGAGCACGCTCTGCCGCCCGCTGGCGCTCGAGCGCCCGGTCGATGGCCTCGGCCAGGTGCTCGGGCTCCGTCCGCAGCAGCCCGGCCGACTCCTGCACCAAGCCTTCGAGGCTGGTGTAGCGCTGGAACGATGCCGGACCGGTGACCGCCTCGATGCGGCGGGTGTTGGCACCGATGGACGACTCCGACACGATGGCGATGGGCCCGATG
>CAVWMT010000010.1:0-133038 GCA_963756195.1 uncultured Acidimicrobiaceae bacterium
CGCCTCCAGCTCTACACCAACGAGATCATGACCGAGAACCTGTCCATCTACGACCATCTCGGCTACCGCGAGATCGATCGGCGCAGCGAGGACGGCTACCGCCGGGTTTTCATGGAGAAGATCCTCTCGCCCACGCGCTGATCCAGACCGAATCGCAGCTCCGAACACCGGCTTCGACGAACCAACAAGTCCGCGAACGGCACCACTCTGAGGACGCCGCACTGCACCCCACGCACGCAGAGCAACGTCGGCGACTCTGGAACCCGCTCGGTTACCCCGCTCCGATGGCGATCAGGCCCAAACCGGCAATGGCCCCGACCGCACCAACAAGCTGGACGGCGTTGACCTGCTCCTTGTAGATGCCAATGAACAGGCCGATCGTGATCATGGGATAGAGCCCCGAGATCATCGAGACGACGCTCAGCGGGCCGTGAAGGGTCGAGGTGGCGTACAGGATCTCGGCACCCACATCGGCCACCCCCACTCCCGCCAGCAGTAACAACAGCACCGCGTTGCGGAGAAGATTTACGGAAACCCCAGCGTCCGCCCGTTCGCCAGTTCGCGAGCTGCGCCCGGCGCCGACGATTCAGCGACCCCGTTGTGGCCAATACGAGGGCGGCGGAGGCGCTAGCAGTGAGTTTCAACACCTCGATGGTCCCGAGCGAGGAGCTCGCACTCGCTGCCTTGATCAAGGTGAGGTAGCCGCCCGTGGTGAGTGCCGCGCCGATGGCGAGCATGGTCACGACGAGGCGGTGCTGGCCAAGCTCCTCTCCGCGGCGCGCCGAGGGCTCCCAGCTGCTGCAGACGATTCCTACTCCTGCTAGCACCATGCCGGCGGCAGTAGCAGGCCTGAGCGTGTTGCCTTCGACGAGCCCCACGACCACAGGGATGATCACGCCGCTCGCGGCAATCGGCCCGACCATTGCGGACCTGCCGGCGGCCAGGGCGAGGTAAAGCATGGCGAGGGCCACGACTGCGCACACTCCAGCGACGGCCGCCTCAAGAATGGCTGCACCTGAAGGAAGTCGGGCCCCAGTCACCAGGAAGACGGTGGAGCTGACCGCGAGCCCACACGTCTGTGAGACCGCCAAGACCCGCAGTACCGAGACCGTTCGGGTGGCGATGCCTCCGAGGAAGTCCGACGCCCCCCAGGCGACTGCGGCGCTAAAAGCCAAGACGAGACTCTCGGTCACACCGAACCGCTCCTCGCTTCCCGCCCAACGGGCGAAACGGGGACCTAACCAGTAACCTTGTGTATCAGGTTAGGAAGTCGGCTGACAAGCCGGCCGGCGATGCCATCGACGTGGACGTGTCTGGGCTGAATGACAACGAATACCGTGACTGCGTGATCGACGACTGGGAGGTGCCGCACGAGAACCGGCCCGCACCTCGCGACCTTCTGCTCGTCCAGGGCTTCGTCAACACCCGAGACCTCGAGGAGGGAACCGACCTTCTCCAGAAGAGGAACGACGCGCATGCTTGGCTCACTAATGCCGGCCTCTGGTGTCGCTCCGCCTTGCCCAGCGCAAGGGAGTTGGAGGAAGCGCGCGAGCTGCGCGAAGCGATCCGACAGTTCCTCGCGGCCGAAGTCGGAGGCCGAGCGACCACCACACCGACGGCTGTGCTTCGGGCCTACGCTCGGTCGACCCGAATGCGAGTCCAAATGGGTGACTCGGGAGCCGTCTCCCTAGTGCCCACCGGAGACCGCATGGACGCGGTCTTCGGTACTCTGTTCACGATCATCAGGGACGCTCGAGCGCGCCGACACCTGGTCACGCTTGAAGGTGTGCGCCAATCCCGAGTGCCTCTGGGCATTCTACGACCGCTCCCACGCCCGGCGGAGCGCCTGGTGCGAGATGGCTACCTGTGGCAACCGCTTCAAGAACCGCCGGTTCCGCGCGCGTCATCAGCAGCACCGTGAGCAGTCGGACCAGTCAGCGCCCTGAGGCAAAACCGCCCCGATACAGCCTGGCCATGGACGGTGTCCTCCGCGCATGCGGAGCCGCGACACGAACGCGCGCCTATCCGCCGAGGAATCCTCCCATTCAGTGCCGCTTATCCGCGGTGCGCGGCACCCGAAATCCGGTACCTATCCAATGAGATCGCGATTGACATCGATGGATGAGGCCGAGCACGATCTCGGCGTGCCGTGGCTCACAGAACAGCTGGTCGGGATCTACTACGATGAACTGTGGAACCGATGGAACGACGCCGCGGTCGATGACACGCTCGGCGCAGCGTTCGAGTTTCGCGGGTCTCTGGGTCAGCAGACAACTGGTCCAAGGGAGTGGCGAGCGTATCGGGACTCAATTCGTGCCGGCTCTGCGGACTTCCACAACGACGTGATCACTCTCGTTTGCGACGGTCAAAGGGCTGCGGCGCGCCTGCGTTACACGGGCACGCATACGGGGCAGCTTCTCGGTCTGCCAGCCACCGGGCAACGCTTCGAGTATGCCGGAGCTGCGTTCTTCGTCGCAGAGAACGAGCGGCTCGTCAGTGCATGGGTCCTCGGGGATCTCGAGGCACTGCGCCGACAGCTTAGGTAACAACTATGCCGCCCTGGTCGTAGACCGGCCGTGGTCAGGGTCCACGCGGTCGCGGTGCCTTATCTTGAGGTCCGTGTCGATCAGTTCCTTATCTGCAGGCAGACGGTCACCGTCATGATCACTGCCCAAGTCGAGATCCCAACGCCCTTATCTACGATTCGATTGATCAGGGCACCTGTGCCCTATGCACGAGAGGCGCCGACCAGCGTTTCGATGGTGGCGGGGGCGTCCAGGGCACGATGGTCGGCGTGACTCCCGATCTTCCTGCCATTGCGTGCCAGTTTCAGCGTCTATGTCTCAGGCGGTGAGAGAAGTGGCACCCCTGGGCCGCCCCATAGAGGTCTCGGTGGAGGCAACCTTTGCCCTGCGCCAGCAGTTGCTCCGAACCGACCGCCCGGACCTCCCGCTACGCATGGTCGATGACGACGTAGCCGGCACCTTCCACCTCGCCGTCCTAGACGACGACGGTGACCCCGTAGGCGTGATCACCTTGACGCCATCGGCTCCTGACTTCGACGCCCGGACACCCGCCTACCGCCTTCGACAGATGGCGGTCGCACCGGACCGGCAGGGCGAAGGCATCGGCGGCCTCCTCTTCTCTGCCGGGGTTACTCGGTTGCGGGCTCAGGGAGTGGCGACCTTGTGGGCCGAGTCCCGCGACACCAGTCTGGGGTTCTACCTCGCTCACGGGATGCGGGTGGTGCTCGGCCGCCAGCACGCCGTCGGCGACGTCGCCTACACCGACGTCGCCATGGATCTGACGATCCGGGCTTGATATTGCCTGAATCCCGCGCCACCAGCCCATCCTCGGCGCACAGCCACGATTGCTTCTCGTCCGCGCAGACACGTTGGGCCGGCAGGTGCGCAGAGCGATCGCCAACGTTTAGCCATGCTCTCGGCTAACTCCCAGAGCGGGTCACGCACCCCGGCCTTCAAGGCGGTGGCGATCACCCGGGCGGCGTGGGTCGGGTCGGAACTCGGCCAGGGTCATGAGGAAGGACAACCGCGACAGTGCCGGCCTCGACTCCAGCAGATCAGGGCGTGAGCACGATCCGGCCGCGTACCCCGCCCTTGGCCATCGTGCGGTGCGCGTCACCGGCCTGTTCGAGCGGCAAGACCGCGTGGACGCGGGTCGGGAGTTCGCCGCTGGCGACCCGGGTGAGGAGGTCGGCTAACCGGGGTCCGTCCGGGCGGGTGACGATGGCGATAACGGTGATGTCTCGCTCTGAGGTGGGCTCGTTGCCGGGCTGCACGCCGACGAACTTGCCACCGTCGCGAACGAGGGCCAGTGCTTGCTGCTGTTGGGCGGCTGCGTCTGCGACGGCGTCCCAGCCCGACTCTGCCTGGTCGGTGAACGCGGCACCGAGGCTACGAAACGAACATCTCGTCACCGGTTCGGGCCAGACCGGTCACGTCCCAGCCTCGGTCTGGGGCGAGCGAGAGCAGGTATCCGCCCAGCGCCCCGGCCGCCGCAGTGACGAGCAGCCGGTTTGCACCGACCGGCTCATCACCAAGCAGATTCAGGATCTCCATGGCCGCCAGCCCATTCAGCGGCACCGTGGCGGCTCTGACCAAGTCGAGGCCGTCTGGCACCGGGCCGATGTCGGAGGCCGAGATCACCAGGTGCTCGGCCTAGGTGCCGAAGTCGCGGTCGAAACCGTCGATGAGACCGGCAACCTCGGCGCCAAGTGGGACGTTTACCCCAGGCCCGCTGGCGTCGACGCCTTACGCGACCAGCCTCTGATCAGCCTGCCCCACGGCACCGGACTCCGCGCCGCGCTCGACATCGGGTGTGCCAACGTCGGCTTCGAACCTCGGATCGCCTTCGAGGCCAGCGCGTTGCCGATGGTGGCACAGCTGGCTGGCATGGGCCTCGGTGTCGCTATCCTGCCGGCCTCGACCGCGCGATCACTCCAGCCTTCGCTGCACGTGCTCCAGATCGGCCGACCGCAGTTACGCTCTCGCCTCGAAATCGTGTGGGACCCTGCAATGGCGACCAATCCCGCGGCACGAGTCCTCATCGAGCACACTCGCACCTTCATGCGCCGGTTGGCAGCAAACCGAGCCCCGGCCGCGTAGCTATTGCGTTCCAGTCCGCCGTTCGTTGACAAGATTGGCTGGAGTGAGCCCGCAGAATCGCCTGACCTCGCGAGTGAGGTGCGGCTGGTCGGCGTACCCCGGCGTCGGCAGCTGCCGCCGCGAGCGGCGTGCCATGGTCAGCGGCAGTGACGAAACGCTGGAGGCGCATCACCTGCTGGTATGCCTTGGGCGTAAGCCCAACCGCTTCGAGGAGCATGCGACGCAGATGACGCGAGCCAACATTGAGGAGGTTGGCTACATCTTCAACCGGATAAGCACTGAGCAACCCCAACGCGGCTTGGACCCGGGCGTTGGGTTCGATGGCGCGCACCCAGCGGTCCAGGAACTTGGGGGCGGTGAGCCGACGGGACGACCGTGCCCCCAAGACGTCATCTGCGCCCACGGTCAGGTTGCGCAGCGCGAAGCCCGGTACCCGCAAGGCCGCACCGACAGCTGCCGGGCGCAACCGCACTCCCCGGAGCACCGTGCCGGCGCCGAGCGCGGGGAGGGCGACTTCGTCTGCCACTCCCACGATCTCCACCTCCCCAGAGCCGTAGAACAAGAGATCGGCGTGTCCGTCAGGCAGGACGCGCTGGACTCGGGCTGCGCTGACTCGCTGCTCCCAGAGGCATGCGACGGCATGCCGCCACCCCGGCGGTGGCTCCCACTCACGGTAGATGTCCGATTCGTTCAAGACCGCACCCGCTTCCCGGACCATCATGGCCTGCACGAGAACCAACCTCTGACGCAGGGAGTACGCCTGACATGAAGCCGCGTATCCATGTCATCACGCTCGCCGTGGCCGATCTCGACCGGTCCTTGGCCTTCTACCGCGACGGTCTCGGCATGCCGACCGAAGGGCTGATCGGGACTGAGTTCAAGGGTGACGCGACCACGCCCGACGGGACGACGGCGACGTTCTCTCTCGGGGGTGGACTCATCCTGTCGCTCTACCCCCGCAGCGAGCTCGCCAAAGACGCCGCCGTTGCGTTCACACCGGCCAAGACCGGCGAGTTCAGCATCGGGCACGCCGTCGCCACCCGAGCAGAAGTGGACGAGGTCATCGCGCAGGCAGAAGCGGCCGGAGCCTCAGTGACCGAGCCACCTCACGACCGACCCTGGGGCATCTACTCGGGCTACCTCCAAGATCCCGACGGGCACCTCTGGGAGATCCTCTGGAATCCTGCGCTCGACTCGATTGAGTAGGGCACCTGCATAGGGCGTGCCCAGTGCTGCCATATGCACCGCCACCTCGTCCCAAGACTCGGCCGCGTAATCGCAGGGTACGGCCCGCGTGCGCGGCTCCACCCTGCATAGGGCTGCATAGGGCAACGGTGAGTAGGTCCCGATAAAAAGCCCCGAGAAACCCCATTCTTCGACCCCCGCCCGAACGCGAAACCGCTGGTCAGGCGACCGTGCCCTATGCACGAGACGCCCTAACCAGCGTTTCAATGGTGGCGGGGGGAGGATTTGAACCTCCGACCTTCGGGTTATGAGCCCGACGAGCTACCAGACTGCTCCACCCCGCGTCGAAGACTCATAATCTAGCACTCGCCTCAGCCGGCTCGTCCATCGCTGTGTCTCTTTCTCGGTCGTTCACCTCGTTCCGGGTGGCTCTGCGGAGCGATCCGGCGAACAGGCTCAGCCAGCCCAGGCCGGCCACGACGGAGACACGTTGGAACAACCCTGCGTGGCCGGTCAGTCGATCATTCCCGGCGAAGCCGGCCCCAGCCAATGTCGCGGCGGCCATCGACACCACTCCGCTGTTCACTGAGAGGGTCGCCCACGCAGCCCTTCCCTCGGCGGCAAAGCGGAACGAACCCACGATGCAGGCGACCGGCAGGCCAACGAAGAAGGGAGCTGCTGAGGCGACGTGCATCGCTCCCCGCCGGCTGAGGCCGTCCCTCGCCGTCTCTTCCGCCGTGTCAGTGGCAAAGACGCCGGCCCCGAGTAGTCCCGTCCCAACGGCTGCGATGAGCACCGGAAGGGCGCGTGCGCCGACGCCCGAGCGCAGAGCCCGGCGGAGTCCGACGGCGCCGGCCCAGGTGAGGCTGCCGCTCACCAAGAAATTGAGGGTCTGGACCCAGCCCCAGTCGGTGCGGGCCAACGCGCTCACCGGGTCGCGTCGCCGGTCGTACCCCGCTGGGTGGCGTCCGGTGATGGCGTAGGTACCGACGAACACGGGGCCGGCGAGGGCACCGCATCCCAGGAGCGACCGGGTTCGCACGCCGATCTGTTTACCGCAGGGCTCACAAGTTGACCACTGTGGCGTTCGGCGTGCCACCGATGGGCACGGCATCTCCGTCCGACCGGAGCACCCAGTGCCCGCCCTGGGCGGTGTCGGGGACGCGGCCCGTGGCCCTGCTTCCATGCGCGGCCTTCACGAAGGCCGCGTCGCCGAAGGTGAACCTCCGCAGTCCGCCCTGACCAGCCCGTCGCCGTCCCGTGATGGCCGGCAGGGCGGCCGACCACGGACCGGTGACTTACTAGCTTTGGCGTGTGGTTGTGGAGTTCCTTCCCGTGCGCCGCACCGACTTCCCCCTCCTCGGCCGGTGGCTGTCAGCCCCCCATGTCGAGCCATGGTGGCGGGAGGCATACGACCCGGCATCCATCGAGGACCGCTACGGGCCGTGCGTGGACGGCACCGACGCAACCGAGGTGTTCGTCGTGCACCGGGACAACGAGCCGATCGGCCTCGTGCAGCGTTACCTCATCGACGACAATCCCGCCTGGAAGAAGGCGCTGGCCGTGGCCGGAGTCCCTGAGCCGGGGGTGGGCATCGACTACCTCATCGGCGAGGAGGCGCTGGTCGGAAAGGGTCTCGGACCCACGATCGTCGATCGGTTCCTCGAGGACACCTGGCTCCGCTATCCGACGGCCACCGCCCTGATCGCCGATGTCGACCAGCAGAACCGGCGCTCGTGGCGCACCCTCGAGAAGGCCGGCTTCCGACGGGTGTGGAGCGGGACACTCGACTCCGACGAGCCGAGCGACGAGGGCCCGTGCCATGTCTACGTACTCATGCGACACCCGACCTGACCGATCCGGACACGATGGTCGGCGACCGTCGATTCGGGCAGCGAGAGGGCCCAGCGCCTCCAGCCGATCGGGGTCGATCACCGGGACGGCGTCGTCAGCTGGTGTTGTTCGGGCTGGTGGTCGTGGTCGTCGTGGATGTCACTGTCCCCCCAGTCAGCGCGGCCACCTGGTTCAAGTCGCCCTCGAGGGCGTTGATGTCGTTCTGGTACGCACCCAAGTTGCCCGCCTTGAGGTCCGCCTGCGACTGCTGATACTGGCGCTGGGCGTCGGCGAGCAACGCGTGGACCTGGGCCGAGAGCTGACCGGGACCGCTGGTACCGGTGGTCACCGTAACGGCGGAGCCGAACACCTGGGCCAGCGCAGATTGCAGGTCTGGTCCGATGCCGGCCTCCTGGGTGCCGTAACCGACGATCACCTGCTGCAGGGTCGGGATGGCGTTGCGGGACGACGCCACATAGAGGGGCTGGACGTAGAGCAAGGAGTTGGCCACCGGCACCATGAGGAGGTTGCCTAGCAGCGCGGTCGATCCGTTCTGGTTCAGCAGCGAGATTTTTTGGGAGATGGCGGTGGTGGCGTCGATCTGGGCGGCCTCGATGGACGGGCCTTTGGCCGGGTTGTCGCGGGGTGTCACGAACATCTGGAGCTGGCCGTAGTGGCCGGGGTCGCAGGCGGCGATCATGAATCCGGAGAGGGTTTGGATCTGGCTCTGCCCCGACACTGGCACAAAGGCGTCGAGCAGGGTGAAGGACTGCTGATTCTGACCCGGCTCTTGGAACTCCTGGTAGATGGGGGCCATCCTCACCAGCTGGCCGGTCGACACCTCTTCCCCTTGTGCGTTGGTGGTCACGGTCGTCTGGAGGGCCGACGACGGGGAGCCCGAGCCCGGCGAGGGGGACAGCGTCCAGGCGTCGGCCGCGCTGTAGAAGCTGTTGGCGTTGGTGATGTGGTAGCGGCCGTACATGGTGGCCTGGACGGCGAAGATGTCCTCGGGGTAACGGAGGTGAGCACGCAGCTCGGAGCTCATCTTGGACGCCGGGGTAAACATCGATGGGAACGCCTTCTCCCAAGTCTGGATGATCGGGTCATTGGGGTCCTGGACGTAGAAGGTCATCTTGCCGGTGTAGGCGTTGATGAGGACCTTGACCGAGTTGCGGACGTAGTTGAAGGTGCCCGACAGCCCGCTCCCCTGGGGAACGACCGTGCTGTCGGCGTTCTGGGCATAGGGATAGTCGTCGGTGATCGTGTAGGCGTCCTGGACCCAGTCGATCTGGCCATCGAGGAGGACCGGGTACGGGTCGGCGTCGAGGGCTAGGAATGGGGCGGCTTTCGACACTCGGGCCTGGATGCCACGATCGAACATGATCCGCGACTGCGGAGTGATCTGGTTCGAGATAAGCAGGTTGAGCGAGCCGAATCGGAGGGCGAACATCGCCTGCTTGAACATCGAGGACAGCTGCACACCACCGTCGCCGGTGTAGTGCGTCTCGACGTTCGTCCCGTTGGACAGCTGGTAGTCGATCTCCGGCTGCTTCGAGTCGGCCACCACATAGCCCGAATTGTCGAGCCCGAAGTACACCGCCGGCTGGGTGATGGTCGGCAGGCCCTGGGTCGAGATGGGCGGCACGTTGCCGACGGCGAAATCGGGTACGCCGCTCGTGGACACGTTCGCCGGCGAGATGACCATGCCATACCCGTGGGTGTACTGCAGCGTGGTGTTGACCCACGAGCTGGACGCCGGAGGCAGGTCCGAGTCGTTGATCTCACGCACTCCGACGGTGACCGGGGTCTCCTGACCGTCGACCTTGTATCGGTCGATCGCCAAGGTGTTGAACTGGTAGTAGCTGCGGAGATCCTGGTACCGGTCGAAGGTGGAGCCGGTCTGGGTGGGGTCCCAGAGCCGCACGTTGGCCAGGGTGTCGCTGTTGGCGTCCAACTGCGTAGGCGTGAGGTTCGGCGATGCCGGATAGGCGAGCTGCTGAACATGGTTGATGCCCATCGCCGTCCGCGTGGCGTCGATGTTGCGCTGGATGTACGGACGTTCCAGCGAGTTCTGCGACGGATTGACCCGCAGTGCCTGGATCACCGCCGGGTAGATGGTCCCCGCGCTCAGGGCTACGAGGAACCAGAGACCAACGCCGAGGATCGGGAGGGCCCAGCCCTGGCGACGGATGTTGTAGATGAGCAGCACGGCGGCGGCCAGCGAGACCAGGATGAGAAGCTCGAGCGCAGGCAGCCGGGCGTGCACATCGGTATAGCCGGCTCCCTGCACATAGCCGTTGCTCGAGAGGTCGAGATTGAACCGGGCGAGGTAGTACCCAACCGCCTTGACCAGTGCCACCAGGCCGAGCAAGACCGAGATGTGGGCCTTCACCGCGGGACGGACCCGCGGGCGAGGGCCCTGCAGCCGGATGCCCCCGTTGAGGTAGTGACTGAGCAGGGTGACCAGAAGCACCACGATCAGCGCCACGAGCGCCCAATGCACCAAGAACTGCTCGAAGGGCAGGATGAAGACGTAGTAGCTCACGTCCCTGTGGAACTGCGGGTCGGTGGTGTGGAAGGTCGTGCTGTAGCGGAACAACAGCCAGTTCTGCCACTGGCCGAGGGCCTGCGACCCCACGATGAGGGAGAGGCCGACGATGACAACCACACGCAGCCACCGGGCGTAAGGACCGATGACCTCGCGGTAGCGCTTGACGAACTCGTCTTCGGCATCGATGGCCGGCCCCCGCGGAGCCAGGCGCTCGGCCACCAACAGGCTGCCGGTGAGCAGCACGGCGAAAATCAGGGAGAAGATCAGCATGAGGCCGGCCTTGACCTCGAAGAGCCTGATCCAAACGGCATGGAGGTCGACCGAGGAGAACCAAAGCGCGTCGGTGTAGAAGACGGCGAACGTATGAAGGAAGGCGATGATGATGATCAGGACGACAATCGCGGCGATGATCCATCGCCGCCGCCGAGGGTGCGTACGGCGGACGGGCCGCGCCGATTGAGGCATGTCGCTCGGGGGGCGCACGGATGCAGCCTACGGTGCAGCGGGCGCGACGAGGCATCGACACCCGGGGTGGGCCGGCGGGTGTCGGTGCCCGGTGGGGAACTCCTCTCCCGGTGGCTGCGGGCCGGTGAGCCCATTGTCCTCGCAGTCGGGACACGGGGCGCCGCCGGACCCTGGTACCGAGATCCACTCGAGCCGCCCGTCGGCGTCGCGTTGGACGGCGGTCACAGATCCCAGTGAGAACGCGGCGACGACATAGTCGCCGGCCAACCCCTCCACCCGCGCGCCCCTCCATTCGCGAAAGGCGGCGCCCACGTGCTCGACGGCTGCCGCCTCGCCGGCTTCCGCCACCCCCCCGTCGTCGGAGAGCCTGCGTCGCAGGGGCGCCACGACTTCCTCGGCCAATCCGTGGGCGATGGAGATCATGGCGTCCGTCGCCAGAGTCGCCGCCGTGCCGCCGGCGAAGGCCACACCGGCCTCGGCCGCCTCTTCCAGGATCGGGAGCACGGCTGTGGTGATCCCGTCGACCTGCTCGGTCTGTTCGGGCATGACTCCGGACGACCAGTGCGATCCTTTCGACCGGAGCTGATCGAGGATGTCGTTCTGGGTGTCCTGCAGCGTCCGCTTGACCCGGCGGGAGAGCGTGGCCACCACCGGCGCGACGAGTTCGTCCCTTTCGACGACCCTCAGCGGCCGGTCGAGAGGCGGTCCCTCCTCGCCGGCGGACGCCTGTTCGGAAGCCACGTCACCAGAGTCCAAGCTCACAGCCTCGGTTGATCCCCCCGACGACCCGGCCTCGGCGGTTGGCCCCTCCGAACCCATTTCGGCCTCGGAAGGCTCCCCCTCGGTTCCCGTGTCGGCGGAGCCGTTTTCGGCCCGCAGCTTGGCGAAGAGGGCGTCGACCTTCTCGGTGGGTGGTAGCTCCACCGGCTCACCAGAGGAAAGATCGCCGGCGTCGCCGGCGGTTCCGCCCTCGTCGCCTTCGACACCGGCCTCTCCCATCGTCTCGGCGACGTCGGAGGTGGCGAAGCTCGACTGAAGGAGGGAGGCAAACTCGTCGGGCGACTCCTCCTCAGCTCGGTCGGCGGCAGCCCGTCCGGCCAACTCGGCCGCCTCGCGGGCGTTGTCCTCGGCGGTGGACAGGTCGTCGGCGAGGTCGTCGACCGAACGGCGGACGCCGTCGATGGTCTCGGCAAGGCGCTCGCGTCCAGCACGGAGCTGTTCGATTTGGGCGTGCAGCGAACGGCGGCGGCGACCCAGGTCGGCCAACATCCGGGCACGAAGTTGTTGGGCCTCCTCCACCATGGCCCGGCACTCCTCCTTGGCCCTGGCCACCAGCTCGTCGCTGTCCCGTTTGGCCGACTCGACCACCGCCGCCGAGCGTTGGGCGGCATCCTCGAGGAGGGCGGCGGCGGCGGCCTCCGCCTCGGCGATCCGCTCCTCGGCCCGCGACTCGGCTGCGGTTCGGACGGTGTCGGCCTGTTCGGTGGCGTCCGATGTCAGCCGGGCCGCCGCCTCCTGCGCCTTGGCCGCCATCTCGTCTGCCACTTCGTGTGCGCTGTGGAGAACGCGGGCCGTCTGTTGGCCGAGGGCGGCGGTGAGAGTCGGCTCGTCCAGGACGGGGTTGGCCGCCCGCCGCTCGGTGGCAGCCAGGTCCTCGAGCAACTGTTGCTCGCGCTCGGCCAGGCTGCTCAGCCCGTTGGCCAGGGACTCGAGGTAGGACCGAACCTCCTTCGGGTCGAAGCCCCGGCGCACGGTGGTGAAGGTGTGGCGGGCGACGTCGTCCGGGGCCAGGAGAGGCGATGACGTGATGGTCATCCGGTGTTCCTCTGACATTCCCGAGAGCCTACGACGGCGGCCTCGGGCAACCCGTCATAGTGGGGAGCCCGCCCGCTCCACCCGCCGAGCCGTGAGCGGCAGGGAATCGCCAGGTCATCTGGTCGCCGCAGCGGGCACCGCGGCCGCGGAGTGGATGCCACCGCCGTGGGCGGCCAGCACAGCCAGAGCCTGGCCGAGGGTGGACACCGCGTAGATCTTGAGCCCCGGCTTGTCCTTGGAAAGTGCGTTCTTGTACTCCTGTGGCGGCACCAGGAAGATGGTCGCCCCGGCGCGTTCGACAGCCACCGTCTTCTGGGGCACGCCGCCCACGTCGCCGACGTTGCCGTAGGCATCGATGGTCCCCGTGGCCGCCACCGTGTGCCCGCCGGTGATCGAGCCGTCGGTGAGGGCGTCCATCACCCCGAGGGTCATGGCCAGACCCGCTGAGGGCCCGCCGATGTTGGTGACGTTGATGCTGACGGGGAATGGATAGCTGTAGTCAACCTGGTCCTCCGACTCGATGCCCAGGTCGAAGGTCCCGTAGTGGCCGTCGCCGAGGTCGACACGGGTGGCCTGCAGGGTCACACGCACGGGGCGGGCGGGACCGGTCCCACCAGGGCGCACCGACAGGGTGACCGTGTTCCCGGAGTGAGAATGGCCGAGCGCCAGGCTCAGGCTCTCGGCCGTAGTCACCGGCGTGCCGTCCACGGCGGTGATCACCTCACCCACTTGGAGTGTGGAGGCGGCCGGCGTGCCGGCGAAGGTTCCGAAGATCACGGCCCCGGCCTCCGCCGCCCCGACGGGATATCCGAGCTTGCGCATGGCGGCGGTCTTGGCCGCTGCCTCGGCCTGCGACATCTCGAGGTTCCCCTGGGCAATGAGCTGCGAGGGCGGGAAGGGGCCGATGACAGATTCGAGCGGTTCGAGGGCAGTGTCGCTCTGGAGCTCGTAATAGAGGTACGAGAGCGCGGTGACCCGGCCGATCTCGACATCAGTGAGGAGCACCGGGTGCCGGACGGGATGGCTGCGGTCGGCCGGCACGGTGATGAACTGCTGCACCGATTGGGCGGTGCCCGGCTCGATGGCGTAGTCATCGAGGTTCACCCGCGAGGCGACGATGAGACCGACGACGACCGCGATGAAGATGAACCAGATCCAGTTGTGCCGCCGGGGCCGCCGGGGCCGCCGGGGCCGACCGTGCCGACGGGGTCCGGCGGTGGCCGGTGCCGGCGGTGGGAACGTGCTCCCCGGAGAGTCGGGTGGGACTGGGACCGGGGTCGCAGGCGCCCCCCCCGACAGGGTGGCCGTCTCGGGCACGTGCTGGTCGGCAGCCGGCTCGAGCGAGGACGCCGCCGGTGCCGGGTGCGCGGCCGGTATCCAGTCCTCGTCATGTGCCGTCATAGTGGTGCCATGAAGCCTGCCACGGGGCCCTCCGATGGCCACGTCACCGAACGGCGTCGGGTGGTCGCCCTGGCCGGTCACACCGGCGACGCGGCCGAGGCTCGCGTTGGGCTCACCGACCCCGCCCCTGCCGTGCGAGCGACCGCGCTCGGTGCGCTCGAGCGCCTGGGCGTGCTCGGCGACGTCGAGCTGGCCACGGCTCTCTCCGACCCGGCCGCCGAAGTTCGCCGACGAGCATGTGAGCTCGCCGCCGGCCGGCCCGGCGTCGACTGCGCACCGGCCCTCGACGATCCGGACCCCGGGGTCGTCGAGATGGCCGCCTGGGCGTGGGGGGAACGGGGCGATCCGGTCATGGTCGGCGCGCTCGCCCAGCTGGCCGACCCCGTCTCCGGGCATCCCGACCCGCTGTGCCGAGAGGCAGCTGTGGCCGCAATCGGGGCCATCGGTGACCCGGCGGGGCTGCCCACCGTCCTCGCCGCCTTGGAGGACAAGCCGGCCATCCGCCGACGGGCCGCACTCTCGCTCGCCGCCTTCGAAGGGCCGGAAGTGGACGACGCCCTGCAGCGGTGTCTCGGGGACCGCGACTGGCAGGTGCGCCAGGTGGCCGAGGACCTCCTCGCCGACGAAGTCTGAGACCGGGCCGGCTTCCCCTCGGGTCGCTCCCGCGTGTCAGGTCTCGGCGGCGGCGAAGATGGGGCGCAGGCTGTCGAAGGAGTCGAGGCACTCACCGGCCCCGAGGACCACGCATTCGAGCGGCGTGGGGACGAGGTGCACCGGCACCGCTGTCTCGTCAGCCAGCCGGTTGGCCAGTCCACGCAGCAGCGCGCCGCCGCCCACCAAGTGGATGCCGTCGTAGATGATGTCCTGGGCCAGCTCGGGCGGCGACTCGGCCAGGCATTCGAGCACGGTCTCGACGATGAGCTCGACCTGGTCGCGGATGGCGAAGCGGACCTCCTCGGGGGTGAGCACCACTGTCTTGGGCATGCCCGTCGCCACCTCTCGGCCACGCACCTCGGCCTTCATCTCGTCGGCATAGGGCAGGGCCGAGCCGATGGCCATCTTGACCTCCTCACCCGTCCGCTCACCGATGGCCACGCCGTGCTCGTGGCGCACGTAGAACTGGATGGCCGCGTCCATGTCGAACCCTCCGCACCGGATGGCGTGCGAGACGACGACGCCGCCGAGGGAGATCACCGCTGTCTCGGTCGTGCCCCCGCCCACGTCGACCACCATGTTGCCAACTGGCTCGTTGATGGCGAGCCCGGCGCCGATGGCCGCCGCCATGGGTTGCTCGATGAGATGGGCAGCCGAGGCGCCGGCCCGGCGAGTCGCCTCCTTCACCGCCCTCCGCTCGACCGAGGTGATGGCCGACGGCACGCAGATGAGCACCCGGGTCCGGTTGAACTTGCTCACGCCGGCCCGTCGCAGCAGGAGGCGGATCATCCGCTCGGTGATGTCGAAGTCGGTGATGGCGCCTTCGCGCATCGGGCGCTCGGCCACGATGTAGCCGGGCGTGCGTCCGATCATCTGCCACGCCTCGTTGCCGACGGCAAGGACCTCGTGTGTGCGCGTATTGAGGGCTATGACGGTGGGCTGGTTGAGGATGATGCCGTGTCCGCGGGCGAAGATCAGGGTGTTCGCCGTCCCAAGGTCGATGGCGATGTCCCGAGTCACGCCGTCATCGTAGGGCGGCCATTCCGGGGCCCGGAAAGCCGGTCGGGGTGTCCGGTCGATGTCGCCGGTACCTTGGCCGATGTCCGCTGAGGGGTACGCGTCGGTAACCTCTGGCCGTGGCCGGAGATGATCCAGGGTCCGCCGGCGGCCGCGACGACGGTCCCGACGTCCCCGACGGTAACCCGATGCGTGGGTGGATCGACCCCGACGACCGACTCTGGCGCCATCCGTCGGAGAGCCAGTCGTCGCGGTCGGATGAGGCTGCCGACGGGTACTTCGAGCGCACCAGGGTCGGGCCGGCTGGCCGGCCTGGCGCGGCACCGTGGCTCATCTGCGGTTCGCTCTGTGTGGCACTGATAGTCGCCGCCGTCTGCGTGATCGTCGCCGACACCGGCGAACTGCACACCGCGGCGACGCAGACGCTCGACATGCCCCACAGCGCACCCACCACCGAACCCGGCTCTGGACATATGGCCACAACGGACGAGGTCGACGCCATCGTCTCTGGCGTACGGCCGTCGACCGTGGCCATCGACGTGACCGACGCCGACGGCACGGTGAATGTGATGGGCCTTGTCGTCGAGGCAGGCGGCATCATCGTGACCACTGCCACGGCCGTCGACGGGGCAAAGAGGATCACCGTCACCGAATCGGACGGCAGCCGCCAGGCAGCCGACCTGGTTGGCACCGACCAGCGGTCGGACCTCGCCGTCCTGCGGATCGACGACGACCTGCCGGCTGCCACTTTCGACGATGACGACCCCGCCACCGGCTCGCTCGCTTTGGCCGTGGCCATGCGACCGGGCGATACCGCCGGCGAGCCCGCCCCGGTTGTCTATGCCGGCACCGTGGTTTCGAGCGGGATGGCCGTGGCCGCCGATTCGACGACAGCCACCTTCGCCGCCACCTCCGTACGGACGCCGCTCAACGACCACGACATCGGCTGCCCCCTGGTGGACAGCCAGGGACACGTGGTCGGCATGCTCGAGCTCACCACCCGCGTGGGAGCCTCGGAGGTTTCGGTCTTCTTGCCCGGCGCGCTGGTGGCCGGCGTCGCCCGCCAACTCGTCTCCTCGGGCGCGGTCGACCACGGATGGCTTGGAGTCGAAGGTGTGACAACGCCGCCGGGGCCGGTGACCACCGCGGCGGCGAGTTTGCACCCGACAGGCGCGGCTGTTGGCGTCAGTGACGAAGGGGAGCCCGGCTGCGCTCGCCGGACTGGGCGCGGGTGACGTCGTCACGTCCGTCGACGGTGCGCCTGTGCATTCCATGGCTGAGCTCATGACCCGGCTCTATCCCGACCCTCCGGGAATGTCCGTGGCGGTGACCTTCGTACGATCGGGCGCCACCGAGACCACGGAGGTGCAGCTAGCGGACCCGGCCGCCGCATCAACAGGAGCGACCTCGCCGTAGCATTGGGGCATGACCGCAGGTGAGCAGGGAAACGCCGGCAATCCCTTCCAGTCCCTGCTCGGCGACCTCATCAACGTCCTCGGATCGACGGGGGCGTCCGACCAGTGGGAGATGACCCGCTCGTTCGCCGTCAACGTCGCAACCGGGGGAACGCCAGAGCCCAACGTGGAGCCGGTGCTGCGCATCCAGCTCGAGCAGCTGGCCCGGGTGGCCGAGCTCAATGTCACCGAGGCCACGGGCCTCCCGGTGGCACCAGACGGACGCCGGCTCACCTGTGTGGCCGTGGGACGGACCGACTGGACAGCGCGGGCGCTCGAGTCGTGGCGGCCCATCCTTTCGGCCATGTCCGGGGCGGGCCGAGACCCGACAGGCGCCGAAGAGACGAGCCCGGCGCCCGAGGTTTTACCGGTGGGGGCAGCCGACTGGGAGGGCGACTCGGCGGATGCCTTCGCGGGACTGCTCGGCCAGTGGGCGACCGCCATCGGTCCCATGTTCTTCGGCCTGCAGGCCGGCTCGGTGGTCGGCCACCTCTCTCAGCGGGCCTTGGGCCAGTACCCATTGGCCCTGCCGTGGAAGCCCTCCGACGAGCTGCTCATCGTGCCGGGCAACATCGCGGCTTTCGCCAGCGACTGGAGCCTGCCCGAAGAGGAGGCCCTTCTCTGGGTGTGCGCACGCGAGCTGGCCTCGAACGCCGTCTTGACCCGTGTGGCGGTGCGCGCTCGCATGCTCGACCTGCTCACCGCCCTGGCCGATTCGACCGTCTCGGCACAGGTCGACCTGGCCAGTCGGCTCGGCGGCATGCTGGGCCAGGGAGGCGGAGAGCCCGGGGAGGGGACGGGCCTCGAGTCACTCCAGGGACTGATGGGCGACCCCGAGGCGTTGCTCGGCGAGCTGCTCACCCCCGAGACGCGGAGAACCTCGGATCAGCTGAGCTCGCTCGCCGTGGTCGTCGACGGCTATGCCGACCACATCGCGGACATCGTGGGTCGCAAGCTCGTGGGCTCGCACGCGCAGCTGGCCGAGGCCTGGTACCGCCGGCGGATCGAACGGGGCAAGGGCGAGGAAGCAGCCGGAGCCCTCTTCGGGCTGGACCTCGAGCGCGAGCAGGTCGACCGGGGGCGTGCCTTCGTCGCCGGGGTGATCGAGCGGGCCGGAGAGGAGGGCCTCGCCCGGCTCTGGACCTCGCCCCGCATGCTGCCCACTCCGGCCGAGGTCGACGCCCCGGGGCTCTGGCTCGAACGGATCTCGCTCCCCGACCCCGAGGACGGCACCGACGGGTCGGGCTCAGCTGGCGATCCTGACGGCGAGCCCGGCCCCTGAGGTCTCACCGGCGGCAGGCTGACGCCTGACGTCCCCCTCTCCTCGAGCCCGTGATCTTTGCCGCGGTCTCTGTCAGGCGCCAGCTGTCCCTGACTTTTCGGGTCCGCCATCCCTGGCCTCGGCGCCGGTCACCCCGGCCGGCGACGGAGCGTGGCGTCCCAGAGGGCGCAGGCGAGAGGCGCCTCGCCGGTCAGCCGGCTGCCGGTGCGGCCGGCCCCTCCCCCGCAGCCGTTACAGCCGCAGCCGCAGCCTCTGCCGGTGCGGCCGGACCCTCCCCCGCAGCCGTTACAGCCGCAGCCGCAGCCTCTGCCGGCGCCGCCTCCTCTTCCTCGGGGATACCAAGATCCCACTCGAGCAGGATGTTCTCGCGCTCAGCGTCGCGGATGACCCGCTCCCGGTTGCGGCGGTACTGCGGGTCGTGGGGCGGCAGCAGCACGAGGCGAGCCATCGTGCGCCGGCGGAACTCCTCGACGAGGGCCGCATCACCGAAGTCGGAGCGCACCTCCCAGTGGGGCGCCACCGGCCCGAGGTACACGATGCGGACGTGGGCCACCGGCGGCTGGGGCTCGACCTCCTCCTCGGGAGCGAGCGGGTCGTCGGGATACGGGGTCATCGTCTGCTCCTCCTCGGGTGGCCGGCCGATCCTACTGCCGGGTCTCCGGGGGGCAGACGGCGTCGTTGCACCCCCGGACGACCCCGCCCGGCAGCGCCGGTCCGACGCCTCTGGTAGGCCGCCGGTCCAATGCCTCGGGTCGGATGCCTCCAATCCGGTGTTTGTGGCACCGGCCGCGGTGGCACCCAATTGAGTGGCACTGAGGAGGGGTGCGGAGAGCCGCCGGTACCGCCACCGACCACGACGCCTGCCGGCCGCCCGAATAAGAAGGGCCTGATCCTCGATAAGAAAATCGTGAGGATTGGGTCAAGATCGGCCCAAATCGCACGACTCCCGGCCCCGGGGCGCGACACTGGGACGGGTAAGGGATGCCGGCGGAGCAGCCACCGACCAGCACGGTCTGGACCCACTCCACGGCATCCTCGAACAGACGGAGGGACCATGGACACCGAGTGGATGAACCTGGGGAAGTGCAAGGACCTTTCCCCGTCCATCTTCTTCCCGAGCGACGGAGTCGGGGTGCAGGCGGCGCAACGCATCTGTGCCGAGTGCCCGGTGGCCGAAGACTGCCTGCAGTACGCCCTCGACGAGCGTGTCGATCACGGGGTGTGGGGCGGCAAGTCCGAACGCGAACGCCGGCGCATGCTCCGGCGCCGGCGGGTGGCCCGGATCGTCTCCGTCTGATCGGGCCTTTCCTGTCGGAACAGGCCAATCCCCGGGCGGCTCGGAGCGACCGCTGACCAAACGCCTCCCCGAGGCCGAGTGCGTCGTCAACGTGAGCGAGGGTCGCGACAACGGCACCATCAGGGCTGTCCGTGACGCGGGCGGCGACGCCGTTCTCGACCTGCACGTCGACGCCGACCACCATCGAACGGTGGTCACCGTGGCCGGTCGCCTGGACCTGGTCGAGGAAGCAGCCCGCGCCGTGGTGGCGACAGCCGTCGCCCGCATCGACATCACCGTCCACGCCGGGGTGCATCCCCGGCTGGGCGCTGCCGACGTGGTCCCAGTCGTCCCCCTCTCGCCGGAGCCAGCTGCCTGGTCTGCGTCGGTGGCGACGAGGGACCGGCTGGCCGACTGGATCGGATCCGAGCTCTCCGTGCCGTGCTTCCTCTACGGACCCGAGCGCTCCCTTCCAGAGGTCCGGCGATCTGCCTTCGCCGGGCTGGAGCCGAACACCGGACCGGCCGTGCCCCACCCCACCGCCGGGGCCAGCGCCGTCGGGGTCCGCCCACCCCTCATCGCCTACAACCTCTGGCTGATAGCCGATGACAGGGAGAGCGGTGAGCCGGGGTCGGGGTCAGCGCCACCAGCGCCTGGTGTGACCGCCGTCGCCCGGGAGCTCGCCGTCCAGCTTCGCAGTCCGAAGGTCCGGGCCCTGGGCCTGCCGGTGACCGGAGGCGCCCAGGTGAGCTGCAACCTTCTCGAGGCAACCGGCGCCAACCTCGTGGCCGTCCACGACGTCGTGGCCGCCGGTGCGGCCGCCCGGCGTTGCCGCCTGTCCCGGGCCGAGCTCGTCGGACTGGTCCCGGGCTCCGTCCTCGCCGCCATCCCCCGGCGGCGCTGGCCCGAGCTCGACCTGAACGAGGCATCCACCGTCGAGGCCCGCTGGGCCGACGCCGCCCTGCGGCCACCGCTTCGCTGGTCGCCCCCGCTCGACAGCCGGGTCGAGACGCCGCCCGGCTGACCAGCCGGACGGTCAGCGCTCAGGAGGCGCTGGCCGCCCTCCGCTGCATGGCCCGCTGTCGGCGCAGCCGGCGCCGCTCACGTTCGGAGAGCCCGCCCCAGATCCCGAACTTCTCTCCGTTGGCCAATGCGTACTCGAGACAGTCGTCACGGACGACGCATCCCCGGCACACTTCCTTGGCCTCCCTCGTCGAGGCGCCCCGCTCGGGGAAGAACAGGTCGGGGTCGACCCCCATGCAGTTCGCCTGGTTCTGCCACGTTCGCTCTTGGGGTGCGTACAGCAATGACGTCAGGTCCATAACGGGCCTCCCTCCCACTGGTGCTCGGCGCTCGAAGCAGCAGCCGCATCGCACCGATGTAACTACAGATATGTCATCCTTCAACATCGGAGCAGGAAAGGCAAGAAGAATTTCCTGACGTCCGGCGTGGGCCGTCTCCCGTCCAGCTGTGGAAAACGTTCTGACCTGGGATCGGGCGCCCAGCGAGCACGTCATTGGCGGCAGATCGCCCGTTCCGATTTCCCCTCTGCGCCGGCATGAAACGCGGCGCGGCGGCCTCGTCAGCCGGCGCGCGGCACCCTGGTCCGCAACGTCCGCTTGTGACGCAGGAAGTCGACGAGGACGTAATCGCCGAGCTCGTCGGAGGAGGTGGCGAAGGTCCTGCCCTTGTTGATCCGCGCCAGCTGCTCGACGAATCCCTGCAGGCCTCGGTCGGGGTCGAGCAGGAACGTGTTGATGGTGATGCCGGCCTTCGTGCAGCGCATGACCTCGGCCAGGGTGACCTCGAGGGTCTCGGGCACCGGCGGATAGTTGAAGAAGACGTCGTAGCCGAGCCCGGTGTAGTCGGGCACGAGGTGGGCCGTCGGTTCGCCGTCGGTCACGAGGATCACCTGCTTGGTCCCCGGCTGATGGGCCAGCAACTTGCGGGCGAGCATCAGGCCGTGCTGCAGGTTGGTGCCGTAGACGTAGTCCCAACTCACGGTGGGCAGGTCCTCGGCCTCGATGACCCGGGCCACCTCGGAGAAGCCGACCAGGCCGAGGAAGTCGCGGGGGAACCGCGAGGCGATGAGGGTGTGGAGGGCGAGAGCCATCTTCTTGGCCGGCACGAAGTTGTCTCGCATCGGCATCGACAGCGAGAGATCGAGGAGGAGGACGGTGGCCGACCGGGTCAACGACTCCGTCTCGATGACCTCGAAGTCGCCCGGCGCCAGTCGCACCGGTACGCCACTGCCGGACCGGCGCACTGCATTGTGCACCGTCCGCGACAGATCGAGATTGAACGGGTCGCCGAATTCATAGGGCTTGGTCGTCTCTTCGCGGTCGTGTCCCGTCCCTGTCCAGGTGGTCCGGTGCGTGCCGACCCTGTCCTTGGTCAGCTGCGAGAAGAGGTCCTCGAGGGCTTGGTGGCCGATGCGGCGGATGCCCTTCGGCGTGAGCTCGAATCGGCCCTCGCGCTGGTCGATGAGCCCGGCGTCGGTCAGCTGCTTGGTGAGATTGGCCAGCCGGTCCAGGGAGCGGGCGGCGTCCTCGCCGAGATGGCGCGCCACCTTCTCCATGTCGACCTCTGAGAGGGCGGCCGGCGACTGGGCCGAGCGCAAGAACGCCTCGAGCTCGTCGAGGTCGCGCAGGGTTGCCGCGGCCTCGGTGGCATCGCCCATTCCCATGGGCTGGTCGCCCCGGAACGAGTAGCGCTGGTCCCAGCCGGCTTCGGGGAAGGCCCGCTGCAGGTTGTTGGCCAACCGGTCCACCTGCCAGCGCAGGTCGAGGTCCTCGAGCAGGCTCTGGGCCAGCCCCTGCAGCTGGGCCCGCTGCTCGGGCGACATCGAGTTCCACATGATCTGGGCGGCGGCCAACCCCCGGGCCAGCTGCTCGAGCAGCTCGTCGAGGTTGGCGGGGTTGCCCGGGAACATGTCACCGTACTCCTCCATGAACGACTCGAAGCTCGGGTCGAGAGACTCACCGGCCTCGCGCTGTTCGATCATGCGGTTGAGGGCGTCGAAGGCGTTGCGCATACGCTCGAGGTCGGCCGGGTCCGGGTTGGACAGCGCCTCCGACATGTGCTCGAAGTAGGTGCGGGCCACCTCCTCACGGAGACGCTCCATGAGGTCGTCGAAGTGCTGGCGCGCCTCCGGAGAGACGAACTCGTAGTCATTGAGGCTGCGGACCATGCCGGCCAGGTCGGGAGGGAGGAGGTCGAGCTCCATGCGCCGCTCGGCCGCCACCTGGCCGGTGACCTCCTGCCGACGGTCGTCACCGGAGGCGGCGGCGTCCGCCTCCAGCTTCTCGATCCCGACCCGTTCCTCGGCCACCACCTGGGAGAGCTCCTCGGCCACCTCGCTGTAGGCGCCGCCCAGGTCACCGCGCTCGAGGGCGTCCTCACGCTCGAGGCGCAGTCGGTCGAGCAGCTCCCGAAGCCCCTCGACCCGCTCACCGTCGGGGGTCCGCCAGCCACGGTTGAGCATGCGCTGCAAGGCCTCGTGCAGGTCGCCGTTGGCCAGCAGGTCGTCGGTCAGCTGCGAGAGGACGGAGTCGGTGTCGTCGACCAGCGAGTCCTGCGTGCCGTCCCACCGCCGGTAGGCGAAGCGCCAGGTCATCCCCGGCCCCGGTAGACGGCGCGCCCGCCGGCCGCGTCCTTGTTCAGCCGCTTGGTGAGGTGGAGGCCCTCGAGCAGGAACTCGGTGGCGCTGGCCACCACTCCCGGGTCCTCGGAGCCACCGGTGAGCGAGAGGACCGGGCCCGACGAGGACCGGCAGGTCGGCCAGGACGGCGGCATAGGCCGAGGCGGGCAGGTCGTCCCCGGCGTGGACCACCGTCTCGGCGGTGAAGGCGCCGACGACGGCGCGGGGGTCCTCGAGCTGGACGCGGCGCCGGAAGACGAGGAGGACGGCCGCGTTGACCAGCTGCCCGAGGATGACCTCTTCGCGGCCTTCTTCGAGCGACTCGACCTCGACCTTGCCCTGGGTCGAGGAGACGAGGGCGGAGAGGTCCGAGACGCGGGGCACGGCTTCGTCCTCGCCGTTGCGCAGCGCCCGCCTGGTGGCGTTGGCCACCAGCGTCTCGTAGTTGGCGATGGTCAGGCGGACCGAGACTCCGGAGCGCTGGTTGAGGTGCGGGCTCTGGCGGGCCAGCTGGCTCAACTCGGCAACCACCTCGGCCATGAAGGCGGGCACCTCGATGCGGGGACCGGCGCCATCCCTTGTCGGCTCTGGACCGCGCCCGGGCAACTCCGCCTCGAGCTCGGCGATCTGCAGCTCGATGTCCGCGTCAGGGGGATAGTGCGTGCGGATTTGAGCCCCGAAGCGGTCCTTCAGAGGGGTGATGATGCGACCGCGGTTGGTGTAGTCCTCCGGATTGGCCGTGGCCAACAGCACGATGTCGAGCGGGAGGCGAACCCGGTGTCCCCGAATCTGCACGTCGCGCTCCTCGAGCACGTTGAGAAGGCCCACCTGGATGCGCTCGGCCAGGTCGGGGAGCTCGTTGACGGCGAAGATGCCTCGGTTGAGGCGGGGAACGAGGCCGTAGTGGATAGTGAGCTCGTCCGACAGGTAGCGACCTTCGGCCACGCGGATGGGGTCCACCTCGCCGATGAGGTCGGCGATCGAAGTGTCCGGGGTGGCCAGCTTCTCGCCATAGCGATCGCTGCGGTGCACCCAGGTGATGGGCGTCTCGTCACCGGCCTCGGCGACCAGGTCGCGGGCGAAGCGGGAGACGGGATGGTACGGGTCGTCGTTGATCTCGGAATGGGCGACAGCGGGTAGCCACTCGTCGAGCAGGCCGACGAGAGCGCGGATGATCCGCGTCTTCGCCTGTCCCCGCTCACCGAGCAAGATCATGTCGTGGCCGGCCAGCACAGCGTTCTCGAGCTGGGGCAGGACCGAGTCGTCGAAGCCGAGAACGCCGGTGACGAGCGGCTGACCGGCGGCGATCCGAGCGGAGGCGTTGCGGCGGATCTCGTCGGCCACCGGGATCGAGCACCATCCGGTCTCCCGCAGGTGCCCGAAGGTGGTGACGTCGGGTGGTGGGGTCAATCGGGCGTTCGGGTCTGTCACCTCTGGGGCGGCGTCGTGGCGGTCGTGGGCATCCGGCGGTGTCATTGGCCTGAGCCTACGCGGACAGTTCGAAGAGCCGGTATCCGGCCGGGAGCGGAGGGGTTCCGCTCAACAGGAGCCCGGGTCTCGTCGATCGATGGAACGGCGTGCGGTCGGATCGAATCCGTCATTGCAGCAGTCGCATGGCGTGGGGCATCGGCCCTGGCCAGCCGTCGGACGCGATTCCTTCGGTGAAGGCGGTGGCCAGGGCTTCGGCGGCGCGGGAGAGGGCCCGATCGTCGCGATAGACGAGGGCAATCGTGCGGGTGGGGGCCGGCTGACGGAATCTCGTGACCCGCAGGCGGTCCGTGGCCGTCGTCACGATCCCGGGCACGACCGCGGCCCCGAGGCCGGCGGCGACCAAAGCGAGGACGCTACCCATCTCGCCGCCCTCGACGGCGACGGTCGGCTCGACCCCATGCGCCGCGAACGCGTCGATCGTCGCCGTCCGCAAGTCGTAGCCCGGACGGAACATCACCAGCGGATGGTCGGCGAGCTCGCGAACGGTCACCGACCGTCGAGTGGCAAGCGGGTGATTGGCCGTGGTGACCACGACCAGCTCCTCCTCGGCCAGGGGCACTCGAGTCAGCCCCTTCGAGGCCACCGGCGCAATGGCGAGGGCCAGATCCAGTGTTCCTGCCAGCAACGCCTCGAGCAACTGGGGAGAGCCCTGTTCCGACACCCGGATCACGACACCCGGGTGGAGACGGTGGAAGCGGCCAAGCACGCTCGGCAGCAGCGTGGCCGACAGGCTCGGCGTGGCGCCGACGGCAACATGTCCGCGGACGAGCTCGTCGAGCGCGGAGATCTCGTCGTTGATGGACACGAGATCGGCCACGATCCGTCGAGCGATAGGCAGGAGCGTGGCGCCGGCGTCGGTGAGGGTGACGGGCCCGGGGCCCCTGTGAAAGAGCGGCGTTCCGAGCAGGCCCTCGAGGCGCCGGATCTGCGCGCTCACCGACGGCTGGGCCACCTGGAGCCGCTCGGCTGCCTTGGTGAACTGGCCCTCTTCGGCGACAGCCAGGAAGAAACGCAGCTGGGCCACCGAGGGGAGCATAGGGACAGACTATGTAATGAAGAAGAAATATGTCTTCGACTTCTGACAGAGGACTCGCTACCCTGTCGACAGCTTGGCCGGACCCCGACTCACCCGAACGAGGTGCGTCAAGGGACGATGAGGGAGAGAGCGTTGACCACCTTGGAGGACGTCGCCGTCACGCCGGTCGTGCTCGGAGGGGCCCGGGGCGGACCGTCGACACCGACTCTGCGCCAGGACCGGTGGTGGGTGGCGCCGGTGGTGACCGTCACCGTGCTCACCTTCGTCGTCGGCTACCTCACCTGGGCCGCCTTCGTCAACAAGGACTACTACCTGGGCGCCGGCGCCCACCGGGACCTCATCTCACCTCTCTATTCGCCCTGCATCGTCGCCAGCTGCGTCCCCGGTAGCCATCCCGGATGGGTCATCAGTTGGTGGACCATTTCACCGGCGCTGCTCATCCTCATCTTCCCGCTTGGGTTCCGGCTTACCTGCTACTACTACCGCAAGGCCTACTACCGCGGGTTCTGGCTGGCCCCGCCGGCCTGCGCCGTGGCCGACGCCCACAGTGCCTACACGGGCGAGACCCGGTTCCCGTTGATCCTCCAGAACATCCACCGTTACTTCTTCTACTTCGGCCTCATCTTCAACGTGATCCTGACCATCGACGCCGTGCTGGCCTTCCGGCAGCCGGGGATGGGCATCGGCATCAGCGTGGGCACCGTGGTCCTCTGCGCCAACGCTGCGCTCCTGTGGCTGTACACGCTGAGCTGCCACGCCTGCCGCCACCTGTGCGGTGGGGGGGTCAAGCAGTTCTCCACCGCCCCCATCCGCCACCGGTTGTGGAAGACCCTCACCCCCCTCAACGCCCGCCACATGCTGTTCGCCTGGTTGAGCCTCGCCTTCGTGGCCTTCACCGACTTCTATGTACGGCTGGTGGCGAGCGGCACCATCCACGACCACGGCTTTCACTTCTAGGACGGACGGGCACATGGCCGACTACGAGTCACACGACTTCGACGTCGTCATCGTCGGCGCCGGAGGCGCCGGCATGCGGGCGGCCATCGAGGCCCGGGCCCGAGGACTCCGCACCGCCCTCGTGTGCAAGTCGCTCCTGGGCAAGGCTCACACCGTCATGGCCGAAGGCGGGGTGGCAGCTGCTCTCGGCAACGTCTACCCCGAGGACAACTGGCAGGTGCATTTCCGGGACACCATGCGCGGCGGGAAGATGCTCAACAACTGGCGCATGGCCCAGCTGCACGCCCAGGAGTCACCCGACCGGGTGCGCGAGCTCGAGGAGTGGGGTGCGCTGTTCGACCGGACCGGGGACGGGCTCATCCTCCAGCGCGACTTCGGCGGCCACCGCTACGCCCGCCTGGCTCACGTGGGTGACCGCACCGGCCTCGAGCTCATCCGCACCTTGCAGCAGAAGGCGGTGGCCGACGGCATCGAGGTGTTCATGGAGCTCAAGGTGCTCCGCCTGCTCACCGATGCCGACGGCACCGTGTCCGGGCTCGTCGGCTACTGGCGTCCCTCCGGCGAGTTCGTGGTTATGACGGCCAAGGCCGTGGTCCTGGCCACGGGAGGGGTGGGCAAGACCTGGATGTACACCTCGAACTCGTGGGAGTCGACGGGTGACGGCCACGCCATGGCTCTGTGGGCCGGGGCCGATCTCATCGACATGGAGTTCGTACAGTTCCACCCGACCGGCATGGTGTGGCCGCTCTCGGTGCGCGGCATCCTGGTCACCGAGGGGGTGCGGGGTGACGGCGGCGTGCTGCGCAATTCCGAGGGCCGCCGTTTCATGTTCGACTACATCCCACCCATGTTCGCCGCGGAGACGGCCGACTCCGAGGACGAGGCCGACAAGTGGTACGACGACCACTCGGCCGGGCGACGCCCCCCGGAGCTACTACCACGCGACGAGGTGGCCCGATCCATCAACAGCGAGGTCAAGGCGGGCCGCGGCAGTCCCCATGGCGGCGTGTTCCTCGACATCGCCACCCGTCGGACGGCGGCCGACATCCGCCGCCGCCTTCCCTCCATGTACCAGCAGTTCAAGGAGCTGGCCGGCGTCGACATCACCATCGAGCCCATGGAAGTGGGACCAACCTGCCACTACATCATGGGCGGGGTGCGGGTCGATGCCGACACGGCCGCCACCACTGCACCCGGGCTCTTCGCCGCCGGCGAGGTAGCCGGGGGCATGCACGGTGCCAACCGACTCGGCGGCAACTCCCTCTCCGACCTGCTCGTCTTCGGTCGCCGGGCCGGCATCGGCGCCGTCGAGTTCGCTCTCGGACGCACCGCGCCTGTGCGGGTCGACGGCACGCAAGTGGAGACGACGCTGGCGGAGGCGACAGCCCCCTTCGAGCGCGACGAGGGAGAGAACCCCTATACCGTCCACCGCGACCTGCAGTCGACCATGCAGGACCTGGTGGGCATCATCCGCACGGGAGGTGAGCTCGAGGAGGCAGTGGGCCGACTCGAAGAACTGGAGGCGAGGGCACGTCGGGTCGCCCTCTCCGGCGGTCGCCGTTACAACCCGGGCTGGAACCTGGCCACCGACCTGCCGGCCATGCTGGCCGTGTCGCGGTGCACCACCCAGGGGGCGATCTGGCGGACCGAGAGCCGCGGCGGACATACGCGGGCCGACTACCCCAAGCCGTCGGAGGAGATGGCCGGGGTCAACTTCGCCCAATGCATCGATGACGTCGGCTCGAGCGACGGCGCCGGTGGGACGCCCTCGGTCCGGCACATCGATGTCGCACCCGTGCCGCTGCCGACCATGCCCGACGAGCTGCGCGCCCTGTTAGAGGAGGCGGTCTGATGGCCACGGCGGACATGACCGAGGACGGGCCCGCGGCCACGCCTTCGGACGACAGAGCCGTGTGGCTCAGCGAGGTGGCCGCGACGGTGTCCATGCGGGTGTGGCGAGGCGACGAAGGTGGCGGCGGCTTCGCTGAGTACCAACTGCCGTCCCAGGAGGGGGAGGTCGTCCTCGACGTCATCCACCGCATCCAAGCCACCGCCGCCCCTGACCTGGCCTGCCGGTGGAACTGCAAGGCGGGCAAATGCGGCTCGTGCTCGGCCGAGATCAACGGCATGCCGCGTCTCATGTGCATGACCCGGATGGACACCATGCCCCCCGGCGAGACGGTGACCGTGGCCCCCATGCGCGCCTTCCCGATCCTGCGCGACCTCGTCACCGACGTCTCCTACAACTACGAGGTGGCCAAGCGTGTGCCGCCCTTCACCCCGAGGCCCCGCACCGCGGAGGAGGAGCAGGCCGGTGGCTACCGCATGCAGCAGATCGATGTCGAGCGGAGCCAGGAGTTCCGCAAGTGCATCGAGTGCTTTCTGTGCCAGGACGTCTGCCACGTCATCCGCGACCACGAGGAGAACAAGACGGCGTACGCCGGCCCGCGCTTCTTCATCCGCTCGGCCGAGCTGGAGATGCACCCGCTCGACATCAACGACCGGCGCGAGCTGCTCCAGCAGGAGCAGGGTTTGGGCAAGTGCAACATCACCAAGTGCTGCACCGAGGTCTGCCCCGAGCACATCAAGATCACTGACAACGCCATCATCCCGCTCAAGGAGAGGGTGGTCGACGCCTCCTACGACCCCATCGCATGGCTGGGCCGCAAGATCCGGAGGCGTACGGCCCGCACGCCGGCCGAGGCGGCAGCCACTGCCCCGGCCTCGGGGCCGCCGGCCGTCCTGCCCTCCCCCGAGGTCCACGGCATCCCGGAGACGGCGTCGGTGGGACGGGACCAGGCAATGTCGACCGGTGCGGTCACCGACGGCGCCGGGCTCACCGCTGCGCCATCGGAAAGCGCCGCCTTCGGGACCACCGGCGACGGTGCGGGGAATGGCGCCGGAGGTGGCGAGCCGGCCACCCCGGCGGCGGCCGAGCCAGGCCCCGGTAGCCCTGCCCCAGGCGACGACGACCACGGCTGAGCCGGGCCCCTGCGGCCGCCGGCCCCGACATCCGACCCGACCGATCCGACCGCCGTGCCACGCTTCCTGACCCAGGAGTGGGTGGACGCGTTCAACGAGACCATGAGCGGTGTGGCCGTCGCCGGACCGGGACCCGATGCCGGGCTCCTCGCCCAGTCGGGGCGTTTCGTGGTCGCCGAAGAAGTGCGGGACGCGCCCGATGGTGACGTGACGCTCCTCCTTTTCGTCGACGACGGACAGGTGCGCTTGGCCCTCGCCCCCCGCTCGGAAGGGACGCACCCGTTCGACCCGGATGGGCAGGACGCATCGCCGGACGTCACCATCGCCCTCTCCTACGAGGACGCGGTGTCCATGGCCAAGGGCGAGCTGACCCCGGCCGACGCCCTCAACGGCGGGCGTGTCCGAGTGCGGGGCGACCTCGCCGTGCTGGTGGCCGGACAGCACGTGTTGGCCGCGGCCCGGCACAGCACCGGGACGCTGGCCGCCGACACCTCTTATTGACCGACCACTTATTGACCGGCGTCGATCGAGTCGATCGTCTGCATGTCCGACGAAAGGGAGTGTCGGCGTCGGGAGGTGGCGAGCCACCGTCGGTCCGTGGCAGCGTGGGACGGCAGGCGTCGGTCGAGGAGGTCGGAGGATGGAGGTGGTGAGATGGAGGTGGTGACCAGCCGGACCATCGTCCATCCGACCGACACCGAACGGTCGCTCGCCTTCTACGGAGAGATCCTGGACCTGCCGGTGGTCCGCGAGTTCGGGTCGGGTGCAGCTCGCGGCGTTGTCTTCGCCGCCGGCGGCGGGCTCATCGAAGTGGTGGCTGCCGCCGGGGCCGGACACGGCCACGAGTTCGCCGACGCCACGCCGCTTCGGCCATCGGGCCAGGACGCGTCGGTCGCCCTCTGGCTGCAGGTACGTTCGGCCGCCTCCACCCTGGCCGAGGTCGAGTCCCGAGGGGCGACCGTGTTGCGCCAACCGGTGCGAGAGCCGTGGGGACTCATCGAAGCGTGGATCGAGGACCCCGACGGGCTGCGCATCCACCTGGTCGAGGTCCCCGAGGACCATCCCCTCCGCCGCGACCTCCGGGGCATGCCGGGGCCGGCGGCCATGGAAGGGCCCGGAGCGACCGGTGGCGTCGACGCCGGCGTCGGGAGGAGCCGGTGACCACCGACGGCGTGCGGGCGCGGGTGCGGGGCATCGACCACGTGCAACTGGCCATGCCTCCCGGGGCCGAAGCCCAGGCCGAGGCCTTCTTCTCCGGGCTGCTGGGCATCCCGCGGGTGCCCAAGCCACCAGAGCTCGCCGTACGGGGCGGGTGCTGGTTCGAGGACGGATCCATGAAGCTCCACCTCGGCGTGGAGGACGACTTCCGTCCGGCAAGAAAGGCCCATCCCGCCCTGGTCGTCGACCACCTCGACGAGCTGTGCCAGCGGCTCGACGAAGCCGGCTGTCCCACCAAGCGGGCCGAGGATGTTCCCGGCCATCCCCAGTGGTACGTAGACGACCCGTTCGGCAACCGCATCGAGCTCATCCCGGCGCCCCAGTAGCCCGACGTGGGCCGGGCCGGCTGCTCACGGCAGCAGGTCGATGACCTCCGAGCGCTCGGCCTCGAGCTCCTCCGTGGTGACACGGATCCGATCGGTGGCGAACTCGTCGTGGGTGAGGCCCTCGACCACCGTCCAGCCGTGCTCCGGGTGGATGCGAACGGGGAAGCCGAACTGCAGCCCATCGGGGATCCCGTACTCCCCGTTGGAGACGACCGCCACCGAGGTCCAGTCGTCCCCGGGGGTGCCCCAGTGGATGGCGCCCACCGTGTCGATGACGGCATTGGCCGCCGACGCCGCCGAGGAAAGACCGCGGGCGTCGATGATGGCGGCGCCACGCTTCTGCACGGTGGTGAGGAACTCCCCCCGCAACCACTCCTCGTCGTCGATGACCTCGGTGGCCGGCTTTCCGTCGATGAGGCCATGGGCGGAGTCCGGGAACTGGGTGGCCGAATGGTTGCCCCAGATAGCCAGGTTGGTCACCGACGAGACGGGCACTCCCGCCTTCTTGGCCAGCTGGCTCTTGGCCCGGTTCTCGTCGAGCCTGGTCATGGCGAACCAGCGGTCGGCCGGCACCTCGGGGGCGTTGGAACGGGCGATGAGGCAGTTGGTGTTGCACGGGTTGCCCACCACGAGCACCCGGACGTCGCTCGCCGCGTTGGCCTGTATGGCCTGGCCCTGGGGCCCAAAGATCCCACCGTTGACGGTGAGCAGGTCGCCGCGCTCCATCCCTGCCTTGCGGGGGATGGAGCCCACCAGGAGGGCCCACGAAGTGCCGTCGAAGGCGGTGTGCAGGTCGGCGGTGGTCACAACGTCGGCCAGCATGGGAAAGGCACAATCTTCGAGCTCCATGACCACGCCGTCGAGTGCCTTCATGGCCGGCTCGATCTCGAGCAGGCGGAGGGCCACCGGCTGGTCCGGACCGAGGAGCTGACCGGAGGCGATGCGGAACAGGAGCGAGTAGCCGATCTGTCCCGCAGCGCCAGTCACCGTGACGGAAACAGGGCGGGCTGCCATGACGGCGAGGCTAATCGGCGCCCTTCTGGGTGGGCGAATGACGACGACCACCGGTCCGAGCGAGGCCGGCGGTCAGAGGCGGTCGGCGATCGCCGAGGCGAACTCGGAACACTTGACCTCGGTGGCCCCGTCCATCAGGCGGGCGAAATCGTAGGTCACGATCTTGGCGGCGATGGTCGCCTCGAGGGCGACGACTATGTCGGCGGCCGCCTCCGTCCATCCGAGGTGCTCGTACATCATGACCCCGGACAGAAGCACCGATCCCGGGTTGACCTTGTCGAGCCCCGCATACTTGGGCGCCGTCCCGTGGGTAGCCTCGAAGATGCCGTGTCCGGTCGTGTAGTTGATGTTCCCGCCCGGCGCGATGCCGATTCCGCCTACCTGGGCCGCAAGAGCGTCGGAGAGGTAGTCCCCGTTGAGGTTGGTGGTGGCGATGACGTCGAAGTCGTCGGGACGGGTGAGGACCTGTTGGAGCGTGATGTCGGCGATGGCGTCCTTCACGAGCAACTTGTCCCCGGGGTTGCCGTCGCAGTCGTCCCACCCCACCGCCACATCGGCGAACTCCTCACCGACGAGCTCGTAGCCCCAGTTGCGGAAGGCGCCCTCGGTGAACTTCTGGATGTTGCCCTTGTGGACCAGGGTCACGCTGTGGCGCCCGTGGGAGAGGGCGTAGTGGATGGCGGCCCGGATGAGCCGCTTGGAGCCGAATTCTGAGATGGGCTTGATGCCGATCCCCGAACCCTCGCGGATCTCCCATCCCATCCCGTCATGCAGAAAGGCAGCGAGCTTGGCCGCCTCCGGGGTGCCGGCCTCGACCTCGAGGCCGGCGTAGATGTCCTCGGTGTTCTCGCGGAAGATGACCATGTCGACCTTCTCGGGATGGAGGACGGGCGAGGGTACGCCGGCGAACCAGCGCACTGGCCGCAGGCAGACGTAGAGATCGAGGATCTGCCGCAGGGCCACGTTGAGGGACCGGAAACCGCCTCCCACTGGCGTGGTGAGTGGCCCTTTGATGCCGATCAGGTGGGTCCGGAAGGTCTCGACCGTCTCGTCCGGGAGCCAGTCGCCGGTCTCATCGAATGCCTTCTGGCCGGCCAGGACCTCCCTCCACGCCACCTTCTTGCCGTGCTTGGCCGCTGCCGCGTCCAACACCAGCTTGGCCGCCGGCCAGATGTCGACGCCGGTTCCGTCACCCTCGATGAACGGAATGATGGGCTCGTCGGATACGCACAGCGCGCCATCGGGTCCCTGGGTGATGAGGTCAGCCATTCGGCGGAGCCTATCGGCCGCACCTTCGGGGATCCCAGTTGGGTTGGGGGCGACCCGACAAACACACCGGCGCTGGCGCGACCCGGTGTCCGGCGCCCGGCCGGCCGACGCCGTTCAACCGGAGATGGGCACGGTCCCTTTGTGGGGGCGGCGATCCTCAGGCGTCGACGAGGCCGAGGGCGGCGTAGATCTCGCGAGTCGCGCTCGACTTGTTGAGGGTGTAGAAGTGCAGCCCGGGCACTCCGGCGTCGAGCAGCTGCTGGCAAAGCTCGGTGGCCACGGCCACGCCTTCATGGCGCACCGCCTCCTTGCCGCCTCGGGCGTCGGCGGCGTGCAGCCGGTCGACCATCCACGGCGGCACCGCCGCCCCCATCTTGGCCATGCGGGGAATGGATGAGAGGTTGTCGACGGGGATGATGCCGGGGAGCACGGGCTTGTCGACCCCGCGCTGAGCGAGGTCGTCCATGAGCCCGGTGTACTCCTCCGCTTCGAAGAAGAACTGGGTGACGCCGAAGTCGGCCAGTGACAGCTTGGCGGCCAGGAAGTCACGGTCGCTCTTGCGGTCAGAGGAGAGCGGGTGGCCGGCCGGCTGGGCGGCCACCCCGATGGAGAACCCGCCGATGGCGGTGGCCAGCTGAACGAGCTCGGATGCGAAGCGCAGCTCGCCCACCCCGGCCTCTGGGTCCTCGGGTGGGTCGCCGCCCAGAGCCATGAGGTTCTCGACACCGGCCATGCGGTAGGCCACCAGGATGTCGGCGAGCTCCAAGCGAGTGTGGGCAGCGCAGATGAGGTGGGCCATGGGCACCAGGTTGGTGGTGCGCAGCATGCCGGTGACGAGGTCGAAGGTGCGCTTGCGGGATTCGGCACCGCCGCGGTAGGTGACCGACACGAAGGACGGTGACAGTGGCTCGAGGGCGCGGAGTGTCTCGACCAGCCTCGCCTGCTCGACGTCGTTCTTCGGCGGGAAGAATTCGAAGGAGTAGGTCCGGCCCTTGGCCAACAAGTCGGCGATCCGGGTCACCCAACCCAGCCTACTGGCGGCGGCGGGTTTCGACCATGGCCGGACATCCCCCGATGGCGACGTCTCCAACCGGTCGTCAGCGGCGGTGACGTCGGCGGACCAGACTGACGTTTGCCGACAGCCGCTGAAGGGACCGGTCGAGCTCGGCCGTGCGGTCGCGGCGCGCCTGGTCGGCCTCGGCCAGCTGCGCTCCGGTGGGAGCGCCGACACCGTGGCGGAGGAGCCGGTCGGCCTCGATGGCGAAGGCCAGACCGCGGAGGGATCCCGCCGCCGCCCGTGCGGCGTCCGCGTCCTGCGGTTCCGGGGCGCGCGCCACTGCCGCCTCGAGGGCGACGGCGGCCCGCTCGACCTGGAGGGCGACGGCCGCCCGCATCTCGGCGTCGTCGGAGGTGGCGTTGGACGACAGGAGGGCGTCACGGGCCAGCCGGGCATCACTGAGCCCGGGGGCGAGCGCTCGTCGCCAGGCCGTCTGGCGGATGCGCGACCGGCGCACGACGAGGAGCACGGTCACGAGCAGGATGAAGAGCACGAGCACCACGATGAGGACGATGAGTCCCCAGGGCGTGCCCTTCGAGGTGGGCGCCGGCGCGATGGGGGGCTTGGTGGTGGTCGTGGTCGTCGGCTTGCTCGTTGTCGTGGGGTGTGAGGGCCGAGCGGTCGTGGTGGTGGTCGACGCCGTCGTCGTCGCCGTGGTGGGCGGCACCGTCGTCGTCGTCGTGGTGGGCACCGTCGTCGTCACCGACACCGTCGACGTCGTTGTCGAGCCGCTCGGCGAGGGCAGCGCGGCGCGCCAGGGCGCGGCGCTGGCAGAACGCGACAAGACGATGACCGCGGCTGTGCCCGACGTCGCGGTCCCGGTCGTTGTGGCGGCGGCTGCCCGCCAGCCGCGCCGCTGGCCGCCGCGGCGCGGGGAGACGCTCACCCGGCCTGTTGTCCCCGCCGGCGCTCGGCCGCTTGCACGGCGTTGCGCAGGAGCATGGCCCGGGTCATGGGACCCACCCCGCCGAGCCGTGGGGTCATCCACCCGGCTATCTCAGCCACCGACTCGTCGACATCGGAGAGGAGCTTCTTCCCCGCCCACGATGTGCCGGCCCCGACGACCGCGGCTCCAGGCTTCACCATGTGCGGCGTGACCAGCCCGGCCTGGCCGGCGGCAGCAACGACGACATCACCCTGGCGCACGAGGCCGACGAAGTCCTCGACCCCGGTGTGCACGACGGTGACGGCGGCGTTGCAGCCCGGGCGCTTGGTGGCGAGCAGAAGGGCCAGTGGGCGGCCGATGGTGAGCCCACGGCCGATCACCACCACGTGCTTCCCCTCGACGGGCACCCGGTTGGCCGCCAGCAGCTCGACGATGCCGGCCGGTGTGCACGGCAACGGCCCATCCGTCCCCATGACCAGACGGCCGAGGTTGACGGGGTGGAGGCCGTCCACGTCCTTGTCCGGGTCGACGGCGAACAGGACCCGCTCCTCGTCGATGTGGGGTGGGAGGGGGATTTGGACGAGGAAGGCGTCGACCGCCGGGTCTTCGTTGAACCGGGCGACGACCGCTTCGAGCTCGGACTGAGACACGTCGGCCGGCAGGTGCTCGTGAATCGAGGCCATGCCCACCTCGGCGCAGTCCTCATGCTTCATCTCCACGTAGCGCACGCTCGGCCCGTGGTCGCCGACGAGGATGGTGCCGAGGCCGGCCGTCACCCCCTCGGCCCGTAGATCATCCAACCGCTCGGTGACCTCGGCCCGAATGGCCGCGGCCAGGGCCTCACCGTCGAGAGTCGTCGCCGTCACGGGTGCCCTGTGGTGCGAGTCAATGGCGGAAATGCCGTTCGCCCGAAGCCATGACCATGGACAGGCCCGCCTCGTCGGCAACGGCAACCAACTCGCCGTCATCGGATAGAGCCGCCGGGCTGGACCACGGCGGCGACCCCGGCCCGGGCCAGGACCAAGAGGCCGTCGGGGAACGGGAAGAAGGCATCGCTGGCGGCGCCGGCGCCGGTCGTCCGGTCGCCGGCCTTGGCCACGGCGAGCTCGGCGGCCACCACCCTTGACTGCTGGCCGGCGCCCACCCCCACCGCCTGTCCGCCGGAGACGACCACGACGGCGTTGGACGTCGTTCGGGCGCATACCGTCCAGGCCATGGCCAGGTCGCGCCACTGCTCCTCGGTGGGAGCTGCCTTGGTCACTACCTCCCACTGCGAGCGGTCGGCCACGAATCGGTCACCGTCCTGAACGAGGATGGTGGCGCCGAGCCCGCGGTACTGGCGGACGATGGGCTCGGGCGCAGGCCCCGACAGCAGTCGGGTGGACTTGCGCTTGGCCACCAGCCGGTCACGGGCACCTGGAGTGAAGGAAGCGGCCACGATGACGTCGGCCTGGGGGCCGGAGGCAATGGCCTCGGCCACCGTCTCGTCCACGGCGCCGCCCATGGCCACGACGCCGCCGAAGGCCGACAGCTCGTCGCATTCCAGGGCGAGCCGGTAGGCGCTGGGCAGGTTGGCAGCCACTGCCGCCCCGCACGGGTTGGCGTGCTTGATGATGGCCACCGCTCGCAGGTCACGGCTCGAGTCGCACAGCTCGTGCACCAGCCGCCAAGCGGCGTCGGCGTCGAAGATGTTCAGGTAGGAGAGCTCGCTGCCGCCATGCTGGACCACTTCGTCCCACCACGAACCCAGGCCAGCGATGCGGTAGCGAGCGCCGCGTTGGTGGGGATTCTCGCCGTAGCGGAGCGTGCCGGCGCGTTCGAGGACCAGCTGGATGGTGGCGGGCAAGAGCTCGGCACTGGCGCCGGCCTCGGCCCGGCCCGGGCCGTCGGGACCGTCGAACCAATCCACGATGGCGGCGTCATAGACGGCCACGTGGGCGAAGGCGTCGCGGGCGAGCGCACGGCGGGTGGCGAGCGAGAGACTTCCGCCGTCCCGCAGCTCGGCGAGCACCTCGCCGTACCGGGCGGGGTCGACGATGACCCCCACCGACTCGTGGTTCTTGGCCGCGGCCCGGACCATGGTGGGCCCACCGATATCGATCATCTCGACCGACGGTTGCGCGCGGAAGGGATAGAGGTTGCACACCACCAGGTCGATGGGCTCGATCCCCCGGGCCTCGAGCTCGGCCAGGTGCTCGGGTCGGCCGCGGTCGGCCAGGATGCCGCCGGCTATGGCCGGGTGGAGCGTCTTGACCCGGCCGTCGAGCATCTCGGGCGCGCCGGTAACGTCGGCCACCTCGCGGTGGGCGATGCCGGCGGCGGCCAGCGCCCCCGACGTCTTCCCGCTGGCGACGAGCTCCCACCCGAGGTCGGTGAGGCCGCGGGCCAGCTCCTCGAGCCCGGTCTTGTCGTAGACCGACAGCAGTGCTCTCACTCCGCCACCTCCCGGCTCGATCCTCGTCCATCGCCGACCGGCGCCGCCAGCCGGGAGAGGTCCGCCAGTCGGAAGAGGAAGGTGCGGATGGTCTCGGGATAGAGGGTGCGCTCTACCTCTTTGATGCGCTCGTGCAGGCTCTCCTCGGTGTCGCCGGGCTCGACCGCCACGGCGGCTTGGGCGAGGATCGGGCCGGCGTCCATCTCCAGCGTGGCCACGTGCACGGTGGTGCCCGTCTGGGCCACGCCGGCGGCCAGCGCGTCGCGCACGGCGTGCCACCCGGGGAAGGCGGGCAGCAGCGCGGGATGGGTGTTGAGGATCCTGCCCGGGAAGGCGGCGTGGATGGCTGCGCCGAGCACGGTCCCGAACCCGGCCATGGCCACCACGGCAACCCCGGTTTCCACCAGCACGCCGGTCAGGGCCTCGGTGTAGGCGTCGCGGTCAAATCCGGGACCGAAGCCACCGAAATCGCCGCGGTCGACCAGGGTGGCGGAACGGTCCGCCCGGCGGCCGACCTCGAGGGCGCGGCATGGGCGGTCGGCCACGACGAGTTGCACCGGCAGGTCGGCGGCGAGAATGGCCTCGAGGATGGTGCCGCTCCCCGAGGCCAGCACGGCCATGGGCACGGCGGGAGAGGCGTCTTCTCCTCCATCCCCGAGTGTGCCGCCACGACCCACGCCG
The DNA here is from genome assembly GCA_963756195.1 of uncultured Acidimicrobiaceae bacterium. Taxonomy (GTDB): domain Bacteria; phylum Actinomycetota; class Acidimicrobiia; order Acidimicrobiales; family RAAP-2; genus CAVSNH01. The sequence continues at coordinate 38,550 of CAVWMT010000010.1, forward strand.
CGCACGCTACCAGCGCCCCATTCGGCCTCGATCGGTCACGTCCGACTGCGGTCGCGCCGGACCGTCGCGCCGGAAAACCGTCCAAGCCGGTCGGAGGAGACGGTCGCCTCCGGACTCGGACTCGGACTCGGATGCCGGCGCGCCGCCAAGTCCGGATGGCCGGGTCTACCCGGCTGGAACCTGACCGGGGCGACGTAGCCCGCAGCCGGCCTGCCACCGGTGCGGGAACTACGTCGCTCGGTTCCCCTGCCCAGGGAATTGCCCCTCGCACCCGTGGTATCGGCACCCGCCGACCACTTCCGAAGGGGAATTTCACGCAGGGGCGACGGTCAGGCGGCGCAGCAGATCAGCGTCGAATTCGTCCAGCGAGTCGAGCAGGGCGTCACAGAATCCCCACCGCGGCGACGCTCGGGTGACGGGTTCCGGCACCACGACCACCCGCATGCGCGCCGCCTTGCCGGCGATGGCTCCGTTGAAGGAGTCCTCGACGGCCAGGCAGTCGGCCGGGTCGAGGCCCAGCTTCGCCGCGGTGGTGATGTAGGCACCAGGGTGGGGCTTGCCGAACGGCTCGAACTCGGCCGAGTGCCACGCCGCCACGTCCGATTCCAGGCCCAGTCGGTGCAGGGCAGCGGCCATGACCACCTCGGACGAGCCCGAGCAGACCGCCACCGGGATCTCCCATCGCCCGCAGCGGGCAACCGCCTCGAGGGCACCGGGCATGGGACGGCCCTCGGTGGCCACGAGGTTCACTACCCGGGTGGTGATGCGACGCGCCACTTCGTCCGGCTCTGCCCCCGTCCACGGGAAGCGCCTCCACCAATGGAGGACGGCCTCGTCGATGCAGAAGCCCATGGTCTCGCGCACGTCCTCCTCGGAGAGCTCGAGCCCCAATTGGCCGAACACCTCGATCTCGGCTCGGCGCCAAAGTGGCTCGGAGTCGACGAGCAGCCCGTCGAGGTCGAAGATGACGCCGGAGATCGGCCGGTCGACCAGGGCGCGGGCCGATGGCGGTTCGCCGCTGGTCAGTCGAGCTTCCGCACGACGTCGACCATGGCCTCGCCGGCCTCGGTCGGGTTGAGGGCCACCGTGGCGCCGGCGGCCGATAGAGCATCCATCTTGGCCTGAGCCGTACCCTTGGAACCGGAGACGATGGCCCCGGCGTGACCCATCTTGCGGCCCGGAGGCGCGGTGACGCCGGCCACATAGGCCACCACCGGCTTGGACACCGAGGCCCCGATGAACTCAGCCGCCTCTTCTTCTGCCGAGCCGCCGATCTCACCGATCATCATGATGGCCCGGGTGTCGGAGTCGGCCTCGAAGCCAGACAGGCAGTCGATGAAGCTCGTGCCCGGCACCGGGTCCCCCCCGATGCCCACGCACGTCGTCTGGCCCACTCCCTGCTGGCTGAGCTCGTGGAGGGCCTGGTAGGTGAGCGTCCCCGACCGACTCACGATCCCCACCGGACCACCGGGCATGGCGATGTCGCCGGAAGTGATGCCGATGTTGCACTTGCCCGGCGAGATCACGCCCGGGCAGTTCGGGCCGAGCAGGCGGGTGCGGGGAACTCGCGCACCAGCCGGTTGTAGGCCACGGCTTCGTCCTGGGCTGGGATGCCCTCGGTGATGCACACGACGAAGGGCACGCCGGCCGCCGCCGCCTCGATGATGGCGTCGGCCGCGAAGGGCGGAGGTACCGAGATGAACGAAGCGTTGGCGCCGGTGGCCGCGACCGCCTCGGCCACGGTGGCGAAGACGGGGATCCCCTCGATCTCCTCACCTCCCCGCTTGGGGTTGGTGCCGGCGACCACCTGAGTGCCATAGGCGCGGTTTCGCAGCCCGTGGAAGAGGCCCTGACTGGTCGGGCTGATGCCTTGAATGACCACCTTGGTGTGCTCGTCCACGAAGATGCTCACGTGTGACCTCAGGCTCCAGCCAGTGCGACGGCACGCCGTGCCGCGTCGAGCATGGTCGGCTCGGCGACGAGACGATCGGACAGGTGCGGGGCCAGGATCTCGCGACCGGCCACAGCATTGGTGCCGTCGAGGCGCAGCACGATCGGTGAGGAGATGCTGACCCGCCCGAGTGCGTCGAGCACGCCGTTCGCCACCTCGTCGACCCGGGTGATCCCGCCGAAGATGTTGACGAAGATGGAGCGCACCGCCGGGTCGGAGTTGATGACCTCCAACGCCGCCGCCATCACGTCGGCGTTGGCGCCCCCGCCGATGTCGAGGAAGTTGGCCGCCGTGCCGCCGCACTGATTGACCACGTCCAGCGTGCTCATGGCGAGCCCGGCGCCATTGGCGATGATGCCGACCGAACCGTCGAGGCCGATGTAGTTGAGCCCCCGTTCCTTGGCGAGGGCCTCACGCTCGTCCTCGGTCTCGGTGGCGGCGAACTCCTCCCACTCGGGGTGGCGGAACTTGGCGTTGTCGTCGAGGGTCACCTTGGCGTCGAGGGCGTGCACCCGGTGATCCGGGGTGAGGATGAGCGGGTTCACCTCGGCGAGGTCGCAATCCCCCTCGGTGTAGCAGCGATAGAGGTCGACCAGGAGCTCGGTGCCCTGGTCGCGGGCCACCTCGTCGAGCCCGGCCCGGTCTACCCAGGCGCGAGCGACCTCGCGGCTGAGGCCGTCGACCGGGTCGACGTAGAGGAGGGCGATGGCATCGGGGTTGGTGATCGCTACCTCCTCGATCTCCACGCCGCCCTCGGCCGAGAGCATGCCGAGGTGCTTCTTGGCGCTGCGGTCGAGGGTGAAGCTGGCGTAGTACTCGCGCTCGATGTCCGAAGCGTGCTCGATCCAGAGGCGCCGCACGACATGGCCCTTGATGTCGAGGCCCAGGATGTTGCCGGCGTGATGGCGGACCTCTTCGGCGTCGGTGGCCAGCTTGACCCCACCGGCCTTGCCCCGGCCCCCCACCTTCACCTGGGCCTTGACTACCACCGGGTAGCCGGCCGTCTCGGCCTGAGCCACCGCCTCGTCAACGGTGTCGGCCACCCCGCCCGCCGATATGGGAATGCCGTAACGGGCGAAGTACTGCTTGCCCTGATATTCGAAGAGATCCATCGGATCCGCTCCTCTTCTGCTCCTTGTCGGCGCCGCTGGGTTTCCTCGGTCTGGCGGCCGCGGTGAGCGGCCACTGAGCCTGGTCGATGGGTGCGGCCCGTGTCACATCGGCGCCGTGTCGCAGGATCAGCGCCCGGTAGCAACGGGGCGCTTCCGAATTGGCGAGGCTCAGGCTGGGGCGCCCTGCTTCCGTTCCCGCTCGTCGAGCGCCTCGCCCAGCCAGACACCGATGGCGGGCAGGGGCGCCCCCGGAGTGAAGACCTCCGCCACCCCCATCTCCTTCAGAACCGGGATGTCGGCTTCGGGGATGATGCCGCCCACGATGACCAGCACGTCACTCCGGCCCTTCTCCCGCAGCCCGTCGATGACCCGGGGAACGAGGGTCAGGTGCGCCCCGGACAGAAGCGAGAGCCCGACGGCATCGGCGTCCTCTTGGATCACGGCCTGGACGACCTGGTCGGCGGTCTGGTGCAGGCCGGTGTAGATGACCTCGAAACCGGCATCCCGCAGGGCTCGGGCGATGACCTTGGCCCCCCGGTCATGGCCGTCGAGGCCAGGCTTGGCCACCACCACGCGGTAGGGGCGTATCACGGACGCCGATACTAGAGGCCACCCTCAAGGGCGTCGAAGAAGGGCGGGCGAAGGCTCCCCGGAATCGAGCGCGGCAGGCTCGAGCGAGCCGCGCTCGGCAGTGGTGCGGCTCGCCGCCTCACTCCATGGGCTGGTGCGCCATCGCCTGTGGTTCGCGTCCGGCGAACAACCAGCCACCTACCGTCGCCAGCAGTGGCAGCCCGACAAGGAGGACGAGGAGGTTGCGCACGGGCACGTTGGTGAGGGACGAAAGCCCGTCGAGTGAGTTGCTCCTGGAGAAGGCGATCATGGCCACGTAGCCGGCCACCGTCCCGAACACCGCCCCGAGCAGGGCGAGGCCACCGGCTGTCGCTGCTGTCAGCATCCGTCGCGTCGAGCTGCTGGCTCCGGTGGCGGCCAGGATGCGCAAGTCGCCGCTCGTCTCGCTGCGGATGAGCCCGACGGTCATGGCCAGGATGCCGAGAGCCAGGGCGATGCCGAAGACGGTGGCCCAATTGATGATCTCTCCGGAGCTCGGTGCGTCGTTCTTGGACTCGACGGTCAGACCGGCGGCGGCGGCTGTGAGCCGGGCCCCGTTGATCTGCGAGGCAGTCAGGGGCTGTGCGGTCTGGACGAGCCAGCCCGCGGCTTGGGACTGCAGGTGGAGCTGGCGTACGGCATGCTCGGTGATCACGGTGTTGGGTGCCGACGTGCCGGAGGGGAGTGCGGCGACCTCCTCGATGCTCGGGTTAGCGAGGCAGCTGCCAGGCGGGCACGCATCGGCACCTTGGGTACCACCGGGCGGGGGACCATTGCCTCCACCCCCGGATCCTGGACTGATGATCTGGCCGCCGCCGCCGTTGCCGTAGTCGAGCTGCATGTCCGAGATCGAGTCGAGCCCAGGACGCATGGTGAGGATGTCGGCTGATGGGTCGACGGACGCAGGGTTGATGCCGAATGCCCGGAGCAGCTGCGGGGTCGCGACGTAGATAGGCCCGGAGAACTGGCGACCGGGGCCGGCGTGGTTCAGGTTGGCGGTCGTCGTGTCGAGCTCGACCGCCGAATGGGAGCCGAGTGCCGATGCGATCCCGTCGGCGCTCGTCGTCATCGACCGCAGGCTTGGCTGGGTGCCTCCCCCGCCGGATGTGGCGTCGCCCGGACCAGGGCCGTTCGGACCATTGGCGGTGTAGACGATCAGCTGGTTCGACGCCAGATTGGGCCCGGCGTAGTCGAGGACGTTGCCGTACCGCTCGGCGGAGGCAACGCAGATGATGACCGCGATAAGGACCCCCAGACTGATGGCGGCCAGGGCGGAACCCGATCGGGACCGGTAGCGGGCGAGGTCACGGGCCGCCATCCGGACGGCGATCGGGGCCCGGCGGGCGAACCGAGCGAGTCCCTCCAGGCCCAGTGGGGACAAGAGGAGCACGGCCACGACGAGCGCCACGAGACCGAAGACGAGCTCGCCCTGCGATCCGCCATTTCCGCCGTTGCGGCCCGCGTACGACAGGAGGAAGAAGGCGATCACCACAGAGACCACCCCCGGAATCGCCGAACGGTGGATCCGCCTCGGGGGAGCCGGCCGTCCCGACAGGGCCGTCACGATGGGCACCTTGGTGATCGAGCGTGCCGGTCGCGAGGCGGCGAAGTACGTGGCCACGACAGCGAGGATCATGGCCGGCACGATCACCGCCCACGGCAATGCGAGCGCAGCGATCAGGTGGTGGGAGCTTGCCTCGGCGTGCGAGCGGTAGAGCAACCATGCCGCCAGGCCTAAGGCGGCACCGATGAGGGTTCCGACCACCCCCACCACGAAACCGTTGGCCCGCAGGACGAGACGGATGTTCCTGTCCGCGGCACCCAGGGAGCCGACCATGCCGATGGAACGCAGGCGGCGCTGCGCCAGCACCGTGAAGCCACCGATCGACACCAGGGCAATGAGGAGCATGGCCAGGGTAGCCAGGGCGAGCACGATCGTCTTCGGATTGAGCACGTTGCTCGACGAGGCCGAGACCGTGGCGAGGGACTGGAAGTTGGGTCCGAGCGAGGCCACGTCGTGGAAGCCGTTGGCGTCGAAGAGCACCGTGACCTGGGTGGGTGTCGCTACCTGCCCCGGGGCCACAAGGGCGAATTCGTCGAGCAGGCTCTGCGGGTTCTGGACGATACCCACCACCCGGCGAGCCTTCCCGTCCTGGTTCCAGATGTCGCCGCTCCCGAGCTTGAACGCGGACGCCACCCCTTCGGTGACCGCCACCTGTCCGGGGCCGGCTGGGTATTGCCCACTGACAAGGGAGAGCATGGGCTGGCCGAAGGTACCGCGGGGGTCTTGGGCTCGGAGGTCGTAGGTGTTGATCGAACCGGGGATGGTGAGCATCTGGTTCTCGATGACGTCGACACGCCCAAAGCGGCGCTCGATCTTCGAGATGTCGGTGGCGAGATGCGGGGTCGATCCCGGGAACGTGGCCATGTCCTGAGCGGAACCGAACCCGAAGGCGGCCGACTGTGGAGTGTTGGTGGCCACCGTCGCCCCGACGACCGTGGCGGCCACGGCCACGACGACGAGCGCCAGGATCAGTAGCTGCTGGCGCCATTCGCGCCGGAACAACCGCCAGGCCCAACGCACCATGGCCCGGCGGGCCGCCAGACCGCCTCCCCCTGCGAGCGGCTGCGTGGGCAGGGCGCGCGAGCGTGGCGGTCGTCATGACTTCGAGGCTGACTCGAGCAGTGACTCGGGGCTCGGTGGAGGCTCCGTCTGGTCAACGATCCGACCGTCGCGGAGGAATACCACCCGATCGGCCCACGAGGCCAGTTGCGCGTCGTGGGTGACGACCACCGCGGCGACGCCTCGCTTGCAGGCGCCGAGGATCATCCGCATCACCGCCTCACCGTTCGTCGAGTCGAGCGCACCCGAAGGCTCGTCGGCCAGAAGGACATGTCGCTCACCCACGATGGCCCGGGCGATGGCGACCCGCTGGCGCTCGCCGCCCGACAGCTCGTCGGGGAAGTGCTGGGCACGATCGGCGAGGTCGAGCTCGTCGAGGACGGCCATGCCCACCGCACGTGCCTTCCTGGCGTTGCAGCCATCAAGCTCCAACGGAAGAGACACGTTCTCGACCGCGCTCAACCCGGCCAGCAGGTTGAATTCCTGGAAGACGTAGCCGATCGTGCGGCGGCGAAGGCGCGCCTTGTCATTCCTTGACATCGTCGACAACGAGAGGCCGTCGATCAGGACGTCGCCTGACGACGGCTCCTCGAGGCTCCCGGCGATGGTGAGCAGCGTGGACTTCCCTGACCCGCTCGGTCCCATCACGGCCACCAGGGCGCCCCGGTCGACTGAGAGGTTGACGTTCTCGATGGCGTGCACCTCGTTCGTACCTTCGCCGTAGACCTTCGAGACGTTCCGCAATTCGAGAAAGCTCATCGTCGGACCACCAATCTCCGTCGCAGGAGGGGTGTCGTAGGATCAGATCGGGGAGGATCGAGGGCGGCCCGCTTGAGGCGCCCATCGACCGCATCCAGCCAGCGGATCACCGAATCGAGGCGGAACAGCTCGCTGTCGACCACGAGGGCCAAGGGAAGGTCGAAGTCGGCCTCTTCCTCCTTGAGCCGGGTCCACTGCTGCATGAGCTCCACGAGATACCGCCGGTGCACCTGCAGGACCTCGCGGACGTCGACGTCGGGGAGGCCGAGGGCCACCAGAACCTTGATCACCAGCTCGTCCCGGGGTGGTGATGTGAGGTCGGGGGGGTGCGCAGCCAGTCGACGAGCTCATGCTGGCCCTCGTCCGTGATCCGAAAGTCCTTCTGCGGGCCCTCGGCGGTGGCGTCGTCGGATTCGACGAGACCGTCCCGCTCCAGCCGCTGGAGCGTCGTGTACACCTGCCCGACGTTGAGCGGCCAGACGTCGCCCGTCCGGGTCTCGAACTCCTGCCGCAGCTGGAGCCCGTATTTGGGCCCTTCGCTGAGCAGGCCCAACAAGGCGTGGCGGACGCTCAAGCTCTTCCCTCACTCGATAGCATACTCAGTATTATATCAATTTCGACGGCTGAGGCAAGTGCCTGCTCGCATATCCGACTCGATGCGACCCATCGTCTCGCGCCCGACGACCTCGACACGTCCGAGACTCGGAGGCGGACCCGCGGCTTCACAACAGCCGGGATGTTCATTTCGTCAGGACTTCCTGACGAAATGACTCAATCGGTGAGGACGTCAACGGAGGTGGCCCGAAGCAGGGGCGAGATCTCCCCGGTCATCGCAGAGGACGGGCGCGGGCAGGCCCTACCCTGGAAGCCCATGACGCCGGCCGCGGCCAGCCGCACCGGCCACCTCGGAACCGGGGAACTGCGTGACCTCATCGGCTGAAGCCTTCGACGAACCCGAGCAGCCGCAACCGTCGGGACCCTCCCCGGGATCGGCCACCGGCCGGAACGAAGCCAACCTCGTCGCCCGCGGGCATGTCCTCCTCCGCCTGGCCCGGCCCCGTCAGTGGGTCAAGAACCTGCTGGTCTTCGTGGCCCCGGCCGCCGCCGGCTCACTGTTCCATGCCGGGGTCATCGGCAAGGCGTTCGCCGTCTTCGGCATCTTCTGCCTCGCCGCCTCCGGCACGTACTTCATCAACGATGCCATTGACGCCGCCGCCGACCGGCTCCACCCGGTCAAGCGGGTACGGCCGGTGGCGTCCGGCGAGGTACCGGCCCGCGTTGCCGTGGCCGTCGGCGCCACGATGGTGGCGGCGGCCATCGGACTCGCTGGCTGGTTGGCCGGTGGCCAGCTGGCCGGCGTCATGGCCATCTACGGTGCGGTGAACCTCGCCTACAGCCTCGGTTTGCGCAACGAGCCGGTCGTGGATCTGGCACTGGTGAGCGCGGGGTTCGTCCTGCGAGCCATCGCCGGGGGCGTGGCCACCGGCGTCCCTCTCTCCGACTGGTTCCTCATCGTCGCCTCGTTCGGGTCGCTGCTCGTGGTGACCGGGAAGCGCTCCGGCGAGCAGGTCCTGCTCACCAACCACGGTGCCGACCACGCCACCGTGCGCGAGACGCTCGGCCTCTACACCCCGAGCTTCCTGCGTACGGCGCGCACCCTGGCGGCGGCGGTCACCGTCACCGCCTACTGCCTCTGGAGCTTCGAGCGCGCCGCCGAGATTCACCCGGGTCACCACCCCATCTGGTTCCAGCTCACCATCGTCCCCTTCGTGCTCGGCCTCCTCCACGTCCTTCGCCTGCTCGACTCGGGGGAGGGCGCAACCCCCGAGGACCTGGCCCTGCACGACCGGCGGCTCCAGGTCTACGGGCTGTGCTGGGCGATCCTCTTCGTCATCGGGATCTACGCCCGATGACCCAACGTGACGACGTGCAGGGGAAGAACCGCGTGCTCAGCGGGTGGGGGCGGACCGCCCCGACTGCCGCCTGGGTGGTCCCGGCCCTCGACGTCACGGCGGTGGAACACGCGATGGCGGCCGCCACGTCGGGCAGCGCCACCGACCGAGGTGTGGTGGCCCGCGGCCTCGGCCGCAGCTACGGCGACGCCGCCCAGAACGCCGGGGGCGTGGTGCTCGACACCACCGGGCTCGACGCCGTCCACCGTGCTGACCTGGTCACCGGAGAGGTCACCGTCGGCGCCGGCATCAGCCTCCAGACCCTCATGGAACGCCTCGTCCCACTCGGTTGGTTCGTCCCCGTCACCCCCGGCACCCGCTACGTGACGGTGGCCGGGGCCGTCGCCGCCGACATCCACGGCAAGAACCACCACGTCGACGGCAGCTTCTGCCAGCACGTGACCGAGCTCGACCTGGTCACCCCGACCGGGCAGGTGACCACGTCGCCGGGATCTGATCCCGACCTGTTCTGGGCGACGGCAGGAGGGATGGGGCTGACCGGCCTCATCACCGCGGCAACGGTGCGCATGATCCCGGTGGAGACGAGCTACATGCTGGTGGACACCGAGCGCGCCGGCGACCTCGATGCCGCCATGGACATGATGGTCACCGGCGACGACTCCTACCGCTACTCGGTGGCGTGGATCGACTGCCAGTCCGGTGGGCCGCGACTCGGCCGGTCGGTGCTAACCCGCGGCGACCACGCCGGCCAGGACGACCTGCCCCGGCAGCTGCGCGGCGACCGGGCACGGGCCTTCGCCGGCCGGCAACGGCTGCGCGTCCCCTTCACCCCCCCGGGGGGCCTGCTCAACCCGTTGACCGTCGCCGCCTTCAACGAGGTCTGGTTCCGCAAGGCGCCGCGGCGCCAGATGGCCAAGCCCACGACTATGGCTTCGTTCTTCCATCCGCTCGACGGCGTGGGCGGCTGGAACCGCCTCTACGGCCGCCACGGCTTCGTGCAGTACCAGTTCGTAGTGGGCGACGGCGCCGCCGACACCGTGCGCCGGGTCCTCGAGCGGCTGGCTGCCGTGCGGCTCGGCTCATTCCTCGGCGTGCTCAAGCGTTTCGGTGCGGCTGACCCCGGCCCGCTCTCGTTCCCCATGCCGGGGTGGACCCTGGCCCTCGACCTGCCGGTGGGCGCCGAGCCACTCGGTCGACTGCTGGACGACCTCGACGAAGAGGTGCTGGCCGTCGGCGGCCGTGTCTACCTGGCCAAGGATGCACGCCTGTCCCCCGAGCGCTTCCGGGCCATGTACCCGCGGCTCGACGAGTGGCTGGCGGTGCGCAAGCGGGTCGACCCCGAAGGCGTGCTGCGCTCGGACCTGGGCCGCCGACTGGGACTGAGCCCCGACCCGGAAGCGCAGGACAGCCCGTCCGCCGCCCGCACCCGCAGACCGCGGTCGGCACGGCGCCCGCCCGCCGGTGCGGCGGCCAACGGGCAACGGGGTGGCGCCGGCAAGGGAGCCGACGAGAAGGCGCCGCGGAAGGCACCGGTGCGCAAGGCGCGGGCCGGTTCCCCGACGCCGACGGGCCCGGTGCGTCCGTGATCGACGCCACCGGCCGGCCACAGTCCGTCCTCGTGCTCGGCGGCGCCTCCGAGATCGCCCAGAGGGTCGTGGACCGGATGGTGGAGGCGGGCTGTCACACCGTCGTGCTGGCCGGCCGTCCCAGCCGGCGCCTCGACGACGCCGTCCGGCGAGCCGCCGATGGAGGAGCGAAGACGGTGGAGGCCGTGCCCTTCGACGCCGCCGACGTTGCCCACCACCGCGAGTTCGTCGACGCCGCCTTCGACCGCTTCGGTGACCTCGACGTCGTGCTGGTCGCCGCCGGACAGCTCGGCAACCAGGAAACGCTGGAGCACGACCCTGCGGGCACCGCCTCCCTGATCACCACAAACTTCACCGGGCTGGCCGCCGCCCTCGTGGCCACCTCCGATCGGATGCGGCGTCAGGGCCACGGCCGCATCGTCGTCCTCTCGTCGGTGGCCGGTGACCGGCCTCGGCGGGCAAACTTCGTCTACGGGTCGTCGAAGTCCGGCCTTGACGCGTTCGCCCGGGGCCTGGGCGACGCGCTGGCCGGCTCGGGGGTCGGTGTGACCGTGGTCCGTCCCGGGTTCGTCTCGGGCCGGATGACCGCCGGCATGCGGCCGGCTCCCTTCGCCACCAGCCCCGAGGCGGTGGCCGATGCCATCGTGGCCGCGTTGCGCCGGCGGTCCGAGATCGTTTACGTACCCGCCACCCTGCGGTGGGTCTTCGCCGTCATGCGAGTGCTGCCCGGGCCCGTCTGGAGGCGCGCGGCAACCCTCTGAGCAGGCGGTTCACTTTGTGGCGGAAATGACACGCACATTTAAGGTGAAACCCGCCTGTGGAAATCCGTGTTCTTTGATTAGTTGTCGCAGGCCTTGGTAATTGTTCGCCTCCTGTGCGGAGGATGCTCCCATTGGCGGTTCGCGTGGTCCTGGGCGTATCGGCCGCGCTCATTTTGCTCCTCCTGTTCAAGGGTGTCGCGTCCGCGAGCACTCCGACTACGGCAACTGGTTCGCTGACGTCAATGGCTAAGAGCGCCCTGTCATCCGTATCGCCGACCGGCGGCTCTGCGTCCGGTTCGGCGGCGGTAGCGCAGAAGGCTCCTGGACGTGGCGATGCGCCGTCGTCGGCGGCACCATCTTCTGGCCCACGGCACTCAGCTAGCCCGACTCCGGCAGCGCCGACCACAGCCAGGACAAAGACCGCCGCCGCTCCGACGACGATCCCCGCAAAGACGCAGGTGACGCCGGTCACGACCGCTGTGAAAAACCCGCCGGCGACCACGACCGCGGTGAAGAGCCCGGTGACGCTGGCTTCGACCGCGGAGACTTCTGATGTCAGCCAACCGGATCCGAGCACGCCTCAGGCGACGGCTACCCCCCTTGCGGTCCCGAGGCAGTCCAGTGCGAAGCACGTCGTGTCGGGCCTTTTCCCCGAGACCTCCACCGTGTCGGCACCGGACGCGACCACAAGTCGCGCAACCGCAGCTCAACCCGTGGTCACTTCGGCGACAGACCACTCCTCGGAGCCGGCCACCCCGGTGGATTCGGCGATCGGTTCCCCAACGGCCTCCTACGCGGCGGCGGTCAATCTGACCGGCAGTCGTGCCATTCACACGCAGTCGATCAAGCCAGCGGCCTCGCCGGTGACGTCTGCTTTCAAGCCGGTGGTCTCCTCCGCCCCGGTCGTCTCGGCGGTGGCCCCTGTCGATGAGCCGGTGGTGTCCTCCGTGGCCCAGGTCCTCAAGCCTGCGGTCATCTCGGCGGCTCCCGTCGTGAAGCCTGTCGTCTCGGGCCCGGCCCCCGTCGTGCATACGGTCACCTCGGCCGAGGCCCCTGTCGATGAGACCGCGGTCTCCTCCGTGGCCCAGGTCCTCAAGCCGGTCGTCTCGGCCGTCATGCCCGCGGTGAAGCCTGTCGTCTCGGCGGTGGCCCCTGTTGATAAGCCTGTGGTGTCCTCCGTGGCCCAGCTCGTCGAGCCGACGATCTCCTCGGTGTCTCCGGCCGTGATGTCCGTCGTCTCCTCCGTCGCCCCTGTCGTGAAGCCCCTCGTCCCGACCGTGGTCCCGGTGCTCGAGCCGGCGGTCTCCTCGGCGGCTCCCATCCTCAAGCCCGTCGTTTCGTCCTTGGCAACTGCCGAAGAGCCTGCGGTCTGGTCGGCCGCTTCGGTCGTGAAGCCCATCGTTTCGGCCGTGGCTCAGGGCTTCCTCGAGCCGGACGTCTCCTCCGTCACCACCGTCGTGACCCCCATCGTTTCCCCCGTAGCCCCTGTTGATAAGTCGGTAGTCTCCTCCGTCGTCCCGGTGCTCGAGTCGGTCGCCTCACCGTCGTCCCTTTCAGCCTCGATCCCCGTCCCGGCCCTCCCGATCCCGCCCGTCTCGGTCTCGATTCCGACAGTGTCGGTTTCCATGGCGGTAGCGCCGGCACTCGGTGCCCTGTCCGGCCCCGTCCGGACGCTGTCGAGCGTCTCCTCTGCACCGAGGACCATGCCTCTTCTGCTGACGCCCCTCACGCTCCTCGTGTCCGGGGGGCTCCCGGAGGCCGTTGTTCCCGCCATCTCGATCCTGTCGCTCTCGATCCTGCTGCTCTCGATCCCACCGGTCTCCGTTCCCACGATCACCATCCCGTCATCAGGCACTGGTCCCGGTAGTGAGGGCGCGGCATCCGGCGAGGTTGCGACGGCAAACAGCAATGTCCCTAGCGGCACGCCGGCAGGTCCAGTTCCCAGGCCCCTGCCAGGGCCGAGGCTTGCCGGTTCATCGTCGCCCAATGGGCAGGCCGGTTCGAACTTGCAGCTCTTCGGCCGGGCTGCCTCGGCGTCCTCCCTGGACGCCTTGCAGTGGAGGCGGGCATGGCTTGACCGGAGTGACCACCGGTCGACGCGAATCCTCTTAGCGCTGGAACGTCCCGGGTAGGCAGGCCCCAAGCGCCTCTACGAGGCCGCGCAGGTCCGTGACAGCGGGCCGCTCCGTCCAGCGTGTGGCGACGGAGGGTTCCCGCAGGACACTGGCCTGCGACCAGCGGTTCGGCATCGGATCGCCGTCGCCGACGTCCCGCTCTCCTCGCGGGTGAGGTTGCCAGGGCTCAGGGCTCCGAGTCCTTCGACCCCTCGTCAGGAGTATCGGTTCACGGCACGGCGCCGGGTCCCTCTTCCTCGTGCGTGCCACAGGGGCAGGGGCACCCGAGCGACTTCCGATCGCCGCCATCCGTATCGGTCGCAGGATCCCTGTGCGTGCGCGCTACAGGCATAGATGGTGGAAATGGCTGAGCGAGATTTTTGCTATATCTCGCCGATATAGAAAAATCGATTTCGCTACGTTTTCTTCCGTCCGTTCGGGACAGACTTTCGTCGATGCCTGAAGCGTTCCAGAAGATCCTTCCGAGGTTTCTCCTCGTAGAGGCCACTTTCTGAGGCCCATTCGAAATCCATCCGCCATATGGCGGTTACATTGTCGCGCCCAAATTTTAGGTAAAAGGAATTCTTCTCCTTTTGGGCAAATAACGCATTGACAATCCTTCCAATAGACGGTAAAAGTGAAAGCCAGAGAGCCACCGGCTCTCGGATCCCAGGAGTCTCCTGGGGAAACACCAAAACCAGAAAGGAAGAACAACCATGAGCAAGGGACTTTCGGTCACCGAGCTGGACATGGAGCAGGCCACCCACCTGCCTCCCCGTGAGGTCATGTGGGGCTGCCGCGCCAACGGCGGCGGTAGCCACGTCTCCGTCCACTACACCAACGGCAGCTACGACGGCAACGGTGATGGCAACACGTCGCAGGACGGGCTCATCAACGTGGCCGCGCTGAACGGGAACTTCGACGGTGACGGCAACGGCAGCACCTTCCTCTAGGGATGAGCTGCACTTCCTCACAAAGTGGAAGTGACCGTGCTGGGGGGGCGGCCTTGGGGCCGCCCCCCCAGTCACACCTGTCCGGGCCGGCCTCAGGTGCCGGCTCCCCTTCGGTCATGGCCTCCAACGATCCCTCCCCCTCCTCTCTCTCGTCCCCCACCCATGAGCTCTTCCGGCTCCGGGCCGGGACCCACCTGCTCGGCCGGTACGAGGGCTCGGCCTACGAGCAGCCCACCTATCTGGTCCGTCGGGACGACGGCCAGGTCATCCACCTCTCCCATCTGCTCTACCTGGTCGCCCAGCTCCTCGACGGCGAGCGGAACCTCACCGCCATCGCCGAGGCCCTGAGCACCGAGCTCGGCCGTCCGGTGGTGGCCGACAACGTCGAGTACCTGGTCGAGACCAAGCTGCGGCCGACGGGCCTCGTCGCCAGCGAGTCGGACCAGGCCACCCCCCTCGCCCGGTCGCTCCCCCTCCTCGGCCTCCGCTACCGCAAGCGGGTCATCCCGGCCCGGCTCCATCGGGGGATCTCGACCGCCCTCCAGCCCCTCTTCTGGCCGCCGGTCGTCCTCCTCATGCTGGGGGCCCTCGTCGCCACCAACGTCTGGCTGTTCGGCACTGACCGCACGGCGCTCATCCGAGCAGCCCGCCAGCTTCCGTTCCATCCCGACCTGTTCTTGCTCGTGACCGTGCTCGTGATCTTCTCGGGGTTCTTCCATGAGCTCGGCCATGCCACGGCCACGAGGTACGGAGGGGGCTCACCTGGAGTCATGGGCGTCGGCATCTACCTGGCCTGGCCGGCCTTCTATACGGACCTCACCGATTCCTACCGGCTCAACCGGAGCGGCCGCCTGCGGTCCGACCTCGGAGGCGTCTACTTCAACGCCGTTCTCATCGTGGTCGCCGGGGTCGCCTACATCACCACCGGTTTCGGTCCACTGGCCGTCTTCATGGTCGTGTCACAGGCCATGGCCATGTACCAGTTCCTGCCCGTCATCCGGCTTGACGGCTACTACATCGTGAGCGATCTGGTCGGAGTGCCCAACCTCTTCGCCTACCTCGGGCCCGTGCTGAAGAGCATGTTCCGGCGTCCCGACCCCGTGACCAACGCCCGGCTGCACCTGCTGAAGCGGCGAGCGAGGGTGGCGATCAAGGTCTGGTCAGTCGTCACCATTGCTTTCTTGGCGTTCAACTTCGGGGGCATGGCCGTCATGGCACCGATCATCATCCCGGCGGAGTGGGCCTCCATCCATCTTCAGGGCCAAGCCATGGTGGCGGCGTTCGCACGGGAGAGCGTCGCCGTTGGCGTCAACGATCTCATCGATCTGATTGTCGTCGCCATCGCGCCGGTGGGCATGTTGCTCATCGCCGGCATCTTGCTCCGGAGAGCTCTCCAGGCGATCAAGAAGTGGTGGCCGACACATCCCAAAGTCGCCGCCGCCTTCGCCGCGTTACTGGCGGGAGTTCTGCTGTTCCAGGGCCAGGGGGTGGTCGCGCGATTGACAGCCTCCCCGGGATCCTCCGGACCGACGGTGATGGCCACGCATGGAGCCCGTCCAACGCCGCCGGTGCACGGATCCCCCCGCCCAGCAGTCGTCCCGCCGGCTCCCTCGGCCTCGGCCGCCGCGCTGGTCTCCTCGCACCCTGAGCCGGACCGGATCTACGTGGTGCAGCCGGGCGACACCTTGTGGGGAATCGCCGGCCAGAACCTCGGGGATCCCGAACGGTGGCCGGCAATCTTCGACCTCAACGCCGGGCGGCCACAACCGGACGGGCGCACCCTGGTCGATCCCGATCTGATCTACCCGGGGTGGAGCCTCGAACTCCCAGGTTCTCAACCTGCGGCGACGGTCATCGCCAACCCGAGTCCTCCGGTGAGCCAGTCGGACGCTGTCGTCGCTCGGCCGTTCATTCCACCATCCGAGCCAAGCGGGGTCGCCATGAGCAGTGCCGCCAGTGCCGTTGGTCCTCCTCCGACGTCGCCCACACCAGCCACCTCGGCCGTGGTGAACCCGCCCAGCCCGTCGGCCAGCCGACAGGTTCCGACCGTGGCCGACGGCACAAGCCCGGCGAGCAGTGCTGCTGGAGGATCGACTGGCGGCGCCGCGGTGACTTCCGCCCAATCGCCGGCGCCCACCACCGACCAGGCGCCCACCACCAACCAGGCGCCCACCACCAACCAGGCGCCCACCACCACCGACGAGGCGCCCACTACCGCCGACCAGTCGAAGGCTCCCAAGCAATGCGCCCGGAGCCCTCTGGCCTGTCAATCGCCCCCGGGCGGAACGGGGCCCGAGGCTTCGCCGCCGGCCTCCGCATCTCGGGGAGCGCCACCGTCGATTGTCCTGGCCTTCTCCCCTCAGGGCAGCCTCCGGCAGGGTCGGCATCCCGAGAGCGGACGGGTGGGCGGAGCCGTGGTGAACGGGCAAGCAGCGACGGGCGTACCCGACGAACGGAGCCCGCCGGACGCGGCCCAGGCATGACCACCTCGTCGTCAGGCCAATGGCGGTTGGACTCCCTCCGCAGAAGCCAGACCACCGCCCGCGACCCACTCAGCAGCTGGGAGATCGCCGGGGCGGCCGTTCGCGCCCGAGTGGGCCCGTCGAGATCAGGCCCTCTCCAAAGGAGCCATGCGCAGCAACAGGCGCTTGGAGCCAACCGACGGGAACTCGACGACCGCCTCGGCGTGGTCCCCCTCGGCTGCCGTCTCGGTCACGGTGCCCTCTCCCCAGGTGCGGTGCACGACCCGGTCGCCGGCGACGAGGCCCAGGAGCTGGGCGCCGGTGGTCGGCGGCCGGCGGTTCCTCTTGTGAGGCAGATCCTCGGCGGCGGCCGTCCGGCCGCTGCCGAACAGGCTGCGTCCGGGGGTGCCAGCGTCATCGGGCGCCGGATCGTCGACCCGACCCGGACCGCGGCGGGGACTGGAGGCGCCGCCCACGTCGCGCACCAAGGTGTCCGGGATCTCGTTGAGGAACCGGCTGGGGATGTTGCTGCTCGAGGAACGGAACAAGAACCGGCTCCAGGCGTGCGAGAGGTACAACCGGTGCTCGGCCCGGGTGATGCCCACATAGCAGAGTCGACGCTCCTCCTCGAGCTCCACCGGGTCGCCGAGGGAACGGAGGTGGGGGAAGATCCCGTCCTCCATGCCCACGAGGAACACGGCCGGGAACTCGAGCCCCTTGGCGATGTGCATGGTCATGAGCGAGACGGTGGTGCCATCGGCGTCGAGCTGGTCGGCGTCGGTGACCAGTGAGGCGGCCTCCAGGAACTCGGCCACCGAGGCGTGCTCGCCGGCCACGCCGGTCAGTTCGTCGATGTTCTCGACCCGGCCCAGCGCCTCGATGGTCCCGCCGGCCAGCAGCTCGTTGCGGTAGCCGGTGCGCTCGACCACGGCCACCACCACGTCGCCCGGACCGAGGTGACCGGTCGGGGCCTCGGCCTCGGCGGCGATGGCAGCGGACACAGCTCCGCTGGGCGGCCGGCCGAGCTCTTCGTCCGCGCCCGCATCCGGCGCCGGTCCGAACCCGTCGTCGGCCGGCGGGGGGGCTGGGTGAGCCATCTCGGCGCGCAACTGGTCGAGCAACACGGTGAGGTCGGCCAGGCCCCGGGCGGCCTTGGCCCCGACCCCGGCCTCCTCGGCTCTGGCCACCGCTTCGCCGAAGGAGATGCCTTGGGTGCCGGCCCAACCGGCCAGCCGGGCGACACTGGTCTCGCCGACACCCCGCTTGGGGACGTTGACGATGCGGCGCCAGCTCACCTCGTCGTCCGGGTTGACCAGCACCCGCAGGTAGGCCATCACGTCACGGATCTCGCGGCGGTCGTAGAAGCGGGTGCCACCTACCACCTTGTAGGGCACACCCACCCGGACCAGCGATTCCTCCAGGGCGCGGCTCTGGGCGTTCGTCCGGTAGAAGACGGCCACCTCCCCCCAGCGGAGGCCCTCCTCGCGGTGGAGACGCACGACCTCGTGGGCCACCCAGTCGGCCTCGTCAGTCTCGTCGTCGGCCCGGTAGCGGACGATCTGGTCGCCGGCACCGACGTCGGTCCACAGTGTCTTCGGCTTGCGCGCCAGGTTGTTGGCGATGACCGCGTTGGCGGCGTCGAGGATGGTCTGGGTCGACCGGAAGTTCTGGTCGAGGGTGACGACGGTGGCGTCGGGGTAGGCGGCCTCGAACTCGAGGATGTTGGTGATGTCCGCCCCACGGAACCGGTAGACGGACTGGTCGCTGTCCCCTACGACCACGATGTTGCGATGAGCGCCGGCGAGCAGCATAGCCAGCTCGTTCTGGACGGCGTTGGTGTCCTGGTACTCGTCGACGAGCACATGGGTGAACCGCTGCCGGTAGTGCTCCAGCACGTCGGGGTGTCCCTTGAACAATCTCACGGCGTTGAGCAGCAGGTCGTCGAAGTCCATGGCGTTGGCCTCGACCATCCGCTGCTGGTAGAGGTCGTAGACGTCGGCGGCCCGCCGGTCGAAGATGGAGGCTGCTGCCTCCCGGAACGCCAACGGATCCTGCTGGGCCGACTTGGCCTGGCTGATCATGCCGAGGATCGAGCGCGACGGAAGACGCTTCGTGTCGATGTCGAGCTCGCGGCAGATGATCTCGACCAGCCGGCGGGCGTCGAGGTCGTCGTAGATGGTGAACGATCCCCGGTAGCCGAGCCGGTCGGCGTTGGCCCGCAGGATGCGCACGCAAGCCGAGTGGAAGGTGGACACCCACATGCGAGCCGCCCGGTCGCCGACGAGCTCGGCCACCCGGTTGCGCATCTCGTCGGCCGCCTTGTTGGTGAAGGTGATGGCCAGGATCTGCCAGGGGGCGGCGTCGCCGGTGGCGATCAGGTGGGCGATGCGCCGGGTGAGGACCCGGGTCTTGCCCGATCCGGCGCCAGCCACCACCAGCAGGGGGCCACCCCGGTGGACGACCGCGTCGCGCTGGGGGGCGGTCAGCCCCTCCAGGAGCTTCTCGGCCAGGGCCACCCGGTCGGGACGTTCCGGTCGTTCGGGACGGTCACCGTCGTCACCCGCGGCCGCTTCGGCGCTCGCATCGGGCGCGGCAAGACCGGGGGTGCGCCCCTCGGCCCCGCTCATTCCCACTCGATGGTGCCAGGCGGCTTCGAGGTGATGTCAAGGGCTACTCGGTTGACCCCGTCGACCTCGTTGATGATGCGCGACGAGAGCTGCTCGAGGAGCTCGTAGGGAAGGCGGGCCCAGTCCGCGGTCATGGCGTCGTCGCTGTTCACGGCGCGGATCACGATGGGGTAGGCGTAGGTCCGAGCATCGCCCATCACCCCCACCGTGCGCACGACGGGGAGGACGGCGAAGCACTGCCAGAGATCGCGGTAGAGGCCGGCCCGGCGGATCTCCTCGACCACGATGGCGTCCGCTGCCCGCAGGACGGCAGCCCGCTCCGACGTCACCTCACCGATGATGCGGACGGCCAGGCCCGGGCCGGGGAAGGGGTGGCGCCACACGATCTCGGGGGGCAGGCCGAGCTCTTCGCCCACTGCCCGCACCTCGTCCTTGAACAGCAAGCGCAGTGGCTCGACGAGGTCGAAGGCCAGGTCATCGGGGAGCCCGCCCACGTTGTGGTGCGACTTGATGGTCGCCGCGCTGTCGGACCCGGACTCGATGACGTCGGGGTAGAGGGTGCCCTGGACCAGGTACCCGACGGCACCAGCAGTCGGCTCTGTGCCAGCCACCCGGACCTCGTCGGTGCCCACCGGCTCCGAGCGCTCGATGACGAGGTCGCGCGCCACCTCCTCGAAGATCCGGATGAACAGCTCGCCGATGATCTTGCGCTTCTCCTCGGGCTCGGTCACCCCGGCCAAGGCCTCGAAGAAGCGGTCGGCCGCCTTCACGTGCACGAGGTCGACGTGGAACTGGCGGCGGAAGGTCTCCTCGACCTGCTCGCTCTCGGTGGCCCGCATGAGCCCGGTGTCCACGTAGACGCAGGTGAGCTGGTCGCCAATGGCCTTGTGGACCAGGGCGGCAGCCACCGCCGAGTCGACCCCGCCGGAGAGGGCGCAGAGCACCGGTGCACTGCCCACCCTGGCCCGAACGGCTTCGACCTGCGACTCGATGATGGACGTATGCGTCCACGACGGCGGGCACCGGCAGACGTCGTAGAGGAACCGCTCGAGCAGGTCGCGGCCACGGGCAGTGTGGACGACCTCGGGGTGGAACTGCACCCCGTAGATGGCCCGATCGGGATCCGAGAGGGCGGCCACCGGCGCGTCGGGGCTGGAAGCGGTGGCCACAAAGCCCTCGGGCACGGCGGTGATGGCGTCAGCGTGGCTCATCCAGACCTCGGTGTCCTGGGGCCAGTCGGAAAAGAGCGGCGACGGTCCGGTCAGAGACAGCCGGGTGCGGCCATACTCACCGCGCCCGGTGCGAGCCACCTCGCCGCCCAGCTGCTGGGTGAGCAGCTGGGCGCCATAGCAAATGCCGAGGACGGGGATGCCGGCGTCGTAGATGGCCGGGTCGATGCTCGGCGCCGGTGAGTCGTAGACGGACTTGGGTCCACCAGAGAGGATGATGCCGGCCGGGTGGCGGCCGCGCAGCTCGGCGGCGGTGGCCGTGTGGGGGACGATCTCGGAGTAGACGTGGGCCTCGCGGACCCGGCGGGCGATGAGCTGCGCGTACTGGGCACCGAAGTCGACGACGAGGACCGGGCCCTCCTCCGGGCCGCCGGATCCGGCGTCGGCCGGCCTCAATGGCCCATGCCAACACCCTGCGAGCGCTGCAGGTCCTTACCTTCTGTCTGCAGGGCCGGAGCCACCATGACCTCGGCCTTCTGGAATTCCTTCACCGTCTGGTAACCGCAGGTGGCCATGGCCGTGCGCAGGGCACCGAAGAGGTTCATGCGGCCGTCGTTCTCGTGGGCCGGGCCGAGCAGAATCTCTTTCAGCGTCCCGCGGGTGGTGGTCTGCACCCGGGCGCCGCGGGGAAGCGTGGGGTGGAAGGTGGCCATGCCCCAGTGGAAACCCCGGGCCGGCGCCTCGACGGCCGACGACAGCGGCGAACCCAGCATGACGGCGTCGGCTCCGCAGGCCACCGCCTTGGCCACATCGCCACCCTTGGCCATGCCGCCGTCGGCGATCACGTGGCAGTACACCCCGGTCTCGTCGAGATGGCGCATGCGGGCACCGGCCACGTCGGCGATGGCCGTGGCCTGGGGGACGCCGATGCCGAGCACGCCCCGGGTGGTGCAGGCATTGCCCGGGCCTACACCGACGAGCACACCCACCGCCCCAGTGCGCATGAGGTGGAGCCCGGCTTGATAGGAGGCGCAACCGCCCACGATCACGGGGATCTCGAACTCACGGATGAACCGCTTGAGGTTGAGGGGCTCGGCGTTCTTCGACACGTGCTCGGCGGAAACGACGGTGCCCTGGATCACCAGCAGGTCGAGCTCGGCGGCCAGGACGGCCGCCGCAAAGGACTGGGTGCGTTGGGGGGTGACCGATGCGGCGGTGGTGATGCCGGATGCCTTCATGTCGCTGATGCGCTGGGTCACGAGGTCGAGCTGGACGGGCTCGGCGTACATCTGCTGCATGCGGGCGGTGGCCTTCTCGACGGGCAGCTCGCGGATCTCGTCGAAGAGGGGGGTGGGGTCCTCGTAGCGGGTCCACAGCCCCTCGAGGTTGAGCACGGCGAGTCCGCCGAGGCGCCCGATCTCGACGGCCGTCGATGGGCTGACCACTCCGTCCATGGCCGCGGCCATGAGGGGCAAGTCGAAGCGGTAGGCGTCGATCTCCCAGCTGATCTCCACGTCCTCGGGATCGCGGGTGCGCCGGCTGGGGACGATGGCGATGTCGTCGAAGCCGTAGGCCTGTCGCCCCGACTTGAAGATGCCGATCTCGATCTCAGCCACCAGTAGTCCTCCGCGCCTTCGCCCGATCTGCCAATGGCCACCGGCGAAGGCCCCGACACGGCAACCGACGGTGGACACCACGATACCGTCTGGTCGGCCCCGGTGACCCCATTCATTCGAGGTCGGGCCAGCCCCTGGCTGGTACCGGCTGAGCAGGGGACGAGACGTTGTCTGACATGTCCCGGCGTCCTCTCCGTGCGCGACGGTGCCGTTCTTCTCGGCGATGGGTCGGGTCGGCTCGGTCTCACCAACTGCAATCACCACGAACCCCGGCAGACCACGGAAGGCCGGCGGGCGCCGTCCCTCAGGCACAATCACTTGGGGCACGGCCACGGTGGCCTGGAGCGGCACGTCAGCCACTCGGGCCGCTTCCTCCGCTTCGGCGACGGTCACAACAAGTACCTTCTTCATCGGTGGTCCCCTTCCGGGATCGGGCCTTCGATTGGCCTCATGAACGCCCACATGGCAGCAGGTCTCGTGAGGAGGACCACCACTTCCCTTCAACAACCTTCGTGACTTCGACTCACGACGAGACCCAAGAACGCGACGAGCCTGATTGCCACCCAAAGCAAAGGCACCTGTACCCGACATGAGGCTTCCAAGACCCCCGTCGAGCACTTCTCCAGGTCCCATGTGGCCGATCGTGCTTCTTGTTCTTCTGCCGGCCGCGATCTTTGCCATTCCGGCGTTCACCGGACATCCGACCCTTCCAGGCGACGACCTCACCCAGAATTTCCCACTTCGGGTGCTCGCCGGTGGCCAGATTCGGAGCGGGCACCTTCCTGTCTTCAATCCCTACATCTGGGGCGGAGCACCGCTGCTCGGCGGCTGGAACGCCGGGGCCGCCTACCCGCTGACGCTCTTTTTCGCCGTCCTCCCAGGAGTCGGCGCATGGACGCTCAGTCTCATCGTGACGTGGTCGATCGCGGGACTTTCCACATATTTCCTCTGCCGTGCGCTTCGACTGGGAGTGCTGCCCGGTTTCCTCGCCGCTCTTTCGTTTGCCTATGCGGGGGCGATGTCCTCGCAGATCGTCCATTTCGGGCTGATCTCGGGGATGGCATGGCTTCCCCTCCAGATCCTGGCAATACGACGGCTCGTCGATGCAGACGCCAATCTGTCTCGACTTCGTTGGGCGGGTGTCCTCGCCGTTGCCACTGCATTGACGCTCCTGGCCGGGGAGCCAAGGGCTATCGACGACGCCCTCCTAGCAGTCGCGCTGTTTGCCGCGTGGACCATTCTCCGGCTTCGACGCCATCGATTGCGATCGGCCGCCGCCGTCGTTCTCGGAGTCGGGCTCGGCGTCTGTTGTGGCGCGCTCCAATGGCTCCCCGGCACCATCACCGTGAGCACCTCTCAAAGGGCAGTGAGTTCAGCCGCCTTGTTCAAGTCCGGGTCTCTCCCGTTGAAATGGGTCCTCCTCCTTGTTGAACCCGACCTGCTCGGCGGTACCGGGTCGTTCGGACAACCGCACTTCGTGGGCTCCTACAGCCTGCTGGAGATCACGGGCTACGTCGGGATCTTTCCCATCATCGCCGCAGTCATGCTTCTCGGTCGCCTGCGAGGAGGAAGCCGGCCTCCGGATTGGCTCATCTGGCATGTCATCGCACTTATCGGGCTTCTCTTCGCCCTCGGCGGGAACACGCCGCTCTGGCATGTCTTCGCGCACGTGCCCCTCTTCGGCGGACAGCGTCTCCAGAGCCGCAATCTGGTGATTGTCGATTTCGCCCTGTCCATCCTGCTGGCCTATTGGGCAAATGACGCGCTCGCTACAGACTCCGAGCGCCCGGATCCGGTGCCATTCCGACAAGACCGCCTCGTCGGTGTTCTTGCTCCGGCTTCAGCCATCTTCCTCATTGTGCTCATATTCCTCTGGCGCGCCGAGTTCGTGCGTTGGCTGACCGATTCCAACATTGCCTCTTCCAGCATCCGGGGACTGGCTGCTTGGCAAATGCCCTTCCTGCTCATCGACGTCCTGGCCATCCTTTGGATCCTTTACCGGCAGCACCTCTCTCCAGCACGTCGCGCACTGTGCTTGACCACTCTGGTGTCTGCCGACTTGATCATCTTCACGGTGTTCACCGTTACCGCGGTCGTGGCTTCGCCACAAAGCGCACCACCACTGGCGAAGACGGTCGTGCCAAGCAGCGCCGCTTCAGCCGTACGGTCCATCTCCTCGCTCGGTTACCCCGGCCGGTTCGCCATCTACAACCCGGATCAGCTGCAGGAGGGGAACCTTGCCGCCCTCGGCTCACCAGATCTCAACGTCTTGACCAACACTCCCTCTGTCCAGGGATACTCGGCGATCGTGGACGGTAATTACGCGACACAGACGGGATCGCACGTCGCCTTGGGCGAGGGCCAAAACACGCTCTCACCGCAAGCGATCAGGAACGGCGTACTCGATGAGCTGAACGACACTGTGCTCGTGACACTTCCGCAGTACCTGCTAAATCCGCTCCCGCCGACCGGTGCTTCGGGAACAGCGTCGACCGGCAAACTTCTGGTCGACAATGACGCGTCGACCTGGTTCTTCGGTACGACCCTGAAAGTAACGGGTGTTCTCCTCACCGTCGCCCGGACCTCTTCGCTGCCAGGAGACGTGCAGATCGGACTCCTGACCGGCACAAAGACGATCTGGATCCCCGCCACAACTCGACAGGGCAAGCAGGAGATCACGCTTCGACATGCCTTGGCGGCAACCGGGGTGCTCGTCCGATCTACAGCAGGACCACTCGATGTCAGCGCTCCTTCCATCGTCTGTGGCCATGCCGGCACCTACTCAACCGATGGTCCCCTGCAGGGAGCGCTCACCGCCCCGCACTGGGGGTATGCCGGCCCCGACGGACCTTTTGGCGTCTTCGTCAACCATCGGGCGTGGGGACCCATCCATCGGGAGCCGATTCCAGGGAAGACGTTGATCGGCGCGACGACTCGCGTTCTTGCCCAAGAGGCCGGGAATGTGACCGCACTCGAGGTCTCGACGCAGGCAGGCATCCGCATCGCCAGATCGGTCGCCGCCATACCAGGCTGGCATGCGACCTGGACGCCCTCTCACGGGACTGTCACTTCGCTGCCCATTGGAACCGACCGAGTCATCCAGACCGTGACCGTTCCACCCGGCAATGGTGTCCTCAAATGGACCTATGAGGCCCCCGGGGTGACTCCCTCCATAGTGCTAACCATCCTCGGGGCGTTGACAACCGCCTGCCTCTTGATCGGCTATCCGCGGCAACGGTCACGTCGGTCGGCGATCGCCGACCGCGTCTAACTTGCCGAACCAATGGGGCTATCTCGCTGTCGCCCACATGGTCAGCCGCGGGCAGGATCAAGGCGAAGCGAACTGAGCGACAGCGCGTTCCGACCTATCCTTCATTGCCGGCGCCCGTGACGTCGGCTTGATCAGACAAGTGATGACCAAGAAGACAAAGGCCCACAACGGAGTCACCGCCTCTGTGAGCTTCGCCCCCAAACCCGGAGCGAACCACCAGTACGGTGCCAGAACCACCAGTAATAACAGTCCCCCGAGCACGAGTCGGATTCTTCCGTTCAGCTCGTTGCCAGACATCAGCAACGGAATGATGAGCACCATCCAGATCCAGTGATGACTCCAAGACACCGGGCTGATCAGCAGGCCGGTGATGGCGACGACGAGCACGGCGAAGGCTTCCGAGCCCGCCTTGACATACCGAGTTGCGGCGATGGCCCCGACAAAGAGGGTGACGAGCACCAATCCGGCCCACAGGTACCGAGCGCCCGCAGGGGACAATCCCATGCGGGCAATGACGGCATCCCAAGACAAGTTCCCGGGGTAGGAGAGCTTCCCAGTCCTCTCCGGATCCCAAGCGAGCTTCGTCCAGAACTCATGGGACGGTCCCGGCAATAGGAGCCATGCCAACCCGGTCGCGGCCCCGAAGGCGATCACCGCCCGGCACAGGGCCCGCAGGTCTCGCTTCACGGCAAAGAACAGCACGAAAATGAAAGGCGTCAGCTTTATCGCAGCAGCAACGCCGACCAAGACGCCCCGTTGGCGACGGGTCGGCCACAACATGTCGTACAGACAAGCCACCATGATGACGGCGTTGATCTGGCCATAGTCAATGGTGCTCCGGACCGGTTCCACGAGAAACACGGCGAAGCAGGACAGGATTGTTGCGACCAACCACAAGTCGATTGAACCGCGCCACTTCAAACTCCGAAAGACGATGAAGAATGAGCCTGCGATCGCGAACACATTTATGAGGAACCACAGGAGCGATGACGCTGCCGAGGGTACGGCAGCGATCGGGCTGAGCGCGACCAGCGCGAACGGGGGGTACGTGAACGCCAAGCGGTGAACGGTGTAGAACCGGCCATAGGGGTCGTGGCCACTCCACCACCAGTGCACGCTCGATCGATAGACAGACAGATCGAGGTTGTAGCCACGTGCCACGAGGAAGTAGTAGGTGATGGAGGCGAGCACGAGAACGGCTGCCGCAATGACGAGCCAACGACGCGGGAGGTACTTGGCACTGTCACCGTCGGATCCCACCGGTAATTCGCAGCCCACAATCCGCTCGCCATGGCCAGAGACGAACAGGCTCCAGCTTCCGCGAGACGACGTGGTTGCCCGGACAGGCGCATCTGTGGGCGGGTCCACGCCGGCACCCTAGCGTCTCCCGCCTGGTCCGACCCCTGACCGCACCGTCACTGACCTGGGGAAACAGCGCTCGTGACCCTGGATGTAGGCGTCGTGGTGGCGTCGTCGACGGCGCCTTGATTGCCGGTGCGTCAACCCTGATGGCCAGGGTCGGATGGATACAGATCGAGCACAATGCAGCACAGCTCGACGAGGGCGCGCGCCGTCGCCCCCCAAATGGTCTCGCCGCCGGCGGCGAAGAACCACACCGGGAACTCCCCACCCACCACGCCGCCGGCTCCCATCCGGCCGGGCACAGCCCACAGCTCCTCGTGGAACACGCCGTCGGCCAGCAGGTCGCCGAGAGCCACGTCGAAGATCCGGTCGACCTCGGCTGGGTGGGCGTCGAGCTGCGGGCGTCCCGGGAGAGTGGCCACCACCGGGGTCATGATCGAGTACGAGACGGCGGTCGTGCGGGTGGTGAGCTGGCCGACCACCGTCACCGTGGCCGGGTCGAGGCCGATCTCCTCTGACGCCTCCCGCAGGGCGGCGTCGACCACGTCCTCGCCCGGCTCCAGGCGGCCGCCGGGGAAGGCCACCTCGCCACGGTGGGATCGCAGGTGGCTCGAGCGCACGGTGAGCACCACGCGAGCCTCTCCGGCCTCCTCGAAAAGCGGGACGAGCACGGCGGCAGGACGTGGTGGCCTGCCCTCCACGAGAAGGGCCGGCCACGGCTCGGGGAGAACCTGTCCGGGCACGCCGTTGGCGACGGCCGCCACCACCCGGTCCAGGTCGATGCCTCGCCGCCGATCGGCCGGGAGGCCGGCCCACGGGGCGGGCGACCCCGACCGGTGGTGGGCCGGTCGGGGCAGAGGCAGGCCGGGAGTCTCCGGTTCGCTGTCGGTGCCATCCCTCCGGTTGGTGCCGTCCATGCCGTCCATGCCGTCCATGCCGTCCATGCCGGCCTCAGGCTACGGGGCGTGCCCCGCCGCCCCGTCACCGCGCCTGATGGCACCGGGCTACCGTCGCCGGCACGCGCAGGGAGCGACGCCGGCCGATGACGGGTCACACGTGCTACCCGAGGAGAGCACGTGTGAACGCCACTACGTGGCCGGGTGGTAACGACCGAATGGGCCGACCGGAACGGGTGCCGTCGGTGCTCCTGCGCCGCATCACCAGCCATATTGGGACAGGGGCACCTCCCAACTGCGTCGCTGTCCCGGAGGGCTATCCTGAACTGCCACGAGCACGGTTCCGTACTGTGCAGGCTGTCCGAAGCTTGTCCTGACTATCGAATTCCGCCATGACGCGACCGTCTGGCAACGTGCTCTGGATCTTCTGCGACAGGCCGGCCCCACCATGCCGATGCGGGCCGATGTCTCGGAGGAACATCACGAGGGCTGAACGGTGATCATCGGGACCGAGGAATCCAAGGCGCTCCTGCGCCGAATGACCGATGAGATCTGGACCGGCGGGCGCCTCGAGCTCATCGACGAGCTCGTCGCTGGCGACTTCGTCGACCACATCGACCTGCCCGGTATCGGCGGCACGGGCCGTGATCGCTATCGGGCTTCGGTGCAGATGATCCGCGATGCCTTCCCCGACTACCGGGAGGAGATCCTCTGGATCGTCGGTGAAGGCGACCGCGCCGTCTCGTTCGTCAGGAGCAGCGGAACCCATCGAGGCAGCTTGCAGGGAATCGAGCCGACGGGGCGGAGCGTCGAATGGCAGTCCATGGGAGCCCTCCGGTTCCAGAACGGCCGAGCCATCGAGCGCTGGGGTGTCGGGGACTCGTTGGCCATGATGGGCCAGCTCGGGATCTTCGACTGACGAAGTCCTCACCGCTCAACATCCCGGAGCTTCCGTACTCGAACGGCTCCTCTCGAGTCATGCCTCGGTGGCCAGCTACTCGACAGGGGCCCCACGCGTTGGAGTGGGGAGAACTGGTTCTGATCCTTGGCAGCCCCCCTGAATCAGCGACGTGCCACTGATGGCGACAGTAAGCACCCGAAGGCAAGTGGGCCGGAATGTGCCCCACCGATCCGGCAGCGTCAAGGGGGATGTAGGTCTGAACTTCTACCGGGTTGCGACGACTGCATCTTGCAGTTTGGTGAAACCGGGGTGAATCGGTTCGATGATCTTCAGACCAGTGTCGGAGTAGAAGCCTCGCACGTACGATTCCTTGTAGCCAACCGCAGTGTCTGGGACATGAGGATTGTGAAGTGCGAAGTTCCCTGAACCGTCCAGCTTCATGTCTGCGATCAAAGGGCTGACGTTGCCCAGCGGTGTGTCCTGGAACAGGAACCATGTGGAGTAGCTAACGCCCCGGGGCCGCATCACTCGCTTGATCTCACGTAGATAGTGTGCGGATGCATCGGGCGACATGTGCGTGAACACCGAGTGAGCGAAGACAAAATCGAACGTCTCGTCCGGGTAGGGAAATCTGAGATCCGCCGCCAAAGATAGGGAGGGATCGGGCAGGTAGGCCGAGTTGTACACGGGAACGAACTTGAATCGGAAGTTGGGAAAGCGTGGGGTGATTTCTGCCTGGCACCACCGAATCAGCGATTCCATGATGTCGAATCCCTCGTAGTGGGCGTGGGAGTCGAGGTAGTCGCACAGATAGCGTGCGGTTCGCCCGACTCCACAGCCGATGTCGAGCACGTCATGTTCGGGTCGAAGCCCAGCCATGTTGAGACGCCCCATCGTGGTCAGCCCGACATCTTGAAAGACTCCCGGTGGCCCAACCTGGTTTTGTAGCGATGAGTCCGGCATCGGCAGCGTTGCCTCTGCTGGGAACAATCGGGTTTCAGCCCATATGCCCTCAGGAGTACCCGAAGGTATGGATGCGTACCGAGAGCGCGGCTTCTCGGGCACCGATTTGGTCCAGGGCCATCTCCGCCTCTCCGACATTGTCGGAAACCTACTGGCCTGCAGGACAGGCACCCGCCGACGGACACATCCGGCAATCAGTCACGACTCATCCACCCAATCCATCTCGCCTCCGGGGCCGGCGATGAGGCCGTCCAGCGAGTCGGTGGCGTTCACCAGCACGATCCCCATTGGCACCTCACTCGGGCAGGATCGGCTCATCCTGGCCGGATCGGGCATGGGCGGGCGAGTGCAGCCGGGGCGCGAAGCCGACCGGACCCCTGCCTGTGGATCCGGCCGACCTCGTCACTTCTTCGTCCCCCGGTCGGGGGCCGGATGACTGTTACATCATCCCGCCCATGCCGCCCATGCCACCCATCCCGCCGCCCATGGCCGCGGCCGCAGCCGCAGCGGCAGCCGGATCGGGCTTCTCGGGCTTGTCGGCCACCAGGGCCTCGGTGGTGAGCAGCAGTCCGGCGATGGAGGCCGCGTTCTGCAGGGCGGAACGGGTGACCTTGGCCGGGTCGATGACACCGGCCTTCATGAGGTCGACGAGCTCCCCGGTCTCGGCGTTGAGGCCGACGGTGCCCGACTCGCTCTCGACCTGACGCACCGACACCGTTCCCTCGAGTCCGGCGTTGTCGGCGATGGACTCGAGCGGGGCCGAGAGCGCCTTGACCACGATGGAGGCGCCGGTGGCTTCGTCACCGTCCAGCGAGTCGACGACCGACTGGCAGGCGGAGCGGGCCCGCAGCAGAGCGGTGCCACCACCGGCCACGATGCCCTCCTCGACGGCGGCCCGGGTGGCTGACAGCGCGTCCTCGATCCGGTGCTTCTTCTCCTTGAGCTCGACCTCGGTGGCCGCACCCACCTTGACCACGGCCACGCCGCCGGCCAGCTTGGCCAGCCGCTCCTGGAGCTTCTCGCGGTCCCAGTCGGAGTCGGTGTCCTCGATCTCGCGCTTGATCTGCGCGATTCGGCCCTTCACCTCGTCCTCGGACCCACCGCCCTCGACGATGGTGGTGTCGTCCTTGGTCACGATGACCCGCCGGGCCTCGGCCCAGCAGGTCCACGGTGGTCGAGTCGAGCTTGAGGCCGATCTCCTCGGAGATGACCTGCGCCCCGGTGAGGACGGCCATGTCCTGGAGCATCGACTTGCGGCGCTCGCCGAAACCAGGGGCCTTGACCGCCACCGAGGTGAACGTGCCGCGGATCTTGTTGACCACCAGCGTGGCCAGGGCCTCGCCCTCGACATCCTCGGCCACGATGAGCAGTGGCTTGCCCGTCTGCATGACCTTCTCCAGCACGGGCACGAGGTCGTGGACGGCGCTGATCTTCTGGTTGGCGAAGATGATGAGTGGCTCGTCGAGGACTGCCTCCTGACGCTCGGCGTCGGTCACGAAGTACGGCGAGAGGTAGCCCTTGTCGAACTGCATGCCTTCGGTGAACTCGAGCTCGATGCCGAAGGTGTTGGACTCCTCGACGGTCACCGTTCCGTCCTTGCCGACCCGGTCGATGGCGTCGGCCAGCACCTCGCCGATGGCGTTGTCGGCCGCCGAGATGGAGGCCACCTGGGCGATCTCCGTCTTCGAATCGATCTCCTTGGCCTGCTTGGCGATGGACTCGACGGCCGCGGTCACCGCCCGGTCGATCCCCTTGCGCAGGACGAGCGGGTTGGCACCGGCGGCCACATTGCGCAGGCCCTGGCGTATGAGAGCCTGGGCGAGGACGGTGGCCGTGGTGGTGCCGTCACCGGCGATGTCGTTGGTCTTGGTGGCGACCTCTTTGACCAGCTGGGCTCCCATGTTCTCGAAGACGTCGTCGAGCTCGATCTCACGGGCGATGGAGACGCCGTCGTTGGTGATGGTCGGGGCCCCGAACTTCTTCTCGATGACCACGTTGCGGCCCTTCGGGCCCGAGGGTCACCTTGACCGTGTCGGCCAGCTTGTTCACGCCCGCTTCGAGGCCGCGGCGGGCTGCTTCGTCGAACTTGAGGATCTTGGGCATTACTTGGTCACCTTGGCCAGGACGTCGCGACTGGACAGGATCAGGAGGTCCTCGCCGTCCTGGGTGATCTCGGTGCCGCCGTACTTCGAGTAGACGACGGTGTCGCCGACCTTGAGGTCGAGGGGGATGATCTCGCCGGTTGACTCGGCCCGGCGCCCGGGGCCGACGGCCAGGACTTCGCCCTGCTGGGGCTTCTCCTTGGCGGTGTCGGGGATGACCAGGCCGGATGCGGTGGTCTCCTCGGACTCACCGGGGCGGACGACGATCCGATCGTCGAGGGGCTGCAGACTCATGGGTGGGCCTCCTGTGGCAGAGCGTTCAGAGCGTTAGCAGTCGAGGGTTGCGAGTGCCAACATACCGGTCGCGGCCCGACTTGGCAACCGCGGGAACAGAGTGCCAGCCGACCGGGCGCGGTGCCGACCGGGCGCGCTGCCGACCGGCGGGCGAGGGCGACGGCGGCCGATCAGGCCACGAGGGCCAGGTTGGGCTCGGCTCCGAGGGTCAGCGGGCTCGGCCCCCGGTGGGCCAGGGCCCAGGTGCCGGCGGCGGCCACCATGGCCGCGTTGTCGGTGCACAGGGCCGGGCTGGGCAGGAAGGCCTGCAGCCCGGCGGCCTCGCACTCGGCTCGATGGTCGTGCGCAGCAGGGCGTTGGCCGCCACCCCGCCGGCCAGGCCAGACCGATCCGGCGCCGCGTGGCCCGGGCCGCGTCCTGGCCCGGGTGACCAGCACGTCGACCACGGCCTGGCGGAAGGAGGCGGCCACGTCGGCGCGTCCCGGCCTCGGGGTGGCGCCGCACCGTGTTGACCACCGCCGTCTTGAGCCCGCTGAACGAGAGGTCGAACCCGTCGCCCGGGAGCGACCGGGGGAAGGCGAAGGCGGTGGGGTCGCCCTCGGTCGGCGACCCGGTCGATGGCCGGGCCTCCCGGATAGCCGAGGCCGAGGAACCGGGCCACCTTGTCGAAGGCCTCGCCGGCGGCGTCGTCGATGGTGCCCCCGAGCAGCCGGTAGCGGCCGGGCGCGCTCACCTCGATCGACCAGGGTGTGGCCCCCGGACACCAGGAGGGTGGCCAGCCGGCCAGTCGAGGTCGGGCTGCTCGAGCAGCGAGGCGAAGAGGTGGGCCTCGAGGTGGTTGACGCCGACCAGGGGCACCCCCCAGGCCAGGGCCAGCGCCTTGGCCTCGGCCAGCCCGACCAGCAGCGAGCCGACGAGGCCGGGGCCGTAGGTGACGGCCACGGCGTCGATCCCGGCTCCGGACGGGTCGGACCCGGCCTGGGCCAGGGCGTCGCTCCAGCACCGGGGTGAGCAGCTCGAGGTGGGCCCGCCCGGCGAGCTCGGGCACCACCCCGCCGTAGCGGGCGTGGAGGTCGATCTGGCTGCTCACCACCGACGAGGCGACGACCGTCCCGCCGTCGACCACGGCGGCCGCCGTCTCGTCGCACGACGTCTCGATGCCGAGCACCCGGATGCCACGCGCCCCTGCTGTCCATCCGGCACATCCACGCGCTGAACGGTAATGCCGGCCCCGTCGGCTCGGACGAGGGCCGGCCCGGGCCCGACGCTCAGCGCCGGGAGACGACCGCCACCCGGTCGGCCACCTCGGCGTCGAGGGCATCCAGCCGGCCGCGGTACTCGGGGGTGTCGGCGTCGCGGGCCCACATCACCAGGGCGTCCTCGCCGCCCGGGTAGTAGCTGGGACGCACCCCGACCGGGGCGAAGCCGAACTTGGCGTAGAGGGCGATGGCCGGCCGGTTGTCGGCCCGGACCTCGAGGGTGAGGTGGCGCGCCCCCGGCCCAGGGCCTGGCGGACCAGGTCCGAGAGCAGCACCCGGCCGACGCCCCGGCCCTGGTACTCGGGATCGACGGCGATGTTGTTCACGTGGGCCTCGTCGTCGATGAGCATGAGGCCGGCGAAGCCCACGATGCGCCGTCCCACGCCAGGCCACCCGGTAGGCCCGCGAGGTGCGCTGGGCCAGCTCCTCGACGAAGAGCCGGCGCGACCAGGGGTCGGGGAAGACCGCCTGCTCGATCGGAGCACGCCCGTGATGTCCTTCGGGCGCATGGGGGCGATGACCACCTCGACGGGCTCCGGCGGTCGTCCGGCGTCGACGGTCACCGCGGGCTGCTCCCCCCGATCGCGCGGAGCGGCCGGCCGCGCCGCCCGCTGCTCCCAGTTGATGCGGGCGTCGGCCGGTCGCCGGTAGTCGGGCACGACCACATCGGGGGCGACGGGGGCGACGCCGGCCGCCAGCCGGGCGCAGCCAGGCGACCGAGCACGGCCGGAGGCGGCGCGGACAGCGACGCCGCATGACCGAGGTCGAGCTCGGGATGGACGGCCAGCAGATGGCGGTAGCGGTCGGCGCCGTCGCCCACCACGAGCACCGAGCCGGGCCCGTCGGCCTGGGCGACGAGCCACTCGACCAGCGTCGTCGGGCGCGAGCGCCTCCGGGCGGTCGTCGACGGCCGGAGCGAGGTCGACAGACACCGCCGCGGACGCGGGCCGCGGCTGCGTCCAGGCGGTAGGCGGCGGCGAACACCTCGCCCCGCCGGGCGTCGACCACCGGGACGACGGTCTCGACCCGTCCCGGTCCGGCGGCCAGGGCCACGCCGGCCGCGGCCGCGGCCAGCACGTCGAGGCTGCCCACGCCGACAAGGCCGATGCCGCGGGCCTGGGCCAGGGCCTTGGCCGTGGCCACACCCACCCGCAGCCCGGTGAACAATCCCGGGCCCACGTCGACGGCCACCACGCCCGACGTCGGACAGCGGACAGCCGGACACTGGCGCAGACCTCCTCGATGATGGGGATCAGTCGCTCGGCGTGCTCGCGGCCGCCGGCGTGGACGCGCTCGGCCACGCCGCCGTCGTCGCGCACGAGGGCGGCGCCCACCGCGTCGGTGGCGGTCTCGATGGCGAGCAGGTTCACGCCGCGCACCGCCAGGCGGCGAGGGCCGACTCGACGGCGGGCCAGCGATCGGACCACGACGGCCCGCGGGCGCTGCAGCCGGATGGCCCGGCGGGCCTCGTCGTCGCCGTCCATCTCCAGGTCGACGCGCAGCCAGTCGTCCCCGAGGACGGGCTCGGCCGCCTCGCCCCACTCGACGACGGCCACGCCGCCGTCCTCCACCAGCTGGCCGAGGCCGAGGTCGGCGATCTCGTGGCGGTGCGAGAGGCGGTAGAGGTCGGCGTGGACGAGCTGACGGAGCGGACCTCCGTCGGGCAGCGGGTACTGGCGCACCAGGGTGAACGTCGGGCTGGTGATGGTGTCGGCGACCCCGAGGGCGGCGCCGAACCCCTGGGCGAAGGTCGTCTTGCCGGCGCCGAGGTCTCCGGCCAGCAGCACGACGTCGCCGGGCCGGCACAGTCGGGCCAGCGCGCGGCCACCGAGCGGGTCCCCTCCGGGCCGTCGGTGCGCAGGACGACCGGCGGTGCGGTCACGACCATCCGAGCAGCTGCTTGGCCCGGATGAGGTCGGCGCGCATCTGGGCCAGCACCACCCCCCCGGAGCGCAAGGCGGCGGCCGGGTGGTAGGTGGGCACCAATTGCCGGCCGTCCATGTCGTAGGAGCGGCCCCGCACCGAGGTGATCCCGGCATCCGTCCCGAGCAGCGCCTTGGTGGCGAAGTTCCCGAGGGTGACGACCACCTTCGGCGCGATGAGGCGCAGCTGCTCGTCGAGGTAGGGACGGCAGGTGGCGATCTCGTCGGCCTTGGGGTCCCGGTTGTCGGGGGGCCGGCACTTGACGACGTTGGCGATGTAGCAGGTGCTCCGGTCGATGCCCAGCTCCTCGGCCAGCAGGCGGTCGAGCAGGCGCCCGGACTTGCCCACGAACGGCTCCCCTCGCAGGTCCTCCTCGCGTCCGGGGCCCTCGCCCACCAGAACGAGGTCGGCCTCCGGGTTCCCGACCCCGAAGACGACCTGGGTGCGGCCGGCGGCCAGCCCGCACTGGGTGCAGCCCGACGCCCGGCGGGCGAGCTCGGCCAGTTCAGCGGCCGGGTCCACGGCCGAATGGTAGTGGTGGCCCTGCGACGGCGGCCCGGGCGAGGGCCGGCCGGCGATCGAGCGCGCCCGCTAATCGCGGAGCTGGCGGGGCACACGGGGCCCGATGCCGCAGAGCACCTCGTAGCTGATGGTGCCGAGGCGGTCCGCCCACTCGTCGGCCGTGATCTCCTCTCCGCCCTGGCGGCCGAGGAGCACGACCTCGTCGCCGACCTGGACGGCGTCGGACTCCGGGCGGCCCGCAGTCGACCACGATCTGGTCCATGGTCACCGCCCCGGCCAGGGGCGCCGCTCGGCCCCGGACGAGCACCTCGCCCCCCTGGTCGAAGAGCCGGCGGGGCACGCCGTCGGCGTACCCGATGGGAGCGGTGGCCACCGTGGACCTCACCGGCAGCGGACGGCGGCGACCGTATGAGGGGCGTTCGCCGGCCTCGAGCTCGCGGACGTAGGTGACCCGGGTGCGCAAGGAGAGCACCGGTCGCAGCCGCTCACCGCCGGTCTCCTCGGCCAGGCGGTCGGCCAGGGCCGGCACGGGCGCGACGCCGTAGACGGCGATGCCGCAGCGGACGAGGTCCCGGCGCGACGGGGGGCAGGCGATGGCCCCCGCCGAGTTGGCCACGTGGGTGAGCGGTGGCCGGTGGCCGGCCGCCGCCAGCGCGGCGAGCGCGGCGTCGAAGCGTTCGAGCTGGAGCTCGGTGAACTCGCGGTCGTCTGCGGTGGCCCCTTCGGCCACGGCCAGATGGGTCCACACCGCGCCGAGGTGTAAGGGGCCAGCGGCCGCCACCGCGTCGGCCAGCGCCACGAGCTCAGCCGGATCGGCCCCTACACGGTGCATCCCGGTGTCGACCTTGAGGTGCACGTCCACCAGGCCACTGCCGCCGCGGCCGGCAACCGCCTTGGACAGCTCGTCGATGGCCGAGCGGGTGTAGACGGTGGGCACGAGGCCGCGTCCGAGGGCCTCGGCCATGGCGTCGACCGGAGGCTCGGAGAGCAGCAGCACGGGGACCTCGATGCCGGCGTCGCGGAGGGCCACGCCTTCCTCGACCAGAGCCACGGCCAGCCACGAGGCACCGCCGTCGACGGCGGCCCGTGCCACCGGCACCCCACCGTGCCCGTAGCCGTCGGCTTTGACGACCGCGCAGAGCCCGGCCGGGGCCACCGCCCGGCCCAGCACGCCGGCGTTGTGGCGAACGGCACCAAGATCGATGTCGGCCCAGGCTGGCCGCCAGCGGTCACGGCTTCGGCGCTCAGCGGCCCGGCCGTCAGCCATCCGGCCTCCCCTCGGCGATGTCCTCGGCCGCCCCGCCGGCCATGCCTTCGGCCGTCTGGCCCGCCCCCTGGCGGACTTCGGAGAGGACGGCAGACACGAGCTCAGGCAGGTCGCCGGCCACCAGACCCTCGGCGCGCCCGCGCTCGGCGGCCCGACCGTGCACGTGGGCGGCCAGTGCGGCCGCCTCGAGCGGCGACATACCCCGGGCCACCATCGCCCCGATCATCCCCGAGAGGACGTCGCCGGTGCCGGCCGTGGCCAACCGAGGCGTCCCCGTGCGCCCGAGCAGGACCCGACCACCGGGGTCGGCCACCGCCGTGGTCGGTCCCTTGAGCAGAGCGATGGCACCGCTCGGCGTGGGCCAGCCGGCGGGCCGCGGCGATCCGATCCGGTCCCGGCGGTTCTCCGACCAGGCGGGCGTACTCGCCGTCGTGGGGAGTGAGCACGACGGGAGAGCGGCACTTGGCCAGCTTGCCGCCGTCGAGCCGGCCGAGAGCGAAGAGGCCGTCGGCGTCGACCACCACGGGGGCGGGTGACTCGGCCAACAGGCGGCCCACCTCGCTGTCGATGCCCTTGGCGCGGCCGAGTCCCGGGCCGACGACGACTGCCGCGCAACGCTCGGCCACCTCGAGGGCGCTCGTCGCCCAGCCGGTGGCGGGCAGCTCGACGCTCACCGCCTCACTGGCCGGTAGCTCGGACAGGGGGGCGCCGGGCACGCCGAGGCGGACCATGCCTGCGCCCGACCGGTAGGCGGCGGTGGTCACGAACGAGGCGGCGCCGGTCATGCCGGGCGATCCGGCCACCACGAGCACGGCGGCCGACCACTTGTTGCCGGCGCCAGCTCGGGCCGGGAAGAGCCGGCCGACGTCGGCATCCTCCATGATCGACGATGGTCGACGGTCCCGGCGGGCAGCCCGATGTCGGCCACCCGCACTGCGCCGGCCAAGCTCGGCACCGTCGCCCTGCACGAGGCCGGGCTTGAGGGCCACGAAGGTCACCGTGCGGAGCGCGGCCCACGGCGACCCGCAGGCGGCACCGGTGTCGCCGGCCACCCCGGAGGGGATGTCGACGGCCAGCACCGGCGTCCCCGCCGGCAGGGACGGCGCCTCGTACTGGCCGTGGAAACCGGTCCCATAGGCGGCGTCGATGGCGAGGTCGGCGGGCCCGATCTGCTCGCCCGAGCCGGCGTCGATGACGCGGACCCGCGCCCCGCGCCGTCGCAGGATGGTGGCCGCTGTCCGACCGTCGGCGCCGTTGTTCCCCCGACCGGCGACGACCACCACCCGGCGGCCATAGGCCCCGCCCAGCAGGTCGAGGGCGGCGATGGCCACGGCCCGGCCGGCCCTGCCGACGAGGACGTCGAGCGGTGGTGGACTCGAGGCCATGTCGGTCGACCTCGGCCATCTCGGCCACGGTGAGGACCGGCAGCACGGTGTCCCCTTTCCGCTAGCCAGCCGTCGGCCGGGAGGCAGTGCGACCGACGGTCGACCCCTCGGCGAGCACGATGGCCATGGCCACCCGGTCGGTATGGCTGAGGGAGAGGTGCCAGCGGCTGACCCCGGCGGCGGCGGCGAGATCGGCTGCCTTTCCGTGCAGCGACAGGCCAGGCGCAGCTTGACCGCCGCCCACCACCTCGACGTCACGCAGGGCCACGGCACCGAGCCCGACGCCGAGCGCCTTCCAGGTTGCCTCCTTGGCGGCGAAGCGGGTCGACAGCCGGGCCACCGGGTCCGCACCTTGGCGGGCGCAGTCACGTTCGCCCGTCCGTGAACAGGCGGTCGGCGAGGCGCGGTCGGCGCGAGAGGATCTTGCCGAACCGCTCGGGGTCGACGGCGTCCACCCCGACGCCGACCACCCGTCCACGGACGGTGTCGGCCATCCGCCCGAGGGCCTCTCCACCGGCGCCAGCCGACCAGACCGCGCCCGACGGCGACGTCACGGTGTCACGGCGTCACTCGACGGTGACGTCACTCGACGGTGACCACCTTGGCCAGGTTGCGCGGTCGGTCGACGTCGTGGCCGAGGAGGCGGGCGAGCGAGTAGGCGAACACCTGGAGCGGGACCACGTCGACGATCGGCGCGAAGAGGTGCTCGGTGGGCGGCACCCAGAGCACGGCATCGGCGTGTCGGGCGGTGTCCTCGTCGCCGTCGTTGGCCACGAGCACCACCGTGGCCCCCCGGGCCTTCACCTCGGCCACGTTGAGCAGCATCTTGTCCAGCACCGGCGTGCGGGTGGCCACCCCGATGACCACGGTGCCCGGCTCGATGAGGGCGATGGGGCCGTGCTTGAGCTCGCCGCCGGGGAACCCCTCGGCCCGCACGTAGGAGATCTCCTTGAGCTTGAGGGCTCCCTCGAGGGCGACGGGATAGCCGACGTTCCGCCCGATGAAGAGGAAGGAGGGCGAGTCGCTCAGGCTGGTGGCCACCGCGCTGATGTCGTCGAACCGCTCGAGGACCGTCGCCACCTTGCCCGGCAGGTCACCCATGGCGGCGAGCAGGCTTCGGCCTTCGTCCGCCGAGAGGGTGCCGCGTACCTCGCCGAGGTAGAGGGCGAGGATCTCGAGGGCGGTGATCTGGGCCAGGTGCGTCTTGGTGGCGGCCACGCAGATCTCCGGACCGGCCCGGGTGTAGAGCACGGCGTCACTCTTTCGAGCCATCGAAGAGTCGACGACGTTGCAGATGACGAGCACCTTGGCCCCGAGGCGACGCGCCTCGTTGACGGCCTCGATGGTGTCGATCGTCTCGCCCGACTGGCTCAGCCCGATCACCAGGGTGCGGTCGTCGAGCACGGGCTGGCGGTAGCGGAACTCGCTCGAGATGTCGATCTCGACGGGAAGGCGGGCCCAGTGCTCGATGGCGTACTTGGCCATGAGCCCGGCGTGGTAGCTCGACCCGCAGGCCACGATGAACACCTTGTCGATGGCCCGGAACTCGTCGGGGGTGATGTGCACCTCGTCGAGGGTGAGGGTGCCGTCAGGCAGCAGCCGGTCGAGCAGCGTGTCGGCCACCGCCCGGGGCTGCTCGTGGATCTCCTTGCTCATGAAGTCGTCGTAGCCGTCCTTGCGGGCGGCCTCGAGGTCCCAGTCCACGGTGATCCGGGTGGGCACGACCTCGGTGCCGTCGAGGCCGGTAACCCGAACCGACCCGGGGCGCAGCTCGGCCACCTGGTCGTCCTCGATGACGAAGAAGTCGTTGGTGAGGCCGAGGATGGCGGGGATGTCGGAGGCGAGGAAGGTGGCCGTCCCGGTAGTTCCCACGAGCAGCGGCGAGACGCGGCGGGCGGCCACGATGAGGTCGGGCTCCGAGGCGGCGATCACCGCCACCGAGAAGGTCCCCCGGATGCGGCCGATAGCGGCCCGCACTGCGCCGGCCAGCCCTCCGGCAGGATCGGCGGCCAGCCGGTCCTCGACGAGGTGGGCCAGGACCTCCGTGTCGGTCTCCGACTCGAACCGGTGCCCCGCCGCCCGCAGCTCGTCGGTCAGCTCCGTGTGGTTCTCGATGATGCCGTTGTGGATGAGGGCCACCCGACCCGTGCAGTCGACGTGAGGATGGGCGTTCTCGTCGGAGGGCCGGCCGTGGGTGGCCCAACGGGTGTGGCCGATGCCGGCCGAGGTGCCGGTGGGCGCCTTCTCGACGCGCTTGATCAGGTCGTCGAGGGAGCGCGTGCCGTTGGCGGCCCGGGCCCGCCAGACCTCGGTCCGGCCCGGCGCCACCAGAGCGACACCGGCCGAGTCGTAGCCCCGGTACTCGAGCCGGCCGAGCCCCTCGAGCAACACGTCGAGCACCTCGCGGGTCTCGTCGTCGCCACCGACCCCGGGTGCAACGCCGCCTCCGGCAGGCGCCTCCCTGGTGATGCCGATGATGCCGCACATGGCTGTCGAGGCTATCCGCGCCCCGCTGGTACCCAGGCGGAAGGGACCTGGTCGTAGCGGAGGGCACACCGGCCATCGACCGGGGCGCGTCTTCGGATCTAACCTGGGAGCCGGGCGCCGGCCCTCGTCCTCGAGGCTCCGGTCGGCGGCGGGACGTGACTTTCGCCGGCTGGCGGCTCGGGCAACGGCTAGGGGGGTCGATGGAGAGGGTCGGGCACGGACGCCACGCTCGTTCCGCGCCGCATGCTCCAGGTCAACCTCGGTTCCGCCGGCCTGCCCCGCGCTACTTGGCCCTGGCCTTGCTCCTCTGTTTGGCGTCGGTGCCGACGGCGGTGCTGTGGCCGGGCGGCCCTTCGGCCGACGCCGCCACCCCGGCGACGGTCCGCCTCGGCCATCCGCCGCCACTGCCCATCGGGGCCGAGCCCGGCTCGTCCCTCCCGTCCTCCGCGCCGCTGGAGATCGAGGTGGTCCTCGCCCCCCGTGACCCGGCCGCGCTCGGGGCTTTCGCCAACGCTGTCACCACCGTCGGCGGACCGCAAGACGGTCGATTCCTCGCGCCCGGTCAATTCGCCTCCCGCTTCGGTGCCGGCCCGACGGCCGTTTCGGCCGTCACCACCGCCCTCGAGCGCGCCGGACTCCATCCCGGGCCGGTGAGCGGTAACGGCCTCGCCATCCCGGTGCGTGCGGCGGCCGGCGCCGTAGCACGCGCCTTCGGCACCGGTTTCCGCCAGTACCGCCTGCGCGACGACCGCACCGTCTTCGCCAACACAGTGGCGCCGACTCTCGTCTCCACCGCCGCCCCCTACGTGCAGGCCGTCGTCGGACTCGACGACCTTGCCGTGCCCGCCCCCACCGTCCAGCCGGCACCAGCGACGACCACGGCCAGGCCCACCCGCACCGTGTCGGTCCGCCCCGTCCCGCACGTCGGTGACGGTGGCCCAAAGGCCTGCTCGACGGCATCGGGTGACGCCACCGCCGACAGCGCCGAGACCACCGACAAGGTCGCCTCCGCCTACGGGTTCGGCAACCTGTACTCCGCCGGCGACCTCGGATCGGGCACCACCGTCGCCCTTTTCGAGCTCCAGGGCTACAACGCCGGTGACATCACCGCCTACCAGTCCTGCTACGGCACCGACGCATCGGTGACGAGCGTCGCCATCGACGGTGGCCCGGGCAAGACCTCCGGCGTGAGCGAAGCCGACGTCGACATCGAGCAGGTGGCGGGACTCGCCCCTGGCGCCCACATCCTCGTCTACGAGGGCCCCAACACCGACGCCGGCGCTTACGACACTTACAACGACATCGTGAGCAACGACCAGGCCTCGATCGTCTCGACCTCGTGGGGCCTGTGCGAGCCGGAGGAAGGGACCGAAGCGGCAAATGCCGAGGACGTCCTCTTCGAGGAGGCGGCTGCCCAGGGACAAGGGGTCTTCGCCGCCGCCGGTGACCAGGGCTCGGAGGACTGCCTGTCCAGCGGGTACTCGGGCGACACCCTTGCCGTCGACGACCCGGCCAGCCAGCCGTTCGTGACCGGGGCCGGGGGCACGTCGTGGTCGTCCCCGGGGACACCGCCCGCCGAGACGGCTTGGAACGACGGGCCGACCTGCTGCTGGGGTGCGGGCGGGGGCGGCATCTCGAGCCTGTGGGCGATGCCCACCTACCAGAGCTCGAGCACGGTCCCGGGCGTGCTGTCGAAATACTCCTCGGGAGCGCCGTGTGGGGCGACGGGCGGATCCGACTGTCGGGAGGTGCCCGACGTCTCTGCCCTGGCCGGCCCATTCCCCTACCTCGAGTACGTGAACGGCAACTGGGGGGCGTGGGGTGGCACCAGCCTGGCCGCGCCCTTCTGGGCCTCCCTGACCGCGCTGGCCGACGCCTCGTCGGCGTGCAGCAATCGCAACATCGGCTTCGCCAACCCTGCCCTCTACCAGGCGGCGGCCAGCGATCCGTCGGCCTTCAACGACGTGACCAGCGGCAACAACGACCTGAGCGGCGACAACGGTGGCCTGTACCTGGCGGGCCCGGGCTACGACCTCGCCACCGGTCTCGGGACGCCCGAGGCCGGGCCGCTGGCCGGCGCGCTGTGCGCGGCCAGCGCTCCGAGCCCCGTCGTCGTCCATGATCCCGGGGACCAGACATCCGTCCTCGGCTCGACCGTGTCACTCCACATGGACGCCACCGACTCGACGCCGGGCCAGACCCTCACCTACCGGGCCACCGGGCTGCCGGGTGGGCTCTCCATCAACAGCACTGACGGACTCATCAGCGGGAAGACCACATCTGCGGGCACCTTCGTGGTCACCGTCACCGCCAAGGACGGCAACGGTGCGTCCGGCTGGACCAGCTTCGACTGGACCGTGTCCAACGCCGTCACCAGCGCCTCGCAAGCCACGGCCACTGTTCGCCAGCCGTTCTCCTTCACGTTCACGGCCACGGGCAGCCCGACGTCGATGTCGGTGGCGGGAACGAGGCCGAAGGGGATCAAGCGCAACCAGTCCGGGGGGTCGGCCAGCCTCTCGGGCACACCGTCGGCCAAGGACACCCCCGGCAGCTACCGGCTCGTCGTGACCGCCACCTACGGGAAGGGTAAGTCCGCCACCACCGCCACCCAGTCCTTCACCCTGGTTCTGCGGGCTGGCTGAGCGCTCCCGACGCGGGTCGGCTGGGGTCAGACCCCCCGACCTTCGGCTGCGGCCGCCTGCAGCTCGAAGCCGACCAGGGCGCCGAGCCGTTCGGCGACGGCGGCGGCCACCCCATCACCGACGGCCTCGACCATGACCCGGACGAGGGGCTCGGTCCCGCTTGGCCGGAGCAGGACCCGGCCGGCATCGCCCAGGCGACCCTGCTCCTCGGCCACCGCTGACCACACCGCCGTGGCTCCCACCAGCAGCTCGGTGTCGGGGACGGGCACATTGACGAGGACCTGGGGAACGGGGGTGACCAGCCCGTCGAGCAGCGCGGCGAGCGGCTCGCCGCGCCGGGCCATGAGGTCGGCCAGCACCAGGCCGGTCAGGAGGCCGTCGCCCGTCGTGGCCAGGTGGCGGAAGATGATGTGCCCAGACTGCTCGCCCCCGAGCGAGAAGCCGCCGCCGTCGAGGGAGACGAGCACGTGGCGGTCGCCGACCGGGGTCTCGCGCACCA
Source organism: uncultured Acidimicrobiaceae bacterium (assembly GCA_963756195.1). Taxonomy (GTDB): domain Bacteria; phylum Actinomycetota; class Acidimicrobiia; order Acidimicrobiales; family RAAP-2; genus CAVSNH01. Next base: position 82,578 of record CAVWMT010000010.1, read on the forward strand.
CAATGCCGTGCTCCTCCATGGCCAGGCGGAATCCGAGGTTGGTCATGACAGTGATCACCACCGTGCGCAGCGCCAGCTGGCCGCGCTCGGCGAGGTCGAGGGCGAAGAGGGCGAGGAGCTCGTCACCATTGGCCACCCGGCCGGACGCGTCGACCGCCAGCAGCCGGTCGGCGTCGCCGTCGAGGGCGAGGCCGAGATCGGCGCCGTGCTCGACCACCGCCGCCGAAAGGGCGTCGGTGGCCGTCGACCCGCAGCCGTCGTTGATGTTGGTGCCGTCCGGCGCACAGCCGATGGCCACCACTTCGGCTCCGAGCTGGCGGTATACGTCGGCGGCCAGGGCGGACGCCGCGCCGTGGGCGCTGTCCACCACCAGGCGGAGGCCGTCGAGCCGGCGGCCGTCGACCAGCGAACCCAGGTGGGCGACATAGGCATCGCCGAGGCCGGCCTCCGACCGGAGGCGGCCGACGCTGCTCCCCTCGAGGCGCCGGGGCCCGCGCACCTGTGGGTCCTGGATGCGCTCGAGCTCCGCCTCGATCGCCGCCTCGACCGACTCGGTCAGCTTCGTCCCCCCGGCGGCGAACACCTTGATGCCGTTGTCGGTGAACGGGTTGTGGGAGGCGGAGACCACGATCGCCGGCAGCCCACGGGTGGCGGACAGCCAGGCGACGGCCGGGGTAGGCAGCTCGCCCACGTCACAGACGTCTGCCCCCTCGCTCCCGAGCCCGGCCGAGAGAGCTGCCTGCAACAGCGGCCCCGACCGGCGCGTGTCGCGACCGACGATGAACTCGGTGGTGGCGATGGTGCGGGCCACTGCCCGTCCGAGGGCGAGGACCAGCTCCGGGGTGAGGTCGACGTTGGCGACACCCCGGACGCCGTCGGTGCCGAACCTGACTCGTCCCACTGGCCGGCCGCTCGGACCTACCGCTTGGAGTACTGCGGTGCCTTGCGGGCTTTCTTCAGGCCGTACTTCTTCGATTCCTTCTCGCGGGCGTCGCGGGTGAGGAAGCCGGCCTTCTTGAGTGACGGGCGCAGCTCGGGGTTTAGCTCGCAGAGGGCCCGGGCGATGCCCAGTCGGAAGGCTCCGGCCTGCCCCGAGATGCCGCCGCCGGCGATGGTGACGTCGATGTCCCACGACGAGGTGCTGTCGGTGAGCCGCAGCGGGGCGGTCACGATCATGCGGTGGGTGGCCGAGGTGAAGAACTCCTCGAAGGGGTGGGAGTTGACGGTGATGGTTCCCTGGCCGGGCCGCATGCGGACGCGGGCCACCGCCTGCTTGCGGCGCCCGGTCGTCTGGATGGCAACGGCGGAGTCAGCCATGGATGCCACTCACCTCGTTCTGTGTTGGCCTACTCGGACAGCTCACGACCCGCTCCGGGCCGATGCCTCCCGGCGGGCGCCGGGGATCTCGAGAGGTGCGGGCGATTGGGCGGCATGTGGATGGTCGGGCCCGGCATAGACCTTGAGCTTGGTCAGGAGCTGCCGGCCGAGCCGGTTCTTCGGCAGCATCCCCCGCACAGCACGGCGCACGACCTCCTCGGGCTGGCGCTCCATGAGGTCGCTGTAGAGGGTGGCCGTAAGGCCGCCCGGATATCCGCTGTGCCGGTAGGACGACCTTGCTGTCGGCCTTGCCCGAGGTCAGGACCACCTTGTCGGCGTTGACCACGATGACGTGGTCACCGGTGTCGGCATGGGGCGCGAACTGCGGCTTGTGCTTGCCCCGCAGGATCGAGGCGACCACCGTGGCCAACCGGCCGAGAACCAGCCCGTCGGCGTCGACCACGTGCCACTCGTGGGTCACATCGCCAGGCTTGGGTGAGTAGGTCCGCACAGGTTCCTCGTCGTGGTCGTTCGTCGTGGTCATTCGTCGTGGTTTGTTCGTCGTCGTCGGTGCCTTGCCCGTACACGCCCTCAGCGGCGCGAACCGCGGCACGGACAGGACCTTGTCAGCACGTTTCCCCCCGAAAACGCTGCCCCCGCACCGGCGTGGTCCGCCGGGCGGTAGACGGCCCATTTGCCCATTTGGCAGGCACAACAGGGTAGGCGCGACGGGCACGCCCGGCAAACCACGGGCAGGCGCATCCCGGGTCTCAGTAGTGCACGGCCACCAGGGTCAACCCGTGAGCCGGGGCCGGCTGGGAGGCCTGGCCACGGTCGTACGAACGCAGGATCCACGTCATGTCCGCCGCCCGGCGGCGGCCCCGCCCGACGTCGACCAGGGTGCCCACGAGCGAGCGGACCATCCGGTGGCAGAAGGCGTTGGCCTCGATCTCGAACGAGAGCAGGTCGCCGACAGCGGGCGCCAGGGCTCCGGCCGCGCCACAGTCGCCCTCGCCTGGCCGGCCGGGGGCGGCGCCCAGCCTTGACCACCGGGCGTCGGTCACCCGGCGCACCAGCGGTGTGTCGGCCGTCGTCCCCGGGGGTCGACGGCAGAAGGCGCGGAAGTCGTGCTCACCGAGCACGGCGTCGGCCGCCGCCGCCATCGATCGCAGGTCGAGCCGGTCGCAGACGTGCCAGGCCAGAGGGGCCAGCAAGGGATCGTCCACGGGGGCGTTGACCACCAGGTAGCGGTAACGGCGGGACCGGGCCGACCGCCGGGCGTCGAAGCCGTCCTCGGCCGGACCCGCCTCGCGCACCACGATGGCCGGCGCCAGCTGGCTGTTGCACGACCGGACCAGGGCGGCCGGCTCGAGCCGCGCCGAGGCGTCGGTGGGCAGATCGAAGTGGACCACCTGGTCGAGGGCGTGTACCCCGGTATCCGTGCGCCCGGCGCAGGTGAGAGCCACCGGAACCCGCGCCACCCGCTCGAGGGCCTCGGCGAGCGCTCCTGCCACCGTGCGCTGCCCGTCGGTGGCGGCGAAGCCGTGGAAGCCAGCCCCGTCGTAGGCCAGCCGGAGGCGCCAGCGCACGGTCCCAGCGTCGGAACCCCCGGAGTCGGGGGCCTGGCTCACACCAATTCGATGCGGGCCATCGGGGCGTTGTCGCCCGGGCGCGGGCCGAGCTTGAGGATGCGGGTGTAGCCGCCGGGCCGCTCGACGTAGCGCGGGCCGATGTCCTCGAAGAGCTTGTGCGTCATGTCCTTGTCCCGGATGAAGGCCACCACCTGACGTCGCCGGGCCACCCCGCCCTTGGCTGCCGCGGTGATCACCTTCTCGGCCACCGGCCGCAGCGCCTTGGCCTTGGCCTCGGTGGTGACCAGGTACTCGGCGGCGATGAGCGACGCCACCAGGTTGCCCATCATGGCCTTCTGGTGCGAAGCGCTGCCGCCCATCCGCCGGCCCTTCTTCGGGGTGCCGAGCACGGCTGCTCGCCTCCTCAGTCCTTGACCCGCAGGGACAGCCCCCGCTCGTCGAGCTTCTGGAGCACCTCGTCGAGCGACTTCTGCCCGAAGTTGGTGATGTTGAGCAGGTCGTCGAGCGTGCGGTCGACCAGCTCGCCGATGGTGTTGATCTGGGCCCGCTTGAGGCAGTTGCGCGGGCGCTCGGTGAGGTCGAGGTCCTCGATGCGCAGGTCGAGGTCGGGCGAGCCCGTCCCCACCGTGCCCACCTCGCCGAGCTCGAGGCCCATGGGCTCCTCCTCGAGATCGGCGACCAGGCCGACCAGGGTGCGCAGGGTGTCGCCGGCCGAAGCCAGGGCCTCACGCGGGGTGACCGATCCGTCCGTCTCGATGTCGAGGACCAAGCGGTCGAAGTCGGTCGACTGCTCGACCCGGACGGGCTCCACGGTGAAGGCCACCCGCCGCACCGGCGAGAAGATGGCGTCGACCGGGATGACCCCGATGGTAGCTCGAGCGCTTGTTCTTGTCGGCCGACAGGTAGCCGCGCCCGCGTTCGACGGTGAGGTCGACGGCCAGGCGGCCCTTGGAGTTGAGCGAGGCGATGTGCTGGCCGGGGTTGAGCACCTCGACATCGGCGGTGATCTGCAGGTCGCCGGCGGTCACATCTCCGGGGCCGCGCTTGTCGAGGCGGATGGTGACCGGCTCGTCGCTGTGCACCCGGAGCAGGATGTCCTTCAGGTTGAGGATGAGGTCGGTCACGTCTTCCTTGACCCCGGGAAGGGTCGTGAACTCGTGGAGGGCTTCGTCGAAGCGGACCTGGGTGATGGCCGCGCCGGGGATGGACGAGAGCAGGGTACGGCGCAGGGAGTTCCCGAGGGTGTGGCCGAAGCCGGGGTCGAGTGGGCCGACGGCGAACTGCTGGCGGTTGTCCTCTTCCTCGGTGACGGTCTCGACGGTGGGTCGTTGGATGATGAGCATGCTGGTCGTGGCTCCTCGGCTGTGCGCAGTTCTGCAGTCGTCTCGGTGCTGAGTCGGTCGCTGGTGGTTGGGTCTGGTCGTTCTGTTGCCGCCGCCGGCTCGGCAATGCCGGCTGGCTGCCGGCCGGTGCCGGCTTACTTCGAGTAGAGCTCCACGATGAGCTGCTCCTGGACGGGCTCGTCGATGTGCTCCCGGAGCGGCAGCGAGAACACCCGCACCTCGAACCGGTCGCCCACCGTCTCCAACCAGGGCGGCAGCTGGCGGTCGAGCGTGTCCATGTTACGGCGGACGTGGAAGATCTCCCGCGACGATGGCTTGAACGTGACCACGTCGCCCTGCCTGAGCCGGTAGCTCGGGATCGTCACCCGCTGGCCGTTGACCAGCACGTGGCCATGGCGCACGAACTGGCGGGCCTGGGCCCGGCTGGCCCCCCATCCGGCCCGGAAGGTCACGTTGTCGAGGCGCAGCTCGAGCATCCGCAGCAGGTTCTCACCGGTGATGCCGGGCGCCCGGCTGGCTTCGACGTACAGGTTGTGGAACTGCCGCTCGAGCAGGCCGTAGATGCGGCGGGCCTTCTGCTTCTCCCGCAGCTGGCCGAGGTACTCCGAGCCCTGGCGCATGCGATCGCGGCCGTGCTCGCCGGGCGGGTAGGCGCGACTGTGGCGGTCGGTGACCGCCTCGGAAACGGGGCACTTCATCGAGTAGCAGCGCTCGCCCTTCAAGAAGAGCTTGGTGCGCTCACGCCGGCAAAGCCGGCAGACAGGTCCGGTATAACGAGCCATCTGATTCTTCGTCCTCTGTAGCGCTAGACCCGGCGCCGCTTCTTCGGGCGGCAGCCGTTGTGCGGGATGGGGGTCACGTCCTTGATCCCGGCCACCTCGATGCCGGCGGCGGCCAGCGAGCGGATGGCCGTCTCCCGGCCGGAGCCGGGACCCCGCACGAGGACGTCCACCCGGCGGACGCCGTGCTCCATGGCCTTGCGGGCGCACTGCTCGGCGGCCAGCTGTGCGGCGAACGGCGTCGACTTGCGTGACCCCTTGAAGCCCACGTTGCCGGCCGACGCCCAGGCCAGCACGTTGCCCTCGGGGTCGGAGATGGTCACGATCGTGTTGTTGAACGAGCTCTTGATGTGGGCCACCCCGAAACTCACGTTCTTGCGCTCGCGCTTGCGGGGTCGGCGGGTGCCGCCGGCTGACTTGGTGGGCTTGGGCATCTACTTGCGTACCTTCTTCTTACCGGCCACCGTCTTCTTCGGGCCCTTGCGGGTCCGGGCGTTGGTGTGGGTGCGCTGGCCGTGGACGGGCAGGCCCTTGCGGTGCCGGATGCCCTGGTAGCAGCCGATCTCCATCTTTCGCTTGATGTCCTGGGAGACGTCCCGGCGTAGGTCACCCTCCACCTGGAGGTTCGAGTCGATGTAGTTGCGGAGCCGGGTCACCTCCTCGTCGGTGAGGTCCCGCACGCGGGTGTCGGGGCTCGTGGCGGTGGCCGCGCACACCTTCTGGGCGGTCGTCCGGCCGATGCCGTAGATGTAGGTGAGAGAGATCTCCAGTCGCTTCTCGCGAGGGATGTCCACACCTGAGATGCGGGCCATGTAAGTCCTTTGCTGTCCTGGTCTCGGTCGGTCTCGGTCGGTCTCGATCGGCTTCGGGTCGGTGTGCCCGTCAGCCTTGGCGCTGCTTGTGGCGCGGGTTCTCGCAGATGACCAGGACCCGCCGGTTGCGGCGGATGACCTTGCACTTCTCGCACATGGGTTTCACGCTCGGTCGTACCTTCATCGTCTCGTTCCTTTGCCGCCTGTCTCGCTCAACTCGCCTGTCTGCCTGTCTGGCCCATCTGGGCCTGGCCCATGCCCCTCAGACCCGGCCGCCACCCGGGCCGCCACACCGGGCTTCCAGGTCGAGCTCACTTGTACCGGTAGGTGATGCGCCCCCGGGCCAGGTCGTAGGGGGTGATCTCCACCTGCACCCGATCGCCCGGCAGGATGCGGATCCGGTGCATCCTCATCTTTCCGGAGCTGTGGGCCAGCACCTTGTGGCCGTTCTCCAGCTCGACCCGGAACATGGCATTGGGCAGCGGTTCGACCACCGTACCTTCGAGCACGATGGCGTCTTCCTTGGGCTTGGGCAGGTGATTCTCCTCGATCGATCTCTTCTTCGGGCCGCCGGTCCCTCCCGGCGGCGTCGTCTCGGGGCCGCTACCGCGCCGGCGGCCACACGCAGTCGGGGCACACCGGAGGAGCGCCACTGAGAGCGGGGTCGGCAGCCACCGCAAACCCGTGGCAGCCGGTCCTCCATTCTAGCCCCTCGCCAGGCAATTGCCACCCACGACGGCAACGGCAGCCGCTCTCCCGCCTGGTCAGAGCACGGTGAACACCTCGGGACCCTCTTCGGTCACCGCGATGGTGTGCTCGAAGTGGGCCGATAGCCGACCATCGGCCGTGACCACGCTCCATCCGTCGTCGAGCAACCGGGTGGCGGCCCCGCCGGCGTTGACCATGGGCTCGACGGCGAAGACCATGCCGGGCTTGAGGGTGGGCCCGGGGGTCCCTGGCCAGTAGTTGGGGACCTGGGGCTCCTCGTGCATGGCCGTGCCGATGGCGTGGCCCACGTACTCGCGCACCACCGAGAAGCCGGCGGCCTCCGCCACCTGCTGGACCGCCCGACCCACCTCGTGCAGGCGGTTGCCCGGACGGAGCTGCTCGATGCCGGCGGCCAGGCTGGCTTCGGTGGCGGCCATGAGGGTGACGGCCTCGTCGGACACCTCCCCGACCGCCATGGTGTAGGCGGCGTCGCCGTGGTAGCCCTCGATGATGGCGCCACAGTCGACCGAAATGATGTCGCCCTCCTCCAGCACCACCTCCTCCGACGGGATGCCGTGGACGATCATCGAGTTGGGGGAAGTGCACACGACAGCGGGGAAGCCGTGGTAGTTGAGGAAGTTGGAGGTGGCTCCCCGCCGCTCCAGCACTTTGCGGGCCACCCGGTCGATCTCTGCGGTCGTGGTCCCCGGATGGATGGCCGCCCGGGTGGCCGCGTGGATCTCGGCCACGATCCGACCGGCCCGGCGCATCTTGGCCAACTCGTCGGCGTTGCGCCTCATTGGGGCATCCGCTTCTGGCGAATCTGCTCGATGGCCTTCACCATCCGATGGGTGACGACATCGGGCGACCCGGTGCCCGCCACCTTGACCAGCTGTCCTCGCTCCTGCGTACCAGGCGATGAGCGGTGCCGTCTGGCGCTCGTAGAGCTCGAGGCGCCGGGAGATGGCCTCCTCGGTGTCGTCCTCCCGCTGGATGACCTCGCCGCCACACACATCGCAGCTCCAGTTGATGAAGGGTGGGCTGGACATCGAGTAATTCGCCCCGCAGTCCACGCACACCCGGCGGGCGGCCAGGCGCCGGAGGACCACGGTGGTGGCGATCTCGATGTCGATGGCCACGTCCAGGTCGATGGGGGTAAGCACGGTGGCCAAGTGCTCGGCCTGGCCCACCGTGCGCGGGCACCCGTCGAGCACGAAGCCCCGGGCCCGCACGTCGCTCTCCGTGAGCCGCTCGGCCACCATCTCCATGATCAGGTCGTCGCCCAGCAGCTCACCGCGGTCCATGACGTCCTTTGCCTTCTCGCCCAGGGCCGTCCCCTCCTTCACCGCGGCCCGCAACATGTCTCCCGTGGAGACATGCGGGATCACATAGTGGTGCGAAAGGCGCACACACTGGGTGCCCTTCCCCGCCCCTTGCTTGCCGAGGACGACGAGCCTCGCTCCTGGTACCACTTATTTGAGGAAACCCTCGTAGTTCCGCATCATGAGCTGGCTGTCGATCTGCTTCATGGTTTCGAGGGCGACGCCGGTGGCGATGAGGAGCGTCGTCCCGAAGTATGGGTAGCCGGTGATGTTCCAGGCGGCCATGAGCAGCGAGGGGACCACGGCTACAGCGCCGAGGAAGAGGGCCCCGGGCCAGGTGATCCGGTTGAGGATGTGGGCGAGGTAGCGCTCGGTGGGCTGTCCGGGCCGAATGCCAGGGATGTACCCGCCCTGCTTGCGGATGATGTCGGCCTGCTGGTGGGGATCGAAGGCGACGTAGACGTAGAAGAAGGTGAACAGCAGGATGAAGAGGAAGTAGACGAGGATGTAGAAGATGCTCGTCGGGGTCACGTTGTGGTTGACCCAGGTGCGGAAGGCGCTGGAAGGGACCACGTTCGACAGAAGCACGGGAATGTAGAGCACCGAGCTGGCGAAGATGATGGGGATCACGCCCGACTGGTTGACCTTGAGCGGGATGTAGGTGCTCGAGCCCCCGTACATCTTGCGGCCAACCACCCGCTTGGCGAAGGTCACCGGGATGCGCCGCTGACCCTGGTCGACGAAGACGATAGTCACGAGCAGCAGCAGCGACACGAAGATGAGCACCCCGAAGCGCAGGCGACCGCCCTCCTGGAGGACGGTGTTCATGCCGTTCGGGATGCCGGCCACGACATTGGCGAAGATGAGAATGGACATGCCCTGGCCGATGCCCCGCTGGGTGATGAGCTCGGCCAGCCACATGACAAAGGCGGTGCCGGCGGTCAGGGTCATGACGATGAAGCCGGCCCGCCAGATCGAGTAGTTGAGGATGAGGTCGATGCCCGAGCTCTGGCCGAAGAGGCCGCCGCCGCCCTTGTGGAACAGGTAGACGAGGCCGGTGGACTGCATGAGGGCGAGGCCCACCGTGAGGTAGCGGGTGGTCTGGGTCAGCTTCTTCTGGCCGACTGCACCCTGGTCCCGCCACTGCTCGAGCTTGGGGATCACGGTGGCCAGCAGCTGGATGATGATGCTGGAGGTGATGTAGGGCATGATCCCGAGGCCGAAGACGGCCATTCGGGTGAGCGCCCCGCCGGAGAACAGGTTGAGGAAGCCGAGCACCCCCGACGACTTCGACGCCGCGGTGAGCTGGGCCACCTTGGTGAAGTTCACGAACGGCACCGGGACGTTGCCGCCCAATTGGTACAGGGCGATGATGGTGAGGGTGAAGATGACCTTCTTACGGAGGTCGGGGATCCGGAAGATGTTGGCCAGGCTGGCGAGCATGGGTCTCCTCGACGGCGCGGAGCGTGCCGATGCTACCGGTTGGTGAGGGCGTTGCCCTTGGCCGGAGGACGTCCGCCACCGAAGGGCGGCGGCACCACGGTGGTGGTGCCGCCGGCGGCCCGAATGGCTGCCTCGGCCCTGCGTGAGAAGGCATGGGCCTCGACGGACAGGGTCCGGGTCAGCTCGCCCCCGCCCAGCACCTTGACCAGTTGGCCACGGCGGGCCAGCCCGTTGGCGATGAAGCCGTCGATGGTGATGCTCTCCCCCTCGACGCCATCCAGAGCCGAGACGTTGACCGGCGTGTAGGACACCCGGAACGGGTTCTTGAACCCTTTCAGCTTGGGGATGCGTTGCATGAGGGGCAGCTGGCCACCCTCGAAGCCGAGCGGGATGGTGTCGCGGGCACCTTGGCCCTTCGATCCCCGACCGGCCGTCTTGCCCCCCTTGCCGCCGATACCGCGACCGACCCGGCGGCGGGGCCGGGTCGAACCCGGCGTCGGGCGGAGGTCGTGGACCTTCATGGTCGGATCAGCCTTTCTCGGGCTCGGTGGCGGGAACCACGTCGACCAAATGCGGGACGCGGGCCAGCATCCCACGGATCTCCGGGCGATCGGGTAGCACGTTGGTGCGTCCGACCCCCCGCAGCCCGAGGGCGCGCAAGGTGCCGCGGTGCTTGGGCTTCGTACCGATGGTCGACCGCACCTGGGTGACGCGGAGCCAGGTGGTGGGCGCCACCTCGCTCTTGCGCCGGGGCATCGTCAGCTCACCTCCGTGAACAGGTCGGTCTCGCGCCGCCGCTCGCGGTAGGCCCGCAACATCGAGGTGGGCGCCACCTCGTCGGGCTTCTTGCCCCGCAGCCGGGCGATCTCGTCCGGGCGCTTGAGGTCCTTGAGCCCGGCGATGGTGGCATGGGCCACGTTGATCCCGTTGGAGGAGCCGAGCGACTTGGCCAGGATGTCGCGGATGCCGGCCATCTCGAGGATGGCCCGGGCCGCGCCGCCAGCGATGACCCCGGTGCCGGGGGCGGCCGGCTTGAGAAGGACCCGCCCGGCCCCGCTCTCGCCGACGACTGGATGGGTGATCGTCGAGCCGGCCAGGGCCACCTCGAACATGTTCTTGCGGGCCTCTTCGATGCCCTTTTGGACGGCGAGGCCCGCCTCCTTGGCCTTCCCGTAGCCGAGGCCGACCCGCCCGTTGCCGTCGCCCACCACCATGAGGGCGGCGAAGGAGAACCGGCGCCCGCCTTTCACCACCTTGGACACCCGGTTGACCCGGATGGTGCGCTCCTCGAACTGCATCTCATTGGCCATGCTCAGAACTCCAGTCCCTCTTTGCGGGCAGCATCGGCCAGCGCCGCCACCCGTCCGTGATAGGCGAAGCCGCCGCGGTCGAAGACCACGGTGTTGATGCCGGCATCCTTGGCTCGGGTGGCGACCAGGGCGCCCACGGCCCGGGCCCCCTCGATGTTGGCCCCGCCGGCGTCCCGGAGCACGCCCTCGACGGACGAGGCGGCGGCCAGCGTACGGCCGGTCGTGTCGTCGATGAGCTGGGCCGAGATGTGCTTGAGAGAACGGTAGACGGACAGGCGCGGACGGTCGGCCGTGCCCTTCACCCGGCGTCGGACGCGGGCGTGGCGGCGGCGCCGTAGCTCCAGCTTGTGGGCGGTGCGTGTCATTACTTGGCTGCCTTCCCCGCCTTGCGGACCACCCGCTCACCGGCGTAGCGGATTCCCTTGCCCTTGTAGGGCTCGGGCTTGCGCAGCTTGCGGATGTCGGCGGCGACCTGACCGACCTTCTCCTTGTCGATGCCCTTCACGATGATCCGGGTGGCCGTCGGGACCTCGAAGGTCACCCCCTCCGGCGCTGTCACGTTGACCGGGTGAGAGAAACCGAGGGCGAGCTCGAGGGCGGTCGGGCCCTTGGGTGCCGCCCGGTAGCCGACGCCCACGATCTCGAGCTCCTTCATGAACCCGTCGGTGACCCCCGAGACCATGTTGGCCACCAGCGACCGGGTGAGGCCGTGCAAGGCGCGGTTCTGCCGCTGGTCGTCAGGGCGCTCGACGACCAGGGTGTCGCCGTCCTGGTGCACGGTGATGGCCGCAGGCAGGGTCCGGGCCAGCTCGCCCTGGGGGCCCTTCACCGTGACGGAGTTCCCGTCGCCGAAGGAGACCGTCACACCGGCGGGCACGGTGATCGGAGAACGTCCGATGCGCGACATCAGTGCCGACCTCCCGCACATCGGCCGGCCGGCAGGCGGACACGCTCATCACCACACATAGCAGAGCACCTCCCCGCCCATGCGCTTCTGACGCGCCTCGCGGTCGGTCATGAGGCCCTTGGACGTCGATACCACGGCCACACCGAGGCCACCGAGAACGCGGGGGATCTTGTCGGCCCGCGGCGTAGATGCGCAGGCCCGGCTTCGACACCCGGGTGATGCCGGAGATGGTGCGCTCGCGCTCAGGGCTGTACTTCATGGTGATCTCGAGCGTCCTTCCCGGCTTCCCGGGCTGTTCGTCCACCGAGTAGCCGGCGATGTAACCCTCGGCCACCAAGATGCCGGCCAGCGACTCTTTGAGCGTCGAGCCGGGCATGCGCACGGTGTCGAAGTGAGCGACATTGGCGTTGCGGATCCGGGTCAGCATGTCGGCAATGGGGTCAGTCATGGTCATCTGCGCTCGCCTCCCCTCACCAGCTGGCCTTGGTCACGCCGGGGACCTCTCCCGCGTGCACCATCACCCGAAGGCAGATGCGACACAGCCCGAACTTGCGGTAGACCGATTTGGGCCGTCCGCACCGGCGGCACCGGGTGTAACCCCGGACCTTGAACTTGGGCGTGCGCTGTTGCTTCTCGATGAGTGCCTTCTTGGCCATGGTGCTACTGGTTCTCCTGTCGGAAGGGAAAGCCGAATGCGGCGAGGAATGCCCGGCCTTGTTCGTCGGTCCTGGCGGTTGTGGCGATGGTGATGTCCATGCCCCGGGTGGCATCGACGCTGTCGTAGTCGACCTCGGGGAAGATGAGCTGTTCGGTAACGCCGAAGGTGTAGTTGCCGTGGCCGTCGAACGACTTGGGCGACAGCCCGCGGAAGTCACGGATCCGGGGGATGGCCATGGCCAGCAGCCGATCGAGGAACTCCCAGGCTCGGTTGCCGCGCAGGGTGACCTTGGCACCGATCTCCTGGCCCTCACGGAGTTTGAAGTTGGCGATGGACTTTTTGGCCCTGGTGACCACCGGCTTCTGGCCGCTGATGGTCTCGAGGTCGCGTAAGGCCCCTTCGATGAGCGATCGCTGCTGGGTGGCCTTGCCCACCCCCATGTTGATCACGATCTTGTCGAGGCGGGGTACCTCCATGATGTTGGGGAGGCCTAGTGACTCCTTGAGCTCGGCCCGCACCTGCGAGTCGTACCGCTCCTTCAGCCGTGGCTTGTTGGCGGTGCCAGTGGCAGTGGCGGTCACAGGTCGGCTCCGCACTTCTTGCACACCCGCAGCTTGCGACCCTGCTCATCCAGACGTGCCCCGATCCGGGACGGCCCGCAGTTCGGGCACACGATGGCCACCGACGAGACGGACACGGGCATGAACTTGTCGATGACCCCGCCCTGCATGGTGGCGCGGGTGGGCTTGGCATGCCGCTTGGCGACGTGCACGCCCTCGACGATGACCATCCCCTTGGTGGGGAAGGCGCGGACCACTTCCGCCTGCTTGCCTTTGTCCTTGCCGGTCATGACCTGGACCCGGTCACCCTTCTTGATCCGCATCTACAGCACCTCCGGTGCAAGCGAGATGATCCGCATGAACCGCTTGTCGCGCAGCTCCCGGCCTACCGGACCGAAGATGCGGGTCCCACGGGGCTGTTGCTGGTCGTTGATGAGGACCGCGGCGTTCTCGTCGAAGCGGATGTAGCTGCCGTCGGGGCGGCGCTTCTCCTTCTTCGTCCGGACAACGACGCACTTGACCACGTCGCCCTTCTTGACTGCCGCCCCAGGGAGGGCGTCCTTGACGGTGGCGACGAAGACGTCCCCGATGGACGCGTAGCGCCGCCGCGAGCCCCCGAGCACCTTGATGCACAGGACCTCGCGGGCCCCTGAGTTGTCGGCCACCCGCAGCCTCGACTCCTGCTGGATCACCGGGCACGCTCCAGGACGTCGGCCAGGCGCCAACGCTTGAGCTTGGAGATCGGCCGGGTCTCGATCACTCGCACCCGGTCGCCGACCTTGGCCGAGTTCTCGGCGTCGTCCACGTAGAGCTTCTTCGTGCGCTGCACGGTCTTGCCGTAGCGGGCGTGCCGGACACGCTCGACCACGGCCACCACCACGGTGCCGTCCATGCCATCGGAGACGACGAGACCTTCGCGCACCTTGCGGGCGTTGGCCCGGGGCGCGGCTGGCGGAGCTTCTTTGGTTCGCAGCGGCTCCGATGCCGCTTGCGACACCGGCTTCGGTGCCGGCTGCTCTTGCGGCTGTGTGTCGGCCATCACTCGCTCCCGTCTTCGTCGCCGTCGGCGTCAGCGTCCTCGTCGTCCTCGGCAGGAATCACGTCGCCGATGGCTTCCCCCATGCCGTCGTCGTCGGCGCGCTCCAACTCGTGGTCGTCGTCGCCCCACTCGTCTTCGACGTCGGCGTCGTCCTCTGCGTCGGCGTCCTCGGCGTCGCCGTCGTGGGCGGCGGCGCGGCGCTCAGCGGCTGTGGACTGGTCACGGCCCAGGGCCTCGTCCTCGCTCCGGCGCCGGGCGGCCGCCAGGTGGGCCGGCAGCTCCTCGAAGGCCATGCCCTCGGCCTCTGCGATCTCACGGTTGCGCAGCTCGGTGAGCATGCGGGCCACGTCCTTCTTGGCCTGGCCGATACGCGTCGAGTGGTCCAGCTGCCCGGTGGCCAGCTGGAAGCGAAGGTTGAAGAGCTCGCGCCGGGTCTCCGTGAGCTGGTTCTCTAGCTCCTCGGTGTCGTACTCGGCGATCTCAGAGGCGGTGGGCATCAGATCTGCACCTCCGGCACCCCATGGGTGCCGGGACGGATCACGAATCGGGCCTTGAGCGGCAGCTTCTGAATGGCCCGCTCCATGGCCGACCGCGCCAGCTCGACGTCCACGCCGGCCAGCTCGAAGAGGATGCGGCCCGGCTTGACCACCGCCACCCAGTGCTCGGGATTGCCCTTGCCCGAGCCCATCCGGGTCTCGGCCGGCTTCTGGGTGACCGGCCGGTCAGGGAACACCCGGATCCAGATCTTGCCGCCGCGACGCACATGTCGTGTCATGGCGATACGGGCTGCCTCGATCTGGCGGGCGGTCAGCCAGCCGGGCTCGAGGGCCTGGATGCCGAAGTCGCCGAAGGTCACGTCACTCCCGCCCTTGGCGGTGCCAGAGACACGGCCGCGCTGCCACTTGCGGTGCTTGACCTTCCGGGGCATCAGCATGTCAATCCACCTCCTTGCGGAAGTGGGGCGTCTCGTGGTGCTCGCGGGTCCGACGCTCGATCTCCTCCTCCTCGGAGAGCATGCGCTCGAGGTCGTCGGGCTCGGCCGGCGCGGCGGCGATGTCGACCGGCTGCCGATCGCCCATCTCGTCGGGGGTCTCGGCGTCTGCGTCGGAACCGGAGTCGACGGTCACCACGCTGCCCGGCGCACCCTGCTCGGCCCGCCGGCGGCCGCCTCCGGCGGTGATGAGCCGGCGGGGGCCCTCGCCCCCCTGGCCGGAGGTCTCGCCCACGGCCATGGCCGCCTCGCGGGAGATCTTGTCCTCGGTCGAGATCTTGTAGGGGAGGATGTCGCCTTTGTAGATCCAGACCTTGACCCCGATGCGGCCGAAAGTGGTCTTGGCCTCACGGAAGCCGTAGTCGATGTCGGCTCGCAGCGTGTGCAGGGGGACGCGTCCTTCTCGGTAGGACTCCTTGCGTGACATCTCCGAGCCGCCGAGGCGGCCCGCGCACTGCACGCGCACACCGAGGGCGCCGGCCTTCTGAACGGTCTGGATGGAGCGCTTCATGGCCCGTCGAAAGGCCACCCGGCGGGCCAGCTGGTCGCAGATGCCCTGAGCGATGAGGGCGGCGTCGAGCTCGGGTTGCTTGATCTCCTGGATGTTCAGCTGGATGCGGTTGGAGAGTCCCGTGATCTCCTCGATCCGCTTCTTCAGGCGGTCGGCCTCGGCTCCCCGTCGGCCGATGACAATGCCGGGCCGAGCCGTGTGGATGTCCACCCGCAGCCGGTCACGGGTGCGTTCGATCTCGATGCGACTGACCGCGGCCGACTCCAGCTGGGACATCAGGTAGTCACGGATCTCCCAGTCCTCGACCACACAGTCCTGGTAGTTGCGCTCCTCGAACCAGCGCGACTTCCAGTCGGTGGTCACGCCGAGGCGGAACCCGTAGGGGTTGACCTTCTGGCCCATCTAGCTGTCCTCCTCGTCGTCGGCCGACGCCTCGATCGCGCCCTCGTCCTCGTCGTCGACCTCGTTGTCGACTTCGTCGTCGACCTCGTCGTCGGAGTCGCCTTCGTCCTCGGCGCTGATGTCGGCATCTTCCTCGTCGGCATCCTCCGGCTCGGCGTCCTCGACGTCGTCCTCCACCTCTTCGACTCCGGTGCCGACCTCTTCGGCCCCGTCCTCGGTGCCGTCAACTTCGTCGTCCCCGTCGACCCAATCCTCTTCGGCCGTGCCGCTCGCACCCACGCCGTCGTCCGTTCGAGCGGCGTCTGCGCCCTGGGCCGAGGCCTCGGCGCGGGCTTGGCGGCGGCGGGAGCCGGCCACCCGGCGCGACCGCTGCGAGCTGGTGGCCGCCTGGCGAGCACGCCGGCGGGCGATACGCTCGTCGGGCATGCGGCTCACGATGATCGTCACGTGCGCCGTGCGCTTGCGGATGCGGGTCGCCCGGCCCCTGGCGCGAGGGCGCCAGCGCTTGAGCGTGCTTCCCTCGTCGGCGTAACACGCCGAGACATAGAGGTCCTCGGCGTCGAGCTGGTCGTTGTGCGCCGCGTTGGCCACGGCTGAAGTGAGCAGCTTGCCCACCACGGTGGCCGCCTCACGGTCGCAGGTAGCCAGGATCTCGGCGGCACGGTCGACGTCTTGGCCCCGGATGAGGTCGAGGACCTGGCGCACTTTGTAAGCGGACAGCCGTCCGTAGCGCAGGACGGCCCGGGTACCCGGTCGCTCGTTGGTCTTCGTGCCGGGCATCAGCGCCTCCCGGCCCGCTCTTGGCCGGCGTGGAACTTGAAGGTCCGGGTTGGCGCGAACTCGCCGAGCTTGTGGCCGACCATCGACTCGGTCACGTACACGGGGATGTGCTTGCGACCGTCATGGACGGCGATGGTGTGGCCCACCATGTCGGGGATGATCGTGGAACGGCGCGACCAGGTCTTGATGACCTTCTTCTCGCCGCTGGCGTTCAGGACGTCCACCTTCTTCAACAGGTGGTCGTCCACGAAGGGGCCCTTCTTCAGGCTACGGGGCATGGGCGTGCTTCCCTTCGGCTTCCCTAGCGACGGGCCCCGCGGGTGCGGCGCCGGCGGACGATCATGGCGTTGGACTTCTTGTTGCGGGTCCGGGTACGGCCCTCGGGCTGGCCCCAGGGAGAGACGGGATGGCGGCCACCTGAGCTCTTGCCCTCACCGCCACCCAACGGATGGTCGACCGGGTTCATGGCCACGCCGCGGGTCTGTGGCCGCCTGCCCTTCCACCGGTTGCGGCCGGCCTTGCCCAACTTGACCAGCTCGGCCTCGGGGTTCCCGACCACCCCGAGGGTGGCCCGGCAATCGATGGGCACCCGGCGCATCTCGGTGGACGGAAGGCGAAGCGTGGCAAAGGCGCCCTCCTTGGCCACGAGCTGCACGCTCATGCCCGCCCCCCGGGCCAGCTTGCCGCCCCCGCCCGGGCGCAGCTCGACGCAGTGGACGACCGACCCCACCGGGATGAAGCGGATGGGCAGGGCATTGCCGGGCCGGATCTCCGCCCCCTGACCGGATTGCAGACGGTCGCCCACCCGCACCTGGGACGGAGCAAGGATGTAGCGCTTCTCGCCGTCCAAGTAGTGGAGGAGGGCGATGCGGGCGTTGCGATTGGGGTCGTACTCGACGGCGGCCACCTTGGCCGGCACCCCGTCCTTGTCCCGCCGGAAGTCGACCTGGCGGTACTGCTGCTTGTGGCCGCCGCCGCGGTGGCGGGACGTCTTGCGCCCGTAGGAGTTGCGGCCGCCCGAGGAGGGCTTGGGCCCGATGAGCGACTTCTCGGGATGGCTGCGGGTGATGTCCGAGAAGTCGGATACCGTCTGGAACCGGCGTCCGGCGCTGGTCGGCTTGCGTGCGCGCAATGGCATGATCGGGCTCCGCTCCTCAGCTCTCGAACAGGTCGATCGAGTCGCCCTCGTGCAGGGTGACGATGGCCCGCTTGGTGGCGGGACGGTGGCCCACGGTGTTGTCGCGCCGGTTCCGCCGGGTCTTGCCCTTGCGGTTGAGGGTGTTCACACTGTCCACCCGCACCTTGAACGCCTGCTCGACGGCACGGCGAACGTCCACCTTGGTGGCCGAGGGGTCGACCACGAACACGTAGACGTTGTTGTCCATCAGCGCGTAGGACTTCTCGGAGACGACCGGCCTGATGAGCACGTGGTGCGGGTGCTTCATGACTCCTCCCCGGCATCGCCGACGGCTCCGTCATCCGGGTCGTCGGAGGCGACGGCCTCGTCCCCGTCCTCGTGCCCGTCGCCGGTACTGGCCGCAGCCTCCCGGGACGGACCGCCGTCGTCGGTGGCCGTCCCCGGCAGGGTCTCGTCGGTGAAGACGATCCAGTCGTTGACCAGCACGTCGTAGGCGTTGAGCTCGCCGGCCACGACGGTCTGGATGTCGGGCAGGTTGCCGAAGGACCGCTCGGCGTAGCCGTCCTCGGCCCCCAGGACGACCAGCACCCGGCCACGGAGGTCCAGTGCCTCGAGGGCGGCGACGGCGTCCTTGGTCCTGGGCACCTCGAAGGTCCAGGCGTCGATCAGGGCCACGCGGCCGCCGGCGGCCCGGTCGGAGAGGGCCGAGTGCAGGGCCAGCTTGACCATCTTCTTCGGGGTCTTCTGCGCGTACGAGCGAGGCTTGGGGCCGAGGGCAACGCCCCCACCGATCCACTGGGGAGCCCGGGTGGATCCCTGACGGGCCCGTCCCGTGCCCTTCTGGCGGTAGGGCTTGGCCCCGCCCCCGCGGACTTCGGCCCGGGTCTTGGTCGACTGGGTGCCGGAGCGGGCCGCCGCCAGCTGGGCCGTCACCACCTGGTGGAGCACACTGGCGTGGGGCTCGATGCCGAAGATGTGCGGGTCGAGGCCCACCTCGGAGAGCGCGGATCCGTCCATCGACCGCCGGGTCACGGTGCGGGTGACCGGCTCGCCGCGGGCCAGGCGGCGGGCAGCTGCCGGGCCGGCGTCAGCGTGCCTCGACGGTGGTCACGACCGGGCACCGCCGTTGGCCACCGGCGCCTTGACCGCGTCCCGGAGCACCACCATGCCACCGCGGGGACCGGGAACCGCCCCCTTGACCAGGATGAGCTCGCGCTCGGGGTCGGCCTGAACGATCTTGAGGTTGAGGGTGGTGACCTGCTGGCCGCCCATGCGCCCGGCCATGCGCGTCCCTTTGAACACCCGCGACGGTGTAGCGCAGGCGCCGATCGATCCCGGCGCCCGGTGCATCTTGTGGGTGCCATGGGACGGCCCCCTGGCCCTTGAAGTTGTGCCGCTTCATCGAACCGGCGAAGCCCTTCCCCTTCGACACCGCGGTGGCGTCGACCAGCTCGCCGGGCTGCATGAGGTCGGCGGTCAGCTCCTGGCCCACTTCGTAGGAGGAGGTGTCGTCGATGCGCAGTTCGACGAGCCGCCTCCCGGCGTCGACTCCCGACCGGTCGTAGTGGCCCTGCTCCGGCTTGGTGAGCGTCGAGGGCCGCCGGTGGCCCCAGGTCACCTGGAGCGCCGAGTATCCCTCTTGCTCCGGCGTCTTCACCTGCACGATGCGGACCGGCGAGACGCGCAGGACGGTCACCGGCACCGACCGGTGCTGGTCGTCCCAGATCTGCGTCATCCCGAGCTTCTCGCCCACGATCGCCTTGGTGGCCACTGGAGCCTCTTCCGTTCCTTCTGCTTCTTCTGTTGCACGCTGTATCGCTCGGGCCGGCGCCGGACGGCGCTGACCGCTGACGAACCTCCTGCCCCGGCGACGGGCACGGGGCCCGCCACTCCGTTCCATCGGGCTGGCACGCAGACGCTCCGCCCGGACGAACCGAGCGGAGCGCTCGCCTGTTGCGGTCCGAGGTCCCCGTCACCGACGGGCGCTCGGACACGTCTGTGTGTGGTCTTGTGTGTGTGGTCTCGGTGGGCGGACCCCGCCCGAGCCGACCAAAGACTATATCCCGCCTGGCGAGGGCCCGAAAGCCGCCCCGGCCGGCCCGCCCTCGGAAGCCCGAGCGCCCCCAGCCCGACCTAGACGGTCTGGATCTTGATCTCGATGTCCACCCCGGCCGGCAGGTCGAGCCGCTGGAGCGAGTCGACGGTCTTCGGGGTGTGCTCCACGATGTCGACCAGCCGCTTGTGGACCCGCATCTCGAAGTGCTCGCGGCTGTCCTTGTACTTGTGAGGCGAGCGCACAACCGTGTAGCGGTGCTTCTCGGTCGGGAGGGGCACCGGTCCGAGAACCTTGGCTTGGGTCCGGAGCACCGTCTGGACGATCTTCTCGGTCGACTGGTCGAGAATTTCGTGGTCGTAGGCCTTGAGCCGGATCCTGATCTTCTGGCTGGGGCCGTCGGCGGCCATCTCTGAGGTCCTGTTCTCCGGGGGTGCGGGTCGGTTGGCGGTTGGTCCGGCGGTCCGGCTACTCGAGGATCTTGACGACTCGGCCGGAAGCCACCGTCCGGCCACCCTCGCGGATGGCGAAACGGAGGCCCTCGTCCATGGCGATGGGCTTGCCCAGCTCCACCGTCATGTCCGTGTTGTCACCGGGCATGACCATCTCGGTGCCCTCGGGCAAGGTGATCGTGCCGGTCACGTCCGTGGTCCGGAAGTAGAACTGCGGGCGGTAATTGGTGAAGAACGGCTTGTGCCGCCCGCCCTCGTCCTTGTTGAGGACGTAGACGGTGGCCTCGAACTTGGTGTGCGGGGTGATCGAGCCCGGCTTGCACAGCACCTGGCCCCGCTCGACCTCCTCCTTCTTGGTGCCCCGCAGGAGGGCGCCGATGTTGTCCCCGGCTTGGCCCTGGTCCAGCAGCTTGCGGAACATCTCCACCCCGGTGACCGTGGTCTTCTGCGTCGGGCGGAGCCCCACG
The DNA here is from genome assembly GCA_963756195.1 of uncultured Acidimicrobiaceae bacterium. Taxonomy (GTDB): domain Bacteria; phylum Actinomycetota; class Acidimicrobiia; order Acidimicrobiales; family RAAP-2; genus CAVSNH01. The sequence continues at coordinate 103,162 of CAVWMT010000010.1, forward strand.
ATCTCGACCTCCTCACCGACTTTCACGACACCCTGCTCGACCTTGCCGGTGACCACGGTGCCCCGGCCGGTGATGGACATGACGTCCTCCACCGACATGAGGAAGGGCTTCTCGATGTCACGCTTGGGCTCGGGGATGTAGGTGTCCACGGCCTCCATGAGCTCGGTGATCTTGGTCGTCCACTCGGGGTCTCCCTCGAGGGCCTTGAGGGCGCTCACCCGGACAATGGGAGTGTCGTCCCCGGGGAATTCGTACTCGTTGAGCAGCTCGCGGATCTCGAGCTCCACCAGCTCGAGCAGCTCCTCGTCGTCCACGGTGTCCGACTTGTTGAGGGCGACCACGATGTAGGGCACGCCCACCTGGCGGGCCAGGAGCACGTGCTCCCGGGTCTGGGGCATGGGGCCGTCGGCCGCCGAGACCACGAGGATGGCCCCGTCCACCTGGGCCGCCCCGGTGATCATGTTCTTGATGTAGTCGGCATGACCCGGCATGTCGACGTGGGCGTAGTGCCGGTTGGGCGTCTCGTACTCGACGTGGGCGATGGTGATGGTGATGCCCCGCTGCTTCTCTTCGGGCGCCTTGTCGATCTCCTCGAACGGCGTGAAGTTCGTCGTCGGGTCGCTGTCGTGCAGCACTTTGGTGATGGCCGCGGTGAGCGTTGTCTTGCCGTGGTCGATGTGTCCCATGGTCCCCACGTTCACGTGGGGCTTGGTGCGCTCGAACTTCTTCTTGGCCATGATCGGGGCGATGCTCCCTGGTCTCGGGCGGTACCCCCTCGGGCCCACCACGGCGGCGGCCTGGTGGCCACCGCCATTGTCGTGTCTCCGGTTATCTCGGTCGGTTCTGTCGGTCCTCGCTGGTCCGCACGCCTCGGGGCAGGCGACCGCCTGTCCCCTTCTCTATTCCCCGCGCCTTGGCGATGATCTCCTTGGCGATCGACTCGGGGACTTCGTTGTAGGCGTGGAACTGCATCGAGTACGTGGCCCGCCCCTGCGTGCGAGAACGCAGGTCGGTAGCGTAGCCGAACATGTCGGACAGCGGTACCTGTGCCCGCACGATCTGGCTGGTCCCCCGCTGCTCCATGCCCTCGACCTTGCCCCGCCGGGCCGAGAGGTCGCCGATCACATCGCCCATGTACTCCTCGGGCGTGATCACCTCGACGGCCATGACCGGCTCCAAGAGGACCGGGCTGGCGAGATTGGCCGCCTTCTTGACGGCCATCGAGCCGGCGATCTTGAAGGCCATCTCCGAGGAGTCGACGTCGTGGTACGAGCCGTAGGTGAGGGTCACCTTGACGTCGACGGTGGGGTAGCCGGCCAGCACGCCGGAGGTCAGCGCCTCCCGAATGCCGGCGTCGACCGAGGGGACGTACTCGCGGGGGATGACGCCGCCGGTGATCTTGTCCACGAACTCGTAGCCGTGCCCCGGGTTGGGCTCGAGGTCGATGACAACGTGCCCGTACTGGCCCCGGCCGCCGGTCTGGCGGACGTGCCGGTACTCGACCTTCTCCACCTTCTTTCGGATGGTCTCCCGGTAGGCGACCTGGGGCTTGCCCACGTTGGCGTCCACGCTGAACTCGCGCAGCATCCGGTCGACCAGCACCTCGAGATGGAGCTCACCCATCCCAGAGATGACTGTCTGGCCGGTCTCCTCGTCGGTCTTCACCCGGAAGGTCGGATCCTCCTCGGACAGCGAGAACAAGGCCTTGCCCAGCTTGTCCTGGTCGGCCTTGGTCTTGGGCTCGACGGCCACGTGGATGACCGGCTCGGGGAAGGTCAGCGACTCGAGGACCACGGGATTGCCGGGGTCGCAGAGGGTGTCGCCGGTGGTGGTCTGCTTGAGGCCCACGGCGGCCACGATGTCCCCGGCGAAGACGGCGTCGAGATCCACCCGTGAGTTGGCGTGCATCTGGAGGATGCGGCCGACCCGCTCCTTCCGGTCCCGGGTCGAGTTCAGCACCCCCGACCCCTTGGTCAAGGTGCCCGAGTAGACACGGAGGTAGGTGAGCTTGCCGACGTAGGGGTCGGTCATGATCTTGAAGGCCAGGGCGGCGAAGGGAGCGTCGTCGTCGGCCGCCCGCTCCACCACTTCGCCCTCCTTGCGGGGGAGGTGACCGGTGGCCGGTGGGATGTCAACTGGGCTCGGTAGGTAGTCCACCACCGCGTCGAGCAGAGGCTGGACGCCCTTGTTCTTGAAGGCCGAACCGCACAGGACAGGCACGGCGTGGCTGCCCAAGGTGACCGTGCGCAGGCCGCGCCGCAGGTCCTCGGCGGTGATCTCCTGGTCGTGCAGGTACTTCTCCAAGATGGTGTCGTCGTGGCTGGAGACCACGTCGATGAGCTGGTGGCGCGCCCCGTCGGCCCACTCGACCTGGTCGGCCGGAATCTCCTCCTCGGTCCACTCCTCGCCCATCCCGTCCTCCCAGACGAGCGCCTTCATGGTGACGAGGTCGATCACGCCCTTGAACCCGGCCTCCACCCCGAGGGGCAGCTGGACGACGGCGGGAAGGGCATCGAGGCGGTTGCGGATCATCTGCACCGCCTGATCGAAGTTGGCACCGGTGCGGTCCATCTTGTTGATGAAGCAGATGCGCGGCACGCCGTACTTGTCGGCCTGGCGCCACACCGTCTCGGTCTGGGGCTCCACGCCGGCCACGGCGTCGAAAACGGCCACGGCCCCGTCGAGCACCCGCAGCGATCGCTCGACCTCGACGGTGAAGTCGACGTGTCCCGGGGTGTCGATGATGTTGATGGTGGTGTCCCGCCACATGGCGGTGGTGGCGGCCGAGGTAATGGTGATGCCCCGCTCCTGCTCCTGGACCATCCAGTCCATGGTGGCGGCGCCTTCATGGACCTCGCCGATCTTGTAGTTCTTGCCGGTGTAGTAGAGGATCCGCTCGGTCGTCGTCGTCTTGCCCGCGTCGATGTGGGCCATGATCCCGATGTTGCGGGTCTTGGCCAGCGGGTGCGTCCTCTGCGGGTCTTCAGCCATGGTCGGTCAGCTCTTCGGTTCTTCGTTCAGCTCGGTCAGTCAGATCGATCAGTTCAGTCAGTTTGGTGCTCGGGAATAGGCGCTCCGGTGGATCCGGTGCCCGCTGGGAGGCGAGGGCACGGGGCACGCCGGGGCATGCCGTCGGGAGGGCCTACCAGCGGTAGTGGGCGAAGGCCCGGTTGGACTCGGCCATCTTGTGCAGGTCCTCACGCCGCTTGGCCGCCGCCCCGATCCCGTTCGCGGCATCGCGGATCTCATTGGACAGCCGCTCGGCCATGGTCTTCTCCCGCCGCTGCTGGGAGTAGCCGACCAGCCACCGGATGGACAGGGTGGTGGCCCGGCGGGGCCGGACCTCCACGGGGACCTGGTAAGTGGCCCCGCCCACCCGACGAGGCCGGACCTCGACCTCGGGCCGGGTGTTCTCGACAGCCTTCTTGAGGACGGCGACGGGGTCGTTGCCCGACTTCTCGCCCACGTCGGAGAGCGCGTCGTAAACGATGCGCTCGGCCAGTGTGCGCTTGCCCCGACTGAGGACCCGGTTGACCACCTGGGTGACGAGCACCGAGTGGTACACGGGATCCGGCAATAGCTCCCGGCGACCGGCCGGGCCCTTGCGAGGCATCTCAGGACTCCTTCTTGGCGCCGTAACGGCTCCGGGCCTGGTTGCGCTCGCGCACGCCCGATGCGTCGAGGGTGCCGCGGATGACCTTGTAGCGCACGCCTGGCAGGTCCTTCACCCGGCCACCGCGGACGAGGACGATCGAGTGCTCCTGGAGATTGTGCCCCTCACCGGGGATGTAGGCGGTGACCTCGAGGCCGCTCGTCAGCCGCACCCGAGCCACCTTGCGCAGGGCCGAGTTCGGCTTCTTCGGGGTGTGGGTGTAGACGCGGGTGCACACGCCGCGACGCTGGGGGGCGCCTCTCAGCGCCGGCGTCTTGGACTTCGTCGACTTGGTCGCCCGGCCCTTTCGGACCAGCTGGGAGATCGTGGGCACGCGTTACCTCTGGAATAAGTGGACTGCGGGAATGCTGAGTCGTACGTCCGGCTGAGAGGCCCGACGCCTCGGCACCGCTGCCGCCGGAACATCAGGCGCCGGCAGGCAGGGCTTACCGGCGCGGCACCGGCCGCACGGCGCAACATGCTACGCCACCAGCCAGTCTATGGGCAAGGAAGCCCGCTCCGAGCGTCGGTGGGCACTCCCCGGGGCCGCCGTTGTCCATCCTAGAGAACCGCTGCTGGCCGGCGAGCACAGGCTGACAGGCTGGCTGACCGACTTCGGAGTCCGGCTGTCGCCCCGCCAGGGCCCCACCGACCCTGGCATGGGTGGTCCCGCGCTGGCCACGGAGTGACGAGCGGCAGCCAGGAGCAGTCCGGGGCCAGCAGTCCCGTCGCCCGGCCTCGCCCAGCCCGGACGATCGGCGTCGACTCACTACTCTTGGAACTTGCCCGCGCCCGAACGCGACCCCGCCCTCGTGGAAGTCCCGATATCCGGTCATTGTGAGTCGAGATTCGCCGGAGTTCGAGAGGCTTTTCGCGCCAATTTCGTCGACCAGGGCGAGGTCGGAGCTGCCGTCACCGTGTTCGCCAGGGGCCAGCCCGTCGTCGAACTCGTAGGCGGCTGGAAGGACGCCGACCACCGGGAACCCTGGCAAGAAGACACTCTGGTCAACGTCTACTCGGTGGGCAAGGCGGTGATCGCCCTCCTCCTCCTTCAACTCGTCGACCACGGCGATCTCGGTCTCGACCATCCGATCGTGTCGATCTGGCCAGAGTTCGCCGCCCACGGCAAGACGGCTACGACCGTACGGCATGCGCTTTGCCACCAGGCCGGAGTACCAGCCATTCGTCGGCCGCTCACGAACGCAGACCTCTGGCAGTGGGACGTCATGGCCGCCGCCCTGGCCGAAACCGAGCCCTTCTGGGAGGCAGGAACACGCCACGCCTACCACACCAACACCTTCGGCCACTTGATCGGAGAGCTGGTTCACCGAGTCACCGGCGAGCTCCCGGGGACACGACTGCGTTCGTTGGCCGCTCCTCTCGGCGCCGACCTCTGGTTTGGCCTACCCCAAGCGGAACAAGGCCGCTGTGCGGAGGTTGTCTGGTCCATTCCCGACAGCCCGCCGACCGTCGAGTGGGAGAAGCTCACCGGCGAGGATCTCATGATCCAACTTGGCTACTTCAATCCGCCCGGATACTCCTCCATGGGGGTCATGAACACACGTGAATGGCGCAGTGCCCAAGTGCCTTCGACCAATGGACACGGCACGGCGACGGCGGTGGCTCGCATCTACGCTGCGCTCCTCGAGCCCGATCGGCTCATCTCACCCGAGCTGCTGGCGGAAGCCACCCGACCGCAGTCCGTTGGCTTCTGCCCGGTCCTCGGTGAGGAGGCGGTGTTCGGCCTCGGGTTCAAACCCACCACGCCGCGTCGACCCTTCGGACCGAATCGGCGCGCCTTCGGCCACTTCGGAACTGGAGGTGCCGTCGGTTTCGCCGATCCGGATGCAGGGATCGCCTTCGGGTACGTGATGAACCACGTCATACCGCGGTGGCAGTCGACGAGGAACCGCTCCCTCATCGACGCTGTCTACCGTTGCCTGTGACCTCGGCGCTCCGGATTTCCAAACGGCGACCTCTGTCCTTCGAACGCAGGTCCCGAACCCACCGCCCCAGCTGGACAGCTGAGCCGCCCGCCCGGGTCATGCGCCGGCTTCGATCGTCCCCTCTTCGGCCGGCCGGGTCAGCCCGTCGATGCCGTCTTCGGTGGTCGGCACGGCGCCGAGCCAGCTGGCATCGATGTCGGAGGAGAAGCCGCCGAGGGATGAGTCCCCACCGGTGTCACGCAGCCAGGCGGCCAGGTCCTCGGTGGCGGCGTCCTCGGTGCCGATGGCCCAGAAGGGCAAGGCCTCGGCGCCAGGCATCTCCAGGCGGATATCGCGGTAATGCTCCATGCCGGTGCCGGCCGGGATGAGCTTCCCGATGATGATGTTCTCCTTGAGCCCGTAGAGCTGGTCGGAGCGGCCCTCGATGGCCGCCTCGGTGAGCACCCGGGTGGTCTCCTGGAAGGAGGCGGCCGACAACCAGCTGTCGGTGGCCAGCGACGCCTTGGTGATGCCCATGAGCTCGGGCCGGCCCTCGGCCGGGCGCTTCCCTTCCTGCACCAGCTCGCGGTTGACCTCGGCGTAGACCCGCGAGTCGACCCGCTCGCCGGGGAGGAAGACGGCGTCTCCGGGCTCGGCCACCAGCACCCGGCGCAGCATCTGGCGGACGATGAGCTCGATGTGCTTGTCGTGGATGGACACGCCCTGGTCGCGGTAGACCTTCTGGACCTCCTCGACCAGGTACTGCTGCGTCTCGCGGATGCCCTTGACCTCGAGCAGCTCCTTCGGGTCCTTGGGTCCCTCGACGAGGGCGTCCCCGGCATTGACCTCCTGGCCGTCCTGCACCTCGAGGTGGGCCCGGGGGGCGACGAGAACAGAGTGCTCCTCGCCGTCGTCGGCCACCACGGTGATGTGCCGTCCGGACTCGTCCTCGTCGATGCGGACCGCGCCCGAGTGACGGGCGAGGACGGCCGCTCCCTTCGGGGTGCGGGCCTCGAACAGCTCGACCACGCGGGGCAGTCCGTGGGTGATGTCCTCGCCGACGATGCCGCCGGTGTGGAAGGTGCGCATGGTGAGCTGAGTGCCGGGCTCGCCGATGGACTGGGCGGCGATGACCCCGACGGCTTCGCCGAGCTCGATCATCCCGCCGGTGGCCAGCGACTGGCCGTAGCAGGCGGAGCAGATTCCCTGCTCGGCTTCGCAGGTGAGCACGGAACGCACCCGCACCCGGGTGACCTCGGGATCGTCACGCAACTGGTTGACCAGCTCTTCGGTCAGCAGGGTGCCGGCATCCACCTTCGTCTTGTCGGCCAGGGTCGCCGGTTCGGCGAGCACGCGACCGTAAGCGCGTGTCTCGAGGTACGAGCGGGTGCCAGGACCATCGGGGACGACGTCCTCGATCCAGATGCCACGGGTCGAACCACAGTCCTCTTCGCGGACGATGAGCTCCTGGGCCACGTCGACCAAGCGACGGGTCAGGTAGCCCGAGTCAGCCGTGCGCAGAGCGGTGTCGGCCAGACCCTTCCTGGCGCCGTGGGTCGAAATGAAGTACTCGAGCACCGAGAGTCCCTCCCGGAACGACGACTTGATGGGTCGGGGGATCATCTCGCCCCGCGGGTTGGAGACGAGCCCCTTCATGCCGGCGATCTGGCGGATCTGCTGGCTGTTCCCCCGGGCCCCGGAGTCGACCATCATGTCGAGCGGGTTGAAGGCGATGGTGGACAGCGACGCTTCCATGGCTTTCCCGACCTCCGAGTTGGCCGATGTCCAGATCTCGATCTCCTTCTGGCGCCGCTCGTCGTCGGTGATGATGCCCCGCTTGAACTGGGCCTCGGCCTTCTCGGCCTCCTTCTCGTAGCGGTCGAGGATCGACTGCTTGTCCGGCGGCGTGCGCACGTCGTTGATGGAGATGGTGAGCCCTGATTGGGTGGCGTACCGGAAGCCGAGGTCCTTGATCCGGTCGAGGCTGGCCGCCACCTCGGCCTTGGTGAAGTTGGCCGCCACCTCCTCGACGATGGCGCCGATGGGGGTGTTGCGCTTGCCGACGATGTCGTTCACGTACCGGTAGCCGGGTGGCAGGGCGCTATTGAAGAAGAGGCGTCCGGGCGTGGTCTCGACGGAAACCGGGGAATGGCTCGCCCCGTCGTCATCGGCACTGGTGTCGGCATCGGCAGGGACGATCGGGTTGCCGTCCCCATCGAGCTCGGCTCCCTGAGCCAGAAGGATCGACCGGAACAGGTCGGATCCAAGCTCGGGACGCAGCGTGATCTTCGCCTGCAAGTCGATGTCGCCGGCGTCGAAGGCGGCCTCGACCTCGTAGGCGTGGCGGAAGGTGCGGCCCTCGCCCTTCGCTCCGTCGACGGGCAGCGTCAGGTAGTAGATGCCGAAGACCATGTCCTGGGTGGGCACGGTGATCGGCCGCCCGGTGGCCGGCGAGAGGATGTTGTTGGCTGAGAGCATGAGCACCCGGGCCTCGGCTTGGGCCTCGGCCGACAGTGGGAGGTGCACGGCCATCTGGTCGCCGTCGAAGTCGGCGTTGAAGGCGGTGCACACGAGGGGGTGGACCTGGATGGCCTTGCCCTCGACCAGCACCGGCTCGAAGGCCTGGATGCCCAGGCGGTGCAGGGTCGGCGCCCGGTTGAGCAGCACCGGGTGCTCCTTGATCACGCCTTCGAGGACGTCCCACACCTGGGGCCGGCGACGCTCGACCATGCGCTTGGCCGACTTGATGTTCTGGGCGTACTCGGCGTCGACCAGCCGCTTCATGACGAACGGCTTGAACAGTTCGAGGGCCATGAGCTTGGGCAGGCCGCACTGGTGGAGCTGGAGGGTCGGCCCGATGACGATGACCGAGCGGCCCGAGTAGTCGACGCGCTTGCCCAGCAGGTTCTGGCGGAACCGTCCCTGCTTGCCCTTCAGCATGTCGGAGAGGCTCTTGAGCGGCCGGTTGCCCGGGCCGGTGACCGGCCGGCCGCGCCGTCCGTTGTCGAACAGCGCGTCGACGGCTTCTTGGAGCATGCGCTTCTCGTTGTTGATGATGATCTCGGGCGCACCGAGGTCGAGGAGGCGCTTGAGCCGGTTGTTGCGGTTGATGACCCGGCGGTAGAGGTCGTTGAGATCGGAGGTGGCGAAGCGGCCTCCGTCCAGTTGGACCATGGGCCGCAGGTCGGGCGGGATGACCGGCACCGAGTCGAGGATCATGGCCCGCGGGTCGTTGATCCGCCGGCTGTTCTCGTCGCGGCGGTTGAAGGCGGTCACGATCTTGAGTCGCTTGATGACTTTCTGGCGACGCTGGGTAGAGAGCGGCCTCTTCTTCTCGTCCTCCTTCTTCGGAGGCTCGATCATGTCTCGAAGCTTCTGCTCCTCTGCGTCGAGATCGATGCGATCGATGAGCCGGGAGATGGTCTCTGCGCCCATGCCGCCCTCGAAGTAGTCCTCGTAGCGGATGCGAAGCTCGCGCCAGAGCAACTCGTCCTCGAGGATCTTCCGGGAGTGCAAGCTCTTGAACTCGTCGAAAGCGCGCTGGGCGAGCTCGATCTCACCCTGGTAGCGCTCGCGGACGGCGGCGATCTCCTTTTCGGTGTTGCGCTGCTTGGCCTTGATCTCGGCGTCTTTCGCCCCCTCCTTCTCGAGGTCGGCGAGCTCGGACTCCAAGGCCTTGAAGCGCCGGTCGATGTCGAGGTCGCGCTTGCGCTCGATGTCGGCGATCTCGGTCCGCAGCTCCTTCTCAAGCTCGGGCAGGTCCTCGTGGCGCTTGGCCTCGTCGACCCAGGTGACCAGGTTGGCGGCGAAGTAGATGACCTTCTCCAACTGCTTGGCCTTGAGCTCCTCGCGGGCCTCGGTGCCCATGAGCAGGTAGGCCAGCCAGCTGCGGGTGCCCCGCAGGTACCAGATGTGCACGACCGGGGCGGCGAGCTCGATATGGCCCATGCGCTCGCGCCGGACCTTCGAGCGGGTGACCTCCACGCCGCAGCGCTCGCAGATGATGCCGCGGAACCGGACGCGCTTGTACTTGCCGCAGTAGCACTCCCAGTCCTTCGTCGGGCCGAAGATCTTCTCGCAGAAGAGACCGTCCTTTTCCGGGCGCAAGGTCCGGTAGTTGATGGTCTCGGGCTTCTTGACCTCGCCGTTGGACCACCCGCGGATGGAGTCGGCGGTGGCGAGCCCGATCCGCAGCTGATCGAAGTCGTTGACGTCCAACATCAGAATCCCCTTTCCGCGGCGCGTCGGGCATCCTCCTCGTCCGAGCCACGCTCGGGCCGGCTGATGTCGATGCCGAGTTCTTCAGCAGTGCGGAAGACGTCTTCGTCGAGCTCCCGCATCTCGATTTCCTCCCCGCCCGGTGCCAGCACCTCGACATCGAGGCAGAGCGACTGCATCTCCTTGATGAGCACCTTGAAGCTCTCGGGGATGCCAGGCTCGGGGATGTTCTCGCCCTTCACGATGGCCTCGTAGACCTTGACTCGGCCGAGCACGTCGTCCGACTTGATGGTCAAGAGCTCCTGGAGGGCATAGGCGGCGCCGAAGGCCTCGAGGGCCCAGACCTCCATTTCGCCGAAGCGCTGGCCGCCGAACTGAGCCTTCCCACCCAGGGGCTGCTGGGTGATCATCGAGTACGGGCCGGTCGACCGGGCGTGGATCTTGTCGTCCACCAGGTGGTGCAGCTTCAGGATGTAGACGTAGCCCACCGAGACCGGGTTGTCGTAGACCTCGCCGGTGCGGCCGTTGTAGAGGACGGCCTTCCCCTCGTCGGATACCTGCACGCTCCCGTCGATGCCGTCCGGGTTGAGCTTGCGGAAGAGCTCCTTAATGGTCGGGTGCCGGCCGGCGTCGCTCTCCTCGTCCCAGTGGGCTCCGTCGAAGACCGGGGTCGACACCCACACCGCCGGGTCGGTCCGCGGCCGGGTCTTCTTCTCGGTGCCCTTGACCGGTGGGCGGGCCAGGTCGCCGGCGCCCTCCCAGCCCCAGCGGGCGGCGTAGCCGAGGTGCGACTCGAGCACCTGGCCCACGTTCATCCGACTTGGCACACCCAGGGGGTTGAGGATGATGTCGATGGGAGTGCCGTCGGCCAGGAAGGGCATGTCCTCGACTGGGAGGATCTTCGAGATCACGCCCTTGTTGCCGTGACGGCCGGCCAACTTGTCGCCTTCGGAGATCTTGCGCTTCTGGGCCACGTAGACCCGGACCAACTGCTCGACCCCGGGCGGCAGCTCGTGCTGGTCGTCACGGGAGAAGACGCGCACGTCGATGACGGTTCCCTGCTCGCCGTGGGGCACCTTGAGGGAGGTGTCACGCACCTCGCGGGCCTTTTCGCCGAAGATGGCCCTGAGCAGCCGCTCCTCGGGGGTCTGCTCGGTCTCGCCCTTGGGTGTGACCTTGCCTACGAGCACGTCGCCCGCTCCGACCTCGGCGCCGATGCGGATGATGCCGCGCTCGTCGAGGTCGGCGAGGATCTCCTCGGACAGGTTGGGGATGTCCCGGGTGATCTCCTCGGCGCCGAGCTTGGTGTCACGGGCGTCCACCTCGTGCTCCTCGATGTGGATGGAAGTGAGGACGTCGTCCTTCACCAGCCGCTCCGAGAGGATGATGGCGTCCTCGTAGTTGAACCCCTCCCAGGGCATGAAGGCGACCAGGAGGTTCTTGCCCAGGGCCAGCTCGCCGTTGTGGGTGGCCGGCCCGTCGGCCAGCACGTCAGCCTTCGAGATCCTCTGGCCCTCGGTGACGATGGCCTTCTGGTTGATGGCTGTGTTCTGGTTAGAACGACGGAACTTGGCCAGCCGGTACACCTTGGTGCCGAGCGCGGCGCCGGTCTCGTCCGTGGCCCCCGCCTTGTACTCGACGGTGATCTGGTCACCGGCGACGTCGACAACCGTCCCGTCACCCTCGGCCAAGACCACGTCGCCGGCGTCACGGGCGGCCCGGGCCTCGACACCGGTCCCGATGTAGGGGGCCTCGGGCACCACCAGGGGCACGGCCTGCTTCTGCATGTTGGCCCCCATGAGGGCCCGGTTGGCGTCGTCGTGCTCCACGAAGGGGATGAGAGCGGTCGACACCGACACGATCTGCTTGGGGGAGACGTCCATGAGGTCGACCTCAGCGGGGGGAACGAAGTCGATCTCGGATGTGGTCCCATACGACGTGGTCGCCACCCCGACCCGCACGCCGGTGCCCTGTGGGCCGCGGCGGACGAGCACCCTCTCCTCGGTGAAGCGGCCGTTGTCGTCGAGGGCGGCGGAGGCCTGGGCGATGACGTGCTCCTCCTCCTCGTCGGCGGCGAGGTACAGGATCTCGTCGGTCACCTTGCCCCCCACCACCTTGCGGTAGGGAGTCTCGATGAAGCCGTACTCGTTGACCCGCGCGTAGGTGGCCAGTGAGCCGATGAGGCCGATGTTGGGACCCTCGGGGGTCTCGATGGGGCACATGCGGCCGTAGTGCGAGGTATGCACGTCTCGGACCTCGAACCCGGCCCGTTCGCGGGAGAGGCCGCCGGGGCCGAGGGCGGAGAGGCGCCGCTTGTGGGCGAGGCCGGAGAGCGGATTGTTCTGGTCCATGAACTGGCTGAGCTGGCTGGTCCCGAAGAACTCCTTGACGGCGGCGACCACCGGCCGGATGTTGATGAGGGTCTGAGGAGTGATGGCCTCGACGTCCTGGGTGGTCATGCGCTCGCGCACCACCCGCTCCATGCGGGACAGTCCCACCCGAACCTGGTTCTGGATGAGCTCGCCGACCGAGCGGATGCGTCGGTTGGCGAAGTGGTCCTGGTCGTCGATGCGGTAGGTCGACTCACCGTCGGCCATGTGCTTGGCCAAGTGCAGCATGTAGGTCGCGGAAGCCAGGATCTCCGACGGGCTCAGCACTCCCTGGTTGGGCTGCGGACGCTCGAGGTCGATGGCAAAGAGCTCGGAGATCCGCTCGATCTCAGGACCGAGCTTGCGGTTGAGCTTGTATCGGCCGACCCGGGTGAGGTCGTAGCGCTTCGGGTTGAAGAAGGCGTTCTCGAAGTACTGCCGGGCAGCCTCGACCGACAGCGGCTCGCCGGGACGGGCCCGCTTGTAGATCTCGAGCAGCGCCTCCTCGCGGCTCGGAGCCAGGCTTTGCTCCTTCTCCCACTGGCCCTCGAGGAAGTCGAAGTGGCGGACGAAACGCTCGAGGAAGCCCTCTTCGCCGTAGCCGAGGGCGCGCAACAGCACGAAGAGCGAGAGCCGGCGCTTGCGAGCCACCCGGGCGCCGGCAGTCACGTCCTTCGATGGCTTGGCCTCGACGTCGAACTCGATCCACTCGCCCCGGTAGGGGTGGATGGTGCCGGTAAAGACCGTCTTGGCGTCACGGCCGGGTTGGAAGATGACGCCCGGCGAACGGACCAGCTGGGAGACGACGACCCGCTCGGTGCCGTTGACGATGAAGGTGCCCTTGTCCGTCATCACCGGGAAGTCCCCCATGAAGACGGTCTGCTCTTTGATCTCGCCGGTCTGCGCGTTCATAAACCGCGCCCGCACGAACACCGGCGCGGCGTAGGTCATGTCCTTCTCCTTGCACTCCTCCACCGAGAACTTGGGTGGTGGGCGCAGGTCGGGATCGGTCGGATCGAACTCGAGCTCGAGGCTCAGCTGGCCGGTGAAGTCCTCGATGGGGCTGATGTCGCCGAACGTCTCGGCCAGGCCGCGGTCGAGGAACCACTGGAAGGAGTCCCGCTGGATGGCAACCAGGTCAGGAAGGGGCAGGGCCTCGTCGATATTGGCGAAGGAAAATCGTTCCGGGCTGTTGGACCGAGGGGACAACGGCCTACTCCTCCCAGTTGCGGGCCAGTGGGGCGAAGACGGGGACTTCGGGTGCTGCGGGAACTGCGGGGTGCTGCGCTGTCTCGGGACGGCAAAGGGGCGTCAGGGGGCGCCGGCGCTGAGCGCCTCATCGAGCCCGATCACGGGTCGACGACCTCCGCCGAAGGGGTCGAACAGGGGGTCTGAGGGCGCGTCAATCAGCCCGAAAAACAGACAAGAGCTTCAGGGGTGGGCACGGCAACCAGCAATCATAACCGGAAGCGCCGCGGAATACAACCCAGGGACGGCCGACACCGTCCAGGCCCAGGACAGGGTAAAGGACCGGACCGTCCCCGTCAAGGATGGCCCGGGCTCCGTGCCTGATCCCGGCGGTGGTGAGGCCCGGTCGGACCGGGCGGCACGGCGACAGGCTGGTGAGGCCCGGCCGGCCGGCTCCTAGGAGAGCTCGACGGTGGCGCCGGCCGACTCGAGCTGGGCCTTCGCCTTTTCGGCGTCCTCTTTCTTGACCTTCTCCAGCACCGGCTTCGGCGCGCTCTCGACGAGATCCTTGGCCTCCTTGAGGCCCAGGCTGGTGAGGGAGCGCACCTCTTTGATGACCTGGATCTTCTTGTCGCCGGCCTCGGACAGCACGACGGTGTACTCGCTCTTCTCCTCCTCGGCGGCCGGCGCATCGGCTCCGCCGGCACCAGGGGCAGCCGCGGCGACGGCCACCGGCGCAGCCGCGGTCACACCGAAACGGTCCTCGAACTCCTTCAACAGCTCGCTGAGCTCGATCACCGACAGCTCCGAGATGCCGTCGAGGATCTGGTCCTTGGTCAGGCTTCCTGCCATGTCGATTCCTCCTGTGTCCTTGATCCTGGTCGTTCTGCTTTTCGTCCCGATCGGGCCGTCCGGGGCTACTGGTCCCCGGCCTCGGGGGCGGATGCCCCGGCGGCGTCCGGCTCGTCTTCGGCAGCCTCGGGCGCAGGTGAGTCGGTGGCCGGCGATTCGACAGCTGCCTCCGGCTCCACGTCGGTGTCGCTCGCCTCGGTCCCCTCGGCTGATTCGGTTGCTTCGGCTGCTCCAGCCGCGTCGGTCGTCTCAGGCGCTCCAGCCGCGTCGGTTTCGGCACGGTCCGCCCCGCCGTCGCCCCCCTCCGCCGGCCGGCGCTGGTCGACCAGGGCGGCCAGTCCGTAGGCCAGGTTGCGAGGCAGTGCCTGTAGCAGGCCGGCCAGCTGCTGCAGCGGCGCCGAGAGGGCCCCGGCGAACTGCGCCATGAGGACGTCCCGGCTGGGTAGGGCGGCGAGCGCGTTGACATCGGCGGCGGTGAGCAGCCCACCGTCCACCATCCCGCCCTTGATCACCAGGCTCGGGTAATCCCTGGAGAAGTCACGGAGGGCCTTTGCCACTGCGCTCACGTCTCCGTGCACAAAGGCGATGGCCGTCGGGCCGGTGAGCAGGTCAGTAAGGACCGACTGGGGTCCGTCGGCGACGGCCAAGCGGACAAGAGTGTTCTTGTAGATCTTGTAGTCCCCGCCGGCCGCGGTGAGCCCGTGGCGTAGGGCGGCCAGTTCGGTGACGCTGAGGCCCCGGTACTCGGTCAGCACTGCGCCGTCGGCCGTGGCCAGGCGGTCACGCACTTCGTCGACCACGGCCACCTTGTCGGGCCTCGGGTTGTCCATCGGTTCCTCCACCGAGCTAGGGCTCGGCTCCAGGCCGTAGACGCTCCACGCGAGGGCAGGCGAGCGGTCACTCGCAGCACGCCTCGTCAGGCGGACCTGCTGGTCCCTTCGGTGCCGGGCGACCGGCACACCGGAGTTCTACGGCGGTTGTCGTGTTCGGGGAAAGGCGACATTAGCGCGCCGTTCCACCTCCGACCAAGGTGAGCCCGCTCAGAGGGTGGTGCGGCGGGCTCAGGCGGTGGCGGCGAGCTCCTCCTCGGTCGCCGTCCGGGCCAGCTGGGGGTCGACGTGGACGCCGGGCCCCATGGTCGACGACAGGGTGACGGACCGCAGGTAGCGGCCCTTGGCCGACGCCGGCTTGGCCCGGTAGAGCTCGTCCATCACTGCCTGCAGGTTCTGGAGCAACTTCGCCCGGTCGAAGGAGATCTTGCCGATCCCGAGATGGATGTTGCCCACCTTGTCGGTGCGGTACTCGACCCGACCGCCCTTGAACTCGGTCACCGCTCGCTCGACGTCGTCGGTCACTGTCCCCGTCTTCGGGTTGGGCATGAGGCCACGGGGGCCGAGCACCCGGCCCAGGGCGCCTACCTGGCCCATGAGATCCGGGGTGGCGATGGCCACGTCGAAATCGAGGAACCCCTCGTCCCGGACCCGGGCCACCAGGTCGTCGGTACCGACCACGTCGGCGCCGGCAGCGCGGGCGGCGGCGGCCTTCTCGCCGGCGGCGAAGACCGCCACCCGGGCGGTCTTGCCCGTGCCGGCGGGCAGGGACAGGGTGCCCCGCACAATCTGGTCGGCCTTGCGGGGGTCGACCCCGAGGCGGACGGCGACCTCGACGGTCTCGTCGAATCCCGCCTTGGCCGACGACTTCACCAGGTCGACGGCCTCAGCCGGCGAATACAGGCGCTGGCGGTCGATCGCCTCCATGCTGGCCGCGTACTTCTTCCCTCGGGACATGCTCGCTCTCCGTCTCGTGCGTTGGCGCTGGCTGACCGGCTCAGCCGGCGACGGCGATGCCCATCGACCGGGCCGTCCCCGCCACCTGCTTCTTCGCCGCCTCGAGGTCAGTGGTGTTGAGGTCCGGCAGCTTGATGGTGGCGATCTCGGCGATCTGGGCGTCAGTGACCGTCCCCACCTGCTCCCGGCCGGCAGTGGCGGCGCCCTTTTCCAGCCCTGCCGCCTCGCGAAGGAGGGCGGCGGCCGGCGGCGTCTTCAGCACGAAAGAGAAGGTGCGATCCTCGTAGATCGAGATCTCCACGGGGACGATCGAGCCACGCTGGTTCTCGGTCGCCGCGTTGTACTGCTTGCAGAACTCCATGGTCTGGACCCCGTGGGGCCCGAGGGCCGTTCCCACGGGAGGCGCGGGCGTGGCGCCGCCGGCGGGCAGCTGGATCTTGACGATGGCGGCGATTTTCTTCTTGGGCGGCATCGGGGTTCTCCTGGGATCTACCCGGTCAGAGCTTGGCCACTTGGCTGAACTCGAGCTCCACTGGCGTCTCCCGGCCGAAGATGTTGACCAGGACCTTGAGCTTGAGCTGGTCCTCGTTGATCTCGGCGATCTGGCCGGAGAAGTCGGCGAAGGGGCCTTCCTTGACCCGGACCGTCTCCCCCACCTCATGCTCCAGCCGCGGACGGCTTCGCTTCGACGGTGCCTCGACACCTTCCACTTTGACCTGGAGGATGCTCTCGACCTCACGCCGAGAGAGCGGGGTGGGCTTGGTTCCCGGGCCGACGAACCCGGTGACCCCGGGGGTGTTGCGGATGACCGACCAGCTGTCGTCGTCGAGCTCGCAGCGGCACAGGAGATAGCCGGGGAAGACCTTCTTCTGGACGACGACCTTCTTGCCCCCCTTGAACTCGACCACGTCCTCCATGGGGATGACCACTTCGTAGATGCGGTCCTCCATGTTCATGGAGACGGCCCGGCTGTGGAGGTTCGACTTCACCTTGTTCTCGTAGCCGGCGTAGGTGTGCACCACGTACCACCGCCCCGGCTGGTCGTAGGGACTGACGACGAAGGGCTCTTCCTCTTCGTCCTCCTCATCGTCCTCGTCCAGCTCATCGGCCTCGGCGATCTCACTGGCAACCTCGGCGACCTCGTCTTCGGCGACCTCGGTCCCGGCGGACTCCGTCTCGGAAGGAACCGCTGGCGGAGCAGCCTCTGTCGGAGCGGCCTCGGACGCCGCCTCGAGCTCAGTGGCCATGGTGGCGCCCTCGGCGTCGTCGGCTCCGGCCGGAGCGAACTCCACATCCCATGCGCCGGCCACGACGGCGGCCTCCTCCGACTCTTCCGACTCCCCCGAGCCGTCTGCGACGGTGGCGGCATCGCCGCCACCAGTCGGCTGGTCGGGCGCGAGGGAGCCCGCAGCGCCCTCAGCGCCTTCAGTTTGCGGCCCCCCGGACTCGTCTTGGGTCACGGTCACGTCCGTCATGAGTTGAACAGCCAGAAAACGCCTTTAGCGAAGGCGTAGTTGAGCAGGAAGATGAGAATCATCAGCGAGATGAGCGTCACCAGGGTCACCGTCGTGTAGTTGACGACTTCGGCCCGGTTCGGCCAGGCCACCTGGCGCAGCTCCGATCGTACCTCCCGGAGGAATTGGCCCACACGGAACGGCTCGCGCGTCGCCGGGCGGCGGGGCTGGGGCGCGGTGCGCTTGGCCGGCGCCAGGCCCTCAGGATCCTGTCCCTGCCGCTGCAGCTGTCGTTTCTGTTCTCGGTTCACGCGGTGTCCTTGGCCGTTTCCCGGAGGTGGAGCAGGGCAGGAGGGACTCGAACCCCCAACCTTCGGTTTTGGAGACCGATGCTCTGCCAGTTGAGCTACTGCCCTCTGTCGACCGCCGGCCGGCGGCCGGCCGGCCGATCGCAGGGGCGGCCCGTCAGGCTACCACCGGGTGCCCTCCCCGTCCCAGGCGGTTGGCCTCCCGGTGCAGGTCAGCGGGCATAGACCGCCCTCGGGCTCGATAGGGGCGAACTCGCTCGATCGGGCGCCCAACCCGGCTCGGTCAGCGGGTCTCCTTGTGGAGGGTGTGCTTCCGGTCCCAACGGCAGAACTTCTTCATCTCGATGCGCTCGCGGTCGTTCAGCTTGTTCTTGGTGGTGATGTAGTTGCGCCGCTTGCACACCTCACAGGCCAGGGTGACCTGGACGCGCTTCTCGTTCTTCGCCATGTCGCCTCCTCGGGCTGCGGCCGGGTCCTCGGGCCCGGGATTTCCGTTCTGTCGCCGTGGTTGGTAGCGGCGGCCGGACTCGAACCGGCGACCCCACGATTATGAGCCGTGTGCTCTGACCAACTGAGCTACGCCGCCACGGGTGAGCCCCCTGTCGGAATCGAACCGACGACACCAGCCTTACCATGGCTGTGCTCTGCCGACTGAGCTAAGGGGGCGGTGCGGCTCGACGAGCAGCAGGCAGACGATGTTACCCGCTGGTCCGGCCCCAAGACACCAGGAATCGGGTGGTTACCATCGTCCGATGCTGCTCCGCCCGGCCCGGCCGTCGGACTCGGAACCCATCCTGGCCATCTACAACGAGGCCGTCCTTCGTTCGACGGCGACCTTCGACCTCGTGCCCCGCACCGAGGAGGAGCAGGCTCAGTGGATGGCCGAGCATCAGGGCCCGCACCCGGCCATCGTGGCCACCGTGGACGCGGTCACCGTCGCCTTCGCCACCCTCTCCCCCTACCGGGACAAGCACGCCTATGCCACGACCGTGGAGAACTCGGTCTACGTGGACGCCGACCACCGGGGCCAAGGCATCGGCCGGGCCCTGCTCGAGGAGCTCATCCGGCTGGCCGGCCGGCACGGGTTCCACGCCATCATCGCCCGCATCGGCGAGAACAACGTGGCCTCGATCGGCTTGCACGAGGAATGCGGGTTCGACCTAGTGGGCGTGGAGCGGGAGGTCGGGCGCAAGTTCAACCGCTGGCTCGACGTGTCGGTGCTCCAGCGCCTGCTCTGACCGGCGACCATCGGGATCTGAGGTCCCGTCGAGCAGTGGCCAGCGCCGGTCCGTTCAGGACCGGACCAGCACCGCCCGCTTGGCCTCGGCCGGCCGGTCCAGCGAGTGCGACTCCTCCGCCGACGAGAGGGGCACGGTGAGCACCACCAGCAGCCACAGCAGGGTCAGCACGATGAGCAGCGGGTCACCACCGTGGATGAGGGTCTTGAACAGGTCGGCGCCGCCGGGCAGCTCGAGGAAGGCGGTGACCATCGAGAGCCAGATGATGAGAGTGCGTAGCCAGCCGAGGGCCACCGGGGCGAGGAGGACCAGCCCCCACGAGAGGTACCAGGGTTGGACCACCGGGCCAAGGACCACGAAGAGGAGGAGGGTGACGCCGAGGGCCTTCAAGGTGCCCACCCGGTCGCTGTTGAGGAGCAACCACACGCCGGCCGCCGCCGCTCCGAGCACGCCGAAGAAACGGGTCACCGACAGGACGCCACCCAGTCCGACCCCGATGTGCACGACATGGGCGATGCCAGTGACGGCCAGGGCCAGAGAGGTGGTCGGCGCCGTCCATGAGCGCACTGCGCCGGGCGTGTCGAGGATGGTGACCCATCCCCAGCCGAGGCCGCTCAGGTAGGAGAAGAAGCCGAGCACTCCCACGCCGATGAGCAGTGAGGTGACAACGGGCCGTATGCGGTCGCGCACCGAGGCCTGCGGACCGAGCCAGCTCCACCCCACATAGACGATGCCGAGAGCGGCGGGCGCCTTGATGGCTGTGGCCAGCGCGCAGAGCATGACGGCGAGTACGGGTCGGCGTTCCTTGGCCATGGTCAGGCCACACACGAGCAGCCCGAGCATGAGGGCGTCGTTGTGCGCCCCGCCGATGAGGTGGAAGATCGTCACCGGATTGAGGATCATGAGGGTGAACAGCTCGGCGCCGTCCCGCTTGTAGAGGCGGGCCAGCCGGGGCACGCAGATAGCGATCAGCATCACGCCGAGGAAGGCCAGCAGGCGCAGGAGCACGATGGTGGCCAGATCGTTGTGCATGGTGATCCGGGCGAAGAACCCGTCGATCTGCAGGAAGAGCGGTCCGTAGGGCGCGGGAGCGTTCTGCCACAGCTTGTCGACCGGCAGAGTGAAAGCGTTGTTCCCGAGTTGGTTGGGTCCGTAGAGGTAGGGGCTGATGTGGTGGCTGACCATCTCGCCCTGGGCCGCGTAGGAGTAGGCGTCTCGGCTGAACAGCGGGGCGATGACCAGCATGGGCAGCGACCACAGGGCGAACACCCACCACATGTGGGAGACGGGGACCCCCTGGCGGTGGGAGTAGAGCCGGGCCATCCACCACCACACCCGCCCGAACAGCACCAGCCCGCCGTAGACGGCGGCCAGGGTGAAATAGACGCCCCATTGCGACCCGGCCGTCGTGGAAGGCACGCCGAAGAACCAAACGCCGGGCAGCTCGAGCTTGAAGGGGGAGCTCGGCAGCGACGCGCCGATGCTGACAGCCAGGACGGCGAGGAACCCGAGGATGGCCGGGCGCACCACCAAGCGGCGCCGCTCGGCGGGGTCGACCACCAGGGTCCCCTCACCGGCCAGGCCCTCCGGAGGAGTGAGCTGCGCACGGGCGAACTTCCAGGCGTCGGTCGCCGTCCGCAGGCCAGCCGAACCCACCACCGTGACGAGGAAACGGAGACGGCCGGTTCCGGGTCGAGGTGGAGCAGGCGCTCCGCCGGGGGGTGCGGCGGAGGGGGCTTCGGACACCATGAAGTGGGCTTCTCCCAGATCGAATATGCGTTCGACCCCGGTCGCCGGACCCAGGCGCCCGCCCCGACACCGGGCGCCTCCCCTCACCGTTTGACGGTGACCGCTGTCATTCCGTAACGCCATTGTAACGATCGGCCGCCCGGCGGCAAGTGCACCTTGCATTCAGCCCGGGAGGTCCGGCGACGACCGGGAGCCAGGGGATCCGAGACAAGGATCGCGCCCGGCCGGAACGATGAGTCCGGCGCCCGAAGACCATCATCTCCGGTTGCCGACCAGATCCCGAAAGGACCGAGACATGACCGCCATCACGCCCTGCCTGTGGTTCGACACCGACGGAGAGGACGCCGCCAACCTCTATGTATCGATCTTCGAGAACTCCCGCATCACCGGCATCACCCACTACGGGGAGGCCGGGCCGCGGCCCGCCGGGACCGTGTTGACCGTCGCCTTCGAGCTCGAGGGTCAGCCCTTCCTTGCCCTCAACGGCGGCCCGGAGCACCGGTTCACCGAGGCGATCTCCTTCCAGGTGCACTGCACCACCCAAGAGGAGGTCGACCGGAAGTGGGAGCAGCTCGGCGCCGGTGGAGAGCCGGGGCCCTGCGGGTGGCTGACGGACCGCTTCGGTCTCTCATGGCAGATCGTCCCCGCCGAGCTGCCGGCACTCATCGGCGACCCGGACCCTGCTCGTGCCGAGCGCGCCACCCGGGCGATGCTCTCCATGAGCAAACTCGACGTCGAGGCCATCCGGCAAGCAGCCGACGGGTGACCTGGGGGAACCGACGGGTGAGCTGACAGCCGCCGATGGTTGAGCCGCGGTTGACCAGTGCGACAATTGCCGCGTCCACGGTGTCGCGGACGCCCGTCACCGGGATTGGCGTCCATTGGTGGGCCGGGAAGGATTCGAACCTTCGAAGGCAGAACCGGCAGATTTACAGTCTGCTCCCTTTGGCCGCTCGGGCACCGACCCGCAGGCCGGAAGGTTATCTCGTTGCCCGGCGCTACTGTTTCGACGTGCCCACCTTCGACATCGTCTCTCAGGTCGACATGCAAGAGGTGCGTAACGCAGTCGACCAGGCCAACCGCGAGGCGGCCAACCGCTTCGACTTCAAGGGCACAGATTCCTCAGTCGAGTTCTCCGACAAGGAGCTCTTGCTCTCGTCATCCACTCCTGACCGCCTTCGCGCCCTTTATCAGGTTCTGCAGGAGAAGCTGGTCAAGCGCCAGGTCTCCCTCAAGGCGTTCGAAGTGGGTCAGATCGAGGAAGGGTCGCGCGGGGCGGCTCGCCAGCGGCTCGGCATCCGCGCCGGCGTTTCCTCCGATCACGCCAAGAAGATCAACAAGTTCATCAAGGATCTCGGCCTGAAGGGCGTGAGCTCCCAGACACAGGGCGACCAGCTGCGGGTGAACGGCAAGAAGCGGGACGACCTCCAGGCAGTGATCGCCGCCTGCAAGGCAGAGGACTTCGGGATCCCGCTCCAGTTCGACAACTTCAGGGACTGACCGGCCATACCGCGACAGGCGAAGGTGAATGCCGGTCCGGTCAGGCGGCTTCGACCAACTCGTCGAGCTCCTCCACCGGGTGCACGTGGAACAGCCGGTTGTAAAGCAAGAACTTGAGCACCCAGAACAGGCCGAACGAGGCCACGTTCGCAGCCAGCACTACCAGGGTCAACCCGAAGTGGCTCAGGTGGAACGTCGTGCCGATGTGGTGGGCCAGCGCCGCGCCGCCGATGGACACGACGATGCCGGCCGCCGACATCACCCAGAAGGGGACGACCTCCTTCATGAGGTGCGACCGTCCGCCCTTGCCCCACACCCACTGGCGGTTGAGGAAATAGGAGGGGATGGTGGCGACAACGTTGGCGAACACCGTGCTCGTGATGGCCCCCCAGAGGTGGATCACGCCGAAGACGATGACCAGGACGGTAAAGGAGACGGCCGTCGATATCACCGACACCATCGAGTAGCGAATGAGTTTCTTCGCCTGGGGGGTGTCGCGGCGCTGCCACAGATGGACGAGCCGAACGAGAAGACCGGTCACCGACTCACCTTAGCCGTGGCTTTGCGAGCCCCTCGGGGAGAACACGGGCGTTAAGGGATTTCACAGGCAGTTGGCGCGGGCCACCTTCCCGATGAACGCTGCGCTCGGTTTGGGACGGCGCTCGAAGGTCCTCCGATCCACTGCGACCAGGCCAAACGTCGGCATGTAGCCGAGCACCCACTCAAAGTTGTCGAGAAGGCTCCAGTAGAAGTAGCCACGAACGTCGACGCCGTCGTCCAGGCACCGGCCCACCCCGGCCAGCGCCCGCGTGACGTAGTCGATCCGTTGGGCGTCGTCGGCGGTGCCGATGCCGTTCTCGGTGACATAGACCGGCAGCCCGGTCCGCTGCGCCGACCGACGGATGGTGCTCTCCAGGGCAGCAGGCCAGAACTCGTATCCCATCTGTGTCACCGGCACGCCTGGTTCACCGCCCAAGGGACCCTCGGCGCCGACACGCATTCGGGTGTAGGTCTGGACGCCGAAGAAGTCGTCACCGGCCGTGGCATCGAAGAACACGTCCTCCGACGGCCCCCGCAGCCGTTCGACCCAGGCCCGGGCGGCCGCCTCGTCACCGCCCGGCTGGAGCTGGTAGTCGACCATGGACAGGGTGAGGCCGACGCTGGCGCCCCCGGGCCCGGAACGGATGGCCTCTGCTCCCTTGCGGTGGGCCACCACCAGCGCCTCGTTGACCCTGTCCCGCCGCGAGCGGTCGCGGACGCGGGGCGGGAACAGCCCATGGCGCCATCCCATGGTGGCAACCACGTTGGGCTCGTTGAGAGTGCAGGCCATGCCGAGCAGATCGCCGAGGTGACCGGTGACTCGTGCGCAGTACCGTGCGAAACGGTCGGGCGCCCGGGGCGCCTCCCAGGTGCCGGCCGCGGCCAACCAGCGCGGATGGGTGAAGTGGTGGAAGGTCACGACCGGGACCACGCCCCGCTCGTGGCAGGTGGAGACCATTCGGCGGTAGTGGTCGAGAGCTACAGCGAAAACTCGCCCTCCTCGGGCTCGATGCGGCTCCACTCGAGCGAGAACCGGTAGGCGCCGAGGCCGAGACCGGCGACGAGCTCGATGTCTTCGGGGAAGCGGTTGAAGGAGTCGCAGGCATCGCCGCTGGGCTCGGTACAGCCCGAGCCCTTGGTGTGCTCGAAGACCCACCAGTCGTTGTTGACGTTGCCGCCCTCGATCTGGTGGGCGGCCGTGGCCGTGCCCCAGAGGAATTCGTCCGGGAACGAGATGGCCGTCACGGCCGGTCACCGTATCTGCCGTCGTGGGACGACCTCCCCACTCACGACGCGGGCCGCCGGGGCCGGCGCGCACCACCTGGCAGGATGGTGCCGTGAGCGAGGACCTCGATCTCCTGGTCGACCTGCTCGACCTCGAGGCCATCGAGGTCAACATCTTCCGCGGCCTGAGCCCCGACGAGGACCGTCAGCGGGTCTTCGGCGGCCAGGTGGCCGCCCAGTCCCTCATGGCCACCGGTCGCACGGTCGAGTCGGGCCGGCGGCCGCACTCACTGCACGCCTACTTCCTGCGTCCCGGCGACCCGACGCCCCCATCCTCTACGAGGTCGACCGCATCCACGACGGCAGCTCCTTCACCACCCGGCGGGTGGTGGCCATCCAGCACGGTCGGGCCATCTTCAACATGTCGTCGTCGTTCCACGTGGAGGAGACCGGGCCTCTCCCACCAGTTCCCGATGCCCGAGGCTCCCGATCCGGAGAGCCTCCCGAGCTTGGCCGACCAGCTCGAGCCCTACCGGGACTCCCTCGAGGAGTGGTTCGAACGGCCCCATCCCATCGACCAGCGCTTCATCGGCGGCCTGCCCTTCACTTCGGGTGCCAGTCACGAACCCTCCCAACGCCTGTGGATCCGGGCCGACGGCCTCCTGCCCGACGACCCTCTGCTGCATGCGTGCATCGCCACCTACGCGTCCGACATGTCGCTGTTCGACTCGATGCTCGCCCCTCACGACATCAAGTGGGACGACGTCAACTTCATGGGGGCGAGCCTCGACCATTGCATGTGGT
Organism: uncultured Acidimicrobiaceae bacterium; assembly: GCA_963756195.1. Taxonomy (GTDB): domain Bacteria; phylum Actinomycetota; class Acidimicrobiia; order Acidimicrobiales; family RAAP-2; genus CAVSNH01. The sequence continues at coordinate 127,970 of CAVWMT010000010.1, forward strand.
TCCACCGACCCTTCCGGGCCGACGAGTGGCTGCTCTTCGACACCGACAGCCCATCAGCGGCCGGCGCCCTCGGCATCGCTCGCGGCTTCATGTTCACCCGCCGGGGTGAGCTCGTCGTCTCGGTGGTCCAAGAAGGCCTGATGCGGGTGATCGGCTAACGCGGCCGTCGCGGTTCGGGGTGCGGCTCCCGGCGTCGCCGAGCCGCCGCCTCAGGTGATCCCGAGATGCTTGGTGAGTCGCACCGACCCGGCGGGCATGCCGAGGTTCGAGAATCAGCCGGGCCCGGCCAGGGTCGAGAGATCACCGATCGTCTGCTAGGCGGCTCAACGAGCGGCCTAGCGGGTCAACGAGCGGCCGGGTTGCTCAGAGCCAGCGAGCGGCCATCGGGACGTAGTCCCGGGCATCGGCCCCGATGTAGAGCTGGCGGGGCCGGGCGATCTTCGAGTCCTGGTCGAGCATCTCCTGCCAGTGGGCCAGCCAGCCGGCCGTCCGGGGAATGGCGAATAGCACGGGGAACATCTCGAGGGGGAAGCCCATGGCCTGGTAGATGAGTCCCGAGTAGAAGTCGACGTTGGGGTAGAGCTTGCGGGAGGTGAAGTACTCGTCGGAGAGGGCGATCTCCTCGAGCTTGAGGGCGATGTCGAGCAGCGGGTTCTTGCCGGTGACGGTGAACACCTCGTCGGCCGTGTGCTTGATGATCGTGGCCCGGGGGTCATAGCTCTTGTACACGCGGTGGCCGAAGCCCTGCAGGCGACCGGCCGAGCCCTCCTTGACCGAGGCGATGAAGGGCTCGACGTTGTCGATCGAGCCGATCTCGGTGAGCATGCGGATGACGGCTTCGTTGGCGCCACCGTGTCGGGGGCCGTAGAGGGCGGCGGCGGCGGCGGCGCGTCGCCGAGTACGGATCGGCGTGGGACGACCCGACCACCCGCATGGCCGTCGTCGAGCAGTTCTGCTCGTGGTCGGCATGGAGGATGAAGAGGACGTCGAGGGCCCGGGCCAGGATCGGGTTGGCGTCGAAGCGGGGCTCGGCGATCTTCCACATCATGGAGAGGAAGTTGGAGGTGAAGGGAAGCGAGTTGTCGGGGTAGACGAAGGGCATGCCCACGCTGAACCGGTGGGCGGCGGCGGCCAGGGTGGGCATCTTGGCGATGAGGCGGATGATCTGCTTGTTGCGGGACTCGGCGTCGAAGATGTCCTTGGCGTCCAGGTAGAAGGTGGAGAGGGCGGCAACCGCCGAGACCAGCATGCCCATGGGGTGGGCGTCGTAGTGGAAGCCCTCGAGAAATCGCTTGCGCACGTTCTCGTGGATGTAGGTGTGGTTGGTGATCTCGTGGCGCCAGTCGTCGAACTGCGCCTCCGTGGGCAGCTCCCCGTTGAGGAGGAGGTAGGCCACCTCGAGGTAGGTCGACTCCTCGGCGAGCTGCTCGATGGGGTAGCCGCGGTAGCGCAGGATGCCCTCGTCCCCGTCGAGGAAGGTGATGGAGCTCTCGCAGGCGGCGGTGGACACGAAGCCAGGGTCGTAGAACCAGATCCCGGGGAGGAGCTTCGACCATTGGGCGGCCGAGATGCCGCCGTTCTCGATCGGGATCTCGAGGGACTCACCGCTGCGGTTGTCGGTGATCGTGATGCTTTCGGCCACGGACCTCTACCCTCCCGTCGGTGCACTCGCTCCTCTGGCAATCCTAGATCGGAGCCCCCGGATACTGACCATCCGGTCACAGGGTCCACCCGGGTGAGCGGGCGTCCGTCACCCGTGAGCGGCGTCGCTCACCCAGTGATCTCGACCAGGAACTGCTGTGTCGAGCCCTGCGGCTGGCTCTGCTGTGCCGGCGGGATGGCGATCGACGCGGTGACCAGATAGCGATGGCCGGTGGCCACCGGGAGCGGGCCGAGGGCCAAGGCCACCGAGCCGCCCGATCGCAGGGTGACTTTGCTCCTGCGGGTCCCTCCGCGGCGCCGGCCGGCGCCGCCGCCGTCCCTGGAGGGTCGGCCAGGGTGACCGACGACTCACCGCGATCTGCGACTCTGCGACCGTGCCGCAGTTGGTGACGGTGGCCAGAACGGTGACCGTGGAGGTCGGGGGCAGTACGGCGGGCGACGGGCCGGGCACGACCGACTGGGGGGCGGCACAGGACACGCCGATCACGCCCGGTCCTGCGCCCGTCGAGCCCGGTGGCGGTGGCACGGCCGGAGGATCGAGGCCGACGGCGGTCAGCACCAGTTGGTGGTAGGGCACGAGCGCGGCCGACCCCCCCAGGGCCGGGGCGGTGGCGGCCAACTGCACCGATCCGAGTGGCGCGGTCGACTGGGGGTCGGGCACCCATACTGAGGCAGGGAGGCGCACGGGGTAGCCATGGCGGCGGATGTCGGCGAGGAGGGCCCGGTAGCGGGCGTCGGCCTGCTGGAAGAGTGACCCGGCGCGGCCCATGCCGACCGACGCCTCGTTGGGCGAGAGAAGTGCTCCGGCGGGTACGGCGGCAGATGACGACGGCGAACCGGCCACCGGCAGCGGCGTCATCCCCAGCAAATGGTCGATGGTCGACCGGAGCAATTCGGTGGCATCGGCTCGGCTCGGTCGAGCACCGCCGAAATTGGGCGGCCACCGTGCCCGACGGTCGGCGGGGTGGCGATGGCCTCGGCTTGCGGGCCCCGGTGGCGGTCGAGCTCACCGCTTCGTCAAGACCCTGTTGGATCTGGGGCGGGGGTCGGTGCGAGGCAGGTTCTGGTTGGGCAAGGTGGGCGCCTCGGTCATCAGCGCGGCGAGCTGCTCGCCGTTCTGTTGGACGCCTCGACGATGTGGGTGGCGAGAGCCGCGTATCCCTGGTCAGTGGCTCTGCGGTACGAGGCGGAGCGGGCCCCGACGTCGGCCAGCGAACCGAGAGCGATGCCCACGGCGGCTCCGAACCAGCACGAGCGGCAGCCAGCGGAGGGCATGGCGCAGGCCGGACGGGCGGCGGCGTCTGCGGCGGCCGCCGGGGCGCAACATCCCGACGACCATACTGCCGCGACCTGGGCATCCGGCGGCCCGGTGGAGTTGGCCGCGTTCGACAAGTCGCGGTCGGAAGCCGCTGTCGACCGGGTGCGCCGGCCGGGCCGGGGCCAGCCCGGTCAGCGTGCTGTCGGGCGCGGTCAGCCGTTGACCGGCCTCGACCGGGAGGGGCTCGCCGGAGCCGGCGGTGACCAGGTTGCTCGAGGTGGCACGCCACTCGACCGTGGGCAGGATGGCCTCCGGGTTCACGTTGGCCTTGTAGCGGTCGCAGACCTCGAGCATCGACTTGATCACCGAGGACGAGAGAAGGTGAGGGACGAGACCGAGGTCGAGCAGCTTGGTGTGGGCCGCCCGGTAGTAGTGATCTTCCTTCTCCACCCGGGGGTGGGGGACATGCTCGATGACCGCGTCCCCACCGTATGCGGCCACCACCATGTCGGCGAGTTGCCCGACCGAGAAGGACTCGGTGAACTGGTTGAAGACCCGGAACTCCCCTCGCTCGGCCGGGCTGTCGAAGGGCAAGCTCGACGCAGGCCAGGGTGTCGAGAATGTTGAGCATGCCGCGGGTCTGGCCGCCCGGCGCCGTAGACGGTCAGCGGGTGACCGGTCACCGCCTGCACGCAGAAACGGTTGAGCACCGTTCCGAACACACCGTCGTAGTCGAAACGGGTGGCCAGCTCGGGATGGAGGTCGGTCTCCTCCGTGCCATGGCCGTAGACGACGCCCTGGTTGAGGTCAGTGGCCCGGATACCCCAGATGCGACAGGCGAACATGATGTTGTGGCTGTCGTGCACCTTCGAGAGGTGGTAGAAGGAGCCGGGCTGCTTCGGGTAGGGAGCACGTCGGTTCGGCCCCGGTGTGTGATCTCGATATAGCCCTCTTCGATGTCGATGTTGGGCGTGCCGTACTCGCCCATGGTTCCGAGCTTGACCAGATGGATGTCGCGGTCGTGCTCGGCGATGGCGTAGAGCAGGTTGAGCGTCCCGGCCACGTTATTGACCTGCGTGTACACGGCGTGGTGGCGGTCGATCATCGAGTAGGGGGCCGAGCGCTGCTCGGCGAAGTGGACCACGGCGTCAGGATGAATGACGCGATCATGTCGTTCACGAAGCCTGCGTCGGTGAGATCCCCGACGAAGACGTCCATGCTGAACCGGATAGGTCCTTCCAGCGGCGCACGCGCCGCTGCAGGCCGACGATGGGTACCAGAGCTGTCGACCCCCATCTCGAGGTCGTAGGCACGCCGGGCGAAATTGTCGACCACCCCGACCCGGTGGCCCCGCCTTGACAGGTACAACGCGGTCGGCCAACCGAGGTATCCGTCACCTCCGAGGACCAAAATGTTCACGTCGCTCCTCTCCTTCGATTCAAAGGTGGTACCCCGATCATCCGGACCCGTCCGGGGCGATGGTGCTGAGAAATTCCTACGATTCTTCCCTTGGAGACAATCTGAGAATCGCCATGGCGACCCTTGGGGACGGCGATCAGTATGTGCCCCCTGACCCGCATCGGGCCAGCGTACGCAGGGTACGCGGTTTCGCGTCCAGTCGCACACGGTGCGACGAAACCGGCGTCAGGTGGGGCAGCGGGTGTCGAAATCAACACTGTCGGTGAGCACGTCGACCGGCCCGTCGAGGGCGAGGGTCTCGAGGGTTCCGCCAACCAGCTCCGGCGCCTGCAGGGTCCGCGGTGCGGTGTCCACCGTCGGCGGGGAAGAGAGGGTCTTTCCGCCGGTACCGACCACGCCCATCTCGGCCATGCGGCGGGCGCTTATCAGGACCCGGCCTTCGAGCGATCCCACCGCCTTGTTGTAGGCGGTCACCGCGCCGGAAAGCCCCTTCCCCACACCGCCGACGTGGTCGGCGAGGACGGAGAGGCGTTGGTAGAGGTCGGCGCTGTGCTTCTGCACGGCGCGGGCGTTCTCGGCGAGGGCGTCCTGCTGCCAGCCGTAGGCCACGGAGCGCAGCAGCGCGATCAATGACATAGGGGTGGCCAGCAGCACATTGTTTGCCACCGCGGAATCCACAAGAGCCCAGGCTCGTGTTCGAGCGCGGTCGTGAGAAGCGGGTCGCCGGGAA
>CAVWMT010000011.1:0-52204 GCA_963756195.1 uncultured Acidimicrobiaceae bacterium
GGAAACCGAGGGAAACAAATAGCGTCCTTGGACATTTACTTCGGGCAATCCGGAAGGTGTGCCGTAGATGAACGATGCCGTTTCGACCAGCAAGACCCCGACAAATCTCAAGGCGATCGGTAACCAAATCACAAGCCAGGAACCTCGATTGACGATCCTTCTTGCATCGAAATTGCAATCCGTAGGCGTACCAAAGGGTCAGCGATCCGAGGACGACCAATCCGACCGGAGCATAGATCTTCCCCGCACTGAACGGACGGTGATCGCCGATCGAAAAAAGAAACCGAACCGATCGTGCTTCTCCCAGACTCGAAGAAGGTCCGAGCAAGGACTGCGACGTACCCGAACGGGTGATCGACGATGAACCGCATCTGAGCATGCGGCTTCAGCCGAATAAAGAAAATGCCAGCTTGAACGCTCCTTACGGCCGGAATTGCCGGGCGGCGACAATGAGCACCACGCACAGCTCCACCCATCTTCAATAACAAGAGTGCTTGATCCGCCCAGCACACAGCAGGACCAAGAAGAGAAAAAAGGCCAGGACGACGTACATCGGCTTGGCGAGCGCCGGGCCAGGAGCGATTCGATTCGGAAGACAAAGGCGCTGCGGTCTTCGCCGACGGTGCGGTAGCAGCGGAGTGTGCAAGGCCACACACGAAGCCGCGGCGCAGATCGTCATGGGATCCGCTGAGTAGGTGGAAGCCAGGAGCAGACTGGTAGGCAGAAGTCCAACAGAATAACGCTTCTTGCAATTGGCAGCAATTCGGAGCCACGTCAGACAGTCCAATGAACACCAGCACGAACGGCACAGGCAAAAGGAGTGGGCCAACGGCGTGGAGGGCCGCCGGCGAGCACCGCCGCGATCAGTGAAGGAGATGTGCGCAACAGGGCTGTGACGGCTGAGCCCGGAAATGGCGTGAACTGCTCGAGCGGACCCGGGCTGTGCCGAACTGGCTCACCGAACGCTCCGCGCTGAGATGCCTTCGTTGGAGAAGTGTCCGAAGTAGTCGATCACGCACTGCGAGCGTCCTCCGTACTTGCCATGTTGTTGGGGCGCAAGGATGGCGCCGTTGACCACAGCGTCCAGCCGCACGGTCAAAATCACATCTCGTCCAAGCCCTACCGGGGGCTGTGCGGAGCAAGAAAGATTCCGATGGGTAGAGCAAGGACAACGAATGCAAGTGGCAGCGGGATTTCTTTCCAGCACGTTGCCAACTCGTTCGATCCTCGCTGCAACGCGCCGGTAGAGAGGCGTGTCGGGGCTGGTCGATTTCATCAGCCTGACGTTGTCTCTGCGCCTTGCATCTCGAGCCTGGCACTGTACACATCAGTTTGACGGGACAACACTTTCACGGAACAACACGTCCAGAGTGGCACAACGAAGCCCCTCGGAACCGACTGGTGAACCCGTGACAACGACAAGCTTGTCGCTGGGCCGCAATGGCACCAGAATATCAGCCGGTTGACCGGAGCGATTGGCTTCAGTGAACACGTGATCCGGAGACACCTGCTACCTCGCCGCCACCGAAATCCGTACGGCCTTGATCTCTCTCTCGGACCATCGTCGAGACCCGGGGCACGGCTCTGAACGACATTCGTGGGGCTGATTCAATGGAGATTGAACTCGCGCTTCTCGCCGGATCGTGGGGTCCAGGACTCGGACGCTGAGTTATTTGCGCCCAACCGCCGACTAGTGAAGCGCCCGGCACAAAGCGCCGGTGGACTTTATCGACGGCGTGCTCGTTGAGTTCCCGACTGAGGAACCATCCTGGGTGCTCAGGGTGGTTTTCGTGGTGGCATCGACCCCGGTGAACGAACCGATCTCCCCAGCTTCGGCCCGGGCGTAGAGGCCCTTGGGGTCGCGGTCGGCGCAGACGTCGACGCTCGTGGCCATGTAGACCTCGACGAACGGCAGGCCGGCCTGCTCGTGGATGCGACGAGCCGTCGCGGCCGGTGCGTAGGGGCTGATCAGGGCCACGATGGCCACCAGGCCGGCGTCGGCGAACAGACCCGCAACCTCGGCCGCCCGTCTCACGTTCTCCTTCCGGTCGCCGGACTGAAGCCAAGGTCGCCGTTGAGCCCGGTGCGCAGGTTGTCGCCGTCAAGCCGGTAGGCGGCACGACCGTCGTCGACCAGGCGCTTCTCAATGGCGGCGGCCACGCGTCGACTTACCCGAGCCGGACAGGCCGGTGAGCCACACCGTGGCGCCGCTCCGCCCGCCCAGAAGAGCTGCTCGATCCTCCCGGTTGACCTGTCCGGGATGCCAGGTCACGTTCGGACGAGCTCATCCCGACCGCCCACCTCAGTCGGGCCCGAGCAGCATGCCGGCTCCGACCGTGACGTTGGTGTCCTCGTCGGCCAGGATGAAAGAGCCAGTCGTGCCGGTTGCGCCGATAGCTGTCGTAGTACAGCGGCTGGGTGACCCGGAGGCGTGATCCGACCGACGTCGTTGAGGCCGAGGCGTATGCCGACTCGTCGCGGTGCAGAGTGTTCACGTCCAGCCGGTAGTGGATGTCGCGGACCACAGCCCGGACCCACCGGGTGGTGTGCTTGAGGGCGAGGAAGTCGCCGGGGGCGATCGGTCCGCTCGTTCATCCAGGCCACCATGGCGTCGAGATCCTGGCCCACGGTGGGCTGGTTATGGGCCGGCAGATCAGGTCGCCCCGGGAGACGTCGATGTCGTCGGTCAGGCGCATGGTCACCGACATCGGGGGGAACGCCTCGTCGAGCTCGGCCTCGTAGGAGTCGATGCCGGCCACCGTGGTGGTCAGGCCCGAGGGGAGGACCATGACCTCGTCGCCCGGCCGGAACACCCCACCCGCCACCCGTCCGGCATAACCCCGGTAGTCGTGATGGCTGGTGGCCTTTGGTCGTACGACCCACTGCACGGGCAGCCGCGGGTCGATCAGGTTGCGGTCGGACGAGATGTAGACCTGCTCGAGATGGTGGAGCAGAGACGCGCCTTCGTACCAGGGCATGTTGGCCGACCGCTGCACGACGTTGTCGCCCTGCAGGGCGGAGATGGGGATGAAGCGAGGTCGGCCAGCTCGAGCCGGCTGGCGAAGTCGGCGAACTCCTCGCGGATGGCGTCGAAGACATCGCGGTCGTAACCGACGAGGTCCATCTTGTTGACGCACACAACAGGTGGGGCACCCGCAGCAGCGAGGCCAAGAAGGCGTGGCGGCGGGTCTGCTCGACGATGCCCTTGCGGGCGTCGACGAGCACGATGGTCAGGTCGGCCGTCGAGTTCCCGGTGACCATGTTGCGGGTGTACTGGATGTGGCCCGGGGTGTCGGCGATGATGAACTTGCGGGCCGGCGTGGCGAAGTAGCGGTAGGCCACGTCGATGGTGATGCCCTGCTCGCGCTCGGCCCGCAGCCCGTCGGTGAGCAGGGCCAGGTCGGTGTACTCGTCGCCCCGCTGTCGGCTCACCCGCTCGACCGACTCGAGCTGGTCCTCGAAGATGGCCTTGGAGTCGAAGAGCAGCCGGCCGATGAGCGTGCTCTTGCCGTCGTCGACCGAACCGGCGGTGGCGAAGCGGAGCAGCTCCATCAGAAGTAGCCCTCCCGCTTGCGATCCTCCATGGCCGCCTCGCTCGTGCGGTCGTCGGCCCGGGTGGCGCCTCGCTCGGTGAGGCGGGAGGCGGCCACTTCGATCACGATCTCGGCGGCCGTGGCGGCAGTCGACTCGACCGCGCCCGTGCAGGTCATGTCGCCCACCGTGCGGTAGCGCACGGTGGTCTCGAAGACCTCTTCGTCTTGGCCCGGGAGTCACGAACGGCGCCGATGGCCAGCAGCATGCCGTCGCGGCGGAAGACCTGGCGGCGGTGCGCGTAGTAGATGGAGGGCAGCTCGATGTCCTCGTCGGCCACGTACTGCCAGATGTCGAGCTCCGTCCAGTCCGAGAGCGGGAAGACCCGGATGTGCTCGCCGGCCCGGTGGCGCCCGTTGTACAGCGACCACAGCTCGGGCCGCTGGTTCTTCGGGTCCCACTGGCCGAACTCGTCCCGGAAGGAGAAGACCCGCTCCTTGGCCCGGGCCTTCTCCTCGTCCCGCCGGGCGCCGCCGAACACGGCGTCGAACTTGTGCTCGGTGATGGCGTCGAGGAGGGTCCGGGTCTGGAGGCGGTTGCGAGACGGGTTCGGGCCCGGGCTCTTCGGTGACCCGACCGGCGTCGATCGACTCCTGAACCGAGGCCACCAGCAGGTGGCGCCCATCTCGGCCACGATCCGGTCGCGGAACTCGATGACCTCGGGGAAGTTGTGACCGGTGTCGACGTGCATGACCGGAAACGGGATGCGGCCGGCCAGAAGGCCTTCTGGGCCAGGTGCAGCATGACCACCGAGTCCTTGCCGCCCGAGAACAGCAGGACCGGCCGCTCGAATTCGGCGGCCACCTCGCGGATGATGTGGATGGACTGGGACTCGATGGACTGCAGGTGGGTCAGCTGATAGTGACCAGGTCCCGGCGCGCCCCATCCCCGATCCATAGCGACCCAAGATACCTGATGCCCCGCGAATTCGGAACACGTCGCAGGTATAATGGCAGGTCAGGCGCAGTGGCCGGCATCCCTGGCCAGTGGCAAGCGGGAGGTCGGGGACACGACGATGGGGCCCAACGCAGACGGACGTCCGGCACCCGACGCGCGTCCGGAGACGCCGCTCGGCGTTCGAGCGGGGACGGTCGGGCGACCCCGCGGCGGCGCGCCCGCCTGCACGCATCGGGCATCAGCCAGGGATTCCTCTCTACCCTCGGTCCCGGCTTCCTGACCCGTCTCTACGCCCGCATCGTCCGCCAACCGGGCTGCTTCTTGCTCGTCGTCGCGGACGGGGCGCGCTCCGGCGACATCGCCGGGTTCGTCGCCGGATCAGCGGACGTTGGCCGGCCTTTACCGTTCCTTCCTCTGGCGCGACGGTGTCCGAGCCGCCCTCCCGCGTGGCCGGCCGCCTGATCCGGTCGCTGCCGCCGGGTGATCGAGACCTTGCGCCACGGGACGGGCGGGGACGCCAGGTCGGGTCGGGGCACCGAGCTCCTGGCCATCGCCGTCGACGAGTCGCAGCGGGGCGCGGGCGCGGGACGGGCGCTGGTGGATGCCTTCCTCGACGAGGTGGTGACCAGCGGAGGCGACGCTGCCCATGTCGTCGTGGCCGCAGACAACACTGCCGCTGTCCATCTCTACCGCCGGGCCGGCTTCGGCGACGCCGCCCGCTTCCAACTGCATGCCGGCACCGAGTCGCTCCTCATGCAGTGGGATCGGCACCCGACCGACGGCCGCAATCCGTGAGCACCCCGGTCGTCGGCGTGGTCGCATTGGTCGCGGCCCTCGTCATCACCCCGTTGGTCATGGCCGCCGCCCGGCGGCTCGGCATCGTCGACCGCCCGGGTGCGCTCAAGCTCCAGGCGGCCCCCGTCCCCTACCTCGGAGGGGTGGCCGTTCTGTGCGGTGCGACGGTGGGCGCCGCCGCCGGGCGGCCCTCCGTCCTCGTCCCCCTCGTACTCGCCACCGCCCTCGGCGTGGCCGACGACCGCGCCGGGCTGCCACCGATCGTACGCCTGGCCGGGCAGCTGGCCATCGGCGGGGCGGTGGCCGCCACCGTGCCCGTCCATCTGCCCGGAGTGGCCGGTGCCGTCCTCGTCGTAGCCGTGACCCTGCTCGTGGTCAACGGGGTCAATTTCATCGACGGCCTCGACCTGCTGGCCGGCGGCGTCGGCGCGGTGGCCGCCGTCGGATTCGCCATCGTGCTGCACGGCTCCGGCCGCCAGCTGGCCGTCGCCCTCGCTGCCGCCCTGGTCGGGCTTCTGCTGGTACAACCGGCCGCCCGCCCGCGTCTATCTCGGGGACGGCGGCTCATACCTGGTGGGCGCTGCTCTGTGCGTGTTGCTGGCCGAGGCGTGGGCGCCTGGCCGGTCCACCGCCACCGGGGTCGCCGCGCTGGCGCTCGTGGCCGTGCCCGCCGCCGAGGTCGCCTTTGCCGTGGTGCGCCGGCTGCGCGGCAGCGGCTCTCTCACGACCGGCGACCGGGGCCATCCCTACGATCGTCTGGTGGCCCGGGGCTGGCCCCGGTTGGCGGCCAGCGGTGCCTACGCCGGGGTCGAGGCGGTGCTGGCCACAGGCGCGGTCGTCGCCGCCCGTAGCGGTGCGATGGCGGCCGCGCTGTGCGTCGCCTTCGTGGCCGCCGCGCTGCTGGTGGCCGGGGCGGCGGCCACCGGGGCCCTCGCTCCCGACGCCGGGGCCACCACGTGAGCCGGGTCTACCTCTCGCCCCCCGACGTGGGGCCCGCCGAGCGACGCTGCTGCTCGAGGCGTTCGACTCCAACTGGATCGCCCCCCTTGGCCCCGACCTCGATGCCTTCGAACAGGAGCTCGCCAGCCGGGTGGGTGTCGAGCACGCCGTGGCCGTCTCCAGCGGCACCGCCGCCCTGCACCTGGCCCTGCTAGCTGCTCGGCGTGGGGCCCGGCGACGAGGTGCTGATGCCGTCCTTCACCTTCATCGCCACCGCCGCGGCCGCCACCTACCTCGGCGCCACCCCGGTCTTCGTCGACTGCACCGCCGACAACTGGACGATGGACCCGGCGCTCGTGGCCGAGGAGCTGAAGTCCGGTCCCGCAGCGGTCGGCTACCGGCCGCGGTGATTACCGTCGACCTCTACGGCCAGGCCGCCGACTACGACGCACTGCTGCCCCTGTGCCAGTCGGCGGGCATCCCCCTCGTCGCCGATGCCGCCGAGGCCCTGGGCGCCACCTACCGGGGCGCGCCGGCCGGATCGCTTCGGGGAGGCGGCGGTGTTTTCGTTCAACGGCAACAAGATCATCACCACCAGCGGCGGCGGCATGCTCGTGTCCCACTCCGAGAACCTGGTGAGCCGGGCCCGCCACCTGGCCAACCAGGCCCGCGACCCCTTCGTCCACTACGAGCACTCCACGGTCGGCTACAACTACCGGCTCTCCAACCTGCTCGCCGCCCTCGGGCGGGCACAGCTGCGCGGCCTCGACGAGCGCATCGCCCGGCGACGTTCCATCAACGAGTCCTACCGCCGGCGCTCGGAGACCTCGACGGGCTGAGCTTCATGCCCGTGGCCGACTACGGCGAGCCCAATTGGTGGCTGACCTGCATCCTGGTCGACCCGGATCGCTTCGGGGCCGACCGCGAGGAGATCCGCCTTGCCCTCGAAGGCGAGGACATCGAGTCACGTCCCACCTGGAAGCCCCTCCATCTCCAACCGGTGTTCGCCGATGCACGCGTAGTGGGCGGGGCGTGCTGCGCCACCATCTTCGACCGCGGCCTCTGCCTTCCCTCGGGGTCCTCGCTCTCCGACGGCGATCTCGTCCGGGTCATCGAGGCGGTGCGGGCCGTGCCTGCTCGGGGCCAACCCCGCTGAAGGGCGGCGGCGCGGCGCCCGCCCGGCCCTCATCGCCTCCGTCGGCCGGGCTCGAGACAAGTCTCTCCAGGCTCGCAGCGTTGCGTCGGGCCCGCTGGGCTGCCGTATCATCGGGTCATGGGAGCTGAGGGGGGCACGGCCGAAGAGCCCGTCTATCCGGTCAATCTGCCGAAGGCCCTCGCCTTCTACCTACCTCAATTCCACCCCATCCCCGAGAACGACGAGTGGTGGGGCACCGGGTTCACCGAGTGGACCAACGTCATGCGCGGCCCGGCCGCTCTTCCCCGGGCACTACCAGCCGCACGTCCCCGGCGAGTTGGGCTACTACGACCTGCGGGTGCCCGAGGTGCGCGCCGCCCAGGCCGAGCTCGCCAGTGCGCACGGCATCTTCGGGTTCGTCTACTACCACTACTGGTTCAACGGACGCCAGCTGCTCGAGCGACCCTTCGACGAGGTGCTGGCCTCGGGTGAGCCCGACTTTCCCTTCGCCCTGTGCTGGGCCAACGAGGAGTGGACCCGCAACTGGGATGCCCAGACCGGCCGGGTGCTCATGCCCCAGGAGTTCAGTGACGAGGACGACCTCGCCCACATCCGCTGGCTGGCCACCGCATTCGCCGACGACCGCTACATCAAAATCGATGGGCGTCCGCTCATGCTCGTCTATCGGGTTGCCCAGCTCCCCAACCCCAAGCGTACGGCGGAGATCTGGCGCACCGAAGCGCAGCGCCTGGGCTTCCCCGACCTCTACCTGTGCTGGGTGGAGAGCTGGGGCCGGCCGCCTGGCGGCCCCGAGAAGTTCGGCATGGACGCCACCGTCGGCTTCATGCCCCATCACCGCGATCAGGTCTACCTACCCGTTGAGGGCGCCCGGGGCCACCGCTTCGTCGACTACCTCGACTCGGCGCGCTCCGAGATGGGACGGCTCTGGACGCCGTGGAAGCGCTTCCCGTCGGTGATGGTCCAGTGGGACAACACCGCCCGTCGCCCGTTCGGCGCCACCATCTTCCGCGACGCCACACCCAAGCTCTACGAGCATTGGCTCCGCTACAACACCGCCTCGGTGGCCAACGTGCGGCCCGATGAGAACTACCTGTTCATCGTGGCGTGGAACGAGTGGGCCGAGGGCAACCACCTCGAGCCTGACGAGCGCTATGGACGGGCCTTCCTCGAGGCCACCAGAGCGGTGATGCTCAACCCCGACCCTCCCACCCTGAAGGAGTTCAACGCCCAGGTGGAGGCGGAGTCCGAAGAGGGGCCCGTCGACCTCGGCTTCGACTACGTCTACCCCTACGCCCATGAGAGCGCGGTGGCGAACGCCGCCGGGCTCGTCCGCGACATCGTGCACGGACCCGAGCAGACGGTGGTCGATCTCGGCGCCGGCACCGCGGTGGTGGCCCGCGCCCTGAGCGAGGCCGGCCTCACCTACCACGGGCTCGAGGTGCACCCCCTGGCCGTCCAGCTCATGCACGACGCCGGCATTGATGCCACCCAGTGCGACCTTACCGACACCGATGCGCTACAGACCGCTCTCGACCGGCTGGAGCCGGTCGGGGCCTTCATGGCCCTCGACGTGCTCGAGCACCTGACCCAGCCGCAGCAACTGCTGTCCGCACTCTCCGATTGGTCACTCAAGCACGGCGAGGCGCCTCTGGTGGTGTCGGTGCCCAACGTCGCCCACTTCGACATGGGCCTGCGGCTGCTCTGCGGCCGCTGGACGCCCACCGACACCGGGATGCTCGACAGCACCCATCTCCGCTTCTTCACCGAGGAGACCCTCGAGCGGATGATGGCCCGCTGTGGGTGGGCCGTCGTTGCCCGCCAGGATTTCGAGACCCTGCACACCGACCAGTATGACGGTGAGCTCAACGACAACCTCCCTGTCGAGATGGTCGGGGCGCTACGCATCCTCGCCGAGTCGACCAACGAGCATGCCCACGTCCAGCAGTTCGTCTGGGCCTGCAAGCCGGTGCCGGTGGCCGAGCCTCCCGAGACCTACCTACAGGCCGTCGGCCAGCCCGAGGAGCCCGTGGCCACGGACCTGGGGAACGACCATCCCGGCGCCACCTCGGTGGGCCCCGCCGAGGACACCGGGGAGCCGGAAATTCCGGCCATCGATGCCGTGGCCAGCGCCATGCGCACCTATCTCATGTCGGTCGGGCTCATCGCCAGCGAACAGAGCCGGCGGGCCCAGGGCATGCCGGACGACGCGGACTATCCGGTCGTCCCCTGGTGGAAGCGGAAAGCACTCGACACCATCTACCGCAACCGGCAATCGGCGGAGCTCTTCCAGCGCCTCTACCGACGGCTGCGGGGCCGCCCCCGATCCACTCCTTGATCATCCGATGACCGATCAGTCCGGAGGCTGGGTGCTGGTCGTGGGCATGCACCGTAGCGGCACCTCGGCGGTGACCGGCGCGCTCGGAGCCCTCGGGTGCAACCTGCCGGGCGCGGACGACCGCATGGTATGGACGGCGAGCAACCCCGAGCACTACGAAAGCCTCTCGCTCTCCGTGTTCGACGAGGACCTGCTCACCGGCCTCGGCGGCAGCTGGGACGCGCCGCCCGTGCTCCCGCCGCACTGGCTGCACAGCGCGGCCATCCTGGCCGCCGGCCGAGCCAGGCCGGCGCTGCGACACGCTTTCCCTAACCCGGGGGCCGCGGTGTGGAAGGACCCCCGCCTCTGCCTGCTCCTCCCCTACTGGCGGCGGGAGCTCCCGGGGCCGGTGGCCGCCGTGTTCGTGTGGCGGTCGGCGGACGCCGTGGCCTGCTCGCTTGAGCGACGCGACGGGATACCCGTCGACGACGGCCTGGCCCTCTGGGAGCGGTACAACCGGTGCGCGCTCGCCGGTCTCCGGGGCATGGCGGTCTCTGTCGTCGAGTACGACACCGTCGTGGCCGACCCGATGGCCTTTGTCGAGGATACGGCGGCGTGGCTCGAGACCCTGGCCGGGTTCTCGGGCGCCCGGGCATCGGCCGATCCCGAGGCGGCAACGAAGATCGTCCGCTCCGACCTGCGCCACCACGGGTCCGCTCCCGCTGCTCATGACGTCTTCGACGACAGGGAGCTGCGGTCGCTCACCGACCTGCTCCGTGGCCTCGACGGCCACCACCGCTCCCTGGCCGCCCCGCGATGCGGCCCGGAGTCGGCGTGGACGACCGCGCTCCTCGAGCATCGCCGCAGGCAGGCCCGCTACCGGGCCCTGCTCGATGCCTTCGCTCGCCAGCGTGAGGCCGGCCGCCACCGCTACTTCGTCGACCGCGACCGCCGAGCGGCGGTTGACCATGCATGGGCCGTCGAGGTGGCCGACCGCGAGGCCGATCTGGCGCAGCTGCGGGCCCAGCTCGCCGGGGCCCAAGACGCCCTTGCCGACCTGCACAACTCGACCAGCTGGCGCATCACCCGACCCCTGCGCTGGTCGACCGCCCAGCTCGAACAGGTGACCCGCCCCCGGGCCCCTTCCCACTCGGACTCAACGGCCTCGCCGAGCCGGCCCGACCCACCGGATGGCGACCAGCGGACGGGGGACCGTTAACGAGGGAGTCCCTGCGCCGGTCGGTCTTCCGGGCGCTTCCCCGCCCGGCTTCGAACGCCTGCTCGCCGCTCTCCGAGCCCCACGTCGTGGCCCTGGCCCGGCGGTACCCGGACATCGACCTCGGCCCGTGGCCCCACTTCCGCCAGCTGACCTCCTTCACCCCCCGCTCCCGTCGACCGACCCGTCGTCGGCGGGTGACCCCTGGTCAGCGTCCCCTGGTTCGTTCCTGCATCGGCTCCACCGGGAACCGCATCCCGAGGCGGCCGAGTGCGCCGTCGGCCAGCCCGCGCAACATGACGGCGAGGCGACGCAGGCGGCCGTGGTGCTCACGCAGAAGAGCCCGGGCGAAGAGGAGGGTCACATTGCGCGGGTAGCGACCGATCTTGTGCTTCACGTGCATGTGCACGTACAGCATGTTGCGGGACTCGTAGTAGTACTTCCAGAGCGGCACGGCACCCTGGTGTCGGATGGCGTCGTGGTCCACGACGGCGTCGTGGACCACCTGACGCTGATATCCGGCCTCGGGGATGCGCCACTGGAGGTACTCGGTGTCCTCGGCCCACCAGACCAGCTCGGCCATGGGCGTGCCCACATCTTCGACGATCTCGCGGGCGATGATGAACGCGCACCACGACGGCCATGCGTTGAGTGAGCCGTCGGCTTGGCGGGAGACCGGGAAGACGAACGCGGATGACGGTTCCTTGGACGCCACCGTCCACAGCCGCTCGAGACAGTGCGAGTCCGGGCGCATGTCGTCGTCGAGCACCCAGGCATGGGTGGCGTCCGACCGGAGGAACTCGCTCAGCCCCAGGACGTAGCCACCGGCCGGGCCGGTGTTGGTCGTCGAGCGAACCACCTCGACGGGCAGTGGGGTCGTTCCCGGCCCCGGCATGGCGGTCGGCGGCTGGCTGGCGTTGTCCACTACGAGCACGGCGTCGGGCCGTTGGCTCTGGGCGGCGATGGCCTCCAGGCATCGGTCGAGCGAGCTCGGCGCGTTGTGGGTGAGCACCAGCGCCACGATCTTGGGCGGCGAGGTGCTCACGGACGGCGCCGTTCGGTCACGGCTTTCGGGCCAGGACGAACCAGCCCGCCTCGTCGCGGGCGGCTTCGACCACCAGCCCGGCATCGGCGAACCAGGGCTCGAGCTCGGGCCACACGTAGCGGTGCTCGACCGGGGCGCTCAGGCGGTCGAAGGTATCGAGGACCAGGCTCCGGAACGGCTTCCCCCGGTACGCGTCCAAGGGCAGCGTGGCCAGCGAGGAGACGTGCCACCGATCGCCCAGCTCCCCAGGCACCACCACCCCGGCGTAGAGGGCGGCGGCGATGGGCGCGCTCAGCGCCCGCAAGGCGCGATGCGGCACCTTGACAGTCAGCCGGCGCAGAAAGGCGGCCCCGGCCAGTGCCGTCGACCGCAGGCCGGACTGGGACGGCCGGCTGTACAGATAGAGGAGAAGCTGCCCGCCCGGCGCCATGTGGCGCACTAGTTGCTCGAAGCCGGCCCGGGGGTCGTCGAGGTGATGGAGCACGCCGAGGCTGGCCACGAAGTCGAAGGATCCCTGGGCGAAAGGGGCGGCCCGCAGGTCGGCCTTCACCACCACCACATTGCCGAAGTGGGCGAGGTTGCGCGCCGCCGACTCGACCGCGCTCGACCCGTCGAGGGCCGCCACCGCGGCGAGATGCTCGGCCAGGAAGCGGGTGTAGCGCCCCTTGCCGCAGCCGGCATCGAGCCCCACCTTGCCGGCCAGTGCCTCCAGATCGACGTCGCGGAAGTAGACGGCGGCGAAACCCTCGTCCTCCTGGCGCACGTCGTCGAAGCTGTTCCACTCGAAACCGAAGCTGGCCAGCGTGCGTTCCGTCGTCCCACCGAAGGTCGCCGAAGCCGCACAGTCGAGGTAGCCGTCTGTCAACGGGTGGAGATGGCCCTCGGCGCAGCAGGTGCCCTTCCCTTCGCCCACCTCCTCCACCGGTCCGCCGCACTCGGGACACACGAGGCGGTCGACGATCAGCTTCGGAATGAATTTCGTGGCGCCCCGTGCCCCCATTCCCATCCCTCTCACTGAATGGCCCCCCACAAAGACTACTTCCCCGCCGTTCACATCGATCGGCCCGAAACGCCCCGGCCATGCTCAGGACGGCCGTGTCGAAGGGTCAATCCCGGCGGTTCGGGCCGTCGGTGGGCCCCGGCTTGCCGCCGCCACGCCGGCCGGCGGCTGACGGCCACCGGTCGAGGTCGAGATCGGGCACCATGCCGGCGAGGTCAGAGACGTCTTCGGCGTAGATGTCAGCGAGACGGTCGGCCACAGACTCGTCGAGGAGTGGAAGCGGCGTTGCAACCGGGCGTTGCAGCCTCTGCGGGCGAAACGAGTCGTCCAGGCCGAGGAAGCGGTAGGTGGCGGCCAGCTGTGCCTCGACCTCACTCACGCACCGCTCGAACTGAAGGACGAGGATGCGCTCGGCGGGGACGAAGTCGCGCAGCCGCCGAAGCTGGACGGCGTAGAACCCGCGGTCGGCGACGTCGGCGACCGCCGCCCCGACATTTGGCACCCTGGACTCGGTGGTGCGGAGCATCCCGAGGCGGAAGCGTTCGACGGGGTCGCGCACCATGAAGAGCAGCCGGGCCTCTGGTGCGGCGCGGGCGAGCAGGGGCGCCACCCATGGCTGGGCGGCGTAGCTCGGCGTCCACTCGCCGCACGACGCTCCCAGCGGGCGAGGAAACCAACGGTGGTAGCGCTCGATGTCGGCTTCGGTGAGCTGGCGCAGGCAGAAGTGGGAGAAGTAGTGGAGGCCGACCGGGCGGCTCCGCTGATCGGCAACGTCCGGATGGGCGGCGATCAGGCGATACCACCACTCGGTGCCACACAGGCTGGCGCCCACGCCGACGAAGTCGGGTGGGCCGGTGGCGAGACCCGAGGCACCTGGCGGCGTGAAGTCGAAGCCGTCCTCCCACGGGTGGTGTCGTCCCAGGCGGCGACGGAGGTCGGCACGCACTTGGGCGGGCAGGACCCGGTGCAGCCGGTCGGGCAGGCGGCTCAGGGCCGCGGCCACTGTCCCCCTCGGGTCCATCGTGGTCGCCGTGTCCGACTCAGGTGGACTCAGGGTGGAAGTTGGGCCACCGGGACCGGTCGATGGCCGGGACGAGGGCGCACAGCTCCTCGACGTCAGGCCCGTAGAGGTCGACCAGCCGGCCACGGGACTCGATATCGAGCGCCACCTTCTCGCCCGAAGGGTTGACTGGGCGATGGAGGTCGGCCGGCACATGCTCGGGCAAGCCGAGAAAGCGGTACGTGGCCTGCAGCTGGGGCAGCGGGTCGGCCGCGCATACCTCGTATTGGAGCACGAGGATCTGGCCGATGGCGAAGTGGTCGAGGTACCGCCGCAACCAGCGGGCATAGAAGCCCTGGCGCACAGCGTCAGCCACCGCGACACCGGTGGGCTCCGCACCCTGAGACAGGCGGTACGAGAGGCCCGAGCGAAAACGCTCGACCGGGTCGCGCACCAGCACGAGCAGCTTCGCCTGCGGCGCCGCCGTCGCCAGCAATGGTGCCACCCACGGGAAGGCGAGATAGTCCGGCGTCCACTCACCGGTGATGGTCCCGGCCCGGCGCGGGAACCAGGCGGCGTAGGTGGCGACCTCGGCCGGGCCGAAGGGACGGTCGGCCATGTGCGAGAGATAGTGGCGTTCCTTGTGCAGATCGGCGTGTGCCCACACCCCGGGGTGCTCGGCGATCAGCTCGTACCACCAGCTGGTCCCGCCCTTCTGCACGCCGATGCCGACGAAGTCGGGTGGGCCGGTCGTCTCGGTGGCGTCGAGGGGAGGCGGCGAGTAGTCGAAGCCGTCCTCCCAGGGCGCGAACATGCCCAGCCGGTGGAGTACGGCGCTACGCGATGGCGGGGACAGTCTCCGGAACGCGGCCCGGGCCAGCCGGGGCGGGCGCATCGGAGTAGGATGCCATAGGGCCTTGTCGGCCAACAACCAGGGCGCGACGTCACGTGCGCGGCGCGCCGGTACTGGTGGCGCTTTCAGGGGCCGCACGTGAACGAGGGGAGGAAAGAACCGTTGGCTGACGCCCGACCCATCGTGATCGCCGGTCTCCCCCGCTCGGGGACGACATGGACCCAGGAGGTGTTGGTCCGCGCCGATGGCGTGCACAAGGTCGGCGAGCCGGACAACGAGGACAAGCATCCGGCGTCCATCCACGCAAAACGCCGACTCGGCCGGTACCCGGTGCTCGCGGCCGGCGACGACGATCGCGACTACCACCGGTTATGGGAATGGATCCTGAGCGGGGCACCGGAGTCCAAGCGCGACCGGTTGGCCCACTTCACCCTCAAGCCGGGCATCGAGAAGCGCATCTACGAAGGGCGGCGCCATCCCCTCACATGGCTGGGTGGCACATTCGCCCGCGACCCCCGACCCGCGACCACGGCTCACGGCCGGATCGTGGCCAAGTCGATCCATGTGCAGCTCGCCCTGGATTGGCTGATCTCGGCCTTCGACGTCGAGGTCCTCGTCCTGTTCCGGCACCCGGCCAACGTGCTGGCCAGCTGGATGGAGGTCAACCTCAAGGACGGGCGCAACTCCACGCTCGAGACGCGGCCCGACGTCCGCCGGCGGTACGTGGAACGGTGGGATGTGCCCATGCCCGGCCCCGATCCGGTCGAGCGGATGTGCTGGCGCATCGGGCTGCTCTTGGCCGCCCTCGAAGAATCGGTGGGCCGTCACCCGGAGTGGCATCGGCGCACTCACGAGCGTCTCTGCGACGACCCGGGCACCGAGTTCCGCGCTCTGTACGACGAGCTCGGGTTGACGTGGACGACCGAGGCCGACGAGTACCTGGCGGCCAAGAACACCCCGGGGACGGGCTTCCAGCTCAAGCGGGTGGCCTCCGAGCTCTCCGACTCGTGGCGCCAGCGTCTGGACGACCGCCACCTCGAGGTGCTGCGCACCACGCTCGCCCGCTTTCCCATCACCTCGTGGACGGACCGGGATTTCGAGCGGGGGGCCGGAGCCGAGGTCTGACCACGGACCCGGGCTGGCCGTGGCGGTCAGGCCTCTGGCGACTCCGAGGCGGCACGCGGCGCGCCTGCCGGCCGCCGGAAGTGCACGACGTGGCCGGCCCGACCGAGCGGGACGACCCGGGCCACCTCCATGCCAGCACTTGCCGCCATCTGGCCGAACGTGCTGGTGGTGTAGCCGTGGACATCGACTCCCCGGGGCCCGTAGCGGACCTTGCGCAGGCTGGTGCGAATGCCGGGCGAGGGGAAAGAGCCCACGGCATGGGGGGCGGCCCGCCCCATCCGGCGCAGCAGCGCGGAGGCATCGACGACATAGTCGAACACGCCGAGGGCCACGGTCAGGTCGTAGGTGTCGACCTCGTCGAGCTCCTCCCAGCCCGACTGGCGCACCTCGACCAATCCGGGGAACTCCTCGGCCTGCCGGCGGGCCAGGGCCACCATGGCCTCGGCCGGGTCGATGCCCGTGACCCGGATGCCCTTGGAAGCCAGCGGGGCGAACAGCGGACCGCTGCCGCAGCCGACGTCGAGGACCGAGCCGACCTCGAGGCTTGCCGCCAGGTCGACGGCGAAACGCAGTCGGTCGAAGAGCGGGCCGCGCCCGAGGAGCCGGGCGACGGGCTCGCTCGAATAGAAAGCCGCGAACCGACCGGCCCGTTGTTGGAAATAGGTCTGGAAGTCGTCACCCGCCATGGCCACACGCCTGACTGCCGTAGCGCTTGAGAATGGTGGCGAACACACCGGCGATCCGGCTGCGTCCGACCAGCTGCTTGGCCACCGCCCACGAGCGGATGGACGCAATCGGGGGCAGCGTCGCCCCGAAGTCGTAGGAGTGGTAGTAGAGCACGATCGGGCCCGCGGCCCGATCGACCAGCGACGTTAGCGCGCTCGTGGGCATCAGCCGCTGATAGCTGCCACCTCCCACCGGCAGCCGGCCCCTCGTGAACACCGGCAGCTCGGTGAGCGGCGAACCCTCACCCAGCCGGTGGGTGTCGGACACGTAGTCGAAGCCGGCCTTGGCCAACACCTCGCGGTAACGGGACAGTCCCAGCGATCCGGGGACGTCGAACCGGGGTGAGCGGAAGCCGCGCACCGGGATCTGCACCAGGTCCTCGATCATCTCCCGTCCCCGCTGCAGCCAGTCGAGGAGCCGGTCCGGTTCCTCGGGCAGCCGTCCGTGGTCGGGCCCGTGGGAAGCGATCTCGTGGCCGCGGGACACGAGATGGGCGAGCTCGGTGCGCACCGAGGGCGCGTAGTTGCCCACCACGAAGAGGGTCACTTTGGCGTCGCCATCGCGCAGCAGAGAGGCCAGGCCGGCCAGACCGCTCGTCGCCTCGGGCGGGCGCTCGTTGTCCTCGCCCAACACGGCCATCCCGTCGTACCAGTCCTCGACGTCGATCGTGAGCCGGACGTCGGTGGTCATGCCGCCATCCCGCTCACGCCGGCTGCATCGGCTCCCATCTCGGCGTAGACGGCCCGGAGCCGCTCGACGACCGCCTCCTCCGAGAACCGCTCGACCACCCGGGCGCGGCAGCGTGCCCCGAGCTCGGCGCACCGTTCGGGCTCTTTGAGCAGCGATGCCAGGGCCTCGCGTAGGGCGGCCCGGTCCCCCCGGGGCACGAGCAACCCGGTGGCTGGGTCGATGACCTCGCGCATGCCCCGGATGTCGTAGGCGACCACCGGTCGACCCATGGCCGCGGCCTCCATCGCCACCCGGGGGATGCCCTCGCGGTAGGAGGGAAGGACGACCACGGTGGCCGAGGCCAGGTAGGGCCGCACGTCGTCGACGGCGCCCACGAAAGAGATGGCGCCGGACTCGGCCGCCGCCGCCACCTCGGCGTCGGTGATGGCGTCGCGCTGGTCGTGCTCATCGGGGCCTACGTGCACGAATTCGGCTAAGCCGGACAGCGCGGCAGCTAGCTCGAGGAAGTCGGCACAGCCTTTCTCCCGCACCAGGCGACTCACCATGACGACGAGCGGCCGGGTCGAGGTCAGCGCCGGGTCGACCGGCTCGGTGAACCGGTCGACCACGATGCCGTTGCCGATGTAGCGAAGCTTGTCGCGCCGGCAGATGCCGACGGCCGGCAGCCGGTCCTCGTCCTCGCGGCTCTGGACGAGCACGCGCTGTGCCCAGGCGCAGCACCACCGTTCGAAGCACCAGCCGGCCACGTTGGCCAGGCGCCCGTTGTCCTCGAAGTAGAGAGCCCCGTGGATGGTGTAGACGGTGTGCCGCCCGGCCAGGCGGGCGGCTGGCAGCCCGAGGAGCGACGCCATCGGCGTGTGCGTCTGCACGAAGTCGTACGGCACCCGCCGGAAGTGGCGAAAGAGCCGGAGGAAGGAGACCACAGCCGACGGGGACAGCTCGCGGCGGATGGGAAGGACGATCACCTCCATGCCGTCCGGCGGATCGTCCCAGCGGTCCCCGCTCACCACCGTCCATCGGATGTCCCCCAGTCGCGCCAGCTGGTTGGCGAGAAGCACCCGGGCGGTGAGCGACGTGGTGACCACCCGACATCCGTGCCGCGGGGTCTTTCTCACCGCGGCGGCTCGATCTGTGGCCATCTCACCCCCCCGTCACGACAACGGGCCACCGACATCCCGCCTCGTGGGCGATGCGCCATCGGTGGCCGACCTCCGTGCTCCCGAAGCTCCAGGCTACCGCCCCCTCCAACGGTGGTGGTGGTGGTGGCGACGACGACGGCCGCCGGCAGCGGAGCCGGTCACCACGAAGGTTGCCACCGAGCGAGCCAGGCTTGAAGGGCGAGCACGTCCCACAGCTCGTGGGCCAGATCCCGCCGCCCGGCCACATGGTCCGCCCATGCCCGCCGGATGGGCGCGGGCTCGAGCAGACCTTGGCGTCGAAGCCGTGACTCGGACAGCAGGTCCTCTGCCCATGGACGCAGCGCACCGCGCAGCATGGGGCCGATGGGGAACCCGAACCCCATCTTGGGGCGATCGACCAGCGACGCGGGGACGCTGCGGTCGAGCACCTGCCGCAGGATCCACTTGGTCGTACCCTCGTGCAGCTTGGCCCCGAGAGGCACCCGCCAGGCGAGGTCGAAGACGGACCGGTCGAGGAAGGGGACCCTGGTCTCGAGGGAGACGGCCATGGCCGCCCGGTCCAGCTTGGTCAGGATGTCGTCAGGCAGGTAGCCCACGAGGTCGAGCCACAACATCTGCTCGGTGATGCCGGAGAGCGCCGGCCAGTCCTCGGGCCGCCCAGCCACCGACGGGCTGTCCCCGGCACCGATGACCATGCCCTCGGCATCGTCCCAGTAAGAAGCGAGGGCCAGGTAAGCCTCTTCGGGACCGGCCGCACCGAGCACCTTGGCCATCTTGGCCACCTTGAACGCCGGGTTGCGGACCTCGAGGCGGGGCGAGAGACGCGCCGCGGCGTGCGCGCTCCGCTCGACGGCAGCCGGGGGCAGCCAGTCCATCGAGCGCGCCGCTGCTCGGCGGAGCCACTCCGGCAGTGGCGCCGCCCGTCGCCAGATCCGCTCGAGCCAGGCGTGGCGGTTGTACCCGGCGAACAGCTCGTCGCCGCCGTCGCCGGAGAGGGCCACGGTCACCTCGGTGCGGGCGAGCTTGGACAACACGTGCATGGGGATCTCCGAGACGTCACCAAACGGCTCGTCCCAGATGTCGGGCAGCGCCGGGATGAGGCCGGCGGCGTCCTCAGGGCCGAGCACGATCGGCGTGTGGTCGGTCCCGAGGTGGGCGGCGACGGCAGCCGCGTCCTCGGACTCGTCGAAGGCGCGCTCGGCGAAGCCCACCGTGAAGGTGCGCACTGGCCTCGTGGAGTGCCGCTGCATCAACGAGACGATGAGGCTCGAGTCGATGCCACCAGACAAGAAGGCGCCGACGGGCACGTCTGCCACCATGCGCGCCGCTACCGATTCCGACAGGGTGGCCTCGAGCTCGTCGACCATGGCCTCGACGGGGCCGGTGTGCGGGTGGGTGCGGGCCTTGTTGATGGCATCGCGGGCAGACCAGTACGAGCCGGGGACGAGGGCGGAGCCGGGCCGGGCGTCGGGGCCGACGGCCAGGTGCTGGCCGGGGCACAGCTTGGCCACCCCGCGGTAGATGGTCCAGGGTGCGGGGACGCAGTTGTGGCGCAGGAAGAGGGCGACCGCGTCCCGGTCGACTTCGGCGTCGAAGTCCTCCAGCCGGCACAGCGCCTTGAGCTCGGAGCCGTAGGCCAGGCATCCGCCCACCCAGCCGTAGTAGAGGGGCTTCTCCCCGAAGCGGTCGCGGACCAGGTGGAGGACGCGCCGGTGCCTGTCCCACAGGGCGAAGGCGAACATGCCCTCGGTGGCGTCGAGGGCGGCAGCCAGCCCCCAGTGGGCGACCGCTTCGGCGAGCACCTCGGTGTCGGACTGGCCCCGGAAGGACGCGCCCTGGCCAGAGAGCCGGCTCCGCAGCGACCGGTGGTTGTAGAGCTCACCGTTGTAGGAGAGGACGTAGCGGCCGTCGGCCGAGGCCATGGGCTGGTCACCGCCGGCGCCGAGGCCGACGACAGCCAGGCGTCGATGGCCGAGGGCGACCCCTCCCCCGGGCTCACACCAGAGACCGGAGGCGTCGGGGCCGCGGTGGGTGATAGTGGCGGCCATCGCCTCGGCCCGCCGGCCGAGCTCGGCCGGTTCGAACCGACGCTCAGGGTCGAGCAAACCGGCGATGCCGCACATCAGCGACCGTGGCGCGGTCGCCTTCGAGTCTCGGACGCCGGCGGTCCGGCGCGCGCCCCCCGTTCGGCTCGGCCATCGCTCGATCATCCGCGCTCACCTGTGACCTGTCAAGGAGAGCGCCGCCCGATGCGCCGGCGAACCTGCAGGTCCTGGCACCGCTGCGGCACGTGTGGCAACCTGCGCCGTGCTCCTGGCCCTGCCGCGGCCTCACCGCGCCCGACGGCGTGCCGGCTGCCCCGATCACCATGACCCTCCGAGACCACCTGCGCCAGGGCTTCGTCCAACTGCCGCCGGCTCTGCGCCGGCAGGCCCTGCACGGGCTCGGCGCTACGCGCCGTGGGAGCCCGCCTTCGACTTCACCCCGCCCCCGCTTCCCGCCGGACAAAGCGTCGGACCGCCTGACTTCGTCGGCATCGGCGTGCAGAAGGCCGGGACCACGTGGTGGTACGAGCGCATTGTCGCCCACCCGGACGTCCACACCCCGCCCGGTGTGCACAAGGAGCGACACTTCTTCGACCGCTTCGGTGCCCGCCCCATGGGGCCGGCCGACGTGGCCGCCTACTCTGGCTGGTTCCCGCGGCCACCGGCGCGCAAGGCAGGCGAGTGGACCCCCGACTACCTCACCTTTCCGTGGGTGCCACGGCTGATGGCCCGGGCCGCCCCCGACACCCGCCTGCTCGTGCTGGTGCGGGACCCGGTCGAGCGCTTCCGGTCTGGGCTCACCCACCGCGCCCGCATGGGGATGCCGTCGACGGCGACGCCATGGCCGACGCCGCCGCACGTGGCCACTACCGGGGTGCCCTCGATGCCTGGCTCGAGCACTTCGACGCCCGCCAGTTGCTCGTGCTCCAGTACGAGCGGTGCATGGTCGATCCGGGCACCGAGCTGGCGCGGACCTTCGCCCACATCGGGCTGGCCGCGGCCGCCGACCCAGGTCCGGGTCCGGGTCCGGGTGGCCAGCCGCCGGCCGGACGAGCCGGCGACGAGCTGGGCCGAGATGTCGTCGACTTTCTGGTCGGCCTCTACGAGCCGGGCGTCGTCGCCCTCGGCGCTCTGGTGCCCGATCTCGATCTCAGCCTGTGGCCGAACTTCGCCTACCTGGCCGGCGTCGACCGCTCCTCCGGGTCCAGCTCGCCGAGCTCACGCCGGTAGCGGTCGTTCTCCCCCATCCGGCCGAGGACACCGTCCCACAGCGCCGTGGACGATGGCCGCTCGCTCAGCCCCGGAGCGCGCCTTCTGCAGATGGCGCGCGGCGTAGGCGAACTGCCAGGCCATCCAGCTCGGTCGACCGTGTCGGCGGGCGAGGGCGAACGAATTGCGGGCGTGGTAGTAGGACCGCCACGCCTCGGCGGCGTCGCTCGGCCGCCGGTCCCGGATGGCGGAGTCGCGGCCGGCGTTCGTCTGCTGCTCGGCCACCCGACGGGCCGCCACCTCGTCCATCAGCACCGAGAAGCCCGCTTCTCGCACCCGGCAGAAGAAGTCGAAGTCCTCGAGGCCGAAGAACCAGGCGGGGTCGGGCAGCACGCCGGCGTCGACGACGGCTCGGGAGACCAAGGTCGCGCCCCAGCACGCCACGTCGACCGGAGAGAGGTCGAGCTCGACGCTGGCGAACCGGACGCCGCGGCGAGCTTCGTCGCCGGGACGACATTGACGGTGTGCCCGCCTCGACCGACGAAGGCGCGACCGTAGGCGACGACGGCTCCGACCGGCGCCGGTGACGGCGGGATGGAGGCGGCCCGTTCGATCAGATCGGACAGGCGAGGAGATGGCAGGTCGAAGAGCCCCACGTCGTCCTCACAGAGGTACGCCCAGCGGGTGGTGGGATCGGCGAACGCCTCGACGAGCCCCGCCCGGAACCCGCCGGCCGGACCGGTGTTGCGTGGCAAGCGGACCATGCGCACCCGGTCGGCCAGTGCCGGGTCGTCGAGGCCACCGGGGCCATTGACCACCACGACGACGCGATCGGGAGCAAGGCGCTCGCGCCCGAGCAGTCCCCGTACAACGTCACCGGCGAGCCTCGGCCGCATGTGCGTGAGGACGACAGCCGTCACTTCATCAGTCAACACTTTCGTATCATCCGGTGCCGACACGTCGTCTCCCGTGGCGGTCATCCCCCACAGGGCTAGCGGTCATCCCCCACAGGGCTAGGCTAACGGCCGGTTGCCCCGTCGAGGCAGCCCCGATGTCGGGGGGCCCACCCGGCTGGCTGGTAAGGGGGTGGCGGACCGGTGATCACTGTTGTCGTCCCTGTGCACAACGGCATGCCCTGGCTCGAGGATCAGCTCGCCGCCCTGGCTGCCCAGCAGTGCCCGGAGCCGTGGGAAGTGGTCATCGCCGACAACGGCTCGACCGATCGCAGCGCCGCCTTCGCCCGGGATTGGTCCGACGATCACGAGAACTTCCGAGTGATCGAGGCGTCGACTGTCAAAGGGGCGCCGGCGGCCCGCAACGCCGGGGTGCGCGCCGCGACGGGCGAGCTGCTGGTGTTCTGCGACGCCGACGACGTGGTCCAGCCCGGTTGGCTGGCCAGCTTTGCCAAGGCGCTCGACGAGGTCGACATGGTGGCCGGCGTCTTCGACTTCTGGTCTCTCAACGGGCTCCGGATCTCTCCCGACCAACCCGCCTCCATGCGGCAGCTCGGCTTCCTCCCCGCTGGCCTGGGCGCCAACCTGGCCGTCCGTCGGCAAGCCTTCGAGGCGGTGGGCGGCTTCGCCGAAGAGCTGTTGGTCGGCGAGGACGTCGACCTGTGCTGGCGGCTGCAGTTGGCGGGCTACCGCTTCGTGATCGACTTCGACGCTCGGGTGGCCAAGCGAGAGCGTCCCGAGTTCATGCAGGTGTTCCGGCAAGCGGGTCGCCTACGGGCGGAGCGGGCCGGCGCTCTACCGCCGGTACCGGGGAACAGGCGCGCGGCGCAACCTGCGGGGAGCGGCCAAGTCGTGGGTGTGGCTCGCCGCCTCCTCCCCGAGCCTGGTCCGGCCGGGCAGCCACCGCCTCGACTGGGCTCGGGCCGCGGGCATGCGATTGGGGCGCCTGTCCGGATCACTGCGCGAGGGAGTCTTCTTTCCCTGACTTCCCATTCGATGGCGGATGATCGGTTGGCCACCCCTGACCGGCCCCGGCACCTTCATTTCTCCGATGGGCCGGCTCGTCAAGAAGCCTTACGAAATCGCCCTCGGCGCCATCGAGGCGGCGGGTGTGGTCGCCGACCCCGGGGCTCAGGTCGCCGGTGTCGGCCGGCGGGAGGCGTTCGCAGAGTCGATGCCGGCGGCGGCCGGCGGCTGGACCGGGCTCAGTTGACCTGGAAGTCGGCGCCCACGAACACCGGCGAGAGCACCATGACCCCTTCGGGGACGGCTGCCGGGTCCGGTCCCATGACGTCGAAAGACATCACCGGGCGCCACGGAAGGTACGGCCGCCCCTTGCCACCGGCATGCCCGGACATGGCCGGCCACAGCGAGTAACGGCCATGGGCCAGCGGGACGTGGCGCAGCACGCAGCGGACCTCGAAGTCACCGGCCGGGAATGCGCCGCTGTGCTTGACCACGAACATGGGGAAGGCGCTGCCCTGCGACACCCCGATGAAGAGATTGGCGTCCAAGGGCTCCGGCGAGTTGAGGGTGAGGGCGATCTCGAGATCCGCCTCGGATCGGAGCTGTCCGCCGTCCGTGGCGTTGATCTCGCACTTGAGCACCTGCACGATGCCCTCGTCCGAGGTGGTGAGGACGGCGTTCTGCTCGACGGCCTGGCGGTAGGCGCCCACCACCTCTCTGGTCGGCCCCGAGGCACGCACTGCGGCGTGGGCCAACCAGATGGCGCTCTCGCATGTCGCCTCCACTGAGGCGAGGTCGTGGGAGACGTAGACGAGGGTGGTCCCCGAGCGGGTGATCTCACCGATGCGCCCCAGGCACTTCTGCTGGAAGTTGGCGTCTCCCACCGCCAGCACTTCGTCGATGAGCAGGATGTCCGGCTCGAGGAAGGCGGCGATGGAGAACCCGAGCCGCATCTGCATGCCCATCGAATAGAACTTGACCTGCCGGTGGACGGCCTCGGACAGGCCGGCGAACTCGACGATCTCATCGAACCGCTGACGGATGCGCTGCCGGCCCATGCCCAGCACGGCGCCGTAGAGGAAGATGTTCTCCTTGCCGTTGAGCTCGGGATGGATGCCACTGGTCACACTGAGCAGGGCGCCGATGCGTCCGGCGACCGTGCAGCGCCCTGCGCTCTGGTAGGTGACCTGGCTGATGACCTTGAGCAGGGTGGTCTTGCCGGACCCGTTGATGCCGATGAGCGCCATTGTCTGGCCAGGCTGAACCTCGAGGTTCACGTCCTTCAGCACCCAGCGGTAGTCGTGCCTCCCCGTGTTGCCGATGGACTTCCCCAGGCGCTTCACCTGGTCGTAGAACTTCGGCACCGTCTTGTCCGCCCGGAATTTCTTCCAGACGTGCTCGACCTCGATGGAGCCATCAGGCAATGTCGGCAAAGTTCACCTCCAATCGCTTGAAGATGCGGTAGCCGAAGAACAGGTACAGGAAAGCGCTGACGATGGCGACCCCGACCAGGTTCCATTGCGGCGCATGTCCGAGCAGCAGGGTCCACCGGGCCTGGTCGATGACCGGCCCCAGCGGGTTGAAGAACCCGTAGACCATCTGCAGGTTGATGGTGATCCCCCCCACCCAATGGCTGTGGACCACGGCGTGGGCCACCCCTTTTGGACGTCACCTCCACCATCTTGTGCACGAGATGACCGCCGGTGAGGTGGAAGCTGCTGGGGATCCTCGAGAACGGCCAGATGACGGGGGTGGCGAAGAGCCCCAACGACGTGATGATGGGCAGGACCTGGACGAGGTCGCGCATCTGGATGATGAGGCCGGCGACGGCCATGGTGATGCCGGCCGCGAAGACCACCTCGATGAGCATGAGGAGGGGAACGAAGACACCGGCGGGCCGGGGCGCCCGGCCGAAGACGATGAACAGGATGGTGAGCGGGATCCACGAGATCAACGTGCTGAGCGCGTTCACGCACATGGTCTCGAGGGGGAAGCACTCGCGTGGGAACTGCGTCTTGGCCAGCAGGGCCTTGTTGCTGAGCAGCGACTGACCGCCGGAGCCCAGCGACCCGGCGAAGAAGGTCCAGCAGAGGATGCCCACGAAGGCATACAGCGGGTAGGGCAGGCCCTCACTGCCGAACGACTTCACCCGCGAGAAGATGATGACGAAGATCACCAGAGTGGCCACCGGGCTCAGCACTGCCCACATGACCCCGAGGGTCGCCTGCTTGTACTGGGCCCGGAAGTCCCGTTCGGCCAGCGTGTAGATGATCTCCCGGTGTCGCCACAGGCTCAGCAGCGAATCGCGCATGCGGACTCGGTGCCGGTAGATGAGGTCCGGCGGCGGCTCTTCCGGGATGGTCGAGGGATCGTGCAGCACCAGACCACCGAGCGGCGCGGCGTCGGTTGGTGCACTCACGGTTGTCATGGGATGGCGTTACCCCCTCGCCCTGCCCGGCCCCGGTCCGATAACGGCTCGGCCCCATGATATCGCGTCGTCATCGGTGCACGAGATCCCCAGGACAGCCGGAGGGCCGCACGCCATCGCTAACATCGCGCCGTGGCCGGACGGGAGCCCGCTGGGCCCGGTACCGGCGCGCAGGCACAGCGCATACGGGTGCTCTTGGCCATCAAGGGCCTCGGTCACGGCGGGGCCGAGCGGTTGCTGGTCGACACCCTGGCCGCTAGGAACACGGTTGCGTTCGAGTACGAGGTGGCGTTCGTCATGTCGTCGGCCGACACCTTGGCCCCGGCCATCGCCGCTCATGGCATACCGGTGCACGACCTCGGGGCGAGGTCCAACGTGGACTTGCGGTGGGTGCCTCGCTTCCGGCGGCTCGTCGCCGGCGGAGAGTTCGACATCGTGCATTTCCATCTGCCCTACACCGCCGCCCTGGGCCGACCGGCCGTCCTCAGCCTGTCCGCCCGGAGGCGCCCGGTGACCGTCTACACCGAGCACAGCCTTTGGAACAAGGTCTCGCCACCGGTCAAGGCGCTCAACCGCCTCACCATCGGAGCCGACGCGGCGCTGGTGGCAGTGTCGCAGGCGGCCTATGACGCACTGCCCGCGGGGCTGCGGCACCGGGCCCGGGTGGTCGTTCACGGCATCGACCAGTCGCTGCCCGCCCGGGCGGTGGCCCGGCGCCGCCAGTGCCGGGACCGGATCCGCGGCGAGCTCGGCGTACCGGACGGAGTCCTGTTGGTCGTCACTGTCGCCGGACTGCGGTCCGAGAAGGGCTACGACGTGCTCCTCGACGCGGCACAGCTGGCTGCCCGTCGTAAGCTCCCCATGATGTTCGCGGCGGCCGGTGAGGGTGCCCTGGCCGAAGAGCTCAACGCCCGACACGACGCGCTGGGTCTCGGGGAGCGGTTCCGGTTCCTCGGTCACCGCACCGACGCCCTCGAACTCGTTGCCGCCGCCGACATCTTCGTGCTGCCCTCTCATCAGGAGGGTCTGCCCGTCGTCCTCATGGAAGCCACCAGCGTGGGCACGCCGATCGTGGCCACTGCCGTCGGAGGCGTCCCGCAGATGATCGAGGACGGGTCCAACGGCGTGCTGGTACCCCCCGGCGATCCGGTCGCCCTGGCCGACGCCCTGGAGGGCCTGGCCGCCGACCCGTGGCGGCGTGACGAGCTCGGTCGACGGGCCCTCGACCGGCGCGCCGCCTTCGACGTGACCAGGTCCACCGGCGAGATCGAGGAGCTCTACACCGGCCTGACCGCGGCCCGAGCCTGAGACCGGCGCCGTCGGGGCCCGGTCGACAGCACGCGCCCAACGGCACTGGGCCTTTCAATCCTCGGAACCGGGTCTCCTGCTCGTCTCCCCCGCCACCCGGGTGGCCAAACGGGCGATGTCCGCCTCGAGCACGTCGCTGCGGTAGCGCGACGCATAGAGCTCATGGGCGCGACCGCACAGCGCGGCACGAAGCTCCTCGTCGGTCAGCAGCCGGGCGCACGCCTCCGCCAGCTGATCAGCCGTGTCCCCGGTGAGGAGGTGGACGCCGTCGGTGACCTCGAGGCCCTCGGCGCCGACTGTGGTCGAAGCCACCGGGATCCGGTGGGCGAAGGCCTCGATTATCTTGATGCGGGTACCGCTCCCGAAACGCACGGGCACGACCACGAGGTCGGCGGCGGCCAGCTCGGGGGCCATGGATGGGACCTTCCCGACCACGGTGACGAGCGGCGGGTCGTGCAGGGCGACCACGGCGGGGCCACCATCACCGACCAGCCGAAGACGCACGCCGGGCACGGTGGCCCGCAAGACCGGGAGCACCGCTTCGACCAGCCACCGCGCCGCCTCGATGTTGGCCGGGTACTTGAGCAGGCCTTGGAAGAGCACCGTGGGTGGCTCCCCGACGGACACGCGTCCGAGCGGCTCGGCCACCGGGGGGTAGCCGTTGGGCACCACCGTGACCCGGCTGACGCCCCGGGCCCGGGCCCGCTCGGCATCGAGCGGGCTGCAGACGGCGACGGCGTCGACGCGCCGGTCGGCCCGACGGTGCAGACGCCGCCAACGACGGATTTCCTCGCGGCCGACGAGCCCCGATGCCGCCCGGCGCCACCGTTCGACGCCGGCCGGAGCGCCGGCCGAAGCCAGGGACAGCCGGGCGACGATCTTCTCGTCCTCGAGGTCATCGAGGTCGAGGAGGGTCGGGGCCAGACGGGGCTCGCCACAGAGCACCCAGGGTCGCGCCCCGAACACCCAGACGAGGTCGTAGGCCCCGGCGGCGGCCCGTACAAGGGCGCGCTCGGCGGTGGGCCGCCCGCCGATGGGCACGCTCATGGGGAGCCACGGCCGCGCCGCGCTCGATACCAGGTCAAGGCCCCGCGGCGACCGGTTGTCGAAGCCCACCCGGCTAACCCGGTCCAACCCGAGCGTGGGGTCCGGCGGGTCCACGTCGGTGCGGAATTGCGAGATCAGCGAGAGCAGCTCGACCGGGCCGCACCGCCGCAGGGCGCGCAGGACCATGGACAGGCGGATACGGGGGCCGATGTTCTCAGGCCAGGGGTAGTCGCCGGCAATGACCAGGGTTCGCATGGCATCCCTCGGAGCGTGCCAGCCGCCGGCCGGAACCCGTCCATCCGCCGATGCACCCGGCCCCGGCAACCTCCTTGGGTCCGCTGCCGGCGGTCGCCGATGGTAGCCGAGGGGTCGGGTCGCCCCGTGAGACGACCTGTTCATGTTGCCTCGCCCGACAGAGGCTGCGGGTAGGGTCACGCCGCCGGGAAGGCCGGCACCGGTCGAGGAGGCCGCGCATGACCGGGCGCTCCAGCGAGACGCCACCATCCTGGCAATCCAGTGACCCGCCGTTGGTGCTGCACGTCATCCCCACCCGACAGGCCAGAGGAGCCCAACGAGAGGCCCGTGCACTCGCCGACCGGCTCGACCGCCCCGGTATCCGCGTCCACCGGGTGCTCAGCCTCTTCGCCGGTTCCGACGAGGTACGCGCCGACGTCGCCCTCGACCACCCCGGTGGCGACGCGCCGGCGGTCGGCTTCGACCCCCGCCTCGTCCTGGCGCTACGGCGCCGGATCCGTATTCTGGATCCCTCGGTGGTCGTGGCTCACGGCAGCGAGCCGCTCAAGTACCTGGTGCCCGCCATGGCCGGGAACCGGCGCCTGCTCGCCTACTACGCCATCGGCACCTACTCCGGCTCCCGGCGCGCCGCCCAGATCGCCCTCTGGCGACGCCTGGCCTCCCGCGCCGACGTGGTGGCGGCCGAGGGCAGTGAGGTAGCCGATGAGTGCATCGAGCGCTTCAGGCTCCCTCCCGGACGGGTCGTTGTCGCGCCCAACGGGCGCGACCCCGCCGTCTTCCATCCCCCGGCCCACCGATCCGCCGGTCCCCCGACGCTGGCCTTCGTCGGCGCCCTGACCGACGGCAAGCGGCCCGACCGGTTCGTCCAGCTGGTCGCCGACCTGCGCTCCGACGGGCACGACTGCCGAGCGGTCCTCATCGGCGACGGGCCCCGGCGTCCCGCCCTCGAGGAGCCGGCCCGGGCGGCCGGCGTCGAGGTGCTCGGACCCCAGCCGGACATCGCCGATCGGCTGCGGTTGGCCGACGTGTTCGTCTTCCCGAGCGCGCCCGCCGGCGAGGGTATGCCAGGTGTCCTGATCGAGGCGGGCCTGTCGGGGCTGCCCGTCGTGGCCACGGCCGTGCCTGGGGTCGCCTCGGTGCTGGTCGACGGTGAGACCGGGCTCATCGTGGACGTGGACAACCGGCGGGCCCTGGCGGCGGCGGCGGCTCGCCTGATCGAGGACCCCGAGCTGCGCGTGGCGATGGGCGCGGCGGCGCGGGCCCGGTGCCAGCAGCTGTTCACCATCGACGCGGTCAGCGAGGTGTGGCTGGGGTTGCTCCAACCGCTCCTCGACCGGGCTGGAGCAGGCGCCATGGGCGCTGGGCCGGCCGTCGGTCGATCGGGACCCGCTCGCTGATCGGAGCTCCGCCGGCGGTGAGGAACGGCGTCAAGGGGAGCCGGGACCGGTGCCCACCACACCGGGCGCTGTCGGGACCGGCGCCGGCCGCCTCGGGACCGGCAGGAAGCCATCGGTCCGTTGGAAGAGCGGTTGGAGGCGGCGGCGGTCGCCAAGTCGCAATTCCCACTCGTAGCGGGGTGGGGCGCGCTTGGGCCCGCGGGGGATGCAGAAGAGGACGAGGAAGAAGGGCAGCATCATGGTTCGCTCCCGCTCGATCAGCCCGAGGTTGCCGAGGGCAGCAAAGGCGTACATGAAACCGATGCTGTAGACGAGACAGAGCAGGACGTACGGGCGGGCGAAGCTTGCCCGGACGACGACGCGTAGCTGCCGCAGCGACGCGAGGATGAGCGCCAAGAGCACGGAGTTCTCTGCGGCCGCGATCAGTTGCGACGAGCCGTGGGCGTTGATCGGCAGCGGGTTGAAGAGGACCTCGTAGACGTCCCTCGGGTAGGCGATCGGGCTCGTCGAGTACGGCACACCGCCGCTCGACACACCGGTGGTGTTGATGCTGTTGTTCGCATTGGTCGCCTGCAGCTGACTGGTGATCGATCCGCCACTGTGGACAAGGTAGTGCTGCGTCAAAGCGTAGGAGAAGAGCAGCATGAGCAGGGCGAAGGAAAAACCGACGGAGCGCCGCAGAGGGCCGGCGCCGCTACCCATCACCACACGGATGGTCATGGCGACGGCGAAGCCGCCCAACAGGAGCACGAGCTCGTTGGGCCGGATCTCTACGCCGATGAGCACACCCGGCACCATGAGCAGGAAGCCACCTCGTCGACTGCGCAGGACCTTCGCCGCCCCGTAGGCGACGAAGCTCAGACTGAAGTACATGATCGCCTCCTTGCTGGCGTCGCCGGTCCAGAAGAGGATCGACGGGAGCAAGAGGACGAAATAGGCGTACCGGCGTTGGCCGGCGCCGCCGAAAGTCAGTTTGAAGGCGCGGTAGTACAGAATTCCGCCGATGAAGGACAACCAGGCGAAAACCAGGAAGGTAGCCAGGTCGTTGGCACCGACGATGGTCATCACGATGCCGGTGGCGATGCTGACCGACCCGTCGTTCACGATCTTGCCGACCCCGGTCCCGGCCGTCGTGAAGTCGAAGTGACGGAAGTTGGCTGCCACCTGCGCTCCCTGGTGGGTGTAGCGAGTCCAGTCGGAGACGCTGTGGTAAACGTCGCGGACCACGAGGATCTGGGCCGGGGCGGCGAGCAGGTGTAGCACCAGGCTCCAGGTGAGGATCTTCGAGAGCCAGGGGTTCTGCTCGGTTCGTACCACCCGGTTGATGACCCGCCGTCCCAAGGCGAAGAGCACAATGGCCACCAGCACGGCGACTATCGGATTGGATGGAATCGCGGCTGCGGTGATCATGGCCGAGGGCGCGGCAGTGCCGCTCAGACTTGCGTAGGGGCCGTCGGCTCGTCCGAAACGACGTTGCGACGGCGGCGACTACGGCGGCGGCTCGTCCGAGCCGGCGGGGCGACGCCCTCGGTGCCGTTCGGCGAGAGGATGATCGCCTCGGGTACCGCGGTCGGCGTCGGCGGGCGTGCCGTCCTAGCGCGGTCCTTGGCTCGCCCGGCCGGACGGACGTTGGTGAGTGCCACACCGAGCACCGGGGCGCCGATCCTGCGCAACAGCGCCGAGGCCTTCCGGGCCTCGGCCATTCGAGTCCGCCCGCACTCCCCAACTACCAAGACGACGTCCACGGCGTGGGACAAGGCTTCGGCGTGGTGCACCGTAAGGAGGGACGGGGTCTCGATGATGATCACGTCCGAGACAGAGCGGGCCGCCTCCAGCAGCTCCCGGCCCCTCGTTACCAGCTGACTACTGTTCTGCAGAAACAAAGTGAGCGGCAACCGGAAGACGTTGTCGACGCGAGTGCGCTCCAGCCGGGCTTCGACGTCCACCGGCCGGATCTCGCCCGTGAAGGCGCCGCCGGGCGAGGTGATCACCGGTCGACCGATGCCCAGATCGGTGGTGCTGGCCACGACGACGCGCTGGTCGGCCTCGGCGTAGACCGCGGCCAGGTTGACGGCCACCACGGGCCGGGTCGGCTCGTGATCGGGCGAGACGACGAGCACGATATGGCGCTCGTTCGACTCCCCCCCGGCCAATGCGGGCACGACGGGAACCGTGGGCCCGAAGGCGCCGTGACCGTTGCCGAAGACCGCGGCCAGCGGGTCGGCGGACAGCGGCGGTGGCCAGCGACTCGAAGAGCACCGACATGCGCAACATGCGGTAGGCCTCGGCCTCGGCCGAGCCAGGTTGACCGGCCACGTCCACCGGAGGGGCCTGTTCGTCGGCGCTCACCGGCGGCTTGGCCGGAATCTCGACGATGACCGGGTAGCCGAAGCTGCCAGTGGCGCGGCCAGCTGTCCGGATTCGCTTGTCGAGGAGCTCACGAGCGATCACGATCACCGCGCCGAGCAGGATCCCGAGCAGGAGCCCCAGCGCGGCTCGCACCTTGTGACTGTTGAGGCGGCTGGCCTTCACGCCCGGTGAGCGTTTGGCGCTACTAGCCTGGGACAGGATCAGGAAACCGGTGTTGACCGTCGGGATGGTCGTGGGTGTGGACGAGGCCGCGGACGAGCCCTTGCCGGAGCCCTTGGCGCTCACCACCCCTTGTTCGTGGGCCTGCGCTTGAGCGTTGATGCGCTGCTGGAGGACGAGGGCGTAGGCGTTGACCAGGCGGACGGCGTTCTGCGGGGTCTTGCCGTAGCCGGTGAGGGTCACGAGGTCGGAGAGGTTCCTTGCCCCCTTGCCGGCGGCCTTGGTGGAGGTGGCTGCTCCGCCGGTGGCCGGCTTGCCGATCTGGGCGGTCATGTACGACCCGATCTCACCGTTCGGGATGTTCTCGCCGGACGCCTTGGCGGCTTGCTGCTCCACGCTGTCGCTGCCGGCGTAGAAGACGATCTGAGAGCTGGTCACGCCACCACCGACGAGGTTGCCGCCGCCCTTCGGGGCCGCGCCGACGAGGGCAGTGGCCCTGTAGTGGAGGACCGGCTTGGGCTGCTTGACAGCTTTGATGGGCAGCACCACGCCGATGACGGCGCCGGCCAACGCCAACACGAGCAACAGTCGCCAGCCCCGTAACAGAGCACCCGCGTAGTTGATCGGTTCCATCCGTCTCCTGCTCCCCGCCTGTCCCCCGCCCGCGTGAGCCAACGATTCTACACCGTGACATGCCCGGATCGAAGGCGGTGAACCAGGCGTGAACACACCTGTGGGTGCACGGTCGATGAGGGCGGGCACAGGTGGCAAGGGCCTGCATCGCTGCCATGTTGCCGGTGGGCCATCTCCACGGCCGAACGCCCAAGCGAGTCAGCTGCGATCGAGGCTTGCACCAATCATCAAAATTGAGGATGGTCGCGTTCCTCGCCCCTTGGGTAGTCTCACGTCGTCATTCGTTTCGGAAGAGGCATGCATCCGACGGATGGCCCATGGCGCATCCCAACGCTCAGGTGGAAGAATGGAGGGCCCAGGTCGGCGGTCCAGGGGCTAAGGGGGAAGCCATGGAACGGTGGATCGGAGGCGCAGAGATCGGCGCCGTTTCTCGGCGAGACTGACAAGAAGTTGCGCTCGGGCGGAGAGCGTCGGCCCGAAGGGGGCGAGCGCGTGGAGTTCAGCGAGCGAGAGCCGCAGGCGGAGGAGCGGCCCAACGTCGCCGTTCGGGCCAGCCGCGTGCGGTCGCGCATGGTCTTCACCCTCCTCGACGCCATCTGCGTGGCGGCCGGCTACGGGCTCGCCGAGGTCGCCTACTTCCGGGACAAGCCGCCCTCCCACTACTGGCAGCACTTCCTGACCTTCATAGTCCTCACTCTCTTCCTCACCCTCCTGGCCAATCACGTCTTCGGGCTCTACGGACGGATGTGGCGCCACGCCGGGG
Organism: uncultured Acidimicrobiaceae bacterium; assembly: GCA_963756195.1. Lineage (GTDB taxonomy): Bacteria > Actinomycetota > Acidimicrobiia > Acidimicrobiales > RAAP-2 > CAVSNH01. Next base: position 34,020 of record CAVWMT010000011.1, read on the forward strand.
CAGAGGAGGCACGGCAGCTAGTGCTGGCCGCCGCCGTGGTGGTCTGCATCCTCGTGATCGCCTATCCGGTCGGCCGAGCACTCGGTGTCGAGTTGGTCCCCATCACCGTGGTCGTCGTCGGATGCATGTTCGCCACCATGGGCATGGGCGTCCTGCGGTTCCACTCGCGGCTGTTCGCCTGGCAACGCGGATCACGCCGGGTCGGGCTCCGCGTGGCCGTGGTCGGAAGCCGAGATGCAGGCGCAGCTGCCATTCGCGAGATGCTGCGCAGCCCCGGGACCGGTCTCGTCCCGGTCGCCGTCTTCGACGACGACGCTCGGGCCCACGGGCTCTCCATGATGGGCGTGCCCGTCGTCGGCTCGATCGCCGACATCCCGCAAGCGGCCAGCCGCTACACCCTCCAGCAGGTCCTGCTGGCCATCCCCAACCCGCCGTCCGAACTGGTCGAGCAGGTGTTGCAGGCGTGCGAAAAGGCCGGCCTGACCATGAAGGTCCTGCCTGGGGTAAAGAACCTGGTGAACGGCGCTGCCGCCTCGGTCCGCCAGGCCCGCGAGCCCCGCATCGAGGACCTGCTGGGCCGCACGCCGGTGCCGATCGAACTCGACACCGTGCGCCGCACTCTCGAAGGGAGGCGGGTGCTCGTTACCGGGGCCGGAGGTTCCATCGGCTCCGAGATCTGCCGGCAGGTAGCCGAGCTCGGCCCGGCCTGCCTGGTCCTGCTCGACCACGACGAGACCCACCTTCACGACACCGCCGCCACCGTGCCGTATCCGTGCGAGCAGGTCCTGGTCGATGTAACGAACCGGCATGCCGTCTTCGACGCCTTCGAGCGGTGCCAGCCCGAGGTGGTCTTCCACGCAGCCGCCCACAAGCACGTGCCGGTCCTCGAGAATCATCCCATCGAGGCAGCGGTGACCAACGTCTTCGGTACCCTCCACGTCGTCGAGGCGGCTATCGACGCCGGCACCCAGCGCTTCGTGCAGATCTCCACCGACAAGGCCGTCCAACCATCGAGCGTCATGGGGGCGTCCAAACGGCTGGCCGAGCAGATCGTCCTGTCGCGGGCACCGGCCGGCGCGTCCTACTGCACGGTCCGGTTCGGCAACGTGCTCGGTAGCCGGGGCAGCGTGATTCCCACCTTCACCCGCCAGATCGCCGCCGGGGGACCGGTGACCGTGACCGACTCCCGGATGACCCGATTCTTCATGAGCGTGTACGAGGCCGTGCAGCTCGTGCTCGAATCGTCGGTTCTCTCGGACGGCGGCGGTGAGGTGTTCATGCTGGAGATGGGCCGGCCGGTGCACATCCTCGACCTGGCCGAGCGGATGATCCGGCTGTCCGGCTACCAAGTCGGCGTCGACATCCCCATCCATGTCATCGGCATCCGGCCCGGCGAAAAGCTCCATGAGGAGTTGCGAGCCCCGGACGAAGAGGTCATCACCACCCAGCACCCCTACATCAACCAGCTGATCCCCATCACCGCCCCGAACGATGCCTTCGGCGACGGCCTGCGCCGGCTCGAGCAGGCCACGCTCCGACGCGACGTCGAGGCTTGCCGGGCCCTCCTCTTCACCGTCGGCAGCGCGACGCCAGACGAACGCCCGAGCGGGCTCACCGAGGACGAGTTCGACCTGCTGCTTGCCGATCGACCGATTCCGGCGGCCAGTCGGGCCGATGGCGGTGCCGACTACCGGCACGGCGAGATCGACGACGACGAGGCGTCGAGCTCCGAACAGATCCCGGCATGAGCACCCCGGACGGTCGGTCGGAGCGACTGGCCGTCATCGGTCAGGGGTACGTCGGGCTGCCGCTCGCCCTGCGGGCCGCAGAGGTCGGCTACGACGTGGTGGGCTTCGACGTCGACGCCGGCCGGGTCAAGCAGCTGTCCGCGGGCAGCTCCTACGTCGGGGACGTCACCGACGAGCGCCTGGCCGCCGCTTTGGAGAGCGGACACTACCGGGCCACGAGCGATGCCGACCTGCTTGCCGGGTTCGACGTGGCCGTCATCGACGTCCCCACACCTCTCACCGATGGAGTCCCCAACCTCTCCCACGTCGAGGATGCGGCAACCACGCTCTCGCACCACGTGCGTCCAGGCTGCACCGTGATCCTCGAGTCGACCAGCTATCCGGGCACCACCGAGGAGCTGGTGAGCCCGATCCTGGAAGAGGGCTCGGGTCTGGTCGCCGGGAGCGACTTTCATCTCGGCTACAGCCCCGAACGCATCGATCCCGGCAATGCCACCTGGACGCTCGAGAACACGCCCAAGGTGGTGTCGGGCGTCGACGCTGACTCCCTCGAGGCGGTCGCCGCCTTCTACGGGCGCATCGTCGACCGCACCGTGGCTGTCTCCGGCACTCGGGAGGCCGAGCTCACCAAACTGCTCGAGAACACCTTCCGCCACGTCAACGTGGCCCTGGTGAACGAGCTAGCCATGTTCGCCGCCCAGCTCGGGATCGACGTGTGGGAGGCCATCGACGCCGCGTCGACCAAGCCATTTGGCTTCCTCCGCTTCACCCCGGGGCCGGGTGTCGGCGGCCACTGCCTGCCCATCGACCCGAGCTACCTGTCCTGGAAGGTGCGCCGCTCCCTCGGGCAGCCGTTCCGCTTTGTGGAGCTGGCCAACGACGTCAACGAGCACATGCCCGACTACGTGGTCCGGCGGCTCATGATGGCCTTCAACCGCATGGGTCGAGCGGTCGCCGGCTCCCGGGTCCTGATCCTCGGCCTCGCTTACAAGCGCAACACCGGTGACGCTCGCGAGGCGCCGGGGATGACCATTGCCCAGTTGCTGTCCTCGCTGGGCGCCGAGGTCCGGGTGGTCGACCCCCACGTCGCCGACAACACCTGCCAGTACCCGATGGTGGACCTCACTGCCGAGGAGATCGGCGCAGCCGACGGCGTCGTCCTCGTCACCGACCACGACGCCTTCGACTACGAGGTGGTGCAGAAGCACGCCCGCTATGTGCTGGACACCCGCAACCGCCTGGATGGCCCCGCCGTCGAGCGCCTGTAGTCTCCACCGCGTGCGACGGGCCGAGCCGCCGACGGCCAGGCGGCGGCCTTCCCCTCCCCCGACGAACCGGCCGTGAAGGTCATCGTCACCGGCGGCGCCGGCTTCATCGGCTCCAACCTCTGTCGCGCCCTCGCCGGCTTGGCGTCGGTCACCGACGTCACCGCCCTCGACGACCTCTCGACGGGATCGCGATCCAATCTCGATGGCGTCGACGGCACGGGCCGCGTCCACCTGGTCGAAGGATCGGTCCTCGACGCGCAACTCCTCGACGAGGTCCTGGGCGATTCCGATGCGGTAGTGCACCTGGCGGCGCGGCCCTCGGTCCCCCGCTCACTGGCCGACCCCATGGCGAGCCACCTGACCAACGCCACCGGCACGATGGAGGTGCTCGAGGCGGCGCGACGACAGGGCGGCCCGCAGTTGGTCGTGGCCTCGTCCTCCTCCGTGTACGGGGCCAACCCCGCCCTGCCCAAGCGCGAGGACATGGTGGCCATGCCGGCGAGCCCTTACGCCGCCAGCAAGCTCGCCGCCGAGGCGGCCGCCCTCGCCTACGGCCGATCGTTCGGCCTTCCCGTGCTCGCCTTCCGCTTCTTCAACGTCTTCGGACCGGCGCAGGCTGCCGACCACGCCTATGCCGCAGTGGTGCCCACGTTCATCTCGGCTGCCCTGCGAGGAGAGCCGTTGCCGGTACACGGCGACGGAGGCCAGACCCGCGACTTCACCTACGTGGGCAGCGTGACCGCCGTCCTCGTCGAGGCGGTGGTCCGTGGCGTCACCCATCCCGACCCCGTCAACCTCGCCTTCGGCACCCGCGTCTCGCTGCTCGAGCTCATCGGTCTCCTCGAAAGGATCCTCGGTCGGCCCCTCGAGCGCTGCCACGCCGAGCCACGGCCCGGCGATGTGCGCGACTCGCAGGCGGACCAGCACCGACTGCGCTCCCTCTTCCCCAACATCGAACCCGTTCCGCTCGAAGCGGGCCTGCGGGCCACCGTGCGATGGTTCGAGGAGGCACACTGAGCATCGGGCTGGCCGCTCCGGAGACCGGTCGTCGCCCCGTCGGGGTCGCAGAATCGGTTGCCGGTGGTGCCCTGCTCGTCTGCTCGCTTCTCGGGGCGGCCGTGGCCATGGCCCACCCCGGACCCAACCCGTTGGACCGGTGGGGGTTCACCGCCTTCCCCAGGCAGCCGGGCTCGACGGTGCTCGTCCGTATCACCGACCTCGGGTCGGCAGCCGTCCTCGTCCTGGCCACCGTCGCCGCCGGTGTCGTGGCCTTGCGTTCGGACCGCATCCGGGCAACGGCCTGCGTCCTGGGACCGGCGGCTGTTGCCTTTTGCGTCGAGTTCGTGGTCAAGCCCATCGTGGGCCGCCATTACCAAGGAGTGTTGAGCTATCCGTCGGGCAACGTGGCCGATCTGGCCGCCGTGGCCACCGCCTGGGCGGTGGCCGTGCCCCGCTGGTTGCGTCTGCCCATCGCGCTGGTGGGTGCGGCAGTCACGACGGCGATGATGGTGGCCGTCGTCGGGCTGCGCTGGCACTACCCGAGTGACGCCCTCGGCGGTGCGGTCCTCGGAGTGGGAACGGTCCTCGTCATCGACGGCGCCCTGCACCTCTGGCTCACGGACGGGCGCAAGCGACCGGGCCGCTGATCGGCTCCCGCCCAGGCACGATGCCCCCGCCCTCCGGCCCCTGAGGCCGTCGGTTCGGCTCCGGAGCGGGATCAAACCCTTTTTTTCGCCTATCGACCAGGAGTAACATCGTGGGACAGGCCCCGCCGGCAGATTTGGTTTGCCTTCCGGGGGACGGCCGGGGGTTCGCGAGGGAAGATGGGAATCGACGGGCAGGGCACGGGAATACGGCACCGGGCGGGGGTGGCCAGAACGGTGGCCGATGTGAACCTGCTGGCCATTCCGGCGCCAGGGGTGGCAGACGAGGGAACGGTCGGCTCGGGATTCCTGAGCGCCGCTCTCGACCGGGTCCGCCAGGCCGTGCGCGGCGACGACCGGATCTGCCCCTACTCGGTGTCCCACATCGCCGTGGAATTCGGGTCGAAGGCAGATGCGGTCGCACCCCGGCTCCTGGGACAGCGCCTCGCCCGCGCCGTCGGACAGGGCTTCCTCGACCACTGCGCGGTGCCCGGCGCCCGATGGGGGCGGCGCCCGGCCACCGACGCCGACCACCGCCGGGGGGCGCTGTCCGTGAACGGCCCCGGCCCGCTGCGGCGCACAGCCACCATCCCCTCGACCACCGTGGTCACCGTAGAGCGGATCTTCGACGGGCCCACCGCCTTGCTTCTCCCCGACGCCGGTCGCCGGACGACGAACGGCCGGACTGCGGCCGACACCAGCGGAATGACTCCCCGACTCCGGCAACGCGCCGTCGTTCGCTACTCGGCAGGCGGGTTGGCCGGAGGCGGCACCCGCCACGACGATCGGGCCCGGGCTCCCCGGCCCGACGAGGCGGTCGGCACGGTCCTCGTCCTCGATCCCGACCCGGCGACCGGGGGCAAGCCTGGACTCGCCTCGGTGGCCGCCGCCGACCTGGCCGAGCGCATCGGGTTCGTGGCCGGCGCCATCGCCCTGAGCTCGGACGACGGCCTCATCGCCGAGATCGGCGGACGGCCCCTGGACCTCGTCGTCATGGTCGTCGGTTCGGAGCCGGCCAACGAGGAGTGCAACTGGTCGGCATCCACCTGGTCGATCCCGGCGAGGTTGACCGAGGCCTATCGAGCCAAGGGGATCGGCGTCCTGGCCGTGAGCGCAGGGGCGAGCTTGGCCGCCATGGCCGGCTGCATCGAGCGCGGGGCGACCGCCGTCTTCGACCCCGGCACCATACGCGAGGCTCTGCTCACCCACGTCGCCGCCGATGCCCCGGGCGCCGTCCCGGACGTCGAACGGGCTGGCTCCGGGCAGGTGCCGCGGGGAGCCGAGGGCCTGCTCAAGCTCACCGGTGCCGAACGGCGGGTGCTCTTCTATCTGACCACCGGTCGCTCCCCGCAGGGAATCGCCGACGACCTTGTCGTCTCCCTCGCCACCGTGCGGTCCCACATCCGCTCGGTCCTCCGCAAGCTCGGTGTGCGCTCGCAGTTGGCGGCTGTGGCCCTGGCCACGAGCCGCGCCCTCGCTCCGGACCCGGCAGCGCCGACCGAGGACGCGGGCCTGGCCGCTCCCGCCGACGAGACGGTGGTTGCCTGACGCGGCGGCGGACCGGCAAGGCGGCCGCCACCTCCGCCGCTCCCGTCGGGTACTGGGACCGCTCGCCACCCTGCTGCTGCTCCCCCTCTTGATATCGGCCGGCTCTGTGTCGGCCGGCACTGCTTCCGCCGCTGCTTCCGCCGCCTCGCCACCCGACCCCGGCACCACCCTGCCGGGGACCGACTGTCCCGCCTTCCCGCCCGACAACGTCTGGAACACGCCCATCACCGGGCTCCCGGTCAACGCCGACAGTGCCACTTGGCTGGCGTCGATGGACGCGTCGACGACCTACCTCCACCCTGACTACGGCCCCTCGAAGAACAAGGACAAGCCCTACGGCATCCCGTGGGAGATCGTGCCGTCGGGCACGCCATTCGTGCCCATCAAGTTCAAGTACGCCGACCAGAGCGATCCCGGTCCCTATCCCCTGTCGGCGAGCACGCCCATCGAGGGCGGCTCCGACCGGCACGCCATCATGGTCGACCCCTCGAGCTGCACTCTGTACGAGACGTGGGACACCCACTACCACCCGAACGGGAGGTCGAAGGCCGGTTCTGGTGCAATCTGGAACCTCAACTCCGACGCCCTGCGCCCGGCCGGCTGGACCTCCGCAGATGCGGCCGGGCTCCCCATCCTCCCGGGGCTGGTCAACTACGACGAGGTCGAGTCGGGGACCATGGACCACGCCATCCGCTTCACCGCCGAGTGCACCCAGCAGTCCTACATCTGGCCGGCACGGCACGAAGCCGGACAGGACAACCCCGACTGCCCGCCGATGGGCGCCCGGTTCCGCCTCGAGGCCGACTTCAGCCTGGCGGCCTCGGAGTGCAGCGCCGAATGCCAGACCGTCATCACCACCATGAAGACCTACGGCCTGATCCTGGCCGACAACGGCAGCAATTGGTTCTTCCAGGGCACCGCTGACACCCGCTGGACCGACACCATGGTCGACCAGCTCAAGCAGATCCCGGCCAGCGAATTCGTGGCCGTCGACGAGTCCTGCCTGATGGTCGACCCCAACTCGGGGCAGGCCCTCCAGCCCGGCACGGCCGCCTACAACCAGGCCTGTGGCTGAGCGCCTGTGGCTGCGCACCTGCGGCTGAGCACCTGCGGCTGAGCAGCTGGGGCTGAGCAGCCGAGAGTCCCGCTCAGGAACGGCCGGCCGTCCCGACCACGCCCTCCCGCTCGAGCCGTCGCATGAGCTCGTACTCGGGCTCGAGCCGCTCGCGGAGGCGCTGGCGCTGGCCGTCGCTCAAGGTGGAGCGGGCGGTCGTGACCCGGGCCCGGTGCTCGGCCAAGGGCAGGTCGAGGCGGCGGGCCAGGTCGCCGAGGCCGCGGGCGAAGTCCGACGTGGAAAGCACACTCGAACATCCCGTGATCCTCTCGGCGGCCTCCGAGACGTCGAGCCGCTTCGAGAATGTGGCCAGTTGGTTGAGCAGGTGGATGTCGGGAACTCGGTCGAGGAAGGCGTCGAAGCCGCCGGTGGCCCGGCGGCGCTCCCGCCCACCGAGCGGCCCCGGCAGCCCGAGACCGTCGCCCTCGGTCAGGTAGTCGAAGTACGAGTGCACCCGATCGACCGGATCGCGCAGCACCGTCACCGTGAAGGTGCGGGGGGGCAAGGGCTGGTCGTCGTAACAGTGGTGCGAGCGACCGAAGAAGTACGCACCCTCGGAGAGCACGCTGGGGACGTAGGCGGCGAAGGTGTAGGGACCGCTCATCGTGCGGTGCACCCGTGCGGCGCTCATGCGGCGCCAGACCTCGAGCGGATCTTCACCGCCGAGGCCAAGGAAGCTGAAGCCGAGGCTGGTGCCCGCCGTCTTCCGAATGTGGTAGCAGTACACGCGCTGGGTGCCGTCCGGGAGGTGATAGCCAAGAGCCATGCGGCGGTAGGTGGCGTCGGTGCGGAGCTCCCACGAGGTGCGGGCCCGGCTGAGAGCACGATCGGCCCGGATGCGCGCCCTTCGAGCGAGGCTCCGATTTCGAGGTCGTTCCTCCACGAACTCCCACGGCTCGGGAGCGGAGATGTCCCAGGCGGGCTCCACAGCCGGATCCTAACAAGGCGCTTTCGCAGCACCGGCGGGGGCACGGTCGACGAACACGCCTCTGACCTCGGAGTTCGTCTGGTGATGCATTACTCTTGGCCCGTGGGGGGTTGGCGTTCGGGAGGTGGCCGCAGGCGGTCGGGTGCGGTCCGCTGCATAGCGCGCCTGGCCTGGGTCGCCACCTCTGCGGGCCGGTCCCCGGGAGCGAGAAAGTGATCCACGTCGCCACCGTCCACCACAAGTCGGCGCAATGGATCGACATCCAGCTGGCCTACTTGCGACGGCACCTGCACGAGCCGTATCGGGTGGTGGCCAACCTCGAGGGCGTGGAGCCGGGGCACGACGAGAAGTTCGACCGCGTGATACCGGCCATCGGCCGCCATTCGGGCAAGCTCAACTACCTGGCCGCCGAGATCTCGGCCGAGGCGGCACCCGACGACCTGCTCATGTTCGTCGACGGGGACGCCTTCCCCATCGCCGATCCCATGCCGACGGTCCACGCCGCGCTGGAGGAGACGACGCTGGTGGCGGTCCGCCGTGCCGAGAACGGCGAGGACCGCCAGCCCCATCCGTCCTTCTGCGTGATCCGGGTCGGCGACTGGGAGCGTCTACGCGGCGACTGGTCGATGGGCCACTGCTGGGAGACGGAGTGGGGCGAGATGGTCAGCGACTCGGGCGGCAACTTGCTCGCCGCTCTCGAGCGAAACGGGGAGACGTGGACCCCACTGCTCCGGTCGAACCGGATGAACCCCCACCCGCTCTGGTTCGGCATCTACGGTGCCGTCCTCTACCACCATGGCGCCGGCTTCCGGATCGCGGTGGCCCGCTCGATCTCCACCGGGCAGCCGCGACGGCGGAGGATCGGCCAGCGCCGCTCGGTGATCGGCACGGCCGTGCGCAAGCTCGACTCCGTCCGGGTCCTCCATTGGGAGAACCGCCAGATGGCGGCCAGCCGGAAGCTCGGGGACCGCATCTTCGATCAGTTGCGCGTGGACCCCGACTTCTATCGCCAGTTCCTCTGAGCCGGCTCTGAGCGGCGCCGGGTGGGGTGTCAGTCAGGGCGCGGCCGGCTCAGGTCGCCACCCCGGCCGGCTCCATCAGCACGACCGGGTGACGACGAGCGCCTTGGCCAGGGCGGCCCACTCGTAGCCGATGTCGAAGAAGAGGTGGCTCGGTGGGTCCTCGACCGGCACCATGACCAGCTGGACCGAGGTGCACCGCTTGAACACGAGGCGGGCCCGGGTGGCCTGGGTGCGCTCGGAGACGACGATGATCTTGTGCCAGTGCCTGGCCGCCACCAGCCGGCTCACGTACTCGGCTTCGCCCCTGGTGTTGAGGGGATCGGCCCGGAAGCACATGATGCGCACACCGGGCACCGGGTGGGGGCACGGGACCGGGGTCTGGCCGCCGAGGGAGATCACCGCCACCGGGGCATAGCCGGCGCGGGCCAGGGCGATCGCCTTCTTGGCCCGCAGCTGGCCCGGATCACCACCCAGGGCGACGACGGCGTTCACCCGCACCGGCCTGTCCGTCGGGGGCCACAAGAAGAGACGGGCCGTGCCGACCACCAGGAAGATGAGCACCAACACGAACGTGAACGTGCCGAACACGATGAACTTGCCCCACGCCGTCGGCGGCAAGAGAGACATTTGCCCAGGTTATCGGCCGAATATTTGGCTGAACCGACGGCTGCAGCCCGTTGGTGGGCAACATGGCGACGGTAGGCTGGAGCGAGGGATCACCATGAACCGGACCCGCCGTCTCACCACCAGCCTCTCCCTCAACCTGGCGCTGGTGGTCGTCCAGATCTGCTTCGCCGTAGTGGCCCACTCGACGGCCCTGGCCGCCGACGCCGGCCACAACCTGGCCGACGTGGGGGCATTGGCCCTCTCTCTCGTCGCCGTCCGACTGGCCCTCCGGCCGGCCAGCCCGTCCCGGTCGTTCGGGAACCACCGGGTCACGATCCTCGCCGCCCTCACCAACGCCTGCCTGGTCGTGGTGGTAACCCTGCTGATCGTCGTCGGCAGCGCCGAGCGGCTGGCTCACCCGGAGGCCGTGCGGGCCGGGATCATGGTGGCCGTCGCCGCGTTCGGCCTGGTCGTGAACGGCGTCGCCGCCGTGATCCTGCGAGAGCGCGGCTCCGACCTCAACATGCGCTCCGCCCTCGTCCACGCGGCCGGCGACGCGCTCGCCTCGCTGGCCGTGGTCGTCGCCGGCGCCGCGTTGCTGGTCACCCCGTCGGCCACCTGGCTCGACCCGGCCTCGGCCCTCGTCGTCGCCGCCATCATCGTCGTCCAGGCCGCCCGGGTGGTGGGCGGGAGCATCTCGGTCCTGCTGGAGTCCACGCCCCGCGACCTCGACCCCGCTGCCCTCAACGCGGTCATGGCTGCCGTACCCGGGGTCAGCCAGGTGCACGACCTCCATGTCTGGAGCCTGTCCAGCGACGTGCGCGTGCTCTCGGCCCACGTGGTGGTGGCCGGACATCCGACCCTCGAGGAAGCCCAAGCCACCGGGGAGCAGGTGAAGTTGGCCATCGCCAGCCCCTTCGCCATCGCCCATACCACCCTCGAGCTCGAGTGCGAACGGTGCGAGGGCAGCGAAGACGAGAACTGCCGGATGGAGCCGTCGGCGGCGACCCCGACCGTCACCGGACATCGGCACTGAAGAACGATCCCCGGACGCGACGCAGCCCCGAGTAACCCGACGGTCCGAAACCGCCCGAGCTCCTCGGGGCCACATCAACGGTGAGTGCGGACTCCCCTGCGCTAGGCCGTGTCGGACGACCCTGCAGCAGGATCTGGTGCGTCGCTCCGGAGAGCAAGCGGACCACATCCGGACTACCGCGCTCGGAAACCTTGTCTCCCTTCTTCATCGGGGACCGTGGCGACCGTCCGAGTCTTTCGACTTGACCCGTCGCTCGGTGCCTCGACTCCGGTGGAGCGTCGGTGTTCCGAACTACTCACACATTGAACGCCGCCTCCACCTGGGTCAAGGGCCCGGCCAGAAATCCCTACCTTTTCCGCCACATTTCTTGGCGCGTCAACAGCGCGGGCCGAGATGTCCACCATTCGTCCCCAGGATCGCGGTGGCCGGCCGGCCCACAGATCCCTGAATTCCCCTACCATTCCCGTCGTCTCCGTCGACCCCGGGCACGTCGGGGGATAAGTGGTCGGCATGGGCCAAACGCATCCGGAACATCACGCCGAGGCTCCATCGGGCCGGGGTGGCGGCCGCCTGGGGGGCCGCAGGCTGGGTGGCCGCCGCTTGATCCTCGGCACGACCACCTGCACCGTCGCCGCGGTGCTCATCCTGGTCGCGGCCAGCGCCGGTTCGGTGGGCCCGGCCGGACCCCTGGCCCGGGCCCGGCTGCACGGACGCCCGGCTGGCACGAATGCCTCGTTGACCAGGCTGGCCGTCGTGGCTCAGCCCGATCCGGACGCACCCCCGCCCAACCCGCACCCCGGGATTCCCGGCGTGGTGGTCGAGTCCGGTGAGGACGAGTCCGACCCCGTCCTGCTCGTGAACGGTGGGCGTTACTTCCTTTACACGAGCGGCGTCCCCGCCTTCCGCTGGGTCAACGTGCCGGTCGCCTCGGCCACCCAATTCGGCTCCTGGAGCCCGGTCACCGACGCCCTGCCCACGCTCCCGTCCTGGGTCGCCCCCGGCTTCACCTGGGCGCCCGACGTCCATCAGTTCGGCAAGACGTACGTGCTCTACTTCACGGCGATGGTGCGGGGCTCGACGCCGCCCATGGAGTGCATCGGCGATGCCGTCGGTGCGCTGCCCACCGGACCTTTCACCCCGCGGCCCCACTCCTTCATCTGCCAGCCGAGCCTCGGCGGATCGATCGACCCCAGGGTGTTCGTGGCTCCGGACGGCGCCGAGTACATGCTCTGGAAGTCGGACCAGAACGTCGGCGGCGCCAACACGCCCACCCAGATGTGGTCGCAGCCCCTCACCTCCGACGGGCTCGGACTCGTTGGCCATCCCGCCCTCCTCCTCCAACCGGACGAGCCATGGGAGGGGACGATCGTCGAAGCGCCGGATATGGTCGACGTGCACGGCGCCCTTTGGCTCATCTATTCGGGCAACTGGTTCAACGGACCCCACTACGCCATCGGGGCCGCTCGTTGCGCCGGCCCGCTTGGCCCCTGCATCGACCTGACCCACAACCCGTTCCTCGGGTCGAACCTGCAGGGCCAGGGTCCGGGCGAGGCCTCCCTGTTCGCCGACAGCGCCGGGGTGTGGATGCTCTACAGCCCGTGGCAGTCGCGGGCACCCCATCCGGACATCCCGCCGCGCCCGGTCGTCATCACCCGCCTCGGCTTCGGCCCGGCAGGCCCGTACCTGGCTGCCGGAGGGCCGCCGCCTTCCCTCAACATCCTTCCCCGGCCCTTCTGAACGGCTGGGCCGGTGCCGATCAGCCCCAGCGGCGATCAGCCCCGGTGTCGCAGCAACTCGGCGGCCACTGCCTTGCCGTCGGCCCTTCCGCCAGTGGCCCGCATGACCTGGCCGGTGAAGAAGCCGATGAGCTTGTCGGCCTTCTCACCGCCGGCTCGGAACCGTTCCCATTCCTCGGGATGGGCGGCCACCACCTGGGCGACCACTCCGGCCAGCGAGTCCTCGGACATGGCCTCGAAGCCACGGGCGGCAGCCAGCGCCACCGGGTCGTCACCCCGGCCGGACAGTAGGTCGCCGAGGACTGCCTTGGCCTGGGTGGCGGTCAGCGATCCCTCGGACTCCATGGTGAGGAGCCCGACGTAGGAAGGGACGGACAGGCGGCGGGCCGCCTCGACGTCGTGTGCCGCCTCGTTAGCCGTCCGGGACAGGGCGAGGGCAGCGGGGACGCCGGCTGCTGCCGCCTCGACCACGAGGTCGTCGAGGCCGAGGCCCACCACGGTGACGATCTGGTCGTTGGGGGAAGGCGGAACCGAGCCGTCGGCACCGAACAGGCCGGCCAAGCGCTCCCTCCGGGCCCGGGGCAGGAGACCGAGGGTCCCCCGCACGGCCCGGATCCACTCGGTGTCGGGCACCAGAGGGACGAGGTCGGGCTCGAGCAAATACCGGTAGTCGTAGGCCTCCTCCTTGGAGCGGAGACTCACCGTCCGTCCGGCGTCCTCGTCCCAGTGCCTGGTCTCCTGCTCCACCTCGCCGCCGGCCTCGATGATGGCGATCTGACGCTCGGCCTCGTGGTCGATAGCCCGGCCCAGCGAGCGCACCGAGTTGAGGTTCTTGATCTCGCACCGCGTGCCGAAGGGATCGTCCGGTGATCGGCGGACCGACACATTGGCGTCGACCCGCATGGAGCCCTCCTCCATCTTGCCGTCGGACACGCCCGAGGCGACCAACACGGCTCGCAGCTCGGTGGTATAGGCCCGCGCCTGCTCGGCCGAGCGCATGTCCGGCGCGCTCACGATCTCGACGAGCGGGACGCCCGAACGGTTGTAGTCCACGAGCGAGTAATCGGCGCCGTGGATGCGGCCCGAGGTGCTGGCATGCACGGTCTTACCCGTGTCCTCCTCGATGTGGGCCCGGACGATGCCAACCCGAAAGCCGTCGGGCAATTCGAGACAGCCATCGACGTTGATGGGCTCGTCGTACTGGCTGATCTGATAGTCCTTGGCCTGATCGGGATAGAAGTAGTTCTTCCGGTGGAAGGTGGACGGTCGAATCTCGCAGTCGAGGGCGGTGCCGATGGCCATGGCCAGCTCCACGGCCCGCTGGTTGACCACAGGGAGGGAGCCGGGCAGCCCCAGGCAGACGGGGCAGATGTTGGTGTTGGGCTCGTCGCCGAAGGCGTTGAGGCAGCCGCAGAACAGCTTGGTCCGGGTCTTGAGCTCGCAGTGGACCTCGAGGCCCACCACCACCTCCCAGCCGGACGCCGCGCTCACGTCGTCACCCCGCTCACGCCGTCACCCCGCTCGCACCTGCTCCGACTGGCACCGGCGGGGTGGCCGCCGGCGCAGCTGCCTCGAGCACGGCGGCGGTTCGCAGGATGGTCCCCTCCGACAACGCCGGGCCGAGCACCTGCAGGCCGACCGGTAGCCCGTCGTCGCCGGCCCCGAAGGGGATGCTGACCGCCGGGTGCCCGGTCAGGTTGGACGGGATGGTGCAGACGTCGTTGCGGTACATGGCCAGGGGGTCGTCGGTCTTCGAGCCGAGGGGGAAGGCGGTGGTGGGTGTCGTCGGGCCGATGAGCACGTCGCAGCGGGCGTAAGCGGCGGCAAACCCCTCGATGATCTTCGTGCGAGCGCGAAGGGCCTGGTTGTAATAGGCGTCCATATAGCCAGCGGACAGCACGTAGGTGCCGAGCATGATCCGCCGCTTGACCTCGGCCCCGAACCCGGCGGTGCGGGTGGCGGTGTTCATGGCCACGGTGTCGTCGGCCGGCACGCGGAGGCCGTACCGTACGCCGTCGTAGCGGGCCAGGTTGGAGGAGGCCTCGCCGGGGGCGATGAGGTAGTACGCCGAAAGCCCCAGACGGGTCTCAGGGATCTCGACCTCCACTACCCGGGCGCCGGCCGCGACCAGCGCCTCGGCGGCCTCGTGGCAGCGGGCGGCGACGTCCGGGGTGGCCGCCTCGAGCAGCTCAGAGACGACACCGACGGTCAGGCCGGCGACCCCTTCGTCGAGGACGGCGAGCACCCGCGGGGTGGGGCGGTTGAGGGAGGTCGAGTCGAGCGGTTCGTGGCCGCCGATGACGTCGAAGGTGAGGGCGGCATCGGCCACCGTGGTGGTCAGGGGTCCGACCTGGTCGAGGGAGCTGGCGAAGGCGACGAGCCCGTAGCGGGAGACAGTGCCGTAGGTGGGCTTGAAGCCGACCACGCCGCAGAGGGCGGCGGGCTGGCGCACCGATCCGCCGGTGTCCGAGCCGAGGGCGACGGGCACGAAGCCGGCGGCCACCGCGGCCGCCGAGCCGCCCGAGGAACCGCCGGGGACCCGGCCGGGATCGTGCGGGTTGCGGGTGGGGCCGGTGGCCGAGGTCTCGGTCGACGATCCCATGGCGAACTCGTCCATGTTGGTCTTGCCCACGAGGACGGCTCCCGCCTCTCGCAGTCGCTGGACCACGGTGGCGTCGTAGGGGGGCAACCAGCCCTCGAGGATGCGTGACGAGCAGGTGGTCGGGATCCCGCGGGTGCAGAGATTGTCCTTCACGGCGACGGGCACGCCGGCCAGGAGCCCCGGGTCCTGGCCCTCGGCCACGACGGCGTCGACGACGGCGGCCTGGGCCCGGGCCACGTCTGCGGTGACGAGGGTGAAGGCGTGGAACGCCTGGTCGTGGGCGGCGATGGTGGCCAGCGTCTCCTCGATGACGTCGGCCGCCGACCGTTCCCCACGCCGGATGGCGTCGGCCAGGCGGCAGGCCGGTCCGCTCGTCTCGACGGGGCTCACCGGCGCCCTTCGGTCACGGCGCCTCACCGAGGACGGGCGGGACCCGGAATCGGTGGTCCTCGACGTCGGGGGCACAGGCCAGGACCTCGTCGCGGTCGAGGCTCGGGGTCGGCTCGTCGAGGCGCAGCACGTTGGTGACCGCCATGGCGTGGGCGGTCGGGGCCACTCCGGCCAGGTCGAGGTCGGCCACGTCCTTCGCATGGTCGAGCACCTGGGCCAGCTGCTCGGTGAAGTGGTCGAGCTCACTGTCGGTGAGCTCGAGCCGGGCCAGCGCGGCCACATGAGCCACGTCGGCCCGGGTCAGCCGGGGGCGATCGACCATCAGGACGGTGCCTTCCCCGGACCTCCCATCACATCGCCGCAGAAGGCGACGACCCGCTCCTCGATCACCGGCGCGTCCCAGTCGAGGGTGGCCACGTGATAGCTGCGCTCGAGGAAGACCCGCTCGACCGGCCCACTGACCGCCCCGGCCAGCACGTCACCGGAGCTGGGCTCGACGACGTGATCCTGCCGGCTCGAGAAGAGCAGGACCGGGCAGCGGATGTCGGCGAGGCGGGGGAAGAGCTCGTCGACCCCCTCGAAGAATGAGAGGGCGGCGGCCAGAGGTGCTCCGTCGTAGGCGGCCTCAGTCACGCCCTCCTTGGCGATGTCCGAGCCGATACCCGGCGCGCAGTCTGTGCCGGCGTCGAGGAGGGATCGGATGGCACCTCGGTACTCCTCGTTCGGAGGGTCGACCATCGGGTTGACCACGGCGATCCCGCTCGTGGCCTCGTGGTTGGCGGCGAGCCAGCAGGAGAGCGTGCCCCCCATCGAGAGACCGGCTACCACCAGCCGGTCGCACCGGTCGGCTAAGCGCGCGTAGGCCTCCTCGGCCGCGCCTCGCCAGTCGTCCCACCGGGTGGGGACCATGTCCTCGAGGGCAGTGCCGTGGCCGGGAAGGAGGGGCAGGTCGACGGTGTAGCCGGCCGCAGCCACCCTCTCGGCCAACGGGCGCATGGATTGCGGGTTGCCGGTGAAGCCGTGGAGCACGAGCACGCCGTGCCAGCCGCCCGCGGCCGACCAGGGCTCGGCGCCGGCGATGATGGGTGCGGACACGCCGGGATCGTACCAACGCCGCTCCCCGACGCCGACCGGGGTGCAGGATCGACGGGCCACGGCGTGTCGCGGCCCGGGTAGCCCCGCGACGCGCCCGACTAGGGTGTCGGCGTCCGTCCGCCCCATCGACGAGGAGCACACCACCGATGGCCACCTACGACTTCCTGAGCGACGACTGGCTCGCCGAGGCGCGAGCCATCCGGGCGGAGTTCGATGGCAAGGGCGCGACCATCGAGCACTCCATTCGCATGAACCTGGTGGTCAACGAGGTTCCCTTCGGCGACGGCGCCGTCGACGCCCATGCCGACACCAGCTCGGGCAGCCTGGTGCTCGAGATCGGCCACATCGAGTCCGTCGATCTCACCGTCACCATCGACTACGACATCGCCAAGGCCATCCTGGTCGAGGGTGACCCCAACGCCGGCCTCCAGGCCTTCATGCAGGGCAAAATCAAGGTCGAGGGTGACATCTCCAAGCTCATGGCCCTTCAGACGATGACGCCGGACCCGGTGGCCGCCGAGATCGGGTCGCGCATCCAGGCCATCACCGCCTGACGGGTTCGCCGGTCACGCAGCCTTCCCAGTTGACGTAGGAGTCCGGGGGAGGAGTGCAGCCGGAACGGAAGTAGCCGGCTCGGTATTCCCTTTTCCGGAAAAGGCTGTTTTGTCAGGGAACCTTGACAAAACAGCCTTTCTTCAATAGGACCACACACGGGAGATCGCTAGGTCCTGCGGGCGCGCCAGACCTCCTCGGCCGGCCAACGCCTGGCCCACTCGGCGGTGACGAAGGTGTGGGAGGTCATGGCACCGGCCGCCGGCCGCAGCTCGATGAGGTCCTCGACCTCGAACCCATTGGACCGCAGCAGGCGGATCCAGTCGCCGTGGCCCAGATGGAACTCAACCACGCCGTCCGACCAGTCCAAGCGCCGCAGGCCGAATTGGTCACGCCGGAGGCGGTCCGTGGCCGGCCCGTCGTAATCGCCGACGCACAGCATGAGCAGCGTGCTGTTGCCCAGGAATACGAGCTCGCCGCCCGGTCGAAGGAGCCGCGCCGCCTCCGGAATCCACGCTTCGGGATCCGCCCAGATGGCCGCCCCGTACTCGCTGATGACGAGGTCGAACGAGCAGCTTCGGAGGGGCACCTCCTCGCCTGCCGCCTGTACCAACGGGAAGACGGGACCCACCCGCTCCTGAAGTCGGCGGGCGATGGCCAGTTGCCCAGGTGTGGGATCGACTCCGACCGGTCGGGCGCCGCGACGGGCCAGCCATGCTGAGACGTAGCCGGTCCCGCACCCGAGCTCCACGACGTCGAGACCCTCGACGCGTGTGGGCAGGATGCAGGCGCGGCGTTCGGGGACGGCGAAGATCCCCAGGTGGGCTCGGATGCCGCCCACTGGCGACCCGCAAGTCCCTCCTGGTCCGCCCGCCTCGCCTCCCACTTGGCCACGTT
>CAVWMT010000012.1:0-82882 GCA_963756195.1 uncultured Acidimicrobiaceae bacterium
CCGGGGACGGCGGGCCGTGACCGCCGCGCCTTCGGTGGCGACCACCGCGGTCGATGGCCCTGAGGGGCCCGGGGCCGGGCCCGGGTCTGGTTCCGGTGGGCGTGGGCCGCGGCACCCCATCGACCGGGACGGCTCCCGGCGACTGCGCTACGTGGTGGTGGGCGCCGTCTTGATCGGCGCCTTCGCCTTCCTTCTGGTCAAGGGGCTCGGCTCGTCGCTCGACTTCTACCTGCCGGCCAACCAGGCGGTGTCCCAGAGGGCGCAACTGGCCGGGCGGACGTTCAACATCGAGGGATTGGTGCAACCGGGGTCGATCCACGCCACCACCCGGGGCGTGGACTTCGTGGTCACCGCGGGGAAGACCCGCGTGCAGGTGGACAACACCGGCAGCCCGCCTGAGCTCTTCCAACCCGACATCCCGGTGATCGCCGTCGGGCACTTCTCCGGTGCCTCGTTCCTCTCCGACCAGATCCTCGTGAAGCACTCGGCCAACTACATCGCCGCCCATCCCGGTCGGGTCACCGCGCCCAACGGGACGAAGCGGTGACGGCCGCCGCCCGCCAACCCCGGCGGACCCGCGCTCGGTGAACGGCGCCCTCGGACACACGGGCGTCCTGCTCGGGTTCTGCGCGGCGGTGGCCGGCATCGTCGTCATGGCCGTCGGCCTCGCCCACCACCGAGAGGCGACGCTGCGACGGGGCCAGGTCTACGCCCCCCTCGTGCTCCTCGGCGGGGTGGTGGCCGTCGTCGCCATGGAGCACGCTCTTTTGACCCACGACTTCTCCCTGACCTACGTGGCCGACAACAACAGCCGCTCCACCCCGGCGCTCTACTCGGTGACCGGCCTGTGGTCGGCGTTGGCCGGGTCCATCCTGTTGTGGGCCGTCGTTCTCGGGGGGTACGCCACGGCCATGGTCTGGCGGTTCCGGCGCCGGGCTCACGACCCTCTGGTGGCATGGGCCACCCTCGTGGTCTACGCCGTGGCCGCCTTCTTCTTCGGGCTCATGCTCGGCCCGGCCGACCCCTTCGCCCACGTCTCGGGGGCCGTTCGCCACAACGGGCTCGGGCCCAACACGCTGCTCCAAGACAATCCGCTCGTCCTCATCCACCCTCCGATGCTCTACCTCGGGTTCGTCGGCTTCACGCTGCCCTTTGCCTTCGCGGTGGCGTCGCTCGTGACGGGACGGCTCGACGAGGACTGGCAGGGCGAGACGCGGCGATGGACGCTCGTCGCCTGGACCTTCCTGACCATGGGCATAATCCTCGGCGCCTGGTGGAGCTACGAGGTGCTGGGATGGGGAGGCTTTTGGAGTTGGGACCCGGTCGAGAACGCGGCCCTCTTGCCGTGGCTGGTGGGCACCGCCTATTTGCACTCGGCCATGGTCCAGCAGCGGCGCGGCCTCCTGCGCATCTGGAACCTGTCACTGGTGGTGGCCACCTTCAGCCTCACCATCCTGGGCACGTTCCTCACCCGTTCCGGCGTCATCCAGTCGGTGCACTCCTTCTCGGAGTCGACGCTCGGTCCGCTGCTCCTCGCCTTCTTCGGCGTGGTGCTGGCCACCGGCGTCGGCCTCATCGCCTGGCGGGGTGACCGGCTCCGTTCGGCGGGTGGGATCGACGCGGCGGTGAGCCGCGAGGGCGCCTTCCTCGTCAACAACCTGCTCTTCGTCGCCTTTGCCGTCGTGGTGTTGGTCGGGACCGTTTTCCCGCTCCTTTACCAGGCGCTCGACGGCGACCAGCTCACGGTGGGTGCTCCCTACTTCAACCGGTTCTTCGTGCCGGTGGGTCTCGCCCTTCTCTTCCTCATGGCCGTGGCTCCAGCTCTGCCATGGCGGAAGGCGTCGCTCGGGGTGGTCCGTTCACGGCTCACCGTGCCGGCAGCCGCAGGCGTGATCGTGATCGTCGTCTGCGTGGCCGCCGGCGTGCGGGGAGTGTCCCCGCTGGCCGCGTTCGGGCTCGGCACCTTCGCCGCCGCGTCGGCCTTGCGTGCCCTCGTCCTGTCGGTCCGCGGCGCATGTGAGGGCGCTCATCGCCGTGGCGCCGGACCGGTGCGCACGGCGCTGGCCGGCTGGCGCGGCCTTGTCGGGCGGGCCAACGGTGGCATGGTTGTCCATATCGGGGTGGTGGTGGTCGCCGTCGGGCTGGCCGCGTCCACCTCCTTCGTCCACCGCGGGGAGCTTCGTCTGCGCCCGGGCGAGACGGTTGTCTTCGCCGGCCACACCGTGACCTTTGTGGATCACCGGACGGTCACCGACCCGTCTCACACCGCACTCGAAGCCGTGCTGCGGGTGGACAACGGGACCTTCACGCCCGCTATCAGCCAGTTCGACGGCAACAGCCAGGCGGTCGGCACCCCGGCCATCGACTCGAGCTGGCGTGACGACGTCTACCTGACCATCGACTCGATCCCGGCCCCGGGCAACGGTTCGA
This sequence comes from uncultured Acidimicrobiaceae bacterium, assembly GCA_963756195.1. Classification (GTDB taxonomy): domain Bacteria; phylum Actinomycetota; class Acidimicrobiia; order Acidimicrobiales; family RAAP-2; genus CAVSNH01. The sequence continues at coordinate 2,431 of CAVWMT010000012.1, forward strand.
CGTGGACGTTTGGCGTGGTCGAACAGCCCCTCGTCATGTGGCTGTGGATCGGGGCCGCCCTGGTCGCCGGCGGAGCCGTGCTCTCGGTGGTTCCGGGGCGTCGTCGGCGCCCGACCGACCCGATCTCTGCCCCGGTGGTCGCCCCTCCGGTCGCCGCCGGCCAGCCGAGCCGTCGACCGACCGGGCAGCCGGCGCCGGTCGAGGTGCCGGATCGTGAGCGTTCCGTCCCCGTGGCCGTGGGGGAGGGCGCCGGGGAGCCGGAGCGGTGATGACACCGGCCAGCGCGCCGATGCGATCGCGCCAGCGCCATCCGGTCCGCTGGGTGGCGGTCGGTGTGCTCGCCGTCGCTGTCGGGCTCATCGCCGTCTTGGCCACCCGTCCGCCGGCCGGCGTCGCCGAAGTGCAGAGCCCGCTCGTAGGCAAGGAGGCACCCGCTACCGCCGGCACCACCCTCGAAGGATCGCATTTCAGCCTTGCCCGCCGGCCCGGCCGATATGTCGTGGTCAACTTCTTCGCCAGCTGGTGCGGTCCCTGTCAGCAGGAGGGGCCCGACCTCGTGCGCTTCGCCTTCGAGCACAGCCGGGCGGGCGACCCCCAGCTGGTGGGTGTGGTGTTCGACGACACCGATGATGCGGCTCGCGCCTACCAGGACCAGCTCGGTGCTACTTGGCCGACCCTCACCGACCCCGGAGGAGCCATCGCCCTCCGCTACGGCGTGCGGGCGCCGCCGTCCACCTTCGTGATCGCGCCCGATGGTCGGATCGTGGCCTATGTCATCGCCCCGGTCACCGCCGCCGATCTCGACCACATCATCGCCGAGGGCAAGGCGACACACGCATGAGGGCGACCCGAACCGGTCATCTCCTTGGCGGTCGCATGCCCTGGTGGACGTTGTTCGCCGTCGTGGCCGGGGTGGCTCTTCTCATCGGCAGCGGCGCGCTCAGCTCGTCACCACCGACGGCCGCTCAGCGGGCGGCGGCCATCGAGGCGAACCTGCGTTGTCCGAGCTGCGAGGACCTCTCGGTGGCCCAGTCCGACGCCTCCACAGCCGTGGCCGTGCGGACCACTGTTGTGCACCAGGTCGACGAAGGGCGGACGGACCAGCAGATCGAGTCCTACCTTGCCTCCCGGTACGGCTCCTCCATCGAGCTCGAACCGGCGGCGAGCGGTTGGGCGCTGTTCGTCTGGCTGGTGCCGCTCGTCGCCGCCGCCGCCGGGCTCCTCGTCGTGGGCACCGTGCTGGTCCGTCGAAACGCGGCCACCCGTCGCGACATCGAAGGTGAGGTGGTGGGAGACGAGGGCGAGGACCTCACCGCCGACCCCACCAGGGACGCGGAGCGCAGGGCCTTCATTGTCCGCTCGCTGGCCGACGCCGACGCCGAGTACTTGGCCGGCGACCTCAGCGACCGCGACTATCTGGCCCTTCGCCGCCGTGACATGCGGCGGCTGGCTGCTCTGGAGGCGAGGAGCCCGGCAGCAGCCCAGGCCGTCCCGGGACCGGCGGCAGTGGCCGTGGCCGAACGGCCCCGGTCAGGCGATGGTGCACCGGAGACCGTCGACGGTGCGGACTCGCCTGGAACGCCGGCGCTGGCGCGAACGCCGTCGCCGGCGGTCGACACGGTCGGTGGGCGCAAGCGGAGCCGGCGCAGCTGGTGGTTCCTCGCCGGGGCGGTCGTCGCCTTCACCGCCGCGCTGGTGGTGGCCGTCACCCAGTTCTCGTCCAGCCGGCTGCCTGGCCAGACGCCGACGGGCAGCGTGGCGCTCTCGCCTGCCCAGCAGACCACGGAGACGTTGGCCCAGGCGGCCACCGACGAAGAACGCGGGAAAGGTCGACCAGGCGGCGTCGCTCTACCAGACCGTCCTCGACAAGAGTGCGGACAACGAGGTGGCTCTCGCCCAGCTCGGGTGGATCGAGTTCGAGTCCGGGCATGCGACTGGTGACCGGGCACTGCTCGATGACGCCCGGGCCAAGCTCGATCGCGCCGTCCAGCTCGACCCCGGCGCCTACGCCGCCCGCCTCTATCTGGGCACCGTCCTCCTCGAGGAGGACGGCAACCCGTCGGCCGCAGTGGCCCAGTTCCAGCGGTTCTTTTCCGACCGGCCGCCGGCCGCCCTGGTGGCGCAGGCGGCACCCATCATCCGCCAGGCCTACGCCGCTGCCAACGAACCCCTCCCGCCGGGGCTTCCGGCGTCGAGCGGATGAGGTGGCGTCAAGGTTCGAGGACGGCCTTGCCGGCGATCGACCGCTCGAGCAGTCCTTCCATGACGGCGGCGGCGTCGGCCAGCGGGTAGGAGCGCGGGCGGGCCGGGTGGAGGCGTCCGGCGGCCACCATGGTGGTGATCTCGTCGAGCAGCTGGCGGTTGCCCACCGGGTCGCGGAAGGTCCAGCCGCCCCAGTCGACGCCGACCACGGTGCGGTTGTTGAGAAGGACCTGGTTGAGCGGAACGGAGGCGATGGTGCCGGCGGCGAAGCCGAGCACACAGAAGCGTCCAAGGTGGCGCAGGGCGCGCAGCCCGGGTTCGCTGTGACGGCCACCGACCGGGTCGATGACGACGTCCACGCCCCCGCCGGACAGCTCGCGGGCCCGCTGCTTGAGGTCCTCGGTCTCGTAGTCGATGGTGGCGAGCGCCCCGGCTCCGGTGGCCGCGTTCCGCTTCTCGGCGCTGGAGGCGGCCGCGATGACCCGGGCTCCGAGCGCCGTGGCCACGTCGACGGCGGCCAGGCCGACACCGCCGCCGGCGCCGAGCACCAGCACCCATTCGTCCGCCTCCAGCGTCGTCCGGCGGGTCAGGGTGAAGAGAATGGTGGCGTAACTCTGGATGAGCGTCCCCGCCTCGGCGAACCCGATGCCTTCGGGCATGCGGACAAGGGAGAGGGCGGGCACGGCCACCTGCTCGGCGAAGCCGCCGAAGCCACAGAAGGCGATCACCCGGTCGCCTGACGTCCATCCGGACACTCCGGAGCCGACGGCCAGGACCTCCCCGGCGATCTCGCTGCCGGGCACGAAGGGTGTCTCCGGCTTGATCTGGTAGCGACCCTGGCAGATGAGGCCGTCGACGTAGTTAACGCCGGCCGCCCGCACGCCCACCACCACCTGGTCGGGGCCAGGCTCCGGGTCGGGCCGTTCCTCGAGCTCGAGGTTCTCGAGCGGACCGAGATTCCTGCACACGAGGGCTTGCACGAGAGCTGAAACTAGCAACGTCGGTTATGAGTCCCGTCGGGCGGAGGGGCCGCCGCTCTCGATCCGGCGGCCGGGTGGGATCCGGCCGCCTGCTATGAACCCAGCTTCGTGGCATTCGCCAGCGCAAGATCCAAGGTCGAAGTTGACCTGAGGGTGCTCGTTCCGGCGTTATTGGCGGGTGGTCAAATGGCTCGGGCCAACCGATGCTCGAAGTCATTGGCTAGGGCGATGAGCGCATCGTTGGCCTCGCCGCTGTACGAAGAACCGTGCATGATCGCAAGCGTGGCAGGCTCCAGCGCAGCGAGGCGACGGATGGTGGGCGCCGACTGAGGCGTGAAACAGCTCGCGCCGAACATGTCCTCGGTCTGGATGGCCGCAGCGACAAGGTCGTCGCCGGTCAACGCCGGTCCGTCTCCTACCTGAGACATGAGGTCACCACAGAACAGGGTGCCGGTGGTCTCCTCGTAGAGGACATGGGCATCCCACCCGTGGGGCACGTGCGGGGTGTCGATGCTGCGGATGCGCCGACCACCGAGATCAAAAGTAGCGTCGGCGACGATTGGAACCGGCGGCCGGTCGGCGAGGTCGTCGATCGACACCATGCAGCCAATGGCAGTGTGGGCCACCTGGGCGTTCGGCGCAGCTTCGAGAAAAAGGTTCATCGCGCCGCACTCATCTGCTTCGAGATGGCCGAACATGATCCAACGCAGGCGATCGAGCGGCATGAGCGAGGCGATGGCCCCGGCGACGGTCGGGAACATGCCGCGTGGGCCGGTATGGAAGATGGTCGGCTCGTCGGCGTCGATGAGGAACTGATTGAACGTGAAGCCAGTCGGGCCGATGTCGGGTACGAACGTGGACATCCGGTAGATGCGCTCGGCGATCTCGTCGACTCGGGTTTCCATGGTTTCGCTCCTTTCAGGGTGGGTTGAGGGAGACGTGATGGCCGAAGACCTACAGGGGCAGGGGATGGCTCAGGACCCCCGCGCCGGGCAGTCGGCCGGAGAGGGTACGGATGAAGTGCTGCACGTCGATCTCGACGCGCTCGCCGGCGACCCCCTGGGTGAACTTCCCGCCTGCGGGGCCCTCCAGCACGAGCTCGAACGGTTGGCCGTGGATTCCGGCCCACTCGGCCACGATGTCGCCGACGAGGCGGCCGTCGTGATCGGCCGTCAGCTGCATAGGGCGGTCGATGGCCGCATGAACGTCGATCCGATGGGCCCAGACGTCCCGCGTGAACCCGACGTCGAGCAGGTACTTGAGGGGGGCCCATCCGATCGGCGGTCCGAACGGAAGGGGGATGTAGCGGGCGGGAGGCGGCGTGCGCCACCGGCCCTTGACCGCCTTCGGGCCCACCGCTGCAATCTGCACGACGAGCTCGTCGTTCGAAAGTTGGCTGCGCTCGCGAATCTGCAGTTCGTTCATGCCGTCGACCCAGTGGTGCGAATCGATCTCCTTGTTGAGCGGCATGCCCCGCCTCAACTGGTGGAGGAACTCTCTGACTGACGCCTGGGATTCGCCCGAGCCGAGGACGTGCATCACCATCTTGCGAACGTCCCATCCGGTGCAGTCCGTGGGCGTAACCCACTCCTCCGGCGTGAGGGACGCGACCAGGTCCGCGAAGCGGGTGAACTCCTCCTCGGCCAGGACCCGAGCCTCGGGACGGGTGATTCGGTTTGCCATCATGAGTGGCTGCTCCTTTCGAGCACGTCGTCGACATACAGATCGACGAGACGGTTGAGGTGACGGATCCAACGGTTGCCACCGGGGTCGTTGCTCACCTGCGCCTCCATCAAGCCGGCGACGATGGCCACGATGCAGTCGATGTCCCCCTGTTTGGTGACGCCCGCCTCGTTGATCAACTTGTAGACCCGTCCCAACACTTCCTCGGCGAGGGCGTAGGACATAGGCGAAGGCGTGAATCCCGGTACGTGGCGCTCGAAGAGCAGCTCATAGCGCGCCGGGTCCTCGAGCGCGAACGCGACGAACTCGGCCAAGAACTTCTTCAGGGCCGCACGAGGATCGCGGGGGAGCTTGACCAGGTCGAGCCGCTCAATCAGGTGCCGGTTGCCGTCGGCGAACATTGCGTCATACAGCGCAAGCTTCGAGTCCAAGTAGGCGTAGAGGGATGGCTGGCGCATCCCGACCTCGCGGGCCAGGGCGTGCAACGACACCCCAGCGATCCCGTGCTCGCGGGCGAGCTTCCACGCCGACTCGATGATCGCGGCCACCTTGGTCTCTCGTCGCTGCATGACCTTGTCCGGCCTGAGTCGATGCTCAGCGCTCTCCCGTTCGTCTATCATCGATAGGCACTTTACCTATCGGTGATAGATAAGTCAAGAGGGTGGCGCCGCCGAAGTGGAGCGCGGGGCCAGGTGGCTCGAAGAGGGGCAGGAGCGAGGCCCCGGTCCCGGGACGCGTCAGCCGCGGAGGGCTCGCAACCCGTTGACCACGCCGGCGAAGGCTTCTGCGAAAGCGTCGATGTCGGCGTCGGTCGTCGCCCACCCCACCGACAGCCGCAATGACCGCTCGGCGTCGACACCCATGGCCTCGAGCACCGGTGACGGCTCCAGGGTCTCCGACGAACACGAAGACCCCGAGTGGGCGGCGATGCCTGCTTGGTCCAGGCCGAGGAGGACCGGCTCGGCCTCGACGCCCTCGACGCCCAAGCACACGAGGTGAGGCAACCGGTCGTCCGGATCGCCGAAGATCTCGACCCCCGGGACGGCAGCTCCGACTTCCGTCAACCGGGCGGTCCGGCGCCGGGCCTCGCGCTGCTCTCCTTCGAAGACACCGGGCTCGTCGAGGGCAGCGGTGGCCGCGCCGAACCCGAGGGCGCCGGGGAGGTTCTCGAATCCGGCGCGCCGAGCCCGCTCCTGGGCGCCACCGACGAGAAAGGGCTCGATGCGCAAGCCGCGGCGGACGATCAGAGCGCCGATGCCGGGCGGTCCGCCCAGCTTGTGGGCCGAGACGGATACCAGGTCGGCGTCGAGGCTCCCCAGGTCGAGCGGCACATTCCCGCCGGCCGCCGCCGCATCGACGTGCAGGCGAACGCCCGCTCGCCGGCAGACCTCGGCGATGGCGGCGACGGGCTGGACGGTGCCCACCTCGTGATTGGCCCACTGGCAGTGGACGAGTACCGGGGCGCGTCCGTGCTCGGCGACCGACCGATCGATGGCTTCGACCACCGCGTCCACCTCGATGCGACCCAGCCGGTCGGCGGCAATGGGGACGCAGGAACCGGACCGCGCCGATGCGTCGCGGACGGCCGAGTGCTCGACCCCGGCCAGCGCAATCGGGCCGGGATCCTCGACGGTCGCTCCCCACACCGCGGAGTTGACGGACTCGGTGCCGCCGGAGGTGAACACCACCTGCCGAGGGCGCACCCGGAAGAAGGCCGCCACTTCGTCGCGGGCCGCTTCGAGGGTGGCCCGGGCCATCCGGCCCTCGGTGTGGACCCTGCTCGGGGTCGGCGGTGATCCCGCCCGCTGCCCATTCGGCCATGGCTCGGCGGGCCTCGGGCCGGATCGGCACCGTGGAGGCGTAGTCCAGATAGTGGCGGTTCACGGGCGGTTGCACCGTCGGTTCACGGCCGGCTCACCGGGCTCGTTCGGACCCGGGCGTCGGAGGTCGTCGCCGCGAGGTCGTCGGAGAGGTGTCGCCGCGCGTGGGAGGGTCAGACCACGGCGGCGCAGGCGTCGTCACCCCGTGCCCGCGACGAGGACAGGACGACGGGGACGGGCCCGTCGGCCTCGCCGCACAGGCCGGCCAGCAGGCCCTTGACCATGCCCCGGTCGACCGAGCACAGCACCGGGTACTGGTTGGCGGCATCACCGAACGGGCAGTTGTCGGCGACCACGGCCGTCGACGCGCCGTCGTCCTCGGCATGGGCGGCGAAACCGTGGGCGGTCAGCGTCTCGGCGATGGCGTGCATGGCCATCCGCAACGAGCGCTGTCCCTCGCCGGGTGACATCTGGTCGGCCAGGGTCCGGCCGTACTCCTCGCCCACCCGCTCCGCCATCTCCTCGGCCGCCTCCGGCCCGAGAAGCTGCAGCGCCTCCTGCAGCAGCAGGACGAGCAGGTCGTCGCGCCGGGTGAGGAGGTCGAGGGTCGGGATCGTTGCCGACCGCCCGGAAGCGCTTGGACGGCCGCCCCGCACCCTGGCCGTCGACCCGGCCCATGGTGACCTCGAGGTAGCCGCTCGTGGCCAACCGTTCGAGGTGGTGCCGGGCCACGTTGGGATGGAGCGAGAAGTGGGTGGCCACCTCGGTGGCCGTCGCTCCCGGATTGGCCCGGAGATAGAGGTAGATCTCGCGCCGGGTCGGGTCACCGAAGGCCGCCGTGACCGCGGTGACGGCGGCGGCGAAGTGGCTGTCGGCGTCTGTCCGGCACGTCCCGTAGTCTACCGGGGGGGCGAATTCTGCCGGGAGTGCCTGCATGTCCGTCGACGAGTCCGAGGTTCGCGCCGCGGCCGCGGCGGTCACCGACCCCGCTCTGCGCCTCCCCTTGGGCCAGCTCGGCATGGTCGGGCCGGTGCAGGCCAGGCGCCGCCGGGTGTCGGTCGAGCTGGCCCTGCCCGTGGCCGACTACCCCGGGGCAGACGAGCTCGCCGACCGGGTTCGCGGCGCCGTCGTGGCCCTGCTCGGGGCCGAGGAGGTGGCGGTGACCACGACGGTCATGGCCGAGGAGCCCCGGGCCAGGCTCCGGGCCCTGCTCCGCGGCGAGCCGGTGGGGGCAGGAGCTCGGGGGCACGCCAGACATCCCCACGACTCCCTCGGCCACGAGGAGGGCCGGCCCAACCGCTTCATGGCGCCGCGTTCGAAGACCCGGGTCCTCGGCATCTCCTCGGGCAAGGGTGGGGTGGGCAAGTCGTCGGTGACCGTGAACCTGGCCGTCGCCCTGGCCCAGGCCGGCCACGACGTGGCCGTCCTCGACGCCGACGTCTACGGCTTCTCGGTGCCGGCCATGCTCGGCGTGCACGACGACCCGCTGATCATCGGCGACCTCGTCGTCCCGCCGGTGGCCAACGGAGTCCGCTGCCTGTCCATGGGCTACTTCGTGTCCGAGGAGACGCCGGTCATCTGGCGCGGCCCCATGCTGCACAAGGCGCTCGAGCAGTTCCTGGTCGACGCCTACTGGGGCGAGCCCGACTTCCTCCTCGTCGACATGCCGCCGGGCACCGGGGATGTGACCCTCTCGCTCGGCCAGTACCTCACGAAGACCGAGGTGTTCGTGGTCACCACCCCGCAGCCCGCCGCCCAACGGGTGGCGCAGCGGTCCGCCTATGCCGCCCGCAAGCTCAAGCTGTCCGTGCGTGGCGTCATCGAGAACATGAGCTGGTTCACCGGTGGCGACGGCGTCCGCTACGAGCTCTTCGGCAGGGGCGGCGGCGCCCAGCTCGCCGACGGCCTCGGCGTCCCGCTGCTCGCCCGCATGCCGCTCGTGCCCGAGCTGCGTGAGGGCGGCTGACGTCGGCGTCCCCATCGCCGTCGCCGAACCCGACGGCGAGGCGGCCGGGCATCTTCCGCGAGCTGGCCACGACCGTGGCCGGCCTCGGGCCGGCCCGCGTCTACCGCCAGGAGCTCACCATCCGCTGATCCTCGTCGGCGGACCTGATTCGTGCCGCCGGGCACCGGCGTCCACCGCTCCCAACCGGCACGGGTGGCCGGCATGCCCGCTCGCCCCGGTGGGGTCGGGGACCACGCCGAGCACCTGGTGGACGGCGAGGCCGCCGTCGTCGAAGCCGTTGGCCGAGGCGGCCATGTACAGCCGCCAGATGCGGGCCCGGGCGCGCACCGACCAGGGCGACGGCCTCGTCCCAGTGCTCCTCGAGGTTGGCCACCCAGCGGTGGAGCGTCCGGCTGTAGTGCTCGCGCAGCGATTCGACGTCGCGGACCTCGAACCCGGCGCGCTCCATGGCCCCGACGACGTCGGCGACGTCGATGAGCTCGCCGTCGGGGAACACGTAGCGACCGATGAAGGAATTGCCGTCCGAACACCGACCCGCCGGGCGTCGAGATGGCGTGGTTGAGCAGGCGGCCGGTCGGGCGGATGAGTCCGGGCCGAGCGTCTCGAAGTACCGGGACACCTGCGAGGAGCCGACGTGCTCGAACATGCCGATCGAGGAGATGGCGTCGAACTGCTCGCCGCCGAGGTCGCGGTAGTCCTGGAGACGGATCTCCACCCGGTCGGCCACGCCGGCCTCCGTCCACCCGGCGGCGCGCTTCGCTGACCTGTTCGCGGCTGAGCGTGATGCCGATGACCCGGGCGCCGTGTCGCAGGGCGGCGTGGATGGCCATCGAGCCCCATCCGCAGCCGACGTCCAGTAGCCGCGCGCCCGGGTGCCGGTCGAGGCCGAGCTTGCGGCAGACGAGCTCGTGCTTGGCCGCCTGGGCCTCCTCGAGGGTGGCGTCGTCGTGCGCGAAGCGGGCGCACGAGTAGGTCATGGTCGGCCCGAGCACCAGCCGGTAGAAGTCGTTGCCCACGTCGTAGTGGTGGCTCACGGCGCGGGCGTCGCGGACTGGCGAGTGGCGCCGACCGGCTGGCCGGCACTCCTCGGGTGGGGGCGGCAGGCGGCCGGCCGAGCACGCCCAGCCGCCGAGCCGCCGCCAGCGCCCCGGGAACCAGCCGGAGCCGGAGGCGGAGCTGGCGGAGGTCGGGCGGGGTGACCCGTCCGCAAGGCCCGCAACAGGGCGAAGAGGTCCCCGTCGGCGTCGAGGTCGCCGGCGACGAAGGCGCGGGCCAGCCCGAGCTCGCCCGGCGACCACACGATCCGGCGTACCGCCTCCGGCGAGCGCACAACGCGGGTCCCGGCGGCGTCACCCGGCCCGAGGGCGCTGCCGTCCCAGAACTCGATGCGGACCGGCGGCGTGGCGCCCAACAGGGCCTCCACCAGCGGCCGGAGGGCCGTTGCCACCGGGGTCTCGGCCGGGCGCGGCCTCGGGGCGCGTCGTGGCGCCGAATCCGCGAGGAAGCCGGCGAGGTCGGGCGCTGGTGCGCGGACCGCCCGGTCGCGAGCCGGCGGTGGTCCCTGTGGTTCGAATGGCCATGTTCACCTCCACGATGGGCCCGCTCAGTGGCGGGCGGTGACCCCGATTCCGGCCGGCAGCTTGGCCGGCTCCCAGTCGAGCAGCGCCACCGCCTGCCCGAAGGCGAAGCGGTCGGTCATCCCCGCCACATAGGCGACGGCGGCCCGGACGGCGGCCGGCTCCCCGCCACTGACGTCGGCCGCCTCCGCCTCGTCGACCGGTGCGCCCGGGATCAGGTGGGGCCGGTCGCTGAAGTAGTCGACGAGGGCACGCAGGACGGCCATGACCGCCCGGCCCTGTTCGACCGAGCTGGGCCGGAGATAGATGTGCTCGTAGTTGCTGGCCCGGAAGGCGGCCAGAGCCTCGGCCTCGGCGTCGGCCATGCCGACCCGTCCGGTGTGAAGGATGGCGTCGACCATGGCGTCGATGAAGGTACCGAGCTGCTGGCTGCGCCGGTCGCCGCAGCGATCCCGCACGACGGCCGGTAACGAGGCCGGGGTCACGATGCCGCTTCGCACGGCGTCCTCGAAGTCGTGGCACACATAGGCGATGCGGTCGGCCCAGCTCACCACCTCGCCTTCGGGCGTGCTCGGTGCCGGGCGCGACCACGAGTGGTTGCGGATGCCGTCCAGGGTCTCCTCGCAGAGGTTGAGCGAGGCGAGCGAGACGTCTGCGCCCCAGGGGGCGTGGTCGAAGCCCTCCTCGAGGTAGGGGGAGAGGGCGTCCTCGCTGGCGTGCCCGCCGGGCCCGTGGCCGCAGTCGTGGCCGAGGGCGATGGCCTCGACCAGCGACACGTTGAGGCGGCAGGCGCGGGCCACGCCCGTCGCCACCTGGGCGACCTCGAGGGCGTGGGTCAGCCGGGTGCGCTGGTGGTCGTCGGGGAAGACGAAGACCTGGGTCTTGCCGGCCAGGCGGCGGAAGGCGGTGGCGTGCAGGATGCGGTCGCGGTCGCGTTCGAAGCAGGTGCGCCACGGGTCCGGCTCCTCGGTCCGGCGTCGGTTGCCGGCGCCCGACGGCCCGGGTCGCCCCGCCGGCCAGCCATGCCTCCTCGCGCTCCTCGCGGGCCGTCCGGTCGAGGCCCGTCCGGTCGTGGCCGGCCGTCGGGGGCTCCGAGATGGCCGCCCAGCTGTCGGCGTGGGCCACGGTGATCCCGTCCTGCCTGGCCCCGGCCATCGTCGAAGCCCATCGACGTCCGCGCTCGCTCAGTCGCCGCCGCCGCTCCTCCGCCGCCCCCGCTCCTCCCGCCGCCCCTCCGGAGGCCGCCCCTCCATCGCCGTCCGTCTCTCGGGGTCCACCGCCGGCCTCCGCCCGGACGGTCGCATCGGGCCGCCCGCCGGTTCGGGCAAGGAACGTCGTTGCACCATGCCAGTGTGCCCGACGGCCGTGACCGGGGCGACGGCGGCCGCCGGGTGACCTTGTATCGTCGGTGGGGCCCGGCCGCCCTCGCCGAGGCCGGCTGAAGGGAGCAGCCCGGTGGACGTTCGGATCGGAATCGTGCAGTCGATGAAGGAGCTCGACATCGAGCTGCCCGAGGACGCGGACCGCGAGAAGGTCGCTGGCCGACATCGAGGCCGCCCTCGTCCGCCGACGGGACCATCCTGTGGCTCACCGACCGCAAGGGCCGCCAGGTGGGCGTGCCCGTCGCCAAGGTTGCCTACGTCGAGGTCGACCCGCCGACCTCCGACCGGCGGGTGGGCTTCGGGATCTCCTGACCGCCGCCCACGCGGTCGGCCGTGCGCCGGCGGCCGGCCGGTGACCCCCCTGCTCGACCACCGCCTGGTCTTCGTCACCGGCAAGGGTGGCGACGGGAAGACCACGGTGGCATCCGCCCTGGCCCTGTTCGCCTCGACCGCAGGGGCGGCGGGTGCTCATCTGCGAGGTCGACGCCAAGGGTGACGTGGCCGGCTTCTACGAGGCTCCGCCCACCGGCTTCGCCGAGAAGGAGGTGCTGCCCGACCTCTTCGCCATGACCATGGACACCGAGGCGTCACTGCGCGAGTACCTCAAGCTGCAGATGCGCATCCCGGTGGTCGGGCGGATCGGCCCGCTGGCCAAGGCCTTCGACTTCGTGGCCACGGCCGCGCCGGGTGTCCGCGAGATCCTGACGGTGGGCAAGCTCTGCTACGAGGTCCGCGAGCGCAGTTACGACTTCGTGGTCGTCGACGCGCCGGCGTCGGGACACATCATCGGCCTGCTGTCGGCACCCCAGGCCATCAACAGCCTCGTCAAGGTGGGGCTCATCCGCTCGCAGACCGACTGGATGGTCGACCTGCTGTCCGACCCGCAGACGACCGGGCTCGTGGTGGTGTGCACCCCGGAGGAGATGCCAGTCACCGAGACGATCGAGCTGGCCGAGCGGGTGCGCGACGAAACCACGGTCGAGCTCTCCGCCGTGGTCGTCAACCGGGTCCTCCCCGAGCTCTTCGGCCGCCAAGAGGAGCGCGTCTTCGACGCCCTCGGCGCCCCGGGGGTGCGGTCGCATCCTCGACACCCTGCTCGACGGGGACGCCGGGCCGGTGCTCGAAGCCGCCCGGCTGGCGGTGACGATGCGCCGCGACGCGCTCGGCCCATCTCGAACACCTGCGGGCCAGCATCGACCACTCGGTGCCCATGCTCTATCTGCCCTACCTCTTCACCCGCTCCCACGGCTTGCGCACCACCCGACAGGTGGCCGCCTCGCTGGGCGAGGAGCTCGGGTACTGATGGCCGACCGGAGACGGTCCCGGTCGCGGGCGAGCCGACGGGCGGACCAGCCTCGACGGGCTGCTGGCGGCCAAGGAGATCGTCGTCTGCTGCGGACCCGGCGGGGTGGGCAAGACGACGACGGCCGCCGCCGCCGCCGTGCATGGCCGCCGTCCGCCACGGCGGCAAGGTCCTCGTGCTCACCGTCGACCCGGCCCGCCGGCTGGCCGACGCCCTCGGGCTCGACGGTCTCGGCAACCAGGAGCACCGGGTCCCCGACGACGCCTTCCGGGCGGCCGGCGTCCGGCCGCGGGGCGAGCTGTGGGCAGCCATGCTCGACATGAAGGAGTCGTGGGACGACCTCATCCGCCGCCACGCGCCCGATCGCCGCACCCGCGACGAGATCCTGGCCAACCCCCTGTACCGCAACATCTCCGGCACGCTTCGTCCAGAGCCACGACTACATCGCCATGGAGCGGCTCTACGAGATCCACTCGGAGCGCGACTACGACCTCATCGTCGTCGACACTCCGCCGACCCGCAACGCACTCGACTTCCTCGACGCGCCGAAGCGCGTGGCTGAGTTCTTCTCGTCCCGGTTGCTGCGATGGTTGATCGTCCCCTACCGCTCGCGCCTCGTCAACGTGGCCACCCGCCCCTTCTACCAAGTTGCCGACCGGATCCTGGGCACCGAATTCATGGAGGACATCGCCGAGTTCTTCATCCTCTTCCAGTCGATGCACGCCGGGTTTGCCGAGCGTTCGGAGTCGGTCGGCCGCCTGCTCGCCGACCGCCGCACCACCTTCATGGTCGTCTCCACCCTCGAGGCCGTGCCCCTCCGCGAGGCCGAGTACTTCGCCGAGCAGCTCGCCGCCCGCCGTCTGCATCTCGGGGCCATCGTCCTCAACAAGGTGCTGCCCGACTACTTGCTCACCGCTGACAGCGGCAGGATGGCGGAGTCGATGCGGGATCGGTCCGAAGAGCTGGCCACAGAGTTGGCCCCGGCCCTTGCCGCGGTGGACACGGAACTCGGTGACCGCGACCAGATCGCCAGAGTGCTGGCCGAGGTGGCCGACAGCTTTCTCAACTTCCAGGTGGTGGCCCGCCGCGAGATGGAGGAGCGGCAGATGCTCTCGGCAGTGCCCGAAGTGCTCGTCACCGTCCCTTTCTTCGACACCGACATCTACGACCTCGCTGGGCTCGTGCGGCTGGGGGAGCAGATCTGGCAATGAACCGCGGGCGCCCGTGGGTGCCCGGTCGCTGCCGTACCATGCAGGGATGCCCGACATCGTCGACCCGGCGGTCGAGGCCTACGCCACCGCCCACACGACGCCCCCGCCGGCTCACCTCGACGAGCTGGCCGCCGACCTCGTGAGCACTCTTCAGTTCCCGAACATGATGGTGGGACCGCTCGAGGGGCGGTTTCTCGAGGCGCTCGTGTTCGCCCTCGGCGCCCGGTCCGTTCTCGAGATCGGCACCTTCGGCGGCTACTCGGCCCTGGCCATGGCCGCCGGCCTTCCCGAAGGCGGCCACATCACCACGTGTGAGATCAACGAGGTCCACGCCACCTTCGCCCGTCACCACATCGCCGAGAGCCCCTATGCCGACCGCATCGAGGTGATCCTTGGCCCGGCCGCCGAGACCGTCGCCTCTTTGGAGGGGCCCTTCGACTTCGTCTTCATCGACGCCGACAAGACCGGGTACCCGGCCTACTTCGAGGCGGCCCTGGCCAAGCTGGCCCCGAAGGGCCTCATCGCCATCGACAACACCCTCTGGAGCGCTCGCATCCTCGACCCCGATGACACCTCGGCGGACACGGCCACCCTGCGACGGTTCAACGACGACCTGGCTCGCGACCAGAGGGTGGTGGTGGTCCAGACCACGGTGCGCGACGGCGTGACCCTCGTCCGGCGGGCCGGCTGAGGCGCCGACCGCCCCGACCCCGCAGCAAACCAATCGACGAGCGGACAGCCGTGCTCGACTACCACCTCCACCTCTGGCCGCACACCCAGCGCGACGTCGAGGCCACCACCGAGCAGGTGGCCGCCTACTGCGAGCGGGCGACGGCCGCAGGGGTGCACGAGATCGCCGTGACCGAGCACCTCTTCCGCTTCACCCAGGCCAAGGATCTCCTGTGGGGGTTCTGGGAGGGCCTTCCCGACGAGGCCCTGCACCCGGGGATGGCCGCCTACTTCGAGCACCACGCCCGCGTCGACCTCGACTCCTATGTGGAGGTGGTCGAGGCGGTCAAACGCGAAGGTCTTCCGGTCGCCTGCGGCCTCGAGGTCGACTACTACGAGGGCCGCATGGACGAGGTGGCCCGGCTCCTGGCCGGCTACCCCTTCGACGTGCTCCTCGGCTCCGTGCACTGGCTCGGTGCGTGGCGCTTCGACGTGCTGGACGACGCCCTCAGCATGGGCGAGTGGGAGGCGCGTGACGTCGACCGAGTGTGGGACGACTACACCCGGGCCATGGAAGAGCTGGCCGCCTCGGGCACCTGCGACGTTCTCGCCCATCCCGACCTCATCAAGGTGGCCGGCAAGCGGCCGGCCGTGCCCGACGAGTGGTACGACCGCATCGCCGAGGCCGCCCTGGCGTCGGGCATGGCCGCCGAGGTCTCGTCGGCGGGCTGGCGCAAGCCGGTGGGGGAGGAGTACCCGGCGCCGCCGCTGCTTCGTCGCTTCGTCGACCTGGGCGTGCCCATCACCACCGCGTCGGATGCCCACACCCTCCCCGACGTCGCCGACCAGGCCGACGCACTTCGGGACCGGCTGGTGGAGGTCGGCGTCACCGAGCTCCGCGCCTACCGGGGACGCAAGCCCTGTTCGGTCGAGGTCGGCGCGGCGGTGGGTGGACTGTGACCACCCCGGCCGAGCTCGCCTTCGACCACACCGACCTCGACGAGCTCCAACTCGCCCACCTGCAACGGTTGCTCGGGACCTGGGGGGTGCTCGCCGACCTCTCCTTCTCCGACCTATTGCTCATGACCCCGGTGTCCGGCGGTGATGCCGCAAAGGGCGGAGGCCCGGAGGGCGAGATGGTCGTGCTCGGCCAGATGCGTCCGTCCAACGCCGCCACCGTCGTGCAGGAGGACCTGGTCGGCGAGAAGGCGCCATCGGCAGAGTGGCCGATGGCGGCCGAGACTTTCGCCACCGGCGAGGCCTCGAACGGCGAGGTCGTGCGCGACCCCGACGAGGGGCCGGTCCGCGTCCAGGCCATCCCGGTGCGGTGCAAGGGCACCCTGGTGGCGGTGCTCGTCCGCCTGTCAGCCTCTGCCGGCCGGCGCCCTGGGCACCTCGAGCGCACCTACCGCAACGTCTTCGACCGCTTCGCCATCATGCTGGGCGAGTCGACCTTCCCGTTCCCGAGCGAGGAGGTGGCCACCGAGGAGGCCCCGCGCGTGGGCGACGGCGTGGTCCTCACCGACGAAGCCGGACGTGTCCGCTACGCATCGCCTAACGCCACCAACGCCCTCCACCGGATGGGGCTCTACACGCACCTCGAGGGGCAGCGGCTGCACGAGCTGGGCATCGAGGAGTCGGCCATCGAATGGGCCCTCGCCTCCGCCCTCCCGGTCGTCGAGGAGGTCGAGCGCCGGCCGGATGTGACCGTGCTGCTCCACTGCATCCCCCTCATCGAGCGGCGGCGACGTCACCGGCTGCCTCGTGCTCATGCGTGACGTGACCGACGTCCGCCGGCTGGACCGGCTCCTCCTGTCCAAGGACGCGGCCATCCGAGAGGTGCACCACCGGGTCAAGAACAACCTGCAGACGATCTCCGCCCTGCTCCGCCTGCAGGCCCGCCGGCTGCCGCCCGGCGGAGGCCGAGTGGCCCTCTTCGAGGCGGAGCGCCGCGTGCGCTCCATCGCCATCGTGCACGAGATCCTGTCGCGCGAGCCGGGCGACCAGGTTCCCTTCGACGAGATCGTGACCTCGCTCATCAAAATGGCCGAGGACTCGGTGGTGTCGTCCCGCCGGCTGAGCTTCGAGGTGAACGGGGAGCTCGGGGAGGTGCCTGCCGACGTGGCCACGCCCTTGGCCGTCGTCCTCGCCGAGCTGGTCCAGAACGCCATTGAGCACGCCTTCGCCGAGTTCGAGGCCGAGGAGGGGACCGAGGCCCGCACACAGGCAAAGGGCGCGGACGGGGTGGGACACATCAGCGTGCACCTCGAGAGTGACAGCGCCACACTGCGACTTGAGGTGTGCGACGACGGCGCCGGGCTCCCCGAGGGTTTCGATCTCGACGAGAGCCAGAGCCTGGGGCTGTCGATCGTGCGCGACCTCGTGCGCAGTCAGCTGGAGGGCACGATCACCATGCGCAACCGCAGGGACGCCGGCCTCGGGCAGGACGGGACGACGGTCACGATCACCCTACCCGTGCGCGAAGTGCAGCCCATCGGGCTCTAGTGGCCCGAGCGTCGGCCGCCCCCGGTCCCATCCACCGGCGCCCCCCGGATGGTCAGGCAGGTCTCGCCTTCAGGAGGCTCGGCGGCGAGCTGCCAGCCACGCCTTGCGCAGGCTGCGGCGCTCCTCCTCCGAGGTCGCGCCCCAGACCCCGGACTCTTGATTGGTGGCGAGGGCGAAGTCGAGGCATGGCTCCTGGACCTCGCAGCCACGGCACACCCGCTTGGCTGCTTCGATCTGGTCCACGGCCGGGCCGGTGGTGCCGATGGGGAAGAAGAGCTCGGGCTCGGCATTGCGACAGGCAGCGAACCGCCGCCAATCGCCCTCGTCCCAGTCGACCGTGCGGTTCCACAGCAGCGCCACGATTCCTCCGCTTCCGACGTCTCCCGGCCCTCGTGTTCCCCGGCCTGGGCCTTTGTGAACCGATTCACATAATCCGGCGCTCAAACGCTGCCGGCCGTTCAAGGGTTCGGTCATTAGGGTAACGGCCAGGTCGGCAGGGTGCAAGCAGTTGGGGACCGGGCCCGACGGCGAGCTGGCAAGGGAGCCGGAACGATGGCCACACCTGCAGTCTTCGCTCACCGGGGCTCGCCCGACCCGGCGGCCGGGGTGGGCGAGAACACCATCGAGGCCTTCCACCGGGCCCGCGACCTCGGCGCCGACGGGGCGGAGCTGGACGTTCGCCTGACCGTTGACGGGGCGCTCGCCGTCCACCACGACCCGGTCATCGGCGGCCTGGGCCCGGTGAGCGAGCTGCGGGCAAGAGACCTCCCAGATGACGTCCCCCTGCTCGGCGCCGCCCTCGAGGCATGCGCTGGGCTCTCGGTCAACGTCAAGGTGAAGAACCTCCCGAACGAACCGGGCTTCGACCCCGACGACCACCTGGCCCGGGCCGTCGCCGATGTCGTGGCTGCCCTCGGCACCGGGCGCAACATGATCGTGTCTTCGTTTTGGCCACCCGCCCTCGTGGCCGTGCGGAACGCGCAGCCCGAGGTCGTCACCGGCCTGCTCTACGCCCGAGCTATGGAGCCGGCCGCGGCTGTGACCGCCGCCACCGAGCACGGCTGTGCCGCCCTGCACCCGGCCGCCGACCTGGTGACAGACGAACTCGTCATCGCTGCGCACGGGGCAGGTCTGGCCGTCGCCGCCTGGACGGTCAACAACCGGGACTGGCTGGCCGCGGCCCGGGTCCTCGCGGTCGACACGGTCATCACCGACGACGTGGCGCTCGCCCTGGCCGTTCTCGGCGGCCGCTGACGGCGGGTGACGCCTGAAGTGTCCGGTCCCGGCCTTCGATTGGTCGGAGGCAGGAAATTCGTCAACAATGCGGGCTCATGA
The DNA here is from genome assembly GCA_963756195.1 of uncultured Acidimicrobiaceae bacterium. Taxonomy (GTDB): domain Bacteria; phylum Actinomycetota; class Acidimicrobiia; order Acidimicrobiales; family RAAP-2; genus CAVSNH01. The sequence goes on from CAVWMT010000012.1 coordinate 21,064, forward strand.
ATGTCGTTGTGTGCGTCAAGCAGATCCCCGATCCGGCCGCCCCTCCCGCCCTCGATCCGGCCACGAAGAACCTGGTCCGCGAGGGGAAGCTCATCCTCGACGACTCGGACTCCTACGGGGTCGAGATGGCCCTGCAGCTGGCCGACGCCGCCGGCGGCGGGGATGTGACGCTGGTGTCGATGGCGCCCGGCGGCGAGACTTCGGGACTCCGCACGGCACTGGCCATGGGCGCGGCCAAGGCCATTCTGATCAGCGACGAGAGCCTGGCCGGCACTGACGCCCTGGGCACGGCCAAGGTGCTGGCCGCGGCCATCAAGCGGGCCGAGCCCGACCTGGTGCTGGCGGCCACCGAGTCGACCGACGGCTACACCGGGACCACGCCCGTGCAGGTCGCCGAGCTGCTCGGGTTCCCTTCGGTGACCTTCGCCAAGAAGGTCGAGATCGCCGACGGCACCGTCAAGGTCGAGCGCCAGACCGAGGCCGGCTACGACGACGTCACCAGCCCGTTGCCCGCCGTGGTCACGGTTACGGCCGGCGTGGTCGAGCCGCGGTACCCGTCGTTCAAGGGGATCATGGCGGCCAAGTCGAAGCCCATCGAGACCCTGACCGTGGCCGACCTCGGCGTCGACAGTGGCCAGGTGGGCGCATCCGGAGCTCGTCAGGAGATCACCGAAGTGGCCGACGCCGAGGCGCGGACGTCCGGCGAGATCGTGGTCGACGAAGGTGATGGTCACGAGCGGGTCATCGCCTTCCTCGAGCAGCTGAAGGTCATCTAGGCAGCGGGTAGGAGAGAAGCGCACATGTCCGTTGGAACGATCTGGGTGCTGGCCGAGAGGGCCGACGGCGCCCCCATCACCACCTCCCTCGAGCTCATCACCCGGGCCCGCCAGCTGGCCGGCACCGTCGAGGCCTTCACCTGGGGCGAGGGCGCCGACCAGGCGGCCGCTACCCTCGGAGAGTACGGGGTGACCACCGTCCATGACGTCGGGGACCTGAGCGGATCCCTGCCCGGAGCCCCGGTGGCCGCCGCCATGGCCGCCGCCATCCAGTCGGGCAACGCGCCCGACGCCGTCTTCTTCCCGGCCACCTATGACGGCCGGGACGTCGCCGGCCGGCTGTCGGTCAAGCTCGACCGCCCCGTGCTCACCAACGTGGTCGACCTCAACGAGGTCGACGGCGCCCTGGTCAGCACCCACGCCCTCTTCGGTGGCAGCCAGATGGCCACCGCCCGCTTCACCACAGACGGGCCGGGCATCTTCGTCATCCGGGCCAAGTCGTTCGTGGCCGAGCTCTCGAGCGGCGGTCCGGCCACCGTCGTGGCCGCGCCGGTTCCCGATCTCGGCGCCACTGGCGCCGCCAAGATCCTCGATCGCCACGTCGAGGAGCGGGCCGGGCCCAAGCTCGACGAGGCCGAGGTCGTCGTTTCCGGCGGCCGTGGGCTCGGCGACAAGGAGAGCTACGCCATGATCGAGGAGCTCGCCTCGCTGCTCCACGGTGCCGCCGGCGCCAGCCGGGCCATCGTGGACGCCGGCTGGGTTCCGTACTCGCACCAGGTGGGCCAGACGGGCAAGACGGTCAAGCCCACCGTCTACCTGGCCTGTGGCATCTCCGGGGCCACCCAGCACCTGGTGGGCATGAAGAACTCGAAGAACATCGTGGCCATCAACAAGGACCAGGACGCCCCCATCTTCTCGGTGGCCGATCTCGGCGTGGTCGGCGACGTGCACAAGGTGGTACCCAAACTCATCGAAGCGCTGAAGACGCGGGGCTGACAGCCGTCCCGACGCCCGGCCGGCCCGCCGGACGGGGGGCACCGGATCGAGGGAACGGTCCGGGGCAAAGCGTCACAACCTTCCGGTAGAAGTCGGACGTGCTCGTGGGCGGGTCGCGAGTACGACTCGCCGAGGAGGGCATCTGATGCGCTATCGCCGCTACGACCGCCAACGTCACGCCGACGGCTCGCTGCGCCCCGTCAGTTGCGGACCCTCCATCGGCGCGGCCCGTTTCCTTGCTCCCGTGTTCATCGGATGGCCTGGGCCCACGACGACGGGCAGGCGACACGGCGCCCCGCCCTCCTATGCGGTCCGGATGGTTGACGACGCGACTCGGAGGCAGGCTCGGGACGGGTGACCGGCGCCGGATGCCTCGGCCGCCCGGCACTCCGGTCGAAGGTCGAGACGGCGGTTCTTCCCAGTACCCGTTGGTGAACGAGGGGAGCAGTAGTGTCCGGCCCGAGCGCCACTGGCGGGCGCCCGACAGTTCCATCAGCCGGAGCGAGGCGTGCTCTTCCCCACCACTGACTTCGCCATCTTCTTCGCCATCGTCTACACGGTGCAATGGCTGCTGAACCCGTACGCCGGCCCATGGAAAGCCTTCATGGTCCTGGCCAGTTACGTGTTCTACGCGTGGTGGGACTGGCGGTTCATCTTCCTCCTGGCCGCGTCCACGGCCATCGCCCATGCCGGCGGGAAGGTGATCCACCGCCTGGAGGGCACCGCCCGCCGGGTCGCCCTGTGGGTCACCCTTGCCGGCCTGCTCGGGCTCCTGGCCTGGTTCAAGTACTACGGGTTCGTCGCCGTCAACGTCGACAACCTGATGCACTCCTTGGGGCTTGGCCGGCCCATTCCCCTCATCCTCATCACTCTGCCCGTCGGCATCTCGTTCTTCACCTTCATGGCCGTGAGCTACGTGGTGGACATCTACCGGCGGGTCCTGGCGCCGGCCCGGGGCATCGACGTGACCGTCTACCTCTCCTTCTTCCCCCACCTGGTGGCCGGCCCCATCGTCCGGGGCACCGATCTGCTCCCCCAGATCCGCCGCCGTCGCAACCCGCGGGACGTCCAGTACGTCGAGGCGTGTTGGCTCATCGTCGTGGGCCTGGCCAAGAAGGTGGTCCTCTCCTCCTACCTGTCCACCTATGTGGTCGACCCCGTGTTCGCCGACCCCCGCCAGCACTCGGCCCTCGAGGTGCTCTTCGCCGTCTACGGCTACGCGGTGCAGATCTACGCCGACTTCAGCGGCTACACCGACATGGCCATCGGGCTGGCCCTGCTCATGGGGTTCCAGTTCCCCCAGAACTTCCGACGGCCGTACACCGCGGTGTCACTGCAGGACTTCTGGCGGCGGTGGCACATGACTCTCTCGTTCTGGCTCCGCGACTATCTGTACATCCCCCTCGGTGGTAATCGGGGCACCGAATGGCGGGTCTCGGTCAACATCATCATCACCATGCTGCTCGGTGGCCTCTGGCACGGAGCGGAGTGGACGTTCGTCGCCTGGGGCCTCTACCACGGCGTCGGCCAGGTCGTCGGTCGCCAGCGCCGGCGGATGCGAGAGGCGCGGGGTCTGCCGCCCGAGCCGGACAGTCGCGCCCGGGTGGCCTGGGCCAAGTTCGCAACTTTCCAACTCGTCTGCATCGGCTGGCTGTTCTTTCGGGCCGACACCATGGGAGTCGTCGGCGAGATGCTGTCCCGCCTGTTCGTCGGCTGGGGTCCGTCGCCACTCGTGACCCCATTGGCCGTCCTGGCCATCGCCAGCGGCATCGGCATCCAGTACGTGCCCGACGGCTGGCTCGGGCGAGTCAAAGGGGTCTTCGCCGCCCGCCGCCCGCTGGTGCAGGGCGGCATACTGGGCCTCGTCCTGTTGGCCATCACGACCTTCGGGCCGCAAGGGGTCGCACCCTTCATCTACTACCGGTTCTGATCATGACCCCGTCATCACCTCCGAACCGCCCGCCGAACCCGGGTCGGCGCGACGAGGGCGCATCTCGGGGAGGAGTCCCGAAGACGGGCCGAGACGAGCCGGTTGCGCCGCCGAAGCCCAAACCGAGGCCGAAGCCGAAGCCGGAGCCTCCCGTCACGGGGCCGCAGCCCCACGATGCCGCAACCGCGAGGAACCGAGAGGGCCCGAAGGGGGCCGGTGTGGCAAAGCCGGAGATCGGCAGTAGCGCCGGGCCGGCGGACAGCGGTGGGGCCGGGCCGGCGGTCGCCGACGCTGGGCAGGATCGGCCACCTGGGTCGGACAACGGGCGCGACCCGATCATTGAGGACGATCGACCGACCGGTGGTGGCCGGCGGGCCGGCTGGTGGTCCTCGAACACGCCGGGCATCCCTTGGACCCGGATGCTTCTCATCGGTGTCGTCTGCTTCGCCGTCTGGCTCCTGCTCGACGCGCCGAGCCTCCAGCGCTCGGCCCAGGTGTCGCCGCTCGGTACCCGTCGCACGGTGTCCCTCGACGTCGTCGGGCCGATCGCCGCTCTCAGTCGCGGGCTCGGGCTCTCCCACGTGGTCGGCTGGACCGACGAGCTCTTCGGCCGCACGCCGGGAGGCGGCCCCACCCTCGCCGCAGTGAACCCCTCTGCGGTCGCCCGCCACGGCACCGTGGGACCCTTCACCGGGTCCCACGGGCACACGCCGGTGGTGGGCACGCCGACCGGGCCGACGACCACCACCACGACGACATTGCCGACCCTCGACACCCACCCGACGGCGCCGACCCGCTGCGGGTGCTGGTGGCGGGTGACTCCGTCGGCCTGGACCTCGGACAGGCACTGGTGGCGGACCTTGCCAATACCGGCGTCGTCTCCCCGGTGCTCGACGGCCGGGTCGACACCGGCCTCTCCCGGTCCGACTACTTCGACTGGCCGGCCGAGCTGCGGATCGACATCATCAACCAGCGGCCCTCCCTGGTGGTGGTGATGATCGGCGCCAACGATGCGCAGTCCATCGTGGGCGGGGCCGCTCCCGTGCAGTACGGCTCGCCCGGTTGGGTCGCCGACTACGGGCAGCGGGTCGGCGCCTTCATCGACGAGGCCAACGCCGGTGGGGCCCACGTGCTGTGGGTGGGCATGCCCCCGATGGCCAACCCGCTGCTCAACGTCGAGCTGCAGCAGCTCAATTCCATCGTCCAGGCACAGGTGGCTCGGCGCCCGGGCAAGGCGACCTACCTGTCGTCGGTGCCGGTGCTGGGCAACGCCAAGGGGGGTTTCACCGCCTACCTCACCAGTCCCTCCGGGGCGTCCATCAACGTGCGCACCACCGACGGGATCCACCTGGCCCCGGGCGGCGCCGAGTTGCTTTCGCAAGCGGTCATCGCCTCGATGCGGTCCAACCTCCATATCGGCCTGCCCCAGTGAGCCCCGGCTGGCCGGGCTCAGGGCACCGTCATCGGGCGCCGCCTCTCAGACGAGGGGCCAGGGGTAGGGCGGCCGGTCGCCGCCCATCGGCTCGGGGAAGACGCCGGCGGTGAGGAGGGCACGGGCCCGGCCGGCCATGGCGTGCACCTCGGCGCCGCTGAGCAGGCCGGCGAACTGTCGGGGCCGGGGTCGCAGAGGCGGTCGAGGTCGGCGAGCAGGTGCTCGGGCACCCGCTCGCCGGCGAAGTCCCAGATGACGGTGCGGAGCTTGGGCTGCGGGTGGAAGCACAGCCCGTGGTCGACTGCCCAGAGGCGCCCGTCGGGGCCGATCAGGACGTGGCCGCTCTTTGCGGTCGGCGTTGTTGGCCACCGCGTCGAACAGGCAGATGGTGCGCAGGACGTCTTCGTGGCCCCCGGCGTCGAAGAGGGTGAAGTAGTGCTGCTCGTAGTCGACCTCGACGAAGAGCTGGAGGGAGCCGGGGCCGAAGGGGCCGTCGTCGCGGAGCAGGGTCGGGGGCACGAGGCCCCAGCCGAGCGAGCTCGGAGAGTCGGTAGGCGGCGACCTCGCGCCGGTAGAGCCCGTCGGGGAAGTCCCACAGCGAGCGCTCCCCGCGCCCGGGCTTGTAGACGGCGAAGACCGGGCTGTCCTCCTCCGGTCGGTCCGGGCTCGGGCCCACCTCGACCAGGAAGGTCAGGTTGGAGCTCCAGGGAAGCCGGCCCTCGACGCTCAGGTCGCCCTGTCGGAGCCGATCGGTCGCCTGCTCGAGGTCACAACCGGTCTCCGGGCTCCACCCGGTCACACCGCCGGCGGCCGGTGGCCGTTGGTCCGGGGGCACTCGTGCCCTGACGGGTCGAGCGGTGAGCCGCAGAGCGGGCAGGGCGGCCGCCCCGACTCGACCAGGCGGGTGGCCTCGATGGCGAAGGCGGCGGCCTGCTCCCGGGTCACCGAGAGCCGGGCGATGGCTCCCGTCTCGCCTTCGTCCACCTGCTCCTCGACGACGAGGACGATCCGGTCCTCGGCCTCGTCGTAGGAGACGCCGATGGTGCCGACCGCCCAGTCGGGCTCGGTCGGCTCCTCGAGGGGGAGCGGGTCGGGGAGCTTGCCCGGGACGGTCCTGGTCCTTCACGATGCGCGACAGGTAGTCGGCCACCACCGCCACTTGCTGCTTCTCCATCTTGAGGGTGAGCAGGGTGCGGCCCTGCCGGCACTGGACGAGGAACAGTCGCTGGCCGACCGGGCCCACGGTGCCCACCATCAGCCGATCGGCGGTGAGGTCGTAACCCTCGCTCACGCGATGGCCAACTCGGTGAGGGCCGCCGTCGAGTTGACGGTGAGCAGGTAGGGCCCGCCGGGGGTGTAGGCGAGCGAGGAGACCGAGCACGGCGCCACCACGAACCGCTGGAAGAGGTCGAGGGGTGTCCCCGCCGCCTGGGCCACCGCCGCCTTGATGGGGTCGGCGTGGGACACACAGACGACGGTCTGGCCCCGGTGGAGGTCGGCCAGGCGGGTCAGGGTGTCGGTCATGCGGACCTGCATCTCGGTGAAGGACTCGCCCCCGGGGAAGCGGAAGCCGCTCGGCCAGCGCTGGACCTGGGTCCACTCGCGCTTGCGTGGCCAGCACGGTGAGGCGCGACCCCGTCCACTGCGCCGAAGTCGCACTCGATGAGCCCGCGCTCGGTCCGCACCCGCAGCCCGAGGGCGCGGGCGATGGGACGGGCCGTCTCGGTCGTGCGCTCGAGCGGCGAGGCGTAGACCGCCACCGGGGCCCGCCTGCCCGCTTCCGGCCAGCGCGGCGATGCGGCCGGCCACCGCCTCGGCCTGGGCCTGGCCCTCGTCGGAGAGGTGGAGGCCCGGGGCGCGGCCCGGGAGCACCGATCCGGTGGTGGGGGTCCGCCCGTGGCGCACCAGGAGGATGACGGTCGGCCGCCCGGCGTTCCTTGGCTTGGCCACGCCGTGCCACCGTAGCCCGTTGCCTGTCGGGCCCGATCGTCCGACCAGGCGCGCGCATGGCGCCGTCGCTCAGCGGGTCAGCGCCTCCGTGCTGGCCGCCGGCGAGAGCGCGGTGGCGCCGCCGCCGGGGATGACGAGCCCGTCGGGCACGGGCAGCGGGTGCCCGGCACCCGCCTCGCCGCCGATCGTGCCGTCGCCGGCGCGGGCCAGCGCGCTCGGCCACCAGTTCCACCGGCCGAGGAGGACGACGACCGACGGCACGAGCAGCGTGCGGACGAAGAAGGTGTCGAGCAGGATGCCGGCGGCCAACCCGAGCCCGATCTCCTGGACCTGGGTGTTGCCGGTGGCGGTGAGCACGCCGAAGGTGCCGGCCAGGATGAGGCCGGCCGAGGTCACCGTGGTGCCGGTGGCCTCGACCGCCCGGCGCACCGCCACCCGGATCCCGGCGTGGTGGGCCTCCTCGCGGATGCGGGTCATGACCAGGATGTTGTAGTCCTGGCCGAGGGCCATGATGAAGATGAACATGAAGAACGGGAGTACGAAGTTGATGCCGTTCTGGTGGCCGATGATCTCGAAGGCCAGCACGCAGAGCCCCAGTGAGGCGAGGTAGGAGAGCCCCACGCTGGCCACCAGGTAGAGCGGGGCGACCAGGCTGCGCAACAGGATGGCGAGCAGCAGGGCCAGCACCAGAAGCACGATGGGGATGATCCGCACGAGGTCGTCGGTCGAGATCTTGCTCACGTCGGCGGCGGTGGCGGCGTAGCCGTTGATCCCGCTGGCGGTGGCACCGATGGAGCGGGCCACCCCGGCCACCGCCGCCCGCACGGCGGGGATGGCCGCGGCGGCGGCCGGGGACGTGCGCCCGACCGGCCGCCAGCTCGGTCTCGAACTGGATGGTCCGCCCGTCGGGGCTGATCGACTGGGCGGTGTCCCGGTAGGCGTCGTAGTCGGCAGCCGAGACGCCGGTGCCGGACGGCGGTTGGAGCGGCAAGGCCGACGCCGGACCGCGACCGTGCAGTGCGGCATGGGCGGAGGCCAGCGCCGCCGGCGTCGTCGCGATCCCGTTCGGGTCGAGCGGCCCGTCGATCTGCCGGAAGTCCCCGGTGCGCTGGAGCAGGACTGCTGGGCCTCCTCCAGCACGGCGGGGTCGGTTCCACACCGAGGAGGGCAGCCGGAAGAGCACCGCCGTCGGGTTCGACTCCGCCGAGGGGTAGTTGGCGACCAGCACGGCCTGGCCCCGGGCCGAGTCGGAGTTGGCCGCCGTCGACTGGTCGCCGAAGCCGGTCGGGACATAGCTCGAGCATGGCCAGGGCGAGCCCTCCGAAGATGACCAGGCCGACGATCAGGGTGAGCCGCCGGCCTCGCCACCACCCGGGCGGCGATGCGGCCCCAGGCGCCGTGGCGCACCGGTCCGGGCACGGGCATCCGCGGCCAGAACGTCGCCCGCCCGAACACGGTGAGCAGGGCGGGCAGCAGGGTGAGGTTGGCGGCCAGCGCCACCGCGATGCCGATGGCCAGGGCCGGCCCGAGCCCTTGGTAGAGGCCGAACGAGGCGACGACCACCGCGGCCAGCGCGGCCATCACCGTGACGCCGGAGAAGGTGATCGACTCGCCCACCTTGCACAGGGCGACGGCCACGCCGTCGTGGATCGTGCGCCCGCGGCGGAGCTCCTCGCGGAGCCGGAAGATGAGGAACAGCCCGTAGTCGGTGCCCGCTCCCAGCATGACCACGATGAGGAGGATGGGGGTGAGGTCGGAGACCTGCACGCCGATGTGGGTCGAGAGGGCGACGACGGGTCCGGCGACGATGAGGGCGACGGCCGACGGCAGCAGGGCGATGAACGGTGCCAGCAGGGCGCGGAAGGTGATCAGGAGGAGGATCACGATGAAGAGGATCGAGAGCACCTCGGTGAGCGTCTGGATGTGGTTCGTCTGGTTCTGCTCGTCGGCCGATTGCGCCAGCGGGCCGGTCAGGTGCATGGCCAGCCCGGCCGGGGCACCGGCCCGGGCGAAGGCGGCGCGCAGCTCGGAGACGGCCGCGGCGACCTCCTTGCCACCGCCCGACGTGCGCACGTCGACCTGCACGAGGGCGGTGCGGGCCCGCCCGTTGGGGGAGGGGCCGAGGTCGACGAGCCCGGTGACCTTGGGCACTCTCCGCATGGCGTCCTCGGCCCGCACGATGGCGGCGTCGTCGGCCGCGCTGAGCGGGCGGCGGTCGGTGGTGGCCGCCACGAAGGTCGACTGCGACTTGGTGGTCGACTGGAACGGCGCGGCCAGGTCGGATGCCTGCACGCTCGGTGCCGTCGCCGGCAGGAACTGCGAGTTGGCGCCGCGCTCGACGCTCGAGATGGAGGGGAGGAGGGTGGCGGCCACGACCGCGGCGGCCAGCCAGCCGAGGATGATGAGGTAGCGGTGCCGCACGCTGAACCGACCGAGGGCAGCGAACAACGAGCAGTTCCTCCCGGGTCTGTGGGCCGCGGCGCCGCGGCGGGATGTGGCGCCGCCCGAGGTCCGGAGGTGGCGGCCGGGTCGAACCGACCGATCAAGCATACGTTCGTCGGATCTGCCGCCGCACGGACCGGCTGACGCCGATGTTTAGGCGATTTGAGGAGCTGGCGCGATTCTGTACAGCGGCGATTCCCTTGTGAAGCGGCCGTCAGGCGTCTTCGGTGCTGTGCCGGCGTGTCGGCCGCTCAGGTGGTGGCGGGCAGCCGGCGGGGCATGGGCACCGCCGTCTCCGGCCAGCGCCGCCGGCTGACCCGGGACAGCCGCTGCAGGAGGGCGATGGCGCCGGGGTCGTCGTCCCCGGGCCGGGTCTCGACGGCGCCGTCCTTGACCATCCCGTCGAGCAGCTCGCGGCCCTTGTCCGTGCGCACCAGGGTCAGCGTCCAGTCGTTGAAGGCGCCGATGCCGCCGGTCGAGATGTCGGCGTGCTCGGCGGCGAAGTCGGGGCACTGCGTGCAGCCCTCGCGGGTCCAGGCGTGGGCTTCCTTGAGCGGGATCTCGTGGTACTCGCCGTCGCGGGTCCACACCTGGAACACGCCCTTGATGTTCATCTTGGCGATGTCGGCGCGGGCGATGCCGTAGCGGGCTTCGAAGAGCTCGGGGAAGATGGCGTCGTCGAAGGTCTTCGAGCACATGAGGCCGATGGTGAGGGAGAGGCGCCGAGCGATCTTGCCGGCCTTGCGGGCCTGCATGACCCCCGGCGCCGAGGACTGGCAGCCCATGCCCACGAGGGCGATGCGCTCGGCTCCGCCTTCGATGGCCTTCGGGTAGGCGAGCGGGTTGGCCGAGTAGGTGTAGCGCGAGCCGGCCGACGCCAGCACCTCCTCCCGCGTGGTGGCCACCCCGGGGACCGCCTTCCAGGTCGAGCCGTCCCCTTCGAGGTAGGAGACGAGGGCGGCGTCGATCACGTCGTGCTCGAGCGCCCAGATGAGGATGGCCGAGACCAGCCCGCCGTCCTGGCCGTGCTCGAGGACCTCCGGGTCGGTGGCCCGAACGAGCAGGGTGTCCGACGACACCCCGACCACCTCCTCGACCTCCCGCTCCCGGCCGAAGAGGTGCTGCTCGATCTCCGGCTCCCAGTTCCGGAACCGGGGGCAGGCCCGGGTGCACATGGTGCAGCCCTTGATGCCGTGGGTGCAGTTGTCGGGGCCGCCCTCGGCGTCGATGTGGAACGGCTTGTAGCGGCCGCCGGTGTCGTCGTAGGAGAGGACGTCGTAGGGGCAGGCCACGATGCAGGCCGCGCACCCGGTGCAGAGGCCGGAGGTCACGACCTCGGTGAACAGCTCGGCCCACTGGGGCTTCTCGGGGGGCATCGCGCCCTACCCTATCGACGCCCGTCGCGCCCGCGGTCGGGAGCGTGCGGGTCGAGGGCGGGCAGGCGAGGCGGCGGTCGCTACCCTGCGCAGGTGCCGGAGCTGCCCGAGGTCGAGCTCTACCGCCGGCTGGCCACGCACGGCGCTCGGGCGGAAGATCGCCGAGGTGGACTCGCCCGACTCCTGGTTCCTCAAGGGCGGTGTCGACGGAGCCGCCCTGCGGGGAGCGCTGGTCGGCAGCCGCTTCACCGAAGCCCGGCGCATCGGCAAGGTGCTCCTTCTCGACACCGACAGCGGCCCGACCGTGGGCATCCGCTTCGGGATGACCGGCAACCTCGCCGTCGACGACCGGACCGGCGTCGACCAGCTGCGCAACGCCCCGCGTCGGCACGAGACGACCTGGGACCGGTGGCGGGTGGACTTCGCCGACGGCGGCTCGCTCGTCGTGCGCGACCCGAGGCGCCTCGGTGGCGTCTCGCTCGACCCGGACGTCTCGCACCTCGGGCCCGACGCGGCCACGGTCTCCGCCGGGCAGCTGTCCCGCGCGCTGGCCGGCTCGGCGGCGCCGCTCAAGGCGCGCCTGCTCGACCAGTCACGGGTGAGCGGCGTGGGCAACCTGATTGCCGACGAGGTGCTCTGGCGGGCCGGGCTCTCGCCCCTGCGGCCGGCCGGCTCGCTGACCGCCGCCGAGGTCCGCCGCCTCCGCGGCCATCTGGTCCGGACCATCGCCCGCCTCATCGAGCGTGGCGGCTCCCACCTGACCTCGATCATGGATCACCGCCGTCCGGGAGGCCGCTGTCCGCGGGACGGGGCCGAGCTCGCTCCGGGCCACCGTCGGCGGGCGCACAACCTGGTGGTGCCCCACCCATCAGGTCTGACCGAGCCTGGGGGCGCGCCGGCGCCACTGGTCGCGCCGCTCTCCGATCACCGGCAGAGGGGGCGCGGTCGGATGAGCCCGCCGGTGCCCTAATCTCGTCAGTGGAGGAATTACGAAATGATTGCTGAAGTATTCGGGTTCGGGCTGGGTATTCCTGCTCCTCGGCCTGGCCTCCTTTGGTCATCGCCGTATGGGCGCTCATCGACGCCGCCGTGCGACCGAAGATGGCTTTCGAGGTGGCCGGGCAGAGCAAGGTGCTCTGGATCGTGCTGCCCATCGTGGGCATCTTCTTCTTCACCATCGTCGGTGGGATCCTGGGAGCGGTCTACCTGGGCGCCATCCGGCCGAAGGTCAGGTCGGCGCAGCGCTACTGAGGCACAGCGCTACTGAGAAACAGCGCTACTGAGAAGCGGCGCTACTGAGACACTGCCTCGACGTGGAGCGAATCGGCCGCCGTCGCCAACTGCGGGCAGTGAGGCCGGATCGGCTTCAACCGACCTCTTCCAGCACCTTGGCGGCGTGGCCGTCCGCCTTCACGTTGTACCAGGCCCGCTTCACCTTGCCGTCGGGGCCGATGAGGAACGTCGAGCGGATGACCCCCGTCGTCTTCTTGCCGTAGAGGGTCTTCTCGCCCCACGCCCCGTATGCCTCGCCGACCGAGTGGTCGGCGTCGGTGAGGAGCGGGAACTTGAGGCCGTACTTGGCCCGGAACGCCTGGTGCTTGGCCGCGCTGTCCGCCGAGATGCCGACGACGGCCACCTTCGACCGCGAGAAGGAGCGCAGGTTGTCGTTGAACTGGCACGCCTCCTTCGTGCATCCCGGAGTGTCGTCACGCGGGTAGAAGTAGACGACCACGCGGCCGGCCTTTGAAGTCGCGCAGGGAGACCTTCTTTCCGTCCTGGTCGGGCAAGGTGAAGGCGGGTGCCTTGTCGCCGGCGGCGAGCTTCCCCATGGCATTCCTCTCTCGTCGTCGAGACGGCGTGGGCAGCATCCCCGCCGTCGAGTTCGGGTATCGAGCCGGCCACCACCATGGCACAGCCCCGGCGCCGGGTCCCTGCGGGATTGCGGTCGTGGAAGACTCGAGCAGAACCAGCCCGAAGGGACGAAGCACCATGACCCAGACGAGCGCAGGCGCGCCGCTCCCCGACGCGCAACCCGCCCACCCCGGAGCCCGCTCCGACCTCCTTAATCCGCCGGACCAAGGTCCACGTCGAGGGGCCGGGCGGGGTCTCGGTCCCGTTCATGGAGGTGGCCCTCAGCCCATCTCCCGGGCCCCGACGGACCGGTGCCCAACCCGCCGGTGCGGCTCTACGACACCTCGGGACCCGGCTCGGTGCCCACCTCCGGCCTGCCACCCCTCCGCGACGCCTGGATCGCCTCCCGCGGCGACACCGAGACCTACGAGGGGCGCCCGGTGCGCCGGCGCGACGACGGCCGGGCTGCCGAGCGCCGGACGGGCGGCGGCGCCGCCGCCTTCCCCGGCCCGGCCCGGCATCCCCGGCGGGCCCACGGCGGCCCGGTCACCCAGCTGCACTACGCCCGTCGCGGCCAGATCACCGAGGAGATGGCCTTCGTCGCCATCCGTGAGGGGGTCGAGCCCGAGGTCGTGCGAGAGGAGCTGGCCGCCGGCCGGGCCATCCTGCCGGCCAACGTCAACCATCCGGAGTCCGAGCCGATGGTCATCGGCCGCCGGTTCCTGGTCAAGGTCAACGCCAACATCGGCAACTCGGCGGTGACCTCGTCGATCGACGAGGAGGTGGCCAAGCTCACGTGGGCAACCCGCTGGGGGGCGGACACGGTCATGGACCTCTCGACCGGACCCGACATCCACACCACGCGGGAGTGGATCATCCGCAATGCACCGGTTCCCATCGGGACGGTGCCCATCTACCAGGCGCTCGAGAAGGTGGACGGCGTCCCCGAGGAGCTCACCTGGGACCTCTACCGCGACACGCTCGTCGAGCAGGCCGAGCAGGGGGTCGACTACTTCACCATCCACGCCGGCGTGCTGCTGCGCTACGTGCCGCTCACCGCTCGGCGCACCACCGGGATCGTGAGCCGGGGTGGGTCGATCATGGCCGCATGGTGCCTGGCCCACCACACCGAGAGCTTCCTCTACACCCACTTCGAGGAGATGTGCGAGATCATGGCCGCCTACGACGTGGCCTTCTCGCTCGGCGACGGACTGCGCCCCGGGTCGATCGCCGATGCCAACGACGAGGCCCAGTTCGCCGAGCTGCGCACCCTGGGAGAGCTCACCGAGGTGGCCTGGCGCCACGACGTGCAGGTAATGATCGAAGGACCCGGGCACGTGCCGCTGCACAAGGTTCCCGAGAACGTGGCCCTCCAGCAGGAGGTCTGCCACGGCGCGCCGTTCTACACGCTCGGGCCGCTCACCACCGACGTGGCTCCCGGCTACGACCACATCACCTCGGCCATCGGGGCGGCCACGATCGGCATGTTCGGCACGGCCATGCTCTGCTACGTGACGCCCAAGGAGCACCTCGGCCTGCCCGACCTCGACGACGTGAAGCAGGGGATGATCGCCTACAAGATCGCCGCCCACGCCGCCGATCTGGCCAAGGGCCACCCCGGCGCCCAGGCGTGGGACGACGCCCTGTCCAAGGCCCGCTTCGAGTTCCGCTGGGAGGACCAGTTCGAACTGTCCATGGACCCGGAGCTGGCCCGCTCCTACCACGACGCCACCCTGCCGGCCGAGCCGGCCAAGACCGCCCACTTCTGTTCCATGTGCGGTCCCAAGTTCTGCTCGATGCGCATCAGCCAGGACGTCCGCGACTACGCCGCTGCCCAGGGGACGGACCTCGCCACCGCGGTCGAGATCGGGCTCAAGGAGAAGGCGGCCGAGTTCCGCCAGGGGGGCTCTGCCCTCTACCGCGAGCCCCAGCCGTCCTGACCGGAACCCCGGGCAGACCACCTGCTGCCCGATTGACCAGGTCAGGAGCCCGCCACGGCTACACTGGAGGTCGCGAACCAGGCGGGTGCCTGGTCGTGGGGCCTTCCTCATCCCGTCCGGCAGCCGCTCGCGGCGCCGGCAGCGGCCCGAGGCGGGCCCGCCGCGGTCACGAAGGCGTGGCCACAGACGGCCGCCGTTGCGACCGTCATGACGATGAGAGAGAGAAACCCCACATGACCACCGTGAGCGATCCGCCGGATCGCGCCCTCGGCGAACTCGCCCCCGGCGACGGGGATGGCGACGAGTTCGCCTCCCTTCCACCGACGTCGTTCGCCGATCTCGGCGTCGACCCCGTGCTGGTCGAGGCCCTGGCCGAGCAGGACATCACCGACCCGTTCGCCATCCAGGCCATGACCATCGCCGACGGCCTGGCCGGCCTGGACGTGTGCGGCAAGGCCAAGACTGGTTCGGGCAAGACCCTGGCCTTCGGCGTGCCCCTGCTGCAGCGCACCATGGCGTCGCCGTCCACCATGCCGGGGCGCCCGATGGCCCTCGTGCTCGTGCCCACCCGCGAGCTGGCCCTCCAGGTCGCCGAGGTCCTCGACCCACTGGCCAAGGCGGCGGGCCTCCGCATCGCCGCCGTCTACGGCGGGGCCGACATGGACCGGCAGATCAAGAAGCTGCGCCGCGGCGTCGACGTGGTCATCGCCACCCCGGGTCGGCTCATCGACCTCGGTGACCGGGGCGAGCTGTCGGTGGCCGACATCGAGACGCTCGTGCTCGACGAGGCCGACCGCATGGCCGACATGGGCTTCATGCCCCAGGTCGAGTGGGTCCTGCGCCGCCTCGAGCGGGAGCACCAGACGTTGCTCTTCTCGGCCACGCTCGACGGCGCCGTCGACCGTCTGGTCAGCCGGTACATGAACCATCCGGTCATGCACGCCGTGGCCTCGCCCCGCACCACGGTCGACGCCATGGAGCACCGCTTCCTCGAGGTGCACCAGATGGACCGGGTCAAGGTGTGCGCGGCCATCTGCCGCAACTCGGCCAAGACGCTGATCTTCGTGCGGACCAAGCACGGAGCCGACCGCCTCGTCGACCAGCTGCGCAAGGAAGGGGTCAAGGCCGGCGCCATCCACGGGGACCTGCGCCAGGTCCACCGCGAAAAGACCCTCCGCGACTTCGCCGACGGCAAGCTGCCGGCCCTCGTGGCCACCGACGTGGCCGCCCGCGGCCTCGACATCGACGCCGTCGACATCGTCATCCACTTCGACCCGCCCGAGGACCACAAGGCCTACCTCCACCGCTCGGGGCGTACGGCCCGGGCCGGCGAGGCGGGCCTGGTGGTGACCTTCGTCCAGTGGAACCAGATCCTCGACGTCGAGCGCATCCAGACCCGTGTGGGGCTCAAGATGCCCATCGTCGAGATGTTCTCGAACGACCCCCGGCTGGCCGACCTGGCCGGCTGGCAGCCGGAGTCGGACTGAACCCCGCCCCGGCGGCGCGCCGCCGCCGGTCCGTCCCGCGGCCATGAAGGTCGACGAGGGCAGTCACGGGGTCGCGCGCATCCTGGTGGTCTGCGCCCACCCCGACGACGTGGACTTCGGTGCCGCCGGCTCGGTGGCGGTCTGGACCAACGCCGGTGTCGAGGTGATCTACTGCATCGTCACCGACGGCGACGCCGGGGGCTCTGACCCGTCGGTCTCACGTGTGGACATGGCCGTCCTTCGGCGCGAGGAGCAGCGCAAGGCGGCGGCGGCCGTGGGGGTCTCCGAGGTGCACTTCCTCGGCTTCCCGGACGGTCGTCTCCAAGCGACCCTCGACCTCCGCCGGGCCATGGCCGCGGTCATCCGCCGCTGCCGTCCCGACCGGGTCGTCGCCCAGTCGCCGGAGCGCAACTGGGACCGCATCTACGCCAGCCATCCCGACCACCTGGCCGCCGGCGAGGCCGCCATCTGCGCCGTCTACCCGGACGCCCGCAATCCGTTCGCCTTCGCCGACCTCCTCGACGAGGGCCTCGAGCCGCACACCGTGCCCGAGGTGTGGCTCATGGCCTCGGACCGAGCCGACCGCGCCGTCGACGTCACCGCCTTCTACGACGCCAAGCTCACCGCCCTACGCTCCCACCGCAGCCAGGTCGGTGACGGCGAGCATCTCGACGAGCTGCTCCGCAACTGGATGACGGCCACCGCCCGGGCCGCCGGTCTGCCCGACGGCTCGCTGGCCGAGGCCTTCCAGGTGGTGGCCACCGGCTGATGGGCGCGGTGCGGCGGGCTCCGGCTCGGGGCCGTTCCCCTGGTTCGTCCTCCAGCACGTCGACTTCGAAGGGCCGGGGTCGATCAAAACCGTGCTCGACGAGCACGGGGTCGAGGTGCGGGTGGTGCGACTGGATGCCGGCGACTCCGTGCCGGCGGTGGGCGAGCTGGCCGGCCTGGTGGTGATGGGCGGCCCGATGGGCGTCCAGGACGAGGACGCATACCCTTGGCTCGGCGCCGAGCGGTCCCTCATCGCCGAGGCCGTCCAAGGCGGTCGGCCCGTCCTCGGGGTCTGCCTCGGTGCTCAACAACTCGCCGTGGCCCTGGGCGCTGAGGTGCGGCTCGGACCGGCTCTCGAGGTCGGTCCAGCGACCGTCGTCCTCACCGCGGCCGGGCGGCGGGACCGGCGTATTCGGACCCGAATACGGCGGACTCCGCGGTGGCGAGATTCCTTGCTTCCACTGGCACGCCGACACCTTCGGACTACCCGCCGGAGCGGTGCACCTGGCCGCCACCGCCGCCTACCCGCACCAGGCCTTCCGGGTCGGCGAGAGGGCCTACGGCTTGCAGTTCCACGTCGAAGTGGACGCCGGCCTGGCCAAGGAATGGCGTGGCCGCCTACCGGCGGGGGTTGCGCTCGATCCGCCTCAGGTGTCCGAAATCGAGACGGTGGGTCGGCGGTTGTTCCGCCGGTTCGTCGACGCGGTCAGTGACGTGGCTCAGGCGTGAGCCGGCGCGAACTCCGGTGAGGCTTGATCCGATCGACGGCATGACGGCATGACGGCGGGCCAGGGGCACGGTTCGGCGCCGATCGATGGTGTCGAGGCGCGAATCCCGCCCTGATGACCGCCGGCACCGACAGGAGGTGATGACCCTCGGTGGTGATGGCGATTCCCGACTCCGACCACACCGCCTCACATGTGTCCACGCAGCTCGATCTGTACACGCCCTTCGT
This sequence comes from uncultured Acidimicrobiaceae bacterium, assembly GCA_963756195.1. Classification (GTDB taxonomy): domain Bacteria; phylum Actinomycetota; class Acidimicrobiia; order Acidimicrobiales; family RAAP-2; genus CAVSNH01. The sequence goes on from CAVWMT010000012.1 coordinate 38,967, forward strand.
CACTCCCGGGAGTTACGTGATCGTGGAGGGCACCAACGGCAACGGGCATCCCGTGATGCGGTCGTACGGCCCTGGGTCGATGGAGGCTGCTCAGGCATTCCTGGCGAGATCGAAGGACTTCACTGTCGACCGATCCAGGGAGAAGTTCCTCTTCACGTTCAACGCCGAAGGGATTCCTGAAGCGGGCGGAACACGCCAGACCAGGGTGGCGGCGAGTGGGTAACGGCCCGCTGTCGCCCGTGTTCGGTGGCCAGCCCTCGGCATCAATCGGCCATGCGGCGCAGCATGTAGGGAAGGATGCCGCCGTCGCGGTAGTAGCGGGCCTCCATGGGCGTGTCGATGCGCACTCGGGCCTCGAACTCGACCCGCCGGTCGCCGTCCTCCGCCACCACGGCCACCGTCTTCGGGACCACCCCGTCGTTGAGTGGCCCGAGCCCGCTGACCGAGAACACCTCGTGCCCATCGAGCCCGAGGCTCGACGCGCTCTGGCCGTCCATGAACTGGAGCGGGAGGACGCCCATCCCGATGAGGTTGGAGCGGTGGATCCGCTCGTAGCTCTCGGCGATCACGGCGCGGACCCCGAGCAAGGTGGTGCCCTTGGCCGCCCAGTCCCGGGACGACCCGGTCCCGTACTCCTTGCCGGCGAGGACGACGAGCGGCACTCCCTCGGCCTGGTAGCGCATGGCCGCCTCGTAGATGGTGGTCTGCTCGCCGTCGGGGAGGTGGAGCGTGAAGCCGCCCTCGGTGCCCGGTGCCAGCAGGTTGCGCAGACGCACGTTGGCGAAGGTGCCCCGCATCATGACCTCGTGGTTCCCCCGGCGGGCGCCGTAGGAGTTGAAGTCGGACCGTTCGACGCCGTGCTCGGTCAGGTACCGGCCAGCCGGGGTGGTGGGCCCGATGGAGCCGGCCGGCGAGATGTGGTCGGTGGTCACGCTGTCGCCGAGCAGGGCGAGCACCCGGGCGCCGGCGAGGTCGGCGATCGGCTCCGGATGGGCCGGAAGGCTCTCGAGGAAGCTGGGTCGCAGCACGTAGGTGGAGTCCGGGTTCCAGGCGAAGGTGTCGCCGGTGGCCGTTCCGATGGAACGCCATCGGTCGTCCCCGTCGAAGACGGCGGCGGTAGCGCTCACGGAACATCTCGGAGGTGAGCGATCGCCGGATGGTGTCGGCTACCTCCGCTGGCGCTCGGCCAGATGTCGGCGAGGTGGACCGGGTTGCCGGCGGTGTCGGTGCCCAGGGGGTCGGCGGTGAGGTCGAGGTCCATGGTCCCGGCCAGGGCGTAGGCAACGACGAGGGGCGGCGAAGCCAGGAAGTTCATGCGGACCTCGGGATGGATGCGGCCCTCGAAGTTGCGGTTGCCCGACAGCACCGAGGCCACCGACAGGTCGCCGGCCGCCACCGCCTCGGACACGCCGTGCAGGAGCGGTCCCGAGTTGCCGATGCAGGTCGTGCAGCCGAAGCCGACGAGCTCGAAGCCCAAGGTGGAAAGGGCGCCAGTGAGGCCGGCCCGGTCGAGGTAGTCCATGACCACCCGGGAGCCGGGGGCGAGGGAGGTCTTGACCCAGGGCTTGGCTCGCAGGCCGCGCTCGGCGGCCTTCTGCGGCCAAGAGTCCGGCGGCCACCATGACCTCCGGGTTGGAGGTGTTGGTGCAGCTGGTGATGGCGGCGACGACCACGTGCCCGTCCTCGATGGTGACGTCGGTGGGGCTGTTCGCCTTTCCGGCCGCGTCGCCTTCCGGGTCGGCCTCGAGCCGGGCGGGAGCCGAGCGCGACGTGCGCCCGAGTGACCGCCGGAAGGTGGCGGGCGCGTCGCCCAGGATCACGAGGTCCTGGGGCCGGGACGGGCCGGCGAGCGAGGGCACCACCGTGGCCAGGTCGAGCTCGATGGACTCCGAGTAGACGGGCTCTGCTCCATCCACCCGGTGGAACAAGCCCTGCTCCTTGGCGTAGGCCTCGACCAGGGCGATGTGGTCCTCGTCCCGCCCGGTGAAGCGCAGGTAGTCGAGGGTGACCTCGTCGATGGGGAAGATGGCGCAGGTGGCGCCGTACTCGGGGGACATGTTGCCGATGGTGGCCCGGTTGGCCAGGGGCACGGCGGCCACGCCCGGCCCGTAGAACTCGACGAACTTGCCCACCACCCCGTGCTGGCGGAGGAGGTGGGTGATGGTGAGGACGAGGTCGGTGGCGGTGGTGCCGACGGGCTGCTCGCCGGTCAGCCGGAAGCCGACGACCGGCGGCAGCAGCATCGAGAGGGGCTGGCCGAGCATGGCCGCCTCCGCCTCGATGCCTCCCACGCCCCAGCCGAGGACGCCGAGGCCGTTGACCATGGTGGTGTGGGAGTCGGCGCCCACCAGCGTGTCGCAGTAGGCGCGACCGTCGTCGGTGGCGAAGACGAGCCTCGAGAGGTACTCGAGGTTGACCTGATGGCAGATGCCGGTCCCCGGGGGGACGACCCGCAGCCGATCGAAGGCCTGCTGGGACCACCGCAGCACCTGGTAGCGCTCCATATTGCGCTGGTATTCGATGTCCACGTTGCGGTCGTAGGCATCGGGACGCCCGGACACCTCGGCGATCACCGAGTGGTCGATGACCAGCTCGACGGGGACCAGCGGGTTGACGCGGCTCGGATCGCCACCGAGCTCGGAGAGCGCGTCGCGCATGGCGGCGAGGTCGACGATGCTGGGCACACCGGTGAAGTCCTGCAGGAGCACCCGCTCGGGAGTGAAGGCGATCTCGGCGTTGTCGGCCCCCCCGAGGCCGTGCCGCTCCGGGTGCTCTCCCCAGCGGGCAGTCGCCTCCACGTCGGCGGGGCGCACGGTGATCCCGTCCTCGTGTCGCAGCAGGTTCTCGAGGAGCACCTTGATGGAGTAGGGGAGCCGGTCCACCTCGAAGCGGTCGGCCAGCGCGGCCAGCCGGAAGATCTCGAAGGCCCTCTCCCCAACGATCAGCTGGCTGCGGGCACCGAAGGAGTCGGGGCCGGCGGTGGGGGCGTCGCGGCCGGGGAGTCGGGAGGCATGGGTCCATTCTGCTCGTCGGGGCCGGCAGCGGCGAACGGCGCCCGCCGCCACGGGCACCGACCGGCGAGTGAGCCGGCCGGCTGCGTCAGATGCGGGTGCGGTAGCGGTGGACGGCCAGGGGGGTGAGCACGACGAGCAGGCCGATGGCCCAGGCGACCGACTGGATGACCCATTTGGCCGTGGGTCCGCCGAGCATGAGGGCGCGGCAGGCGTCCACCGTCACGCTCACCGGCTGGTGGGTGGCGAACCCCTGGAGCCACCCGGGCATGGACGAGACCGGGACGAAGGCCGAGGAGGCGAAGGTGAGGGGGAAGAGCAGGGGAAAGGACATCACCTGCGCGGTCTCGCTGTTCGGGGCCGAAAGCCCGATGACGGCGAAGCCCCAAGAGAGGGAGTAGGCGAAGAGCAGGATGACCAAGATGGCGGCGACGTAGGGGAGCACCCCGGTCGACGGCCGGAAACCAACGAGGAGGCCGACGGTCGTGATGATGACGACGGTGAACACGTTGCGGACGAGATCGGCAGTCGTCCGGCCGGTGAGCACGGCCGATCGTGACATGGGCAACGCCCGGAACCGTTCGATGATCCCCTTCTGCAGGTCGTCGGCCAACCCGATCGACGTGCTCGACTGCCCCGAACGCCACCGTCTGCACGAAGACTCCAGGCATCAGGTAGTTCACGTAGCTGACACCCGGCACATGGATGGCCCCGCCGAACACGTAGGTGAAGAGCAGCACGAACATGATCGGCTGCACCGTCGAGAAGAACAGCGACTCGGGGATGCGGGTGTAGGCGAGGAGGTTGCGCTTAGTGACGGTGAGCGTGTCCGCCACCGCCCAGCGGGCGCGGCCGATCGAAGAGGGTCCGGATGGTGTCGTCACTGCGGTCGGCACGACAACGGTGGTCACGACGCCCTCCGGTTGTCGGACTCGATGAGATCACCCGAGCCCCGCAGGGACGGCCGCCGCCGACTGGCCCGGTCACCGTCGGATTCGACGTCCGTCTTGTCCTCCTCGGTGCGGTGGCCGGTCAGAGCCAGGAAGACGTCGTCGAGGCTCGGCTCGCGCAAAGTAAAGGTGGTGGGATGGAGGCCCTCGCCATCGAGGAGGCGGAGTCCTTCCATGGCCGAGCTCGGCCCGTCGTCCACGGTGACTTCGACCAGGGTTCCGTTGACCGCCGGCGAGTGTGGTCCGAGCCCGGCGAACAAGGCGCCGGTTCGTTCGGCGTCGGCCACGCTGGCGAACCCGACGGCAAGGACGGTCGCCCCGAGCTTGGCCTTCATCTCGGAGGGGGTGCCTTCGGCGATGACTCGGCCGTGGTCGAGGACGACGAGTTTGCTGGCCAGTCGGTCGGCCTCCTCGAGGTACTGGGTGGTGAGCAGCACGCTGGTCCCTCCACCCACCAGCCGCTCGATGACCTCCCAGAGATCGTTGCGACTCTGTGGATCGAGTCCGGTGGTGGGCTCGTCGAGGAAGAGGACCGGGGGGCGGGCAACCAGCGCGGCGGCTAGGTCCAGCCGGCGGCGCATGCCCCCCGAGTATGTCTTGAGGGTGCGGTCTGCGGCGTCAGTGAGGTCGAACTGGTCGAGCAGGTCTCGCGCCCGTCCAGTTGACTCCGCCGTCGACAGATGGTTGAGCCGACCGACCATGCGCAGGTTCTCGCGACCGGTGAGGTTCTCGTCGACGGCCGCGTACTGGCCGGCTAGTCCGATGAGGCTCCGTACCACCCGGGGCCGGCGGCCGACGTCGTTGCCGAGCACCCGAGCCGTGCCGCCGTCGGCTCGCAGGATGGTGGTGAGGATCCGGACCGCGGTTGTCTTGCCCGACCCGTTAGGCCCGAGGAGCCCGAACACCGTGCCCTCGGGAACGGCGAAGCTCACGCCGTCGAGCGCCCGCACGTCCTGCTTGCCCCGGAAGGTCTTCTCTAGCGCCTCGGCTTCTATGGCGAACGTCATGGCTCCGATCCTGTGGATGGACGTGCTTGGGTCTGGCGGAGGTACCGGGTTACGGTGGCCACGGTCTGATCGGTCGTCTCGTCGGGCGACGCCGGTCCGCCCTGGCCATGTCGACCATCGCATTGTACGGCTCGCACCCAGCGGCTCCATCACGCCATGGCTAAGGTCCGGTCCCATGGAACCAGGTGATGTCGTGCCGGACTTCGAGCTTCCCGACGAGGACGGTCGTCCACGCCAGCTGAGCGAGCTGGCCGACGGGCACCCCGTCGTCCTGTTCTTCTACCCGGCGGCCATGACTTACGGCTGCACCGCCGAGAGCTGCCATTTCCGCGATCTGGCGGCCGAGTTCGAGGCAGTCGGCGCCAGGCGGGTGGGGATCAGCGCCGATGGGGTCGAAAAGCAGAAGCAGTTCTCCGACAAGCACAGCTTCGACTACCCGCTGCTCTCCGACCCCGATGGAGCGGTGGCTACCACCTTCGGCGTGCGCCGCCGTTTCACGAAGCTGTCGCCGACGAAGCGGGCCACTTTCGTCATCGGACCCGACCTGCGTGTCATCGACGTCATCCGCAGCGAGGTCCGCATGAACGTGCACGCCGACCGGGCCCTCGACATCCTGCGAAGCGCGGCACCGGCCTGACTCGTCCCCCGGTCGCTGGTCGGCTCCGGTGTCGCACCCTCCGTGCCTGGGCCGCGGTCCGATGGGAAGCTGGGGGCATGGACGCGGCCACGACCGTCCCGTCTCGGTGAGCCCGCTCCCCGGTACCGGACGGCTCGAGCAGTTGGCCCAGGCGGTTGCCGAACGGGTGGTGGCCCTGGTGGTGGAGGCCATCGACATCGACGCCTTGTTGGACCGAATCGACGTCGACCGGCTCATGGCTCCGCATCGACGTGGACCAGGTGGTCCAGCGAGTAGACGTGAACCGTCTCGTCGCCCGGGTCGACGTCGAGCGCCTCATCGAGCAGGTGGACGTCCAGGCCATCATCGACCGGGTTGACGTGGAGCGGGTGATCGAGCGGGTGGACGTCAAACAACTGGTCGATCGGGTGGACGTCGACGCCATCGTGGCCCAGACCGAGCTCGGCACCATCATCGCCCGCTCGACCAGCGGGGTCGCATCCGAGGTGCTCGACGTTGTACGGGCCCAGGGCGTGGGTCTCGACGACTTCGTCTCCCGTTGGGTCAACCGGGCCCTGCGACGCTCTCCCGACGACCTGCCGGCGGGGCCCCCGGCCCTGGTCGGACCCGGCCGGCGCCCGCCCGCCCTCACCGAGGGGCGTTGAGCGCTGAGATGGCACGGCCTGATAACCCCATCGTCGAGGGTCGCCAGGGCCATTATGCGGGTGCCGTCACCAGGCTCCTCGCCTTCGCTGCCGACGTCGGCGCCTCATGGGGCCTGTTCACCCTCGGGGCCGCCGCCATCGCCCTGGCCATCCAGCTGATCACCGGGCGCACCTTCCGCCTGGCAAATCACCAGGTGGCGTCGGCCGTGGCCCTGGTCATCTGGGAGTTCGTCTACTTCGCCTACCAGTGGTCGCTCGGCGGACGCACCATCGGCATGGCCGTGCTCGGCATCCAGGTGGTCAAGACCGACGGCACGCCCATCGGTGTCGGCCAGGCCATCGTGCGAACGTTGACCTTACCGCTGAGCTTCCTGTTCCTGGGTCTCGGGCTGGTCGGCATCCTCGTCACCCGTGACCGGCACGCCCTCCACGACCGGTTGGCCGGCACAGCGGTGGTGTACTCGTGGGATGCACGCGCCGCCCGCCTGCGCTGGTTGGCCCGTCGGGACCCCGAGGTTGCTGCCTGACCGGTGGGCGCCAGGCTTGGGCATGCTACGCAGCCCATCGATCGGCGGCAGTTGGGGCCAATCGGCATGGAACGCCTGATCGCCCGCCAGGCGACGGCCGTCGCGCCGGGGGCCGTCCACCTGCCCGGGTTGGCTCGACCATCGCCAACAGCGGCGACTGGTCGACGCCTGCCTCCGGTGGGGCGAGGCCGGGGGTGGCTTCCGGGCTCCGCGGATGCGCAACGGGTCGGCCATGTCGGTCGGCATCGTCTGTCTCGGTTGGCACTGGTATCCCTACCGCTACTCGCGCACGGTGGACGACGGTGACGGGCGGCCTGTCGGCACCTTCCCACCCTCGTTGGGCCGCCTCAGCCGCCACGCCACAGAAGACGCTGCCGGTGTCGACCCGTTGGTCACGGCCGACCTCCAGCGGTTGTCCGAGCAGTACGAGCCGGACGTCGCTCTCATCAACCGCTACTGCCGGGGGGCGCGCATGGGCCTGCACGCCGACCGGGACGAGCCGCACCCGGCTCCCGTCGTCTCCCTCTCGCTCGGGGACAGCGGACTGTTCCGCTTCGGCACCGCCGATCGGCGAGGTCGGCCGTACGTCGATGTGGTGCTGGAGTCAGGAGACGCGTTCGTCTTCGGGGGCCCGGCTCGGCGGTGCTATCACGGTGTCCCCAAGGTGATGGGCGGCACCGGTGATCCGCGGTTGGGCATCGACGGCATCCGGCTCAACGTGACCATCCGACAGTCGGGACTGGCTTGATCGACCTGCTGTTGGGCCGGGACGGGCACCGCCTGCTCGCCGCTCTTCACTATCATCCCGGCCGGTGAGGGGTACTGCGATCGGTCCCAGCGCGGCCGGGCGGACGGGACGGAACGGCTGGATGGGGCGGATGGAGGGAGTTCCGTGCCGACCGACCTGCTGAGCGTGGTCATGCCGACCCACAACCGGCCCGAGCAGCTGGCGCTGGCCGCCGAGTCCGTACTGTCGCAGACCACCACCGCGGTGGAGCTCGTCATCGTCGACGACGCCTCGAGCGACCACACGCCGGAGGTCACCGAGCGGCTGACCCGGGACGGGCGGGTCAGGGTCATCCGCAACGACACCTCGGTAGGCCCGGGAGGCGCCCGCAACCAAGGCATCGCCGCGGCGACCGGCGAGCTCCTTGGCTTCTGCGACGACGACGATGCCTGGCTGCCCGAGGCCGCCGCCGCTCTCATCCGGGCGCTGGACGAACGGCCACAGCTGGGCTTCGTGACCTCCTGGCACCGTGTCGTCCACGACCGGACGGGTCGTACCGTCGACTACCGGGGTCCAACCGACTTCGGCGCCGCCGATCTGCTCTGGTTCAACTTCGTGGCCCTACCCTTCGGCGTGATCCGTCGCAGCCACTATGGCGACCTGTCGTTCGACCAGACGCTGCCCCCGTGCGAGGACTGGGATCTGTGGTTGCGATGCGCGCAAGAGCGGCCGATCGGCGTCGTACCACGCGTGCTCTATTCGTACCACCAGCACGGTGGTGACCGGGTGACGAAGGAAGGGACGGGCAAGCGCGGCGGCCGGCAGGCGTTCCTCGACAAACACGCCGGCGAGATGTCAGCCGCTTGCCGGGCTTACCACTCCGCCATCGTGGCTGAGGAATCGGGCGGAAGGGAGGCCATGGTCAGGTCGTTGGCCTCCGCCGCCTCGCACACCCCGGGTGGCGCCTTGTTCGCCGGCTCGATGCTGACGACAACCTTCGCCGCCAGCGCGGTCGGCATCCGCCGCGGCGATCCGGGCCTGCCGGCACGAGCCATGCACCGCCTGCTCCATGGGCGCCGCAGCATCGCCCCGAGGCCGGCGCCTCCTTCGGCTCCCCGTCCATAGGCGGAGGGTCGGTCGGTCAGCCCTTGTCGGGCGGGGACGCGGCCGGCCGGTCCGTCCACAGCTCGTAGCCGAGCAGCTCGAACAGGTCGCGGTTGTGGGGCTCGAAGTGGGCGCGCAGTCGGGCCACCACCTCGGGGCTCGCCCCCTCCTCCCTGGTGGCCTGGTTGGTGACGGGGAAGGGGTCACCCCGATCTGGCAGGCCGAGCCAGTCGAGCGCGGCGGCGGCCGCTCGTGGGTCTCGAGGGAGGCGTTCGCTCTCGAGGACGAGGACCCGGTCGCGACCGACAGCGTCGAACCATCGCCGGAGCTGAGGGGCGTACTCGCCCCGGGCCATGTAGCTGTAGGCCATGTGTCCGAGGCTGACCTCCCCGCGGAGCACGCGTTCGGTCTCTTTGGCCATGCGCTCGGGCTCGCGGTCGAGGGCCTCTTCCAGCGTCTCGTCGCCGGCCGCACCCCGACGGCGACGGAGCCAGTGGTTCGAGATGGCCCGCTCGACGGGGTCGCGGAGCAGGGCGATGAACCGGGTTTCGGAGAGGTCATGGGCCGCCCGGGCCGGGGCCAGCGGATGGAGGAGCAGGTAAGGAGTCGACTCTCCGGAGATCCTGCCGGCCCGGCGGAGCGGGAAATGCGCCCGGTACCAGCGCAATCCGCGGTCGTAGTGGTTGTCGAAGAAGTGCACCTCCTTCTTCCACGCCGGGGCGACGTCCGGGCGCGCCGTGAGCCAGCGGTAGAGGGAGGTCGTCCCGCTCCTCTGGGCGCCGATAATGAGGAAGTCGGGAAGCGGCCGGAAGCCCGCTGTCGCCTGGCGGGCGGTGAACTCGACGGCCGATGTGGCCCGTCTGGTGAGGCTCGGCCCCTTCCGAGCGAGGGTCGTATTCACGTGCGTCCCCGGGTGCCCATCTGCTCCGGCGACGGGCGGTGCCGGGGGCACCTCGTCGGGCGACCGTCCCTCAGGACTGCCCGTTCTACCGCCCGCCCCATAGAGGCATTTCCGTGCGTCTCATTCGACGATGAATCTGACGCATTCATGGACAGATAGACCTAGCAGGACGAAACTACCATGGGGTTCTCCCGCTCGACGAGCTGTTCGAACAGCGGCGCCTGGTCGCGGTGGGAGGGACGCCGGTTGCCACCCTCGACGGGGTAGACGGACTGCCCTACCTGTGCCTGCACGGGTCGCTCTCAGGTGGGCACCAACTCGTCTGGCTCAAGGACCTCGACGAGATGCTGACCGCCGAGCCGGCGGACTGGGACGAGCTCTGCCGACGGGGGCCGCCGAGGGTTCCTCCCGCTCCCCTTTGCGAACCCCGTAGCGGGCGCGGCAGCGGTCCGAGCAGAAATAGACGGTGGTGCCGTCCTGCACCAGAGAGGCCGGCGCGCTCTCGGGGTGGACCGTCATGCCGCAGACCGGGTCCCGCGCCGTGCCTGCGCCCCCTCCCAACCGGTCGCGGTTCCGATAGGTCAAGTAGAGGACGGCGAAAATGACGAGGAAGACGATGTTGAGGTAGGTGGTGTGGTCCCAGGCGAAGTGGGCGGGAGCCACCTCGACCGGCCGCACCGTTGGGACGAGCCCGGCGGCCCGGAAGATGACCTCGGTCGCCAGTCCGGCGCACGACATGACTGCCCAGAACCCCACGAGCATGCGCAGGGCCATCCGCATGCCGTAGTAGCGCCGGTAGACGAGCAGCAGGGGGAAGGTGATGAGGTCGGCGAAGATGAACGAGATCACCCCGCCGAAGGAGATTCCACCCTTCCACAGCGCAGCGGCCAGGGGCACATTGCCGATCGAGCATACGAAGCTGATGATGGCCACGAACGGGCCGACCAAGGCGTTCTCGAGCGTCGTCCAGGTCCCGTGGCCCTGTAGGAACACCGCGTGCCAGACGCCTTCGGGGACAAGGACGGCCAAGAAACCGGCGACCGTATAGCCCACCAGCAGCTCCCGCCGGAGCATGGTGAGGTCGGCCATGGTGTAGGTGGCGGCGTCGGCCCAGCCCGCCCTCGATCGCAGCTTCTGGCTCCACGGCGCACGCCGGAGCTCGTCTCCTGTCCTGGCCGCCGAGCCGTGCTGATGGCCGTCGGCGGACTCGGAGGCGAGGTGTGCTCGGGCTTGGTCCACCGATCGGCGGCGGAACCACCACCCGCCGCCCACGGCGAGGAGCACGATCATGATGGCGCCGCCCACGAACTCGCCGGCCGCGAACTGCCAGCCGATGAGCACAACGAGCACGATCCCGAGCTCGACGACGAGGTTGGTGGAAGCGAACATGAAGACGGTGCTGGTCACGAAATCCGCACCTCGGGCGAAGATCGACTTGGCCATGGCCGCGGCGGCGTAGGAGCACGACGACGACGCCATCCCGTAGCCGGACGCTCGAGCGACCGCCGCGGGCCGGTGATTGCCGAGCTTCGCCTGGAGCGACTCGCGGCTCACGAAGGCCTGGACGGCACCCGAGAGGCCAAACCCGAGCACGAGCGGCCAGAGGGTCTCCCAGAACATGAAGAACGCCTCGCGCAGGCTGCGCCCGATGGCGTCGATCCAACCCACGGCGGCAAAGGAGGCGATGCCGATCATCGACCGCCGGCTCGGGCCCCGGCCGTGGGCGCCATCAGGAGCGCACCAGGCGGGCGATTGCGGCCGACGCCTCCTCGAGCTTGGCCGTCGCCCCCTCTCCGTCGCGGACAGCGTCGGCCACACAGTGCGCGAGGTGCTCGTCGAGCAGGTGCAGTGCCACAGACTGCAGGGCCCGGGTGGCGGCTGCTACCTGGCCGAGAACGTCGATGCAGTAGCGGTCGGAGGCAACCATGTTCTGCAGCCCGCGCACCTGTCCCTCGATGCGCCGCAATCGGACCAACACGTCGTCCTTGTCTTCGCTGTACCCCGGATCCACCACTTTCCCTTCGCTTGGCCTGATCTTTTTCCATTATACCCTAGGGGGGTATAGGCGGCACCAGCGGCAGCACTACCGCACGTGCCGTACGGGTGGTCGGAGACGTGAATCTCCCGCTTCCGCGATCCGACGTCCCATTGCAGTGACAATCCGCGGCGCCGATTTGGTGTCAGAACGTGCCCAGATCATTGCGAGATCCGGTAACGAAATGCCGTTGTGGTGATCGCAATTACTGAAGTGGTTGGCAAAGAGCTCTGGCAAGAGCTATGTCAAACTGAAGCGATGCGCATCCTGACCGTTGCCAACAACATCGGGTCTGGCGGTGGGCTCGAGCGAACGCAGCTGACGATGTGTCGCGCCTTGGCGGCACGAGGTCACCAAATTGATCTTGTTTACATGTCCGCCGGCAATTTCGAGCCCGATTGGAGAGAGTTTGCCAGTCGGATGCTCATGATCGCGGGCACTCTGCCTCATCGATCCCATCCGGTGCGGTCGATGCTCAATTTCGCCAGGGCGATTCATCGGGCGAGGTCCCTGCAGCCTGACCTGATCTATGTCTACCGACCGCTGGATGTACCGTTCGGAATCGCCGCGGGCAGGCTGTGCGGCGCACCAGTCGTTCTGCACTTGTGCCTACCAAAACCACCGACTGTGCCATGGCTGTTCCGATTGGCCCTTCGCCGTCTTGCCCTGGTCATCTCGGTCTCTTCAAGCACGGCCCGGCTGTGGCAGTCGACGGGGATCCGAGCCGAGTCCGTCCAGGTCGTGCATACGGGCATTGATACGAACCACTATGTTCCGGCTGCAGCACACGAGCGGATTGCGACCAGGCGCTCGCTCGGCCTTGACCCTTCTGCGTTCTTCATCCTCTATATCGGTCGGCTCGCCCTGGTGAAGGGCGTCGATCTCCTCGTCGAAGCGTTTCTAAAGCTGTCAGCGGAAGAACCATCTGCCCGTCTGGTTGTCGTTGGTGGCCCTTCGCTCGCCGCCGAGCCCGAGGCTGCTCGTCGCTATGAAGAGAAATTGCGGGTCATGGGGGAGCCGGCGGGTGTTCTCTTCCTCAGGCACAAAAAGGACGTCCTCCCTCTGATCCAAAGTGCCGATCTCGTTGTCGCTCCGAGCCGTTGGCAGGAGCCCTTCTCGCGATCAGTCATCGAGCCGCTCGCATGTGGTGTGCCCGTGATTGCAACATCGGTGGGCGGGAATCCGGAGATTCTCACCGGCTGGCTCGCTGACTACCTCGTCCCCCCCGATGACGCCGCCTCTCTTACTGATCGAATGCAATCGCTGGTGGGGTGGAGACGGTCGGACCCGGCGCTGGCTGAACGCTGTCGGCAGATGGTCGTGGACCGACTGTCCCTCCCGCGAGAGATCGACACGATCGAAGAAGCCTTTAACCATCTCCTTGCACGTCGCGGGAGTGTCGCTGGCAACTAACCGCTGTGATCTGATCGGCTCGGTCAGTCAGCAGTCAGCTTGCGGTTGAAGTCCGCATCGTCCCATCTCGAAATCGGAAACAAGTCGAGCATCCGACGCAGGGTTTTCACCTGGCTTTCGTCCAGTTTGTTTTGCCATGCAGAGGGCAGAGATCTGGCGTTCCGATTCACGGTAAAGCCAGAACCGGGCAAATCATGTTTCAGGAGGTACCGCTCGGTCGCATCCGTCCATTCCAGCTCCATCTCATCGAACAGAGAACGGAATTGGGCGAGCGGATCGATACACAACTCTTCATGAACTCGCACGTGCCACGTCGGATTCCGTGAGATGGCCGTCTCGAGTGCGGCTGTGAGGAGCCCGATCTTCCAACACATCCGTTCGATCTGGTCGGCCCCAGGTAGCGGTACCCCCCAGGGCTCGAGGTATCGAGCTCGCACGACTGGATGGTTCTCGAGGGCGCGGTTGTGAGAGTCCTTTAGATTCATTCCGAGCCAGCTCGCCAGAACGTTTGCCGGATGGCGTAAAAGTACGAGCAAGTCGAACTCAAATTCGCTCGCCAACCACTCGAGAGCGAGCTGCGCATGAATCGACTTTGCGATGACCCGTTGAGGTTCTTCGCGACGAGTGCCTCGGGTCGGCAGGGGATCGCGGGCTATGAATCCAGCCATGCGACCCATGGGATCCAGGCGGTCATCAAATGATCGGGTCTTCCGTCCGGGATAAAGGAGGCGCAAGGCGAGGTCGGAGCGGTGATTTTCGTGTGCACCGTGGAAGATCCACTCCCACAGCCTTCGGTAGGGCTTCGAAACCTCATGCTGGACCAGGGCCGGATAGCGACCCAGTCGGTGCTTGGCATGGATTGCAGCCGGGTGCCACTCTTCGTTGTCAGGCTCAAAGGTCCGATGCGCCTCCGGGCTCGATGCAAGTGTCTGCAGAGTCCATGTGGTACCCGATCGGGGGAGACCGCAGATGACAATGGGACGACGTCTCGGCGTCCCGGGACAACTGGGGGGAACTTCTGAGTGATCACTCATGGGCCTTGTTGTCTGAAGAGGAGATCGCTGATGAGGTCGCCGCCGCACGCCCGTGGGTCACGAAGAACGTCTGCTCCGTCCGACCCATGAGCAGCGGCTCCGCTCAGTCGAGGAGCGTCGGGTCGGCCCGCAGCTCGGCCCGAACGGCGGCCTCCCAGAAGCCGTGGAACTCGTCGCCCTGGCTCAGGGCCATCATCCCGAGGAAGGAGTCGGGCAGGGCCGAGTTCGCCGGGTTGCCCGTGGCCCGCACGTGCCAGGCCCGCTGGCAGCGTTGCTCGAGGGCGACGGCCCGCTGGTGCACGGCCTGGGCGGAACGGCCGATCACAAAGACACCGTGACCGGCGAGCAGGGCGGCGGTGGCGTCCCCCATGCTCTCGACCGCCTTGCGGGCGTTGGCCGGGTCGTTGGCCGCGCCCTCGTACTCGTCGACGAGGACCAGCCGTCCCCCGCCGAGAGCCGAGCTTTGGTCGAGGATGGGAGGGACCTCGCCCATGTCTGCCCACACCGTCCCGTAGAGCGGGTGGTTGTGCACCGCCCAGGCGACGTCGTGATGGAGCTTGTGCAGCTCGAGGTGGAGAGGGATCCCGAGGGGAACCGGCCAGTCACCCTCGACCACTTCGCCGGCCAAGGTGATGCGCAGGACGTGCTCGGGTCGGATCTCGGCCCACGTGAGCAGCCACGGATTGCACAACAGCGTCCCGTCACCGAGATTGTGCGTGATGTGGCCGGCCAGGTGGTCGTTGTAGCCCTCACGCCAGAGCACCCGGGCGAGTAGCACCAGCTCCTCGCGGGTGGAGAGGTCGGGGATGAGCTTGTCCCTGATCGGGGTGAATTCCATCGCTACTCCTCGTCTCGGGGGAGCACCACGTCGGGTAGCGGGTGCCGGTAGAGGGCGGCGGCATTCTCGCTGCACATCATGCGCAGCTCGCGGGGCGGGATGTGGCCCCAGTACTTCTCGATGACCGCCTGGGTGTCGGGCCAGGTGCCGTCGCCGTGTGGATAGTCGGTCTCGACCAAGACGTTCTCGATCCCAATGCGATGGCGGGTGTCAATGGTGGAGGGGTCGTCGATGGTGCAGAACCAGAAGTTGCGGCGCAGGACGTCACCGGGGCGCATATCCCAGCCCAGCCCGTAGCCGGAGCGGTCGACCATGTTGTCGAGCCGATCGAGGAGCATGGCCACCCAGCCGATGCCACCCTCGCTCATGGCGATCTTGAGGTTGGGACGCTCATAGGGATAACCGGACCACAGCCACTCCGTGCAGGCCGACAGCGAAAGCTGGCCGAACAGGGAGGCGGCGATCTGCATGCCCGGTGCCCCGGGCGGGATGTCAGGGATGCCGGAACTACCCACGTGGAGGGAGATGACCGTTTGCGTGTCGTCACAGGCCTCGATGACCGGGTCCCAGTGGCTGCGGTCCCACAGGCTCGGCAGCCCGATGACGTGCGGTCGCTCGGGGAGGGCGACGGCCCGGAAGCCCCGATCGGCGTTGCGGCGGATCTCGGCGGCGGCGAGGTCGGGGTCGGCCAGGAAGGCGATGCCGAGGGGGATGATTCGGTCGGGGTGGGGCTCGTACCACTCCTCGAAGATCCAGTCGTTCCACGCCCGGATGCAGGCCTGGCCGAGGTCGGTGTCGGACGCTCCGAAGAACACCCGCCCGCAGAAGCCGGTGATCATCGACGGGAAGTTCACCGACGCCCACACCCCGTTGATGTCCATGTCCTGGACCCGGGCGTCAGCGTCGTAGCACCCCGGTCGCATCTGCTCGAAGCGGAACGGCTCGACCTCGACCGTCTCCGGTGCGCCGCCCGGCCACCGCGTTCATGCCCACCTGGGTGTAGTGGCGACCCTCGAACCGCCAGACCTCGTGTCCTTGCTTGGTCTCGACGATCCTGGGAGCCTGCTCGGCCATCCGAGCCGGCAGGCGACCCTCGAACGTGTGGGCCGGCTCGACGACGTGGTCGTCGACCGAGATGACCGTCACCCAGACGGGCCGGGGCTCGGGCTCTGGCAGGAACAGCGTCTCGTCCAAGGGGGCGATCTGGGTCATGGCGTCTCCTCGGGGCCGCCGGCCCGCTTGGCCGGTGGCTCCCCGCCAAGCGTACGCGGGTGCCGACCTGCCGGCCGTCGGCACGGCCCGGCCGAGATGGCCGGCGCCTCGCGCCGTCACGCGTCGTGGCGCTTCCCGAAGTACATGAGCTCCCAGAGGCGGCCTCGTCCCGCGCCATCTCGGCCGTCTCGCCTCCCGCGATGTGCTCGACCCGGAGCTCCACGGTTCGCCGACAGGAACGTGAAAACCGTAGGCGGGGCGGGGTGGGGAGTCGGCGAGCGTATTCGCACACGGGCCCGCAGGCCGCCGCCGTCAGCTGATCGGTGGCTGGGAGATGGCCGAGGCTGTTTCCCGGCCCAGCTGCGAGAGCTGCTGCAGCCAGAGAGCGCCGTAGGTGACGACCACGGGCAGCGCAGCGGGCGCGCCCGACGCAGGCGCCGTGCTCGACTGAGCACCGCCACCGGCCGGGGTCGTGGCCGGCGCAGGCCCAGGGGCTCGTCCGCTGGCGGCGACGTCGCCGGCGACGCGGTTCATGTCGACGGGCTCTCCGAAGAGGCCGGGTTGGGGGACATGCCGGGGAGTGGCTGGCTGGGCGGCGGTGACGCCCGAGAATGACCCGACCTGGGTCCGGAACCGATCGGTGCCGTCGATGTCCGCCGACCACAGCAGCTGGGTGTGGTTGCGGTTCCAGTTGAACTCGGGGATGGTGTCGCTGGGGAAGTGGGTCAGCTCCCGGAGGTCGTGGGTCCGGACGTCGACCATGTAGAGGTCGCTCCGGAAGTTGGGATCGGTGAAGTCGGCCAGGAACTGCGGCGTTCCGGTCGACCCGGCGAACGGCGCGTCGAAGTCCGTCCGTTGTGCGGCGGCGATGACTGCGTCGTACCAGGACCCGTCCGAGGCATTGCGATTGGTCATGAAGATGACATCTCGCATGTCAGGGGTGAAGACGGCCTGTTCCTCGTAGACGGGGAGGTCGTCGGTGATCTGGGTGACCAGCGGATGGGCTGGCGATGCGCCGGCGCCGTAGAGCCGCATGAAGTACAGCTCCTGGTGCATCCATCCGGGTGGTGTGGCCTGGTATGGGGAGTTGCGAGGACCGAAGGCGGTGAAGAGGAACCCGCTTCCGTCCGGTGCCCATTGCTGCGTCTCGTAGACGCCATAGGCCGGGCCCACGACCCGCACGTTGGACAGGTGTGGCGCACTGTTATTCGGGGCGACGAAGTCGGCCAGCATGATCTGCCACCGCTGCCCTCCTTGGCTGAGCGGGTAGGCCTCCGTCCTGACCCAGGCGATCTGCCGGCCGTCCGGTGACCAGTACGGGTGATAGTTGTCGTAGGGGATGCCTCCCGGGACGTCGAAGTCGGCACCACCGTTCGGGTCGGTGGTCACCGTCAGTCGCGTCGGGTCCGACCCGTTCTCGCGCACGACGTAAAGGTCGCCTCCGTAGCCGCCGAGCCCCGGACCGCCGTAGTGCAGCGGCTGGTCGCCGTAGGAGCAGAAGAGGATCCAGCCTCCACCGGGACGCTCGCCGGCGAAGCCGTTAGGCCCGGGGACCCGACCGCAGGTGAGGCAGGTCATGTGCGAGCCGTCCAAATCGGACCGGTACACCTGACGGACACCGGCTGCGTCGCTCTCCTGTGAGAGCACTTCGCCGTTGGCCAAAAAGGTCGGGGTCTGGCCGAAGGTGAAGGAGTTGTCGCTCACCGTGAAGCGGGCCGAGAAGTAGGGGCCCGGTGCCCCGGTACTCACCTGCACCGCACGGGTGGTGGCCGCGACGGTGGTCGGCACCGCCAGGATGGCCACCAGGGTCGTGACCACCTGGGTTGTGACCACCAGGATCCCGCGACTGACCATTGTCTTCGTGGGCATCGCCGTCCCCCTCATCGCCGCAGCACTCTAAACGGACAGGCAGCCGACGACTCGTTGACGCGCCCACGTGCAAGGAGGGGTCGCCGCACGAAGAGCAGTGGGAGAGGGGGTGGCCCGAGCGGCACTCCCGGGAGGTCGGTAGAGTCCTCATTGGCGGACCGGGGTCGGCGGTCCACTGGATGACCGGGAAAGCAAGGGAGGTCGGTATGCCAGCGAGCGCCGGGGTGCCGACGACGATCGTCGTCGGCACCGACGGGTCCGAAACTGCAGCTCGGGCTCTCGACCGGGCAGTGGCACTTGCCGTTGCCCTCGGTGCGGAGCTTCACATTGTCTCCGCCTTCAACGATCGAGCGCCGACGGGTGTGGCGGCGGCAGGGGTCTCCATCGACTCCGGATGGGTGGTGGCGGCGAAGACGGCGGGAGAAAAGGTCGTCAAGGAGGCCGAGGAGAAGGCCAGGTCCGGCGGCGTGAAGAAGGCTCACCGCCGAGGCGCTTCCGGGTGAGCCGGCGGAGGTCCTCCTGCGAAGCACCGTCGACCACGGGGCGGATCTGCTCGTCGTGGGCTCGAAAGGCATGCAGTCGACGGCCCGCTTCCTGCTCGGTCCTATCGCCAACAAGGTCTCGCGCCGCGTGGCGTGCGACCTCCTGATCGTCGAGACGTCTGGTCCGGCTACCTGAGTCCTGACCTACGGAAGGTGCCCCGCCGCTCCGTCGTGGTGGCGCATGGACTCACAGCGACCTACGTCCGCGGAGCTCGGACACGCCGGCTATGCCGGTGAGATCCGCCCAGACAGCTTTGTCGTTCACGGTCCCGTGCTCCCTCCACCGGGGCAATGACCGGTCTGGTTGGAACAGGGTGTCAGGTGCAAGTACTCGATTGCGGAGTTGACCACACCAACGCTTCGGGAAGGGTCTCACCCCGTGGCACTCTCTTTGCTCTTCCTGCTCGTCCGCCGTGTCATTTGGCCCGGTCCTTATCTCCGAGACGGCACCTGACGTCAAGGACTGGTACGCCAACCTTTTGTGGTTCGACCGGCGCAAATGCCTGCTGCTCACCCACGTGGGCACGTTGTTCACGATCTTCGAAGTGGACGTCAGCGCCTCGGATCTGCGTTCCACCGGCCTCCTTCATCTCAGCTCTTGTCAGGCGTGAGCTTCTCAGTGAGGGCCTGCCTCCCGATGCGTTTGCCGATCCCGGCTCGGAAGAAGTCGTCTATGCCAAGACCGCCGACCGGAGCGTCCTCGGATGCATGAACGACATGGCGTCCATGAGTGAGGCGGCCATCGCCAAATCCGGTTCCCCGAGGCACACCGATCGTGTGGCGCTCAATCGTTCTCTTCGTCGCAACATCAACAGCACTCGCCATTAGGAGCGCCCGATCGACCTGACCATCGGACGCCTAAAGACCGATAGGCGATGGACCTGTGGGAAGGGGGGAGTGCGTTCAGCCGAATAAATGCATCCGACAGGCTGTGGCATAAGAATGACTGCTGGCCGGGAGGAAGAACTTGAGTAATGCCAAATGAATTCCAATGGACAGCTCCCAACCGACACGATGGCCCCTAAGGAAGACAGCCTCTGGAGGCCTGGGCAGTGCTCATACTGTTCGTCGTAGCATTCGGCTTACTCTGGATCCTCAGTTGGACGCATCGTCGGGTCATCCGCTACGGCAATCTGTCGGTACGTGGCTCGCTCGTCTTGGCCTATGTCGCGTTCCAAGTCATCGTCTTAGTTATCACCGAAGTATCGAGTATTGGGCGCAACCTCACCTCCGGTGTCGTCGAGGCGTCATGGCTCGTCGTTGTACTTACCCTTCTCATTGCTGCTCGCAGACCGCTTCTCCAACTCATCGACCGGATGAAAAGATCAGTCGAAACCCGAGAAGGCATACGGGTGCGGTTGAACAGGTCCGGGCTCAACTCTGAGGAGTGGATCTGGCTCGGTGTGGTGGCCGCCATATTTACGGTGCTTGCCGTCGTGGCGTACCTCTATCCACCCAACAACGCTGACGCCATGGCCTATCACCTTGCTCACGTTGAGCATTGGATCCAGAACCGAACCATTGCCCCTTTCGCGACTCATTACTTGGCCCAGGTTGAGCTGTCTCCTCTTGCGGAGTACTTCCAGACCCATCTACACCTGTTGAGTGGTTCTGACCGATTTGATGCCAGTGGAGAACTTCTCGCTTGCCTGGTCAGCGTGATCGGAGTGACTGAGCTGGCCAGGCTTCTCGGAGCGTCTCGTTGGGCTCAGGTCATGTCGGCTGTGATCTGCGCAACAATCCCATCGGGGATACTCCTGGCCACTAGCGCCGAAAACGACTACGTGGCGGCAGCTACAAGCCTCGCACTTCTAGTGTTGCTGGCCGGATTCACGTTCGGCAGGAATTGGATGTGTCAATCGCTGATCATCGGGGTGGCGGCAGCTCTTACTTATATGACCAAAGGGGACGTACCACTCATGGTTGGCCCGGCTGCACTAGGGCTGTTGGCCTTGGCGATATATCGGTTGTGGCGTATCCGTGGGTGGACCAAAGCGATCCTGAGCTTGTCGAAGCGGCTGCTCGCCATGGTCATCGGTGCAACAGCTGTGGCCCTTCCGTTCCTTGTGCAGAACATTCAACTATTCGGCTCGGTCGCGGGTCCCGTGTCAAGGGGCACGCTCAGCACACCGGAAACCTTCAACGGGGCAGCAGCAAACATCGTTCGATCGACCTCGTCCAACTTTGACATCGGCAACGGTGTTTCGGGTCTGGATACCACTGTCGCCAGGATCATCCTTGGCCCACTCGGCCACTTGTATTCGGCATTCGGTATCTCACCGAACAACTTTCATTACACGATCACGCCGAACTACAACAGCTTCCAGGCTGCTGACTTCAGTGAGCTGAGTCTTTTTGACGCCGTCGGCGCCAATCCGTGGCATGTGCTTCTCATGGTGGCCTCAATCGTCGTACTCATCGTTGCTGTGCGGAGGGGAGCCTCCTCTCTCCGCACCGCCTTAGTGCTTGCCACAGCATTGACGATCGGCTTCCTTCTCTTCTCCGGGCTTGCTCGGTGGAGCCCAGACAATGTCCGCTACGCCATGCCCCTACTCGTTGCTTGGTCTGCGGTGATCGCCCTTGCGCTGGACAGGTTCCCACGGTGGGTCGGCCGAGTGGTCATGATCGGCCTGGTCGTAGTTTGTATCCCACAGCTCCTTGACAACGGCGCCCGTCCACTGGTGCCTCCCAAGTCGAACCACGGGAACTACCTGGCGTCGTACTTCTACTCAGGAGTCACCGCCGACCAGGTCCGGGCGGCGGAGAGTTATGAGTCCATCACAACCATGATCAAAGAGTCGACATGCACCCACGTTGGGCTTGGAAACATGATCGAATTGGAGTATCCGATATGGGTGGCCCTCGGGCACGACCATTGGCATGGGACTATAGATGACTACAATGTAAAGAATGTTTCGGCCAAGCTTGAACCTTCCTATCGGCCATGTGCAGTTATTTCACAGCAGAACCGACACTATGTGACGCCGAACAATGGCACTGCAAACGGCCAGTTTTTCGATCTCGCTGTTTCGATCAATGTGTCGAATGCGGGGACCATCCGCACATCCATCCCCAACTTCACCAGTTCTGCTCCGGGGGTTCGTCTGCTGCCTGGTGGCGGCTGGGCTCTGTCGGCATTTGGAAGCCTCCCGATCCTTCAAGGCAACGGATCCCTATACCTGTTCAGCGAGACCTCACAGAGGGTCACCCTTGAACTTCCCCTCGTGACGAGTGTGGATCGACCCGCATTTGCAATCCAAGCTGCTCATGGACAATCCGATGAGCCGATCACCACCGACAATGCAGTGCGAGTAGATCTTCATCTTCATTCTGGAACGAATCGTGTCAATCTAGTGACGACGCCGAGTACTGTCACGAGGCAATTACTAGTATTCAGGCGGCTCTCCGTTGTACCCGTCAGTTCATGACATGCCGTTGGTGACGAGGTCCCCTGAATCCGGTCCACCTGACCTGGACCCCATTTATTGGCCCACGGAAATGAGAGTTCTGGCCTGGTTGGGGTCTGGCCGAGGCTTGACGCCCGTGGCGCTCACTTTCCTCTATGGCCTCCTCCGACTACTCGAAGGCGAGTTCCAGCTCCCTCCTGCTCCGCCCGCCCAACCGCCCCTCCGGCTCCCGGCTCCGGCCCTTCGGGGTCCGGCTTTCCGGTGGCGCGCGTCGGTTTCGGCTCGCCTCGTTCCGCGTTCCCCTCTCTCTCCGCAGGGCGAAATTGGTGCCACCGGCAGTGGTGGCCCCGGCAGTGCCCTCGGCAGGACTCGAACCTGCGCTCACGGCTCCGGAGGCCGATGCTCTATCCGCTGAGCTACGAGGGCGGGACGGTGAGCAACCTGGCGGCCACCAACGGCCGACCACGCTCCGGCGATCGTGCCCGGACGGCGCTGCTCACTCGGACGACCCACTGTAATGCCGGACGAGGACAGGCGACTCGTCTGACCGGCGACGACCCGCGCCTGCGGGCCCCCGACCAGGGCGACGTATCCTCGCTGGGATCATGTCGACCCGTGAGCAGCTCGCCCATGCCGTGAGCGAGGCGGTGGCGACGGTGGCGGACCGGGACGGTCTCGACCTCTCGCTCGCCCCCGAGGCCGTGCACCTCGAGCGCCCGGCCCGGCGCGAGCACGGGGACTGGTCGACCAACGTCGCCCTGGTCACGGCCAAGCAGGCCGGTCTCCAACCGCGCAGCCTGGCCGCCTCGCTGGTGGAGGTGCTCGAGGAGCGGCCGCCGCCGCACGTGGCCTCGATCGAGGTGGCCGGTCCCGGGTTCGTGAACTTCCGCCTGGACGACGGCTGGCTGCACGACTCGCTGGCCGAGTCTGCTCGAGCAGGGCGAGAAGGGCTACGCCCGCCCCGACGTCGGACACGGCGAGCGGGTCCAGATCGAGTTCATCTCGGCCAACCCGACCGGCCCCATCCACGTGGGCAACGGCTGGTTCGGCAGCTACGGCGACGCCCTGGCCCGCATCCTCGACCGGGCCGGCTACCGGGTCAGCCGCGAGTACTACGTGAACGACACCGGCGGCCAGATCCGCGCCCTCGGGTGAGAGCCTGCTCGCCCGTCGGCGTGGCGAGGACGTGCCGGAGGCGGGCTACCAGGGCGACTACTTGGTGGAGCTGGCCGCCGCCTACGACGGCCCGGACGACGTCACCGCCGCCGGGCGGTGGGCCGCCGAGCGCATCCTCGAGCACATCCGGCGCACCCTCGAGTCGGTGGGCATCGTCTTCGACGAGTGGTACAGCCAGGCCTCCATCGAGGAGAGCGGAGCGGTCGACGAGACCATCGCCCTCCTTGCCGAGAAGGGCCTCGTCTTCGAGGAGGACGGGGCGACCTGGTTCCGGGCCACCGCCCTCGGGGACAGCCGCGACCGGGTGCTGCGCAAGTCCGACGGCGATGCCACCTACCTGGCCGGCGACCTCGCCTACCACCGGGACAAGTTCCTCGTCCGCGGCTTCGACCGGGTCATCGACGTGTTCGGCGCCGACCACCACGGCCAGGTGGCGAGCCTCGTCGCCGGGGTCGAGGCCCTGGGTGTCGACCCCAGCCGGCTGGAGGTCAAGCTCGGCCAGATGGTCTCGCTCGTCGACGGCGACGAGGAGGTGCGGATGTCGCAAGCGCGCCGGCACCGCCATCCCCTTCGACTCGCTGGTCGCCGACATCGGCCCCGATGCCACCCGGATCCTGAGCCTCCTGAGCTCGCTCGACCAGGCCACCACCTTCGACCTGGCCACGGTGCGATCGGAGTCGGTCGACAATCCCGTCTTCTACGTGCAGATGGCGAGCGCCCGCATCGGCGGCATCGCCCGCAAGGCGCGCGAGCGGGGCATCGAGCGCGTGCCCCGCTCGACGAGGTCGACCTGACGCTGCTCACCCACCCACGCGAGCTCGACCTCATCCGCTGTCTCGACGAGCTGCCCGAGGTGGTGGCCGAGGCCGCCATCGAACGGGCGCCGACCAAGGTCACCTCGTGGGTCCGGCGCCTCGCCACCTGTTTCCACGGCTTCTACCACGACTGCCCGATCCTCTCCGACGACGTCGACCCCGCTCTCATGCAGGCCAGGCTGTGGCTCGTCGAAGGCACACGCATCGGCCTCGTCATCGGGCTCGGCCTGCTCGGCGTGGCCGCCCCGGAGTCGATGTGAGCGCGTCGACGGGGGAGGACGTCGCCTTCCCCGGCGCCTCGGGCCGGTGCCGACCCGCTGCCGTCGAGGTGGCGTCCGCTCCCATCGAGCGGCGACTCCTGCCCATGACCGCCGCCGTCGACGAGCAGGACCGCCTGTCGGTGGGCGGCGTGGACCTCGTCTCGGCCGCCGAGGAGTTCGGCACCCCGCTGTTCGTCTACGACGAGGCGCACCTGCGGGCCCGCTGCCGCGAGGCGGTCGAGGCATGGGGCGACGGCGTCGCCTATGCCACCAAGGCGTTCCTCTGCCTGGCCATGGCCCGCCTCGCCGCCGAGGAGGGCATGTGCCTCGACGTCTCGACCGGCGGCGAGCTGCACGTCGCCCTCTCCGCCGGCGTTCCCGGCGACCGGTTGGTGATGCACGGCAACAACAAGAGCGATGCCGAGCTGGCCGCCGCCCTCGCCGCCGGCGTGGGCCGGATCGTCGTCGACTCGTTCGACGAGATCGACCGGCTCGAGCGGCTGTGCACCGACGCTCCGACGGCTCCGGCCCGGCCGCGTGCCCCAAGGTGCTCGTCCGCATCACCCCCGGCGTCGAGGTCCACACCCACGAGTTCGTGCGCACCGGCCAGGACGACTCCAAGTTCGGCTTCGGCCTGGCCTCCGGTGCAGCCGACCGGGCCGTCGCCCGCCTCACCGAGCTGGCCGACCGGGGCGTCGTCGACTTCGTGGGCGTGCACGCCCACCTCGGCAGCCAGGTCTTCGCCCTCGGTCCCGTTCGTGCAGGCCGTCGACCTCCTCGCCCGCTTCTTCGCGCCGCTCGGGTTGCCGGAGCTGGTCGTCGGCGGCGGCCTCGGCGTGCCGTACGTGACCGGAGAGGAGGCGCCCCCCATGGCCCAGTGGGCCGGCGCCGTCCGGCGGGCCTGCGCCGAGGCCGGCATCCCTGCCGGACGGTCAGGGTCACCGCCGAGCCGGGACGGTCGATCGTGGCCTCGGCGGCCGTCACCCTCTACCGGGTGGGCACGGTCAAGCACGTCTCCGGGCACCGCACCTACGTGGCCGTCGACGGCGGCATGAGCGACAACCCGCGGCCGGTCCTCTACGGCAGCGGCTACGAGGCCTTCCTGCCCCGGGCCACCACCGCGCCGCGCCCGCTGGCGGTGCGGGTGGTCGGCAAGCACTGCGAGACGGGGGACGTGGTGGTCTCCGACGGCTTCGTGCCCGCCGACCTCGCCGTCGGCGACGTCCTGGCCACGCCGGTCACCGGTGCCTACGGCCACTCGATGGCCTCCAATTACAACAAGGTGCCGCGCCCGGCCGTCGTCTTCGTGCGCGACGGCGACGCCCGGGTCGTCGTCCGGCGGGAGACGCTCGACGACCTGGTGCGCCTGGACCTCTGATGGCCGTCTGCCGGCCGGACCGGCGGTAGCGTTCTCGGGTGACCTCGACGGAGTCCTCCCGTTCCGTCCGTGTCGCCCTGCTCGGCTGCGGGAACGTGGGGGCCGCCCTGGTCGGCATCCTCGGGCGCCGGTCGGAGGAGCTGGCCGTCCAGAGCGGGGCCACGCATCGAGCTCGCCGGCATCGCCGTCGCCGACCCGGCCAAGGCACGTCCCGACCACGTCCCCGCCGATCTGGTGGGCAGCGACGCCGACGGGTCTGGCCAAGGACCCGGACATCGACATCGTCGTCGAGCTCATCGGCGGCATCGAGCCGGCCGGCTCCCTGGTCCGGGCGGCGCTCGAGGGCGGGAAGTCGGTGGTCACCGCCAACAAGGCGCTGCTGGCGTCGGCCGAGGGCGTCGCCCTCCGGCGCCTGGCCGCCGAGCGCGGCGTCGACCTGCTCTACGAGGCGGCGGTGGCGGGCGCCATCCCGCTCGTGCGCGCCCTGCGCCAGTCGCTCACCGGAGAGCGCATCCATCGGGTCATGGGCATCGTCAACGGCACCACCAATTTCATCCTCACCAGGATGGCGGAGGAGGGTGCCGACTACGGCGAGGCGCTGGCCGAGGCCCAGCGCCTCGGGCTGGCCGAGCGCGACCCGACGGCCGACGTCGAGGGCTACGACGCCGCGGCCAAGGCGGCCATCCTGGCCGGGGTGGCCTTCGGCTACGACGTCGACGCCGACCACGTGATGCGCGAGGGGATCACCGCCGTCCGACCCGGCGACCTCGCCTTCGTCGAGCGCTTCGGCTGCGTGGTCAAGCTCCTGGCCATCGTCGAGCGCACCGGCGCCGACGCCCTCTCGGTGCGGGTCCATCCGGCCATGGTCCCCCGCTCCCACCCGCTGGCCAGCGTGCGCGACGCGTTCAACGCCGTCTTCATCGAGGGCGAGGCGGCCGGCGAGCTGATGCTCTACGGCCAGGGCGCCGGTGGCCTGCCGACGGCGAGCGCGGTGGTGGGCGACCTCATCGACGCCACCCGCAACCGCCTGGCCGGCACCACCGCCCCGGCTCCCGAGCGCCGGCCGGCACGCCTGCTGCCCGAGGACGACCTCGAGAGCGCCTTCTTCCTGAGCCTCGACGTCGAGGACCGGGCCGGCGTGCTGTCGGCGGTGAGCGGCGTCTTCGGCCGCCACGACGTCTCCATCCGCTCGATGGAGCAGGACAACTTCGGCGGCGAGGCCCGGCTCCTCTTCGTCACCCATCGGGCCCGGGAGGGGGACATGCGCGCCGCGCTGGGGGAGCTCGCCGAGCTCGAGTCGGTGTCCGCGGTGGGCGGCGTGATGCGACTGGTCGGCGGCGCGCCGTGAGCCCGCCGTCCGACCGGCGCCCGGCCGCCTGGCGCGGCGTCATCGACGAGTACCGCGACTTCCTGCCCGTCGACCCGGGCACGCCGGCGGTCACCCTGCTCGAGGGCGGGACGCCGCTCTTGCCCGCCCGAAGGCTCTCCGACCGGGTCGGCGCCGAGGTGTTCCTCAAGGTCGAAGGAGCCAACCCGACCGGCTCGTTCAAGGACCGAGGCATGACCGTGGCCATCACCAAGGCGGTCGAGGCCGGGGCCAAGGCGGTGGTCTGCGCGTCGACCGGCAATACCTCGGCGTCGGCGGCCGCCTTCGCCGCCCGGGCCGGCCTCACCTGCGCCGTGCTCATCCCCGAGGGCCACATCGCCCTCGGCAAGCTGGCCCAGGCCCTCATCCACGGGGCCACGGTGCTGCAGGTGCGCGGCAACTTCGACCAGTCGCTGGCCATCGTGCGCGAGCTCGGCGACCGGGCACCGGTGACCGTCGTCAACTCGGTCAACCCCTACCGCATCGAGGGCCAGAAGACAGGGGCGTTCGAGATCATCGACGTGCTCGGCGACGCGCCCGACGTGCACTGCATCCCGGTGGGCAACGCCGGCAACATCACCGCCTATTGGAAGGGCTACCTCGAGTTCAAGGAGGCCGGTCGCTCGACGCGCCTGCCCCGGATGTACGGCTTCCAGGCCGCCGGGGCTGCGCCGATCGTGGCCGGGCATCCCATCGAGCATCCCGAGACGGTGGCCACCGCCATCCGCATCGGCAACCCGGCCAGCTGGTACGGCGCCACGGCGGCGGCGTCCGAGTCCCACGGCGGCATCAGCGCGGTGACCGACGAGGAGATCCTCGACGCCTACCGGTTCCTGGCCGCCGAGGAGTCGGTGTTCTGCGAGCCGGCCTCGGCGGCCTCGGTGGCCGGCCTGCTGCGACTGGGGGAGGATGGGGACGTCCCGGAGTCGGCCAGGGTCGTCTGCGTGCTCACCGGCCACGGCCTGAAGGATCCCGACATCGCCATCAGCCAGATCTCGGTGCCGACGCCGGTGGACGCCGACCTCCACGCCGTGCTCGCTCAACTCGCGCTCTGACGCGCCGTGGCCACCATGCCAGCGCCGTGCTGCGGCCCTGTCGGGTGGGGGATTGTTGCCGCCGGCCGCTGCCACCTGTAGTATGGGCGCACCGACGCATCCAGCCGTGGCCCGTTCGGGCCCGTGGGCGGAGTCCGGTTCACATCCTTTTGGGCGTGACCTGCCCGCAGTCGGCGTCGGGGGGAGTCGCAGGCGAGGGCGACCTCGAGCCCGTTGCTCCCCACCCTGATTCCCTGGCCGGTGGAGGCCACTCCACCCGCCGACGAGGACACAGCGAAACGAGGGAGCCGATGACTGCGGAACAGCAGCTCGAGCGCTCGGTGTTGGAAGGCAAGGAGCGAGATGAGCTCCACGCCATCGCACAGGCCCTGTCTGTGAAGACCAACACCAGGACGAAGAAGGCGGACATCATCGACGGCATCTTGAAGGCCACCGGGTGTGTCGGCCGACGGCGACGGCGCCGGGGCGCCGGCGTCGGGAACGGCGATCGATCGACCGCAGCGATGGCACCGACGACGGCCGCCGAGGGCGGCTCGGGTGCGAAGGGTGGCGCCATGTCATTCAGCCCCTCCGACGACGCCGACGGCTCGGACGCCGCTGCCGAGCTCGACGACGAGTTCGACGACCTGACCACGGCGTCGACCGGGGAGCGGTGGTGGCCGGGCGACGGCCACCGACCAGGACGGCGGGCAGCCCACCGGGGGCTCGGTCCAGACCACCACAGGCCGGGGGGAACGGTCGCCCCTCCGCTCCGTACGGGGGCGGGTCCGGCACCCATCAGGGCAACCGCAACAACCAAGGACGACAACAACCGCAACAACCAGGGGCGCAACAACAACAAAAACCAGAGCCGCAGCCCGGGCAACGAGGACCTCGGCAACCGGCGCGGCAATCGCCGCCGCCGCGGCCGCGACCGCCAGGGCGCGGACGGGCGACATCCAGGGCTCGAGTGGGCAGGACCAGCAGTACCAGGGCGAGCTCATCCCGGTGCGCGGCCTGCTCGACCTGCGCGACGAGGGGTACGGGTTCCTGCGCTGCGACGGGTACCTGCCCTCGAGCAAGGACGTCTACGTCTCGATCAGCCAGGCTCGCCGCTTCGCGCTGCGCAAGGGCGACAGCATCGAGGGCTACTGCCGACCGGCCGGCAGCACCGAGAAGTTCCCCGCCCTCTTGCAGATCGACTCGGTGTCGGGGATGGACCCGGAGGCGGCTCGCAACCGGCCCCGGTTCGAGGACCTCACGCCCCTCTTCCCGGACGAGAAGCTGCGCCTCGAGCTCCCGGGCGAGAAGGAGAACATGACGACCCGCATCGTCGACCTCCTCTCTCCCATCGGCAAGGGCCAGCGCGGCCTCATCGTGTCGCCGCCCAAGGCGGGCAAGACGACGGTGATGAAGCACATCGCCCACTCGATCGAGGCCAACAACCCCGACGTCCACCTCATGGTGCTGCTGGTCGACGAGCGCCCCGAGGAGGTCACCGACATGCGCCGCTCGGTCAAGGGCGAGGTGGTCGCCTCCACCTTCGACCGGCCGTCGGAGGAGCACACCGCGGTGGCCGAGCTGGCCATCGAGCGGGCCAAGCGCCTGGTCGAGGCGGGCGGCCACGTGGTGATCATCCTCGACGGCATCACCCGGCTGGCCCGTGCCTACAACCTGGCCCAGCCGGCCACCGGGCGGATCATGTCCGGCGGTGTCGACTCCGGCGCCCTGTACCCGCCCAAGAAGTTCTTCGGGGCGGCCCGCAACATCGAGGAGGGCGGATCGCTCACCATCCTGGCCACCGCCCTGGTCGAGACCGGCTCCAAGATGGACGAGGTCATCTTCGAGGAGTTCAAGGGCACCGGCAACATGGAGCTCCGCCTCGACCGGCGGCTCTCCGAGCGCCGCCTCTACCCGTCGATCGACGTCAACGCCAGCTCCACCCGCCACGAGGAGCTGCTCTTCGACCGCTCCCAGCTGCAGCAGGTGTGGAAGCTGCGCCGGGTCCTCAACGCCCTCGGCAACGAGGGCAATGCCGCCGCCGGCCTCGAGCTGCTCATGGACAAGATCCGCACCACCAAGAGCAACGACGAGTTCCTGGCCGAGATCGCCAAGGGCCCGGCCGCCTGACCGGACCGGGCGCACGGACCACCGGTACAATCTCCGGGGCTCGGACGGCGCGTCACCCGCCGCCAGCCACCACTGACACGAAAGCACCGGTCGACCGACCGGGACGGGAGAGACATGAAGGCCGACATCCATCCGAGCTACGTCGAGGCTCAGGTCCGCTGCTCGTGCGGCAACACCTTCACCACCCGCTCGACGAAGCCCGAGATCCACCTCGAGCTGTGCAACGAGTGCCACCCGTTCTTCACCGGCAAGCAGAAGCTGGTCGACTCGGGAGGTCGGGTCGAGCGCTTCGAGCGCCGCTACAAGGCTGCCGGGCGCCGCAAGAAGCGCGCCGCCCCCTCCGGCTCCTGAGGCGAGAGTCGGCCGACCGGACAGCGTCGGGCCGGACGAGGTGATCCGGTCGGAGGTCAGCTCGGGGGCTGACGTTACGCTTGGTCCGTGCCCGACGACCGCCTGACCGGCCTCGAACGCGAGCGCCTGTCCGAGCTCGAGAGGCAGTACGAAGGCGGTCGTCGCCGAGCTCAACGACCCGCAGCTGTCCACCGACCCCCGCCGCCTCCGGGACGTCTCGCGCCGCCACGCCGAGCTCGGGCAGGTGGTCGAGGCCTGGCAGCAACTGCAGGCGGCCGAGTCCGACCTCGGGGCGGCCCGCGAGATGCTGGGCGAGTCGTCGGGCGACGACCGGGCGCTGGCCCAGGCCGAGATCACCGATGCCGAGGAGGCCGTCGACCGGCTGGTCGGGCAGCTGCGGCTCGAGCTCCTGCCCCGCGACCCCAACGCCGGGCGCAACGTGATCGTGGAGATCCGGGGGGGCGAGGGGGGCGAGGAGGCCAAGATCTTCGCCAAGGACCTCTTCGAGATGTACTCGCGCTACGCGGCGCAGAAGGGCTGGAAGCTCGAGGTCCTCTCGGAGAGCCCCTCCGACCTCGGGGGGCTCAACGCCGTCACCTTCCTGGTCAAGGGTGACGATGCCTGGGCGCGGCTCGAGCACGAGGGCGGTCCCCATCGGGTGCAGCGGGTGCCGGTGACCGAGTCCCAGGGCCGGATCCAGACCTCCTCGGCGGTCGTGGCCGTGCTGCCCGAGGCCGAGGAGATCGACGTGGACATCGACCCCGCCGACCTCAAGATCGACGTCTACCGCTCGACCGGGCCGGGTGGGCAGTCGGTGAACACCACCGACTCGGCCGTCCGCATCACCCACCTGCCCACCGGGATGGTGGTGGCCATGCAGGACGAGAAGAGCCAGATCCAGAACCGGGCCAAGGCCATGGTCGTGCTGCGCTCGCGGCTGCTCAAGGCCGAGCAGGACCGCCAGGCCGCCGAGCTGTCCGAGCAACGCCGGAGCCAGGTCGGCGGGGGCGGACGCTCGGAGAAGATCCGGACCTACAACTACAAGGACAACCGGGTCACCGACCACCGCATCAAGCTGACGCTGCACAAGCTCGACCGGATCCTCATGGGAGACCTCGACGAGCTCACCGACGCCCTCATCGCCGACAAGCGCTATCGCCAGCTCGGCCACGGATGACGGTGACGGATCGCCGGAAGGACGCGGCGACCGGTGGCGCCGAGCCGGACGCTGGACTCCGCTCACCGGACGTCGCTGAGGTCGCAGCCACGGTGGGCTCGCATCGGGAGGCCACCTGGATCATCGAGCACGTCGAGCGAGGTGATGGGGCTCCGGGGCGGCGCCCGCGACGAGGCGGTGCGCTCACTCGCCGCCCGGCGGGGTGCCGGCGAGCCGTTGCAGTACGTCCTCGGCCGCTGGCCGTTCCGGACCATCGAGCTCGACGTCGATCCCCGCGTGCTCATCCCCCGCCCGGAGACGGAGCAGGTGGTCGAGGTGGCCCTCGCCCGGCTGGCCGCCGCCCAGCCGGGCGCGGGAACGGGGCGGCGGGGCCGGCGATCTGCTGCGACCTCGGGACCGGCTCGGGGGCCATCGCCCTCTCCCTGGCCGCCGAGGCGCCGGCGGGACCCGGCGGCCTCGAGGTGTGGGCCACCGACCGCTCGCCGGACGCCCTGGCCGTGGCTCGCGCCAACCGCGACCGGCTGTCCTGAGACCGGCCGGCTCGGGTCGGCCCGGGTGGAGCTGGCCGAGGGCGACTGGTTCGGGGCGCTGCCGGAATCGCTCGCCGGCTGCCTCGACCTGGTGGTGGCCAACCCGCCCTACGTGGCCGCCTCCGAGTACACGGAGCTGGACCCGACGATCCGGTGCTTCGAGCCGCGCACCGCCCTCGTCTCCGGCCCCGGAAGCCGCGGGACGGCGGGGATGGCCGACGTCGAGGCCATCGTGGGCGCCGCACCGCGGTGGCTGCGACCGGGCGGTGCCGCCGGTGGTCGAGATCGCCCCGCACCAGGCCGACGCCGCCGCCGCCGTGGCCCGGGCGGCCGGCTTCGTCGTCGGTCGGCATCGAGTGCGACCTCTCCGGCCGGCCGCGCATGGTGGTGGCCGCGTGCTGACCGTCGACGTGTCCGGCGAGGAGCCCGACGACGGAGCCATCGCCCTCGCCGCCAAGGCGCTGGCCGACGGGTCGGTGGTGGCCGTTCCCACCGACACCGTCTACGGCTTGGCCGTCGACCCGGCCCAGCCCGACGCGGTGGACCGCCTGTTCGCCGTCAAGTCCCGGCCCACCACCGTGGCCCTGCCCGTGCTCGTCTGCGGATGGGAGCAGGTCGCGGCGGTGGCCGGTCGGCTCGAGGAAGCTGCCGCCCGGCTGGCCGACCGCCACTGGCCAGGACCGCTCACCCTGGTCGTCCCGCGGAGCCCGGCCTTCACCGCCGACCTCGGCGGTCCTCCCTCGACTCGGCACACGGTCGGCCTGCGGTGGCCGGACCACCCGGTGATCGCCGCGCTGTGCGGCGCGCTCGGACCGCTGGCCGTGACCAGCGCCAACCGGCACGGCGCCCCACCGGCGGAGACGGCGGCGTCGGTCGAGGAGGATTTCGCCGATGAGGCGCGGCTGGCGGTGATCCTCGACGGCGGCCGCTGTGCCGGGACGCCCTCGACCGTGGTCGAATGCCGAGGATCCTCCGTCCGATGCCTGCGGGACGGAGCTCTTCCCTACGCCGCTATCAGCGCCGGTCTGCACCACGGACCGGCCACCTGAGGGGACGGGTGAGCGACGGGCGCGGGGTTGACGGCTCCCCGGGCGCCGGGCGACACTGGATGGCGATGCGAACCGTTGCCTTTCCCGAGGTAATCATCATCGATTAGGCGCCCACCAGCCCCGGTGTGCGCCCCTGACCGTCCACCAAGTGGGCGGTCTTTCTATGTGCGGACGGGTATCAGATGGCATCGAGGGGCGTCTCCCGGGCCACGCCGACGCCAGGCCGGCGAGCCTGGCCAGCGACAAAGGCCGGGGAGGGGCGCCGGTGGCGGCAGGATGGTGAGCGTACAGGGCAGGACGAGTGAAGGACAGAAGGAGCGTTGACCACTCACCGGATCGCAGTGATCGGAGGTGACGGCATCGGCCCCGAGGTGGTGGCCGAGGCCCTCAAGGTGGTGCGCGCCGCCGGTGTCTCCGTCGACACCACCGACTACGACCTCGGGGCCGACCGCTACGTCCGCACCGGCGACATCCTGCCCGACGGCGTGCTCGACGAGCTGCGGGCGGCCGATGCCATCCTGCTCGGCGCCGTCGGCCCGCCCGTCGGGTCGAGCGCGGTCCCTCCCGGGGCGCTCGAGCGGGGCCTGCTCCTCCGCCTCCGCTTCGAGCTCGACCTCTACGTGAACCTCCGGCCCTTCGTCGGCGTCCCCGGCTCCCTCGCTCCCGACTGCGACTTCGTGGTCGTGCGCGAGAACACCGAGGGCACCTATGCCGGTGAGGGTGGCTTCCTCCGGCGGGGGACCCCCTTCGAGGTGGCCACCCAGGGGTCGGTCAACACCCGCCACGGGGTGGAGCGCTGCGCCCGCTTCGCCTTCGGGCTGGCCGCGTCCCGCCCGGCCGCGCACCTCACCCTGGTGCACAAGACCAACGTGCTGACCTTCGCCGGCGATCTCTGGCAGCGGACCGTCGACGAGGTGGCCGGCGACTACCCCGCCGTCGAACGTCGACTACAACCACGTCGACGCGGCGTGCATCTACATGGTCGAGAACCCGGACCGCTACGACGTGATCGTGACCGACAACCTCTTCGGCGACATCCTCACCGATCTGGCCGGGGCGGTGGCGGGCGGCATCGGCTACGCGGCCTCTGCCAACCTCAACCCCGACCGCACCGGGCCGTCGCTGTTCGAGCCGGTGCACGGCGCCGCCCACGACATCGCCGGCCGCGGTCGGGCCAATCCTCTGGCCGCCATCCGATCGGCCGCCCTCATGCTCGACCAACTTGGCGAGACTTCGGCCGCCGAGAAGGTCAGCGGAGCGGTGTCGGAGTACATCGCCTCCCATTCCCCGACCGACCGGTCGACTGCCGCAGTCGGCGACGCCATCGCAGAAAGGCTCTGAGCCATGCCCATCACCCCCACCGAGAAGATCTGGATGGACGGCGAGCTCGTCGACTGGGCCGACGCCACCGTGCACGTGCTCACCCACACCATGCACTACGGGTCCGGCGTGTTCGAAGGCATCCGGGCGTACCCCACATCACGGGGCGTGGCCGTCTTCCGCCTGCGCGACCACATCGATCGGCTGTTCACGTCGGCCCACGTCTTCCTCATCGACATCCCCTACACCCTCGAGGAGATCCTCGATGCCACCCGCGACGTGGTCCGCGTCAACGGCCTCGACGACGGCTGCTATCTCCGACCCCTCGTCTACCTGGGCTACGGGGAGATGGGGCTCAACCCGATCCCGTGCCCCGTGCACGTGGCCGTGGCCGCCTGGCCATGGGGCACCTACCTCGGTGACGAGGGCGTGACCAACGGGGTGTCGATGAAGATCAGCTCGTGGCGCCGCCACGACCCGAACGCCGTGCCCACGTCGGCCAAGGGGACCGGCATGTACGTGAACTCCTCGCTGGCCAAGGTCGAGGCGCTCAAGGCCGGTTACGACGAGGCCATCCTGCTCTCGCCGGACGGCAACGTGAGCGAATGCACCGGCGAGAACATCTTCGTCGTGAGCAACGGACGGATCATCACCCCCCCGACCTCCGATGCCGGCGCCCTCCGCGGCATCACCCAAGCGTCCGTCGAGACCATCGCCGCCGATCTCGGCCATGAGGTCGTTCACGAGCAGATCATCCGTACCGACCTCTACACAGCTGACGAGGCATTCCTCACCGGCACAGCCGCCGAGGTGGTGCCCATCCGTGCCGTCGACGACCGCGTCGTCGGCGAGGGGCGCCCGGGGCCTATCACCCGTGAAATCCAGCAGGTGTACTTTGCCACCGTCCGCGGCGAGGTCGACCAGTACAAGGATTGGCTGGACTATGTCGGGTGACGGGCCGACCCTGGCCGACGACTCGACCTCCGGCCGCCGGTCTGCCAGCTCCTCCCAGAGCCATGGGCCTGGCCATGTCCATCATCACGGGCCCACCGACACCCGCCCGCCTCCGCTCACGCCGGGACAGCGGGCCCATGCCGTACGGCGGGCCACAAGCAACACCGACGGCCGGTCGACGGGGGGCCACGACTTCGAGTTCCCCGTGCTGCCCGAGGCCGTGGACGTCTTCGACACCACCCTGCGGGACGGCTCTCAGCAGGAGGGCCTGTCGCTGACCGTCGACGACAAGCTGCGGGTGGCCGAGCAGCTCGACCACCTGGGAGTCACCTTCATCGAGGGAGGATGGCCCGGGGCCAATCCCGAAGGACGCCGAGTTCTTCGAGCGGGCGCCGGTCGAGCTCTCGCTCGGGGCCGCCACCTTGGTGGCCTTCGGCTCCACCCGCCGGGCCGGTGTGGAAGCGTCGCGGGACGAGACGTTGCGGGAGCTGGTCGAGGCCGGGACGGAGGCTGTCTGCATCGTGGCCAAGTCCTCTGAGATGCACGTCGTCGACGCCCTGCGAACCACGCTGGACGAGGCGGTGGCCATGGTCTCCGACTCCGTCGCCTTCCTGCGGGCCCACGACCGCCGGGTGTTCCTCGACGCCGAGCACTTCTTCGACGGCTACAAGGCCAACTCCGCCTTCAGCCTTCGCATCCTGCAGGCGGCCGAGGAGGCGGGCGCCGAGGCCCTCGTGCTGTGTGACACGAACGGGGGCGCACTCCCTTTCGAGGTCGACGGGATCGTGGCCGACGTCCTCGATCGGTTCGAGGTCCAGATCGGCGTTCATTTTCACAACGACAGCGGGTGCGCCGTGGCCAATTCGCTCTCCGCCGTGCGCATGGGGGCGACCCATGTGCAGGGCTGCGTCAACGGGTACGGCGAGCGGGCCGGCAATACCGACCTGTCGGCAGCCATCCCCGACCTCTCGCTCAAGCTGTCTGTGCGGACCATCCCCACAGAACGGCTCGAAAGGTTGACTCCGGTGTCCCACCACATCGCCGAGTTGGTGAACATCGCCCCCGACCCCCAGCAGCCGTATGTCGGTGCATCGGTGTTTGCCCACAAGGCAGGACTGCACACCTCCGCCATCGTCCGGCGTTCCGACGCCTACGAGCACGTCGACCCTGAGCTCGTCGGCAACGGAACCAGGTTCGTCGTCTCCGAGCTCGCTGGACGCTCGACCCTGGCTCTGAAGGCGAAGGAGCTCGGACTCGACCTCGACTCACAGGCCATGACCGCCGTCCTCGACTCCCTCAAGCAGCTCGAGTACGAGGGCTACCACTTCGAGGTGGCCGACGGCTCTCTCGAGCTGCTCCTGCGGGAGGCGACCGGCTGGCACCAGCCCTACTTCGAGCTGGAGTCGTACCGGGTCATCGCCGACCAGGGAGACCGGCAGTCGACCGAGGCTACGGTCAAGGTGCTCGTGGGCGAGGAGCGCATCGTGGAGACGGCCGAGGGGAACGGTCCGGTCAACGCGCTCGATGGCGCTCTGCGCACAGCACTGCTGTCGCGGCATCCGTCGCTGTTCCATGTGCACCTCGTGGACTATCGGGTCCGGGTCCTCGACTCGGCCCGGGGGACGGGCTCGGTGACCCGGGTCCTCATCGACTCGACCAATGGCGAGCGCACGTGGACGACGATCGGTGTGTCGGAGAACATCATCGCTGCCTCGTGGCAGGCCCTCTCCGACTCGATCGTCTACGGTCTCCTGCACACCGGGGCCGACGGTGCGCACGCATCGACGTCGGCGAGCGTCGATGAGGGGCGGTGAGCCAGTGACCCAGCCGAGCTTCGTCCCCATCGTGGAGGCCGACCAGGTCGGCCCGGCCTACCAGCTGCGCGTTCCGAGCATCTGGACCCAGTCGCGCCCCTCTGAGCTCCGGGGGACCAGCGCTCCCTCCGGAGCCTCTTTCGGAACACCCGGGCCTGACCAGGGCTTCGCGCTCAAGTTGGCGCGCCGCTTCGAGGATCGGCTCACCCTGGCCGAGGGGGAGACGGCGGAAGATGCCACCGCCGGGTGCACTGCCGTCACCATGCGCCGGGCGGCCACCTTCGGACGGGCGCCCGCCATCTACGACGCGACCTTCGCCTTCACGCTGTGGGGGTTCCTCGGCGGTGCTCCGGAAGATCTGGTGGCGGCGCGGTCGCACCTGTTCCGGTCGGCATCGCACCACTACGAAGCGCAGCGATCCATCGCCGATTGTGTGCGCGCCGAGACCTTGCGCCTCACCCCGGAGGAGGTGGCGGAGCGCCTGGGCTCGTGGCGCAACCTCCTCAACGTGCCAGCCTCTGGCTGAAGCCGAGCACTAGCGGCTCAGCGCTCGGCTATGAGTGGTGCACCCCGTGATGTGGTGTGGTGATGCGGTGGGGTGAAGCGGTGCGGTGAAGCGGTGATGACGCGGTGCGGCCGTGCCAGTGGTGATACGAACGCCGCCCCGGGTGACTGTCCGCTCAGCGGCTCCAGCGCCGGCGCCGTCTGGCCGATGCTCCCGTGAACGGGCCGATCTCAGCCGACCGGGTGCTGGCTCCCGTCGCCACCGGGGTCCTGGTCCGGCGCAGCGGGCGTTGTGTCTCGACCGGCATGGCACTCCCGTCCGCCGCCGTCACCGACATCTGGTCGGCCAGGTGGGGACCGGCCATGGCTACCTCGAACATGTCGGTGAACTGCGGGCCCCGCTTCACGGGGGGCTGCTCCGGGACAGAGGGCACGGACTTGGCGACCGGGGCTGGAGCCTTCTGCGTGCCCGTCGAGCAGGCGACCCGGTCGGGTGGCTCGATTAGCCCGAGGCTCGACTTCCGCCCATGCCCCTCGAAGACGTCACTCATCGTGTCCCCTCCACTACTTTCTGTGTAAGAACACGACCATAGCGCCACTCCTGGCCATTTGGAAAGGCCCATAGCTGACCATGTCCCACCCACCTGGAATTCCACCAGCTGACCGGTGTCCGGGGTCGAGAGCAGGCTGGACATGGCCCCCTCGGTCGTCGGTCCACGGCGCTCTTGCTCGGCCACGGGCAGCCTGCTGGCTACGTTTTGGGTGATGGACGCCCCCTTCGCCCTCACCGAGACGCACCGGGACTTTCGCGACACCATGCGCCGGTTTGCCGACGAGCGCATCGCCCCTCAGGCGGCCGAGGCCGATCGGAACGCGGCGTTCCCCAAGACCTCCTTCGACGCCTGCGTGGACCTCGAACTGCCAGCCCTGGGCCTGCCGGTCGAATATGGCGGGGCCGGTGCCGACATGATCAGCCAGGCCATCATGGCCGAGGAGTTGGCCCGAGTCTGTGCCTCGACCTGCCTCACCATCCTCATCTCCAAGCTGGCCATGGTCCCTGTCCTCAAGTTCGGGACCGAAGGAGCTCAAGCGCCGGTACGTCCCGCAGGTCGCCTCCGGCGCGCTGCAGGCCAGCTACTGCCTCTCCGAGGCCGACGCCGGCAGCGACATCGCGGCCATGCGGGCCCGGGCAGTGCGTGACGGGGACCACTACCGGCTCACCGGCACGAAGTACTGGATCACCAACGCCGGCATCTCGGACCTCTACACGGTGTTCGCCGTGACCGACCCGGAGGCCGGGTCGCGGGGCATCAGCTGCTTCCTCGTCGAAGCCGACTGGGGAGTCGAGGTAGCGCCCCACGAGGACAAGATGGGGCTGCGGGGCAGCCCCACGGCCGCTGTCAGCTTCGACGGCCTCCGAGTACCGGCCAGCAACATGATCGGTTCGGAGGGAGCCGGTTTCACCATGGCCCTTTACGCCCTCGACCGCAGCCGGCCCACCATCGGTGCCCAGGCCGTGGGCATCTCCCAGGGCGCGATCGACTGCGCAACCGGTTACATGAAGGAGCGGCGCGCCTTCGGGAAACCCATTGCCGACATGCAGGGCCTCCGGTTCATGCTGGCCGACATGGCCATGCGGACGGAGGCCTCACGCACGCTCGTGTACCGGGCGTGCTCGCTGATCGACATGGAGGACCCCCACGAAGAGCTGACCACGATCGCCGCCATGGCCAAGTGCGTAGCGTCGGACGCAGCCATGTCGGTCACCACCGATGCGGTGCAGCTTCTGGGCGGCTACGGCTTCACCAAGGACTTCCCGGTCGAGCGGTTCATGCGCGACGCCAAGGTCACCCAGATCTACGAGGGGACCAACCAGATCCAGCGGGTGGTCATCGCCAAGCGGCTGCTTCGATAGCCAGCGCAACGGGGGCCGGCCGCCGGCGCCGCCCTGCGGTTGCGGCTACCCACAGCCCACACCGGCCATCCCTCTGTCCGAGTTCCTGGTCACCTCATCAGTGAGGCCAGCCTCGGACCGCCGAGGGCGCCACGTCGGTGAGTGACCTACGTTCATCCGGCCGGACGTTGGGTCCGAGCCTGGCCTCGCGGGGGTGGTGCCGGTGCCAGACCTGGTCAACATCAACGATGTCCTCGACGGGCACGTCACGCTCGATCTCGACTGTCTCGATCGCATCTATCTGAACGTCTACATCCCGAACCTCCAGGTGGGTGGCCAGGTCATCACCTTCCTCACCAAGCACCTCGGCTATGAGATCCCCTCACCGTCGCTGTTCAAGAAGATCGGCGACCGCTTCCGGAAAGATGTTGCGTCCTTTACCGAAGACAACCACATCCCGCTCCTGCGGCTGAGACGGCCCGACCGCACCCGCTGGGACGACCGCAAGCTCGACCACGTCCGCCCCTACCTCGAGGCCGCCGAAGCCGAGGGCCGCAGCGGGGTGGTGGCCGTCGTCGCCGCTCAGGAGGTCCAGAAGGTCTTCATGGGCTACGAGCGCGGCAAGGGCTCCCACGGCAAGGCCGTCAACTTCGGATTCGACAAGGTCGACCGTGCCGTCACCGTCTACTACTTCTATGTCTTCGATCCCGACTTCGGCCCCGGCTTCATCAAGCTCTGCAGCTACTTCCCCTACCCGGGGAAGGTCTGGCTGAACGGCCACGAGTGGCTGAAGCGCCAGGCCGAAGAGGCCGGTCTCGCCTACGAGCCCCTGGCCAACGGGTTCTCGTCCTGTAACGATCCCCGGCGCCTCCAACGCTTGGCCGACCGGCTCGGGCCGGCCCAGATCCAGCGCTTCTTCGAGCGCTGGATGGCGGTCATCCCGACCCCGCTCACGAGTGCTGACCGGGCCGGCGGCTACTGGTGGGAGCTCTCCATGCGCCAGGTCAAGGTCAGCCGGACCCTGGTCTTCGACGATCCTCGCCGGGCGAGGGGCTTCTTCGAGTCCCTGGTGGCCGACAACGTGGGGGTGGGCCGGCCCGAAGAGGTGGCGGTCGTCTTCGCCCGCCAAGTGCGAAAGACCACCAAGGAGCCGTTCCGAACCCGCGTCTTCGGACCGGGCACCGAGGTCAAGATGGACTTCTCCTACAAGCACAGCCGGGTCAAGCAATACCTGAAGGAAGGGAGGGCACTGCGTATCGAAACCGTCATCAACAAGCCATACGACATCGGCGTCCTGGCCCGTCTCGAGCACCTGCCCGAGCTGATGGCCAAGGTCCGCCAGGTCAACCATCGGCTGCTTATGATCGAACGTGCCGGCCAGGGCTGTGCCCTCGGAGACTCGCTCTTTGAGCGACTCCAACAGCCCTACGTACGGGAGGGCCAACGAACCGGGGCCATTCGCTTCGGGGATCTGCGCGTCATGGCCCTGGCCGGTGCTCTTTGCGTGCACGCCCACGCCGTCGCCGGCTTCACCAACAAGAGCCTCAGGAGCCTCGTCGCCGGACTGCTCGGCACCGACTACACGTCAGCCCAGATGACCTATGACCTGCGCAGGCTCCGGCTCCACGGCCTGATCGTCCGCCTCGAGCACACCAACACCTACATGACCACCCCCGAAGGCCTCCGCGTGGCGTTCTTCTACACCAAGGTCCACGACCGCATTCTCCGACCGATCCTGGCCCCCGACGCTCCGCCCAAGTCCACAGCGCTCCGTCGCGCCCTCACCAGCATCGACCATGCGGTGGACGACTACGTCACAGCCGCCCGCCTCGGCGTCGCCGCTTGAAACTTGTCACATCGTTCTGAGTTGGGACCCCCAAGAAGATCTAGGGTGGGAGCGATGTCCCGAGTCCTCGTCCGGCATTCTGCCGATCGACGCCGAGTCGTCTCCACCTGGTTCAAGCGGCGTCTCGCGGCCCGCCTGATCTTCTTTGGCCTGGTGGTCCTCGTCGCCGTGTGCTTTGCCCATGGGGCCGTCGGCATCGCCATCGGCGGGCTTGTGCTCGTCGGGATTGCCGTGCTGGTGCAGTTTGAACGACGGAGGCGGCGGAGCCTAGGTCGCCTATCCGACACCATTCCCTGTTAGAAGGATCCGTCGAGCCGGATACCCCACCTGATCGAAGTTTCGCTCAACGAACATACTGAGTCGATGGCGCTGGAAGAGCAATTCCAGCTCGTGATTCTCACCATCTCCATGACATAGTCGCCGGTCACCTATCTCGTGAGCCACCCTGACTTCCCGGCTCACTCCGCCAAGGAGAGAATCTGGTTATTCACACCCCGAGCCGGGAGAGGAACCCATGGACCCATCGATCACCGACCACGACCAGACTGGGGCGCTATGTCAGCCGCTTGCTGAAACCGAGTCCGCCGCCTGGGCAATACGGATGATGCGCCCTTGTCGCACGGGTCCGCGTTCCGGTCAAGAGGCGCGGTCTCGGCGTGGGGGTGGCGTTGGCGATGGTGGGGATCGCCCCTGTTCTGGCCGCCTGCGGCAGTTCGTCCAGCTCGTCGACTACCACGACGAAACCATCGGTGTCCGCGCCAGCGCATGCTTCAACGACGACCACCAAAGCGCCGACCACTACTACCTCCGGAGTTAAGGCAGTTCCGGGTCCGAGTTCGGGAACGCTGCCGATCTACGAGGTCACAACCGGTACCGTTCCTGGACTCGGCACGGTCTTGGTGGCCGGCAACGGCTTCACCCTCTACATGTTCGTCCCCGACAAAAGGTCCGGAGTGTCTTCGTGTTACAACGCCTGCGCCACGGCGTGGCCCCCATTGCTTTTGGTCGGCACTGATGCCCCGGTCTATGGCAAAGGGGTGAACCCGAACCTTCTTGGCACGACCAAGCGTACCGACGGCACTGTCCAGGTGACATACAACGGTTGGCCTCTGTACCTCTGGGTGGTCGACTCCGTGCCAGGTCAGGCCACAGGCCAAGGAATCAACAACAACGGTGGACTCTGGTATGTGCTGAACGCGGCCGGACAGGTCGTCACCAAGAAGGCGTCCTAGCCAGCAAGAGCTCAGGGGTGAGCCCCCCCTTTTCCGTCATGGAATCAGTTCTGCGGGACACCCAAAGAGGAGACCATCCGGAAATCACAGCCCAGGAGCGATCCAGTGTGGTCGGGCCAACACGGCCCTCCGAGACGTCGCACTGCGCCCGGCAATGCCGGGTGGCGGGGATTGAATCCTCGGTCGACTCAGCCCTCTTCGATGTGGACCGGCATTGAAGATGCCCCACGGAGTAAGAGCCCACCAGTCCGAACCGGTGGTGCCGTCAGCTCAATGCTTGCCACTTGTTGACTGAGCGTTTCCAGGGCGATGTGAGCTTCGAGGCGCGCAAGTGGCGCTCCGAGACATAGGTGAATGCCGCTTCCGAAGCCTAGGTGATCTGTCGGGTTGCGCCGCACGTCGAACGTGTCGGGAGATTCGTAACGGCGCTCATCTCTGTTGGCCGCTCCCAGATAGGCGAGCACCACGGCATCTTCGGCGATCTGTGTTCCCCCGAGTCGGATCGGACGAGTCGTGCCGCGGGGAATGGCCTGTATCGGGCTCTCGTAACGGAGTGTCTCTTCGACCGTCCACGGGATGAGGCCGGGCTCGGAGCGCAGAGTCCCCAGAATCGTGGGATCGGCAACGAGGACATTCCCGAAGTTCGATAAAAGGTTGGTAGTGGTCTCGTTTCCCGCCACCAGGAGCAAGACACAGAACAGGACAAGCTCGTCGGCGGTCAGAGGCTCATTGTCGGCCTCGGCCTTGTGGATAAGCATGCTGACCAGGTCGTCAGCTGGCTCTGATTGGCGCCGAGCGATGGTCTCACCGAAGAAGGCGACCATCTCCACGAGGCTGGCCATTCTCTGGGCGCTCGTGTCCGGGCCCCCGACGAAGATGCCGATGAGGTCGTCGGACCAGCGCTTGAAGTCGTTACGCATCGAGGCGGGGATCCCCATCAACTCTCCGATCACCAACACCGGGAACGGCCAAGTAAAGTCCCGCACCCAGTCGGCTGTACCCTCGGCGTTGGCGGAAAGCAGCTCGGCAAAGCGCTCTTCGCACAATGGCCGCATCCAACTCTCGTGGAGGCCGATCTCCCTCGGAGTGAACGGACGGCTGAGCAGGCGTCGCAGGCGGACGTGCTCCGGGGGGTCGACGGCGATGAGGATGCGCAGATCGTCCGCTCCCATTAGAGCGAAGGGGTTATCGCCAGCATCGTCGTCAAAGCGTTGACGCCTCGTCTGGG
>CAVWMT010000013.1:0-119701 GCA_963756195.1 uncultured Acidimicrobiaceae bacterium
TCGGCCGGTTCTGAGCCGATTTGGGTCGACTTGACCGACAGCGACATTGCGTTCAACGTAGTGCGCGTCATAGCGCCTACTCTCCGGTGTGACCACCATGCGACAGGCGGCGGAGTTAGCCGCTCTAGATCCCGGGACCCGGCAGAATCTGAACTGTGAGTCCTACGCGTCGTAGCGTTGGTCGGCCCGACAATCGCTGCCCAGGTCGTACATGCTTACCTTCCCCAAGGCGGAAGTGCGTCCCCCTGTTGCCGCACTAGATCTCTTTACACTTGACGTTGGGCCCGGCGACATCGTCGTACTAATCGACGGGTACTTCTACGACCGACCCGCTGTGCATCACAAGGAGATCACGGCACTTCTGGCCGAAGGCATCCATGTAATTGAGGGTCTGTTCAAGCATGGGTGCACTTCGGGCAGCCGAGCTGCATCCAGAGGGTATGCGGGGCTTCGGCACGGTATATCGCCTTTTCCGTCTCGGCATCCTTGAGGGAGATGACGAGGTCGCCGTCGCTCACACGCCCGGGGACGGCGGTAGCTTTGAACCGCTCACGGTTG
Organism: uncultured Acidimicrobiaceae bacterium; assembly: GCA_963756195.1. Lineage (GTDB taxonomy): Bacteria > Actinomycetota > Acidimicrobiia > Acidimicrobiales > RAAP-2 > CAVSNH01. The sequence continues at coordinate 559 of CAVWMT010000013.1, forward strand.
CTCTGGTGGATCTTCGCTATAGCTGTCGTCGTGCCGAGCGCAGCAAGGCACTGAACAGAGTCGATGGAGATCGTCTAGTCGCTATTGCGAAGTCGCTTGCGTTCGACGAACGGCGGTTGGAGAACATCATCAGCTTCGTTGCCAATGGTCATACCCAGCTGAGGGACAGCTTGCGCTCCGTTCTCGGGGAGTACTGGGTCGATGTGAAGATTTCCGATGCGATTGCCCTCTTCGCACGACTTGCGAATGGTTCTGCGGCGCTGGGACGGGCGTCGGCCTCGACGGCGCCACGTCACGTCGACACTCACCTCGTGGAACTGTGGAGACAGCGTGCGCCGCTGGCACTGGACGACGGCGGCTCCGCAAGCCGCATTGACGCATTCCACGCTTGTCGGTGCTCTGAGTGACTTTGGCGAGTTTAACGCTAGGATTGCCATCCATACGACAGCTGCGTGGGCCATGGAACGGGAAGACGAAATCCTGTCCAGGGCACGAAGTACCGATGAACGAGAAGGTGGCGGTGCTGTTGATCTGCTTGCGGAAGCGGTACTAGAAGATGCGGAAGCCCGTGGCGTACTGGCGCGAGATGACCTCGATTGGGCTCAGCCGTCGTTCCCGGAGGGACTTCAGCGTGCCACTTCGGCGACTGAGGTGGTCCGCACGCTCTGTATCGCTGTTTTACAGTCGACGACGGAACACCGTATCGCCGGACGCTCATCGAAGCGTTGGCCGAAAACGGGAGGCTCGGTCATGGAGCGGTCCTCGCCGCGACTGCGGAGAAGTTACTTCTGACAATCACAGCCAGACGCCCGATTCTCACTGGCCAAAGGGTAAGCCATGGTCACATTCGGAGCTGGTTTGCGGCTCGGTGGGGCGTCGTCGAAAGCGACATGGATCGGGAAATACTGGACCGTGGGTTCATGTCGGTCGGATCGTTTTACGAGACGGCAACGCCTTTCTATCTACTTGACAAGTACACCGGCCGGTTCACTCCTTTTCGGTTCAGGGGCAGTGACCTGGGCGGCTATCGACCGTCGCCCACGGCGAGAGTGCGTTGGCTTCTCTCCTCCTGATTGCGGCAACATCAGAAAGATCAGCACTTTCCTGTTCAAATCTCGAGTTGTCCGTGGCCATGAAAAAGTCAACCTAGCCGGATGACATTTTCGCACCCACACGGCGGAGACCAGGCGAAATCAGCAACGCTTCGGACCGGCAAAAGCCCGACTAGATCCCAGTGTGGGCAACGAGCCTTCCACTTGCGACCGCACCTTGAAGAGCCTCGTAATCCCGCTCATTACTGTCAGCGTAAGAGGAAGCAATTCGGAGATCGCCACATCGAACTCGTCGGACTTTCCCATATAGGCACTAATACCGATTCGATCGCCCGAACGTGCATGGGCTCGGGCCAGCGTCCAGCCACACATCCGTCCCCAGACATCCATACCCTCAGGTGTCATCCCACCGACGTCGACCGACCCTTTCCAATCTCTAAGTTGTCTGAAGTAGTAGTCGCGCTCCTCGCCTCCCCAAACGAACCGCTCCCAGCCAAGGAAGATATCGCTTGCTGCCTGCATGAGGTGCTGCCCAGCAACCACACGTTGGCCGTGATTAGAGAACTGAGACTTGGAGGTGAACTGCTCCAGTACCGAAGTCTGAGCCTCCTTGATTTGCAAGAAAAGTGGCGAACCGTCCTCTCGGGCAAGGAACAGAGCGATCCATGCCTCCATACCAACGCTCCCCACTCCGACAACCTTTCGTGCCAAGTGCGCAAACTTGTACTGGTCGAGAAGATGCCTGAGATCCGGCTGTAGTGTGCGCCGATAGGAGCGGATGATCCTCGCCAGCGCCTCCGAGGTGACCCCTGGTTCGACTCCTGCGACAAACTCCTCGACCGGCACGATGAGTGGAGGGTCGTGAACGATTCTGGTTTCACCGTTTCGCACATGGCATAACTTGTCGAATGCCTGATGACTATCATGCCCTCGGGCCTTAGTAATTGCGCTCAAACGCTTGGTGTCCTCTTCGGATCCAGCAGAGCACTAAACCGAGGAAGGATCTTCTCGACATCGAGGTGTGCGTACCAGACGGACATCATCGGCACTGTCGAGAGTTCCCGCATGGCTTCTCGATAGGAGCGCATAGCGTGCCGTACGGTTCGGGTCCGCTGCTTCCTCGTAAAGTCGTTCTCTCGACCTGAGACTTCGAGACTTGCCCCGAGTCGTTTGACATCCCACTCCCACGGGCCAGCCGCAGTCTCGTCGAAGTCATTGACATCAAAGACGAGGTGGCGCTCGGGCGTGCCAAATACGCCAAAATTCGACATATGAGCGTCACCACAAAGCTGTACTTCGAAACCCGTGTTCAGAGTGCCAGCCAAGTCAGCTGCCATCGGCAGGGCAGCGCCTCGATCGTAAGAAAACGGCGAGATCAGCATCCGTCCGTATCGAATGGGCACCAACTCCGGTAACCGGGTTTCTGCCTGCTCTTCGAGCAAGTCGATCGGGTTAGCTCGATCCGCTGCAGGTGTCCAGACGCCATGCTGGTCCAGTGGAACCCTTTTCCGAGCCAGCTTTCCTTGCTGAGCACGCTCTGACGCAGAGGAACGCCGTGGTTTTCTCGAGTACCGAGGCTCGGGTCGTTGATCCATGATTGTTGCTGGACTCATCTTCTGACGAGTGCCGCTCGAGCGTCGAGTTTCACTGTCGTACTCATTCTGGCCACTTTCGGTACAAGCCATCTACTCACCCCGAGTCAAGTGCTAATCACAAAATCTACCTGGTAGCGGGTCAGCTTGGTCGCGTCGCGGACCGTGCTGCACTTCGCGTCGGGACCGTCACCATCCAGCAAGGTGTCGACATTTCTCCGGTGGTCCCAAAAGCACGACCTCCTGGTCCGGTTCCGCAATATTTGGAAGCGACAGCTCCGGTCAGTGGCAGAGGCAACCACTCATCCGACGGGCGCGACAGAACGCGACAGCAATCTTCTAGCCGCTCTCAGCAAATCCGACAGCGCTGAGCTGACCAAGAGCCCGTTTACCGGCGCAGGCGTGAAAAGGACATTTTGCTGTCCGAAGATAAAGGTCTTCGGGGAGCACGCGGATGATGATGTCTATTTCAATATATTCACCGCTCGTGCGACCACCAAGACGGCCACGAGCAACGAGACCGTCTCCTCGAGCATCATCGAAAGCTTGGCCCATGGCTTAATGGCCGACACGTCCGTCGGGCTGAATGCGGTCGCAGTTGTAAATGACAGATGCAGGTAATCGACAAACTTTGGATACCAGCCACGTTCGACAAACAAGGGGTTGACCATCATTTCGGGAAAGACAAACGCCGGCTTGTCAGCTGAGCCGTAGGCCCGAGACGCTGCGCCGCCCCGATCTGCTTCCCAGTACCAGAGACTAAAGGCGATGACATTGGCCAGCCAGATTGCTCCACCGGCGATGAGCAGCTTATTTGCATCCTCGGTGAAGGGTTTAGTGCTTACGATGCTTACGACGAGCCTCCCTGCCTCCAGAGCGTTGTCAGCTGAAATCAAGGCGATCAACACAATGGTTACAATCCGCAGCCATCGGGTTTGCCGGTCGATCCGGCCAGGGTCTCCGATGATGAGCACTCCTAGGAGCAAAGACACAACTATCAGATACCACCAACGTGAATCACCCAGCAGCTCGGGAGGGAGGGCTCTGAGCTCGGTAGGAAGTGCGGCGTGAAGAGCTCCTGCAACCAAAACGGCAAGCGCCATCGGCCACCGAGGCTCGCCGATGTCACCGCGGTGAGTTCGATCCACCGGTACCCTCGCGATAGGACTCAGTCATCCGGCGCGAATGTCATCCATCTGCTCTTCGAGTGTGGCCAGCCCCCCACCGATCAGGCAACCCGGTTCCTCGTGCGTCGAACACAGTGACTCGGTAGAACCATGAAAGGCGACCCAGGACCTTTGAGAAGTACGGCGACTCCTTCATGTCGACACTGGAGATGAATCTCGGTGCATTGACAAGGTCAAAGAGTCCATCTCCCATGACCTGGTAAGTGGTGTGGAGGTTTCCGATCTTGGCGTATCGCGTGGTCGGAGTCTCAGGCACAGATTGAGTCTTACTCACCCAGTGTTCGATTGCACCATGCCCCGCTTCCGGTGACATGCCGGAGGGCGACCGGTGGAACCGGCCGAGGGGTGTCCCTGTGGGTGGCAAGAACGTCATCCATCTCACACGACCAGGCGATACTCATGGATCACTCCGCCGAGCCGATTCGCCCGTTGCAGCCATGACGCGTCGACATTCTTGAATGCTGCTGGGGCCTCGCCCCTCGGCTGAGGAGGCAGCTGACCGAGTGATCGATGAGGTCGGTGGCTGTTGTAGTGCTCGACGTACTCGTGGACCACTTCTTCGAGGTGTTGATGACCGAAGATCAGCATCCGATCCAGACATTCACGACGGGATAGTCCCGACGAAGCGCTCGGCAAATGCGTTGGCACAAGGTGCCCGGATCGGAGTACGGATGATTCGAATGCCTTCGGAACGGAAGACCTCGTCGAAGCTGGACGTGAACTTAGTACCGCGATCCCGGATCAGGAACTGGGCTGGTCGTGCACCCTGGGACGTCCTCCGCATAGCGCTCGAAGGGTGCATCGTAGTCAGTCAGTCAGTGGTTGGTTGGTTGGTTGGTGAGTGAATGGGCTGCCGACAAAATCCAGCTGACCTGGTCGAGCCGGCTCCGAGTTCAAGTCATTTGCCGCGGTATTGCCCTCGATTTCCCACTGTGTTGTTGGTGCAACTAACGGGGTTAACCGCTGGTCAGTTCCCTCGGATGGGATTCTCGGCACCTACACGAGATTAGGGAAAGGACAACGCGATGCCCCAGCTTTGTCCAACGCGTGTCGACGACGGTCCACCTCACGGTTCCGGATGACAGTCGGCGTCGGCCCACGAAGCTCTTTAGAGTTTTGCAGCCGCATTCTGCGACGCGGCCACCAGAGCGTTCTGGTCAACGGCACCCTTGACGACTGCGATAACCACGGTGAGGCCCCTCTTGTGGAAGATGATGCTCTTGCCAACCCCACCGCCTCCGGCGACGACGGCGCGGTCGACAATCTTGCCGTCCCCCGCAACCGCTACAGAAGTGCCCGCGGGGCCCGAACTGTTGACCAGCGTGTCGGCATAGTTGGCGCCCGTATCCGGGTCTGTGCTTGCCACCAGAACCGAAACCATGCCGGTGGCGTCAATAGGACTGCCCCAGGTGCACGAACGGGCCGGCAGACCCGATCCAGCGGTCTGGTTGATTCCCGGAGTCGCTGGCATGCTGACTCCAAGAACCGCAGTGATGTCCGACGCGTTGAGGAGATTGCACGGATCGGGGATCGTGACTGAGGCTCCGCCGCTCGAGTTCGACGTTGGACTTGTGGAGGATGCCGACCCCGAATGTGTCGTAATACTGGGCGCCACAGAGGTGGAACCGCACGCGCTCAAGACGAACCCAAGGGTTACAACACATACGGGAAGCATGCGCTTGAACATAGGTTTGAACCTACCACCCGCAACATGACTCGCCCCGGACATTCTCGACGCCGTAATCCACGAGCACGAACGGCTAGCAGATCACACGTTGCTACGGGCACCTGGCCAGCGTCACGTCGCGCCTGCAACCAACGATCCCACTTGTCGAGCGACGCGCCAGCGAGCACCGAAGTCCTCAACTAACGGACGTAGTAGCCGAGCGGCCTGCCTCGTCACTAGTGTCGTGGGGGTTCGCGTGTCCCGCGTTGATCCGCGACAGAACATCTGTCAGTCACTGAGTTGAGTGGGCTACCGACAAAACCATTTTCACCTGGGTGTACGACCGCCCGGTCAGAGCCAGTTCCCACGCTGTTGCTCTCGATTTCCCACATTGTTGTCGTAGCAACTAAATGCGAGAACTCCTGATCAGCAGCTCCGGATGACATTTTCGGCACTCACAGGTTCGTGGCACCTCAGGGTTAAGGTCTGGTCCGACTTCGTGCGGACGAGCACGCCCTGCCGCGCTAGACGTTCAGGGGTGGGCGCTCGCGAAAGGCCAAGCTCCGGGCCCCCTCAGGCACCGCATCCAGGCCCTTGGTCACGTCCCTGACCCGCGGTCCACACGCAGCGGCCACCTTCGCCAGCGCCGCCATGTCGAAGCCGTAGAGCGCCGCCACCGTGCCACCCAACATGGCCTGCGCCTCTGTCGGCTCGACGTCGGCAAAGGTGCGCTGCAGTGCCTCCAGGGTAAAGGGGAACGTCCCCTCGAGGTGCGGGTAGTCCGAGCCCCACATGATGCGGTCAGCACCGATCATTGCCCGCCGGGCACAGTCGGACGGGTGCATGAAGCTGGCTGCGACATAACAGTTCGTGCGCCAGAACTCGCTCGGCAGGCGCGACAGACGCATTTCGTCGAGGCTGCGCAGCTCGCCGATCCCCCCTCCGGCGATGCTCGAGTAGTGGCCGTCCATGGCCTCGAGCGCCGCCGGAATCCACGCACTTCCCTGCTCTGCCATTGCCATGCGCAAGGCCGGGAACCGGTCGAACACCCCCGACAGCACGAGCGTCCAGAACGGCCGGTGCGAGAACCACGTCGTTTCCATCAACCACAGCAGCTGCGAGCCAGGGTGCTCGCCGTAGTCCGGCGACGCGCTGCCGCCATGCGTGTTGATCACGACGCCCCGCTCCTCGCACGCCCTCCAAACCGGGTCGTACACGCGCGAGTGCAGCGGCTCGATCGGGGCCCCAGGCGGCGCGCCGGGCAAGAGGACGCCCCGCAGATCGTGGTCGGCAATCCAGTACACATCGCGCACGGCCTCGTCCAGGTCGTTGAGGAGGATCTGGCCGACCCCCGCCCGGCGTCCCGGCGCCGCTGCGCAGAACTCCGCCAACCAGCGGTTGTGGGCCCGCAAGCCAGCCAGGCGCAGTTCGAACTCCTTCGCTGAGGGCACGAGCGCCGTCAGGCCTCCTCTCGGGAAGAACGGCGGGACGGTGTTGGGATAGATGACCTCTCCGACGATCCCGTCGGTCTCGAGTTCGCGGATGCGGCGGGCGCTGTCCCAGTTGCGATCGGCGTCGGGGCCTGCCAGGTCGCCGAAGGGGTTGACGTAGTGGTCGGCCCAGTCGTCGAAGGCATCGTGGAAGCGCGATTCGAGGAAGGGCTTGTAGCCGCGCAGGTCGGCGCCGGCGTGGCAGTCCGCCGAGATGACGGTGTAGCGGTCGTCGCTCTCCACAGCCGCCTCCCTATGTCGGCTGCAGACGGGCGATCATCCCGTCGTAGCGCTGGTGTCGGAAGGGCCACACCCACTCCGGTGGAACCGTGCGGAGGATCTCGCCCGTCTGGGTCTGTTGGCTCTCGGTGTAGGTGATGGAGATGATCCGCCGGACGGGTAACTCGGCCAGGGGGTCGAACGGCGAGTCGCGCAGGATCACCTCACCCTCGATCCGCTCGCGGACCCGGTCCTCCTGGGTCCGTCGCACGCGGACGAGCGACGGATCGCCATCGAAGCGATCACCCGCCGGGTCCATCAGGAACTTGAAGTAGAACGCGAACCGCTCGTCGATCGGACCTGGCGTGAGCCGCTCGACGGCACGCCCCCGGACCTCGACCAGGTCGACGCCCTTGCGGCTCATGGTGGCGACCACACCCGCGCCGTTGCGCTGTATCGAGGCAGTCCCGAGCTTCTTCGGCTCACCGAAGGTCTCGCGACCGCCGAGCACCGCCGCCTCGGTACTCATGATCATGAGCAGGTCGTAGGAGCCGATCACGCCGTCGCAGGAGCATCGCACGGCGACGGTACCTGCCGAGAGTGGGCCGTCGGGCATGTCGACCTGAGCGAAGTTGGCGCGCACCCACGGCTCGGCTAGCTCGAGAGGCTTTGGGAGGACCGACGCCACGATGTCCGCATCGGTCTCGTAGATAGCCAGAAGATTGCGAGACCACATCGGCTCGCCCGTCGACACCTCCGGCTCGGTCTGCCTGGCGGCGTAGCGGATCATTGATGGCTCCTCGTCGTGATATCCCAGGCCTCATGGTCGGTCAGCCACGGGCGTCGGGCTTGCCTGTACGGCTCCCACTTTTCGAACACGCCGGGATCGGTCTGACCCAGTTCCTCAGGCGTGGGCCCGATCCGTTCGGCGATGGGCTGCAGCTTGACCAGGTCGAAGCCGTAGAACTCGGCTTGGTTGAGCCCGAGGATCCTCGCCGTCTCTTCGGGGGGCACGTCCCAGAAGCGGTCCTTCAGGAACTCCCGCGTGTATGGCCATGTCCCCTCGGGGTGCGGGAAGTCGTTCCCCCACATGATGTTGTTGACCCCGATCTCGTAGCGGCGGCCGAGCTCGCGTCGGCGCGTGTTGGACGCGCCGATGGCGCAGTTCCGGTCGAAGTACTCGCTTGGCAACATGGTCAGCACGCCACGGGGGTCGACCAGCTTGCGCATGCCGTGCTCCCGTGTGGCCATCATGTCCATGCGCCAGAGCATGTCGGTCACCCAGAAGCACCCGGCTTCCGTGACCGCCATCTTCAGCCGAGGGAAGCGCTCGAAGACGCCCGTCAGCAACATGAACCAAAGCGGCCGAGCCGTGAAGAAGATGGTCTCGTAGCCGTACACGCTCATCCATCCGCGGTCCTCGCCGTACTCCTCCCTCGGCGCCGGCCCCGAGTGGCAGTGCACCGGTAGAGCCAGTTCCTCACAGACGGCCCAGACCGGGTCGTAGTCGTGGCTGGTGTAGGAGTCATAGCCCGTCCAGCGCGGCGGGATGATGACACCGCCCGTCAGACTCTCACCGTGCGCCCGCCGAATCTCGCTGATCGCTCCGTCGATGTCGCCCAGGATGGGCGCGACGATGAGACCCCGGCGGCGCTCGGGGCTCTCCGAGCACATCCCCGCCGACCACCGGTTGAAGGCCCTGGCGCCTGCGAGCAGGTGGGCTGGGCTGCGCGTAGCAACGGGGTTGAAGCCCGCGCCGAACGGTGCGCCCATCGTCCCTGTGACCGCGTCGGGCCCGGGGAACACCACCTCGCCGCACACCCCGTCGTTGTCGAGCTCCTTGTCCCGAGTGGCCGCGTCCCAGCCACCGCGGAGCCCGATCTCGTGGAGGCTCTCGCCTTCCTCCTCCGTACCGAACCACTCCTCTTGGAACTCGTCGTCGCCGGTGAATCGCGTGGCGTTGAGCAGCCCCTCTCGTTCCGCCAGCTCGTCGTCGAAGTCGACGCGATAGGCCGGATCGAGGAACTCGCGGTAGGCGGGAGAATCCGGCCCGGCATGGCAGTCCGCCGAGATGATCACATAGTGAGTCACGAGAACACGCCTTTCTCCTCCACGGTCGGTAGCTCGCCGGCGCCGATGTGTTCGGCCCGCCGCCGCATCAGCTCGCCAACTGACACCGTGTCGGCCGCGATGATGAACTTGCCGTCGCGCAAGGCCCGCAACAGGCTGCGGCCCTGTTCGACCAGGTCGGCGACCTTCCCGCCGCTGGCCAGCACCCGCGCCTTCACCTCCTGGTAATCCCATTGGGGATCAACGTGGGGGCGCTCGCGGCTTAGTTCGGGGGGCCGATTGCGGCCGCTGTTCCAGAGCCGTGTTTCGAGGAGCCCGTCCCCGCCGGGGTAGTAGATGGCGGCGCGCAGCTTCGTGCCGCTGAGCGCGAGGGCGTTGGCGAGGCACTCGGTATAGGTGCTCAGGCCGGCCTTGGATGCCGCGTAGATCGCCAGATCGGGCAATGGCTGGAAGCCCCCGTTGCTCGAGGAGGTATTGACAATCCACCCGTCCTCGCCGCCATCCAACATGCGGGGCACGAAGGCGGCCACGCAGTTGGCGGCACCGAAGAGGTTCACGCCGAAGCACCACTTCCAGTCGTTCGGCGTCCAGTTCCAGGGTTTGGCCACGCCGCCGCCGCCGACGCCGGCGTTGTTGAAGAGGAAGTGGCACACCCCGTGGCGGTCATAGACCTCACACGCGCAGGCCTCCATCGACTCCGGCCGGGAGACATCGGTTTGGATGCCGGCGAGGCGCCCTCGCCCGAACCTGTCACCGAGACGCGCCACTGTGTCCTCGAGAACTGGCTGCTCGATGTCAGCGACGACGACGGTCGCCTCCTCTTCTAGCAACGCCTCGACCAGCCCGGCCCCGATCCCGCTCGCCCCACCCGTCACGACGGCGACCCTGCCGGTCAACTCCCCCACGGCCACGCAGGTTATGCCAGATTCGGAGAACGTCCTATCAGCGCTCGCGCCCCTGCGTGCTGCCGGTTGTTCCTTGTCCACCTGGCATCCTGGCAGGTTGATTCGCCAAGAAATCTTGGCTGAATGGGGAATGTTCGCGGTCGGGCTGCCTTCGTCGGTGTGGTCGAGTCGACTCCGTTCGTGTAGGCCGACGCCAGCGTGGCGCGTCGACGGGCTCCCCAAACCCCAATATCAACAGCTGAGTCGCTGGAAGATCATCAAGTGAGTTTGTCGACGGGATCAGCGCAGTTTTGTCGGAACCCCTCGGTAGGTAAGTGGGGTACCGACAAAAGCCGATGAAGCAGGTGCGACGGACGACTAGTTAGGGCCAGTTGCCACGCTGTTGCTCCCGATTTTCCATATTGTTGCTCCAACAACTATTCGTCGGAGACTCCCTGGGCAGCACAGCCGGACGAGTTTTCGGCACCGACAGGGGCAGATGGCGTCATCCGGCTCTCGGCTGACCGGCCCAAGGGAAACTCGGGCGCGGTAACCCGCACATGAGCGATCGTCAGTAGGGCGAAAGTCCGAGCACAGCTCTCCCGAAGAAGGCTCCATCATCCAGGGTCGAAGCTCGGGTGCTCAGGAGCGCCGGGACGTCCGGCCCAGTATCCGATCGGGGCCCTCAGCATGCCCTCGGGCGTGGTGAGAAGATGGCATCGCGGCGGTCCCGAGTGAGGGAGGTGCCCCATGGTGAGCGCGGTCACGGAAAAGCAAGCCCGCCAGGTCGCGGAGGAGGCCCGCGAGGGGGAGTGGACGAAGCCCAGCTTTGGAAAAGAGCTCTTCCTGGGCAGGTTGCAACTCGACCTGATTCACCCCCACCCACGGCCCACCGAAGACGAGCGACGTAGGGGAGAGGCGTTCCTGGCCAAGCTGGAGGTATTTCTCCGCGACGAGGTGGATCCTCTCGAGATCGAGCGCGACGCCAAGATCCCTGACCACATCGTCAAGGGCCTCTGCGCTCTCGGGGCCCTAGGGATGAAGATCGACGAGGAGTACGGGGGCATCGGGTTGTCCCACCTGTATTACAACCGTGCTCTGGCGCTAGCCGGCTCCGCTCACTCCGCGCTCAGCACCCTCCTCAGTGCCCACCAATCGATCGGGGTCCCCCAACCCCTGAAGCTGTTCGGAACAGACGAGCAGAAGCGCCGCCTGCTGCCACCGCGTCGCCAAGGACGAGATCAGTGCGTTCCTCCTCACCGAACCGGATGTAGGAAGTGACCCAGCTCGCATGAGCGCGACAGCGACGCCCACGGACGACGGCTCCGCATACGTTCTAAATGGCACAAAACTCTGGACGACGAACGGGGTCATCGCCGACCTGCTCGTGGTGATGGCGGTAGTCCCAAGGTCCGAGGATCACGCCGGCGGGATCACGGCTTTTGTCGTCGAAGCTCATAGCCCAGGCATCACGGTATTGCATCGAAATCAGTTCATGGGGCTGCGCGGCATCGAGAATGGCGTGACTCGGTTCGAGAACGTACGCGTGTCGGCGGAGAACGTCATTGCCGGCGAGGGTCGTGGACTGCGGGTGGCGTTGTCGACCCTCAATACCGGCCGACTCTCGCTCCCGGCGACGTGCGCGGCGTCGGCCAAGCTCGCGCTGAAGATCGCTCGCGAGTGGTCGAATGAGCGCGTGCAATGGGGAATGCCGATCGGCAAGCACGAGGCTGTTGCCCACAAACTTGCTTTCATTGCTGGCCTTACGTTCGCCATGGAGGCGGTGGTAGAGCTGTCGAGTTCCCTCGCTGACAAAGCACACAACGACGTTCGGATCGAGGCGGCCCTGGCCAAGCTCTATTGCTCGGAGATGGCGTGGCTGGTGGCGGATGAGATGGTCCAGATTCGCGGTGGGCGCGGGTTTGAGACAGCCGAGTCTCTCCGAGCCCGCGGTGAACGAGCCATTCCTGCAGAACAGCTCTTGAGGGACTTGCGTATCGGGCGTATCTTCGAGGGCTCTTCGGAGATCATGAAGCTGTTGATAGCCCGCGAAGCGGTCGACCAACATCTGACAGTGGCTGGCGAGTTGATCGACCCTGACATCAAGCCCTCGCAGAAAGCGAGGAGCGCGGTTCGAGCAGCCGGCTTCTATGCCAAGTGGCTTCCGCAGTTGACGACCGGTCCCGGCCAGAGGCCCGGGAACTACGCAGACTTCGGGAATGTGGTGGCGCCTCACCTTCGCTTTGTCGAGCGCTCAAGCCGCCGGCTTGCCCGCTCCACCTTCTATGGCATGGCGCGCTGGCAGGGGCGCCTCGAGCGCAAGCAGGGGTTCCTCGGCAGGGTGGTGGACATCGGAGCCGAGCTGTACGCCATGAGCGCCGCCTGCGTGAGAGCCAGAATGCTGGTCGACGACGGGAACGGAGACGGCTCGGGAGCGCTGGAGTTGGCCGACCTCTTCTGCCGGGGGGCGCGACGGAGGGTGGATCGATACTTCCACGACCTCTGGCGAAACGACGACGTCGTCAACTACGAGGCAGCCCAGCGTGTGCTCGAAGGTGACTACCTCTGGGCGGAGGCGGGGGTGCTCGACCCGTCGTTGTTGGCGCCGATGATGGGCAACCGATAGTCGTTCGATCCGTAGGTGGTCGGGTCGATCCGTCAGGCAGTCAGTTAAAAGACGAAGTAGCTCACTATGCCAACGGAGCGGATCATCACGGAGTGACCAGTGACCCACATGAATTCACCGGCAAGCTATCCGTACGCGGCAGATCTCGTGCCGAGGTTCTTCAGCGATGGCAACGCCGGCCGTCGCCGTAGTTCGATATTCGGGCGCGAGAGACGTCAGGCCGCCCCGTTTGAGCACCAGCCCGCCGACGACGGCTCCGGCCACGAAGATCAGGGACGACCATAGGAATGCCGTCGTATAACTGTGCAGGGCAGCTGCCTCGAGGTTGACCGGGTTCACCGCCCGACCCACCAGGTAGGCGGTGGCAGCACCGGCGGCCAGCGTGTTGAGCAGCGACGTGCCGATCGAGCCACCAACTTGTTGGGCCGTGTTGAGGGTGGCCGACCCCACGCCGGCATCCTGGGGTGCCAGACCGAGGGTGCCGGTACTGAACGACGGGGCGACGCTCAGGCCGAACCCGAAACCCAACACGATGAGATAGGGAAGCACGTGGCTGACGTACGAAGTGCGCAACCCGACCAGATGGAGTCCGAACAACGCCGCAGCGGCAATGAGCAAGCCTATTGGAACGATCGGCTTGGGCCCGAATCTGGGCAAGAGGACGCGGTTGGACACTTGGGCCATGGTGACCAGTGCGGCCACCATGGGGAGGAACGCGACGCCGGTCTTCACCGGGCTGAACCCCAGTGTGTCCTGCAGGTAGTAGGTGAGGAACAAGAACACACCGAAGAGCCCGACGCTGGCGAACAGCATGGTCAACATGGATCCGCCCCTGGTTCGGTTGATCACGACCCGGGGCGGGAGCAGCGGGTGGTTGGCCCTGGTTTCGAAATAGGCGAATCCAGCCAGGAGGACCACCCCGATGACGAGGAACCCGACTGTGAAGGGATTACTCCACGCAGTGGTCTCGGCGTGAGAGAAGCCGAAGACGACGGAGAACAGCCCGCCGGCTACGAGGAATAGGCCGGGCAGGTCTAACGGGTCGTGGTCTGCGCCCGAGTCGTTCTTCAACCAGAGCAGGGCGCCGACGGTGGCGCTAGCCGCGAACGCGAGGTTCACGAAGAGCGTCCACCGCCACGACGCGTAGGAGGTGAGGATACCGCCGAGGAGGAGCCCCAGCGCGCCACCTGCACCGGCGATAGCGCCGTAGATCCCGAACGCCTTCCCGCGCTCCCCCGGATCACTGAAGGTTGTGGTCAAGAGGGCCAGCACCGAAGGCGCGAGCAGCGCGCCGAACGCGCCCTGGATGGTCCGGGCGATGACCAGCATGATGAAGTTGACCGAGGCCCCACCGATGGCCGAGGCGATAGCGAAGCCGACCAGTCCGGTGATGAGGGCTCGCTTGCGTCCCACGATGTCGCCGATCCGGCCGCCGAGGAGGAGGAGGCTGCCGAAAGCAAGGGAGTAAGCGGTGACGATCCACTGTCGGTCGGCGTTGGAGAAGTGCAGATCGTGCTGGGCAGTGGGTAGGGCGATATTAACGATTGTGCTGTCGAGAATGACCATCAACTGGGCGATCCCCAGCACGGCGAGGATCCACCACCGCCTGGGATCGTTGGCGACACGGTCGGTGGCCACGTCTCCGCCCACCCGTTCCACTGTCATCAATGTGGTCATCAGATCCTCCAGCTATGCAGAGGGGAGGCGGCCGGGATCATCGGTCGATGCCTGAGTCCAACAGGTCCGCGGGGCATTCCGTACACGCTGTTCGTCACGGCGCCCGGTCGCCTGAGACTGCGCCAGCCAGTCGTCGGATCCTGTCGGCGAACGGTGGCGCCACATACACGATGAGTCGATCGACATCCAGTTCTGCCCACTGCCGAGTCTGCTCGGGGACCGATCCGAGCGAGGCGGCAAGCAGGAATTGGTGCGGGTCGCGCCCTGCTCGCGCGTGCGCCTCCCGAGCAATTGTCCGCGAGCTCGGGAAGGCTTGCGCCGGCCTGCACGCAGATGCCGTCACCGATCCTGCCGGCCAGCTCGGCCATCTTGGGACCAAATGCCGCGATCAGGATTGGCGGTAGCGGGGTCGGACTCAAAAACCCGGCGTGCCCCGTCGACCCGCCCGACCACACCTGTCGCAGCGTCTCCACAGTCCGCTCGACAACCCGTCGGCGCTCGGGGTCGCTAGCCACCGTGCGACCCAGCGCTTCCTGCTCGAGTCCGTAGGGAGTGCCCGACCGGCCGCCGGCGCCAATCCCTAGCACGAGACGGCCGCCGCTCACCTCCTGCAATGTCGCGGCCATCACCGCTAGGGTCCCGGCATCGCGATTGGCGACGTTGAGCACCAGGGGTCCGAGCACCACGCGGGGCACCGTGCTGGCCAAGGCCGACAGGACCGTCCAGCATTCGAGCACGTGCGTTGCTCCCTGGACCAACCCGCTGAGATGGTCGTTCAGCCACACGCCGTCGAGACCGCCTGCTTCGGCGGCCCGGGCGGCGTCCCGGACATCAGTCCACCGCGTGCCAAAGCTGTCCAGGAGCACGTCGACGTCCATGTTCGAACTTAACCAGCTTCTGGTTGACTTGGAAATCGATAGAAAGGGAGCGCGGGGGTGGCACGACGTCGTCGTCATCCAGGCAGGTAAGTAGGTAAGTGGGCTATCGACAAAACACCTGCCACCTGCTGATAGGGCTGCCTGGCTGGCTCCACATTCCACGCTATTGACTCGAATTTCCACATTGTCGTACGTGCAATTAATCAACGAGAACCCCAGGTCAAGCACGGATGATTTTTTGGCACCCGCAGGGTTCCGACCCGGTGGGCGACCGGCTTCACACCCGTGAACCTCTGGTGCTTGTCCACGGTCTCCCGCGGCAACACGGGCCCAACGGTGAGGCCTTCGGCCCCGTGGGCGCGGGCGGGCCGGTCGCCTTTGCCAACCCCGTCGCCCGGGTCGGCTGCGCCTTCGTGCGGAACCACCTCGAGAACCAGGACGTGCCCCTCATGGGGGCCGCCCTCGTCGAGGCGCTCTACCGCTGTCTCGAATCTGCTACCACTGGTTGAGCGATGTACACGGCACGACACGTCGAGACGGACCCCGACAAGCCCGCCATCGTCATGGCCCCGAGCGGCGAGGTGGTGACCTTCGCCGAGTACGAGGCTATGGCCAACCGGTTTGCCCACCTCCTGCGCGACACCGGTCTGCGCCGCCGCGACCACATGGCCGTCTTCATGGAGAACGACCCGCGCATGCTCATCGCCGAGGGCGGTGCCGAGCGGACGGGCCTTTACTACACGTGCGTGAACTCCTACCTCTCCGCCGAGGAGGTCGCCTACATCGTCAACGACTGCGAGGCACGGGTGGTGGTGACCTCGACGGCCAAGGCGCGGGTGGCCGCCGAGCTCCCTGCCCTATGCCCTCGTGTCGACCGATGGCTCATGGCCGGCACCGGCGGCGATCCGGAGAGCCCCTTCGAGCGGTGGGAGGAGGCGGTCGGCGGCCTTCCCGCCGAGCCCGTCCCCGACGAGCAGCTGGGCGCACCGATGCTCTACTCGTCGGGGACGACGGGACGCCCGAAGGGCATCCTCCGTCCCCTGCCCGACGCCCATCCCGGCGACGAGCAGCTCGCCTTCGCCCGGATCATCGCCCTCTGGCGCTTCCGGGAAGGAATGGTCTATCTGTCACCCGCGCCGCTCTATCACTCGGCACCGCAAATGAGTGTGGCCCTGACGCTCCGCCTCGGAGCCACGGCAGTGGTCATGGAGCACTTCGATCCCGCCGAGTACCTCGAGCTGATCGGCCGCCACCACGTCACGCACACACAGGTCGTGCCCACCATGTTCTCCCGCCTCCTGAAACTGCCGCAGGCTGCCCGCAAGGCCGCCGACCTGTCCTCGCTGGAGTACGTCATCCACGCCGCGGCGCCGTGCCCCGTCCCGGTGAAGGAGCAGATCATCGACTGGTTCGGACCCGTCGTCCTCGAGTACTACGCCGCCACCGAGGGTAACGGCTGCACGTTCTGCGACTCGGAGCAGTGGCTGGCGCACAAGGGGACGGTGGGCTTCCCCATCCTGGGCGAGGTCCTCATCCTCGACGAAGAGGGTCACCCTTGTCCCACCGGTACGGCGGGCACGGTCTGGTTCCGCGGCGCCACCCACTTCGAGTACTTCAACGATCCCGTCCGGACCGTCGAAGCAAAGAACGCGACGGGTGACGCCAGCACGGTCGGCGACGTCGGCTACCTCGACGAGGACGGCTACCTCTACCTCACTGACCGGCAGACCCACATGATCATCTCGGGCGGCGTCAACATCTATCCGCAGGAGGCCGAGAACCTCCTCGTCACCCACCTGAAGGTCATGGACGCCGCCGTCATCGGTGTGCCCGACGAGGACCTCGGCGAGACGGTCCTGGCCGTCGTGCAGCCCATGGTCGGCATCGAACCCGGCCCCGACCTCGAACGCGAGCTCATCGCCTTCTGCCGCGACCACATCGCCCACTTCAAGTGCCCGCGGACGGTCGACTTCGTGGACGAGCTGCCCCGGCTGCCAACGGGGAAGCTCTACAAGCGAGTGTTGCGCGACCGCTACTGGGCCGGCCACAACTCCCGCATCGTCTGATCCCGCCGTGCCGGGGTGAGCCCGCAGCTGGTCGAGCGGGTACCTCCGGCTACCGTGTGGGTGCCAAGAAATGCCATCCTTGCCATAGACCAGGACTTTCTCAGAATGCCAACTGACAAGCCCGGTCGCAGGCTCGGCGGTGTGCCAGCCTGATCCGGCCACAGGCCGAGTGAGTGGATCCTCATGCTTAGTGCGTGCCGATCGGCCAAGCCAGTGATCCGCCGGTAAGGCTGCCGAGAATTACGATCCGGCTGGCAGTTGTGGAGGGGAGAGGTCCCGACCCTTCAGTCGGAACTGGCGATCGGGCAATTTGTGGCCTCGTCACCTCCGCAGAAAAGGCCAGCTCAATTGGCCGGATGAGGTTTATGGCACCCACACGATCAGCATCGGCACGACCGGCAAGTGGGCGCCGCGAAGTTCCGTTCCGAGGAGCATGGGCGCCGCCGAGCCGAGTTTTGTCCTTGTGGCTCGCCCAGTTTTGTCGGTAGCCCTAAGTGGGCGAGGGGGGACTTGAACCCCCACATCCTTTCGGACACAGGAACCTGAATCCTGCGCGTCTGCCAATTCCGCCACTCGCCCGAGTGACCACGCGAGGCTAGTCGTCCCCGGCAGGACTACTCCGAGGGGCGGCCGGTTCCAGCCGCTGCAACCGTAGGTCGGATCCGACGAGCCCGGTTGCCCCCGGATCCGGTCAGGTGGGGACGTCCTGGCGACAGGTAGCGACAAGGCGGCGCAGTCGCAAATGCTCCTCCGCTCCAGGTCAGGGGGTCGAGCTACCCCAGCCTGCGCTTGGGCGCCGATAGGCTGACGCCGCCATGGGATTACAGCGGTTCGAGGGTCGGATCGAAAGGATGGTGGACGGCACTTTGTCAGCGTTCCGAGGCGAACTCCACCCGGTCGAGATCGGCCGTCGCCTGACCCGCGAGATGGACCTCCAGCGCCGGGTGGGGGTCCACGGCCTCATCGCGCCGAACGCCTTCATCATCCATCTCTCCCCCACGGACTTCGACCGTTTCGAGAGCTTCCTCGACGCCCTCGTCCGGGAGCTCGAAGAGGCGGCCCGAGAGCACGCCCGGACCGAGGAGTACGTCTTTGTGGGCCCGGTCACCGTCTCGGTGCTCGAGGACCCCCGTATGCGGCGGGGGCGGTTCACCATCGTCTCCGACGTCCATGAGGGCCCGTCGGGCCTACCGGCTGCCTCCATCGTGCTCTCCGACGGCGAGCGGATCGTGCTGGGGCCCGAGACGGCCACCATCGGCCGGCTCCCCGAGAGCACGGTCGTAGTCAACGACGCCAACGCCAGTCGCCGCCACGCCGAGCTCCGCCGGACCGGCAACGACGTCGTGCTGGTCGATCTGAACTCGACCAACGGCACCCGCGTGAACGGCGCCACGGTGCGTGAGCGGACCCTGTCCGACGGGGACCAGATCATGATCGGCACCACCACCCTGCGGTTTGAGACCTCCTGACCGACGTCCACAGCATTGATGCATCTGTACCTGCTGTCTCTCCCCGGGCCGACCAACAACACACCGGTCCTGCGCACCCTCGAATACGGGGTCATCATCCTGCTCTGGCTGTTCTTCATGTGGGTCGTCCGGGCCGTCTGGGTCGAGGTGCGCCCGCTCAAGCGCAAGCGCCGGCGCGATCGCAACCGGGCCGACCCGGTGCTCGACGGCAAGCAGCGCCGGTCGAAGCGCCTCCAGCTCCACGTCATCCGCCCCGAGGACCAGGCCGGTCGCGTCTACGAGATCGGTGACGAGGTGACCGTCGGGCGTGCTCCCGGCTGTGGCGTGCCCATCGACTACGACGCCTACTCGTCGAACCTGCACGCCCGGCTGTTCCGCCTCGACGGCGACCTTTGGGCCGAGGATCTCGGTTCGACCAACGGCACCTGGATCAACACCGTGCGCATCGGCGAACGTACGAAGTTGCGGAAGGGTGATCTCCTGCAAGTGGGTGGCACCGTGTTCGAGGTAGGGAAGTGAGATGACCCTCCTTCGATCCGGCTCTGCCACCGACACCGGCCTCGTGAGGTCGGCCAATCAGGACCTCGCCGTCGAGTCCACCAACCTCTTCGCCGTGGCCGACGGGATGGGCGGTCACGCCGGCGGGGAGGTGGCCGCCCAGCTGGCTGTCGACACCCTGGCCGCCGCCTTCGGCCGGCAGCCCTCGGGAGCAGGGCTCTCTCAGGCGGTGACCGAGGCCAACTCGGTGGTCTGGGAGCACAGCCTCGACCATCCCGAGCTGCGGGGCATGGGCACCACCCTGGCGGCCGTCGCCCTGGTCAACGAGGACGACCACGACGTCCTGGCCCTGGTCAACGTGGGCGACTCGAGGGTCTATCGGTTCCATGACGGCGAGCTATCGCAGATCACCACGGACCACAGCTTGGCCGAGGAGATGGTGAAGACCGGCGAGCTGACCTCGGCCGAGGCGGCCGTCCACCCCCACCGGCACATCCTGACCCGGGCTCTCGGGGCCAACGCCGATGTGAGTGTCGATCTGTGGCGGATCCAACCGGCCCGCGGCGACCGCTTTCTGCTGTGCAGCGATGGCCTCACCAACGAGCTCGAGGATGCTGAGATCGGAGAGGTCCTCAGCTCGGTGTCCGACCCCCAGGAAGTGTCCGATCTGCTGGTGCGGGCGGCCCGTAGCCATGGTGGCAGCGACAACATCACGGCGGTGGTCGTCGATGTGGTCGTCGGGGACACCGAGGAGGAAGGGATACCGGCCGTGGTCGCGGTCTCGCCGGACTTCCGTGTCGCCACCCCAGTGGCTGCCGATGACGCCATACCGCTCGCTGACCATGAGCAAGCGGCGCCGGCACGAGTCGAGGAGGCCCCCAGCCGTCGCCAGCGGCGCAAGGCCAAGCGGCGGGCGAGACGTGTCGCCCGCGGCCGCCGCCTCATCACCCTCCGCACCCTCATCTTCGTCCTCATCCTCGCCGCGTTGGTCGTCGGCGCCCTCGCCGCCGTCCGCTGGTACAACAACAACTCCTACTTCGTGGCCGTCGATCACAACGAGCTGGTCATCTATCAGGGACGTATCGGCGGGTTCCTCTGGTACCACCCGGTCCAAGTGCAGCCCACCGGCGTGACCACCGCTGACGTCCCCAGCGTCTACTTGGGCGCGCTGGACGCCGGTGTGCAGGAGTCGTCCATCAAATCGGCACAGGCCTACATCTCCAACTTGGTGACGACCCGCGAGGAGCAGCTCAACCCGGCGAGCACCCCGTCGACGGCGGTGACGACCACGACAACCACCACTCACCCGAAGGCCACACCATGAGCCGCTGTCACGGACCACGGCTGGTTGGGGTCACCCGACCGGTGGCCGGGCCTGGCGCCCCGGTGCGGCCGCAGCACGACCGGTCGAACGACCCGACGTCGGGTATCGACCGATGTTTCACTCCGTCCCCAGGCAACGAGAGAAGGCGAGCCTAGGCTTTGACCCACATGGATCCCCCTCAGACGCCCCGCGTCTATTCCGAGCGCTACGAGCTCAACCATCTGATCGCCCGAGGGGGGATGGCCGAGGTCTATCGGGCCCGGGACCGGTTGCTCGACCGCCCTGTCGCCCTCAAGGTGCTGTTCCCCGAGTTGTCGGTCGACCGCGCCTTTGTGGATCGATTCCGTCGGGAAGCCCGGAACGCAGCGAACCTCTCACACCCCAACATCGTTCCGGTCTTCGACTGGGGCGAGGACAGCGGCGTCTATTTCATCGTTATGGAGTTCATCGACGGCCGGCCTCTTTCCGCCATCCTCAAGTCATCCGGCACCCTGTCGCCGGAGCGGTCGGCCGAGATCGGGGCGAACGTCGCCGCCGCTCTCGGCTTCGCCCACAAGAACGGGGTGATCCACCGCGACGTGAAGCCCGGCAACATCCTCATCACCGACGACAGCCAGGTGAAGGTGACCGACTTCGGCATCGCCCGAGCCCTCAACACCGAGGACAGCCTCACCCAGACCGGTGCGGTCATGGGCACGGCCACCTACTTCTCCCCCGAGCAGGCCGAGGGCCACGGGGTCGACAACCGGAGCGACATCTACTCGTTAGGCGTCGTCCTCTTCGAGATGGTGACCGGGAGGCCGCCCTTCATCGGTGACACACCGGTGGCGGTGGCGTCCAAGCACGTCCGCGACCGGCCGCCCACCCCCGCGAGATCAACCCGGCCATCCCGCCGACGTTCGAAGCCATCATCCTGAAGACGATGTCCAAGGACCCGGCCCACCGCTACGCCACGGCCGAGGAGCTCCGTGCCGACCTGGTGAGGTTCAACGAGGGCCGGTCACCCATGGCCATGAACGACCCGACGTCCGTGCTGGCTGCCGCCACCGGCGCCGGAGCGGCCGCCACCGAGGTTGTCGGTGCCGTCGACGGCCGGGACGCCACCCGGGCCATGGCGGCCACGGAACCGGAGGCGGAGGCGGACGACGAAGGGCCCAACCGCACCCGCACCTATGCCGTCGTCCTCGCCCTCCTCATCATCCTCCTGCTGGTAGCCGGCTATTTCCTGGGACGCAACCTCGGCTACTTCGGCGGTGCACCCTCGTTCGACCTGCCATCGGTCGTCGGACAGCCGGTGGCGGCGGCCACCACCAAGCTGCAGGCTGACGGGCTGAAGGTGGCGACGGTCGACCAGCAGTCGACCGACGCCGCCGGGACGGTGATCTCGACTAACCCCGCGCCGAATTCGCTGGTGCAGAAGGGGAGCACGGTGACCCTCAGGGTGGCCAAGGCGCCTCCCGTCCCCAAGGTCGCCGTGCCGTCGGGGATCACCAACACGTCTCAAACCAATGCCGAATCCATCTTGCGAGCGGCTGGCCTGACCGCGACGATCGTCAACAAGACCAACGACGCGCAGGCGGGGACCGTGCTCAGCGCCAACCCGCCGCCGGGGTCCAACGTGCCCCAGGGCAGCTCGGTGACTCTCACCGTGTCGTCGGGGCCGGCCAACGTGCCCGTCCCGTCGGTGGCCGGGCTGAGCCAGACGGCGGCGGCAAACCTGCTCGGCCAATCACAGCTGACCTATGGCGGCGTGAGCGACCAGTACTCGTCGCAGTACTCGGCCGGCCTGGTCATCACCTCGAGCCCAGGACCGGGCGCGTTGGTGCCCCCCGGTTCGGCCGTGACCCTCATCGTGTCAACCGGCTCACCGCCTACGACCACGACGACAACGAGCACGTCGACGACCACGACAACCAGCCCCTCGTCATCGTCGACCCCCACCACCAACGGGAACGGGGGCGGAGGCGGTGGGGGTGGCGGAGGCAACCACTCGAGGCGGGCGGGAGGCTTCTAAGGGAAAGCGGTCTCCCCCTCCGCGGGAGGCGCTGAGATTCAGACCGGCGCGGCGGCGGTCAAGAAGTTGGCCAATAGCGAGGGACCGCTCGTTGTGAGCAGCGACTCGGGGTGGAACTGGACGCCCTCGACGGGGAGCTCTCGGTGGCGCAGCCCCATGATCACCCCGTCGGACGTGCGGGCCGACACCTCGAGGACCTCGGGCACCGTCGCCGGGTCGATGACCAGCGAGTGATAGCGGGTGGCGGTGAAGGGGTCGGGCAGGCCGGCGAACACCCCGCGGCCGTCGTGGTGGATGGCCGAAGTCTTGCCGTGCATGAGCGTGGGTGCGCCCACCACCACACCGCCGTAGGCCTGGCCGATGGCCTGATGACCGAGGCAGACGCCCAGGATCGGGAACTCCCCGGCCAACTCGCGCACCACGGCCAGGCTGATGCCGGCCGAGTTCGGCCGCCCGGGGCCCGGCGAGATCACGATTGCGTCGGGTTCGGTCCGGCGAATGGTCTCGACGTCGACGGCGTCGTTGCGGTGGACGACGGGCTCGGCACCGAGCTCCCCGAGCTCCTGGACCAGGTTGTAGACGAAGGAGTCGTAATTGTCGATGACCAGCACCCGGGCGCCCATTTGCGCCTCGATGGTAGTGCCCGATGTGACCGACGAATCCCGGGAGACCAGGTGACAGCACGATTCCGGCAATGGCTATCCTTCGGCCATGGCAACGAAGGCCAGAGCGAAGGCCAAGGCCCGGAACAAGGCGAAGAGCCGGGCATTGACGGCCGAGGCCACCGATGAGGTGACGGCGCCGACCCGATCTGCCGGTTCTGGGGGCGGAGTGAAGGCGGATCGGGCGGCCAAGGGCGGATCCCGTCGGGCCCAGCGAAAGGGGCGGTTGGGAGGTGGTCGGGCCACCCCGGCCGGCACCGGATCGCCGAGGAGCGGCCGCCACACCCCGCCGGTTCCCAAGAACGTGAAGTCCAGCCCGCGATGGATGGGTTTCGCCATCATCGCCACCTTCGTGATCGGCGCCCTGGTGGTCGTCCTCGACTACGCCGGCCTGCTGCCCGGGGGGGTCAACAACGCCTGGTTGCTCGCCGCCATCGCCGCCATCTTCGCTGGCCTGCTACTCGCCACCCGCTATCACTGACAGCCCGGGCCCGGGGCCGAACCGGCGCGGTCGGCAATGCCGGTCACGCAGGCAAGGCTGCCTCAGACCTTTCAGCCCAGGCGCTCGATGATGGTGGCGTTGGCCAAGCCGCCGCCCTCGCACATGGTCTGCAGGCCGTAGCGACCGCCGGTGCGCTCGAGCTCGTTGACCAGGGTGGCCATGAGTTTGGCCCCAGAGGCGCCCAGGGGGTGGCCGAGGGCGATCGCTCCTCCGTTCACGTTCACCTTGTCGAGGTCGGCATCGAGCTCCTTCTGCCAGGCGAGCACGACCGAGGCGAACGCCTCGTTGATCTCGATCACGTCCATATCGTCGAGGGTCAGCTTGGCCTTCTCCAGCACCATGCGGGTGGCCGGGATGGGTCCGGTCAGCATGGTGATGGGATCGCTCCCGGCCACCGCGAAGGACACGAAGCGGGCCCGCGGGGTGAGGCCCAATGCCGCCGCCCTCTCCTCGCTGGTGATGAGCACACCTGACGCTCCGTCGGTGATCTGGGATGAATTGCCGGCGGTCACCCGACCGTTCTCGGCCCGGAAGGCCGGCTTGAGGTTGGCCAGCACCTCGACCGAGGAGTCGGGACGGATGCCCTCGTCGGTCGTGATGACCTCGTCGGTGTCGGCCCGGTCGTCGCCCTTGACGGCCACGGGGATGATCTCGCGCTCGAATCGACCTTCGGCGGTGGCCCGGGCGGCACGCTGGTGGGAGCGCACCGAATACTCGTCGAGCGCCTCCCGCGAGATGTCCCACTGCTCGGCGATGAGCTCGGCCCCCTCGCCCTGGCTGACCAGGCCGCCTCGCTCGGCGTAGCGGTCCATCATCCGGGGCCCGAACGGATAGCCGAACTCGCGGACGACCGACGATCCCATGGGCGTGCGGCTCATGACCTCGATCCCGCCGGCGATGACCATGTCGTAGGCACCGGCCATGACTCCCTGGGCGCCGAAATGGATGGCCTGCTGCGACGATCCGCACTGGCGGTCGATGGTGGTCGCCGGGACCGACTCGGGGAAGCCGGCGGCCAGCACCGCGTTGCGGGCCACGTTGAGGGACTGCTCACTGACTTGCATCACGCAGCCTATGATCACGTCGTCCACCTGGCCGGCTTCGATGCCGTTGCGCTCGACAATGGCAGTGAGCGGCTCGGATGCGAGATCGGCGGCGTGCCAGTTGCTCAGCTTGCCGTTGCGCTTCCCTCCGGGTGTGCGGACGGCGTCGATGATGACGGCGTTGGTCATGGTTTCCTCTCCTTCACGACGGGCCGGCCAATGCCGCCACATCCACTCGGGCCCACCGACGTTGCCCCTTGGGGCCCTCGAGACGACGAACGCTCGATCTGGATGTCAGTTCCGCACGACCGGCTCTGGCAGCGACCATAGCGCCGAGCCGGTTCTGCCCGCCATCGGCGTCGAACCGGATCTTCGCCGCACGTCGTCACGGCCGGGCGGTACGGTCGCCCGGTAATGGCTCGCGTCAAGGACATGGATCGGTGGCTGGGGGACGGTGGAATGCCGATCATCACCACCGTGGGCGCCTCGTTCACCGATTACGGCGTGGACGGGGAGGACCTCGGCTGGGTCGAGGGCTCCTTCGTCCCCACCTCGATGGCCTGCAATCCCCACGGAGTCGTGCAGGCGGGCATCCACGCCCTGCTGCTCGACGGGTCCATGAACTTCGCCATCAACGCGGCCATGCCCGGTCGTTCCCGCACCCGGGCCACGCTGGAGATGAAGACCGAGGTCATGCGGCCGGCAGCGGTGGGCGAGCACTACCGACTGCGGGGCGACGTCGTGAGGATGGCCCGGCAGGTTGCCTACGCCGAAGCCCGGGTCACTGACGAGGGGGCCGAGCTGGTCAGCCGATCGACGGGGACGTTCCTGCTCCACCGCCCCGGCGAGGAGGGATCAGCACCCAGCTCCCCATGAGCGCGCTCCGGGTCGTCCGGAGCAGGCAGCCACGTCGCGGTGGCCTCGGGCCGCCGCCTCTGTTCGAGCGAGTCTCGCCTGACCTGTCGGCGCAGGGGGAGGAGTTCGTGAATCATCGGGTCGAACGCTGCCCGAGCGGTCCACCGTCCGGCATGTGCAGTGTCTGTGGGTCGCGCACCCGGCCGGGATTCGACGATTGCTACTGCTGCCACCACGTTCGCCGTCAGCTCGGACTGCCACTGGTGCCGGTGGTCACCGTGACCGACTACATGGTCGGCGATCCGCTGCACCGACTGTTGCGCGGCTACAAGGACGGGCCGTCGGCCCCGGTGCGCTCCCTGCGGGCTCGAGCGGTGGCCGCACGTGTCGGCGAGTGGCTCGCCCGCGGTGGTGACCGCCTCGTCGAACGGTTGGGTGGCTGGGACCTGGTCACGGTCGTCCCTTCGGTGCGCCGGGCGGGGGCTGCACCGGCTGAGGCGCTCGTCATCCTGGTTCCGCAACTGGCCGCTTGCTACCGGCCACTGCTGGTCCGGGGCCCGGCCCCGACCGATCATCTCCTGGCCGCCCGGTACGGTTTCGTTCTGGCACCTGGTGTCGAGCGAGATTGGCTCCGGGGGCAGCGGGTGCTGATCTTCGACGACAGCCTCACCACCGGGGCGCGGGCGCAGAGCGCAGCCTTCACCCTGCGCCGGGCGGGCGGTCTCGCCGTGGGGGTGCTGGCCGTGGGTCGTGCCCGGCGGGCCTCCAGCAGGGCTGGGTGCGGCCCTGACCAGGGATGACGCCGGCGGCAAGCCCAGCGATCGAAGTGTCGGAGCTCCCGTCCAGCGCGGCATCCTCGGGTCGTTCGTCCGCTCGCTGCACACCATGTTCCTGATCGGCGTGCCCTTGGCCGTGGTCATGTCGGTCGGCGCCGTCTTGCTCAGGCAGGTCCCGCTGCGAACGTCCTCGGCGCTCGACCGCCCGGACGCAGAGGCGACCGCCCCCAGCTCGCAGGCGAACGCGATGGTCGACTCCGTCATCGGCGCGACGGCGGATCCGGGATGACGACCGCCGCGCCGCGCATCGTCGGGCGGCGCGTTTCCAGTGCGCCACCGGTCGCCGGGCCCGACTAGACCGAGGGCATGGACCTCCGCATCTTCACCGAGCCGCAGCAGGGCGCGACCTACGACGACCTCCGGGCGGTGGCCCAGGCCACCGAGCGCCTCGGTTTCGACGCC
The DNA here is from genome assembly GCA_963756195.1 of uncultured Acidimicrobiaceae bacterium. GTDB lineage: Bacteria > Actinomycetota > Acidimicrobiia > Acidimicrobiales > RAAP-2 > CAVSNH01. Next base: position 27,571 of record CAVWMT010000013.1, read on the forward strand.
TTCTTCCGCAGCGACCATTACCTGACCATGGGCGGCGACGGTCTTCCGGGCCCCACAGACGCGTGGGTGACCCTGGCCGGACTGGCACGCGAAACCCAGCGCATCCGCCTCGGCTCCCTGCTCACCGCGGCCACCTTCCGGCTGCCCGGACCGCTCGCCATCGCCGTCGCCCAGGTAGACGCCATGAGCAACGGCCGTGTGGAGCTCGGCCTGGGCGCCGGCTGGTACGACGCTGAGCACACGGCCTATGGCATCCCGTTCCCGCCCCTCGGTGAACGGTTCGAGCGGCTCGAGGAGCAGCTCGCCATCATCACCGGGCTGTGGTCGGCACCGGAGGGCGAGAGCTTCTCCTTTGACGGTCGCCACTACCGCCTCACCGACAGCCCGGCGCTGCCCAAGCCCGCCCAGAAGCCAGGCCCGCCGGTGATCGTGGGCGGCGCTGGCCCCAAGCGGACCCCGCGGCTCGCGGCCCGGTACGCGGCCGAGTTCAACGTGCCCTTCCATTCCATCGACGACACGTCCCGGCAGTACGGAGTGGTTCGCGACGCCTGTTCGGCGGCCGGACGCGACCCCGACACCCTGGTGCTCTCGGCCGCCCAGGTCGTGTGCTGCGGGAGTGACGAGGCCGAAATCGCCCGCCGGGCACGGTCCATCGGCCGCCAGGTGGCGGAGCTGCGGGAGAACGGGCTCGGGGGCCGGCCCGACGAGGTGCTGGCCAAGCTCCGGCGGTTCGCCAAGGCCGGCGCCCGCCGTGTCTACCTGCAGGTGCTCGACCTCAGCGACCTCGACCATCTCGAGCTCATCGCCGAGTCGGTCCTTCCCACCTGCCTCTCGCTCTGAGCCGACGCCCGACCGAGCTCGGTCGGACCTGGCGCCGGGCCCCCACCGCCCGGGTCCGATGCCGCCCTGTCAGAGCCCGGGGCTCGACTGCATGATCCCGCCGTCAGCGAAGATGGTGGTCGCCGTGAGGTAGCTGGCCCCGTCGCCGGCCAGGAAGGCGACGACCGAGGCGATCTCTTCGGGTTTGGCCAGCCGGCCGATCGGGATGGCGGCGTCCAGCTTCTGGAGGAGTACGGGGTCCGCCACCGTCGCCTGGTTGATCGGGGTGTCCACCGCGCCCGGGCCGACGCCGACCACGAGGATCCCGTGGGGCGCGAGCTCGACACCGGCCGTCCGGGTGAGCATGCGCATGCCCCCCTTGGACAGGCAGTAGGGGGTGTTGCCGGGCATCGGCCAGTCCTCGTGCACCGACGTCATGTTGATGATCCGGCCCCCGCCTCCCTGGGCGATCATCTGCTTGGCCGCCACCTGTGTCCCGAAGAAGGCGCTTTTCAGGTTGATGTCGAGCACCTTCTGGTACTGCTCCTCGGTGGTGTCGAGCACCGAGGAGCGGGTCTCGACCCCCGCGTTGTTGACCATGATGTCAAGGCGGCCGAAGCTGGAGACAGCGCTCGACACGAGGTTGTTGAGGTCGGCGACGCTGCTCACGTCGGCCTTGACCGCGGTGACCTGATCGCCGAGGTCCCGAACCTCCTGCTCGAGGTCGAGAGTGGCCTGCTCGTCGGCCACGTAGTCGATGACGATGCTCACCCCTTGCTTGGCCAGCTCGAGGACCACGGCCTTGCCGATCCCGCTGTTGCCACCGGTGACGATGGCCACCTTTCCGTTCAGACTCATGGTGCTCCTCGAGGCGGGATCAGGATCGGCCGGCGCAGTGTCGAACCGGCGACATGGCGCCTCGCCGTCTCCGCCTGAACGGCCGGCGCTGGCGGCATCCTAGGGCGCTAATGGGGGCACCAGACGAGGGATGGGGCGAGGGACTCGTACGTCCCCAGCGCGAAAGCGAACCTGGCGCCACCGATGGGTGTCCGGTTGAGCGATCGGGCATCATTCGGCCCGTGCCCACCGCTCCTCGCCTGTCACCGGCCGACGCGGTCGCCCTGTTGGCGGAGCGAGACCCGGTGATCGCCAGGCTGTTCGCCCGCCACGGTGCTCCGCCACGGCGCCGCCGGGTGCCGACCGCCGGGCGCTTTGCCGCTTTGGCCGAGATCATCGTCTACCAGCAGCTGGCCGGGAAGGCGGCGGCGTCTATCCACGGGCGGTTCGTCGCCGCCGTCGGGGGAGAGGTCACGCCCGAGCGGGTGCTCGCCTCGCGGCCAGGGGCACTGGCCGGCTGCGGACTGAGCGGTGCCAAGGCGGCGTCGATCCACGACCTCGCCGAGCGGGTGGCCGACGGCCGAGTGCACCTCGACCGCATCGGGCGCCTTCCCGACGAGGCCGTCGTCGAGCACCTGGTGCAGGTGCGCGGGATCGGGCCGTGGACGGCCGAGATGTTCCTGCTGTCGGTCCTGGGCCGCCTGGACGTCTGGCCCGTCGGCGACTACGGGGTACGGGTCGGGTTCGCGCGGGGCTGGGGGCTCGACGTCGTCCCCGCCCCGAAGGAGCTCATGGACCTCGGCGAACCCTTCCGTCCCTATCGCTCCCTCGTGGCCTGGTACTGCTGGCGGGTGCTGGACCAGACCCTCCCCGCGCTGGACGATGCCGCAGAGCCACGTCGGTCCGTGTCGCCGGAGGGCCGGCCCCCGGTCCGGACGGTCCCGGCGTCCCGATGAGCGGTGGCGCACAGGTTCAGGCTGAAGGCAGGCGGTCGGCGAGGACCAGCGACACCTCGTTGACCATCGGCGAGTCCATGAGGGCCGGTCTCCGGACCCGAGGGCTCACCAGCCGGGGCCAGCCGATCCAGACGTCGCCCAACTCGAGTGGGGAGGCGAATCCCCACCGGGCGCGGGTCAAGCAAAGGATGGCATGCACGGGCACATCCGACGCCCACGGCTTCGTGTTCAGCGCTTGCCGGACCGCCTCGACTTGCTGGGCCACGGCCCCGAGCATCTGCGTGCAGTTGCGCCGACCGACGTGGAGCTCGTCGGGGCCCAGGGCGGAGATCGGGCCCGGCCGTTTGGTGTGTACGAGACCCTTCACGTCCTTGGCGTCGATCACGAACACGCCCGCGGGGGCGACGGCGATGAGCTTGATCTGCGAGCGCGTTCCGGGAACGCGCCGGTCGTTGAGGATGACGATGCCCTCGTCGCGGTCGATCTCGAGCCGCGCATCGGACCGCCGGTCCCGACCGGAACGGCGGACCCAGAGTCGTCCGTTGCCCTCCTCGTCGGCGTCCTCGATCATCGAGGGACCGACGGGGACCGCCCCCGGAGACCGGACCTCGCCAGACTCCGGCGTCTCCGACATCCGGACCATCGTAGGAGTGGGCGGGGGCGAAGGTGCGGTTTGCCAGCGGGAGGCGGCCCATCGACCCTGCACGACCGCCTTGTCGTATTTCCGCCAGACGCGGCACCCTCCATGGGGCAGGCTGAGGGGGTGGTCGAGGATTTCGAGCGTTGCTATCTGGCGGTTTGCTCGCGCGACGAGCGTTTCGACGGGTGGTTCATCACGGCGGTCACCTCGACGGGCGTCTACTGCCGACCGAGCTGCCCAGCCAGGACCCCGTACCGGGAGAACGTCCGCTTCTACCCGACGGCAGCCGCCGCCCAACAGGCCGGCTTCCGGGCCTGCAAGCGGTGCCGGCCGGATGCCACCCCAGGGTCACCGGAATGGGACACGAGAGCGGACGTGGTGGCCCGGGCCATGCGGCTCATCGGCGACGGGGTTGTCGACCGAGAGGGCGTGCCCGGACTGGCCGTCCGGCTCGGCTACAGCACCCGCCACCTGCAGCGGCTGCTGCTCGACGAGGTCGGGGCCGGTCCGGTGGCCATCGCCCGCGCCCAGCGGGCCCAAACGGCCCGCATCCTGCTCGAGACAACGGCCTTGCCCATCTCGCAGGTCGCTTTTGCCGCCGGCTTCTCGAGCGTGCGCCAATTCAACGACACAGTCCGGTCGACCTTCGACCTCTCCCCCTCCACTCTTCGGGCCCGGGTGCGATCGGCGCGGACACCGCCGGGACGGGGGCCGGCTCCGCTCCTCTTGCACCTTCCCTTCCGCCGGCCGCTCTGTCCCGACAACCTCTTCGGGCACCTGGCCGCCACCGCGGTGCCGGGCGTGGAGGAGGTGCGCAACGGCCGGTATCGCCGCACGCTGCGCCTGCCTCACGGACCGGGAGTCGTCGAGCTCGCACCGACGCCCGATCGGATCGTCTGTCGGGTGTCGATTTCCGACCTGCGCGACCTGACCACCACCATCGCCCGTTGTCGCCGCCTCCTCGACCTCGACGCCGACCCGCTGGCCGTGGACACCCACCTGGCCTGTGACCCGGAGTTGGCGCCGCTCGTGGCCAAGGCGCCCGGCCGGCGCGTGCCCCGCTGCGTGGACGGCGCCGAGATGGCCATCCGTGCCGTGCTCGGCCAGCATGTCTCCGTGGCCGCGGCCAGGGCTGCCGCCGGGGCGTTGGTCGCTCGCTGCGGCGAGGCGTGCCCCGATCCCGACGGGGGCCTGACCCACCTCTTCCCCGAGCCGGTGGCCGTCCGCGCCGAGGCGTCGGGGCTGCCCGCCTCCCGCCGGCGGGCTCTCGCTGCGCTGGCCGAGGCACTGGTGGGCGGAGAGTTGTCCCTGGGGCCGGGTTCCGACCGCCGCGGCGAGCTCGCGGTGCTGGCCCGACTTCCCGGCGTCGGGCCTTGGACGGTGCAGACCGTGGCCATGCGGGCGCTCGGAGACCCCGACGCCTTCCCGTCCGGCGACCTCGGCCTGCGCCGGGCGGCGGTCGACCTCGGGCTGCCCTCGTCGCCGGTGGCGCTGACCGCCAGAGCCGAGGCATGGCGACCGTGGCGTGCTTATGCCGTCCAGCACCTCTGGGCCACCACCGACCACGCCGTCAACCGATGGCCGCCCCCGGAGCGGCCCGGCTCACACCGACACCGGTCGGAACGCCCGGCCGCCCCCGTCACCCCACCGACGGTGTCCCTTGACCGGTCCGTCGGCTCGTCCCATCCAGCTTCGAGGAGGATCATGACCACCATCGCCCCGCTTTCCACCATCTTCACCTCCACCGTGTCCAGTCCCATCGGGCCGCTGACGCTGGCCGGCACCGACGGAGAGCTCACGATGTTGAGCATGCTGGACCAGCGACACGGTACGGGCACCGGTCCCGGATGGGTGCGCGACGACGACCGCTTCGCCCAGGTCGCCGGGCAGCTCGACGCCTACTTCTCCGGCGACCTGCAGACCTTCGACGTGCCCATCCGCCTAGAGGGGACGCCGTTCCAACGAGCGGTGTGGTCGGCGCTGTGTTCGATCCCCTTCGGCGAGACCATCAGCTACGCCGAACTGGCCCGACGAGTTGGGCGAGCCAGCGCGTTCCGGGCAGTCGGGCAGGCCAACGGTCGGAACCCGGTGGCCATTGTCGTTCCCTGCCACCGGGTGGTAGCCGCCGACGGGACTATCGGCGGCTACGGCGGTGGGCTCGACCGCAAGCGATGGCTGCTCGCCCACGAAGGTGCCGAGGGTAGGTGGTCGGCCTGACCGTGCCCGAACCGGCGCCGGACGGCGGGCCAGACCCCGCAGCGCTCGCCGGGGAACTCGGGCTCGTGGTCGTCGACCACGGATCGACACGAGAGGAGGCCAACCGGCGCCATGAGGAGTTCGTCCGCGGCTGGGGCCGCCACCGCGGCTACGGGGTGGTCGAGCCCGCCCACATGGAGCTGGCCGAGCCCTCTATCGGGTCGGCCTTCGACGCCTGCGTGGCCGCCGGCGCCTTGCGGGTGGTCGTGGCGCCGTACTTCCTCTGGCCGGGCCGGCACTCGTCCGAAGACATCCCGGCCCTGGCGGCCGAGGCCGCCGCTCGGCACCCCGGCGTCGCCCACGTGGTGGCCGCGCCGCTCGGTCCCCACCCGCTGTTGCGGGACGTTGTCGACGAGCGGGTGTGGCGCTGTCTGAGCCATGTGGCCGGCCTAGGACCGGGGTGCGAGATGTGCTCAGGGGCAGGGGCCGAAGGCTGCCACCTCATCTGAGGGGGCCCGGCGGTGGCGGTGCGACGCCGGGTGACGCTGGCCGGTCAGGAGCTGCAGCGGTCGCCGAGCCAGGGCTGTTCGCCGTCGAGCGAGTAGAGGGTGACGGCCACCGTGTCCTGGTCCGCCTTCGAGGCGAGGTTGGGCGGGACCCCGACGAGGTCAGGCCGACCGGCTGCCTGGGCGGCCATGTTCCACGTCGACTGGCTGAATTGGAACGCGCCCATGTACTCGCCGTTGGGCGAGACGGCGCCGTAGTTGCCGCCTGACTCCGCCTGGACCACACATTGGAGGAAGGGGGGCAGGGCGGGGTCCGTGCCCGAGCCAGCCGGGGCCGCCACCGGACTGGTCGAGGCCGAGGCCGGGGTGGCAGCTGCCGCGGCCGCCGGTCCGTTCGACCCACTCGGAGTGGCGGCAGCCTGCTGGGCGGCGGCCACCGCGGCCGTTGCCGCCGCCTGCTGAGCGACCTGGGCCGCGGCCACGGCCGAGGCCAGATTCCCGGTCACCTGGGCGTGCACGGCGGCGAGCTGCTGAGCGGTGTCGTTCGCCTGCGAGAGGGCCGAGGCCTGTTGGCTCTGGCTGGAACGGTCGGCGGCCTCACGGGCCTGGAGGTCGGCCTGCTGCGCCTGCAGCGCTCGTTGGGCGGTGTGCAGCTGGTCGATCTGGGTGGTGATGTTACCGACGGCAATCGTCTGGTACTCGCTAGCTGCTTGGACGCGGTCAGCGTCGCCCGTGAGGATGTCGGCTCCCTGCGATTGTGCCTGGACCCCGCCGTCGACATAGGTCCGCACCGCCTGGACCCGAATCTGGCTCGAGCGGGCGGCGATGGCCTGCTCGGTGGCGTCGATCTGCTGGTCGAGGGAGGCGATGGCATCAGCGTCGGCGTCAACCCGGGCCGAGGCGACTGAGTAGAGCTGCTGGTCGGCGTCGACCTCGAGCTGCTCACGGACGAGCTGCTGGGCGATGACCGCCGCCTGCGCCCGCAGGGTGGCGACCTGGTCAGCGCCGACCGGGCGCGCCACGTTGACCACCGCTGGGAGGGCAGCAACAGTGGCGAGAGCCAAGAGGAGCACCGTTACCCGCCGAGGCCGGTGGCCACCTCTCCGGTCGAGCTCCGTGGTCGGAGCGGTTCGGGCGGCAAACACGACGAAGTGAAGAATCTAGCGAGGGGTGCTCCATGCCGACAAAAGCGCAGGACGGCAAGGGCGGCGGCAGGCGGAGGCGTGGCCGGGCGGCCCGGACAGTTCTCTTTCCCCAGTTCAGAGCCGTGGAACCCACCGGAGTCACCGGTGGCGGCGGGGCCTAGCCGCGCTAGCGTTCCGCGTCATCCCAGCCCACAGCCTCCTCCACCCGTCGGGAGCCCCGCCGGGCTCCCGGCTCTTCCGCTTCGCCGCTCTCGCCGCGACGGGGGCCTGTTGCCTGGTCGGGCTGGCCTCGTGCGGTGGCTCCGGCTCGGCCACGGCCACCGGCTCCGGATCCGGATCAACCGCCGCCGCTGCCTCGGTCGCCGCCGCCCCCTCGGCCGGTTGCACGCGGCCGGCCGCTGAGCGGCCGGCCGGAACCACGACGGTGGCGCTCGACGCCCACGGGCTGGCCGGCACCTACATCCAGCACGTGCCGCCCGGATTCGGCGGGAAGCCGCTGCCGCTTATCGTCGACCTGCACGGGTACTCCGAGACGGCAGCCCTCCAGACGGATGTCTCCCAGTGGGGCACCTTCGGCGACCAGCACGGCCTCGTCGCCGTGACCCCACAGATCACCCGCACGGTCCCCCTGTGGAACACCGGGCTGGGCAGCACCGACCTGGCCTGGTTCGGATCGCTCCTCGCCACCGTCGAGGCCAACGAGTGCGTCGACCGCAACCGCGTCGACGTCGACGGTTACTCCGATGGCGCCTTCATGACCTCTGCGGTGGCATGCCAGTTCGCCGGCCAGGTGGCTGCGGTGGCGCCGGTGGCCGGCATCCAGGCCGTCTCGGGTTGCCGCCCGTCGCGGCCGGTGCCGGTCATCGCCTTCCACGGCACGGCCGACCCGTTCGTCACCTACACGGGTGGTCTGGGCTCGAAGGCGCTCTCGCTGCCGGCACCGAACGGCCATGGCACCCTCGGTCAGTCCGGTGCCACGCCCACCCGTGCCCCGCCCGGCTCCTCCATCCCCGACCAGGCGGCGAAGTGGGCGCACCGCAACGGCTGCACGGCCACGGCTTCCTACAAGACAGTGGCGACGGGCGTCACCCTCATCAGCTACCCGTGCCCGCCGGACGCCACCGTCGAGCTCTACCGCATCACAGGGGGCGGGCACGCCTGGCCGGGAAGCACCTTCACCCGCTCGATCGCCGCCATCGTCGGGTACACCACGTTCGCCATCTCCGCCGACGACCTCATGTGGGCCTTCTTCCAGGCCCACCCACTGCACCCGCCGCTGCCCGGCTGAGCCCGGCTGAGGCCTCGTCGCGACGTGGCTGAGCGCCGCGCCTGGTCGGTCAGTCGTCGACCGAGAGCTGCGCGGCGGTGGCGGCCGGTGCCGGGTGTGATTCGGAGCCCGGGGTGGCCTCCGAGCCGCCCACCGCCGGGGAGAGGTCGGTGCAAATGCGGGCAGCTGCCCAGCTCTGGAGCGCCTGGGTCGCCTCGTCGCCGGAGAGGGGGACGGGTAGTTCGTCCTCGATGATCGCCGGGCGCCAGGTCACCGCATCGATGTGCCGGCCGGTCACGGTCACGACCAACGACCCGCTTTGGTCGGTGGGCGGTGGCGTGTTGTAGAAGGCGAAGTTGCCGAGCCCGTAGTCGACGTAGGCCGACCCGAGGTAGCCACCGCCGAGCAGCACATGGGCGTGGCTCCCGATGACGATGTCGGCGCCGGCTTTGACGAGCACGTTGGCGAGGGGCTCCTGCAGCGGGTCGGGACAGGCGTCGAGCTCGACGCCCCAGTGCAGGAAGACCACGACGGTGTCGTCCACGCGGCGTGCTGCCTCGACGGCGGCGACAAGGTCGTCGACGTCATAGGCCGATGCCAGGCCGGGCTGGGTGGCTGTCGCCGTCCACGCCGTCTGCAGGTCGGAGTCGATGACCTGGGTGGCAGCGATGATGCCAATGCGCTGCCCGTTGATCGTGGTCTGGTACGAGGTGAAGGCCTGGCCCACGTTCCCGCCGATGCCGAGGACGGTGTAACCGGCCTGCCGGCGGGCGGCCAGCGCCATCTGGAGGCCCGCCTGACCGCAGTCCTCACCGTGGTTGTTGGCCTCGGTGATGAGGGTCACACCGGCGGAGCGGAAGGCGGTGAGCGCGGCGGCCGGGGCGTAGAAGTCATAGCTCTTGGGCTGCGGGTCGGGACAGCTCCCGTCGGTCATGGCCGACTCGAAGTTGACCATCCGCAGGTCGGCGCCGGCGAGGAGCTGGGGGACGCCGGTGCCCAGTGCCGAGGCGGGGTCGGCGGCCAGGCGTTCCCCGAGGTTGCTGCCGTCCGGGAAATTCACATCGCCCCCGAAGGCGAGCACCACCGGATGTCCGTCTCCCTCCCAGTCGCTCTCGAGGCGCGGGTCGACGTGCGGGCGTGGCGGGCTGGCATGGTGATGGCCACCGTGTGCGGCGGCCACGGGGTGAGAGCCGCCCGTTCCGAGGCGCACGGCGAGGATGACGGCGGCGATGAGCAGGAGGGCGGCGAAGAAGCGGTTGCGGCGCACACGACGCGACACCGAGCGGGGAGGCGGCCGGCGCGGCGGGCGGTCGGCGGGTCGGGGCAGTGGGGGTGGGCCGGCCGCAGGACGTTCGCCGGTGGCGGGTCGCCGCGTCGGGAGCGCGGTTGCGGTCACCACGCTCCGACACCGTATCGGGCGGGTGCCGACCCGGCCGTGGGGACGAGCGCTCCCCGCTAGACGCCGCGGGACGCGGTCACCGACGGCTCGCCGACAACCAGGACGCCGCGAGGGCCCTCGTGGCGCTGGGGCGTGTCGTGGAGGACGGTCACCGCCCAGCCACTGGCGGCGAAGGCCGCGTCGACTTCCGGCGACGTGTAGACGTCGACCCAGGGCTCACCGATGGCCGCCACGAGCCGCTGCCGGACCCAGTGGCGCAGCTGATGTGAGTTGGTGGCATCGGCCGGTCTGAGCGGGAAGGCGGCGGCCAGCCGGCTGTACGGAGCGGCCCGCTTTCGCAGGGCGCAGAGGAGCCGGTGCGCCGATGGACGCGGCAGGTAGCCGATGAGGCCCTCGACGAGGAACAGAGACGCCCGGCCGGCGTCGTGGCCGGCCATGCCGAGGGAGGCGTCCAGGTCGCCGTCGGTGAGGTCGATGGCCACGAACCGGATGGCGTTCACGTCAGCGTCCGCCGCCGCCAGCCGGGCCTGCTTGTCGGACTGGGTGCTCGGGTGGTCGACCTCGTACCAGGTGACGCCGGGAGTGGCGAACCGGACCGGGCGCCCGTCGTAGCCGGCACCGACGATCACCACCTGGGTGGTGCCCGCCTCGAGCGAACCGATGGTCAAGCGGTCGAAGAAGCGGGTGCGTCTTGCCATCCGGGCCCGCCACGTCTTTGTCTCATGGAGGAATGGCGTGGAACCGAGCGAGCGGTAGAGGCGGAGCTCGGCGGCTGCGTCTCCGGTGGCGATCTCGGGGCGCTCGAGGCCGGCCCGGGTGTTGGCCACGAAGCGGGCCGTGACCGATGGCTTGCTCGCCCTCATGGGTGCCACCCGGTCGCCGCGGTGGCCATGTCACGCGTCACCCGACCCTTTCTGTGGCCGCAACCTACCATGGCGCGCCTGGCGGTCATCGGGCCACGTCGGACCGCACGCCGGCTCGCACGCACGGCACGTCCTTTCGATCGCGGCCCGGACCGGCTGTGCGTCTGGGCGCTACCGTGGTCGCCGATCTGGAGAGGAGAGGTCCGTCGTGCAGGCACTGGTGTGGGGAGTGAAGCCCGATGCGTGGGAAGCGCCCGACCCGTCCAACCACTTGCTGGCGGGACTTGCTCGAGTTCCCATGCGGCTCGAGGACGTCGACGTGCCGCGCCCTCCACGCCATGACTGGGTGGTGGCGAAGACCCGCCTGACCGGCATCTGCGGCTCGGAGTCGAAGCAGGTCTTCGGTGATTTCACCGACTCCTACAACGACAGCGCGCTGGCCGGTCTCTTCTCCTTCCCCATGGTCATGGGTCACGAGGTGGTGGCCGAGGTCACCGAGCTCGGCCCCGAAGCGACCGGCCTCGAAATGGGAGAGCGGGTGGTGCTCAACCCGTGGCTGACCTGCCTTCCCCGGGGGCTCGACCCGTGCCCGTCCTGCCAGGACGGCGACCTCAGCCTCTGCTTCCACTTCACCGAGGGGGCCCTGTCGCCGGGCATCCACACCGGAACCTGCCGGGACGCGCCCGGTGGGTTCGCCGACTACCTGCCCGCTCACCACTCGATGCTCTTCCCGGTTCCCGACGGGATCCCCGACGAGGTGGCCGTCCTCGCCGACCCGGTCTCCGTCTCCCTCCACTCGGTGACCCGCCACCCGCCACCGGCAGGTGGGCGGGCCATGGTGTACGGGGCCGGCGCTCTCGGCCTCGCCGCCGTCGCGCTGCTCCGCTCCCTCCATCCCGACGTCGATGTGCTGGTGGTCGCCGCCCATCCGGCCCAGCGCGACCTCGCCCTTTCCTTCGGTGCCGAGGTCATCGGGCCGGAGCCGGCTGAAGCAGTGGTCGAGCAAGCCGTGGCCTGGTCCGGGGGCGTGCTCCAGCCGACCCCCATGGGGATTCCCATGGCCCACCCGGGCGCCATCGACGTGGTGTATGACACGGTCGGGACGAAGGAGACCTCCGAGGTGGCCGTCCGGGTGCTGCGGGCCCGCGGCACCCTGGTCAAGAGCGGGGTCAACCCGCCCGAGCGGTGGGAGTGGTCGCCGCTTTACTTCAAGGAGATCAACTGGGTGGGCTCGAACGCGTTCGGCGTCGAGACGGTGGACGGCAAGCGTCAACACGCCATCGCCCACTACCTCGACCTCGTGGCCGACGGCCGCGTCGACCTCTCGGGCATGCTCACCCACACCTTCCGGCTCGAAGAATGGCGCGGCGCCTTCAGCGCCCTGGCCACCCAGACCGACTCGGGCGCCGTCAAGGTCGCCTTCGACTTCCGCTAGTCGGCGTAGACAGCGGCAGGCGACGAGACGAGGAGGGGATCAAAGGCATGCAGACACCGGCGTGGGCCCCGGGCTCGGTGGGCTCCGCCTACCGGCACCCGACCGGCGACCCCGACGAGCTCCTGTCCGGTCGCGCCTGGACGGCGCTGCTCGACTCTCTCGGCCGTGCCGGCGTGGTCATGGGGGGAGACCGAGTACCCCACGAGGCCACTGACCAGGCGGCCGGTTACCGCCACCTGCTCGTCCTCCTCGCCCTCGGCATCGACGAGGGGTTGCGCGGCTCTGACCCCTACGACCCCACCTTCGCCCCGGCCAACGTCGACAACGTCCTCAAGTGGGGGATGGACTGTCCGGACGCGGCTTATACAGGGGCGTCCATCCGCGGGGATGCCACCTATGTGGTGCGGGGCAAGCGCAACACGGTCCGCTACCTCGGGTTCCAGGTGATGGGCGGCATGACCAACACCGGCAACGTGGTGGCCGATGACCTCGAACTCGATGCCGATGGCCGCTTCGAGCTCGTCCTGTCGGCCACCGAGCACCCCGGGAACTGGATGGCCCTGGAGCCGTCCAGCTCGTCTCTCGTCGTCCGTCAGTTCTTCTATGACTGGGCCGCGGAGCGCCCGGCCGACCTCGACATCGAGTGCACAGAGCGCCGCGGCGACGCTGACCCTCCGGTCGTGCCTCCGCCGCTCGACGCCGACGGTGTGGCTGCCCAGCTGACGGCACTGGGCGCCTTCGTCGAAGCGAGCACCCAGTTCTGGCTCGACGTGGAGGAGGGCGGTCGTGCACAAGGCGTCAATTGCTTCCGCGAGCCGGCCGCGCTCACCCAGATGGGGGCGGCGGCCGAGAACGTGAGCACGTGGGGGTCCTGGAGCCTGGGCGACGAGGAGTGCCTGGTCATCGAGGTCACGCCGCCCGACGCCCTCTACTGGAGCGTGTCGCTCGGCAATTACTGGTGGGAGACCATCGACTACGCCCACCGCCAGTCGAGTCTCAACGGCCACCAGGCGAGCTTCGACAGCGACGGTGTCTTCCGGGCGGTCGTCGCCCACTCGGATCCTGGGGTGGCCAACTGGCTGGACACCGCCGGCAACCACCACGGGGCGATGATCTTCCGCTGGCTCCGGGCGGCGTTGGCACCGGTGCCCGCAGTGCGCGTCGTGCCTCAGACCGAGCTGTCCGCCGTGCTGCCGGCGAGCACGGTCCGCGTGAACGAGGAGACCAGGCGACGCGTCCTCGCCGAGCGGGCACGGGCCGTCCGTCGACGGTTCCCCCGGTAGGCGCAAGGGCGACTAGGCGACAAGGCGACAAGGCCGACAAAGGCGACAGGCCGACAAAGGCGACAGGCCGACAAAGGCGACAGGCCGACAAAGGCGACAGGCCGACAAAGGCGACAGTCCGACAAGGGCGACAGTCCGACAAGGGCGACAGTCCGACAAGGGCGACAGGAAGAAGGAGTTCGACGTGGATCTTGGCTTTGAGGGCGCCACCGCCGCGGTGACGGGCGGCTCGAAAGGGATGGGGCGGGCCGTGTGCGAGCGTCTGGCGACCGAGGGCGCCCGAGTGGCCGTCCTCGCCCGGGGCCAGCAGGCTCTCGACGACACCGTCGAAGCCCTGCGCCGCGCCGGCAGCTCGGACTCCTTCGCCCTCTCGGTCGACTTCACCGACCGGTCGCAGGTAGACGAGGCCTTCGCCGAGCTCGGGCGGCGCTGGTCGTCGCTCAATGTGCTCGTCAACACCCTCGGTCCCGGCGCGGGCCGATTCGAGCAGCTCGACGACCGCGACTGGGAGGCCACCTTCAGCATCGGCCTCATGGCCGCGGTGCGGGCGGTGCGGGGGGCGCTGCCGTTCCTGCGGGCAGCCGAATGGGCCAGGATCGTGAACTTCTCGGCCCACTCCACCCGTCGCCAGAGCCCGCTCCTCGTCGCCTACACGGCGTCGAAGGCGGCCACGACCAGCTTCTCCAAGAACCTGTCGAAGTCCCTGGCCAAGGAGGGCATCCTGGTCAACACGGTAAGCCCGGGGTCGATCGTCACGGCCAGCTTCAGCGAGGGCCTGCGCAGCGCCTTCGCCGAGGAAGGGCTCGACCCGACCGATCCCTACGACGTCATGGACTGGATCGACCGTCACTTCCACCAGCCGGCCGACCTCGGGAGGGCCGGCCTCCCCGAGGAGGTTGCCTCGCTGGTGGCCTACCTCGCGTCGCGCACCAACGGCTATGTCACCGGAGCCGACGTGAACGTCGACGGCGGATCCGACTTCGTCTGATGCTGCCAACTGCATGATGCTGGAAGGTGCCTGATGCTCGACCCCGGCGGTCTCGTCGACACCGCCTGCCAACGAACCGGCCTCGACGACTTCGGCGGCACCGAGTGGCGGGAGGGGCTCGACCGGCTGGTGGATGCGCTCAACGACGAGGCTGACCTCACCGAGCTCGGCACTCAGATCCTGGGGTCTCGCCTCGAGATGCTGCTGGCCAACCGGCTGCGCGTGGTCGCCACGGTGGACGCCCACCCCGAGATCGCCGACGAGGAGGTCGAGGGCCCTCTCGTCATCATCGGCCTGCCCCGAACCGGGACCACCGCCCTCAGCAACCTGCTGGCCGCCGATCCCCAGATCAGGTCGGTCCGCCTTTGGGAATCGTCCGATCCCGTTCCACCGCCCGAGGCCGACCACCAGCATGACGACCCACGCATCGCCGCGGCCGAGTCGGGTCTCGCCGCCATGTACGAGACGTTCCCCCGGATGAGGTCGCTCCACTTCCAGGCGGCCACCGGCCCGACCGAGTGCCAGGACCTCCTCGGCATGGAGTTCCGCACGGAGCACTTCGACGGCATGGCCCGGGTCCCGAGCTACGTCGAGTGGGTCATCGACTGCGACATGTACGGCACGTACGCCTTCCACCGTCGGACGCTGCAGCTCCTCCAGTGGCACTGCCCGCCGCGCCTGTGGCACCTCAAGACCCCGGTGCACATGCTCGCCCTCGATGCCCTGGCTGCCGCCTACCCGACGGCCAAGTTCCTCTGGACCCACCGGGACCCGGCCGCCGTGCTCGGCTCGGTGTGCAGCCTCATCGCCTACACCCGCAGCTGGTCCTCGGATGGCGACAACCCCGAGGAGCTCGGCCGAGACCAGCTCGACCTGTGGGCCGAGGCCATCCGGCGAGCCCTCGACTTCCGCGACCGCACCGGCGAGGAGCGCTTCGCCGACATCTCGTTCGACGCGCAGCAGTCGGATCCCGTCGGCGCACTGGCCGCCGCCTACGGCCGCCTCGGGCTGGATCTGGGTACCGGCTGGGGGGCGGTCGAGGCCTGGGCCCGCGACCACCCACCCGGCGCCCACGGCGTCCACGAGTTCTCACTCGGCGACTTCGGCCTCGATGCCGAGCGGGTGCGCCATCGCTTCAGGTTCTATCTCGAGCGATTCGAGGTGCGCTGAGCCCCGGCGACCCCCGTCGGCCGGCGTGGTATGCCAGGCCGGTGCCTTACCCGCTCGCTCCGTTTCCTCCCCGCCGAGGTGCCCGTGGCATGGTGGCGGCCGCCGACCAGCTGGCCTCGACGGCGGGCGTCGGCGTGCTCGACGAAGGCGGTTCCGGCGCCGACGCGGCGGTGGCCGCTGCCGCGGTGATGGCCGTGGTCGGCCCGCACCTCTGCGGGATGGGCGGCGACGTGTTGGCCATGGTCAGCCGGCCCGGACACGGACCTGAGGCGTTGCTGGCCGTCGGGCGGGCAGGATCGGGTGTCGACGCCGCCCGGCTTCGGGCCGAAGGTCATGCCGTCATGCCTCTCCGCGGTGACGTGCGCTCCGTTCCCGTCCCCGGCGCGGTCGACGGGTGGCTGGCCCTCCACGGCCGCTATGGGCGCCTGCCGCTCGGGTCGGTGCTGGCCCCGGCCGTCTCGCTCGCCGAGGAGGGATTCGCCGCCTCTCTGCTGCTCTCGTTGGCCAGCCATTTGGTGGCCGGTGCCCCGGGCACCCACGAACTCTGCGCCGACGGCCCCCTCCAGCCCGGCGACCGGGTACGGCTGCCCGGGGTGGCGCGGACGTTGCGGGCCATCGCCAAAGGGGGCCGAGACGCCTTCTACGGCGGCGAGTTCGGGCGGTCCCTCATCGAGTTGGGGGGCGGATTGTTCACCGAGGCCGATCTCGCTCGGGATCTGGCCGTCTGGGACGAACCGGTGCACCTGCAGGCATGGGGCGGCGATCTGTGGTCCGTGCCCCCGCCGTCGCAGGGCTACCTCACGCTGGCCGGCGCCTGGATCGCCGAGCAGGCCGGCATGGGGACGGACCCGACGGACCCGCTTTGGGCCCATCTGGGTGTGGAGGCGGCGACGGTCGCCGGCTTCGACCGTCCGGCTCTGCTCTTCGACGGAGCGGACTGGTCGTCGCTCGTCGACGTCGGGCGCCTCGCAAAAAAGGCCCAGCAGATCCGGCCCGACCGGACGGTCTTCGCCGATGTGGGTCCGGACGGCAGCGGCATGTCCCCATCATCCGAAGCGCGGCTCGGGGACGGGGACACGACGCATCTGTGCGCCATCGACGCCGACGGCTTCGGTGTCTCGCTCACCCAGTCCAACGCCCTCGACTTCGGCTCGCACCTGGTTGCCGGCGCCACCGGCATCTTCCTCCACAACCGTGGCGTCGGGTTCTCTTTGGAGGAGGGCCATCCCGCCGAGCTGGCCCCGTCCAAGCGGCCGCCGCACACTCTCTCGCCCATGTTGGTCACCGATCTCGATGGACGGCTCACCCACCTGATCGGAGCCATGGGCGGCGACGCCCAACCGCAGGTTCTCCTGCAGCTGTTGGCCAGGATCCTGCGCTGCAACGAGGACCCGGCCACCGCCTTGGCTGCAGCCCGCTTCGCCCTCGAGGCCCCGGCTGCGGGGCCGTTCCGGCTCTGGTGGGGGGAGCGCACGGTGAGCGTCGAGGCCCACGCTCCGGCCGAGTGGGTGCCCGGGCTTACCGCCCGCGGCCATCGGGTGCGGCAGATCAGCGCTTTCGACCCCGTCGCCGTTGGTTGCGCGCAGGTCGTCAGCGCGCCAAAACCATCCGGCGACCCGGGGTGGCTCGCCGTCGGTGCCGCCGACCCGCGCAGCCCGGATGGGAGCGCCGCCGTCCGGTAGGGGCCATCGCCGCCCGGCGCTCGTGTCCCCGAGGAAGAACCTCCGTTTGGGGAGTTGCGGCCGTGGCTCGAGTGCTCCTGTTACCGGAGTGGTCCTATTAGACGAGTCGCCGATCGGTGGCCCATTTGGTGAGCTCGTGCCGACTCGACAGCTGCAGTTTGCGCAGCACCGAGGAGACGTGTGACTCCACCGTCTTGACCGAGATCACGAGATCGCGGGCCACTTCCTTGTAGGTGTACCCGCGGGCAATCAGACGCAGGACCTGGCGTTCACGGGGTGACAATTGATCCAGCTCCGGATCCACGCCGGTGAACGGCCTTTCGGACCCTTCGCCGGCGGCGAAGGCATCGAGAACGAATCCAGCCAGGCGGGGGGAGAAGACGGCGTCACCGGCGGCCACGGTGTACACGGCCCGGAGCAACTCCTGTCCGGAGATCGTCTTGGTGACGTATCCACGCGCACCGGCTCGGATCACCGCGATCACGTCCTCTGGCGCATCGGACACCGACAGGGCGAGGAACCGCACTTCCGGATGATGCGGGGTCACTCCGGCGATCACTGCCTGGCCACCGCCTCCGGGAAGATGCACGTCGAGGAGCACGACGTCGGGAACCCGCTCGTTGATCAACTCGATAGCGGCTTCGACCTCGTCAGCTTCGCCGAGGATGTTGACCGCAGATCCAAACTCGGCCCGTACTCCGGCCCTCACCACGGCGTGGTCATCGACCAGAAAGACTCGGGGTCGACGCTCCTCGTTCATCGGGCTCAAGTGGTCGCACTTCGCCGGGGCAGGGACAGCTCGACCTCGGTCCCGTTCCCGGGAGACGAACGGATGGCCACCGAACCCCCGAACCGGGCCAGGCGGGCCCGAATCGACTGGGCGATGCCCTGCCGATCCTCGGGAACTGACTCCGGGTCGAATCCGCGCCCGCGGTCACGGACGTAGACCATCACCGCATCCGTCTCTACCTCGGCGTAGAGCGAGACCTCGGGGGCGCCCGACCACTTGGCGGCGTTGACCGTCGCCTCTCTGGTCGCCTCGGTCAATCCCCGGAGCGGGTCATCGAGGTCACAGTCGCCGACGATCACCGTCTGGACCGTGATGCCGTGATCCGCCTCGATCTGTCGCTGGATCACTTCGATACCCTCGACCAGGGTGTGGGCCACGTCGCCGATGGTTCCCGGTGGTTTGCCCTCGAACAGCCAGGAGCGGAGCTCCCGCTCCTGGGCGCGAGCCAGGCGAACCACATTGTGTGGATCGTCGGCCGAGCGCTGGATCAGAGCCAGCGTCTGCAGAACTGAATCGTGCACATGCGCGGCCATCTCAGCGCGCTCCTCGGCCATGGCTCGGGCCTGTCGCTCCGAGATCAGATCACGGAACAAGCGCAGCCACCACGGGCCGAATACCACCACCAGCGCCGCGATGACCAGCAACGAACCGGCAATGGGACGCAGCGCGGCGCGCGAAGGATGGCCGAGGACGAGAGCGAGCAGGCCCGTCGCTGCGAGCACGAGACCCACGCCGACGCGACCGACGATCATCCACCGCCCTTGTCGATCCGCGCCCGTCCGGAGGATGGGCAGGAGGTCGTCATTGATCCAAACCCGTTCCTTCTCGCTGGCATTGCGTCGGATGAGGATGACGACGGCGGCGGCCACGAACACGGGCCAGCTGAACGCTCCGACATAGGTGACGTGCCACGCCGCCGCCACCACCTGGACGACGATGACGGCGGGGATGATGGCGATGACCAGGCGGATGCCCCGCCGGTCACTGAGGGATCGGGACAGAATGTTCGTGGTCTCGCCCTCGAGGGGGAGCAGCAGCCAGGCCAGGGCGTAGACAAGGAGGCCCGTCCCGCTGGCCAGCGTGAGCAGCACGAAGGCGATCCGGATGAGCGTGATGTCGATGCCAGTGGACTGGGAGACGCCGCTGCACACCCCGGCCAGGACACGGCCCTCCGGGCGTCGTCGCAGCGGTCCCCAGTGTCTGCGGAAATGACGGCCGGGTCCTCCGTGTCGCACCCGCATCGGCGGCGCCCATGGCGGAGGCCCCCGACGGTGGGCATCATGATCCGAAGGAGCCGCTCCAGAGGTGGCCCGGCCGGAGACGCCGGGAGGGTCGGAGGCCCGATTGCCGGCGGTGGGATCGGTGACGTGGGGGATATCCGATGATCGCGCAGCTTCTGTCCGTGGTCATCAGGGACAACCCTGAGGTCTCGGGACCTCGGTCAGGGTTGGACCAGGGTGTTGCCGGATACCGATTCGGATCGAGGGCCGTCACGCTGTCGGTATGGAATCTGCCACCTCTCACACCACACACCCCGACCCGACCAGCACTGGATCGGCCTCATCTGAGCCACCGGAACCTCCGGCCTTTCCGGAGGACCGGCTCCACCGGTGCCGGCAGGGCCGGATGGTGGCCGGCGTGGCCGCCGGAATGGCCGACTACTTCGACCTCGATCCCACCCTGGTCCGCATTGCGTTCGTGGCGCTCACCCTGGTCGGAGGCCTCGCCGTTCCGCTCTACCTGGCCGGATGGCTTCTCATCCCCGACGAGGACGGGGGCCCCACCGTGGCCGAGGAGCTGCTGGCCCGTGAACTGGTCCGCCGACCGTCGGCCTGATCACCCGCCATTCGCACAGAGAGGAGATCGGATGCGCTATCGATGGGATCCCGCCTATCCGGCCAGTGGACGCCGGGTGGGCTCCTATGCCGACTCGCACCTCCGGGTATCGGACGAGGAGCGCAACGAGGTCGCGGACAAGCTTTCACGACACTTCGCCGATGGAAGGCTCGATCAGGCCGAGTTCAAGACACGCCTCGACCGGGCCATGGGAGCCACGACTCGGGGCGACCTCGACGGGCTGTTCAGCGACCTGCCCCGACTGCCGACCGAGCCACTGCCCTCACCCTCTCGGCGCCGGAGGTTGATCCCCTTCGTCGTCATCCTCGTGCTCGTTGCGCTGGCCGCTGGCGCGACCTACCCGATGGTCCACTTCCCCTGGGTGCTCTTCGTGATCGTCGGACTGTTCTTCTGGTATCGCGGTAGCCGCCATTTCGGGAACCATTATCAGGGATCGGGAGACAACCGGTAGTGCCAGTGGGTGTTGAGGGGACGACGCGGGGCGGCGCGGCGCGACGCGACGCGACACGTAAAGGTCGCCGCTCGCCGGCGGGCTGGTGGTTCGGCATGTGGTCGATCGCCCATTCCTGAACGGCGGGGTGTCCTGAACGGCGGAAGTGCCCGAATCGTCAGGAGGTACTGACGATCCAACCCGATGGCAAGATTGGTGGAGGTTGCCCTTCCGATCGCCCCGCCTGACGGAGCTCGCCACCTCCCGCCGCCGCCCGTGCTGGATCCCGCCACCCCGGCCGATGAGCCCGACGACGTCACGAGAAGTGGTGACCAGAGCCGTATGGGTGGCAATGCGCAGGCCGCAAGGCTCGGATGACCCGCTCTCTGGTTGGGTATGGCCAGCCCGCCCGCACGGGCGCTCCCGGTGTGGATTAATGGTATCCGGGGTATGCCTGGCTTCGGATTTCCGGGAGGAAGACAGATGCCGTTTGTGAGCTGGATCAACCATCACCGCCTGTTGGTTTCTGGGTTCAGCTTCGCCGTGCTGTTGATCGTGGCCGTAGCCGGCGGAGTCTGGTTCTTCCTGCTCCGAAGCACTGGTACCCAGATCGACCTGCGCCAGGCCCTGCACCTCTACCGCCAGGACCAGCATGCCGCCGGATCCACCGATGGGCTCCCGGCGCCCGGCGTCTACGCCTACAAGACGAGCGGGAGCGAGCGGCTCAGCCTGGCCGGCATCAGTCGTTCGTTCCCTCCGGCGAGCGACGTGATCGTGACCGATGCCCACTGCGCGTCCATGGACTGGGTGCCCATCGATCAGCATACCGAGGGCATCGAAGTCTGCCGGCAGACGAATGGGGCCCTCACTATGTCGGAGGCGTCCTCGACCGAATCCATCGCCGGCGCCAGCACTTCACAAGTCATCCGTTGTCCGGACACGGCCTACTTCATCCCTCCCGATCCGCATGCCGGCCAACGTTGGTACGCCGTGTGCCACGGACCGGGTCAGGTCGACAAGGTCTCGGGCGAGGTAATCGGGGCGACGACCGTCTCGGTGGACGGCCAGTCCATGCCGGCGATCCACACCCGGATCAACACAGCCGTCTCGGGGAACGCGTCGGGAACGGACCCAACCGACTACTGGGTATCGCCCCAGACCGGTCTCATCTTCCGCCAGCGCGAGCAGGTGAACGTTTCGCAGTCGGTCGGACCGCTCGGCTCCGTCCACTACAGCGAGGAGATGGCCATCACCATGGCCTCGCTCGTGCCCACCCGCTAGCGCCGTCGTCGGAGTCCACCGACAGGCGGGCGGGCGCATGACACCCGATGGTTCCTCGGAGCCCAGGTCGGGGTGGGGTGCCGCCCCGGGTCTCGATGGTTGTCCTCGCTGCGCGGGACCTGCCCGTCCTGCGCCGCTTCTACCAGGATCTGGGTTGGCCCGAGCGCGCCGGCGCCTCGGACTCGCTGGCCATGTTCGAGTTGGCAGGAACGGTGCTGACCCTGCATCCCGGCTCTGAGCCGCCGGCAGAGGGCGCAGATGAACGTGGGCAGACCGTGCCGGCGACGACGCTCGTCATCGATGTCGACACCCACGGGGCGGTGGACGACGCTGTTGCCGCGGCTGTCGAAGCCGGAGCCCGTCGAGTGTCTGATCCTGTCGATCAGCCGTGGGGCGGACGTTCAGCGGTCGTGGCTGATCCCGAGGGCAATCGGTGGGAGGTGCTTTGGGTCCCCCGCGCCGGCAGGGGGAGTCCCGCGACCCGGACGCCGGCGGCAACTGACAACTGCCCGTCAGACGGCGCACCCAACGATCCGGGGTTGCTCTCCGGTCAAGCCCTCGGAGCCGTAGAAGTGGGCGTCACCGAAGCTGAACACCCCTCCGTCGGCTGCGCACAACCAGTAGCCCCTGCCGTCGGTGGTGGGCAGGACGCCGATGACGGGTCCATTGAGTCGGGTGCCGGCCATGCCTCCGTAGTACGCGGCGTCACCGAAGCTGAACACGCCGCCGTCCCCGCCGGTGAGCCAGTACCCCTTCCCGTCGGCGGTGGAAGCGATACCCGTGATCGGCGCGTTGAGGCGGATGCCCACCTCGGTTCCGTAGAAGCGAGCGTCACCGTAGGAGAACACGGCGCCGTTGCGGCTGGCCAGCCAATACCCTCGCCCGTCGGGGGTCACGGCGATGCCGACGATGGCGTCGGCCGAGTCGACACTTGTTCCGCCCATGTACACCGCGTCACCGAAGGCGTAGACCGCGCCCCCTGCGGTCACCAACCAGTAGCCACCTCCATCGGCCGACGAGGCGATGCCAACGAGCGGCGAGCCGATCCACCGATCGAACATCCCGCCGCGATAGGTGGCGTCGCCGAAGGCGTAGACGGCACCGTCGGCTCCGGCCATCCAGTAGCCCTTGTGGTCCGGAGTCGATGTCATGCCGGCGATGGCAGCGCTCAGGTGGATGTTGAAGAGCGAGCCGTCGAATGAATCATCGCCGAAGACGAATACCGAGCCAGTCATGCCAACGAGTCGGTAGCCCGGGTTCGGACCATGGGTGACGGCGTCGACCACCTCGACGACCGGTGAGGAGCTCGACCCGGCCAAGGTGCCCGATCCGGAGAAGCGGGCGACGACGGTGTGCCTTCCGGCGGCCGTGTAGGTGACAGCACATCTGGCCACACCGGTGGAAGCCGTCGGAACCGCGGCGCAACCCGAGATCGGTGTCCCATCATCGGTAAAGCTCGTCGTACCGGGAGATGCCGGTGCCGGCCCAGGTGTCACGGTGGCCGTATAGGTGACCTGGTGACCCACCAGTGAGGGGTTGGACGAAGATTCGACGCGGTCGTCGTCGGCGGATTGCCCACGTCCTGGGTGAGGACCGGCGACGAGGACGATGCGTCCGTCGTTCCTCCCGCATAAGTGGCCCCGATGCTGTAACTACCGGCCGTGGAGTACGTCACCGCGCAGGTGGCCACGCCGCTGCCGTTCACCGGCTGCGCCCCGCATCCAAGAATGCGGGTCCTCCCACCGTCGGTGAACGCCACCGTTCCGTCGCCCGGCGCCGGACTGACCGTTGCCGTGTAGGTCACCTGCTGGCCGACGAGGGAGGGGTTTACCAAGGAGGAGAGGCCGGTCGTGGTGCTCTGGAGCACGGTGGCGGTCACACCGCCCGGCGGGTAGGTGATGGTGTACTGGGTCGTCCCGATGTACTGCTGGGTTGTGAACGTTCCGCTGACGGTGTTGGCGCCGGCGACGATCGGGAACGCCGTCCCGGGGTCCGGCGGCGAGGTCGTGTCGATGGCCAGGGTTCCGGCCAAGGTGGCGGACCCGTTGACGCCGAGCTGACCCCACAGGGTGTCTCCCGTGATCTCGGTGTGGAAGCTGCCCGTCGCGGTCTGGATGTAGTTGGGGATGCCGAACGTCTTGGGCGATCCCGGGGCGGCGTCGACCGTGAGAGATCCCTGGTTGTCCACTGTTCCGCCGAAGAGGAGCCCGTCGCCGGCGGTTCCCATGGGGTCGTCGACGATGCTGCCGGTGTTGGTCAGCGTGTGACCGCCCAAGCCGAGCTCCGCGGCATCGGCACCGCCATTGGTCAGCGTCAGTGTCCCGGCATTGGTGAAGCTTGCACTGGTGTTCACGAACACCGTGTTGGTGGCGGCATTGAGCGCGATCGACTGTCCGGCCGCGATGTTGCCGGTCAGGTTGCCGCCGTTGTTGGTCCATTCGAAGGAAGAGGCGCCATCGCCCGTGATATCGAGGTTGTTCCCTGACATGTCGATGGGGTTGCCGCCGGTGGTACCGGCACCCTCGTCGAAGCCACCTCCTCCGGTGCTTGCGAACTCGCCGTCGTTGGTGATGGCGCCACCCGAGCCGTTGACGAACCCGGTGCCGTTGCCGTTGGTGTTGAAGGTCGTTCCGGTGGCGACGGTGAAGGCTCCTTGATTGGTGAATGTGGCGCCCTGGAAGAAGGAGGTGTTGTCGTTGACGTTGACGGTCCCGTCGTTGATGACGTTTTGCCCGCCTATCAGCTGCAGCCCGCCCCCGTTGGCATCTCCGAAGGTCAGGTTGCCGGTGACGGTGAGGCTGCCGCTCCCAATGGACAGAGCTGCTCCGGCGCCCGGCGACGGGCTACCGGGGGCGATCTGCACGGTCAGGTTTCCGGCCATGGTCGCCGGCCCGGTGTAGCCGACGTCGGCGTAGAACGGGTTGCCGCTGTCGGCCTGGACGATGACGGACTGCCCGGCGGCCATGTTGCCGGCAATGTGGGCGAAGGAGTCACCCAGAAAGCTCGAGGCACCGGTGCCGGTGAAGGTGAGGGTGTCGCTGAAGTCGATCGGGTTGCCGCTGGTGGTACCAGCTTCGGTCTCGCCACCGCCTCCTGCACACGAGATGGTGCCGTCGTTGCTTATGGACCCGGTCGGTCCGTTGACGAATGCCGTCCCGTTGCTGCTGGTCGAGAGTGTGGTGCTTGCCGCCGTGTTGAGCGTGCCGTCGTTGGTGAAGGTGCCTCCGTTGAAGAACGAGGTATCGGCGTTTATCTGGACGATCCCGTCGTTGGTCAAATCGCCGATCAGCTGTCGAACTCCGTAACCGTTCATGTTGGGGGTGTAGTCCGTCGGATCGCTCAGCAGCTCTCCACCCGCCTCGATCGTGAACGTCGATCCGTCGTTGACGGCCAGGTTCGGAGTGCTGTTGGTCGAGATCGCCGTGAGTTCGATCTCACCCCCGCTGTCGACGGTGCCTGCCGGGGACGCTCCCGGATCGAGGGTCAGGTCCACCGCGTTTCCCTGGGGCCCATTGCCCTCGACTTTGAGGAGGGCGTTGTCTCCGACCTCCAACTGACCAGCTTGGCCGCCTTGCGAGATGGTAACCGTATACGGGCTCCCTGCCGCCGGAAGACACACGGTGCTGGTCGCGGTGGGAACCGTGGCCGGGCTCCAGTTCGATGCGGTCTCCCAGGCGCCGCTGCCACCGACCCATGTCTCTGACGGGCTGTTGGCACACACGCCTCCGCTGGCCGCCGCCGGGGGAGCGGCCACCAACGTCCCGAAGCCGAGGACGCCGCCGACGGAGAGAATGGCGACCGCGGTGGCCACCGGCGTTCGGAGTCCGTTGCCGATCACCCGCCTCGGGGTGGCCAGAAGCCACCGCCGCGGTCGATTGGCATTCAGCGCGCAAGAGCGCCGATGTGGTCCCCGGCGCGTTCTGCACCGGCGTCCGGTTGACGACGGCCATCACCCTGGCAAGGGACATTGGCCATCTTGCCCCTATCGGCCCCGGAGTCGGAGACCTTGACACGGCATCGAAGGCATCGAGAACCGCTCGGCCTGAGGGATCGGAACGACGGTTTGAGCAGGAATGGATAACTTGTCAGATATATAACTAATCTGGTATATTCAAGTGGTGGCCACGGCGCTCACCCTGCAGGCGCTCGGCGAACCGAGCCGGCAGGCCATCCTCGCCCTCCTGCGGAACGGCGAGCGGCCGGTCGGGGAGCTGGTCGCCCACCTCGACCTGAGCCAGCCCGCGGTGTCCAAGCACCTCCGCGTGCTCAAGGAGGCGGGCGTGGTCGAGGCTCGTCCGGTCGGCCAGCGGCGCCTCTACCGCATTCGTCCGGAACCCTTGGCCGAGCTCGACGAATGGCTCGCCCCGTACCGTCGGCTCTGGTCGACGCACCTCGACCGGCTCGAGGATCATCTCGACCGAAGGAGACACGAATGAGCGACGCCAAGCTGCTCGGCGACGGCGACCGGGCGAAGGTGCGCCTCGAGCGCCACCTGCCAGACCCGCCGGGGCGGGTGTGGCACGCCATCACCGATCCGGAGGCGCTCCGTGCCTGGTTCCCCTGTGATGTGCATGTTGCTGGCGGCGAGTGGGTGGTCGGCGCGTCCATCATGTTCCGATTCTCGCCCGAGGTCATGAACCTCACGCTGAACGGTGTGGTGCTGGCCGTCGACGAGCCACGGTCCCTCGCCTTCACGTGGGGTGTGGAAACCCTCCGGTTCGAGCTCTCCCCTGACGACGACGGGACCAAGCTGGTGTTGATCGACGAGCTCTCCCCCGAGGCCGCGGCTCGGAACGCAGCTGGCTGGGACGATTGTCTCGATCGGTTGATGGGCGTCGAACCCGACCCGGACGGGTGGAAGCCTCGATTCGCCGGGTACTCTGCGGCCTTCGAACCGGCCCTGGGCCCCCAAGAGGGGCAACCGGCGGGTTACAAGGGCGGATAATGCGACCGGTCCCGGGTACCCCAGCACCTGACAAGCCGGTCGTCGGGATGAGCTTCGACTGATCCGATCCGTCGACCAGTCGCCCGCTGAGAGTCGAGGGCTGTCTCGTCGCACCACCGACAGGCAAAGTCCGACCAGGGCATTCGGAAGAGACGGGTGGCCGGCTCCCAAGCCGGGCCGATAGTCGAGACAATCCGTTCGCCGTGTTCCGTCGTATGTGTGGGTGTCGAGCAAGGGCCGTCGGCCGGGGAGCCGCCGAGCTGTCGAACGTGGACTCGACGCGGAGGTCGACATGGGGGCACGAACTCGGTCGTCGGTCGGGCGCCAGTCCGTCGCCGTGGAGGTGACGCGAACACGACGAGCACTCCGACGGGTCCTCGCCAGTGGGGCCCTCGTTGGACTGGCGATGGTTGCCGCGGCATGTGGATCGGGAGGAGCCTCGGCGCCCGTGTCGACGAAGGCGAAGAGCGGGACTGCGCACGCCTCTGTCACCGTGACTGTTTCATCTGCCCGGGTCGGAACGGTGGGAACGGTGCTGGTCGACCAGGCCGGATTCACGCTCTATCGGTTCACCCTCGATGGCAAGGATCGGACGAACTGCACGGGAGCGTGTGCCGCGGTCTGGTCGCCTCTGCTTGTGCCTGCCGGCGGCGTCCTCAAGGCGGGCGACGGAGTCGATGCCACTTTGCTGGCCACCATCGTGCGGCCCGGTGGTGCGCGGCAAGTCGTCTTCGACGGATTGCCCCTTTATCTGTACACCAGCGACAAGAAGGCCGGCCAGGCAACCGGTCAAGCAGTGGACGGCACGTGGTTCGTCGTCAGCGCATCCCAGCCCACAGCCAGCGCTTCGACATCGTCGACCACCACCACGCCACCTTCCACGGTGCCCGCCGGTGCGAGCGGGGGAACGTCAGGGACGAATCCGCCAGCCATCTCCCCCTCTGTGGCACCCCCTGCCACCTCTCCGACGACCATCGCACCGCCGCCCACCTCGCCGCCGGTAACGTCGCCGCCGAGCACCTCACCGCCGACGACCACCACGACGGCGCCGCCGGGAGGAGGCGGTTACGGCTACTGATGCGACCGACGTCCAGAGCAACATAGGGCCGGTTGAACGCAGCGTGACGGGTCCCAGCCTCTCGACGACCGTGATCTCCGAGCCGGGAACGGGGCACAGGGGGATCGTTCCCTCGTCCTTTGCTCTGGCCGCGGGTGCCGTCGCGCTCGTGTGGGTCGGGATCGGATCTCTGCAGCGGTCGGGAGGAGTCTGGGGCGGCCTCGCCGAAGGGCGAGCGGTACTCCTGGCGCCGGCCGTCCTGGCCGTCGTTGCCGTGGTGGTGGCGTTGGAGAGGTGCTGGCCGGCCGAAGCCAGGGGGATCAAGGCACGCGGGCATCTCCAAGACGGAGCGTTCTTCCTTTTCCACATCGTCGCCGTTGTTCCCTTCATGACGCTCCTGAGCGTTGCGTTCGCCCACCTCCTGAAGGCGGACGTTCCCTGGGCTGCTCCGGCATGGCTGAAGTCGTCCCCGACCTGGTTGCTCGCCGCCGCCACCTTCGTGCTAATGGACGGCAGCAATTGGCTGGCCCACTACGCCGACCATCGATTCACGTCCCTGTGGCGAGTGCATGCCCTTCACCACTCGCAGGAGGAGCTCAGCGTTCTCACGTCGTTCCGGGCACACCCCCTGAGCCATCTTCCCGGGTTCATGCTGGCGGCGGTCCCGCCATTCGTCCTCCTCGGTTCCCGAGGCGCTCCGGTTCTGATCTCGCTGTATGTCTGCCTCGGCACCATTCCTCACGCAAACCTCGACTGGTCGTACGGCCCGCTCGGGCGCGTCCTGGTTAGTCCCGCCTATCACCGACTGCATCATGCGGTCGACGCCGACGTCGGTAGGAACCTCGGGGTCGTCCTTACGGTATGGGACGTGCTCATCGACCGGGCCGACTTCCCGGCTCCGGGTGGACCAGTCCGCAGGACCGGGCTCCGAGGGCGACCGGTCCCGGTCGAGCAGGCCGAGGGGGACCGATGGCGTCCCGATCTCCTCGTCGTCCAGCTGGCCGAGCCCTTCGTCGCCCACGCGGCTGGAACCAGGTCGAGATAGCCATGGCCGCCACCTGGACCGTCCTGCTTGACGAGGGATCGGGAGTGTCCGAGACCGGAGGCTCGTCTCGTGTTGGACAAACGGTTAGGTCGTCCCGACTTCGGCTCAATGGGTCGGCCATCGGCGTCGCTGCCGGTGGCATCGCCGTCTTCGTCATGGGAGCGAGCCCATCGCTTCTCGACTCCGTCCTGGACGGTTGGGTCCGGATGATCGGGCCGGCGATCCTCGTCTTCGTCTGTGCCGTCATGGTGTGTGAGCGGATCCGCCCAGCCGAACCTCGGCCGCTCCTGGCCCGAGGTCATGTCCAAGACCTGCTCTACCTGGTTCTCTACGCCCTCGTTGTCGCGCCATTCGTCGTGATCCTCAACGAGGGCTTCATCCGGATGGTCGATGGCACCGCACCCTGGGTCGCCCTACCACTGCCCGCACACCTACCCAGTGCTGCCTCCTTCTGCATCGCCTTCCTCGTCATGGACGGATGCAACTGGCTCGGTCACTGGATGAACCATCGGTGGCGGACGTTCCGGCGCCTCCACGCCGTGCACCACTCGCAGGAGGAGTTGAGCGTGCTCACCACCTTCCGGGCGCATCCGATCGTCCATGTGAGCTTCCTGCTCTCAGTTCTCCCAGTGGTGGCCATCTCGTCCGGTGTCGTCCTTCCGCTCGGCGTCATCTCGGCCTACGTCTGTGCCAACGCCCTCACCCACGCCAACCTCCGATGGTCGTACGGGCCGCTCGGCAAGATGTTCGTGAGCCCGATGTACCACCGCCTGCACCACGCGTACGGGGCCGACATGGGATTCAACCTCGGAGCAGTGCTGACGTTCTGGGACCTGCTGAGCAGACGGGCGGTGTTTCCCGCCTCCGAGGTGGTGACTCCCCTCACCGGGCTCGTCGGTCACCGCGTGCCACTCGAACAGCGAACGACGGAATGGCGTCCTGTCGGTGTGTTGCTCGCGCAATGGTCCGAGCCCTTCGCAAGGACAGCGGTCTCCGACGAGGTCACTTCCGCTCGATCGGTGCTCATCGAAGGCGGTTCCAGAGAGGTGGACGGGACGGATGCCGTCCCCACACAAGGAGGAGCGAGGGATGATTGATGACGCAAGTGGTGGTCGGAAGGAATTGGGCCGTAAGGCCGTGGAGGTGCTCGCGGCCCGAGGGCATCGCCCCGTCACCGTCCTCGGATTCGTCGTGGCTGGAGTGCTGGTGGCCGCCTCCGGCGGCATCCACATGTATCTCTGGAACCTCGCGTACCAAAACGTCGCCACGATCGGGCCGCTGTTCCTCGTCCAGTTCTCTGTGGCGGTGATCACGGCGCTGCTTCTCATCCTCTGGCGCAAGGGCGTAGTCCTGCTGGTCGGCTTCGGGCTGATGATCGGCACGGTTGTCGGTTTCGTGCTGGCTCTTTCCACCGGGCTGTTCGGGTTCAAGCTGACGTTCTGGACGGGATGGGCGTACTTCGCCATCATCGACGAGCTGGTTGCCGCCGTCGTGCTGGCCATCACTGCGGCGCTCCTCTGGCGCGACGCACCTTCGCCTGGCCTCGGTCGAGCGGTCGGGGCCGCGGGGCAGCCAGGCGAGCACCGGCTGGCCGGTCGATGAGCCCCCGTAGGTGGGACTCGAATCGGCCGGAATCCGAGTTCCAAACGGGGAGACGGGGTCTCGTCTCAGCCGGGCGCTGCTGTCACCTATCCGTGTCCCGAACCCTGCTTCCCGACCTTTCGCTACGACGTCCGACAAAGTGAGGAGACAACCCAGATGGAACAGCAACCAGTCGTGACACCGGCGGTGAGCGCTCTTGCCGGCCTGCCTCGGCGCTCCCGACAGAACCGAACCAGGCGGCTCTTGGCAACCGCCGCCGTTGCTGCGCTCGCGGTCATTGCCGCGGCGTGCGGTTCGAGCGGGGGATCGTCGCCGGGCACGACGAGCTCGAATCACGGCAGCACGACGACGACTGGCAAATCGCCGACCACGACGGCCAAATCGCCGACCACGACCAAGCCATCGGGCGGCGGGGGCTACGGCTACTGATCCATCGTCCTTCGCTCCCGAGGTCGGCGCCCTCCAGCAGCTGACAGGGGTCCGTTTCCCTCGTCACGTCAGTGTCGGTGTCGGTGTCGGTGTCGGTGCCGGGCCACCGGCCGGCGGAGCGTCGTGGCTTCGATTCAGAAGGCACCAATTGGCTTGTGGAGGAGATCAGGCGGCGCTGCCATAGAAGCGAGCGTCACCGAAATCGAAAACGCCACCGTCGGCCGCCACAAATCGATAGCCAAGCCCTGGCGGGGTGCCGATCATGGCCGTGATCGGTTGGTTCAGGTGAATGGATCCAGCTGAACCGAGAAATGGTGCACCAAAGCTGAACACACCTCCATCAGCCGCCACCTCCCAATATCCGCCGGTGGCAGGATCGAGGCTCATGCCGACCACGGGTTGGTGGAGAGGCTGACCAACCATCGAACCTTCGTATCGGGCATCACCGAAGGAGAAGATGCCACCGTCGGCTGCGACTTCCCAGTAGCCGTTCCCGTCAGGCGTGCCGACGATGCCCAACACAGGCTGATTTGGCTGTCCATGCAGATTCCCAAAGGAGCGGGCACCGCCGAAGACGTAGACGGTGCCGTCCGATTCGACTTCCCAGTAGCCGTTCCCGTCAGGAGTGGGCGCAATCCCCACGATCGGTTGATTTGGAGGCGAGCTTCCCAACGACCCACAGAAGTGGGCATCCCTGAAGCTGAACACGCCCCCGTCCGCACCAACCAGCCAGTAACCCTTGCCATCGGGAGTGGCGCCGATGCCAACGATCTGGACGGTCGGCACGACCCCCTCCCTGGGCAATGAGCCGTAGAAGTGTGCATCGCCGTAGCTGAAGACGCCGCCACCGGCCTGAGCCAGCCAGTAACCCTTGCCATCAGGGGTATTTGCCACACCGACGAAGCGCGATGGTTGTGGGTTCGCCACCATGAAGGGCACGGAGACAGTGATCGATGTGGTTTGATCATTGGTCACGTCGCAGGTCAGGACGAACAGGTACGCCCCTGGCACCACGGGCGCGTCGGGATCAGCCGAAGGAGAGCTGACCATCGGGGGACAACAAAAGCTTCACTGCCGTGATCGCCGATCGTGGCCAATGACTGGAAGCCGGCGGTAGATCCCACCGCAGGCTCGAGGACCAGTTCCCCACATCCATTGTGGGCAGGACCGAACTGGACGGTGACGATCGAACCGATCGGGCTTGAGCTAGGAGTTATCGAAAGGGCGGAGTGACCGTCGCGCCGGCACGTGAGGGGGTGCCCACCACGAGACCGATGAAAACGGTGGCAAGTGCCATCACGGCCAATAGGTTCAACCCGAGCGTCCGCCTCACTTGGTTCACTCTCTGGCTTCCGTTCGGGCGGCGAGCGAGGCGGATCGAAGCGGCGGCATCCAGGCAGCCGCCTCTCAGGCGCCGCAGTTGATGCCAGCGGCGATCTGTTGGCTGAGCGTCAGCGCTAGTGCCCTCGACCCGCACAACCCCGAGCGTCCGAAGGCGCTTGCGATCGTCGGGGCGGACGGTGTTACGTACAGCAGGTCCTGGCTGGAGACCTGCAACCGGGCCGGCCCGTCTGGGAGCGCCGATAGTTCGGTGGAATGAAACACCAGGGCAATTGCTTTCGTCCCGCTTACTTTCGTGACCCGTATCTCGGCATGTCCTGGGGGAGCGGTTGCCTCGGCGGCCCCATCTGTGAGCGGTCCGGGCCACAATGCCAAACCCTGCCCATCGGATTGAATGGTCACCGAGGTTGTGTGGACGTGCCATGAGCCGGTGAACGGTCCCGCAGCAAATACGGAACGCACTTGGCCCCGGTGAGGTGACGGTCGCGCTTGAGGGGAGGGTGCACCAGCCTTGGTCATCCGGAATGTCAGGAGACCCGTCGCGGCAACAATGAGGACGACGCCGAACGTGAAAAGATGCCGCCGACGTTGACGTCGCCTTGCTTCCCTGATGAGGACCTCGGTTGATTGCGTCGGCTGATCGACGAAGGTCTCACCGGGCCGGACGGCCTGTAGACTCATGGTGCTATGGTAGATAGCACCATTCAGCAGGTCAAGGTCGACCGATCGGATTCACTGCCTCTGCATGACCAGGTGGCCGCCGAGATCCGCCGCGCCATCGCTGATGGAGAAGCCGCACCCGGCGAACGCATGCCTCCCGCCAGAGACTTGGCTGCGATCCTGGGCGTCAACACCAATACCGTCCTGCGTGCCTTACGTCTGTTGCGAGACGAAGGTCTCCTCGAGTTTCGCCGAGGTAGAGGAGTAACAGTCGCCGGCACACCGGAACGTACGGCAGTCGTGGTCCGGGCTCGGGAGCTGTTGGACTTTGCTCGACACCAAGGATTCCGAGCCCATGAGCTGGTTGAAATTATTGAGAGCCTGCACTAGGTGACAGCGTTCTCCATACGGAGCCTCTCATCGGGCGCCGCCGCGCCCGCTTCCTCCTGACCTCCTGCCGGGAGGAAACCCGCGTCTGGCGCCGGCCTCTGTGGCAGGCGTCGCGTCGGCGCCTGCCGACTACCGACCTTTGCCGGGCGACCGACGCCTGGCAGGCACTCGGCTGCCCTACGGGATGAGGAGCACGCGTCCGAAGGATCTCCGGCTCTCGATGTACGCGTGGGCCTGCTCGGCTTCGGCCAGCGGGTACGTCCGATCGATGATGACGCGCAGCTCGCCACGAGCGATGGCGTCGAGGTGGCCGGCGATCATCGGGTGAACCCGGGGTGACAGGAGGAGCTCTGCGCCGAGGAAGTATCCCGACAGCGTCTGGTTGTTGGGGCGCATGTTGGAGACGTCGAGAGCCTCTGCTGCTGTCCGCCCGGCGTCGCCCACGGTCACGCAACGGCCCCGGTATGCGAGAGCATTCAGGCTCCCCTGCAACGTCGTGCCGCCGACCGAGTCGACGATGACGTCGACCCCTTGTCCATTGGTGAGTGTCCGTGCTTGGGCGACGAAGTCCGATCGGGCGTAGTTGATGCCTTCGTCGAGCCCCAACTCCGTCAACCGCTCGAGCTTGTCATCGCTCGACGCAGTGGCGAATACGCGGGCTCCAGCCCGCTTGGCCAGCTGAATGGCGGCGATGCCAACCCCACCGGCGCCGGCATGGACGAGGACCGTCTCTCCGGCTGTCAGGTGCCCGAACTCGAAGAGGCAGTCATCCGCCGTGCCGAAGGGCACAGGTACGCAGGCGGCCTCCCCGGTGGACAGCCCATCGGGGATCTTCCAGGCGAACTGCTCCGCGACAGCACGCAGAGCGGCATGCGACCCGTCGATCCCTACGGTGACCACGCGGTCGCCTGTCCCGAACTGCGTGACCTCCGCTCCGGTCCCGACCACGGTGCCGGCGCACTGATAGCCGACGATGTGTGGCGGCTGGCCAATCTCGCCCTGCAGCCGGTTGAGCGTGTCCCCGCCTTCGATGCTGATGGCTTCGACCTGCACCAACACCTCGGAGACACCCAGCGGCGGGTCGGGGACGTCCTCGTAGCGGAAGACATCAGGCCCACCCGTTTGGTAGTACACGGCCGCCTTCATGGATCACGTTCTAGCAAGAAGCGAGCTGTGAAACACAGCGATGGAGCGCCACCTCGGGCTGGGTCGTGCTTACGGCACCGAATGGATGCGGCGGATCGGTTGGTTCGGTAGATCGTGAGCCTGCAGCCGGTGTCTTCACCCGTCGGGATCTGTGTGCACGGCTGCTCCGGAGAGCGCCCAGATCGATAGCGTTCGACGGGCAAACTCATGGAGGATCGCTACTGGCAAGGCTGTGTCCACACCCACGCATCTATCCTTACTCGACCATCGGGACCCGGAGCGAAAGAGGAGCGAAAGGGAGTCATTCGTGCTGACTGGACTCGCCCATACGGCCGTGTGCGTTCCCGATGTCGAGGAGGCAACGAGATGGTATTCCGACGTCCTCGGGATGACGGTGCTGTCCCCGCCATACCGGATGGCCGGTCCGGCAATCCAACGTGACATGGGCGAGCTGGTCCCGGCGCCGGTCGTGGTCAAAGCCGCCATTCTCGGCCTTGCCGGTGATGATCGGGTGCTCGAGGTCATCGAATATCCGAGCGTCGACCGGCCTTCCCGTTCCGCTGACCGTCCCGACATCACTCGACCGGGCCTGACCCACGTCGGCCTCACGTGCGATGACATCGCGACGACGAGGGCCCTCCTGGAGGAGCGGGGGGTTCGATTCCTCACCTCCGGTATCGCCGATATTGCCGGCCTCCGAAGCACATGGTTCGTCGACCCTTGGGGCGTCGTCTTCATCCTTCTCGAGAAGAACGATCCGCACCGGCCATATTGGAGCCAGCCCTTCTGACGCCATCTCGTGGGATGCGATCTCTGGATCGACGCTCATCTCGACCCGTCGGTACAACGAATCGTCATGCGGGACGCCCCGGCCGTTCTGGGATGGGAACGGGTTCGCGACGTGGAGGCGAGATTCGGTGCGGTTCCGCTGCGCGGTGTTCTGCGCAGGGCTGTCCGCAAGGGCCTGATGGATCCGGAGCCGTTACGACCGCTTGCGCTCGTTCTGACTGGCGCGCTCAATGAGGCGTGCTTCTAGTCGCTGACGCTGAAGATCCGGCGACGGCCAGAGAGGAAGTGCGTGCACTCGTCATACGTCTATTGGCGGGGCTCCGGTCAGGGACAAGTCCAATCGACTGAGCAGCAGCGGGCCCAAAGGATTGAGGCTCCGTTCGGTCCAGCCATGCGGGGATCCGATTGCCGGATTTGGCAAGGTACTTCGGTGCCACTGGTTGTTGCCTCAGGAGCCCTTCGTCTTGGCCAGTTTTGCAACGAGATTGGCTGGCACCACGTCGTAGTGATCGTGCTCGGCCCGAAAGCGCCCGCGCCCGGCGGTCAGCGAGCGGAGGTCGACGGCATAGCGTTGAATCTCGGCGGTGGGAACGATGGCGGTGATGACCTGGAGGCCGCCCTCGAGGCTGTCGGTTCCCTGCACACGGCCGCGCCGGGCGTTCAAATCGCCGAGGATGTCGCCCTGCATGGAGGCCGGCACCGTCACCTCGAGCCGGCTCAAGGGTTCGAGTAGCACCGGATCGGCTTTGGCCATTGCCTCGTTGAAGGCAAGCAGGCCGGCCATCTTGAAGCTCATCTCCGAGCTGTCCACCGGGTGGTACTTGCCGTCGTAACAGGTCACCTGGACATCGACCACGGGATAGCCGTGGATCCCGCCGTGGGCCATGGCCTCGATGACACCTTTCTCCACTGCGGGGATGTACTGCTTGGGGATGGCACCGCCCACCACCGCGTCGGCGAAGTGGAAGCCCTCGCCGCGTTCCAAGGGCGCGACGCGGATGGAAGCCACACCGTATTGTCCGTGTCCGCCGCTCTGCTTCTTGTGCTTGCCCTCGGCGTTGGCTTCGCTGGTGATGGTCTCGCGATAGGGCACGAGCAGCTCTTCGGTCAGCACCTCCACCCCGAATTTGCGCTGCAGGCGCTCGCAGGCGATGGCCAGATGCATCTCACCGGTTCCGCGCAGGATGGTCTGGTGCGTTTCGTCGACTCGCTGGACCACCAGGGCCGGGTCCTCCTCCTGCAGCCGGTGCAGGCCTGTCATGAGCTTGTCCTCGTCACCCTTTGACTTGGGCCGTATGGCGATGGAAAGCACCGGATCCTCCGGCGCCGAGGAGGGGATGACCAC
Source organism: uncultured Acidimicrobiaceae bacterium (assembly GCA_963756195.1). Lineage (GTDB taxonomy): Bacteria > Actinomycetota > Acidimicrobiia > Acidimicrobiales > RAAP-2 > CAVSNH01. The sequence continues at coordinate 63,864 of CAVWMT010000013.1, forward strand.
CGGTGTGCCCTTGGGGGCGAGCGTGTCGCCGGTGACGGTGTTCGACAGCTTGGGCACGGCCACCAGGTCTCCGGCCTGGGCGGTGGACATCGGCTCGGTCTCCTTGCCGCGAAGCAGCTGCAGCGCGTGGAGGCGCTCGTCCCCGTGGGTCCGCGAGTTCGTGAGCACGGTGTCCGGTCGGATGGTCCCCGACACCACCCGCAGGAGGGAGATCTTGCCGATGTAGGGGTTCGTGACCGTCTTGAACACCCGCGCCAGCGGTTGGCCGGCCGGGTCGCAACGAACCTCGACGGAGTCGCCACCCGCGCTGACCTGTAGCGGGGGTCGGGCGTCCGGTGCGGGGGCGATCTCAGCCAGCAGGGAGGCGAGCCTGTCGATCCCCACCCCGGTTGTCGCCGAGCCGCACACCACCGGGAACACCAACCTCTGAGCCACACCGCCCGCCAAGGTGGCCTCGAGCTCCTCGGACGAGGGGATGTCCCCGTCGAGGTAGCGCTCTGTCAACGCGTCGTCGGCGACGACGATGCCCTCGACCAGTTGCTCGCGCACCTCGTGCTCGAGGTCGGCGAGGTCGTCCGGGATTGGACCACTGGACGATTTGCCCCCCTCGTAGACGATGGCTCTGTCGGTGAGGAGGTCAGCGATACCTCGAAAGCCAGCCTCCTCTCCGACGGGCAGCTCGAGCGGCGCAATCCCGGCGCCGCCGAGCTCGCGCACGGAGGCCAGGGTGCTGTCGAAGTTGGCGCGCTCACGATCTAGCTTGTTCACGAACACGAGGCGCGGGAGGTCGAGTTCGGTAGCCAGGGCCCACGCCGCCTCCGTCTGGGCCTCCACTCCCTCGACCGCGCTCACCACCACCACCAGAAGGTCGGCGACCGATGCTGCGGCGCGCACCTCGGCGAAGAAGTCCGCGTACCCGGGCGTGTCGATGATGTTGAGCTTCACATCGCCAACCGTGCACGGTGCCATGGCCAACGAAAGCGATAGGTGGCGCTTTGTCTCCTCGGGCTCGAAATCGCATACCGTGGAGCCATCGTCTACACGGCCCTGTCGGTTGATGGCGCCGGTGGCGAAAAGCAAGGCCTCGGCCAGCGTGGTTTTGCCGGCGCCGCTGTGGCCGACCAGAGCGACATTGCGGATGCGGGACGGCTGGTAGTCGGGCAACCCGCGTACCTCCCACTTCTCATGTATCTGAACCGTGCGTGCGTGAGGGCACGGTACGCCGGGTGCCCGGCGCGGCGGGGACAAAGCCTAGTGTGCGACGACTGCAAACGTCGCCGGCCGAGCGTCGCCCGAACGGCCAGTCGGGTCCGTTCCGCAGCGACAGAGTTTTTCGGATGGCCATGGGGTCGGGTCGTTGGGAAATGGGATCTGAGAGTCGCTTCGATCACCGCTCCGGTGCGGTCTCACCGACGAGAGACAGGTCTTGGCCTGACAGGCCGTTTCCAGGTCGCCACGACAGCTCGATATGCATGAGCCTGAATTGGCGCCCGACCTTGGCTGCCTAGCCCGGCTTTCATGTGAGTCCAGTCACAAGCCTGTCCAGTGGGCCTCGTGACCGGATCACCCGGCACGGGGAACGGATCAATGAGGCTGCTGGCCGTCGCTCGCCTTTTATGTCGACGAGGACAACGCCGGTTCTTGCCTGGGTCGTACCGGGGCGAATCGGACGAGCGCGTTGTAGGTGACGGCGGCCATTGCCAAGTGCATCACCATGAGCAGCGCAACCGCCTTGGCCGGCTGGCCCTGATGCAAGATATAGAGGTCCGGGGCCCACAGCACTAACGTCACGAGAATCGCCAGGCGGAAGAAGATCCAACTCGGCGCGGCGGAGATCCGGATGACGATTGGCCAGCCCGTGCAAGCGATGAGCACCCCGATGACCGTCCATTTTCCATAGTCGGAGAATCGAAAATGCACGTATCCCTTCGTCGACGGGAACACCTTCGTGCCAATGGCGACGATGGCCGCATCGGCGAGGAGGGAACCGGCGAGATAGATGATCGTCGCACCAACGATCCGTAGTCCGGATGGCTGACGATGCGCGCGGGCCAGATCGATTCTGGCGAGCTTCATGAGTCGGTCGAGGGCGGTGGGCCGGGGCAAATGGAGTCTCCTCGAATTATCAGTTGGCCTGGTCGAGTGAAGGAGAGAATTCAATTCGAGGTCTACCTGTGCGACCTATGCGCCGAGAGTTCCTTTCCATGTAGACACGAACCAGGGAAACGATCGGGTGCTCCCGCCGGGCACCGATCAAGGTGTCACCAGATGAAGGGCACCAGCCTCTTGTGGGTGGCGGCGTAGCTGCGGTAGTCGTCGCCCAGATCCCCGAGCAGGGCGCGCTCTTCCACTCGGATCCTGAACACGACGCCGCAGGCCACGACCGCGATCAGGCTGATGAGCGACCACCAGTTCCCGATCAACAAACCGACGCCTATGACGGCCAGGAGCACCCCCGCATAGCTGGGGTGCCGGATCACCCGGTAGGGCCCATCCGTGATCACCGGCTGGTCACTGCTGGTCTGGACGGTGAAGGTGAAGTACCGGCCCAGCGTATGGAAGCTCCAGAGCCGGAGGGCAATGCCGGACCAGAGGATGGCGAGCCCGACCCAGATGGCGACGGCGTCGGGCCGGATCGCCGCGGCAGGCGCCACCCGGGAGACAATGACCGCCAGGGCCGCGCCGATCACGGTGGTGAGCCGAATGACGCGCCGACTGCCCTTGTCGGCCGTCACCGCCTCGGGTCGGCGGTTGGTGCTCTGCCGGACCTCCAGTACCAGCCAGATGGCCACAGTGCCTATGACGAGTCCGCGGGCCAAGGGTGGGAAGGTGGCGGCCGTCAAGGGCACGAGAAGACGCTACGTGCCACGCGGCAAAACCGCGGCCGATGGCCGGTGAAGACCAAACGGGCACGTCATCTCCCGACGGGTGCTGATAACCCCGGTCGGCATGATCGTGATCCTCGAACCACGGCACGACGAGACTCTGCCCATCTGGTCCAAGCGGCAGGGTGCGTACCGAGTTCGGTCGCACCGTAGGATTGGATCGTGTCCGTTCGGAGCGCGATATATATGGGTCTTCCGCGAACCGCCGTCGGGGTCGCCTTGGTGGCAGCTCCGTCCACCGCCCTCGGATTCTCCCGGCGTGAGACTCGAACCGGTGCATCCGTGCTCTTGTTGCGCACCATCGGCATCCGGGACGTCGTCATCGGGTTGGGGACCGTCTTGGCGGCACGGTCTGGAAGTGAGCGGGATGCTCGTCACTGGCTGCACATGGGTTTGACCAGCGACGGAATGGATGCGATCACCGGGTTGCTCAGCAGACGATCGATCGGTGCCGTCGAGGCAATCGGCTCCGGTGGCGTCGCGCTGGCATTCGTCGGCCTTGATTTGTGGGCCATCAGGGCACTCTCCGCGGTTGCACCTTCCCCACGGATGGCGGCCGGCCTGACCGCCCTCCACTCGCGCGCCGAGAGCTACGATCGGGTGACACCTATCCTGCCAACTCCGTGATCCGAAGGAGCCTGCCATGCGCTTCAACCACATGGAGCTGACCTTTCCCGTCGGGACCCTCACGAAGGAGTTCCGGGAGGTGGTCGATTCGTTCTATGGATCGACCTTCGGGTGGTCATCGTTGGATACGGAAGTGGTCGGTCAGCTCTGCCACCTGCTGATGCCAGATCCGGATCAGTTCATCTTGTTGGCCGAGAGCGACAAGCCGATGGCTTCACCGGGATATGACCATCTCGGCTTGCTGCAAGACAGCCGCGAAGAGGTGGATGATCTGCTGATCGCTTGTGAGCGCTATTCCGAGAAGGATGACCGCGTCATGATCGTCCGTTACGCCGACCTTGAGTACCCGGGTTTGACGGTTCACGCCTTCTACGTGAAGTACTTGCTTCCGATATTCTTCGATGTGCAACACATCGAGCGCTTAGGGAGTGAGGAATAGGCGGCCACGGGACCGCTTCGCTCACGTTCCCGTCGGAAGACAGATCAGGACGGTGGTCGACCTGGGTCTCAGCTGAGCCACGGGAACCGGCGAGAACCCGGCACGCCGCCGCCGCGAATTGATAGGGAAGACGCTCGGCGAATCTGTTCACGTCTTCACGCTGCACCGAGTGGGGCGAGTGCGTCGGTTCCCGCTACCTCACGTAGATAACCAATGATCTGACGGAAGGACCCGACCAAACTGTCCTCGCGGTACCCGAGATCGTTGGCTACGCAGAACTCTCTGACGAGACCCTGGGCACGCCTCAGGTTGGGCCGTGGCATGGACGAGAACAGGTGGTGTTCGATCTGGTAGTTGAGACCGCCGAGCATGAGTGTGATGAACCGGCCGCCGGCGATGTTGCGAGCGGTGACGACCTGGCGCCGAGCAAAACTCATCTCTGCTCCGTCTTCAATGATAGGCATTCCCTTGTGGTTGGGGGCGAAACTGCACCCGAGGTAGAGCGAGAACACTGCCTGTTGAACCACGACGAACGCGAGGGCCTTCAGTGGGGAAAGGACCCATAGAACCACTGTCAAGTACAGAGCCGCGTGCAGAGCTATAAGCGAGAGCTCGACGGCTGCAGAGCGATCTCGCTGCCGGAGAAGCATCCTGATACCGAATACGTGTAGCCCACCGCTCCGGAGGACCATCAGAGGAAAGAACAGCGGTGCTTGCCAGCGCGCCAGCAACTGAGCGACGCCCAGTCCGCGTCTCGAATCTCCGCTTGTCGAGCTCAAGACGACGAGGCCGTCACCAATGTCGGGGTCGCGCCCAACTTCGTTGGGGTGGGCGTGATGAGCACTGTGCTTGGGAACCCACCAGCCGAAGCTGAGACCGATCAGCGCGTTCCCAACGATGAGCCCCAGCAACCGATTGTCACGTCGCGAGGCGAAGACTTGCTGGTGCCCGGCGTCGTGTCCGATGAAGCCCAACTGCGTGAACATCAATCCCAGGAATGCTCCGACACCGAGCGTGGCCCATGAGTCGCCCACGACCACGAAAACAACCCATCCAGCGATGAAGGCAGCGATTGTGAGCCCGATCTTCACGCTGTAATACACCGGTCGGCCATCGAGGAGACCGGCCTCGCGGACATTCACGGCCAACGCTCGGAAGGTGGCGGGCGAGTCGTCGATGGTGGCTGTCTGCATATGCTCTCTTGCGAAAACCGTTCGAGAGCGCCACCGGGGTCTGGAGCAGCGCCAAGCTGCAAATCGATTGCTAAGACCACTGTAGTCCCCTCTCGCGACCGCCTGGCGACGGCTTCTGTCACTCCCCTGAGGCCCGACTGATCGGCAGATTGAGGTGGCTGCCAGCCGGCACTTTGGGTCGCAGTGCCGATTAGCCGGCCCAGCACTTCACTCGCACTGCCGGTCGGTCGGCAACAGCTGCGCGAGAGGTGTACCTTTGAACTGGCACGGTAAGGCCCTCACGTGCTGAGTCAGCTGCGGTTGACTCGGGTGCGATGCTCTGGACCTTGGTAACGCAACGTCGCAGTGCCCAGTTTGGGGACGTTGTCATGCCTGCCAGGTCGTTGGTGCTTTGCCCTTCTACTTGCTCCCTCTCGCCTCCCGTTCGGGGAGCCAACCACTCGGTCGCCCGGCTTGGGGGCGAACACGACCTCGCCACCAGGGAAGCACTGGTAGCCACCCTCGCTCGGCAATCGCGCTTGACGAGTCTTCGGTTGTCATCGACCTCAGTGAGATTCGGTCGATGAGCGTGGGGACCATCGGAGTCATCCTGAGGGCAAACGAGTTCGTGCGACGCCGAAGACGCGGCTTCGTCATTCGCGGTCCATCAACCAGTGCGCTGTCGGCCCTCGAGCTGTGCGGGATGAGCCTTTCCTTGGGTCGGGGACCCGAGCCAGCTACGACTGATTCGGCCAACTCGGCTCAGGCCCTGGGTAGTTGGGTACAGGTGCCGGTGACCGATGGCGTTCCTCGGGGCGACGAGGCTGCCGATCCGAAGCCGAGCATTGTCGAGCTGGTGAGCTCGACGGCCAGCGGACTCGGCGAGGGACGCCAGGCATGCGGGCCTCAGTGATCGGCGAGTGGCCCAATCCGTACGGCGCTGGTCTCAAGGGACAGTGAGTGGTGGTCGGTGAGCGACGTCGCCGGGTTCTCGCCCGACTTTTCGGTCCGGGGCAACCTGAACTCGGCACGAGACGGCTCTGCGAGGTCTGCGCCGAGGTGACAGAGATGAGCGGCGCAGGAATCATGCTGATGTCCGGCGAGGTACCCCGAGGCTCGCTGTGCACCACAAACAAAGTCAGTGCCCTCATCGAGCAGCTCCAGTACGTCCTTGGCGAGGGGCCCTGCGTGGACGCCTACCGCAAGGATCAACCTGTGCTCGAACCGGACCTGTCGAACCCGCGATCACCTCGCTGGCTCGCCTTTGCCGGCCCGGCCGTAGAAGCCGGCGTGCGAGCCATCTTCGGCTTCCCTCTCCAGGTGGGCTCTGTCCGCCTCGGGGCGCTCAACCTTTATTGCGATCGACCCGGGCAGCTCACCGACGACCAGCACGCCGACGCCCTCGTCCTGTCCGATGTGGCGGCCCAGGCCGTGCTCCTTCTGCAAGCCAACGCCCCACCCGGCATGCTCGCCGTCGAACTGGAATCGGGCGCCGACTTCCAATGCGTGGTGCATCAGGCGTCAGGCATGGTTTCCGTCCAGCTCGGCGCCAGTGTCGGTCAATCGCTCATCCGGTTGAGAGCGTTCGCCTTCGGCAACGATCGCCCTCTGGCTGAGGTGGCTGAAAGTGTGGTCGCCAGGACGCTGCGATTCGATGCTGCGGACGACAAGGACGGCCCCGACCCATGAGGTCGTGATCCACCGACCGTGCCCGGAACCTTGAGCCGCCACGGCGATACCATTGACCGGGTTCGCCCCACAAGCCGGCGACCCTACGAGGCAGCATGAGCGGACATCCGATGACCCGAGAAGCGCAGCTCGCCAAGACACTCGTCGAGCTTGCAGACACGCTCGTCGTCAACTTCGACGTTGTCGAGTTGTTGACCGTGCTCGCTGATCGTTGCGTCGACGTACTGGGAGTGGGTGCGGCCGGACTGATGTTGGCTGCACCCGACGGGGATCTGCGAGTGATGGCTTCCTCCTCTGAGGCCATGCGCATGTTGGAATTGTTCGAGCTGCAATCAGAGGAAGGCCCGTGTCTCGATTGTTATCGCACAGGTGCACCGGTCGTGAACGCCGATTTGGCGGTCGGCAGCGGCCAGTGGCCTCGATTTGCTGCTGAAGCCCTTTCGGCCGGCTTCCGTTCAGTCCACGCGTTGCCAATGAAGCTCCGAGGGACGGTCATCGGCGCCCTCAACCTGTTCTACGTCGAGCCCGGTGAGATGCCACGGGTCGACGTCGATTCCGCCCAGGCACTCGCCGACGTAGCCACCATCGCCATCCTCCAGCATCGTGCCACTCTCGAGGCTCAGGTTCTCAACGAGCAGCTCCACAACGCTCTCAATAGCCGCGTCGTCATCGAGCAGGCCAAGGGGATAGTGGCCGAACGCGAGCATCTCAATATGGAACAGGCGTTCAATTCGTTGCGCTACTACGCCCGGCGCCACAACCTCCGCCTCGCCGATGTCGCTGGTGCGGTGATTGACGGCTCGCTGTCGGTATCCGCGCTCGATCACTCGCTCTAGATACCCAACGCCTCAAACTCGTAACTTGGCCACGTGAAGTCTCGTCCTACCGGGCCCAAGCGGTCGAACGGTGGTGTCAATTGTGAGGTATTCCAGACCGCCGGGCCGGTGACCCGAAATTGATGCTTATCGTCGATGCGGCGAACGTGGTCGGGTCTCGTCCAGACGGATGGTGGCGGGATCGACCAGAAGCGGCGCGTGCCTTCGTAGAACGAGTTCGTGCTGCGGTGAGAGCGGGTCAGCTTGCCGAACCCGTTGTCGTGGTCCTCGAGGGGACCGCTCGCGGTGGCGTTGAGGTGGGCGTGGACGACGGCGTTACCGTCCTCCACGCACCCGGGAGCGGAGATGACACCCTTCTCGCTGTCACTGCCGGTGCCAACGGTCAAGTCACGCTGGTGTCGGCGGATCGTGCATTGCGCCAGCAAGCCGAAGCCCTCGGAGCAGGCGTGGCTGGGCCGGGATGGCTCATTGGTCTACTCGATAAATGAAGGAGAGCGATCCCGGCGAGGCGGTACCTGGTGCGACATCCCACACCGCCTGATCGATGAGCACTCCACCTTCGATTGCCAGTGGCGTCATTGCTCTTCTGAGACACTGTGGCGATGAGCGCGGCCCGTTCAGTTGTGGTGCTCGTTGGAGCCGCACTCGCCTGCCGTGCACCGCGTGTGGGAGCTCCTCGACAGCCTCAACTTGGGGGGTCTGCCATGACGGCGAAGGCATGGGGATCTTCACTAAGCCATCCGGCGGAGCATCGTCCATGGTTGCGACTGGTTCCTTCCCTTCTGCCCCTCGCAGACTGTGATTCTGTCAACCGTCAGGACTGGGTGGGGTTTGTCGGACCCTGAGGCCCGTTCGGCACAGAGCCCAACCCTGCATCTACTGCCATGCGTTCAGTCCGATGTCACGGATCAAAATGGCGCGAAGTATCGCACCTCGTCGGCCGCCAGTGAGGTGCGTCAAGCCGAGGGAAACTTCACCTGCCGAGCTTGGGCCAGCAGTGTCGCTCGGTCGGCGGCAAGGACGTAGCCCCCGGCGATGGACCGGTTGAGGTCGGCGGTGTATTTGGCGAGGTAATTGGCCGAGGTGCCATACAGGCTGGCCAGCGTGTGCGGGCTGAACTGGGTGGTCGAGCCGAACAGCGAGCAGATAACGCTGGCGCCGGGTGGTGGTGCCCCGCTGAGGGCCGCGACCGGCACGTCGACTGCGGGCGTCCGCACACCACCGATCACGTTTCCGTGACGGTCAAGCGCCAGCGTCGCCGGGTGTGTACTGCTCAGGCGGAAAGGCTGAGGCGATGGCGGTGCCGTGCCGTGGACCACCCACCGCACGAAGTCAGTGAAGGCCGCCTGTACCACCACGTGTTGGGGTCCAGTGTTGATCGGCGAGGTGCAACCGAGGACGCTCGCCGCCGAACTCACCAGGTAGGCGTCGGCATGCGAGGTGCCGGCGACCTCCCAGGTCCGGATGTCCCGTGTGTTGGGTTGCTGCGCCGCGGCGTACCCCAGCAGGATCAGGTCCGTCTGGGTCTCGAACATGAACACAGGGACATGGAGGTTCGTCCGAATCCACTGGCCTGCCGAGGAATGACCGGAGGTGATCGACGCACCGCTGAGCGCGGCGCCGGTACCGCCCCGGCTGTGTATAAACAGGCCGTCAAAGGCGTGGCTGAGCGGCTGGAGGGTGTCGGCGAAGGTAGTCAGGTAGAAGGCCGACTGCGACTCGCCGACGGCCACTATGTGCCGGGGTCGCAATCCGCCGAGCACGTGCAGCTTCGTGGATCGCAATCCGAGCCCGATCTGATCGAAGATGTCGAGGGCGTATTGGTCCCCCGGGTGGTGGAGGGTGCCGTAGCGCTGTGGCTCCTGTTGGACCAGGCCCTTGCCCACACCGGCGGTGATCGCGCCGAGGATGGGCGTGCCGCCGTCGACTCCGAGCGCCTGGGCCGAGACTCCGACGTAGGTATCGCCCGAGTCCATCAGGGCCGGGTTGAGGTAATCCCAATCGGGGGCGGACTCACCTTCGGACTCGTTCATCCACTCGACGACCACCGTCCCGCTGAAATGGGCCGGGTTCGATGGTCGCCGCACCAGGATCCGGGTGCGGTAGGTGGCGGAGGTGGTCGGCACGATGGTCCAGCTGCCGTCAGACGGTGATGAGGTGGCACGGAGGGCGTGCGCAGTGCCGGAGGCGAAGAACTCTTGCTGGACGTATCCGTACCGTTTGAGGTCGAGCGGCAGGCCCGACAGCGGCTCGATCACGTGGCCGACGGTGACCGGGCCCGAGAAGGTGGCGACCGCCCGATAGATGCTGGAGTCGCTCGACGTGCTGGCCGTCAGCAGGTTTGGTGAGCCACCGGGCGACGTTGCCACGGCTTCGGCCGGACCGGCACCCACCCCGGCCGCGGTCCATCCTACGAACAGCAAGCAAAGGGTGATCGCGATGCGTCGCGTGCCCACCTTTCGTCGTTCGCCATGGCGCCGCATTTCGATCGGATGCTAACGGGACCTTGCTGGTTCAGCGAGTGAAAAATGCTGATTCGGCTCGAGGCCGCGCGCTGAGGACCCACGTACTGGGCGGACAGGCGACTCCGTGGCCATGGCAGTCGGGATCCCGGCCCGTCGACTGGCAGTCCGCCGTGGGCTCGTCGATCGAGTCTCGAGCAGCGAGACTGTGCCATGGCTGTCATGGGTCTGGGGCTGGCGGCGTTGGGGCGGCCTGGGTACTTGACGGTTGATCACGGTCTCGCCTTCGGCACAGATCGGTCGGTAGATGCACTCCAGGAGCGCTGTAATCACGTCTGCGACGCGGCCTGGGAAAACGGGATTCGGTGGTTCGATGCAGCTCGCTCTTACGGGCGAGCCGAGCAGTTCCTCTCCCGATGGCTCACCAGACGTGGTATCCAGCCGGGGCGGGTAACGGTTTCTTCGAAGTGGGGATACACCTATACCGCCGACTGGAAGGTGGAGGCCGACGTCCCGGAGGTCAAGGATCACTCCGCCCGAGCCTTGGCTCGCCAATGGCCAGAAACCGAGGCGCTACTGGGACCCTGGTTAAGGCTGTACCAGGTGCATTCCGCCACCTTGGAGTCGGGCATCCTCGACGACGACCACGTCCACCGCAAGTTGGCTGAGCTCGAAGTGCCCGTGGGGCTCAGTCTCAGCGGGCCGAGACAAGGAGAAACCCTTCGCCGGGCACTCGAGATCGAGGTCGATGGCTCCCCCCTCTTCTCCGCCGTACAAGCCACCTGGAATCTGCTCGAGGTGTCGGCCGGCCCGGCGTTGGCGGAGGCAAAGGTGGCGGGATGGACGGTGATCGTCAAGGAGGCACTGGCCAACGGGCGCCTCGCCGTGCCGGGGCCGACGACGGCACTGCTCGGGATGCGACCCGATGCAACCGCCTTGTCGGTCGTCCTGGCTCAACCCTGGGCGGATGTGGTGCTCTCCGGGGCGGCAACGGTGTCTCAGCTTCGCTCGAACCTGGTCGCGCTCGCAGAAGGAATCCCGTTGAGCGCTGATCGCCTGGCCTCCATCGCTCTCGATCCCGAGATCTATTGGAATGAACGCGCCGCCATGCCATGGACATAGAGGCCAGGGTTCGAGCGCTGAAAGGTGCCATGGTCGCCACCATCGGTTGACCAGGTGCAGCTGTCTGTGGCGGTTCCGGGGTCTGGATCGATTGTCAACAGCGAAGGGGCTTGGAGCTCGGCTTCCTAACGAGAGCAGGTCCCAAACCACCCGGAGCAAACGGTCCGGCTGGCACTGGCCGGGCGCAACCCGCCAATGATCTCTGAACGCTACGAATCGACCGTGGCGTCTGCCACCAGTCTCCATAGGCACGTCGGGAAAGGGTCGATACGGGAGTGAACTTTGTCACGTAATCCGTGGCAAGGGCAGCGAACTCGACTGCAAGAATGAAGAGTTGATTGCTTCGGTAGCACGGGGCCCCAAGACGTCTTAAAGTGCGATCATGAGCGCGCCAGAGTTGTGGATGGAGTCCTATCAGGGAGAGGTGCTCGGTGAAACCGTCTTCGGTTGGCTGGCCGAGCGCGAGAAGAATCCCGAGCGCCTTCACCAATTGCAGGTACTCACGCTCCTCGAACGCACCACCAAAGAATTGGCTGAACCCGTGTTTGAGCGGCGGGGGATCGAACGTGGCGACACCGAGGCGACCGTGGCTGCCGCCTTCGAGACGGCAAGCGCCGTCGCCGGATTGCCGTGGGAGGACTTCATGGCCGGGATCGTCCCAATTACTGTCGAGTTCCTCGGCAAGTACCGGCAACTGGTTGAGCTCGCCCCCGATGACTTTGAGCGCCAGATCGCTGAGGCCTATGTGGCCCACGAAGAGGCTCTCGCTTCTTTCGCTCGCCGATCGCTTGGACAAGAGGCTGGCGAACCCCTAGAGCGGATCCTTGCCCTCCCACATGTGGCAATGGCAGTTTCTAGATAGTCCTCAGCACGCCGGCCCAGGGTGCCCCGACCGCCGGTTCGCCGAGACAGTTCAGCCGCAGGTCTTCCACCGTTCCGTGTCAATCTTGCTCGGTAAAGGCTCGGCTGGTTGGTCTGAGGTAACGGGATTGGAAGCGGTCACTGTGGATCACTGCCTGCGAGCGAAGCGGCCATTGCCATCGGCTCGCTCGTCGGACTCCCCAATGGTCACTCTGGTCCCGCATGGGGCAGGTGAGTGCGGGTCAACACCCTCACCAGCTCGGCGGAAGGAGTGGGGATGACATAACCCGACTTCGGAGATCGCTTCACACCGCGATGCGATCAACTTGGGCCTTTGTCCTGATCTCGGCTTCCCTGGTGGCGTCGGGCTGCGTCTCTGCCGGTGCGGCGACGCCTCGTTCTCTGTTTCCACAATGGCCGGCACACGCAGACTGGCAGAGCTACGTGGAAGCTCCGAAGACCAGCGACGTCGATCCAACGCAGATCGTGAGCACCTCCGGTTCAGTTGTGGGCGCAAATGCGCTCACTGACCCCGGGCAGGGTGGCGCCACCGTGCTCAAGATGATCGCGGGTGGCCCCAAACCGACAGTAGTCGTCGACTACGGCAAGGATATCGGCGGGGTTCCTTACTTTGTCGTGCGCTCGGAATCCAAGTCGCCGGTGCTGCGTGCCTCCTACAGCGAGGGGCTGAACTACTTGGGACCCCAAGGCGATAATTCCCCCAGCCTTTCGGATGCAGGGGACTCCTCACGAGCGGACAACCTGATCGTGAGTTCTCCCGGCAAACTCAGCACCGATCTCATCCAAGGGGGCGAACGTTTCGAGCGGATCTCCCTCATCTCACCAGGCACCGTGACCCTCTCGTCCATCGGCATTCGATTCACCGCGGTGCGCGCCACTGCCAAGGACTACAAGGGATGGTTCGATTCTAGTTCGAGCCAGCTCAACCGAATTTGGTTCGATGGTGCCTATACGTTGCAACTGGACGAGTTGCCGGCAGACGCTGTTCCCGGCCCGTGGAACATCATCAATGGTGTGCTCAACGGCAACGGGGGTATGCGGTTGCCCTGCTCCGAAACGGAAGCAACTGGACGAACTACACGATGTCGTTCGACTCCCAATCCACGGAGCAAGAGGTCGGGTGGCTTGTGCGTGCGCAGTCGGCGTCGAAGGGCTACCTCTTCCTTTTGGACGGCTCAGCCGAACCCGGCGGGTTCTTCAGGCACGCTGCGTGAAATTGCACTGGGTCCGAATTCGGCCACCGCAATCTCGACCGTTGCCCTTTCCCGGCCCATCAGCCCGGGAACGTGGTACCGAGTCCAGACCGCCGTCTCGAACACGGAGATCACGACGTCGATCGACGGCCACGAAGTGTCCCGCTTCAATACCGACTCCCTTTCGGCGGGAGACTCCCGTCTACCGCTCCGGCTCCATCGGATTCCTGTTTCTGGGAACCGAGGCAAACGTCAAGGACTTGGACATCACCACTCCGGCCGGTGCCACTCTCTTTGCCAACAAGCTGTCCCGATCCACGGTACTGGCAGACTTCACCGGCTCCGACCTCGGGACTCCCGATCCGCTTCCTATCATCCTGGACGGCGCCAAGAGGGACCGAGAGGACTGGAGCGGAGATCTCGGTGTGTCGGCCGCCGTCGACTTCTACACCACAGATGCCGATGCATACGTTCGTGGAGTCTCTCCGACTACTTGGTAGCTATCAGGGCGCCGACGGCGAGTCCGCCGGGCAGGTTTCACCCACCTCGGCCCTCGGCACCTTCCCCGACGATGAGGACGCCTACTCGGCCTCCTACTCCATGGAGGAGGTGGACAACATCGCCACTTACTACCTCTACACGGGTGATCTGGCCTTCGTGCGAACTGAATGGCCGATGATTGTCGCGGGAACTTGGCTATGACCAGTCATTGGTGGACAGCCGCGGACTGTTGGCCACCGACGCCAGCGACGGGAGCGACTGGGACTACTACGACGGAGCGAAATCCGGTGAAGTCACGGCATACAACGACATCTACTACGAGACGCTGAAGGACGCATCAGTACTAGCGAACGCTCTTGGAATGCACACCCAAGCTGTGACCTTCAGCCAGAAGAAGTGAGCTTCTTCGATCGGCGATCAACCGGTACCTGTTTGACTCCCCTAGAGGGGCTGTACGTTGTTTCGAACCTCAAGCCTGCCGCTATAGCCCAGGACGCCAACTCCCTCGCGGTGGTCTACGGCGTTGCTCCGGCAGGACACGACGTGGCAATCTTGCATGCGTTGTACAAGGCTCTGCCTTCGAACAAGTTCGGGCCATTGCCCTACAGCGCCAACTCTGGGTATCGAGTCGCAGTGAGCCCGTACGTCACCGATCAAGAAGTGCAAGCCAGCTTTGCCGCTGGCGACACCGGGCCAGCTATGTCGATATTGCAGACGACCTGGGGACACATGATCGCTCCGGGTCCCGACTTCACCGGGGCCGACTGGGAGCTCGTTGGAGCCAACGGTGATCCCGGATTCGGCTCATTCACCAGCCTGGCCCACGGCTGGGCGAGCGGAGCCACTGCCGACCTGTCCGCCTACGTCCTAGGAGTCCAACCCTCAAGCGCCGGCTACCGAACGTGGCTTGTGCAACCTCACCCAGGCTCGCTTTCTTGGGTGGAGGGCGACGTCCCCACGCCGATGGGAACGATCGCCGTACGCTGGGCGCAGGACGATGTAACCGGCCGCCTCGCGCTGCTCGTGAGCGCCCCGCTAGGAACCAATGGGACGATCTCGGTGCCCGTGCCCAAATCGGGCGCGGTGGTCACCGTTCGATTTGCGGGATTCGGAAAATCACGACAGTCCCAACGCTCCTTCACCACGCTGACGCGGCGCTACCTTCTTTCCCTTTAGCGCAACAGGTGGCGTCACCTATCACTTCGACGTGAGCCCTCGATCGAGTTCGAAATCTTGAGTTCGGCGCAGACGGGTCGCTGACGCGGCAGCGCATAGCAACGCTCCATTAGGGGCGGGATAAGCCCTTCCACTCCAGTAGGAAGAGCGGGGCATCGTGGACCCGTCTCCGAGACGACCATTTCTCAGGTTAAGTGCACGGAAGTTCGGGTTCGGCTCCCAACGCTTTCGATGATGTCGGCTCCACGCTGAGCCGCGTTCCTTTCTTCTCTCAAGGCGGCTGCAGCGCAATCACAGGCCGAGCGGGCGTTCGCCAATCACGCCGGCTTCACGCAGCTCGGCGAGGTCGTCGCCATTGAGACCGAGCAATTGGGTGAGTACTTCTTCGTTGTGCTGCCCGAGCAACGGTGCCGGCGATCGGTACCAGCGCTGGGGACCACCAGAGAGACGCATTGGCCACCCGGGATAGCGATGTTCGCCCACGACGGGGTGGTCGACCGGTTCCCAGAACTCCCGCGCCTGCATCTGCTCGTCCTGATCGATCGCGTAGGCGGCGACGACAGGCTCAGACCCGGCATTCCCGAGCGCAGCAACGGCGACGGCCAGGGGTCGGCGAGCGCACCACGCGCCGATCTCATCGTCCAGCTTGTCGTGTGCCGCCAGACGGTGCTCCACTGTCGCGAGCTCGGGGGCGTCAAGCCATGCGGAAGCGCCAATGACCTCGCATAGCGCCTTCCACTGGTCCTCGGTGGCCACCGAAAGGGCGAGCCATTCGTGAGCTCCGGCGCATGCGTATACGCCCTGGGGTGCGGCGTGAAGCCCGCGGTTTCCCCGACGGGTCATCAACTCGCCGTAGGCCTCGAACTCGAGGATTTGTTCGGCTGCGACATTCACGGCCAGATCGATCATCGGCACTTCGATGTGCTGGCCACGACCGGTCCGGCGGCGCTCCTCAAGCGCGGCAAGAACGGCGAACGCCACGTGGATGCCCGCGAGTGGATCGCAGAGGCCCGGCGCCATGGGTGAGCCATCTTCGTATCCGGTGACGAAGGCCATGCCGGAGGCCTGCTCCATCGTCGTCGCGAAGCCGGGCCGGTCGCGCCACGGTCCGCTGAGGCCCCAGCCAGGCATGCGGACCATCACGATGTCGGGGCGAACTTCCCGGATGGCGTCGTAGGTCAGCTTGAAATTCTCCATCACGCGTGGTGTGAAGTTTTCGACGACGACATCTGCATGAGCGGTCAGCGCCAGGAACAGCCCGCGACCCCGATCATCACCGAGGTTCAGTGTGATCCCTCGTTTGTTGAGGTTGGCCGAGTGGAACAGATATCCCTGCTCCCACCATTGCTCTGTCGTCGGCGATACGGTGACGTTGAATCTGATGGCGTCGGGACGCTGGATCGACTCGACCTTGATGACGTCTGCACCGAGAGTTGCAAGGTATTGGGTTGCGGCTGGACCCGCCCAGAACGCCGTAACGTCGAGTACGCGGATGCCCTCCAACGGCAGGCCCGCCTCCTGTCGTGGTCGTTGCGGTGAAGGTGCCGAGCGATCAGACGCGAACGGGAGTGGCGCGTGCTCATCGATGCTGGGTGCGGCAGCCGCTGGTCGGGGCTCGGTGGCGGAACTCAGGAACGGTGGACGCGGGTGCGCGAATCCGCCGCGAGGGTTGGGCTCAAAGAGGCGGCCACCGGTGAACTGGCCGAACTGCGGCAAGCTGGCGCCGTCGAGGACGGGAGCGGCGGGGATCCGGAACATCGCAGCCTGCTCGACGACCTCAGCAACTTCGTGTTGCTCAGTCCAGGTGCTGATGATGTCGTGAAGCTCCGATGCACGAGCGATGCGCGACCGTGGGCTGCTGAGATCGGCGCGGTCCATGAGGTCCTGGCGGTCGATCATCGCCAGGAAGTCCTGCCATTGCTGTACGGTCAGGGTTGTCAGCCCGACGAAGCCGTCTTTGCATCGCTCGATGTCGGGCTGCATTCGATAGGTCGCCCGTCGGCGAACGCCACCCGGGAACGAGGCCGTCACCGATGGGTAGCAGACGAGCGTGACGGCGAAGGCTTCCAGCGTCGATACGTCGACCAACTCGCCCTCGCCCGTCTGCACCGTCCGTGCACGTGCGGCGAGAGCGCCGGCAGCGCCGTAGACGCCGGCGATCCACTCACCAAGCCCGCCACCGACAGCGAGCGGCTCGCGATCCGGGGTTCCGTGATTGTGCAACGAGCCAGACAGGGCCTGCAGGAGGAAGTCGTTGGTGCTCCGACCGCAGCGCGGGCCGGTGAGGCCGAACGGGGTGATGGAGACGGCAACAAGCTCGTCGTTGATCTCGCCGATGTCGGTGAAACGCAGCTGCCGTGCTGTCAGCTGCTCCGCCGATGCGTTTGTAACGGCGAAATCGCTCGTCGCGAGGAGTTCACGTACGCGAGCCGATCCTGCAGGCTCGTCGAGGTCGGCGACGACGCTGCGTTGCCCAGCGGAGAGAAACCGGAAGAGCACACCATCGGGTTCGCCGTCACGACCCACCGAGTTCGACCGCGACCACCTGCGGAGGGGGTGACCCGCCGCGGGCTCGACCTTGACGACCTCGGCGCCGGCATCGGTGAACAGCTTGGCGCAATAGGAGCCTGCGAGATCGTCCGAGAGGTCCAGCACCCGGACACCGGCAAGCGAGTTGAGCGGGCCGCCAGGCACGCCGCCAACAGTATCGAGTCGGACGGTCTCACGCGAAGCGTCTTCAGTCGCTGTGATACGGTCCGACTCAATATTCTCCGCGAGTGCACGCCCCGGAACGGGCATGCGGACGGCGAGGCCTCACGGTCCGAGAGAGGCAATGAACCGATGGTCATGACCGACGGACGACATGCATTGCGACAATCCGCAGGGATGGTGGTCGTCCCCGGCACCCGCTACACCTCTCGGGAGTTCTTCGATCTCGAGATGGAGTACCTGTGGCCTCATGTGTGGCAGGTGGCTTGCCGCGAGGAGGAGATTCCCAACCCGGGCGACTTCCTCGAGTACACCATCGGCGACCAGTCGATCCTCGTAATGCGCAGCGATGTTCACGACATAAGGGCCTTCTTCAACGCCTGTCCGCATCGCGGCACGCGACTGGCATCAGGAGTGGGCAGCTTCGCCGCGTCCCAGATCCGCTGCCCCTACCACGGGTGGCGCTGGAGCTTCGAAGGTGACATCTCGGAGGTGGTCGATCGACACGACTTCCCCAAGACGATGACCGACGATCTGGTCTGCCTCGCCGATCTGCAGGTCGGCCGGTGGGGCGGGTTCGTGTTCATCAACATGGACCCGAACGGGGAACCTTTCGATTCGTTCCTCGGCACCATTCCAGAGCGGTTCGCAACCTACCGGTTTCAGAATCTGCGGTTTCGCTCGTACCGGACGATCGTCTTCGAGTGCAACTGGAAAACGGCAGTCGACGCCTTCAACGAGGGCTACCACCCTCAGGCCCTCCACCCGCAGATGCTGACATGGTTCAACGACACCCTGTTCAGCTACGAACAGCTCGGACAACACAGCTGCTACTACGTGCCAGAGGAGCGTCAGCGCGAGGCCGGGCCGAGCCCGCGGCTCGGCATTAGGCGGGAGGACATCGACCCAGCCGAACTGCTCGCCGAGCGGGTCGACGCCGTCGCGGGCCTTTTTCCGCGGGAGGACCAATCCGTCCTCGAGGACCTGAAGAAGAACGGCCCTCCCCCGGGGAAGTCGGTCGGAAAAGTGTTCGATGAGCTCCGCCTGAACGCCATGCGCCGCCGCGGGATCGACGTTGAGGGCCTGACCGACAAGGACCTTCGCGGGTCAGGGACCATCCACCTCTTTCCCAATCTCCTCGGGCCCATCACGCATGGCAATGCCACCCTCTACCGCGCTAGGCCGAACGGCCTGGACCCCGACAGCACGCTGCTGGACTTCTGGGCCCTCGAATGGGTTCCGCCGGACGCGGAACGGAAGCCGATCGAGCGCAAGTTCTACGAGGACTGGACTGTGAAGGACTGGGGTCTCATCAACAACCAGGACTTCGGGAATCTCGTGGGGGCCACTAAGGGCATGAAGTCCCGAGGCTTCCGCGGGGCGATGCTGAACCCGGTGCAGGAGGCCAATCTGATCCACCACCACCGAGTGCTCGACCAGTACCTCTCGGCCTGAAGAGCGCAACCCGTGAAGCCAACACTTGTCTTGCCCTACTGACCGACGTGGGACCGAGAGACCGCGGCCGGCCCCGCGATACAGGCATCGAGACCGCGGTCGTGGATGCGTCGGTCGCCGAGATCGTAGAGAAGGGCCTGGACGCCACGACCGTGGAAGCCATCGCTGCCCGCTCCGGCGTCAGCAAGGCCACCATCTACCGGCGATGGCCCAACAAGACGGCCATTCTCTATTTCCTCGCCGATCAGCTCGTGGACGTGATCGAACCGGCGGATACTGGCGACCTCCGCAAGGACCTCCTCACCGTCTTCGAGCCGCTGGCCGAGCAGTCGTACGGCGACGACCCAGTCGGGCTACTCGCTCCGACTTTCATCGCTGCGGCTGCACACGACCTGCAGATGCGAGCCTTCGTCGCAGACCACGTTCTCTCTCGACGGTCGGGCGCGATCAAAGCCTTCCGGCAGGCACAAAAACGTGGAGAGCTGCGTCGCGGCGTCGACGTCAAGGTGACGGTGGAGATGATCGCCGGCGCCCTCTTCGATCGGGCGTACCTGCTCGGTAAGCCAATCACTTCCGCCTACGTACGCAAGGTCGTCGACCAGGCGATCGCGGGAGTGGCGATCGAAAAGCGGTCATGACACAGGCCGGACGCCGCGCTTGGTGACGACCGTGTCGCAGACCGGACGGGCCTGGCAGGCCAGCCGGATGTTCCTACCCGAGTAATACGACCGCCCCTCGAAAAGCCTCAGTCCGTCGAGTTCGACCGACGTGGGGCTCTTGAAGGCACCGGGTTCGTCGACCTCAATCCAACACGCTGTACATTCCGCCTGTCCATGGCAGAGAGTGGGCCAGTGGTAACCAAGTCTCTCGGCAGCTCGCATCAGGGGCTCACCCTCCCGCACCTCGATCTCCACATCTGACGGCTTGACCCGCACTCTGGCAACAGGTCCCGAGTTCGTCACATCCGATCCTTACGGTGAACCGGCACAGTGGACTGGAACAACTCGTCGCGTGGTGCCCAGCCGTCCAGGAGCTTCAGCGGAATGCGCCAGAGCAACCACTCCTCGCACTCATGAACGCCACACAGGCCCGACGGGCGGAGAAACGTGCGTCGATGTTCGTCGCGTCGGACGCCGGTATCGGCACACCGGAAAGCCGCCCGGCATCGATTCCGACTTTCTCCTCGGCGTGGCCGTGCACGCCGACAAGCGCGACCTCGGGATGCTTGATCATGGCGGCGAGTGGACATTGGTCGACCTAGACCGTCGCCCACTGCACGACGCGATATGGCCCCATGTCCCTCCACTGATGAGCGGCAAGCGTTCTGGATACGCACCGTATCGAAATACCGCAACTCGAGTAGGGTCAGAGGAGGGGTGCTGCTGAGACTGCATACTGTTGCGGTGTCCGTACACTACGAGCTCGACGACCGTCACATCGTCCGGATTGCTATCGATCGTCCCCACAGGCGGAATGCGCTCGACCTGTTCCACTTTGCCGAACTGGCAGCAGCCTGGAAGCGGTTCAATGCCGATCCTGACGCGTGGGTGGCCATCGTCACCGGTGTGCCGGGCTCCTTCTGCTCTGGTGCAGACCTTCGAGACTTCATCCCCCTCGCCCAGCGTCTGGCTGCAGAGGGCCGCACTGAACACCAGGGCATCCCGATGTCGGTGGGGACCGACGGGCTGCTCCTCACTCTTGAGATCTACAAGCCGATCATCGCTGCCGTCGACGGGCCGTGCCTGGCAGGCGGGATGGACCTGCTCGGGGGAACCGACATTCGCCTCGCCACGCCGAACGCGACATTCGGTCTTCCAGAGCCCAAGCGCGGTTTGATCGCTGACGGTGGCACGACCGCCCGCCTCCCCCGACAGATCGGCTGGCCCGCCGCAATGGAGCTGCTTCTCACTGGCCGCCTAGTCGAGCGCGGAACGGGCCCTCGAGCTCGGTCTCCTCAACGAGGTGGTCCCTGAAGGCGAGCTCCACGATCGAGCAGCCAGTTGGGCTCGAGAGATCGCCGCGAACGCGCCACTCGCCGTGCAGGCAACCAAGGAGGCCGTGCTGCGTGGTCTTTCGGCACCGAACGGGCTCTCCGGAGCCTACGAGATCGAGGCTCGGATCGGACGTCGCTTGCTCAACACTGAAGACGTTACTGAAGGGCTCAACGCGTTCATTGAGAAGCGATTACCGGTGTGGAGAGGGCGGTGAGCGTCATTTACAAACGCCGGCGGTCGGCAGGTCCTCGGCATCGCCTCTCTCGACGAGTGATGCACCCACAGGGTTGCGGACGCACCAACTGCTGACTCGGATGTGCGCCCGAGCAACGCAGTAGGAGGCGAAACCAAGACGCCGCCTCGGGGGTATCCATGAGGTGCCGAGTGGGGCACCCGCGGCGTGCGCTCATCCGTTCAGGCTGAGTGTGGGATCGCAGTCACGCCGTGCGATTGAGTTAGTCCCGGGGGTTCGAACATCCATCAAGACTTTGGTTGACGAACGGAAGTGAAATCTCCCCATCCACGAGGGAAAACGTTGTGATTCTGACAACGAGTGGAGGTGATGGGACTATGTTCGACTTTCCTGGATATCGAAGGGCCGTCCGCCCCGCCTACCGGCGGACGGGGGCACCCCGGTCCACCCGGCACCGACTCATTTAGGACGCCTTTTATCCTGAGACGGCGAAGAGACGCCATTTGCCAGGCATGCCTCGTAGCTCGTGTTCGCCACGGTCTTTGAACTGGAGGTCTGACCCGACGACGAGGTCGACCACCGTCCGGGATACCAGGACCTCTCCGGGGGACGCCAAACCTTGAACACGTTGGGCGAGGTGGACGGCGATGCCCGCTACATCGTCGTTGCGGCGCTCGATCTCTCCAGCGTGGAGCCCAACACGGACGTCCAGACCGAGCTGACGAACTGCATCTCGGATTGCCGTTGCACATTGCACTGCCCGGGCGGGGGAATCGAATGTGACAAGTACTCCATCACCGGTCCTTTTCACGAGATGTCCACCGAATCGCCCTAACTGTCGATCGATTGCCCGGTCGTGATGTTCGAGGCGCTCTCCCCAGGTGCGATCGCCGAGTGCCGACGCCTGCTCGGTCGAGCCCACAATGTCGGAGAAGAGCACCGTGGCGAGCAGCCGATCGTTCGGTGCCACCTGGCGCGTCCCCGTTAGGAACTCCTCTATCACGCCAACGAAGTCCGCATCACTTGCCCACGGAACGTGGTCGGCAGAGTCGATCTCCACGTATTGGGCACCGGAAATGTGGGCGGCAAGATAGCGGCCGTTACCAACTCGACAGAATTGGTTGTCACGGGCATGGACTACGAGTGTTGGCAGTTGCAGCGTGGCGAGAACGGATCGGAGGTCAGTCTGCGATGCTCGCCATACCGCCCGGGCTGTCGCCGGGCTCGCCCCCCGGTGGCCCGCTCGGCGCCACCAGGTTGCGAAACCCGCATCGGAGACCATGCTTGGAGCCATGAGTCCAAGATCGCCGTCTTCCGAGGCAGCTCCAGGGTCGAGGATCGCTTCGAAGAATCCCTCCAGTAATGACGCGGGCACCCCGGAGGGGTAGTCATCGCTACGGGTAAGGCAGGAGAAGCTGTTCACCAAGACAAGAGCGCGGATCCGCTCCGGATGGGAGGCCGCCAGCAAGAGGGCAGCGAGCCCACCGAAACTGACGCCAAGAACTGCCGGGTGGCTCACCATTTCAGCATCCAGCACCGCAAGAGCATCCCTCGCCCACTGCTCAACAGTAGGGGGATCAGACGAGCCCAACGGATCCGAAAGCCCGATACCCCTCAGATCAAATCGGATCAGCCGTGAGAATGATGCCAGACGGTCGACGTATGCCTGCCAGCGGGGCTGCTCGGCGGTGGAGTCGACCGAGAACAGCGTGCCGTTGGTCAGCTCGATGAGGTCAAGCGAGCCGGATCCCTCCACTTCGTACGCGATTTGCAGGCCGTCGGTGGTGGTGGCATATCGGGTCGCGGGCAGTTCTGCCACTACTCGGAGGCTAACGAATCCAGGGGGCTCCTGGTCAACCGATGGTCTGCTGGGTCACTTTCTTCCCCCAGGAGTTCGATGCCCACGTGGGTAAAGTGGACGAAGCCTTATCGTTACATTTGGCATCACACGCTGGTCATGGTGCGATTCGACGTGCGCTGGACGGTCGCTTGCAGATTGGGGGACCAGGTGGATTGGGCCAAAGCAGGGCGTGGTTGGGGACAGCGCGCCGCAGAGTGGGCATATCTCGTGGAGCCCTACGCTCGACCGGCGAACCAGTTGTTGTTCGATCGCTTGGATGTGGGTGACGGCGTGCATCTCCTCGACATCGCCTGTGGGTCAGGGTTCGCTGCCCAGCTGGCGTCCAGCAGAAGTGCCCTCGTCACAGGTTTGGACGCAGCGGAAGCGTTGGTTGCGATCGCGCGAGTGAGAACGCCGAATGGGGACTTCCGGGTCGGTGACATGTTTGCCCTGCCTTTTGCAGATGACACCTTTGACGTTGCAACCAGCTTCAATGGCATCTGGAAGGGATGTCAAGGTGCCCTCTGTGAGGCCCACCGGGTGCTCGTTTCCGATGGTCGGTTAGGACTTACGTTTTGGGGAGAGTATGAGCGACTTGGTCTGATGCCGTACTTCTTGAAGGTCATCGAGCTGTCCCCTCCCACCCATGGAGCGGCCAGCATGGAACAGGGTGACACGGGTCGCCCGGGCGTCATAGAGGACATGCTGGCAACGACAGGCTTCGCACCCGTCGAGAGGGGAGCGGTCGACGTCGTGAATGAGTGGCCTGATACCACAACGGCCGTCCGCGCTTTGGCTGCGGCTGGACCGTCAGTCCCGGCGATCGAAGCAGTCGGATATGCCGAGTTCTGTGAGACCTTGAGCGAGGTCATTTCGCCGCTCTGTGATCGAGATGTCGGCATCCGGATCACGTCCCAGTTCGGGTGGATCACAGCTAAGGCTATTTGAACCGCCATTCACATCGGCACACTTGTCCACTCGCCCATATGTGTTGTTACACGAGTGATCCGCTGATGACGTCGATTTGGGCTTGATCCGGTTCGACGGACAAATTGGTTGTGCTGATCATGCCGCCTGACGGTCGGCGTTGTGATGAAGCGCTTCGTATTGCTTCGGGCTGAGATGGCCCAATGTCGAATGCAGCCGCCGAGTGTTGTACCAGCCCTCGATGTACTCGAAGACGGCACGACGAAGGCCGGTTCTCGTCGGCCAGGCCTGGGTGTCGATGAGCTCGCGTTTGATGGTGGCAAAGAAGGACTCGGCCACCGCGTTGTCCCAGCATTCGCCCTTCCTGCCGACCGACAGCACCACGCCGTTTCGTCGGGCGAGCTCGGCGAAGTTCTTGCTGCTGTATTGACAGCCTCGGTCGCTGTGAAAAATGAGTCCTCGCTCTGGCACTCGGGTGGTGAAGGCCATGGACAGCGCTTCTTCGACGAGCTCGGTGCGCATGTGGTCGGCAAGGGCCCAGCCCACCACCCTGCGGCTGGCCAGGTCGATGACCGTGGCCAGGTAGGCCCAGCCCTCCCAGGTGGCCACGTAAGTGATGTCGCCCACGTATCTGCGGTCGAACTCCTGGCACGGTCCGAAGTGGCGTTGGATGAGGTCCTTCGCCGCTTCGGCGTCGGGATCGGCAATGGTCGTCGTCCGCCACCGTTTCTTGCATCGTCCCTCAAGGCCGGCCACCCGCATGAGGCGGGTGACCCTCCTCCTCCCGCAGACCACCCCTCGGTGACCGAGCTCCCGGTGGATCCGGGGGGAGCCATAGGTGCCCTTGGACTCGGTGTGGATGGCGGTGATCTTCTCGGTCAGCTCGGCGTCGGTGACCGATCGCGGCGAGGGGACGCCCCTCCGGCGCTGGTAATAGGCGGCTCGGGAGACCTCGAACAGGTCACAGCAGTGCTGGATGCTGTGACCTGCGACTTCCTCCGCCTCGATGAGGGGGTCCATCTTCACCGGGTCTCCTTTGCGAAGAAAGCTGTTGCTCGCTTGAGCAGATCGACGTCGGCCTGCAGGCGCTGGTTCTCCCGCCGAAGCCGGGACAGCTCCTGGCGCTCTTCGGTGGTCAGACCGTCGATCTCACCGGCGTCGATCCGGGCCTGTTCGACCCATTTGCGGACTGCCGTCTCCGTCAGGTCGAAGTCCCGCGCCACCTGGCCGATCGAACGGTCGCCGACTCGGCAACGCTCGACGATCTCAGCCTTGAACTCCGGGGTGAACGACCGACGGGGACGGGACTTCTTCCGTTCCATGGTCTCCATGATGGGCATCCTTTCCGGCGCTTCGCGCCTGATGGTGGATGTCCGTCAAACCGGAGGAAGCCCAATTCGCTTCTTCAAGTGCTGAGTCGCAGTCATGTCGCCCGCCACCAGCATGGGACCATCTTCACTTGAGTTCCGACAGCAGCATGGGACCACCCTTCCGCCAGTAATGGGACCACCCCCTGGGGGGTCCACCAGCGCCGGCCCGCCAGCCGGTGCACTCGCCGCCATCGGTCAACGGACCAAGGAGCGGCGATGTCCTTCCGGGAGGTGCGGGTGTTCGAGGTGCGAGAGGTGCTCCGGCTGTGGCTGGCCGGTGAGGGACTGCGCTCAGTTGAGCGCCTGGCAGGGATCGATCGCAAGACGGTCCGGCGCTACGTCGACGCGGCCATCGACACGGGCCTGGACCGCCAGGGCGGAGAGGACCAGCTCAACGACGTCTTTCTGGCTCTGGTGGTGGAGAAGGTGCGGCCGCATCGCACCGATGGCCACGGCGCTGCCTGGCGAGCGCTGGAGCCCCACACCGAGAAGATCCGGGCCTGGCTCGACGACGAGGACCTGACTGTGGTGAAGGTCCATAGCCTCCTCGCCCGCCAGGGGGTGGTGGTGCCGGTCCGGACCTTGGAGCGCTTCTGCGTCAAGTTGTGTGGACCACGGCGGGGCCAAGGGACGACGGTCCGGGTGGCCGATGGGAAGCCCGGAGACGAGCTGCAGGTCGACTTCGGCCGCATGGGACTGCTGTTCGACTCCGAGACCAACCGGCGCCGGGTGTGCCATGCGCTCATCTTCACGCCCTGTGTGAGCCGCTACAGCTTCGTGTGGTTGTGCTTCTCCCAGAGGATCGCCGATGTCATAGAGGGCTTCGAGGCGGCATGGAGGTTCTATGGCGGGGTGTTTCGCTGTGTCATCCCCGACAACATGTCGCCCATCGTCGACAAGGCGAACCCGCTCGAGCCGAGGCTCAACCAAGCCTTCGTCGAGTACGCCCAGGACCGGGGGTTCCTCATCGACGCCACCAGGGTCCGCCATCCGAAGGACAAGCCCAAGGTGGAGCGCACCGTCCCCTATGTGCGCCGCTCGTTCTTCGCCGGCGAGCACTTCGTGGACCGAACCGACGCCCAGCGCCGGGCCGAGTGCTGGTGCACGACGACGGCAGGACTCAGGGTGCACGGCACCACGGCGTGCCGACCGGCCGAGCACTTTGTCACCGTCGAGGCCCCCGAGCTCGCCTCGGCGCCGGCAGACGTCTATGACCTGCCCCACTACGCCACCCCGAAGGTGCACCGGGACCACCACATCGAGGTGGCCAAGGCTCTTTACTCGGTGCCCGGCAACCTGATCGGCCGCCATGTCGATGTCCGGGCCGACCGCCAACTGGTGAAGATCTTCTTCCGGGGACAGCTCGTGAAGATCCATCCCCGCCAGGCCCCCGGCGGCCGCTCCACCCACGCAGAGGACCTGCCGAGCGACAAGAGCCTCTACGCACTGAGGGACTTGAAGCGCCTTCAGTCCATGGCGGCGGAGCACGGACCGGCCATCGGCGCCTATGCGGCGGTGATCCTCGATCATCCACTGCCGTGGACCAAGATGCGCCAGGTCTACGCACTGCTCGGGCTCGTGAAGAAATGGGGGCCCGAGCGAGTGAACGAGGCGTGTGCCAAGGCGGCTGAGGCCGAGGCATACAGCGTCTCGCTCATCGGTCGCATGCTCGAGCGCGCCACGGAGTCCGGCATCGGCCAGCCCCCGGTGCAGGGCACCTTGCTCACGGGCCGCTTCGTCCGACCGCTCGAGGACTTTCGCATTTCCCCAGCAAAATCCCGGGACCCAGACACCGGAGACGGTGTCGATCGGGCCGCAGAAGACAGCACAGCGGGTGGTGTGGCATGACCACGCCGACCCCCACCGTCTCTGCCGAGTTGAAGGGGGTGCTGCGCCAGGTGAAGCTCGGCCGCTGCCTCGACACGCTCCCCGAGCGCCTGGCCCTGGCCAAGTCGAGGAACATGGGCCACGCCGAGTTCTTGGAGCTGGTGCTCTCCGACGAGGTGACCAGACGAGAGACCAGCTCGGCGGCGCTTCGGGCCCGCACGGCAGGGCTCTATCCCGACATGTGCCTCGAGCACTGGGACGAGACCACCGAGGCCACCTTCGACCGCCAGACCTGGGACGAGCTGTGCTCGCTGCGCTTTATCGACGCGGGGCACAACGTCATGATCATGGGCCCGGTCGGGGTGGGAAAGACCTTCATGGCCTCTGCCCTCGGGCACGTGGCCGTGCGCCGGCGTTACAGCGTGACCTTCTGCCGCACCGACGTGCTCTTGAAGAGACTGCGGGCCAGTCGCCTCGACAACAGCCACGACGCCGAGATGCGAAAACTCATGCGGGTGGATCTGCTCATCTTGGACGACTTCGCCCTGCAGCCCTTTGATGCCCTGGACACGGCCGACATCTACGAGCTCGTGGTGGAGCGCCACCGGACAGCCTCCACCCTCGTCACTTCCAACCGGGAGCCGGTCGAGTGGATCGGGCAGATGACAGACGCCCTGCTCGCCCAGTCGGCCATCGATCGCCTGCAGTCGGCCGCCTACGAGCTCATCTTGGAGGGCGGCTCCTATCGACACCGTCAGAAGCCGGGCCTCGATGTCGGCGGGACGACTCCTCGGGCACCACGCCGCCGACGGCGCCCTTGACCGATGCCTCGCCAACCGTCATCATCAACTCGCCGACGCTGGAATCTCCTGAGAGGTGGTCCCTTCACACTGACGGAAGGGTGGTCCCATCAGCGTGGCGGGCGACAGTCACTCCAGACGACTTGGCCGTTCCAGGGGTTCGAACATCACCGTTTGTCTTGGTTTGCGATCGGAAGTCAGAGTCACCCATCGATCAGGGAAAACGTTGTGATTCTGACAACGTGGTGGAGGTAATGGACTCTGTTCGAACCGCTCCTGGCTCGCTGACCTGGGGAAATGCGGCACGAAAGTCTGAGCTGGGGCGAAATTCGGGTGCCGAGCGGCTCGGCGCAAGGTTGGTACGGAAGCAATGGGACTATGTTCGAACCCCTGCCGAAGTCGACCAATCCCGCTGGCGATTCGTCGCAGAAGCGCTTGCCGACGCATTGGGTTTCAGCGAAGTCGGAGGGCGCAACCTCGGGGCGCAGCCTCGTCGGTGCTCGCGGTCGTTGCCTGCACCCGTGTAACGGCATCTCACGAGTGGGGCGCCCTATGAATCCGCCCGCGAAAGACCCCGACCGGAACCGGGGGCCATCGCCGGTCGAAGGGTGGCTCAGGTCATCCTTATCGTCTTGAGCACAGCGGTGGCGTTGCCGGTCGCGCTATAGCCGATGTCGCCGGTGTCCGCGGTTCGCCGGCGCTGTGAACTTGAAGAACACGGGCTCGCTCGGCGCACCCTTGAGGTACCCAGGGCAATTCCTACCCGGCTCTGTGAGCACCGAGCTCTCGCTTGAAGGGTGGTCGTCGGCCCACTGACCCATGTGATCTGACCTGACCCGTGGCAGGCGGGAGTAGGGGCGGGAATCTCGCGATCTAACCGGCCCCACGACACAATGCCCTCATGCCGACCAAGTCCGCCTCCCGGGGATCCGGGAGGCGGACTGGTCGTTGCCGTCACGACCCATTTACCACTGGACGGAGCCTGTAGTTCCCACTCCAGCGTCACCCGCTTGCGTGGGAGCCGTCCTTGGTGAATGGGTTAGTTCACTGCCAAACGTACCTGTGCGAGTGGGAGGCCACTGACGTCCTCGGTCGGCAACCAGCCGTACAGGGGGCCACCCGACGAAGCCGTAGCAATACCCGTGTTCTCCGTGTAGGACCAGACCTGGCTGGGGGTGTTTTGCCCGGTGCTCCCATCGGACAACACTGAGTATGTCACGTAGACAGTCCCCGCACCATTGGTGAAGTTCATCTGCAACGTGTACCAACCGCTGGTGTTCAACATACTCGGGGTTGGGTGTGCCTGGGCTAGCGCCGCAGCCACCAGAACCATTTTCCCAGCGTGACTTCCCAGCCGGATAGCCGTCGAGCACAGATCAATGACGAAGTCCTCTTCATAGGCTGCCGCGCTGGTCTGCAGCCCCGTATCCCAGTCGACTACGTTGCCCGTGTTGGCGTCCCCCCAGCCAGCGTCCACATACATCTTGATCGTCGTCGTGAATCCGCCACTCGGGAAGGTTGTGTCGTTGCCCTGATTCTTTGGCCCCCAGAGGTTGTAAGGGCCCGGAGCAACTCTCGTCCGTCCTGGACGGTGCACCCGGTGGGGGAAGGAACGCCGCCATCCTGGCCGCCAGTGACACGTGCGTACTTTTTCTGACCAGTCAACGTGGCACCCGCAGCGTATCCGCCCCAGGACGCATCTTCGTCGGAGGATCGGATAGTTGCCGATCGTACCGTAGTCGCCTGATGCACCGTCACAAGGTGAATTGGGCGGATTGGTGACTGGGCACCATCCATTTGTATTTCGATTCAGATTGTTGTGCCAGTTGTGGGTAGAGCCAGCTGCCCTGCGAGCGTTGCTTGCAAGGTGGCGGTTAGGGGTGGCCGCCGAACTCACCGATGTCGAAAGGCCAATCACCCCGATCCCCGCTGAAGCCGTCAACGCCAATATCCCGATGACTGAGCGACCCGCTCGCCATTTCTTCATCTGCCTGTTCATGGTTTTCCTTTCTCACTGAGCAGGGAAGGATAAAAAGGTAAATTGCCGACGCCGCCGATCCCCGCTTGCTCACGATACGAGACGGACCAACATGACCGCCGTCGGTAGCATCGTCGCCCTGAAAGCTGAGTGCAAGCCGAGTTTGACTGGCAGCGACCCGCTTTCGTCTTTGACGACGGCAAGGATCAAAGGCGCGTAGTGCCGCGGGGTGGTCGGGGTGCCCCATAAAGTGATGCGATCAGGGGCACCCCGCGGATGTAGTCGGTCTCCTCTTAGAAGTGTCGGGTCCCAGACGCGCCAGGCGAATCGAAGCCGAATACCCCGACCTACCAGGGAAAACGTTGTGATTCCGGCAACGGGGTGGAGATGATGGGGTGGAGATGATGGGGCTCGAACCTGTGACCCCCTGCTTGCAAAGCGACCCGTCCGGATCTGTTGTCAGTCGTGATTGGGATGAAAGTGCTGTTCAGAGGATTGGTTGATTTCGACGCCTCCGGCCTCCACGCTCTACCACTTGCCAGTGGAATGTGGTCCGCTCGTGGTCTGTCCATTGACCGGAGCCGACAGATCATGGGTCGGCGATAGTGGTCGCGCCCAGGGGTCACCGCTCGCGGGGGCTTATCCCTGTCATCTCAACCGGTGCAGGACCGGGCTTAACGGGACCCCCTTTGCTCGGTCGTTCTCCTCCTTGACGGCACACTTGGCGATACAGTTTCTAGGCCCGGTGTCCTCCTCGCAGTGGTGGACTGCCACTAGTGGGGGTGTGCAAAGGAATGGTTTCGGGCGCCGACAAACTTCCGGTTCCGTCGCCGGACAACGCCACGGTCGTTGTCGCCGCCCCGGGCGACGGGCCGGGTTATTGGGCGGGCGGGCCAAGTTCAGTCCTTGCCGAAGACGGAACCTACTGGCTCGCCTACCGGCTTCGACGTCCGCGGCGTGCCGGTAGGGGCTACGCGAATGTGATCGCCCGCTCCAACGACGGCATCTCCTTCGAGACAGTCACTGTCCTCGAGCGAGAAGAGTTCGAATGCGACTCCTTGGAACGGCCTGCGCTGGTTGCTCTTCCCGATGGTTCCTGGCGAATCTATCTGAGTTGCGCAACACGGGACAGTGACCACTGGAGGGTCGACGCCATCGACGCTGATGGACCGGCGAACTTCGCCGCCGATTCGGCCCGCACGGTCCTAGCGGGATATCGAGCCACCCTGGCGGTCAAAGATCCGGTCGTCAAGGTGATCGACGGGCGCTGGCATCTGTGGTTGTGTTGTCACCCGCTCGACGAGCCCGACGCCACCGACCGTATGAGCACAACCTACGGCACCGGCCGAGATGGATTGTGGTGGGATCTTCGCAGCACAGCCCTAGCCGGTGTCGACGGACGATGGGACCAACGTGGAGCACGAATTGCCGACGTCCTCTATCGCGGAGGAAAGTGGCTGGCCTACTACGACGGGCGGGCCAGCAAGGAGGAGAACGCCGAGGAGCGCACCGGGATCGCTGTCGGCGATCGACCGGACCATCTGGAGGCTGACGGTGAGGTTATGGGCACCGGTCCCGGCGCCGAGTGGTCCTTGCGATACATCTCTTGTATCGAACTCGCAGATGGGGGCTTCCGTCTCTACTACGAGACGAGGCGCCTCGACGGGGCCCACGACTTGCGTACTGAGTACGTTCCGCCCTGGCGGTAAGTCAGCCACTGGCTGAGGTCCCACCCGGTTATGTCCTCGACGATCCTGATGTCGTCGGCGTAGTACCCGACCAGCTTTCCCCTGTGCTCCTCCGAGAGCTCGGGACGATGCCGAGGGTCCCGCTGGATGAGCCACTGGAGCGGCAGACTCGCCTTGCGCCAAAATTGTGGAGGGAAGTGCTGCCCAAGGGATGCCCCTTCGCGGAACATGGCCTGGAGGGTCCGGGTGTAGATAGTTGGCGGAACGTAGCCTCCCAGGTTCATCGGCGGCGCATTGTCGAGCAGCCCCTGGCTTACGCCAAGGAACCGACAGATCCCATCAAGCGTCTGGCGCGGCGCATCGACCAGTGATTTGTAGCGGATCAAATGGATCTGGTTGGGAGGGAAGAGCGTCCCGAGATGACGCAACTGCTTTCCGTAGGTACCGATTTCGAGATACCTCCAGAATGGAGCCCATCCGGCTTGAGTCCGCCGGGACTCCTCGGCACATGCCTCAACGAAGTCGCTGATGGGCTCGAGACCGTCGGCCCATAAATGGGACCAGTTCGAGTAGGCGCGGTCAACGGGATCGCGAAGGATGGCGATCAATCTCGCTTGTGGGATCGCCACGTGAATTCGTCGGTGGGCCTCGAAGTCCGCCAGGTAAAGCGGAGTGCTCTCTCCTCGCAGGGTCCCAGGGGGGGCAGCGTCGAACAGTCGCTCGTAGTCGTTGCGACGCCAGACCCACTCGCGGTAACTGTGCGCGTCACCTGGTCCGCCCTCGCGCGGCGGTGGGCCGTCGCACAAGAAAAACTTTGGCTCCTTGATCGTCGAGAGGTACAGCTGGGGATGACGGGCCAGTGCTGCGTGGAGCGCGGTGGTGCCCGCCTTCGGTGCACCGATGACAATGAAGTCCGGCAGTGTCATCGCTTCTGCCCTTTCTGATCCTGCATCACGCCTGACGATTCTTGACTAAATCCATCGACTTCATATAGATTAGCACGGATGCCCCAGTTCTGCCTCTGGTCGAGACGTGGCTGGTTCGATGTCCCCCGCCAGAAGCGTGAAACGCAGCGCGCCGTCGTTGGCCACTTCGGTGGTCAACGCCACGTCGTCCAGTGGGGGGCCCTCGGTGTCGCCTGGCCCATCCGATGTAAGGGCATTGCTCCCCAGCTACGCCGCATCTGGACGTCTCCAACGGAGGAACCATGACCATCGCCATCTGGCGAACCGCCGAGTCCGTCAGCCGGCGGAAACGACGAAACGTCCTCGCACCCGTCGACCTATTGGTGGCGGCTCAGCGGTTCGCCCATTCGGCGAAGTTGCTTCCGGGCATGGACGACCCATGCGAGCGGTGTTGGCGAACCATTGCCGTCGACGAGCGCTTCGAGGCATGGGTCGTCGCCTGGCCGGTGGGTGGTGCAATCGAGCTCCATGACCACGGCAACTCCGCCGGGGCGGTGGTGGTCGCTTCCGGGGCCCTGCGCGAGACCTCCGTCCGTCCCGGCGGGGATCAACGCTTGGTCGCCACCTCAGCCTCGATCGGTATTGGTGAGCATGTCCTCTTCGGCCCGGGATACGTCCACGACTTCGTCAACGTCGGTCCGGGCCCGGCGCTCAGCGTCCACGTTTACTCTCCCGCCCTCCACTCGATGACTTATTTCGACTGGAACGATCGCAAGGGACTGATCGGAGTCCGTACCGAGAGCTACCGCGAAGGACTGCTAATCGTATGACAGCGCGAGCCGATGATTTAGTCGCTCGGGCACGACGGCGTGTCCATCGGGTGCACCCAGCCCAGCTCAGCTCGGTGCTGGCGGCGGGAGGTCTGATCGTCGACATCCGCGCCGAAGCACAACGCCGGGATGAAGGCGACTTGGACGGGGCCGTCGTAGTCGAGCGGAACGTTTTGGAATGGCGGATGGACCCTCTCGGCGAGCATCGCCTCCCCCAGGTCCGCGACCACGGCCAGTGGATCGTGGTCGTTTGCTCGGAGGGCTACGCCTCGAGTCTCGCGGCCGCGTCATTGAGCGACCTCGGCTTCGAGCACGTCGCTGACCTCGAGGGTGGGTTTCATGCCTGGCGGACATGGTCGACGCGGAAAGTGGTGCGATTGTGAAACCGGTCCTAGTGACGTTGCATGCCCATCCCGACGATGAGGTCATCTTCACCGGTGGCACCATCGTTCGGGCCGTTCAGTCCGGATGGCGAGTGGTGCTAATCATGGCCACGGACGGTGATCGGGGACGGACCTCCGGACCCCACGGGTCCGACCTGCGTGCGCACCGACGTTCCGAGACGCTGACCGCCGCGTCAGTCCTCGGCGTCGAACGGGTCGAATTTCTCGGCTATGGAGACTCCGGTTACGACGATCCATCTGGAAGTTCCCTGAACTCCCGAATCGCGTCGGCTCGTGGTCTGCGATCGGGCACGCTGGCCGCCGTTCATATTGACGAAGCGGCGGCCGCGGTCCGGCGGATCCTCGTCGAGGAGGACGCCGTGGCACTCACGTGCTACGACGACAACGGTATCTACGGGCACATCGACCACGTGCAAGTACACGAGATCGCCTGGCGCAGTGTCGAGGGCACCTCCTGTGAACTCTACGAGTCCACGCTCGATCGAAGCGCACTGCGGCGGCTCCGCACCGAGTTGTTGGAGCGCGGTCTCGTCCCTGACCGATGTGCCTCCGGCGCTCGCTGAGCAACTGGGTGTCGAAAGCGGACCCGGCCTCGTAGCCGTGGACGTCAGCGGTCAGCTCGAGTGCAAACTGGTCGCCGTTGCTGCCCATTCGAGCCAAGTAATCCAAGCGACGACCTTCATGGGACTGCCCGCCGGTGTGTTCCACCACCTGCTCGGGACGGAGTGGTTCCGCGTTGGTCGTCGAGGACGGGGACAGTTTCTCGAGATGCTCCGCGCCATTGACGACGTCGTCTGCAGGCCTGTTGCTATCTCAGCCGCCACTCGCTTCTGAGCTCGAACGAATCTTCAGTCGGTGGGAAAATTCTTACGAAGTCAGTGGAGGTAATGGGACTATGGTCGAACCCCTCCTGGTTTGTTGACCTGGGGACATGCGGCACGAAGGTTTGAGCTGGGCGAATTATGAGTGCCGAGCTGCTCGCCGCAAGGTTGGCACCGGAAGAGATGGGACCTAAAGACTGAGTCGAAACCCTACTGAGCGCTATCGGTGTCAGCGATCAGCGTCGACCAATCCCACGAGTCAGGGCACCCCTGCCCTGGGTTGGGCGGGAGGTCGTAGAAAATGGAGTATCGGCCAATCGTCATCGATTTGCTGAGCTTGATACCTCCGGCAAGCTGGGCTGAAAGCCCACTGACGACGCATGGTCGTTCCTCTGAGCGCTAGGTCACCTCATACGGACTGCGCTCATCGCGCAGTACCAGCAGCATGTTGTCGACTGCACATTGCGCCATGGCGCTCCTGGTCTCTCTGGTTGCCGAACCAATATGGGGAACGATGATGACGTTCGGCGCGTTCAACAGGGGCTCATTCGGGTGCGGCGGCTCATCCTGAAGCACATCCAAGCCGGCGCCAGCGATCGTTCCATCCGTCAGGGCCGAGGTAAGAGCTGCCTGATCTACCACTCCACCTCGTGATGTGTTGATGAGAAACGCAGTGGACTTCATCAGTTTCAATTCGTCTCGACCCATCAGGTTCCGGGTCTCGGTATTCAGATCAACGTGAAGTGAAACGAAGTCCGCTTCTGGCAATGCTTTGGCGAGGTCGCCAGCGCGATCGACGTCATCGACGACTGGCAATCCGCTCCGGGTGTCAACATACTGGACATGCATCCGCGCGGCCAAGGCCCGTCTCGCCACCGCCTGACCGATCCGACCAAATCCCACTAGGAGGATCCGTTTCCCTGCCAGGTCACCACCTAGCGAAACCTCACTCCATCGGCCGCTGGCGACGGCACGCATCCCTTCGCAGATACGCCGGGAGAGCATGATCATCAGCGCCATCGTCAGGTCCGCTACTGCGTCGCTGAGCACGGGGGTGATGGTGACCACTATTTTCTTCTCCCGCGCCGCGTCGAGATCAATGTGATCAAGTCCGACGCTCATCGTGCTGATCACTCGAAGCTTCGGCGCCCACGCGATCACTTCTCGGTCAACAATGACATTCGAACTCACCAGTAGGCCCTCGGCCTCGGTGAGTGCGGCCTCGAAGACGCCATCTTCGGATCTGCCAGCGGGTAGTGCGATTAAGTCATACACAGCGAGCTGGTCCACCAATGACTGGGCGAGCGGCAGTGCGATCACGACCTTTGAGTGCTCGGACATCACCGTCACAAGTACGCAGACGTTGCTTCCGGACCAGCACTTGGTCGCACCTGCTCCATGGCATCTCGGGCACCGAGCCCCAACAACCTGATGTCTGACGCGACCTCGACCAGACGAAACCCCTGCTGCAATCGTTTTATCGCTGTCTGCGCGTTACCGGCGATGCCTGGTATCACGTCGTGACGATGGCATGCATCGATCACCCGGTCCAGAGCGTCCGTAAAGCTCTGGTCAGGCTGGTCTGGTGCAGGAGGGAGACCCAGGGTGACGCTCAAGTCCGCAGGCCCCACATAGACGGCGTCGACCCCCGGCGTCGACACGATTTCGTCGACTTTATCGACCGCGACGCGGGTCTCCACCATCACGATACAGGCCACTTCCTGATTGGCACGCTGAAAATAGTCAGGCCCCGCGTAGTAGTTCGCTCGGAGCGGCCCATAGCTGCGAGTGCCCAATGGCGCATAACGGCATGCCGAGACTGCCGCACTGGCCTCTTCTCGGGAATTCACCATAGGCACGATGACCCCCCACGCGCCTGCATCGAGACACTTGCCAATGATGCCCGGCTCGTTCCAAGGAACCCGGACAAGAGGCACAGTGGCTGTGGAGGAGATGCCCTGAAGCATTTGGACCATAGCGGAGTAGTCGATCAAGCCGTGTTGCATGTCGACGCAAACCCAGTCGAATCCGCCGTGAGCCATGACCTCGGCGGACACACTGCTCGGCACGGTCAACCATCCACCGAGGGCAGCGCCCTCTTGAGCCCAGATGGCTCGCAACGAGTTCTGACGCATTGTTCCTCCTAGACAAGTGACCCTACGCCAGGCGGCCGGCCGGAACACCCACTCCCTCGGTCGGAGATCTCCACGGCAGTAGTCGCAGACTCGCACTTGGTCGCCGAACCGAGGTGCTCGCAGCCAGCATGCCTTGCTGGACCCGCGGCGAATATCGGTGCCCGAGCTGGCGATCTGGGGCATTGTCAACCCTTCCGTAGCTGGTGTTCAACCACGGCCCGGAAGGCTTTCGTTGAAGGAGACGCCCAAAGCGTGTGCGGGCTCAACCGGTCGACGCAACAGCCTCGGCGAGAGCCTGAGATGGTGACATACCTCCGAGGTTGCGTCGAGGGCGTTCTTGAGTTCCCGGGCGACGGCGTTGAGATGAGTCTGGGAATGGCCCGAAAGCTCGGTGCCGCGGGGCAAGTACTGGTGCAGTGGGCCGTTGGTGGTCTCGTTGGATCCGCGCTGCCAGGGGCTCTTCGGGTCGCGGAAGTAGACCTGCACCCCGGTGTCGAGGGTAAAGCGAGCGTGCTGGTGCATCTAACGTGATTGGTCCCAGGTGATCGACCGCCGTAGCTCGGTGGGAGCCGGACGATCGTCCTAGCCGGGGCCTTGCCCGCCGACTCGGTACCATGGCCTGCGGGCAAGGCGAAGTGCATCGCGTATCTCGTCGAGCGCTCCACCAGCGTCCCGATGATGGTCATGCACCGTCCATTGGTGAGGTCCCTCTCCCGGTGCGAGGTCCGACGTGTCCTCTCGAGCGGCGAACGGGAACCCGGGCCACCGCGCCTCCCGAGACGAGGAGGGTGCTGACCGGTGCGGCAGTACGTGCTTGGGCCGTCAGCCGAAGCGGAGGAACCGCTTGGTCATCTCATCACATACAGGATGGTCGGGCTCACCACCGGCCGTCCATGACTCGATATGGCAAGACACTCGCTCACGCAAGCAGATTCGGGCGTGACCGGGCGCTCACCTTTCACCGAGAAAGCGATCAGCGCATGACTCGCCCTATGAGAGACGAGCAACTCAACTATGTGCCTGAGGTTCGCGAGGACGAGGTTGCATGCTCAGCCTCGGGCCGAGGCATAGGCCTGGCGGACGGCTGGAGCGTCGACCCCCGACGCGGGCTCCACGATGATGCCCTTCCCGAGAGCCCAGGCTTCCTGGACATCAGCGATCGGACGTCCAAGCAGCACTGCGGCGGCCTGGACGCAGGCTCCGGTGGCTGCCGCTTCCTCCGCCTCGGGAACCAGAACGGGTCGGCCGGCCAGGTCGGCAACCACCTTGCGGAAGGCGACAGAGCGCGCTCCGCCGCCGACGAGCACCAGGAGCCCGGGCTCGATCGAGGCGACGGCTGCGAGGGCGTCTGCGGCCTCCAGCAGGCCGCACACCACACCTTCGATGGCCGCACGAGCCAGATCGCTGCGGGCGACGTCGGTCCGCAGACCCACGATCGAGCCAGTGGCAGTCGGGCGATCCGGGGTCCGCTCTCCGTCGAAGTACGGGACCAGCACGACTCCTGAAGCACCCGGATCTGCCTCAAGGGCGAGGGCGTCCAACTCGGCCGGCCCGACTCCGAGAAGACGAGCCACTGCGTCGGTTACCCGCGTTGCATTCAGCGTGCAGGCCAGCGGTAGGAACGCTGCCCGAAGCATCAGCGAACCCGGCGACGTCGCCGGCTGGGTCGGCGGTGGGGCGG
This sequence comes from uncultured Acidimicrobiaceae bacterium, assembly GCA_963756195.1. Classification (GTDB taxonomy): domain Bacteria; phylum Actinomycetota; class Acidimicrobiia; order Acidimicrobiales; family RAAP-2; genus CAVSNH01. The sequence continues at coordinate 102,405 of CAVWMT010000013.1, forward strand.
CCGTGTACGGCGTACGCCGTGCCTGAGGTGCCGAGCGAGAGGCAGAGCCGCCCACGGGGGAGGCCGAGGCCGAGGGCAGCCGCCATATTGTCGCCCGTACCGGGTCCGACGATGGCGTCCGCCTCCAAACCGATCAACTCGAGCCCATCGCCATGGAGCCGGCCGGACGGCTCGGTTGGTCCCAGGACCTCGGGCAACCTTCGCTCCCAGTCGCCGGACCCGACGAAGCGCTCTAGCAGGTCAGGAAGCCAGCGGCCGGTGGTCGGGTCGACGTACCCGGTGCCGGAGGCGTCCCCCCGGTCGGTCACCTTCCTGCCGCTCAGGCGGAACGTGAGGTAGTCGTGCGGGAGCAGCACCGACCGCACATGGGCGGCAACGGACGGCTCACACCGGGTCAGCCAGGCGAGCTTGGTGACGGTGAAGGCGGCCCTGGGCACCGATCCCGTTCGTCGCGCCCACTCGGCCGCGCCCAGTTCCGCCACAAGCCGTTCGGCGTCCGGCGCTGACTCGGTGTCGTTCCACAGCTTGGCCGGTCGAAGCACCCGATCGCCTCTGTCGAGGACGACCATCCCGTGCTGCTGGGCCGCCACCGAAACGGCGGCGGCCCGGTGGTGGCCCCGTCGAGTGGCCTCGTCGACGGCCTTTCCGAGCGCCTCCCACCAAGCCGACGGTTCCTGTTCACTGCAAGGATGGCCGACGGAAGGGTGAGGAGCGCGCCCAGTACCGACCAGGGTCCCGTCCTCCGCGTCCCGCAACTCAGCTTTCGCCGCGCCGGTCGAGCTGTCGATGCCGAGAACGAGGGGCACTGAGATCGATCGCCTTCGGTCAGGATGCGACGGGGACCTCGAGCGCGGCTGCGTCGGTGTCTGGGTCATTGCTACCTGGGTCGGTGGCGCCGTCAGTAATCGAGATTGGGCAGTACGTGGTCCCACCGATCACGAAGCCACACGGGCCGCCCGCGAACCGGATGCCAGGGATGCCGACGTCCTCGACAGCGGCAGCGGGCCAACGGGCAGAGCGCTCGGCGACCGAGCTCACCGGGCCCGCTCCACGTGACGGTTGACGAGGTTCTCCAAGAGTTCCTGGCGACCGGAGAAGGGTGTCGGGTCAACGTCGCCGTGAAGGACCAGCTCGTGAAGGTCACCAAGCGAATGCCGACCGGCCAGGACTTCCCTGCCGAGGGAGCCGTCCCAGCCGGCGTAGCGCTCTGCTCCTCCGGTCGGTCAGGTCGCCGGACTCGAGGAGCGAGGCCGCAGCGAGCAGCGCTCGGGCCACCGTGTCGACGGCGCCGATGTGCCCATGGAACAGGTCGTCGCGGGCCACCGACTGGCGACGCAGCTTGGTGTCGAAGTTGACGCCGCCGCTCACGAACCCGCCGGCGGCAAGGATCTCATGGAGGATCAAGGCCCACTCCTCGACTGAGTTGGGGAACTGGTCGGTGTCCCAGCCGTTCTGAGGATCGCCCCGATTGGCGTCGACGGAGCCGAAGACCCCGTCGGTCAACGCGGTAACCACTTCATGGTGGAAGCTGTGGCCGGCCAGGGTGGCGTGGTTCGCCTCAAGGTTGAGCCGGACCTCATCTTCCAGGCCGTGTCGAGCCAGGAAGCCGATCACCGTGGCTGCGTCGTGGTCGTACTGGTGCTTGGTCGGCTCAGCTGGCTTGGGCTCGATAAGGATCGTTCCTTCGAAGCCGATGCGGTGCTTGTGCTCTATGACCAGGTGGAGGAAGCGAGCGAGCTGGTCCTGTTCCCGGCGAAGGTCCGTATTGAGCAGGGAGTCGTACCCTTCACGCCCACCCCACAGCACGTAGTTGGCGCCCCCCATGCGATGGGTTGCCTCCAAGACGTGGCACACCTGGGCCGCGGCGTAGGCGAACACCTCAGGATCGGGGTTCGTGGCGGCCCCTGCTGCATAGCGAGGGTGGGAGAAGAGATTGGCCGTCCCCCACAACAGGCGAACCCCTGTTCGCTCCATGTGGCCCAGTGCTTCATCGACCATGGCATCCAGTTGGGCGCAGGTCTCCTTGAAAGTCGACCCGACCGGGGCGATGTCACGGTCGTGGAAACAGAAGAACGGCGTACCGAGCTTTGAAAAGAACTCGAAGGCGGCGGCCATCTTGGTCCGGGCCGACTCCATCTGCTCGGGGGACGGCGCGCTCCACGGTCGGTCGAGCGTGCCGTCGCCGAAGATGTCAGACCCTGGCCACACGAAGCTATGCCAGTAGCAGACGGCGAAACGGAGGTGGTCTTCCATCCGTCGTCCAGCTACGACTCGGTCAGGGTCGTACCACCGGTAGGTGAACAGGTCGTCCGACTCCGGACCTGCATACCGGATCGGTGGGACTCCCTCAAAGAACTCGACAGAGTTGCTCATACCCACTCCCGTGTCGCCGTCCGTCTTGGTGCCCGCGCATCCTCCCATCCCTGCCCGACGGGCGCCATCGATCGGCGCGGCTGGTCCGATTGGGCCCCGGAACCCGCCGTTCTGCAAGGGTGCCGGGACACCTGGGCAACCCACCTCGACGGGTGGTGCGTCTCACCGCCGGCGAAGTGGTGACCGCGACCTCCTTGCTCTCAACGTGTAGTGCTGGAGCTGGCAGGACCCCTTGGCGAGTCTTCACGATGCGTCCGCAAGATGGATCCGGTAGGCGCTGGCCTGACCGCGGGACACTGCCTGCGGGTGGCTTGTTCCTGGTGGAGTGTGGCCTAAGTGATGCTGGACGAGGTCGCCGCAGTGTCGCGCCGGTCCGGCGATGATGAATCGGGGACACTTCGGTAGGTCGCCGGACATCACGACAGCAGGTCTAAAATCGCTTGGTGCCCTTCGGCGTGAACCTGAGACCTCCTGACCCTAGACGACACACGTGCCATCTTCATAAGGGTGCCGAGCTAGTAGAAGGCCCCAACCCGGTATGGAGTAACGACGGCATCCGGTACTACCGATCCGTTCGATGTGCGGTCGGAAGCGAGTTGTATGCCGCAGAGACAGGCCCACCTCCGTACATCATCGTCGAGGACGTCAAGCCTGAGCCGCCATCTGCCTAGTAACCCCGTGCCAGAGTGCCCCACCCAAGCCACAGCGGTATGGGATGCCCAGAGCCCGTCCGGTATCGGCACTTCCGCGCTATCTCGGTAACCATGCGAGTGTCTCCGGGCGTGCCTCACAGTGAAATCAATCGCTGCGGTGACAGCGTCGTCAGGCATCAGGAGCATATGAGGCGGAATGTCAATGTCCCGCCCCCCGACTCTGATCGTAAACCGGGTCAGTTGTCGCCTCCGGGCCACTCACGGCCTCATAGAACGATCCTGCTTCCCGTCTGCGTAGATGACTATGACCCGGTCAGGACCGCCACCAAAGCCCAACCATTGGCCGCTGTCCGATCGAAGGTACAAGTCGTTTCGATCGGCTCCGTCGAGAAGGCGGATCGACTCGCCGAGGTCTGACGTCGACGGTTGGTCGATGTATGTCGTGTCGTACCCGCTGTCGTGCCAGCCGCAGATCTCTAATTTCACCATCGGAGTCCTATCCTGCCCGAGACGCCGTAAGTCCGGCCATCCCCTATTGCTTACCGAGCGGGACTTCCTTGGCTCCCAGGACTATCCCCATGGTCCCGATCAGCCACTATCGATAACCGACCCGCCCCCGGCGTGATGAAGGGGCGACCCCGAACCGGCGCCCTGGCTGCCCAGTCCGATGAACCCGGCGGTGACCATCCGCACCCCCTTCCGACGGCCAGTCTGGCCGAGTCACGGGAGGCGTGTGGGTGCCAAGAACCTCATCCGGGGGTTGAACTGGGACTTCCTCAGAGTGGGGGTGACGACGACAATTGTCCGTGGCCCTCTCGTTCCAGTATCTCGCCTTCCTCCGAGCCATCCAGATCCTCTGCCTGCGACGGTCGGACCAGTCCGATCTGGCCATCGAGGTCGTCATGCTCCGCCACCAGGTCTTGGTCCTCCGTCGCCAGGTGGCCCCGTCTGGCCCCGCGTCCGCCGGACCGTGCACTCCTTGCCGGTCTCAGTCGGCTACTTCCCGGAATGAAATGCTCTCGGCCCCAGTCCGAGACGCTGCTTCATTGCACTGTGACCTGGTTCGGCGGAAGCGGACCTATCCGAAGCCCTCGGGTCACCCCAAGATCCCGGCTGGCACCGCTCAGCTAAATGGAAGATTACTTCTGGTAAACCTGCACCTCGGCAATATTCATCTTCATGTCGTTGGTGTTGGTCCAACCCACGCCGAGCTTCCCTTGCTTAAAGAGAGCACCGTTCATGATCAGGTAGTAAGGCCCTGTAAGCCCAGTACCGTCGTTGATAGTGCCTATCTCGACATTGTCGAGGTACGTGGTGATCGTGCCATTCGAAGCAACCTCGACTCCGTACGTGTGGTAGCCCCCGATAGATCGGACGACGATTTGTAGCTGTCGATCTCCTGCGATGGGGACGATTGCAGGGTTGAGTTGACGTAGTTCGGGCTGTTGTTGTCCTGAAGCCCGGTCTCTTGCAGGTCGATCTCGTCTTCGTTCGAATTGCCCACCGGGAGCAACCAGAGGGCATTCCATACGCCATTGTTGATTCCGTTGTAGCCCATCATCTGCGCTTTGATCTGGACGTAGAAGCTGGTGCGCCCGTTAGTCGGGAAACTAACCTTGTTGTAGGTGTTTATCGCGCCGCTCGTCCAGTAATCGTTTAGAGTACCTTCGTTGGTCGTGTTCCAATTCCTGGCCCCGGTGTAGTGAGCGGTGAATGTGACACCGCATCCTGTCGAAGAGAAATTCTGTGGCGAGTAGGTAGAGAACAACGATGAGTCGGCCCCATTGGAGGTCTGGCTCACATTGCCAGGGACGTCGTAGTCAGACGCATACATGTGTTCACTCGAACCGTAATACGGCGCGGTTCCCGAACCGGACCAGGGATAGTAGTTCCCGGTATTCCCGCCGATCCCATAGTTCCAGTTGTTGAGATTCTGGAAGGTGTCATCAGTGGTCTTCTCTCCCGCAGTCCAGCCAGCTGGCGCGCTTAGGGTTGACGAACAGTTTCCGGGCGTCGGGGTTGGTGTCGGAGTTGGAGTTGGGGTTGGTGTCGGAGTTGGAGTTGGGGTTGGTGTCGGAGTTGGGGTTGGAGTTGGAGTTGGTGGGGGTGTCAGAGGTTGGAGTTGGAGTTGGTGGGGGTGTCGAGGTTGGCGACTCATCTACCTGCCAGCTGCTGTTAGGGGCAAACTCGCAGCGCCCGGCACCGTGAACAATGGCCGGGCGAATTACTGGCCATGCCTCCGTAATAGCTAGCCACATCTCCCAAGAACCGACCGCCTTTCCTGCTGTTGTACAGCGCTGCTTCGTATGAGTAGTTAGCGCCGGATATGGAGCAAGTACCGACCACCTGCTGACCAGGGTTGTGTGCTAGATCGTTCCAGCCGCCGGTAGCAACAAAGAGTGCCGGCTTTACCGTGTAGTCAATGAGCCCCTGTCGCGCGAGATAGCCGTATATGCTTGGCGCGACTTCCACGCAAATTCCGAGCTTCCCGTACTCTGTGCTGACTGCTGTGTTGAGAGGACAGTACCCAGTTCCTGTATTGCTAAGATGGTCTGATGTTGAGAAGCTGGCGAGTTGGGTATTCTCCAGCGGAGGCGGGGTAACGGATTCTGTCTTCTTAACCGCAGCTGATTGGCTCAATCCGAGTGCGGACGCCATAAGTGCTATGGCAACCACTGCACCGCATCGGCATCCGATCGAGCTGAGCCGGGAATTCGTCATCATTCGCCAATCCTTTATCGGACACAATGGTCCACGACTTGAGCGTGCCGAGAATCTCATCCGTAACGCTGACCAGGTGCGGGTGCCGAAAATGTCATCCGGAGCCGTTGATCAGGAAGTTCTCGCATTTAGTGGCTCCACACGTTGGAGTGGGGAGACCGAGTTCTGATCCTTGGAAGCACCCCTGGAGTCAGCGATGTGTCACCGCTCGCGAGAGCAAGCACCCGACGCTAGGTGGGCCGGAATGTGTCCTACTCCCGGCGTATGGGATACCTAATGCCCGCCCGGTATCGGCTGTGCGCATCCCGGTCGAGTCGACAAGACGGGAGACTGCTGCACGGCGGACGCAGCCGCGACGGGAGGAGCCGTGAGGACCGCTGGGCCAACGGCCGGGCGTGGACCGTGTCGTGGATGAGGATGAACCGCCTCGACCAGTACCCGGGTCGTGGCTCGGGAAGCTCGTGCCGGGACGAGAAGAACCCTGCCAAGTTCACGGCGGCGGCGGCGAGCCAGATGATTACCCCGACGGCCAGGACCCACGGCGTGGATCCCAACGACAACACGATGACGCCCGCGATGGCGACGGCCAGCCCGACGTACCCCACTCGGAGGGCCTATGCGGCCATCGTCCAGTGTCCGTTGTACTGCAGCTCCGGCAGCTCGTCCATGCCGGGGATTGTTCCACCGTTGCGCGACCAGGGTCATTGGTCCTCCCGGTCGGTTAGTGGATGACCGACTGATGGGACGGACCATCCGGGAATGCCTGCGGATACCGCATGGGGACGGTGTCCCCGTCGTGCGTCCCGGCGTACCGGGGCACCCCAAGAGAAACCGGTGCCAGCCTTCGGGCCGCATAATGGAGTGGTGACCGACCTACGGCTAGCTCTCTGTCAATCCGCCTCCAGTGGCGATCCACAGGTCAACCTCGACAAGGGATTGGCCGTATGTTCGAGGGCCGCCGAAGAGGGGGCGGACATCGCAATCCTGCCAGAGATGTGGCAAATCGGTTACGCCCCTTGCCCTGGTGACGAGGCTGGACGGGCGAGGTGGCAGGAGATGGCGATCGCCCGTCACGATCCATGGGTGAGCGCATTCAGAAAGGCTGCGTCCGAGCTGAACTTGGCAATTTTGGCGACATTTTTGGAACGGTGGCCTGGTTCCCCTCGGAACACCGCCCTGCTAATCGACCGGCATGGTCATGATGTTCTTTGCTACGCCAAGGTTCATACCTGTGACTGGGAGATGGAGAAAGCCCTCACGCCTGGAGAATCCTTTGAGGTCGTTCGGCTCGACATTGAGGGCGGGTTCGTCGACGTCGGCGTCATGATCTGCGCTGACCGTGAGTTCCCTGAGTCAGCGCGTGAACTGATGCTTGGCGGCGCTGAACTCATTCTGGTCCCAAACGCTTGTCCCATGGCTGGCGAGCGGACCTATCAGCTTCGGTCCCGAGCCTTCGAAAATATGACCGCGATCGCAACGGCGAACTATTCGGCTCCCGATCAAGATGGCCATTCCAGCGTCTTTGACGGAATGGTCTTCGAACAGAATGGTCATCCGAATGGTCAACTTCGTGACCAGCTCATTGTCGAGGCAGGCGATGGCGAGGACGTCTACCTTGCCACTCTCAATCTGGACGCACTCAGGGAGTACCGAGGGCGTGAGACGATGGGAGACGCATACCGGAAACCCAGTGCGTACAGGCGCTTGATGTCCGACGAGCAAGGCGTGCCAGTCTTCGATCGTTCCGATTCGCGCAGAGGATCTGTGATCACAGAGGGCTGAGAGCTGGCGCTCAAGACCAGTCAGAGACGGTCGATCCAGACTGCCCCATAAGTGATGGAGTGTCCCACCCTCCCGGCGGTAGGGGCACCGTGGAGTGTCAGATTGAACGTGCCCCGCACTGACACCCGACGCAGATCCGGACCGAACAGATCAGCGGCAGCCTGCTCCATGGAGCGAGAACATACGCTCCGGCAGCGTTTCTACTGGGCACTGATCTTCTCGAGCCTCTCCAGGCTGCCCGTCATGGACTCAAGCACCGCATTGGTCCCGTTGATCCACTCCCCGCCATCGCGTAGGAGGGTCTGACGGTTCTCCTCCGATAAGGAGCCGAAACCAAAGACCTCGGTGACTACGGTGGCGTCGTCACCGTCCGGAGTGAGGATGTAGCCCCAGCGGTAACCCGGAGGGATGCCGACTTTGGATGGATCACCGCCAGCCGTAGGGAGGTCTCCCGGAGCGGGTTCCCAAAAGATGCGGCGATCTGGCTCGAACTCCACTACATAATTGAGCATGAGGTAGTCGCGACCGAGCCGATTCATCTTCATGGTGAAGGTGTCGCCGACGTCGGAGATGGGACGGTTGAAGACGGCTCCCTGGAGCATGTCGGACCCGTCGAAATCCATGTGGCGTTGCGGATTCGCCAGGATCTCGAAGATGAGGGTTGCCGGTGCCTCGATCCTGCGTGACACTTCGACCGGCTTGCTTTCCTCTGTCATGGTTGGCCTTCCCCCCGCCAGCCGGACGGCTGGTTATGGGTTGATGGTACGTGCGGGCGGCTGGGATCCGCCTGGTGGGCAGTAGCAGTCGGCGGCGTTCAGCGCTTCTGAGGCGATCTGAGAGGACGGTTCTCACGCGGCCTCGGCGATCTGGGTCTGGAACCAGCGCAGCTCCCACTCGAGCGGAGCCACGTTGCCGAGCGTCGAGTGCCGACGAAGCGCGTTGTAGTGGTTGATCCAGGCGATGATCGCCCGTCGTGCGTCGGCTCGGGTGGCGAACCGGCAGCGGGAGACGAGCTCGCGCTTGAGTGTCGCCCAGAACGACTCCGCCACGGCGTTGTCCTGGGACGAGCCGATGCGGCCGACCGACTGGTCGATCTTGTGCTTCTCGCACCGTGTCCGGAAGTCCCGTCCCATGTATTGCGCGCCGCGATCGTGGTGGAAGATCATCCCCACCACCTCCCCGCCACGGGCGACCACAGCCATCTCCAGGGCAGCCTCGACGAGCTCGGAGCGCATGTGGCTCTCCATGGCGTAGCCGACGCAGCGCCTCGATCCGAGGTCCAAGACGTCGGCCAGATACAGCCAGCCCTCCCCGGTGGGGATGTAGGTGATGTCCCCGCAGGTGCGCATGCCGGGCTCGCCGACCCGGAAGTCCCGTCCAACCAGGTCCGGAAGCGGCGGGGCGGTCACGTCCGGGATGGTGGTGCGGACCTTGCGGCGGCGACCGTCCTTGGCGTAGATGCCGTTGGCGGCCATGAGCCGCTCGACGCGCTTGTGGTTGACGCAGAACCCCCGGTCCGACAGCTCGTCGGTCATCCGGGGGCTGCCGTAGGTGTCGTCGAGGTCGTCGTGGACCGTGCGCATCTCGTTGACGAGCAGGGCCTCGTCCCACTCGGCGTCGGTCGGACCGGCGGAGCGGGCCAGCCACTCGTAGTACGCCGAGGTGGAAACGTCAGCCGCCTCGCATGCCGCCTCGATCGGGAACCCTTCGGCCTTCATGGCGGAGACGTGCCGGTAACGGCTCACCGGTCCAACTCCTTCACCCAGAAGGCCACACTTCGTTTGAGCAGGTCGCGCTCCATGGTCAGGCGCTTCACCTCCCGGCGGAGCCTGACGTTCTCCTCGCGCATCTCGGTCGTCGTCCCTTCGCGCTCGCCACGGTCGATGCGCTCCTGGCGGACCCAGTTGCCCAGGGTCTGCTCGACGACCCCGAGCTCCCGGGCGACGTCCGCGACGGTGCGGTGCTGGTCGATGACCAGGGCTGCTGCATCCCTGCGGAACTCCTTGGGATACCGACCTCGCCGGCGGGCCGGCATCGGCCTCTCATCGGTCACTGTTGGCATGACTACCTCCTATTCGAGGTGTCCGGCCAACGGGGGGATGGTCAGGTTCAGTCCTCTCTGGTGCTTTGCGCCTGCCCTAATACCGAGCACACCCCAGTAGTTCACACAGTTGGACGTTGCAGGTCCCGCAAATTCATTCATCGGTCAGAATTTTAATATTCTGGGACCGATTCGAGGTGGTCCCGCTTTTGACAGTGCTGTCAGCAAGGTGGAGCATGCCCGCGAAGCGCTCCGAGAATTATTAATACCGCTCGTGACGTGAATCCAAGTGTCGCGAGCGAAAAGTGCCGCTCGTGTGATGCCGGCACCACCCGTGGCGTCGGCTCAGGGCCGTACGATAATGCTCACCCGCCGAGCCCTCTAGAGTGGCCAGACAGCGCAACGTGGGCGGCTCTGAGCGTTATCGGAAGGCCAACATGCCGTTGCTCGGCCTCGAGCCATAGCGCGCAAGCGGCACGTACCGGATGCTGGCCGCGTCGAGCGTTCGGGGTCTGAGTTACGGCTGAACAGGCCCTCCGCTCAGAGCGGTGGTGGTGTGAAACCTGGTCCAGCTGCATGGTCGAGCAGAGCGGCGATCTGGAGCAGGCGCAGGTCCGAGAGGAAGGACCCGATCAACTGGATGCCCACGGGGAGGCCCGTTGGTGTCGGCCCCGTGGGTAACGTCACGACAGGGAGCAGGACGGACCCGATGGCACAGCACCACGCCGTGGCGACCACGGACTGAACAGGCATGCCGTCGACGTCGAGCAGGCGATCCCCGAGTGGACGCTCGGTGTCGTGGGGGAACGCAGGGGTCGGCATCACCGGAGCAAGTACCACGTCCCACTGATCAAAGAACGTTGCCCAGGCGGCACGCTGGTGCTGGCGGAGATCGTTGGCCCGGGCCCACGTGCGATATCGGCTGGTGAGAGCGCGTCCTGCGGCGAGCGCGGGTTCGTCGCCGGGGACGTGCTCCAGATCGGTCAAGGCGGCGAACGTGTCATCGGGCAGCCCCATTCCTATGATCGGGCAAACAAGTTCCTGCCACGAACGAACCCCGTGGGCGAACGGCACCGGCAGCGCCACGGCTTCGACCCGTGCGCCGGCGTCAGCGATCCGGCTGGCGAAAGCCTCGAGGCTGGCACGGACGTCATGGGCAACCGGCAGCACGTCACTTCCTTCGTCGAACACGGTGGCGACACGAAGCGCCCTCACATCGTCGGGCGCGGGCCAGGAATCGAGTTCGAGGCGCCAGGCCGGAGCGTCCTCGGGGACCGGGCCGGCGATGACGCCGAGCGCCAGGCGAAGGTCCTCGAGGCTGCGCGCCAACGGGCCACCGCAGTTGACATCTGTCTCAACGAGGCTTCCCGGTGGCCCCGGGATGTGGCCCCGACTGGGCACAATGCCCCATGAGGGTTTTAGCCCGTAGACGCCATTGAAGGCCGCGGGGATGCGGATCGACCCGCCAATGTCACTGCCTAGCTCGAGCGGCGTGAGCCCGGCAGCGACCGCGGCGGCGGCACCGCCTGATGACCCCCCCGCCGTGCGCGAGGCTTCCCACGGGTTGTTGGTCGTTCCGTGGAGGTCGTTGAAGGTCTGGAAGTCCCCGGCATAGAGCGGAGTATTGGTCTTGCCAAATACGATGGCGCCCGCTGCCTTCAACCGACCGACAGCCAGCGCGTCGGTTTGGGGCACATGACCTTCGAGCTCCGGGGCGCCAGAGGTCGTGACCAGGCCTCCGGTTTCCCACACGTCCTTTATGGTCATCGGCAGGCCGTGAAGGGGACCGGTGCGCTCACCCTTCGCCGTTGCCGCATCGGCCGCACCGGCCGCGGCTCGAGCCCGGTCCAGGTCGAACGCCACGATGGCGTTCAGATCGGGGTTGTGCTGGTTTGCCCGGGCAAGGATGTGGCCGAGGAGCTCCCGGCTGGAGAGGGTCCGATCGTGGACGGCTCGGGTGAGCTCGGTCGCGGTCGCGAAGTCAAGGTTCACGCTCGAAAAAGCTAGTTCGTGACCGCAAGATGATCATGAGCATCCATCATGAAACAACTCGCGTTCAGTGAATGAAACTCTCCGACTCTTTGGCCCGACGCCCCCAAGCAGGATCACGACGGCGGCGCGATATGTGGGCGGGTCGGCGCCGGGCCGAGATGCGCGACTCCGGCACATACAGGATGGCGGGCGGTCAGGGTCATTTGCTGCCCAGCCGCATCTTGATCAGCTCGGGATACGCTCCCTCAAGAGGTAGGCGGCGTTGCTTCCGAAGAAATCAGCCGTGCTCTCCTCGGGCTCGAGCCCAGAGGCGGCGTAGTCCTCGATGGCGGTAGCGTACCTTCGGTGTGCGGGTAGTCACTGCACGCCATGAAAATGTCGCCAGCGCTTGCCATCAATCGGTTCGGCTGCTCGTACGAGAACGCTGCCACGCGCACCTGACGCTGGAAGTATTCGCTTGGCATGAGCGGTAGTCGCCGTGGACTCCCCATTGAATCGGGCGGTATGGCGGTAGCCACCGTCCATCATCTGCAGGTGCTGCGGCACCCACCGAGCCGACAGCTCCATGATGCCTATCCGAAGATCTGGGTACCGCTCCAAACGCCGTTCAGGATCAGGTCGGTCACGGCCAGGGCCGCCGCCGTCCATATGAAGACGACGCTCAGGGGTGAGATCCCCCCTTCCATATCCTCCCCGTACCACGCCTCGTCAAAGGGGCGAGGCTGATTGGCGACATGGAACACCGGGGTGATGCCGTGGTCCACGAATGCAGCCCATGAGCGATCAAGGTCGGGGTGCGACAAGGGACGCCCATCGACCAGCGCGGGCGGTATCAAACCCAGCCGGATGCCACCCTCGGCGAGTGTCTCCAACTGCGCTTCCAGCCAATCCGGGTCCCGAAGGCTCAAATGGGCCACCGGGTAGAGCCGCCCTGCGCCTTTGGCCGCGACCTCGACGATCCACCGGTTCCACGCCGTCATGTTGGCCAAGGTGGCGCGCAGGTCGTGCTGGAGAGGGCGCTCCCAACTGATCCCGTAGTTCGGAAACATGATCGAGGCGTCGAAGCCGGCCCTATCGAGCTGAAGGAGGCGAGCGTCCGGATCGGAATAACTCGCGGTGAACTCCTCAAGGTCGAACTCGGCGGGCAAGCCATCCACGAGGCGTTGTCGAAAGACGCCGATGCCGTCGACGTCACCAGGGCGATGCGGACCACCCAGGCTCAAGCGCCGGTCACCAAACATCAGCCAGGTATAGCCGAGGTCGTCCGTGTTCATATGCAGCGCTACATCGCGATCCGCCGGGTCGACGTATTGCCTCCACATTCCCGATGGCTCAAAAGATGGGTATCGGAGTCGATGAGCAGGGTCACTGTCCCCTCCTTGGAGACGCGGGCGATGGGCCCAGAACGTCGGGTGTGAGCCTACCGCTGCCGCGAGGCCGAGCCCGGGGCCGGACTCATTGACGTCACTACCACTAACGTCCCATTTCGTCAGCGGAAAAACCGCCTGGGTGCGTGGAGAAGTGCCGGTCAAGGACATCCTGCGGTTCGAGTCGACTCGCTCATGCAAGTACCGAGTCGCAGGCATTGCCGACCATCGGACGTATCAGGGGATCGAACATCACCGTTTGCCTTGGTTGGCGAACGGAAGTCAAATGCGCCCATCTACCAGGTAGAACGTTGTATTTCTGACAATGTGGTGGAGGTAATGGGACTATATTCGAACCCCTGTTGGCCCGCTGACCTGGGGAAACGCGTTGCGTGAACATGTGGCCGGGTCCAAATCGAGCGCCGGAGCCGCCCTGAACAGGTCAGCGCCCGAAGTGATGGGACTACGTTCGAGCCCCTGGAGGCTTGACGGCTGTTCTATCGGAGCTCGACCACATCCAGTCGTCAACTCGACGAGGGAAGTGTGTCGGTGGGTGCCAAGAACCTCATCCGCGTCACGCCAGGCCGAATCCATGCCAGTGAGTTGATGGCAGCAAGCCAGTTCGCGACGGCGCTCAGGAGGACTTCCACCAACCGTTGGGGCTTGCCTGGCGGCTCGGAACATGGGAACGTTCGCTTGCCACAGGAGGTCCTGCATGTCCGCCAAGCCCACCTATTTGGGGCTCTTGAACGCCATCGCGCTCAACGAGACCCGTGCGTACCACTACCTTCAAGGCTGGATCCAAACGACTCCAGACCCTGATGTTCGAGCGGTTCTCAGTACCGTCGCGGCCCGTGAAGGGGAGCACGGCATGAGCTTTGCCAAGCGCATTAACGAACTCGGTTTCGAGGTGCGAGAGAGAGACGATCAGGGCCTCGAGGAGCGAGTCCCTTTAGCACTGTCTCCTGATATCTCCGACATCGACAAGTTCGAGAGGTTCGGGCTACACGAGCTCGCGAAGGTACTCTGCTATTTCGACGACGTCTTCAAGGACCATTCGATCGATGTGCGCACAGGCGAGCTTCTGGGTCGCTACATTGCCGAGGAGCACGACAGCTGCCGCCTATTGAGGGGTTGTTACGACCGTCTTATCGCTGGCAGCCAGATCGCTTCGAACGCGGTGGCAAGCTGAGGATGGTTGCGTAACAACTAGTCTCACCCAGCCCCGGCTCTATCGGGCAGCCTCCATCGAGGCGCAGGCATGCCGTGCTGAGATGCACCCGGCTACTGTGCCTAGGTGACGCGCGAACCGATGGGCGCAGATGAGATCCTGAGTCTTCATGACCGGCTTTCCAACTGGGGTCGGTGGGGATCGGACGATCAGCTCGGCACTCTGAACTTCGTAACAGCAGAGGTTACGGAAGCCGCGACATCGACGGTGCGGTCGGGACGGACCGTCTCATGTGCCCGCCCCCTTCCTACCCAACCCGGTCCAGACAACCCCATGCCAGTTGTCCACCACATGACCGGCACCTTTACCGAAGGCTACGGGGCTGACTACTTCGCGCTCGCCCCGCATGGATACGCAACCAGCCACATCGACGCCCTATGTCACATCTTCCATGAAGGCAGGATCTACAACGGTTTCTCAGCTGAGACCATTACGGCTCACGGGGCTGGCAAACTCGGGATCCATCACCTCCGTTCCGGGGTCGTCACACGGGGGGTTCTGGTCGACATACCCGCCGTGCGAGGTGTCGAGGCCTTAGTACCCGGCGAGCCCATCTTCCCTGAAGACCTGGAAGCCGCTGAGAACGCAACGGGAGTCAAGATTCGGCGCGGTGACGTGCTCCTAGTGCGGACGGGCCGCTGGCGGTGGCGAGCGTTGCAGGGCCCCTGGGCGCCACATAAGGGCATGGCTGGCCTCGACGCCTCGTGTCTAGCCTGGCTACACGAGCGGGAGGTTGCGCTCCTGGGCAGCGACGGGGTTTCCGACGTCATGCCGTCTCGTGTGGACGGAGTTCCCATGCCGATTCACTCCGTGGCCATCGTGGCTATGGGGATTCACCTTCTGGACAATCTCGACCTCGACGAACTGTCCTTGGCTTGCACCGAAGACACCCGTTGGACCTTCCTTCTTGTTGTGGCCCCGCTGGTCCTAAATCGGGGTACGGCTTCGCCGGTGAACCCGATCGCCATCTTCTAGGGGAACTACGAACCCGTCGTGATGGTCACATTGCGGCGTTCCGTGCCATCTCGTCGGAGAGCTAGCGCAGCTCGACCTCGTCGAGGTCCTCTTCGCGCCACAGCCCGAAGCGCTCGGCCGGCAGGTGAAGGGCGTGGGTGGGGGTAAGTGCCTCGACGAACGGGCGGTCGTGGCTGACGGCAACGATGGTCCCCGGCCACGCGGCCAGCATGGCGCCCACCGCCCCGACCGAGGCCGGGTCGAGGTTGTTGGTCGGCTCATCGAGCACGAGCAAGTTGGCACGGCCGTCGGCGAGCATGGCCAGGCTGAGGCGGGCACGCTCGCCCCCCGACAGCGACGTCGGGTACTGGGCGGCGACTTTGCCGGTCAGGCCGAACGAGCCCAAAAGCTTCCTGCGGTCGGGCTCCTTGATCAAGACCGTGTCGTCGATGTTGTCCAGCACCGTGCGCTCCAGGTCGATCTGCTCGTGCTCTTGGGCGAAGTAGCCGACCACGGCATTGTGCCCGAGCTCGACCACGCCGGCGCTCGGGGGTTGCACGCCGGCCAGGCAGCGCAGGAAGGAGGACTTCCCGGCGCCGTTGCGCCCCACGACGACGACACGCTCGCCCCGTCCCACGGCGAGCTCGACGTGGGCGATGACTCGCTGGGTGCCGTAGGCGACACCCAGATGGTGCACCACCAATGGGATGGCGCCGGAGCGCCGCGGCTCGGGAAGGCGGAAGACGACACGTCGGTCCTTCTTAAGCACCTCGGTCCGGCGGCCCTGCAGCTTCTCCACCTTGCGGTCGAGAACCTTCGCTTTTCGGGCCTGGGCCTCGGTGCTGTGGCGCCACTTGTCGGCGAGAAAGCGCATCTTCTGGATCTGGGCCTCCTCGGCGGAGGCCGCCTTGTGGCGTTGCGTCATCTCGGTGGCCAGCTGGGCCCGGAAGTTCGTGTAGGTGCCCTTGTAGCGCCGGAGTGTGGCGTTGGCGAGATGCAGCACCTGCGTGATGGTCTGGTCGAGCAAGCGGATGTCGTGGCTGACAAGGAGGAGCGCCCCGGGGAACGCCCCCAGCTCGTCCATCAGCCACCGCTTGGCGGCGAGATCGAGGTGGTTAGTGGGCTCGTCGAGGACCATCGTTTGGGGCACCTGGAACAGCACCCGCATAAGGTCGACCCGTCTGCGCTGGCCCCCCGACAGCGAGGCCACGTCCTCGAAAAGTAGGTCCTGGGACAGCCCGAGTCCATCAGCCAGTCGGGCGATGTGACCCTCTATCTCGTAACCGCCCAGAGCCCTGTGGCGCTCCTCCAAGGCGCTATAGGTGGCGATGCGATCCTCCGTGGGCGATGCGGCCATGGCCGCCTGTGCCTCGTGGAGCTGATCGTCGAGCACGTCGAGCCCCCGGGCCGACAGCACATGTGACAGCGCGCTGGCGTCGACGCCGTGCCCGGCCGGCACTGGTACCTGGGGCAGGAATCCCACCGTCCCCTCGATCCGCACATCGCCCGAGGAATGGATATGCCCTGCCGTGTCGCCGAGGACGCACCGGATCAGCGACGTCTTCCCGGCGCCGTTGCGCCCGACGAGGCCGACCTTGTCGGTCTTACCGACGACGAATGAGGCGTCACGGACGAGCACCCTGTCACCCACACCGATCCTGACACCTCGCGCCGTGATCATCGGGTCAATTGGATCATGAGTTGGTCACCAACAGGCGTGCTCGGCCGCGCCACGATCTGCGGGTGGAGAGCGTCCTTGATCGAGCTTTCGCGAACGCCTAGCGGTTCCGTCAGGCGTTCGAAGTCGCGGCTTGCCTCGGTGCGAGAATGTCAACGGGATATTCCGCATGAACTGGTGAGATGTTGTTTTTCTGACAACGGAGTGGAGATGACGGGACTCGAACCCCCGTGGCCCCTGCTTGCAAGGCGACCCGGGCCAGCCGGTCAGGGGGCATGCGCGGGCCGCACTGCCTGGTGAGGCGGCAAATGACCAGCCGTCAATGGCCATTAGGTTCCACCATTCCCCGGCAAAGCGTGGTCGTTCTGTGGTCTGCAGGGACCGTCGTCGGTTCAGAGGTTCAAGCATTCACAACTCTAGGTGTTGCGATGCCTGACAGCCCGTGGGGAGACCCGAACGGATTTGGCTTCCGCCGTCGGTTGCGCGTGGAGCGGGCCAATGGGGC
>CAVWMT010000014.1:0-37714 GCA_963756195.1 uncultured Acidimicrobiaceae bacterium
GCGCGCTCAGCCACCGTGATCTCACGAGCGCGCTCAACAAGCCCTCCGGCGATGCGCGCCACCGTGCCCTCCCATCCTTCGAGACGTTGGGCTACCTCGTCGAGTCGGACATACCGAGTCAACGAACGCATTGGTGGGTCCCACGATGGGTCGAGTTCGTGAAGGTGCCAGCGCAGGCGATTGATGACGCGCGTGCGCTCTGCCACCAGGTCTTCTCGGTGGTCGACGAGCAGGCGAATCTCGCGACTCGGCCCGTCTAGTTGGGCCGCGGGCAGGTCCGGCTGGCGCAGCGCCGCTCGGGCGACCGCCAGCGCGTCGATCGGATCCGACTTGCCATAAGTGCGTGCCGCATCGCGGGCGTGGGCCATGAGCTTGGGTGGCACGCGCACGATCCGTTCGCCGGCGGCGAGCAGGTCTCGCTCGAGACGCCTCGAGAGGTGTCGGCAGTCTTCGACCGCGAACGTCCGCTCACTGCCGAACTGGTCGGCCCACCGAACGAGGGCCAGGTGGTCCTCGGTCGTCGTGGCGACCGTGGTGCGAGTGCCCAGCTCGCGACCAGCGTCGTTGATCGCGACGATGGTGTGCGTGCGCTTGTGGGCGTCAATGCCTAAAGTGATCATGTCGTCTCCATTCTCGGTTGATGATGAGAACGGGACCAGTTGGAGGGCACACCTCAATTTGGGCGGTGACACGCTCCTATTAAGCCACGCCGACTGGTTCCGCACGCCCGAAGGTCGGCAACAAGCGTGATGACCACTGAGGGCAACGAGGCTACGAGCCAAACCTCCGGACATCGCACAGCATGACATTGACGACGAGGCTATTACCGGTTCTGGGAAGAAAGAAGGACTATCAACGGGCTGTCGCCGCTGAGCGGAGCACTTTGGCATACGGGTGACAACTTCCGGGAAAACCGCGGGCGGTAAACTCCAGATTCGATCCGCGTGGCTATACCCACGAGGTGTCACAGGTGACCGGAACGATAAGCAGCGAGCGAGTGGAGTGGGGAAGTGAGTCTGTTCAAGTGCTCGCGGACCTCGCTCACGGTCGTGCTCATCGTTATCGCGATCTTGTCGTTCGTGATGTCGGCGTTTGTATTCTCTACTCGGGCCAACGCGGACCCGACGCCGTCGTACTTCTATCTCGCCATCGGCGCCTCTGAGTCACTCGGCTTCCAGCCAACGCCCGATACTCCTCACGGTGTACCCACTGACGAGGGCTACACGGACGACCTCGTCACCTACGAAGCGGCGCGCGGCATCACACTCGACCTCACGCAGGTGGGTTGTCCCGGCGAGACGACGACCACCATGCTCACCGGAAACGACCACTGCTACGGCGGGGTCGACACGCAGCTCGCGACTGCCATGAACTTTCTCAGCGCGCACCAAGGCGACCAGGGGATTGTCACCATCGATATCGGCTTCAATAACGTGCGCCTCTGCCTACGTCACCACATCGTCGATGAGGTGTGCGTGAAGCAACAGCTCGACGACGTTCGCAGTGACTTACCTCTCATCGTCCAGAGCCTGAAGAGCGTTGCGGGACCGGACGTGACGTTTGTTGGCCTCGATCACTACGACCCGTACCTCGCCTACGAGCTCGATGCTGGTGGCGCCGTCGACTTCGCAAGGAAGAGCGAGTCCGTCATGAACCGACTGAACGGCGTTCTTCGCTATGTGTACTCGAGCGAGAATGTGCCGATGGCTGACGTTGACGAGTTCTTTGACGGTAGAGATCGCACGCCGGTTGACCTGTCGGGCGTGGGAATGGTGCCCAACAACGTCGCCCACATCTGCCAGCTGACCTGGATGTGCGCGGCAGCGCCCTACGGACCTGACTTTCACCCAGACGATGCCGGCTACGCCACCATCGCCGCCGCGATCGAATCGGTCCTCCCTTCTCCCTGGTAGTGGCACCTTCTTCGTAGTAATCCCCTAGGGTCTTGCGTATACCTGACTAAAGAGATAAGAATTGTCATCTATACGAGCGGAGCGGATAGCTGTGTCGACCGATACCAAGAGTGAGAGCGCTGTCGAAGCGGTGAAGCGGGCGAGCAACTATCTGCGCGGGGACCTCGATGCGGACCTCTCCAGTGACGCTCCCAACGTGTCAAACGACAGCGAGCAGCTGCTCAAGTTCCACGGCATCTACTCCCAGGACAACCGCGACGTGCGGCGCGCGCGGGCCGAGGCAGGCGAGGGCCTCGACTACATCTTCATGATTCGCGTCGTCATCCCCGGGGGGCGGCTGTCGACCGAGCAGTGGTTGAGCCTCGACGAAATTGCGGGATCGATCGCTGACGGATCCATTCGCCTCACCACTCGCCAAGCCGTGCAGTATCACGGGGTCGTCAAGGGCGATCTTCGAGAGCTGGCGCATGGCCATGCGGCGGGCGCTTATCAGGACCCGGCCTTCGAGCGATCCCACCGCCTTGTTGTAGGCGGTCACCGCGCCGGCAAGCCCCTTGCCCACACCGCCGACGTGGTCGGCAAGGACGGAGAGGCGTTGGTAGAGGTCGGCGCCGTGCTTCTGCACGGCGCGGGCGTTCTCGGCGAGGGCGTCCTGCTGCCAGCCATAGGCCACGGAGCGCAGCAGCGCGATCAATGACATAGGGGTGGCCAGCAGCACATTGTTTGCCACCGCGTATTCCAAGAGCCCAGGCTCGTGTTCGAGCGCGGTCGTGAGAAGCGGGTCGCCGGGAATGAAGGCAACGACGAACTCTGGTGAAGGGTCGACCCGCTTCCAGTACTCCTTTTTGGCTAAGGCGTCGACGTGGGCCTTGACCTGCCGTCCGTGGGCGGCGAGATGGGCCTGCCGCTCGTCCTCGTCATCGGCGTCGTTGGCGTCGAGGAAGGCCTGGAGCGGGACTTTGGCGTCGACGGCCACGTTCTTCGACCCGGGAAGGTGGATCACGACGTCGGGTCGCAGGCGGCCGGTGTCTCCGTCGGTGGTGACCTGCTCGTCGAAGTCGCAGTGCTCGATCATGCCGGCCATCTCGATCACCCGGCGCAACTGGAGCTCGCCCCACCGGCCGCGGGCCTGTGGAGACCGGAGGGCGGTCACCAGGTTGCGTGTCTCACGCTGGAGCTGGTCGTGCGAGGTGGAGAGCCGCTGCATCTGCTCGGTCAGGCTGGTGTAGGCCCGCTGTCGCTCGACTTCGAGGCGCTGGACGCTCTCCTCGTAGCGTCCCAGCTGGACGCCTAGGGGCTTGAGCAGCTGCTCGAAGGCCTCCTGCCGCTTGGCCAGCTCGCCGTCGGCGGCCCGGTGGCTCTCGTTGAGCCGGGCCTCGGCCAGCTCGAGGAATTGTGCGTTGTTCTGCTGCAGCGCCTCCATCGAAAGACGGGAGAATTCGCCCGAGAGCCGGTCGCGGACCGCCTCGAAGTCGGCCTTGCGCTCCTCGCCGGCCTGGCGCTCGTGGTCGAGTTCGACGCGCAGACGGGCAGCGTCCTGCTCGGCGACAGCCAGCCGGGCCCGCTCGGCGGCCTGCTCCGATCGAAGCGCCTCCGCCTCGACGCGCAGGGCCTCGACCCTGGCGGCGGCGTCGGCCAGGCGGCCCTCCGCCGCTCTCGCTGCGGCCAGCTGCCCCGACCGGACCAGCAGGCCCACCACGGCCCCGAACACCGCACCGACCAGGAGACCGAGCATGAGTCCGGTTGCCATGGCGCGTCCTCCTCGACAGGCACACTCGGCCCACCGGTCAGGGTACCGATCAGGTGTCACAGAACCGGGGAGCCTCCGGTGGGCCAGGCTGGTGGACGGCTCAGCGGGAGGCAGACCAGCCGTGCGACCATGGACCGTGCACCGCGTGGTGATCATGGGCGCGGGCTTCGCCGGGCTCTCGGCCGCCCGGACCCTCGTGGGACAGCCGGTCGAAGTGACCATCGTCGACCAGCGCAACTTCCACACCTTCCAGCCATTGCTCTACGAGGTGGCGACGGCCGGGCTCGAGTCCGGCGACGTGGCCTACCCGGTGCGGGCCATCTTCGGACGGGCGGGCAACGTCCGCTTCCGCTTCGGCGCCGTCACCGGGGTCAACTGGGAAGTGCGGGCGGTCAAGGTGGCCGACACCGATCCCCTCCCCTTCGACTCGCTCGTCGTAGCCAGCGGGGCCACGGCCAACTTCTTCGGCATCGCTGGCGCCGCCGAGCACAGCCTGCCCCTCTACACGCTCACCGACGCCCGACGCCTGCGCGACCACGTGCTCCGGCGCTTCGAGGCGGCCGACGAGGACCACGGCGACCGCGGCGATCTGACCTTCGTGGTTGTCGGAGGCGGCCCGACCGGGGTCGAGGTGGCCGGAGCCCTGGCCGAACTGCTGGACGTGGCCGTGAGAAACGACGGTTTCCGGTTCGATCGGCGGGCGGCCCGCATCGTGCTGCTCGACGGCCAAGACCGTCTGCTGACCACGTTCAAGGAGTCAGCCGCCGACTACACCGCCCGCACCCTGGCCGGCCGGGGCGTCGAGCTCCGTCTCGGGCACATGGTCAAGGCCATCACCGAGTCGTCGGTGGACCTCGACGACGGTGAGCGGATCGATACCCACACCGTGGTCTGGGCTGGCGGGGTGACCGTGGAGGGCACGTTGGCCGGGCGCGTCGGGACCCCGACGGCACACAACGGGCGGCTGGTGGTCGAGGCCGACCTCTCCCTGCCCGACCACGAGGACTGCTTCGCGGTGGGGGACGCCGCCGCCGTCCCCTGGGGACCCGACCCGGGAGACGTGGGCCGGATCTGCCCTCAGCTCGCCCAGGTGGCCATCCAATCGGGCCGCCACGCCGCCCGCCAGATCCTCCACCGCGCCACCGGCCGGCCCACCGAGCCGTTCCGCTACCGGGACAAGGGCATCATGGCCACCATCGGCCGCCGGGCGGCCATCACCCAGTTCCCCGGGGCGCCATCGTGCGGGGCACGCTCGGCTGGCTGGCCTGGCTCGGGCTGCACCTCGTCTACCTCATCGGCTTCCGCAACAGGATCGTGGTGCTCGTGAACTGGTCGTGGCGCTATCTCTCGTGGGGCTCGGGCCCGCGGGTCATCGTGAACGACGAGCTCGAGGCGGAGGGCGGGCAGGCGGGCAGCAAGCGGGCGGACGGTGCGCCACGGGCCAGCTGAGCAGCTCGCCCTCCGGATGGGTCCCCGGTCGACGGTACGGTGAGTGCGGTGGAAGCGCCGATCGACCAAATCGACCGCATGATGTTGCAGCTGTTCGCACTCGTCGGAGAGTCGGTGGCCGGGGCCACCCATGCCCTGCTGTCGGGCGACCGGGAGGCGGCCCGGGCGCTCGCCGACCGGGACGAGGTGGTCGACACCCTCTACCACGACATCGAACAGCTCACCCTGGGCCAGCTCACCCAGGCCGGCGCCGGGACCAACTCCTCACAGGACCTGCGCTACCTGGTCACCGTGATCCGGATGCTGCCGGACCTCGAGCGCAACGGCGACCTGGCCGAACACGTGGCCCGGCGTGCCGTCCGGGGGCTCGGCAGCGAGCTCACCGCTCGAAGCCGCGGCCTCGTGGAGCGTATGGGCGAAGTGGCCATCCGCATGTGGCGAGCCACCACCGACGCCTACGCCGAGCGCCAGCCGTCCGGCGCCCTGCAAGTCGACAGCCTCGATGACGAGATGGACGACCTGCACGTGAGCCTCACCGTCGAGGTCGTGGCCGGGACGATGCCGCTCCCGGTGGCGGTCGAGCTCGCCATGGTTGCCCGCTTCTACGAGCGGTTCGGCGATCACGCCGTCAACCTGGCCAAGCGGGTGGCCTCGCTGTGGCACCGACGCAGCGACTCGACCCCGGAGCGGGCGGTCGGACTCGGCCCGACCTGAGCTCAGGCGGCGAGGCCCCGCTCGACCAGCGCCTCGGCGATCTGCACGGCGTTGAGGGCGGCGCCCTTGCGCAGGTTGTCGCCGCTCACGAACAGCGAGAGCCCGTGGTGAACGCCCTCGGCCCGGCGGATGCGACCCACCAGAGACGGATCGGTGCCGGCTGCCAGCAGCGGTTGAGGGACGTCGACCACCCGCACCCCCGGTGCCCTCGTCCAGCACGGCGACCGCCCGCTCAGGGGCGAGGTCGGAGCGGAAGGAGGCGGTGATGGCCAGGGAATGCCCGCAGAAGACGGGCACCCGCACGCAGGTGCAGCTGACCTGGAGGTCGGGGATGTCGAGGATCCTGCGGCTCTCGTTGCGCCACTTCTGCTCCTCGCTGGTCTCCCCAGAGCCGTCGTCGACGGGATGGCCGGCCATGGGCAACACGTTGTGGGCGATGGTGTCAGGGAAGACCGACGCGGGCGGGAAGATCACGCTCCGGCCGTCGAAGGTCAGTGCAGCGGCGTTGTCCACCGTCTTGCGCAGCTGCTCGTCGAGCTCGGCCACACCGGCCAGGCCCTCACCCGAGACCGACTGGTAGGTGGCCACCACCACAGAGGCGAGGCCGGCCTCGTCGTGGAGCGGCTTGAGCACGGGCATGGCCACCATCGTCGTGCAGTTGGGGTTGGCCACGATGCCCTTCGGGAGGTGGTCCAATGCGTCGCCGTTGACCTCGGGGACGACCAGAGGGACATCGGGGTCCATGCGCCACGCCGACGAGTTGTCGACGACGACGGCGCCAGCGGCCACATACCTCGGTGCGAGCTCACGGGAGGCGGCGGCGCCGATCGAGACGAGAGCGAGATCGATGCCCGACGGATCGGCAGTGGCCGCGTCCTCGACCTCGATCGTGCCCCCGTCGAACTCCAGGCGGCGCCCGGCGGAGCGCTCCGACGCCAGGAAACGCACGTCGTCGAACGGGAAAGGCGCGCTCCACTAGGACGGTGCGCATGACCGATCCCACCTGCCCCGTCGCACCCACCACAGCCACCTGCATGCCCGCCAGTCTACGGCAGGCCCTCTCCGGCGGACCCGACCCGCCCGGCCCGCTCCCGAGGTCCGCGCACTCCGCGCACTCGGCGCACTCCGCGCACTCGGCGCACTCGGCGCACTCGGCGCACCCGGCGCGGGTGGCCTCAGTCGAGCTCGAAGGCGGCGTGCAGGGCACGGACCGCAGTCTCGACGGCCTTCGCCCGGATCACACAGGAGATGCGGATGGTGGACGTCGAGATCATCTCGATGTTGATGCCGTTGGCCGCCAAGGTCTCGAAGGTGAGGGCGGTCACCCCCGGCGTCGTCTTCATCCCGGCGCCAACCAGGGAGACGCGGGCGACCTCGTCGTCGCTGGTGACTCCCGGTCGCCCCGAGCTCGGGCACCAGTGCCTCGCAGACCTCGGTGCTCGCTTCAAGGTCGGGGGTCGGGACGGTGAAGGAGATGTCGGTGGTGCCGTGCACCGAGGTGTTCTGCACGATCATGTCCACGTTGATGTTCCGGTCGGCGAGGCCGCGGAACAGCCGGGCAGCAAGGCCCGGCCGGTCGGGCACCCCCGTCACCGTGACCTTGGCCTCCGACTCGTCATGGGTGACGGCGGTCACCACCGCTTGTTCCATCCCTTCCTCCTCTTCGTCAACCCAGGTGCCCGGCTCCCACGTGAAGCTCGAACGCACGTGCAGCGGTATCCCGTGGTTGCGGGCGAACTCGACCGAGCGCAGGTTGAGCACCCGGCCCCCGGTGGCCGCCATCTCCAGCATCTCCTCGTAGCTGATCCTCGGGAGCCGGCGGGCGGTAGGTACCACCCGGGGGTCGGCGCTGAACACCCCGGGCACGTCGGTGTAGATCTCGCAGGCGTCGGCACCGAGGACGGCGGCCAAGGCCACCGCGGTGGTGTCCGATCCGCCCCGCCCGAGCGTGGTCACGTCCCGGTCGACCGACACCCCTTGGAACCCGGCCACCACCGGGACCCCGCCCCCCTCGATCGTGTCCCGCAGCCGGTCGGCCCGGATCTCGACGATCTTGGCCCGGGTGTGGGAGGTGTCGGTGATGATCCCGGCCTGGCTCCCGGTGTAGGAGGTGGCCTCGACCCCCCGCTCGCTCAGAGCCATGCACAGGAGGGCCATCGAGATGCGCTCGCCCGCGCTCAGCAGCATGTCGATCTCGCGGTTGGGCTGCACGGCGCTCACGTCGTCGGCCAGGCGGACGAGGTCGTCGGTCATCTTGCCCATGGCGCTCACCACCACGACCACCTCGTCGCCGCCCCGGCGGGTGCGGGCGATGTGATCGGCGACGGCTCGGATCCGGTCGGCATCGCCGACGGAGGTGCCGCCGAATTTCTGGACCACCAGGGACACGAAGACGAAGGCTACTGCCGGTCGTTCCCGCAACCGGCGCTGACTGGCGTCGCGACGCCGGAGCCGAAAGGGGGACCGGCTACCCTTTGCCCCCGTGCCAAAGGAGAAGCGTCAGCGTCAGAAGGCCGGCCGGCAGGCCCGTCTGGCCGCGGAGAACAAGATCCGCAAGCGTCGGAGGTCCATCCGCCGGCTGGTGACCACGGTCATCGTCGTCGCCATCGTGGTCGGACTCTCGATCCTCATCTTCAAGCCGGGCAAGAAGTCGACGAGTGCGTCGAGCACGTCTTCCACGACCACCACGACCACCCAGCCGGTTCCGGCGGGTGGGTCGGGCAACAAGTCCCCGAGCGCCATCACCACCTCGGCCGACTGCCCGGCCAGTTTTAAGGCCACTCTCAACAAGCCGTCCTACCCCGCGGCCCCGCCGATGACCATCGACCCGAGCAAGAACTACACCGCCACGGTGACCACGGATCTGGGGGCCTTCACGATCCAACTCGAGCCCAAACTCGCCCCGAAGTCGGTGAACAGCTTCGTCTACCTGGCCCAACACCACTTCTTCGACTGCCTCATCTTCCACCGGGTCATCCAGACCTTCATGGACCAGACGGGCGATCCGACCGGGACCGGAACCGGGGGGCCGGGCTACCACTACACGGAGCACGGTCCGCTGACCGCCACCCCGCAGTACCCGATCGGCTCGGTGGCCATGGCCAACTCGAACCCGCCTGGGACGACGGATCCGACCACCAACGGGAGTCAGTTCTTCATCGTCACCGGGCCCGAGGGCGAATCCCTCTCGCCCGATTACGTGCTCTTCGGCAAGGTCACGTCCGGCCTGAGCGTGGCCGACGCCATCAACGCCGGCGGAGCGCCGGCCAGCGACTCGACCGGGACACCGGTCAAGCTCCATCGCATCATCTCGGTCACCGTCAACGAGTCGTGACCAAACGACCCGTCCGCTGACCAAGCGGAGTCCGGGCGGATGCGGCTCCCAAACATCCAGTCAGCCACGATCGACCATCCGGCGCCGCGCCGGTCGCAGAGGAGAAGCCATGACACCCGATATCCCCGCCGCCGACGGCTCGAGTCCGAAGACCCAGCGTTTCGACGATCCGCCGCCGACCGTCATCGACCCGGCTAAGCGGTACACCGCCACCATGGCCACCAACAAGGGATCGATGACCATCGCCCTCGACGCGCTCGCCGCTCCGAAGACGGTCAACAACTTCGTGTTCCTGTCCCGGTACCACTACTACGACGACATCGTCTTCCACCGGATCATTCCCGGCTTCATGTGCCAGGGCGGTGACCCCGAGGGATCCGGCCGCGGCGGGCCCGGCTACCGGTTCGAGGACGAGCTCCCCGCCCCCGGCCGCTACGAGATCGGATCGGTGGCCATGGCCAACGCCGGCCCGAACACCAACGGGAGCCAGTTCTTCATCGTGAGCGGCCCTGACGGCGTCGGCCTGCCGCCGAGCTACTCACTGTTCGGCAAGGTGGTGAAGGGGCACGATGTGATCGCGGCCATCGAGGCGGCGGGCAGCCGCTCGGGTGCGCCCAGCGAGCAGGTCGTGATCGAGTCGGTGACCATCGCCGAGTCGGACTGACCAGCGGACCACACCCTCGGAGGACAGCCGGCTGACAGGCTTCGGGTTCAGGCAGGCAGGGCGTCGAGGCCGGCGGCAGCCCGGGCCCCGTCGACGAAGACGGCCACCTTGCCGGCGCCGGCGTCGCGCCACTGTCCGTCCGGCTCCCGGATGAGGGCGGTGCGCTCGGTGATCCCGGCCACGGGCGTTCCCGGCGGAGCGAGCAGGACGGCACGATGCATTTTCTCGCCGTGGACGTCCTCGGCGACGTCGCCGAAATGGGGCACGACGGCCAGCCCGCCGATGAGCCCGAGGCCGATGGTCAGCCCCCCGCCGCGGGCGTCGACCATAGGGTCGGTGAGGGCCATGGCCGCCCCCGAGGAACCGGCCACCACGGCGCCGTCGTGCCAGGCCGCCACCAGGGCGTCCCACACCTTCGACCGCTTCAGGACGCTGCGGACGTGCATGGGTGAGCTCCCGGCCAGGTATATGCAGCGCGCCCGTCGCATGACCATGGCCATGCCCTCGTCCTCGGCGTCCGGACGAGCGAGGACCATGAGCCCCTCCACCTGCCCCCCGAGCGGCGCGAACCATTCCGCGGCCCGGGCCACGAGCCGTTCGGGATGCTCGTAGGCGGCGGCGGTCGGGACCACCAGGACCTCGTCGGTCCCCGACGCGGCCAGCAGATCGGCATCGAAGGTGCAGCCGGGCTCGAACTCGCCCCCGCCGACGAGGGCCAGCACCCCTGGGCGCGAGGTCATGACGACGAACTGTACGGGCTGGACCGTCCCCCGCCGTACCCCTTCAGACCCCGGCTGCCTCGACCGTCGCTCGCACCATGCGTCCCATGGTGTCGAACACCTCGAGGGTCAAGGCCAACGAATCAGGCACGATGCCCATCGAGGTGAAGCCATGGACCTGGTCGTCGTAACAGCGGTAGACGACGGGCACCTGAGCGGCTCGGAGGGCGGCTGCAGTAATTGGCCCCGTCGTCGCGAAGGGGGTCGAAGCCGGCGGTGACCACGAGAGCGGGGGCCAGCCCGTGGTGATCGGAGGCCAGCAACGGGGAGGCCTCGGGCGACGTCCGGTCGGCGCGGTCGGGCAGGTAGCACTCCCGGAACCACTCCATGCCGTCACGCGTCAGCACGTACCCGTCGCACAGGCTTCGCATCGAGGGAGTGTCCATCCGCTGGTCCGTGGCCGGGTAGACGAGGCCCTGGACCAGAGGGGGCGGCACGTCAGCTGTGGCGCCCCGACCACCGGGCCGGGTGAGGAGGGCCACCACTGCGGCCAGGTTGCCTCCGGCGCTGTCTCCCATGACGGCCACCTGGCCGGCGGCTGCGCCGAGGTCGTCCGTGTTCCGGTGGACCCACTGGTAGGCGGCCACCGCATCGTCCACCGCGGCGGGGAAGGGGTGCTCCGGGGCCAGCCGGTAGTCGACCGACACCACCACACAGCCGGTCACTGCGGCGAGCAGCCGGCAGAAGCGTTCGTAGCCCTCGACGTCGCCGATGACCCAGCCGCCGCCGTGGTAGTAGACGATGGCGGGAGGCGACGGTGCAGGGGGCAGAACGGCGGCCGTACCGAACCGCCGGTAGACGCGCACGGGTATGGACGGCGCCCCCTCGGGTCCGGGGATGACCCGGCCGCTCGAGTACACGTCGGTGCGCAGAGGCATGAGGAACTTGGCCGCCTGCCGCATCCGCAGCCGGATGAGCCCCGGGTCGGTGCCGGCGCCCAAGGCATTGGCCTCGGCCCCAGGCATGCGGCCAAGGAGTTGAAGCAACGCCTGGACGCTGCGATTGAGCACCCGTCCGTCGACGTCGACCGGGTCGGGCGCACCCAGGGCACCGAGGAGGAGCTCCGGTCTGGCGAAGAGCCACGACGCGGCCCGAGAGACAGGTGACCACTGCTCGTTCCGGCGCTGAAGGACGCGGTCGTAGAGCCCGCGGCTGCCGCGGCCACGGCGGAGCCAGGGCCGGCCCTCGGGACCGGGCGTCGTGGCGGGCTCGGCTGCGTCGCCCGAGGAACGCCGGGACGTCTGGGGGCGCGAGGGGGCCGCCCGCCGTGCCGTCTCCTTGGTAGCCCCGGGTGGAGCCTTGGTGGTCTTTGCTGCCGCCGGGGCCGAAGCCGGACGGTCGGGAGTCCCGTTGCCCTCAGTGGCCGGGCCGGGTGCAGGGGTCGTCATGGCCACCAATGGTGTCGGTAGGGTCACGCCGAGGCAAGCGCAACGGGATGCAGGCACGGTGGCGGGACCGGAGCCGGTCGAGCACGGCGCGCGAGAAGGGGTTGACTTATGAGATCGCGTGAGCAGTCGGAACGCCAGCGCGCTCACTTCTCGGGGGCTTCGGCCATGGTGACCGGTGCCGGGTCGGGCATCGGGGCGGCGCTCGCCTCGGAGTTGGTGGCCCGCGGCGCCTACGTGCTCGTCACCGACATCGACGGCGACGCGGCGAAGGCGGTGGCCGATGAGCTCGCCCGCCCGAGCTCCAGCTTCGACGGCGCATCGGGCGGCAACCCCCAGGTGACGGCGACCACGTTGGACGTGACCGACGCGGCGGCGGTCGAGGAGACCGTCGGCCGGTTCACTGTCGACCGTCACGGCCTCGACTTCATCTTCAACAATGCCGGCATTGGCGTGGGCGGGCCCGTAGAGGACCTTGCCGTCGACCACTGGCGACGGGTCATCGACGTGAACCTCTACGGGGTGGTCCACGGGGTGGCCGCCGCCTATCCGCGGATGGTCGAGCAACGGCGGGGCCACATCGTGAACACGGCGTCGCTGTCGGGACTGCTTCCGAGCCCGGGTCTCGTGCCTTACTCGCTCACCAAGCACGCGGTGGTCGGGCTGAGCGTCGGCCTCCGGCTCGAGGCGGCGGCCCACTGCGTGAGGGTGAGCGTGGTCTGCCCCGGTCTCATCGAGACGCCGCTCCTCGATAAGGGCAACGCCGTCGACCTACCGGACAGCCCGGACATCGACGTGCGGGCCATGCTCACCGCCGTCATGGGAAAGCCCTACCCCGCGGCGCGGCTAGCGACCGATGTGCTCGACGGCGTCGCCCAGAACCGCCCCATCATCGTCTCACCGGCCAAGGCGCGGGTGATCTGGGAGCTCTACCGACTCTTCCCCCGCTTCTTTATCTCCATGGCAGAACGCCGCGGCCCCTTCTCCGCCACTGATCCGATGGCGAGACACACTGTCGGTAGGAGAACAACGACGGGTGCGTGATCGGATCGCGGCCGTAGGCGCCCGCGAAGGGCGACCGCTACCATGTCAGGCCATGTCGGTTACACGAGTGGGCATAGTCGGGTCGGGGATCATGGGTTCGGGGATCGCGGAGACGGCGGCGACCAGCGGCTTCGAGGTCGTGCTGCGCTCGCGCCAGGCAAAAACAGCCGAGGCCACGGTGGCCGGCCTCGAGAAGTCACTCGACCGCCAGGTCGAGAAGGGAAAGCGCAGTGCAGAAGAGCGCGACCAGGCGCTCTCGCGGGTCACCGCCACATCCGAGCTCGAGGCACTGAAGGACGTGGACCTGGTCATCGAGTCGGTGGTCGAGGACCTCGACGTGAAGAAGGCGCTCTTCGTCGAACTGGACCGCATCACCCCGGAGTCGACGATCCTGGCCACCAACACCTCAACGTTGCCGGTCGTCGAGCTGGCCATGCACACCGGCCGCCCGGAGAAGGTCCTCGGAATCCACTTCTTCAACCCGGCCCCGGTCATGACCCTCGTCGAGTTGGTGCGGCCCCTTACCACCGCAGAGGAGACCATGGCCGAGGCGCGCGCCTTCGCCGAGGCGTGCGGCAAAACGCCGGTCGAGGTCAAGGACCAGGCCGGTTTCATCGTCAACGCGCTGCTGTTCCCGTACCTCAACAACGCCATCCGCCTCTACGAACAGGGGGTGGCGTCCATCGAGGACATCGACACCGCCATGAAGGGCGGCTGCGGGTTCCCCATGGGCCCCTTCGCCCTGCTCGACCTCGTCGGGCTGGATACCTCGCTCGCCATCCTGGACGCCCTCTACACCGAGTTCCGGGACCCCAATTACGCAGCCGTGCCCCTTCTTCGCCGCATGGTGGCCGCCGAACGGCTGGGCCGGAAATCGGGCCAGGGCTTCCTCGACTACCGCAAGTAGCCACTCGGCCTGTCGGCGCTCCATTCGGGCCGTCGGAAGGGTTCGGCTGCGACACCAGCAGAACTGACTTGTCTGTTCCAGCTCTTCTATCTGCTCAAGCTCTTCTATCTGCTCCAGCCCTTCTATCTGCTCAAGCCCTTCAATTTTCAGCGGCATTTCGTCAGGAAGTGCTGACGAATGCGGGGGCGGTTTCAAGGGGCTCCCATCCCCATGTCCGCCGCCCAAGCACCCTTGATCCTGCACGGGAGCGCCGGCGACGCACGCCCTCCGTCGCACCGGCGACGGACGGCGGCAACAATGGTGGTATGAGCGGGGTGAAACCGGAGCGATCGGGCACGGCTGCGGCAGCCGGTAACGGGACGTCTCGACCTTCGCCGCCACAACGCGACCAGCCCTGGGTCATGCGCACCTACTCCGGGCACTCGACGGCCAAGGCCTCGAACGAGCTCTACCGGACCAACCTGGCCAAGGGCCAGACGGGCCTGTCCATCGCCTTCGACCTCCCAACCCAGATCGGCTACGACCCCGACGCCCCCGAGGCCGCCGGCGAGGTGGGCAAGGTCGGGGTCCCGGTGGTCCACCTCGGACACATGGCCGAGCTCCTGGACGGCATCCCGGTGGAGTCGATGAACACATCGATGACCATCAACGCCACTGCCGCCTGGTTACTCAGCCTGTACGTGGCCAACGCAGAGGACCGAGGCGTCGATCCGGCGGTCCTCTCGGGGACGACGCAGAACGACATCGTGAAGGAGTACTTGTCCCGCGGCACGTTCATCTTCCCGCCGATCCCGAGCCTGCGCCTCACCGTGGACGTCATCGCCCACACCGTGCGCCACGTGCCCCGGTGGAACCCGATCAACGTCTGCAGCTACCACCTGCAGGAGGCGGGGGCCACCCCCGCCCAAGAGGTCGCCTACGCGCTGGCCACCGCCATCGGGGTCCTCGACGCCGTTCGCCGGTCGGGCCAGATCTCCGCGGAGGACTTCCCGTCGGTGGTCGGGAGGATCTCCTTCTTCGTGAACGCCGGCGTCCGGTTCATCGAGGAGACCTGCAAGATGCGCGCCTTCACGGCACTCTGGGACCGGATCTGCTCAGAGCGCTACGGGGTGACGGACCCCAAGCTCCGGCGCATGCGCTACGGCGTGCAGGTGAACTCTCTGGGGCTCACCGAGGCCCAGCCCGAGAACAACGTGCCCCGCATCGTCCTCGAGGCCCTGGGCGTCACGCTGTCCAAGCGGGCGCGGGCCCGGGCCATGCAGCTGCCGGCGTGGAACGAGGCCCTCGGGCTGCCGCGCCCGTGGGACCAGCAGTGGTCCCTACGGATCCAGCAGATCCTGGCCTTCGAGTCGGACCTGCTCGAGTACGGCGACATCTTCGACGGGTCGCCGGTCATCGAGCGCAAGACCAGCGAGGTGTCCGATGAGGCCTGGGCCGAGCTCGAGGACGTCCTCGCCCTGGGTGGCGCCTTCGAATCCATCGACGAGCTCAAGGCGCGCCTCGTGGCCAGTCAGGCCGAGCGCGTCCGACGCATCGAGACCGGCGAGCTCAAGGTGGTCGGAGTCAACTGTTTCACCGAGACGGCCGCCTCTCCCCTGGCCGGGCCGGACGACGAGGGCGCGGCGGCGTCGATCTTGCGGGTCGACCCCGCCGTCGAAGCCGAGCTGCGCGACGATGTCGCCCGCTGGCGTACGGAGAGGGACGCAGGTGCCGTGGGCCGGACCCTCGACGAACTGCGGCAGGCCGCCGAGGGGACCGACAACATCATGCCGGCCACCATCGCGCTGGCCCATGCCGGCGGGACGACGGGCGAGTGGGCCAACTGCCTGCGCGATGTGTTCGGCGAGTACCGCGCCCCCACCGGTGTGGCCGGCGGGGTCGGTCACCGAGGCGGCGAGTTCGCCGCGCTGGTCGCCCGGTCACAGGCCATGGCGGCACGGATCGGCGGCCCACCGCGCCTGCTCGTGGCCAAGCCGGGCCTCGACGGCCACTCGAACGGGGCCGAGCAGATCGCCGTAGCCGCCCGCGACGCCGGATTCGAGGTTGTCTACCAGGGCATCCGATTGTCCCCGGCAGAGATCGCGGCAGCGGCCAGGGACGAAGACGTGGACGTAGTCGGCCTCTCGATCCTCTCCGGGAGCCATCTGGAGCTCGTCCCCGAGGTCCTCGACCGCCTGCGGGCCGCCGGTGTCGACGCCCCGGTGGTGGTGGGGGGCATCGTGCCACCCGAGGACGCCGCCGTCCTCATGGACAAGGGGGTGGCACGGGTGTTCACCCCGAAGGACTACGAGATCGAGCGCATCATGGAGGACATCGCCGACCTGGCCGAACAGCGCCGGGCGGCGCTCACCGGCTAGCTCAAGCCCGGGGGCGGACGCGCCGGTGGGTGGCCGGCCGCGACCACCAGCGACCGGAGAAGCGCCACGCCGGGATGCGGTCCTCTTCAGTCACCACTCCCGATGGCGGCCGAGGCCAGCAGGCGTCGACGGCGGCCACCAGGGCGGCCACCACTTCGGGTTCCACGTCGCCCGCCACCTCGACCACCATCCCGGAGGCAGTTGTCGTAGCGGTGCCGGAGGCGGTAGCCGTAGCAGTGTCGGTGTCGGTAGCGAGCTGCCCGACACTCACAGGGGCATGTTCCCGTGCTTGCGCTTGGGCAGGTCTTCGCGCTTGGAGACGAGCAGGGCCAGGCTGCGGACGAGCACCTTGCGGGTGTCGGCCGGGTCGATGACATCGTCGACGTAGCCCCGCTCGGCGGCGGCGTAGGGGTTGGCGTAGCGCTCGGTGTACTCCTCGACGAGCTCCTTGCGCCGGGCCACGGGATCGTCGGCCTCGGCCAGGTCGCGCCGGTAGACGATCTCGACGGCGCCCTCGGGTCCCATGACGGCCAGCTCGGCCGACGGCCAGGCGTAGGCCAGGTCGGCCCCGATGGACTTGGAGTTCATGACCACATACGCCCCGCCATAGGCCTTGCGGGTGATGATCTGAACCCGGGGCACGGTCGACTCGCAGTAGGCGTAGAGGAGCTTGGCCCCGTGGCGGATGATCCCGCCATACTCCTGGTCGGTGCCGGGCATGAACCCGGGGACGTCGACGAAGGTGATGAGGGGGACGTTGAAGGCGTCGCAGGTGCGCACGAAGCGGGCGCCCTTCTCGGAGGCGTCGATGTTGAGGACACCGGCCAGCATCTGTGGCTGGTTGCCGACGATGCCGACCGACCGCCCGTCGATGCGGGCGAAACCGCAGACCAGGTTCATGGCCCAGTGGTGGTTGACCTCGAAGAACTCGCCGTCGTCGACCACCGCTTCGATGACCTTGATCATGTCGTAGGGCTGGTTTGGGGAAGCGGGCATGAGCTCGACCAGCTCCGGCGTCGACCGCTCGGGATCGTCGCCGTTCACCACCAGCGGCGACTCCTCCAGGTTGTTGGAGGGGAGGAAGCTGAGCAGGTAGCGGACATCGTCCAGACAGGCCTTCTCGTCGGGGGCGACGAAGGTGGCCACCCCGGACTTGGTGGCGTGGCTCATGGCCCCGCCGAGCTCTTCGAGGGTCACGTCCTCGCCGGTCACCGTCTTCACCACGTCGGGGCCGGTGATGAACATGTGGCTCGTGCCCTGGACCATGAAGATGAAGTCGGTCATGGCCGGGCTGTAGACGGCCCCGCCCGCGCACGGACCGAGGATGACGCTGATCTGGGGGATGACCCCGGAGGCCTGGGCGTTGCGGTAGAAGATGCCGCCGTAGGAGTGAAGGGAGACCACGCCCTCTTGGATGCGGGCCCCTGCCCCGTCGTTGAGCCCGATCATGGGCACCCCGATGGACGCGGCCAGGTCCATGACCTTGTGGATCTTCTCGGCGAACACCTCGCCGAGGGCGCCGCCGAAGACGGTGAAGTCCTGGCTGAACACGCACACCCGCCGGCCGTCGATGGTCCCGAAGCCGGTGATGACCCCGTCGGTGTAGGGCCGCTGCTCCTCGAGGCCCATGCCATGGGCCCGGTGGCGGGCCAGCATGTCGAGCTCCTGGAACGACCCGTCGTCGAGCAGGTAGTCGATGCGCTCCCGGGCCGTCATCTTGCCCTTGGCGTGGTGCTTCTCGACCGCCCTGGGGGACCCGGCGTTCCGGGCCATCTGGCGGCGCTCGGCCAGCTCCGCCAGCCGTTGGGACATCGGGTGGTCCATGGGACCCGAGGCTACCGGACGGGGTCGGCGCTTCCGGGCTGCCGGCCTGCTCGATGTCCCTCGCCACTGGCCTGCGCCGACGACCGGTGGACGGGTCGGAGAACGCTCAGCAGGGGTCGACTCGTCATTTTTTTTCGGGCGCGCCAGTGCTGGAGACCGACACGCGGTCTGTCTTACGCCGAGGTGTGATTCGTGAAAGAACGCCAAACAGAGGGCGGATGCAGAGGTCCCGGCGTAATCAGGAGCAACCGAGCTCGGTCACTCCTGCACGAGCTCGATGAGCGTGCCGAAAGCACCCTTCGGGTGGACAAAGGCAACCGTCGTGCCCCTCGACCCCGGACGCGGCGCATCGTCGATGACCCGCCCGCCGTGGTCCTTCACCGACTGCAGCGCGGCGGCGCAATCGGCCACCCGGTAGCCCACGTGGTGGATGCCCTCACCTTTCTTCTCGAGGTAGGCGGCCACCGGAGAGGTGTCAGTGATCGGGGTGAGCAGCTGGATGTAGCTGTCGGCCACCCCGAGGAGCGCCTCCTCGACGCCGTCGGACTCGACGCGCTCGCGGAGGGCGACGGTGGCCCCATAGGTGTCGACGTAGTAGGCGATGGCGGCGTCTAGGTCGAAGACGGCGATGGCCACGTGGTCGATCTCGGTGAGGAGGGGTGCGGTCATGCGGTCACGCCCCGTGCCTGCGGAACAGGGTGATGCGGTCCTCGCCCGACCGCGGCCCGCAGCTCGGGGTCCTCGATGCCCAGGCCCTCCTCGGGGGCGAGGCAGAGCACCCCGATCTTGCCCTCGTGCAGGTTCTGGTGGACCTGGTAGGCGGCGGCGCCCACCTCCTCGAGCGGATAGACGGCCGAGAGCGGCGGGAGGATCCGTCCCTCGCACACCAGCTGGTTGGCGTCCCAAGCTTCGCGGTAGTTGGCGAAGTGCGACCCCTTGATGGTCTTGAGCTTCATCCAGAGGTGGCGGTTGTCGTACTCGATCATGTAGCCCGAAGTGGCCGCGCAGGTCACGATGGTGCCGCCGCGCTTGGCGGCGAACACCGACGCCCCCATGGTCTGGCGCCCGGGGTGCTCGAAGACGATGTCGACGTCGTCGCCGACGTGGGCGCGGATGTCCTTACCCAGACGTCGCCACTCGGACTCGTCCTGGGTGTGCTCGTCCTTCCAGAATCGGTAGTTGGCCGCCTTGCGATCGATGACCGCCTCCACACCGAGGTCGTGCAGGAGAGCGACCTTCTCCGGCGAGGAGACCACGCCGACCGGGATGCCCCCGCCGTTCAACACGTACTGCACGGCGTAGGACCCGAGACCACCCGACGCTCCCCAGACGAGCACCCGATCGCCCTGGCGCATGGCGGCCCCGTTGCGGGAGACCAGCATGCGGTAGGAGGTCGAGTTGCACAGCGCGTTGATGGCAGCCTCCTCCCAGCTCAGGTGGCGGGGCTTGGGCATCAGCTGGTTGGCCTTGACCAGGGCCAGGTCGGCGAGCCCCCCGAAGTTGGACTCGAACCCCCAGATGCGCTGGTTGTCGGCCAGGATCGAGTCGTTGTGAGCGCTCGGGCTCTGGTCGTCCACGTAGTTGCAATGGACGGTGACCCGATCCCCCGGCCGCCAGAGGCGCACGGCCGAACCGGTGCGCAGCACGACGCCGGCGGCGTCGGAGCCGACGACGTGGTAGTCGAGGGCGTGGCGCTTTCCCCACTTGCTCTCCTTGCCCAGCCGGTCGAGGAACCCGAAGGTGGGCAGCGGTTCGAAGATCGACGTCCAGACGGTGTTGAAGTTGATGGCACTGGCCATCACCGCGACGTAGGCCTCGTCGGGGGCGAGCTCGGGGAGGGCCACCCCGGCCACGTGCAGCGACTTGCGCGGGTCCTTGTCGTTCGAGGCCAGGCCCTCGAACATGTCGACTTCGTCCCGACGGACGAAGGCGGCCCGGTAGGCCTCGGGCAGGGGGATGGCGGCGAGGTCCTCCCCGGTGGCGTCGGACTGGATGGCGGCGAGGAACGGCTGCATGGCGTCGGAAGCAGAGGACATGCCCGGAGGATAGCCCCCTCACTTCCGCGTCTCCCTCGAGAAGTCCCTGGCTAGAAGGGACATCGGTCCGGTGTCGAGCCACTCGACCAGGCCGTATCATGTGGGTCCGTCGTCGCGGCGCACCCGCGAGCAACCGTGGGGGGTGTCGCCTGAAAGGCCGCAAGGCTCGGAGGTCGTGATGTCAGGGACCGTCATCGTCGCAGGTGCCCGCACCCCCATCGGCAAGCTGTCAGGCGGGTTGGCCGGCTTCACCGCCATGGACCTCGGCGGCTTCGCCGCCGCCGCCGCCCTCGAGCGCGCCGGCGTGGCTCCCGAGCGTGTCGACTACGTCTTCATGGGTCAGGTCATCCAGGCCGGGGCGGGACAGATCACTGCCCGCCAGGCCGCCTCCAAGGCCGGCATTCCTCTCACCGTGCCGGCGACCACGGTCAACAAGGTGTGCCTTTCGGGGCTCAACGCCATCTACCTCGCCGACCTCCTCATCAACGCCGGCGAGGCCGACATCGTGGTGGCCGGCGGCATGGAATCGATGACCCAGGCGCCGTACCTGCTCCCCGGCGCCCGCGCCGGCTACCGGCTCGGAGACGGCACCCTGGTCGACTCGATGATGTACGACGGGCTGTTCTGCGCCTTCGACAACTGCGCCATGGGCCTGGGCACCGAGCGGTACAACGGTGCCGACGGCGTCTCCCGCCAGCGCCAGGACCAGTTCGCCGCGCTCTCCCACGAACGGGCGGCTGCAGCCATCAAGGACGGGAAGTTCGCCGACGAGATCGTGCCGGTTTCGGTCCCCCAGCGAAAGGGAGATCCGCTCATCGTGGACACGGACGAGGGCGTGCGCCCGGAGACCACCGTCGAGTCGCTGGGCAAGTTGCGGCCTGCCTTCGACTCGAGCGGCACCGTCACCGCCGGCAACGCATCGCAGATCTCCGACGGCGGCGCCGCAGTCATCGTGACGTCCAAGGCCACCGCCGATGCCCTTGGCGTCACCCCGCTCGGCGAGCTCGTCAGCTACGGCCAGGTGGCCGGCCCCACCCCGTCGCTACTGCACCAGCCGTCCAACGCCATCCGCGCTGCGCTCGACCGCGGGGGCATGGCGCTCTCCGACATCGACGTCTTCGAGATCAACGAGGCTTTCGCCGCCGTGGGGGTCGCCTCCTCCGACGACCTCGGCATCTCCTCCGACGTGGTCAACGTGAACGGCGGGGCCATCGCCCTCGGCCACCCGGTCGGCATGTCGGGCACCCGGGTGGCCCTCACCGCCCTGCTCGAGCTCAAGCGCCGGGGCGGGGGCACGGCGGCCGTTGCCCTCTGCGGCGGGGGCGGGCAGGGGGACGCCGCGATCCTGCGCTCGCTCTGAACCAGCGAGCCGGTGGACCGGCGAGCGCCGGGGGCGACGGCACAGGGAGTCCTGCGCCCGCGCCGAGGCTCTCGTACCTGATCACCGTCTCGCCGAGGCACGTGCTCCCGGCCACCATGTGCGTGGCGACGCTCCGGGCGGTCACACGGGCACCCATCATGGCGGTAGGCAACCTGGAACCAGCCGATGCGGGCCGTCTCCGGTCCCTCGGAGCCGAGGTGGTCGACGAGCGTGACATCGACCTCTCCGGCCGCATGCCCGAATTGCGGTGGACGACCAAGTACCGGGAGGCGGGCTGGTATCGGCAGATGTTCCTCCGGCTGGCCGTCGACCGCTACCTCGACTCGGACCAGGTCGTGATCCTCGACAGCGAGGTCTTCGCCTTCGACAACTGGGACGAGGAGCGGCTGTACGACCCGGCGACCGGCAATCCGCGCTGCTTCCACTGGATCCCATCCGTTCGGAAGCCGGCTCTTGACTACCGCCTTTATCGAGGCGCGGCATATCTCTTCCGTGACTTGGCGGGGTGCGAAGGCGTGATGGAGTACGCAAGCTCGGAGCGCTTCCGTCGACACATCTCCGGGGTGGTGCTGTTCTCGACGGCCAATGTGGCCGATCTATGGCGACGCCTCGAACGGGAGACGGACCTCGAGCGGAACCTCGAGCGCCTGTTCAACCAAGAGCCCGAGCTCGCCTTCAGCGACCACGACTTCTATGGGATCGCCGTCGACTACGGGCTGTTCGACCAGGTGGTCCCGACGACCGGTTACGCCGGCCTGCTCGGGTGGTACGACAACCATGACGATCCGGCGTTCGACGAGTTCCGGAAAGACACCATGTGGAGTATGTGTCAGCGCTACTTTGACTATCAGACTCCTGATGCCTATATCCGCTTCATGAAGGACACGGCCACATCGCTCGGGGCACGCCTGTCGGACGTCGGGTCCCCCCGCCACCGCGACAGGAGACCGGACCGCTGAGCCCGCCTCGGCCCGGCAGCAGGAGCGAGGCCGACAGAGGGCGCAGCCGTCGGTCGTGCACGAACGGGCCCTCGATCCGGTGCCGGGCCCTTGGGTCCTGGTGGTGGGGATGCACCGGAGCGGTACATCGGCGGTCACCGGGGCACTGGCGCGCCTCGGCCTTCAACTGCCGCCCGTCGCGGACCTCGTGAAGGGGATGCCCGACAACCCCGTCCACTTCGAGAGCACCGCCCTCATCGCCACGAACGATCGCATCCTCAAGGCGGGCGGCGGGACGTGGGATGTTCCCCCCGATCGCCCCGGCGGTTGGGCGGCCGGGCCGGTGTTGGACCTCGCCGGCGAATGCCGGACCACCGCTTCCACCGTCTATCCGGGCGTCGAGCCCAAGGTGTGGAAGGATCCGCGCCTCTGCCTCCTGCTTCCCTTCTGGCGGCGGTTGCTCGGCCCCCCGGTGGTCATCGTCTACATCTGGCGCTCGCCCCGTTCTGTCGCCCGATCGCTACAGCGACGCGACGGCTGGAACCTGGCCCGCGGCCTCGCGCTTATGGGAAACCTACAACCGTTCGGCGGTCGAGTCTCTGGAGGAGCTGCCGGTGTACGTCGTCTCCGACGAACAGCTGACCCGAGGCCCGGGGCCCATCTGCGAGTCGCTGGCCGATTGGCTGCAGGCGCACGGAATCGAGCTGCAGAGCAGCGCTGCCGACATCGACCGTGCTGCCGCGTCGATCACCCCGGAACTCCGGTCAGTCGTCACGGACGAGACCGAGGGCGGCCTCCTTCCGAGCATACGGGCGCTCACCGACGTCCTGCGGCGTGCCGACGGTGCACACGAGGCCTGGGTCGCCCCTGTCCTTCCCCTCTTGTCGGAGTGGTCCGAGGACACGATGGCGACCCAGCGCAGGATGGCCAACCTGACCAAGCGCTTCATGGACCTCGCTCAAGGGAACCGAGTCCTGTCCGACGACCACCAGGAGCTGATCAAGACCTGTCGGGAGCTGGTCGCCGTCGGCGATGACCGCCTGTCCGCCATCCGCGACCTGCGGGCGGACGAAGAGACCCGGATGCGCCAGATCGAGCAGTTGGGCGCCCGCGTCGAAGAGCTCCAGCGTCTGCTCGACTCGCAGAGACGCGGGCAGGAAGAGGCGGAGCTCCGGGCGCTCACTTTCTCGGCCGAGATCGAACAGCTGCGCTCGTCGACCAGCTGGCGGCTCACGGCGCCGTTCCGGGCGGCGGTCGGCGCCCTCCACTCCCCTCAGCGGGACCGCCCTCGCGTCCGGTAAGAGGGCATCGGCCCGGACCGACCGTCTTCCCGCATCGAGTGAGCCGAGCCGGCCCTCGCCGCACACGGACATACCATTCTTCATCCCCTAGCCGGTCTGTGTCACCCGAATAAGGTCGGCGCGGTGGGGGACGGCGGAGCTCGACATGTGACCCAGCCCGCATGGGGACGCGCATGGGAAGCCGTCCGCCGGCCCCTCGTCGTGGCCCTGGCGGTGACCTTCGTGCTGCGGGTGGCCACCACCCTCGTCGCGCTGGTCAGCACCTACGGGGTGGCGTTCCCACATGTCGTCGGCCACCAGCCGTCCGTCCTGGTCGACGTCTGGCAGCACTGGGACAGCGGTTACTACCTGACCATCGCCCAGCACGGCTATCCGTCGGCGCACGCCCTCGGAGCGATGCACGGCTCGATCCCGAAGTTCGCCGCCTTCGGCCCCGCCTACCCGGCGCTCGTCGCCCTCGTGCAGGTGGTCAGCCACATGGGCTGGGTCTGGTCGGCGCAGGTCTCGAGCGTTCTCGCCACCGTGGCCGGCATCGCCGGTCTCGTCGTCCTCGCCGACCGGGATCAGGGAACGACGACCGCCAATGTCTCGGTGACGTTGCTGGCTGCGTTCCCGACGGCGTTCTTCCTCCTGGCCGAGTACCCCGAGTCGTTGGCGTTGGCCTTCCTCGTCTGGTCGTTCGTGGCTGCCCGCAATGGTCGATGGATCGTCGCCGGGGTGGCGGCCGCGGGGGCAGCGGCGACCAACTTCTACCTGGCCATCGTCGTCGTCGCTCTGCTCGTGGCCTTCGCCGAGGATCGACCGGGCGGCCCACGCTGGCCGCGAGCGGGGATCAAAGACCTGGCCACCCCGGCGGTGCTGGTGGCTCCGGTCGCTCGTCTTCTTGGCCGTCTGGATGGTGGTCTGCAACCACCTCTACGGCAACCCGCTGGCCTTCATCCGTGCCCAGGCCGACTGGAACCGGCACTTCGCCTTCCCGTGGACGCTCGCCCACCGCACCATCGGTGACCTCGTGCACCTGCGGTTCCTCGACACCGCCACGGCGTCGGTCATGGAGCTCTTCGACAGCGTGACCGTCGTGCTACTGGCCGTCACCGCCGTGTACGTGTTCCTGCGGGTCCGGCGCTCCTACGGTGTCCTGTTGGGCCTCGCCTTCTGCGTCTACACATTCCAGACCATCCTCTACAGCGAGACGCGTGAGGTCCTGGTCCTCTTCCCCTTCTTCATGGGCATGGCCGGATGGGTGGCCGGCCATCCCTGGCGGGAACGCTTCGTCCTGGCCTGTTTCCTCCCGTCCGCTTACTTCCTCGTCGAGCGGTTCGTGAACGGCAGGTTCGCCGGCTGAGGGAAGGCGCTCTCACGCTCAGGTCGAGACCGGATGACCGCAGGGCGCCGCGTCAGTAAGGCGGCGTGAACAGTCCCAGCAGCTCGGCGGTGCCCATCCGAGCCTCGGTCCAGTCGTCGATCGGCAGCTGGACCACGGCGATCGCGCACGTCGGGAACTCGTTGGCGGCGAGCGCTTCCCGACCCCGGACCCGCCTGCCATGGGGCGCCCTGTCCGTAGCGGCCAGTAGTTCGAACGCGAGGCGGTGCATGGTCGGGTTGTGACCGACGATGAGCGCACTCACCGCGGCCGGATCGATGAAGCGCACGACCTCGAGGGCGGTGTCGACATCGGCCTCGTACAGTGAGCGCCACTCGTCGAGCGGGAGGCGGATTCCGCTCGCATCGATGAGAAGGTCGGCCGTCTGCCTGGTGCGGACGGCGGCCGAGCAGACCACCGCCTGCGGCGAGACGGCACAAGCTGCGGCGAAGGGGCCTTCGCCGGTAGCCAGTGCCTTGCCCAAGGCGGCGGCATCCCGGCGGCCCCGGGCCGTGAGCGGCCGTTCATGGTCGCCACCACCCCACGGCGCGTCGGAGGCAGCCTTCCCGTGCCGCAGGATCCAGAGATGCCTGCTCTGGGCTGGTGCCCCTCCCGACATGCCCTCATCGTGCCTCACCGACGGACGGCGCGACCACTCGCTCCGTCTGGCTGGTGGGACGGGCGGGGATTGGTCAGGCCTCGACCTCGCGTCGCCCCTCGAGGGCCCGGCCCAGGGTCAGCTCGTCGGCGTACTCGAGATCACCGCCGACCGGCAGCCCGCTGGCGATACGGGTAACCGTGAGCCCCATGGGCTTGAGCGTGCGGGCAAGGTACATGGCGGTGGCCTCGCCCTCGAGGTTGGGGTTGGTGCAGAGGATGATCTCCTTGATGCCCTCGTCCTCGACCCGGGCCACGAGCTCGCGGATCCGCAGCTGCTCGGGACCGATCCCCTCGATCGGGTTGAGCGCTCCTTGGAGGACGTGGTAGCGGCCGGTGAACTCGCCCGTCTTCTCCACCGACACGATGTCCCGCGGGTCCTCGACCACGCAGACCGATGCCCCATCCCGGCCATCGTCCAGACAGATCGAGCACAGCTCGCCCTCGGCCACGTTGAAGCAGCGGGTGCACAACGTCATTCGCTCCTTCATGGCCACGATGGCGTCGGCCAGCCGCAGGGCGTCCTCCGGCGCCACCTTGAGGAGGTGGAACGTGATGCGCTGGGCCGACTTGGGACCGATGCCCGGCAGCCGGCCGAGCTCG
The DNA here is from genome assembly GCA_963756195.1 of uncultured Acidimicrobiaceae bacterium. Taxonomy (GTDB): domain Bacteria; phylum Actinomycetota; class Acidimicrobiia; order Acidimicrobiales; family RAAP-2; genus CAVSNH01. Next base: position 26,400 of record CAVWMT010000014.1, read on the forward strand.
TCGATGAGGGCCTGAAGCGGACCCGAGAAGATGGCCACTCAGCGGACCTCTTCGGCACCGGGGAAGGCCTGCAGGAGGCGCGCCTCGGCCGAGGTGTCCACGTCCGCCACGTCGCCGAGCTCCGACTCGTCGAAGATCGAGGCATCCTCCTCATCGGAGGTGGGCGGGCCCGGGTCCCGTCCCCGATCCGAGGCGGTGCGCGGCCCGGTCCGGCGCCGCCGACCGGGTCGGGCGGCGGGGAGAGCTGGGTTCGCCGGCCGGATCGGCACCCGGCTCGACGACGAGCAGCAACGAGACCGGGCGTCCGAAGTGGTCGCCGAGCGCGGATTCGACCTCGGCGCGCATCTCCTCGCAACGGGTGCGGTGGGTCTCGTTGGGCAGCCCGTAGACGGCATGATCGCCCTCCACGCCCACGAAGCGGCCGGCCTGGAAAAGGGCCTTGGCCTTCGGACGCAGACCGCTGATCACATGGTCCCCCCACGCCTGGACCAGTGCGTCGCGCGAAGGAAAGGGCTGCGCCGAGCTGCCGGCTCCATCCGGGGTGGGCACGTCGGCAGCGGCATCGGCTCGTTCGGGAGGCGCCGGGGCTTCCGGCGGCACGGGACCGCCCCCGCCCGGTATCGCGCCGGTGCCGCCGCCAGCACCGCCCCGGCCGCTCGCCGAGGGGCTGCGGCGGCGCAGCGCGCCGAGCGCAGGACTGTCGGGACCCACGCCGGTCATCGCTGACGCTGGCTCCTCGGTTGGCGTTGCCGGCCCCGTGGGCACCGGCTCGGTCGCCTGGCGGGCCTGCTGGAGGGTGGCCGAAGGCCCGGGCCGGGGGACGCGATCGGTGGCACCGCCCGCTCCACCGACCGGCGGGGCGGCCGCGGCCGGCCCGCCATCGCCGTCACGGAGCCTCGACTCGAGCCGCTCGATGCGGGACAGGAGCGCCGCCGGCGAGTCATCGGCCTCCGAATGGCTGAGGCGAACCAGGGCGACCTCGAGGTTCACCCGGGGATCGGGCGCATCGCGCATGGCCACCTGGGCCTGGCCCAGCTCCTCCATGGCTCGGACCAGGGTGGCGAGCCCGACCCGTTCGGCCTGGGCCCGGTGCGCCTCCCGCTCCGCCTCGGACACCGTCACCAGGTCAGGGGCGACCAGGGTGAGAAAGCGCTGCCGCAGATGGTCGACGAGGTCGCCGGCCAGCTGCTGGGGGCCGTACCCGGCCCCGGTCAGGTGGGCGAGGGCGACCAGTGAACGACCGGCGTCTTGCTCGGCGACGGCCTCGACCACCTCGTCGAGCTCGGGGAGATCGTCGTCCACGGTGTGGGACGCCGCCACCTGGTCGAGCACGGAGAGGGCGTCGCGGGCCGAGCCCCGCCCCCGTCGCACGGCCAGGTCCAGTGCCTCGTCGGGCACGTCGAGGTGGGCCTGCTGGCGGACGTTGGCGAGGAGGTCGCCGAGGACGTCGGGGCCGAGCAGGCGGAACTCGAAGTGCTGGGTCCGGCTCCGGATGGTCGGGAGAACCTTCTGGGGGTCGGTGGTGGCCAGGACGAAGACGACGTGGACGGGAGGCTCCTCGAGCGTCTTCAGCAGGGCGTTGGACGCCGGCGTGGACAGCATGTGGACCTCGTCGACGATGTAAATCTTCTGACGCCCCGGCGTGCCGAGGGCGGCCCGGGCCACCAGGTCCCGCATGGCCTCCACCCCGTTGTTGGAGGCGGCGTCGAGCTCGTGGACGTCGAGCGAGGTGCCCCGAGTGATGTCGACACAGGAGGCGCATATCCCGCACGGCTCCCCGTCGTGCAGGTCGGTGCAGTTGAGGGCCTTGGCCAGCACCCGGGCGGTCGTCGTCTTGCCCGTGCCCCGGGGCCCGCTGAAGAGATAGGCGTGGGCGACCCGCCCGTCGCGCACCGCGTTGCGGAGGGCAAGGACGATGTGGTCCTGGCCCCGGATCTCGGAGAATGTGGCCGGGCGGAACCGGCGGTAGAGGGACTGGTACGGGACTTCGTCGACGGTTTCGGCCACGTCGGGCGAGCCTACCGTCCGGGTCTGTCGGCGCCGCTGAACGATTCGGAACGCGAGACCCGATGTTCGGTGCGACGGCCAGATTGGCTGCGGCACACGCCCGAACCCGCTGAGAGCTGCTGCCTTCCGACCCTGACTCGATTCACAGGAAGACGTTGCGCAGGACCCAGCCGTCGCACCCAACATCGGGTCTACCGAGATTACCCGTCTCCGCACCGGGGCGGTGGCGAGAGCCCGGAGGTTGCCGAAGCATCAGTCCGACGCGTCCGGCCGAGGCACCGGCTCCGACCCCATTAGCCTGTCGGGGCTGCGAGCGAACCGCATACGGTCGCGGCCGCAGATCCCGGAGGCGTGCGAGAGCGGCCGAATCGGCACGATTGGAAATCGTGTGTGGGGAGACTCACCGTGGGTTCAAATCCCACCGCCTCCGCCATGGACACCGATACCACCGTCACCGACGACGACACGGCCATGGGCCTCGCCATGGTCGAGGCGGCCAAGGCGCCCGGACATGGCGACGTCCCGGTAGGCGCAGTGGCCGTCCGAGGCAGCCAGGTCATCGCCGCCCGGCACAACGAGCGCGAGCATCGGGGCGATCCCACCGCCCACGCCGAGTTGCTCGCCCTGGCTGACGCCGCCCGTGCCGTCGGCAGCTGGCGGCTCTCGGACGTGACGCTCTTCGTGACCCTGGAGCCCTGCCCGATGTGTGCCGGCGGCCTGGTCGCCGCTCGGGTCGGCCGGCTGGTCTTCGGCGCCTCGGACCCCAAGGCCGGTGCCTGCGGTTCCCTCTACAACCTCTGTGTCGATCCCCGCCTCAACCACGAAGTGGTCGTCGACTCCGGCGTGCGCGCCGGCGAGTCAGCCGCGCTGCTTTCCGAATTCTTCGACGGTCGCCGAGACGGGTAGCCTCTCCGGCGGAGGGATGCGAGAGTGGCCGAATCGGACGGTCTCGAAAACCGTTGTGCCCCATGGGTACCGTGGGTTCGAATCCCACTCCCTCCGCTGATGCCTTTCTTGCAACGTTCAAGCAGATCAGGCCCGGTACCGCGTGTCCGATCGCTCAGGCAGGGAATCGCGCTTATTCGAACCCCGATCGCTTATCCGGGAGCGGGAAATCGGGCGCCCTCTCAGCCAACCCCAATAACGCTCATGGCTGTCTGATACCAGAAATCGCTTCAGCAAGCCGCCGGATCCCTGTGTCCAAATCTGCTTCGGTCGGAGCAGAAGAAAACGTGATGCGCAGGTGGGGGCTCGTCGGTTCTGCCGGAAAGAATTTTCGTCCAGCTGTGACTGCTACCCCGGTGTCACGCGCTATTCGGGTGACCTCGACGTCATCCAAATCCGGGGGCAGCTGTGCCCACAGATGCATGCCGCCCGTGGGTCGAGAGCAGCTGATATCTGGTAGATGAGTATGGATTGCCTGAGCCACAACATGACTGCGGCGAGCGAGTGCCCGAGAGAGCCCGCGGAAGTGGCGATCCCAGTCAGGACGGCTAACCAAGTCGAGCGCAGCCTCCTGGGTGGGGCGTGGTACGAACAAATCATCCACGACTCTCAGTGTTTGCAAGCGCTGAGCGACAGGCCCACGCGAAACAAGTGCACCGACTCTCAATCCAGGTGAGGTGACTTTCGTGAGGGAGGTGACGTACACGACTCTTCCCTCCTCGTCCTTCGCAAGTAGCGGCTCGGGTGGGCGTTCTCCATGCGTCTGGAACCGAGCAAAATCGTCCTCGATAACAAACGCACCGGCAGCCGAGGCCACCTCAAGAACCTGTTCTCGCCGCGGCTCGGCAAGCACGGTTCCAGTGGGATTCTGATAGGTCGGCTGACAGTAGAAGGCAATGGCCCCTGTACGCGAAAATGCCTCTGCAAGCAGTTCGGGAATTACGCCGTCCCCATCGACTGGGACCGGCACGGTACGGATGCCCGCCGCACGAGCAATGGCGAGAGCGCCCGGATAGGTGGGGGATTCGAGTAGCAAGGGACCGCCGGAAGGAACCAAAGCGCGGAAGGCCGCAGAGATGGCGCTTTGGCCCCCACTTGTGATGAGCACGTCTCTAGCCTCGATTCCCGGCCCGGCAGCGCGAGCGAACCAGGTCCGGAGTCCATGAATCCCTACTACCGGTGGCCTTTCCCAAACATCCGGAAGTCGGGCTGTACGAGACAACGCCGCAGCGAGACCGCGCGTCGGCATCAGCGATGCGTGGAGGTAGCCGGTCGCCAGCGAGATCAGGTTGTCGTCATAGGGAGGATCGAATAGGGGTGCCAGTTGTTCTTCTGCATCGAGCACTCCATCGGCAAGAGCCACTGTCTGCCACGAAAGATCAGTGATCTCACGTGTCCTGAGTGCTGGTGCCACAAAGGTGCCCGATCCGGGACGGCTGATGATCAAGCCCTCGGAGGCAAGCCCTGCCAGAGCACGCGACACCGTTACTGGACTGACGCCGTGGGTCTCGACCAGGGATCGGGTTGACGGTAGGCGGTCACCAGGACCCAGCCCTCGAATTTCCGCTCGAAGCCAATCTACTAGCTTCGCAGTACTGCTATCATTATTCATGAACTCAGAGGATAGCGCTACTCTCGATTTGTGTGTACCGCTCGGGTCCAAGGTTGAACCTGCCGGAAAGCTTTCAAATGAATCCTCTGAAGCGGGTGCGGTCGGGCCTCCTCTCGCGGATCTCCCTCATTTCTCCCTTACTGAGGGCCAGCGGGAGAAAAGGCCATGAACGGACTGCATCCAAGCGTCATGGCGTGCCTTGCAGAGCAACATCGAAAGGAATTGGTGGATGAGGCGCGGTCGCGGACCTCCGCTCCGCGGTCGACACGTCGTCGCGCATTTGCAGTCTTATGGTTCCCGTACCACCCAATGAGGTGCCTGCGGCAAGCCCGCGTAATCGAACACCTCAGTCCCTACATACGACCAATTCGGAAACCAGACTGAACGCCGACGCTCATTGGGTTGTCTGAGAAGGACGGCGTCGACCGGTAGTGACTCGCCCGGCGACGAGGCGCTGCACTATGCACCACCACCTCGACCGAAGACTCATACGAGAAACCGCAGCGTGCGGCGTATGCGCGGCGCCACCCCGCCTACAGAACGGAAGAGGTCGGGCAGTCTGGTCGCCCAGTCATCTCGCAACACCAAACTCGGATTGCAGGAGGCACGGGGCGGACAGGTCAGGCGATGTGGCGACGGACCCGCCACAGGCAGATTCCGCCCAGGATGAGAGCAGCGCCCAAATAGAGCGCCAACTCAGACCATTGCAGTGGCCAGTAGTGCCCAAAAGGTTGGTACGTGACAAGTTCGTGATACGACAGTGGCACCCACCTTTGAGACGCAGTTCTGCAGCGCCTGATTGGCTCCGGCGGGAGCCGGACCGATGGTTGCGGCATGACCGCCCTGGATCTTTGTTACGCCTGGGCCAGGACCACCAAGGGCAGTCCCGAGCTGCGGACAGATTTGGTTCACGACATTGCCGGTGAGCGTGTGCCCGGCCTTGTCGACGATATCGGTCGAGAGGAACCAGGCGTTCGGGATGTTCGGCTCTCCGGGGAACAGGGACGCCGCAGAGCCAGGAGGGCCGCCGTACCCGGAGATGGTCGTACCCAGCGCGAGCGTGTAGGAGTGTCGCACGGGGGTGACAAGGTATGGCTGCACGTAGAAGACGTCGAGCAGCCGGATGGTCACGAGGGCGGCCAAGGTGGCAGCCATAGCGGGCACAGTCCGGCGGATCAGCACCCCAGCAGTGGCGCCCAGGGCAAAGGCGAAGGCCGCGTAGCCGACCGCAACGATGTCACGTTGGTCGAACGTGGCGAACAAGGTCATGTTCGCACGGTCGATCGGACTGAACCACCACGTCACCATCAGGGTGAGGAGCCCAGCAACGACGAGGCTGGCCAGGCCAACCACGCCGAGCTTTACCGCCAGCCAGCGTGTGCGGGTAACGCTCTGAGTCCACGCCAGCCGGTAGGTGCCGGTCTCAAGCTCTCGAGCGACCAGTGGCGCGCCCCAGAAGATCCCGATGATGCCTGGCACAACAACGGCAAGCACGTTGAGTCCGACCTGTAGGGGATGGTCACTTCGGAGGAATGACGAGGAGGCGGTCGAGCAGTCGCCGTGCGCTGCACAGGTAGCGACGATCGTGTCGTAGAGGTGGACAAGGTGAGGACCGGTGAGGGCCAGGACTGCCGCGACGACGAGAAGACCGCCCATGGCTACCGCTGCTTGGGTGCGGAACTGCATCCACGTCGACCGGATCATCGCAGGACCTCGAATCCGGAGCGGTGAGCCGGTTGGGCGTCGCGGGCCCGGCCCATGTAGGCGAGGACCAGATCCTCCAGGGAGACCGGCTTGACCGTCCAAATCGGGTCGACGATAGGGCCGTCCGTGCGTACCAGGAGCGTGGTCTGCCGGTCGGTGTGACTCTCCTCGATGATCTCCTGGTTCGCCGGCAGGCTGTTGGGGTCCCGGCGGGGTCCGGAGAGGCGGCGGTGGGACGCCAGCAAGTCGCCGATCTCTCCGGACAGTTGTACGTGGGAGGTGACGAGTACAACCAGGTAATCAGACGTCCGCTCCAGGTCGGCAACCAGGTGGGAGGAGAGCACGACACTTACTCCCTGTTCGGCGACGACCTCCATCAACGTCTGGAGGAACTCCCGTCGAGCGAGCGGGTCCAGACTGGCCACCGGCTCATCGAGGAGTAGTAGCTCGGGCCGCTTGGCGATGGCCAGGGTGAGAGCGAGTTGGGCGCGTTGGCCGCCCGAGAGCGACCCCGCCCGTTGACGTGGGTCGAGGCCGAGCTGTTCGATCCGACGCTGGGCGACCTGGTCGTCCCAGCCTGGATTGAGAAAGGCGCCCATGCGGAGGTGCTTGGCCACGCTGAGCCCGTCGTAGGTGGGCGTGTCCTGGGCCACGAAACCAATCCGTCTGAGCTGTGTCGGACCGTCGGCCGGGTGCCCACCGAGTACCTGAATGGCCCCCGAAGTCGGAGCGAGCAACCCGACAGCCAGATGCAACAGCGTGGTCTTCCCTGCGCCGTTCGGCCCGACGAGCCCAACAACCTTTCCTTCGGGGATGGCCAGGGTGCAGTCTGAGAGAGCCCAGCGTCGTCCATATCTCTTGCTGAGACCGGAGGTCTCAAGGACACCCGTCATGCCACGCCTTCCGCGAAGCAATTACGAAACGCAGTGCGGTAAATGGCCTCGATGTCGTCGGGACCGAGCCCTGCCGAGCGGGCCGAGTGCAGCCATTTGGTCATGGAGGCGAGGAACTTGGCCTGAGCAGCCGGATCGGTGCGGGGAGGCGACCCGACGACGAATGTGCCAAGGCCGGGGCGGGCGCGCACCAGCCCCTCCCGCTCGAGGTCCCGGTAGGCCTTGAGCACTGTGTTCGGATTGATGGCCAACTTGGCGACAACCTGCTGGGCCGTCGGCAATTGGTCACCTGGCTCGAGGATTCCGAGCTGCAGGGCCTGATGGACCTGCTGGACCAATTGAAGGTAGGTGGCGACACCGGAAGCGCTGTCGAGCTGGAACTCGATCATTACCCTCTTTCCACTAAGTAGTTAGTGAAAGAGTATTTGGCGTATGGCACCGGACGCAAGTCCTCGGGTATCCGTCATCGGCCCTCGCTGGGATTATGTGGCGATTGGGACGGCGTTCCGCGGGGGTCTCCGGGCGGTCTGAGGTTCGGCTGACCTGGTACAAAAGGGCGCGAGCCGACATCGGTTCCTGCGAGATCGATGGTTCGGAAATGACTCATCCGCGCACCCTCCAAGTCTGTGTTCAACAGAATTCGAACCCCGAAGTGCGCAGTTGCGAGACCAGACAGACGATCTCATCTCAGCGATCGGACGCCGTCGTGACCTTGGTAGTGGAGCTGCCACCGAAGGGTTCGAATAGCGCTTCACTGGTTCGGCTGCAGTGGCTTGCAAACTCGGAATTTCTGCCCATGATCAGTAGCGATCGGACGGTTCCGAATGGACATTCTCGCGGTGGGCCCTGTCCCTGATAGAAGGCCAGATTTCCAGAATCTTGGGGAACTTCACCAGGGGGTTCGAATAGCGTCCCAGGAGGTCCGCTTTTGTCCCTGTTGTGATGTAGCCCGACATCCGGGCACGGAACAATGTGCGAACGACTTGATCTCTCAGTCGCCCTTGGTGGTGGTTACGGGATCCATCTCGAGGTGGTGGAGGAGCTCGCCTTCGAAGGCACGATCGTCGGTGTCGGTGACGAGTCGGACACCGGTTCCAGTCTTCCCGGGGGCGATGGACGATCCGGGGACATGGGGCTACTGTCGGCCCCAGGCCTGATGTTCGGGCTTTGGGAGACAAAGGGGGGATATGCGTGCCGAAGCGTTCCCTCTCACTGGGCGTTGCTTCGGCATGAAAGAGGTCTGCTGGCCAAGGTGCCGAACGGTCGGTCAGGTGCTAGCCCTCACCGCGCTCATCGTGGTGGTTTTCGGAAGTGCTGCCGCGGCAAAGACGACGAACTGGACGATCGTGCCGAGTCCCAACACGACCAGCGGCAACAACATATTGAACGCGGTGTCGTGCGGCACCACCAGCAGCTGCTTTGCCGTCGGGGGTGTTTACTCGGCGCCCCTCACCGAAACCGCGGTCGGTGAGTACTGGAACGGCCGCAACTGGACGATCGTCCCCACTCAGGACGGCTCGGGCGGGTACAGCGTGCTGAATGCCGTGTCATGCGTTCGCCAGACCACCGTCTGCACCGCCGTCGGGGAGTCGTTCAACGGGTCTTACTTCCAGACCCTGATCGAGACCTGGAACGGATCCGGTTGGTCCATCTTTCCCAGCCCGGACGAGGGCAGCGGCACCAGTGACCTCACCGGCATCTCGTGCGCTAGTTCGACCACTTGTGCCGCGGTTGGGTTCTATACAAAGTCCAACCTGGACCAAACCCTGGTGGAACAGTGGAAGGGAACCACCTGGTCGGTCCTGTCGAGTCCCGATCCGAGCACCAACGATACGCTCAACAGCGTCTCTTGTGCCAAGGCCAACAGGTGCGTGGCCGTCGGCTACTACCAGAACGCAACCCCGCAACTTCAGACGCTGGTCGAGACCTGGAACGGGTCCAGCTGGACGACGGCCCCATCTCCCAACGAGGGCAGAAGCGACAACGTCCTTAACGGGGTGTCATGCGCCGGTGCCACGGACTGCGTCGCCGTCGGCAGATACAACGAGCCCGACTTTCAGACGCTGGTCGAAGTCTGGACTGGAGGCACTTGGACAATTTCGCCGAGCGCGCAGCCGGGCGAAACCCAAATTCTCCAGGCCGTGAGTTGCAAGCGGTTTCCCAACTGCGTTGCGGTCGGCTACACCACCACCACGAGCTCCACGATTGGACAGACCCTCATCGAAGGATGGAACGGAACCTCCTGGTCCGTCACTCCTTCGCCCAACGAGGGCAGCAGCGACCTCCTCAACGGGGTCTCGTGCCCACATGTCAGCCGCTGCGTGGCTGTCGGGGACTACTCCGGGGCCACCGCCCTCCAAACCCTGACATTGATGCAATGAGGATTCGATTCATGGTGGTCGTCATGGAAGCCCGTCCAGATCGAAGCGAACCTCCGGCCTGCCCGTTCCTCGTCATCGGGGATCGTCAACCTTTTTGAGCAGGGTCATTAGTTGGGTGTGAGGGTTTGAAAACCGTCTCAAGCTCTCCGCTGTTGCCCTTCTTACAACGTTTGTGCAGGTGAGCCCTAGTGCCGCGTGTCCGATCGCTCGGACATAGAAAGTGTGCTTATTCGAACCCACTCCCTCGCTGAGCGCGCTAGGCGTTTGCCAAGACGAAGTCGAGCCCGGCGTCCCAACCTGCCAGGCGCAGCACCTCGACGGCCGCGGGTTGCGCGCGCCACGGCGGCATCCACGTAGCGGGCCAGGATGTCGGTCTCGACGTTGAGCAGATCCCCGGCCCGCCGATCGGCGATGGTGGTGTGGTCCTGGGAGTACGAGACGATCGACACGGAGAAGCTGGTCTCGTCGCAGGCGATGACGGTGAAGCTGGCGCCGTCCACCGCCACCGGCCCCTTGACCACCATGCGGTCGAGCAGCTCGGGCGTCGTCGAGAAGCGGAGGATGAGCGCGTCGGCCTCCGATGAGACGCCTTCGACCTGGGCGGTCCCCTCGACGACGCCCCGTACGATGTGGCCACTGAGGCGGGTTGTGGGGAGCACCGTTCTCTCCAGGTTGACCTTCCTTCCCGGACTCAGCATCCCGAGGGTCGACCGCCGGTGGGTCTCGGCCATGACGTTGGCGTGGAAGGTCCGCTCGGTGAGCGCGGCGACGGTGAGATCGACGCCGTCGATGGCTATCGACTGACCGAGGGCAAGGTCGGACATGACGGTCTCCGCGCCGACCGTGATCTCTCCCGGAGCGACGGTCAGGACGGTGCCGATCTCCTCGATGATGCCGGTGAACATAGAGGGCCTACCCGGAGCGCTCGCCGAGGGCAGCGATGAACCTCTCGCGTACGTAGGGCTCGCAGGCAGTCGCCACAAGAGCGCCCTCGGCGTCCCGGACATCCACATCGCTCGGGCGACCGGCACTGACATCCGCAAGCACTTCTTCGGACACGTGACTCGGAAGTAGCCCGTCGGCAGTCACCTCACCCCGAGCGGACGCCAGGTATTCGATGGTCGCTTTCTTCACCACCGTGTAGCTGGAGGCAGCTTCTTCGAGCATCCCCGCCACGACTGAGCCGGCGCCAGCCACTTCGGCCAGTGCGTAAAGGATCGGGGCATTCACTGTGCCGTTGTGGTTGAGGTGCACTGATCTTGGCTGAAGGCGAATCACCACCAGACCGGCTTCGGTTGACAGTGGTTCGATGCCGAGAAATTGATCCACTCCATCTCGGTGAACTGGTTTGGCATCGGTCATCTTTACCCGCTCCTAGAATAGCGTTCTAGAATAATCCTCTACCTTCTGATGTGTCCAGAGGAAGGCGCATGACCAGATCAGCCACGCTCTCGGGAGAACTCCGTCGCACCGAAATCCTCGACGCTGCCCTTCTGTGCTTCGATCGCCAAGGGGTCACCGCGACGACTATCGACGACATCCGAACGGAATCAGGGGCGAGCATCGGCAGCATCTATCACCAGTTCGCCTCGAAGGACGAGATCCTGACGCACCTCTACTGTCAGGCTGTCTCTGCCTACCGAGCTGGGCTAACACAGGCCTTGCGTTCGAAGCGACATCCCAAGCAAGGGCTTCGGGCCGCAGTGGATTTCCATATCGAATGGATCGACACCCACCGACCACTCGCCCGAATCATGTTGCGCTGGGACGAAT
>CAVWMT010000015.1:0-188557 GCA_963756195.1 uncultured Acidimicrobiaceae bacterium
AAACTCGGGAATTCGGACACCCACAAACTCGCAATCTCGTCGGTGGGGGAGAAAGGCATTACAGCGCCAGCCGCTTTCCGGCCGGTCGATGATCTGTACGAACTTAACCCATTTACAGCGAGCTGGTTCGGATCACCGGGCAGCGTTCGGGGCCGACAAATCCTCCGATTACGAGGGAGAATGATGCGGAGCCCCGAGCGGGAAACCCTTATTGCTCCAAGCAGGCTGGGCTGGCCAGGTAATCTGAGAAAATTAATGGGCATGGCTCCCCGAAACCTGTCCCGGCGGACTGGTCACCGGAGGCACCCAAACAGACGGCGAAACTGGCGCCGAGTCGTCGACGGTAACGGTCAACGATTCGAGCAGCGATTCCAGCAAAAAATCCCTGGCGCTCGCCAGTTGTGCGCGATAACAGGAAGGACAAACAGAATAGGAAGGCCCGCTTGATGGGCGGCTCCAATCTTGGGGTAGCGGCTTTCCCCGCCCATTCGATAAAAAAGCACGCAGGATGGACCCCATAATACCAGTATGGAGACACACCATGAGGCCGTGAGTTTTTTGCCGCGTTGTTGGTTCCGGCATCAGATCGCCTGGGCGCTGCTTCAGGCATTCAGAACTCAAAAACGGCCCGCCGGACCGACCAATTCTCAGGCGACCCATTGATCATGGCGAACAAGTCTTCCTATTTTGACTCCTTTGTGCAGATTTGCCCTCAGACCGCCTCCTTAGCCTGCCGCGGTGCGCAGTCTCGCCGCCACAATCAGGTTATGGGTAATTGCAAACAGCAATGCGATGATGCGACAACGCGGTTGGCCCCGGACGGGCATGCGCCAGAGCCCGCGGTTGCGGCATTGTGCGTTGACCCACTCCGCCGTCTGGGCTCGCAGGCGATAGATCTGCTTTGCTTCCTCGGTCCCCATTCGCTCCCGCCACGCGGCAGTCGCATCGCTGTCCCACGGCTTGCGGGCATGGGGATCTTTTCCTTCCCCTTTTTGCTTCTCCTCGTCCTTGACCGGCGCGTACACGGTACAGCCGCGATCGGCGGCGTGATCGATTGCGTTCTTCGTCGCGAAGCCACCATCCACAAGTGCCTCATTCGGCACTCGTTCATAACGCTCATCGAACTGATCGAGCATGGGGGGCAGTTCTTCGCCGTCGTTCCCGGCGTTCGTCACCTCCACGCCCTCGATCACGCCACTTGCGGTGTCGGTCGCGAATTCAATGTTATATCCCGGCCGGCATCCTCCGTCGGGAAACTTCATTTTCCGCGCCACGGGGTCGGTGGTCGAAGCCCTCGCTTCGTTCACCTTGCGGCCGCTCTGCTTCGCCGAGGCTTCGCGCTGCTTTTGCAGCTCATCGCACTGACGCATCGCTTCTTCGATTCGCTGCTGTCGCTCACGGGCGGCACGCTCCCGCGCCGCACGCTGCCGTCGCGTGAGCTCTGCTCCATCCTCCTCGGCCAGTTGCTTAAGGGCCTCGACCTGCTGCCGCGCCTCTTCCAGAGATTTCTCAAGCGTGCCGCGGCGGTGGAAAGAACTCTCGCCGGCGCTGGCACGCACCTTCATCCCGTCCTGAGCGACTCGGTCCATTTTCACCAAGTCGGCATCCAGCAAGGTGGCGACGATGTTCGTGAGCAGTCCGTCCCAGTTCTGGCCCCCTTGGGAGCGGAAGTCGGACAACATATGGTAGTTGACACTCACCCCACCGCAGAGCCACTGGTATGGCAGACACTCCGCACACAACCGGGCGAGCTCGCGAGCACTGCCAATTCCCTTCATTGTGGCAAAGACCCACAACGCGACCAGCAGCCGGGGATCGGTGGCGTCGCGGCCGACGTGCCCCTCGACGGCCTTGATCTCACCGAGCCAGGACTTCAGATCGAGCGTGCACACGGCCGCCCAGATGATCCGCACCGGATGGTCGGCTTCGAGCAACTCATCGAGGGATTCCCAGCGCATCTCAATCTGATCGCGGACGGGAACCCGCAGCCGCGGCTTGCCCGGCGGCATCGACTGGGCAGCTTGGGCGGGAGAAGGAGGTTCGGGTAAGTCGTCAGGGTTAAAGAGGGGCAGTGTCATGACGCTCATCCTGCAATGCGTGGACGGCGCGGAGTCCAGGGGAGCCAAGTACATGCATGGTATTAGATCATGATCACTATACAAAATCAACCCCAATTCCGAAAAAATCACAGCCTCAATGCGTGCCACCGACGGCCTTCAAACTACCATCACCCTCAGTCCCGTCAATGGTGACAGTCGGACATACTCCGTCGAGCTGTCAGTGGGAATGGCCTTTCCCATGCCTTCCCAGGACGAGCATCTCCCCGACCAGATCGAAGCGTACCGTCATGAGGCCGGTCTCAAAATTCAGCGACGGCTCTTCAAAGTCTTGATAGAGAAGGCCAACCAACAACTTGTCTTACAACTCCGCCACGGCAAGGGCGATGCTGGCATCCAGCCCAAGGAACACGCCCCTTCACCTTCAAGACGGTCTTCGGCAATGTTACCGTTCGGCGGTCGCGAATCTGCCACAAGTACGACCTCGATGACTTCGGTCCCCAAACCGGCCATCACCTCGACGGCCCGCTCGCAGACATTCAGCCACCTCGGCGTCCACCTCGGCGTAGCCCAGCGTCTTCGACCAGGCCACCCGGCTCGGTGGTTTCGGGTCGTTGAGCGCGGCCGTCCAAGACGCCTCGGGGCGAGGCAGCGAGCGGAGGTCGGTGGGATCCGGCCCGACCGCCACCTCGAGGGCGGCGACCACATCGGCGAGCCGCCGGGCCATCGGTCCGCGGGTCGAGAGGTCGTGCCAGTCCGGTGGTTCGGTGCCCCCGCTCGGGACGCGGCCGAGAGACGGCTTCACCCCGGAAAGGCCGCAGCAGGCAGACGGAATCCGGATCGACCCGCCGCCGTCGGAGCCAGTAGCAAGAGGCACCATGCCGCTGGCGATGGCGGCCGCGCTGCCACCCGACGATCCGCCCGGGCTGTGATCGAGGTTCCACGGGTTGTTCGTCCGACCGAAGAGTGCGTTGACGGTGTCGGCCTTCCAGCCGAGCTCCGGCGTGTTGGTCTTGCCCACCACCACGCAACCGGCCGCCACCAGCCTGGCGACCAACGCCGAGTCTTCTGCCGCCGGCCGCGTCTCGCCGCGTGCCTTCGACCCGTGCGAGGTCACGAAGCCGGCTGCGTCCTCCAGGTCTTTGACCCCGATAGGGATGCCGGCGAGCGGGCCGACCTGCTTCCCGGCCGCCACCGCCTCGTCCACCGACGCCGCTGCTGCTCGGGCCCGCTCCTCGTCGACAGCGACGAAGGCATTGATGGCCGGGTTGAGCGAGGCGATCCGATCCAGCGCGTGGTCGACCAGGCTGGATGCGGAGATCTCACCCTGCCGAACCTGCTGGGCGAGATCGATGACGGACTGCTGGCGAAAGTCCACTTCGCGACCGTATCCCACCGTGGTCGCGTTCGGGTCCCGGGCATCGACCACCGTTTCGACAACCAGACCGGGCCGCGACCAGGCTGTGATCAGTGCCAAAAAGAGTCTCGGACGCGGTGATGCTCGATCATGTCGCCCATGCCGCCGGACATTGGCAGGACCTCTGGCGCCGCTACGCAGTCGATCTCGGGGCGGAGTGGGTGTCGGGTGGGACGAATCGGGGCTTCGCCCCTGGCCAGCTCCGTTTCCGGAACGGCGCTCGGCTCGAGATGCTTATGCCCTGGGACGTCCACGTCGACGACTTCCTGGCCCGCTTCCTCGATCGCAGCGGACCGGGCGCGCACCATCTGACCTTCAAGGTCGCCGATCTCGGCGCCGCCCTGGACGAGGCCCGGCAAGCGGGCTTCGAGCCCATCGGGATCGACCTCTCCAATCCGGGATGGATGGAGGCCTTCATCCATCCCAAGCAGGCCACGGGCGTGGTCGTGCAGCTGGCCGAGTCCTCCGAGCCACCGAATGATCGCTCACTGCGTGGGCGAGCCCGGCGCCGGAGGGGTTTCCCCACGACCGACGTGCCCTCGATGACGGATCCGGGGATGCGGCAGGAGCCGACCTCGAGTGGGTCGTGCATGCCGTCGCCGACCCCGCCCTCGCCGGCACGCTGTTCGTCGACGTCCTGCACGGGACGGTGGTCGACTCGGGACAGACAGGCGTCCCACGGCTGGACGACCCTCTCGTGGGGCGGCCCACTCGGCATACGACTGGTCTGGCCCGTCGAGGCGGCAACCGGGAACGAGGCCGCCGACGGCCTGACCGAATGGCTGTCCGGCAGACCGGGACGCGTCCACCACCTCGAGCTCCGAGTGGACGAGCCGGCCGCTGTCCCGGGTGCGCTCCCGGCAACCGATTCCTCCTGCCATCCCCAGGACGGAGCGGGGAGCGACTGGTGGGAGGTGCCGGCCGCCGACAACGCCGGACTGCGGCTTGGTAATGCGGGGCACCGAGTGATCGACCGCCGGCGAGTCGTCCCGCCTGGTCGTCGTCTGGACGACCGGTAGCCTTCCGATGGTGGCTGCCAACGGCGATCGACCTGGTCACGACCCCGACAATCCGAGGATCCGACGGCGCCGCCCACCGAGCTCGGATCGGGACCGATCTGCGCCGACACCTCGAGCGCCTCCTGCGAGGACCCTCCACTCCTCCCCCGACCTCCGGCCCCGGATCCTCTCCCCGCTCCATCCGCAAGGCAATCGACCAGCTCGACGAGCGGGAGCGTCGCCTGAGTCTCGCCGCCGCCCTCGCCTCTTTCGCCTTCGCCGCACTCATCTACGTCTACGAGACCCACAGTCGGACCTTCCACCTCGTCAAGGGCCAGCTTCAGCCCCAGACCACCTTGATTCTCGGACTGGCAGCGGGGGCGCTGCTCCTCGTCGCCACCTACATCGGCCGTCGGGCGTTCGTCGCATTCGTCTGTCTGTTCGCCTTCTTCATCTTCTCCAACGGGAGCAGCAGCATCGTCGTCGGGCTCCCGTTCGCTGGGCTCGGTGGTTGGCTCCTCTACCGATCGTTCAAGACACAACGTCAAGCGACAGCAGATCACCGCTCGGACGGAAGCGGCCGGCCGGCTACGAGGTCCGGTTCAAAGGCCACTCGGGAGCCGCGATCGACCGGTTCGTCCGGCCGGTCCAAGCCGGCGAGCAAAGGGAAGGGAACGGGCCGACCGGAGGCGAACAAGCGCTACACGCCGAAGCGACCGCCGCCGCCGGCACCCAAGCCGTCCCGACGGCAACGGAAGGCAGCCGAGTCCAAGGAGTAACCGGGCCGGCGGCCTATCCGACTATCCCCATTTCGATTTCGATGATTTCGTCAAGAACCCTGACCGCCGTCATGATTCCCTGACGGATCGACCACGAAACTAATGAGGGACTTCGCGCGGTCAGGCACTTGGCACCCCGGCCGGCCACTGACGTTCCGGGTCGCCTCGGCGCTCCCCGGGTAGGAGGCACGGCTGCCCGGGCCACGCCGTCAGGCGGGCGACAAACGGCCGTCGTCGGTGAGCAACGCCGAGCGCAGCAACTCGATGATCTCGCTGCGTCGGCGAACAAGCGAGCGGGCCGTGGGCTCTTCGCCGAGGGCCCGCAGGACCTCGACCTCGGTGACCATCCCGATCACCGTCGAGTAGATGGCCAGAAGGAGCAGGCGCGGCTCGTGCCGTCGCATGTTGCCGGCATCCATCTCGGCTTCGAGGAAGTCGGTGGCCCGCCGCACCAGCGGGTCCATGGCCACGACGAATCGAGTGGCGGCCGGAGATCCGAGTCGTCCCATCTCGCGCAGCAATCCGAGGAGCTCCGGCCGGCGGGCAGCCAGACGAAAGACGGAGCGGACGACCGCCTCGACGCGGGCGAAACCGGTGCCGGCCCCGGCTAGCGCCTCCTCGAGGACCGCCGACAGCTCGCCGGCGCTGCGGTCGACGACCGCCTCGAGCAGTCGCTCCTTCGAGGGGAACCAGTAGAGGATGGTCTGCTTGCGCACGTCGAGCCCGGCGGCCAGCGCGTCGAGCGAGGAGGCCTCGTAGCCTCGGGCGGCGAAGGAGACCAGCGAGGCGTCGAGGATGCGCTCGGCGGTGCTCCGCTCCTCCGCCGCCGCCTGGCCGCCTGGCACTGGCCCCGAACCGGGGGCCCGGCCGCCACCTGCCCGCCGAGCTCCGGTCGAGCGGGTCCGGCGTGACTTGGACGGTGCCCCGCCATTCCTCGACGCGCTCACTTACCATATGGTAGACAGAATTCATGACCACGGTGCGTGAAGCCCTGGCCGGGCGGCGCTTCTTCATGACTGGGGCCACCGGCTTCCTCGGCACCGCGCTCGTCGAGCGCCTCCTGCGCACGGTTCCCGAGAGCCGAGTGGTCCTCCTCGTCCGGCCCGGTCGCCGGGCTTCCGCCACCCAGCGAGTCGAGCGCGAGGTACTGCGCAACGACTGCTTCGACCGTCTTCGTGCCGAGCTCGGTCCCCGGTTCGGGCCGGAGGTGGCAGAGCGGGTGACCGCCTTCTCTGGCGACGTGGGCACCGACGGGCTCGGGCTCGACGACGAAGGGCTCCGAGTCCTGTCGGAATGCGACGTCGTCGTGCACTCGGCGGCCACGGTGAGCTTCGACGCTCCCCTCGACACGGCCGTCGAGGTCAACCTGCTCGGTCCGTCCCGCGTCGCCGCCGCGACCCTTCTGGCGCGCGACCTGGCGCGGTCGGAGGGCCGGCTGGGGCCGCAGCTCCTCGTTCCGGTGTCGACCGCGTACGTGGCCGGCACCCATCAGGGCGACGTTCGCGAGCGCCTCGTTGGCGGTGACCGATTCCACGTTGAGGTCGACTGGCGCGCCGAGGTCGACGCCGCTCGCCGTCAGCGCGGTGATCGCGATGCCGAATCGCGCCAACCCGAGCGACTGGCTACCTTCCAACGATCCGCCCGCGACGAAATCGGCGGGGCCGGCGTCCACCTGCTGGCCGAACGGTCTGAACGGCTGCGCGACGACTGGGTGCGGCGGAGGATGGTCGAGGCCGGAAAGGCGCGCGCCCAGTCACTGGGCTGGCCCGATGCCTACCCGTACACCAAGGCTCTCGGCGAGCAGGCTCTCGTTGGCCAGTACGCGGCGGAGCTCCCCATGGCCATCGTGCGGCCGTCGATCATCGAGTCGGCGCTGGCCGAGCCGCGCCCCGGCTGGATCCGCGGTTTCCGCATGGCCGAGCCCATCATCGTCTCCTATGCCCGGGGCCTGCTGCGCGAGTTCCCCGGCGTCCCCGAGGGGGTGGTCGACGTCATCCCCGTCGACCTCGTGGCCGCCGCCATCCTCGCCGTGGCCGGGATGAACCTTGCCGCCGACGACCCGGCAGCCGACGACCCGGCAGCCGACGAGGGGGCGACCGAGGGTGCGAGCGAACCAAGCGTCTACCACGTCGCCTCCGGCGTCCGGAACCCGCTGTACTACGGACAGCTGGTCGACCTCGTGCAGGCCTGGTTCACCGAGCACCCCCTCTACGACACCGACGGGCAACCCATCGTGGTGCCGGCGTGGTCCTTCCCGGGTCGGGGCCGGGTCCGCCGCCAGCTGGTCGCGGGCCAGCCGCGCCATGGAGGTGGCCGAGCGGGTGGCGGGAACGCTGCCCATCCGCGGAAGACGGGCCGACTGGATCGCCGCCCTCGAGGAACGTCACCTGCTCGCCGACCGCGCCCTCGGCTACGTCGAGCTCTACGGCGCCTACACCGAGACCGAGGCGCGCTATCGGGTCGACCGCCTCCTCGAACTGTGGGACCGGCTGGACGCCGAGGACCGTGCCGCATTCTCCTTCGACCCCGCCGTCGTGGACTGGGACACGTACGTGCGCGACATCCACCTCCCCTCAATCATCGAGCACGCCCGTGTACGCACCACCCCCGGCGCGGTCGCGCCAGCGCAGCCGGTCTGACCGGGCGCTGGCCAACATCCTCTCCCCCGACCGACAGCTCGCCGCCTTCGACCTCGAGAACACACTCATCGCCTCCAACGTGGTCGAGTCCTACGCCTGGCTGGCGTCGCGGCATCTCGACGCCGGCGAGCGCGTAGGGTTCGTCGCCGACCTCCTTCGTCGGGCCCCCGGTCTCCTGCTCCTCGACCGACAGGACCGCGGCGACTTCCTGCGCTCCTTCTACCGGCGCTACGAGGGAGCGCCCGTCGAGCAGGTTCGAGCCGACGGTGTCGAGCTGTTCCACCATCTCATCCTGGCCAAGTCGTTCCCGGCCGGCATCGCCCGGGTGCGCCAACACCGAGCGCTCGGCCACCGCACCCTGCTCATCACCGGTGCCCTCGACTTCGTGGTCGAGCCGCTGCGGCCGCTGTTCGACGACATCGTCTGCGCGCACCTTGGCGAGGAGAACGGCCTCCTCACCGGCCGGCTCCAGGAGCTGCCGCCCATCGGCGAGTCGCGGGCGCTCGTGCTCGCCGACTACGCCGAGGCCGAGGGGCTCGATCTCGAGCAGTCCATGGCCTACGCCGACGCGGCCAGCGACCTGGCCATGCTCGAGGCGGTGGGGTTCCCGGTGGCGGTGAACCCCGAGGCCAAGCTGGCCGCCATCGCCCGGCGCCGCGGCTGGCACGTCGAGCACTGGCAGCCGGCCGAAGGTGGGGCCGGACCAGTCCTGCCTCTCGGACCCCTCGATGTGCCCGCCGGCATCCGGCACGTGCGGAGCACCGGCCGCAGACGCGGACGCGGCGGCGGCAATGCCGCCCCGCTCGGGACGCTCACCGGACCTTTCTCCACCTCCCTGGGAGCGGTCGACCGATGAAGGCCCTCGTCTTCGAGCGCAACCTCCCGCGCTTCGCCGCCTCACGGGTCGTCTCTGCGCTGGGCTCGGGCCGCGGGGCCGGGATTGGTCCCCTCCGTCTCCTCGACCGCGATCCGCCCGACCTGCCCAGCACCGAATGGCTCCCGTTGCGGCCGTTGCTCTCTGGCATCTGTGGATCCGACCTCGCGACCCTCGACGGCCGCAGCTCTCGCTACTTCGAGGACTTGGTCAGCTTCCCCTTCGTGCCCGGCCACGAAGTCGTCGCCGTGGCCACCACCGACGGCAACGACCACCACGGCCGCCCCGTCGCAACCGGCGACCGGGTGGTGGTCGAGCCCGTGCTCGGGTGCGCGCCCAGACACATCCAACCGGAGTGCCACTGGTGCGAGAGCGGGGACATCGGCCTCTGCCCGCACGTGGCTTTCGGCGCCCTGGCACCTGGGCTGCAGACCGGCTACTGCGCCGACACCGGTGGCGGCTGGTCGACGGCCGGGCTGGTGGCCCATCCCTCACAGGTTCACCCGGTCCCCGAGGGTTTCTCCGACGAGGACGCAGTGATGGTAGAGCCGACGGCCTGCGCCGTACACGCCGCGCTGTCCGCCGACATCGAGGCCGACGACCTCGTGGCCGTTGTCGGAGCCGGCACCCTGGGGCTGGCCACGATGGCCGCACTCCACCAGCTGGTGCGCCCGCAGACACCGGCCACGTTCCTGGTGGGCGCCAAGTACCAGCACCAGCGCGACCTCGCCCGCTTGCTCGGGGCCGATGCCGCCGTCCCGGCCGACCAGTTGGCTCGCGCCGTGCGCAGCCGGTCGCGTTCCCTCGTCCTGGGCGGCCGACTCACCGAAGGGGCCGACGTCGTCTTCGACTGCGTGGGTAGCCGGGACTCGCTGGAGCAGTCGCTCGCCATGGTCCGCCCCCGCGGCCGTGTGGTGGTGGTCGGCATGCCCGGGCGGGTGTCGATCGACCTCGCACCCCTCTGGCACCGTGAGCTCACGCTGGTCGGCGCCTACGCCTACGGCACCGAGAGGCGGGCGCCGTCGGTGGCTCGAACCTTCGAGCTGGCCTTCGAGGTCGTGGCCAGCGCCGGCCTCGGGCGCCTGGTCACGGCCAGCTACCCGCTCGAGCGGTTCGAGGAGGCCATCGCCCACGCCGGCGCCGCCGGACCGCCGTGGCGCGACGAAGATCGCCTTCGACCTCCGCGACCAGAAGCGAGCAGCAGCATGAGCCCGCGCCCCGGATTCGTCCTCGAAGTCGACCGGTCGACTCCCCCCACCCTGTTCTGGCGCGGCGAGCGCTTCGGCCTCGAGCGCCTGCCCGAGGGCAGCCGCATCGTCTACGCCCCCGAGCCCAACGAGCCCTCGGCCGATCCCCGGTCGGCCATCGCCGAGGCCCTCGACCAACCCGCTCGGGGACACGGCTCCCCTCTCCGCCCTCCTCCGACCGGGCATGCGGCTGACCATCGCCTTCGACGACGTCTCCCTCCCCCTGCCCCCGATGGAGCGGCCCGACAACCGCCAGCTGGTCATCGAGGAGGTCCTCGACCTGGCGGCGGCGGCCGGCGTGGACGACGTCGCCCTCATCGTGGCCCTGGCCCTCCACCGGCGCATGACCGAGGCCGAGCTACGCCACGCCCTCGGCGACCGCATCTACGACGCCTTCGCCCCCAACGGGCTCCTCACCCAGCACGACGCCGAGGACCCCGACGCCCTCGTCCACCTCGGCCTCACCGACCAGGGCGAGGACGTCGAGATCAACCGGCGGGCGGCCGAGTCCGACCTCCTCGTCTACGTGAACATCAACCTGGTGGCCATGGACGGCGGCCACAAGAGCGTGGCCACCGGGCTGGCCAGCTACCGCAGCCTGCGCCACCACCACAACCCGCTGACCATGCAGAAGAGCCGCTCGTTCATGGACCAGCACCACTCCGAGCTGCACACGTCGAACTGGCGCATGGGACGGTTGATCGCCGCCAGCGGGGTCAAGGTCTTCCAGATCGAGACCACCCTCAACAACGACACCTTCCCCCCGCCGTCGGCTTCCTCCAGAAGCGCGAGTGGGAGTGGGGCGTACGAGACCGGGCCCAGTTCCTGGCCACGTCGACCGCCCTCGACCGCACGCCGCCGCGCCATGGCCCGGTCGATCTTGCACTCGGTGCGCGCCCCCCACCGCATGACCTCGGTCCAGGCCGGCGAGGTCGAGGCCGTGCACGCCGTGACCACCGACACCGTCTGGCGCCAGCAGGGGGTGGCGGTCGAGGGACAGACCGACGTCCTGACCATGGGCCTGCCCTACATCTGCCCCTACAACGTGAACTCGATCATGAACCCGATCCTGGTGGCCTGCCTCGGGCTCGGCTACTTCTTCAACCTGTACCGCGGGCGAGCCGCTCGTCCGCGAGGGCGGCGTCGTGATCATGTGCCACCCGACACCCTGGGAGTTCAACCCGTCCACCATCCCGAGCTACATCGACTTCTTCGAGCAGGTGCTGAGCCAGACCACCGACCCGGTCGAGATCGCCGACCGGTTCGAGGAGTCGTTCGCCACCGATCCCTGGTACATCCACCTCTACCGCACCGGCCACGCCTACCACGGCGTCCATCCCTTCTACATGTGGTACTGGTGCGCCCACGCCCTCCAGCACCTCGGCGGGGTGATCGTGGTGGGCGGCGACCCGAAGGCCGTCCGCCGGCTCGGCTTCCGGGCCGGCCTCGACCCTGGCCGACGCCCTCGAGATGGCCACCGACGTGGTCGGGCCCAGTCCCGACGCTCACCCATCTGCACAACCCGCCCATCCTCATGGCCGACGTCCAGTGACCGTCCGAGCGCCGGACAGCCCGACTCGCTCGCTTCCGGCACGATGGGTGCGAGCCGATGCCACCGATCGGCCCCGGCGACCGGACCGGCCCGTGCCCTCTGGCGCCGGCGGTCACGCCCGCCTCGCTGTCGGCGGCGTCGGGCCGGCGCGCGCTTCCCGCTGGCCGCACCGGACTGGCCGGAGTCGCTGCCGCGCCCCGAGCCCGAGGGCCGAACTGGGCGTGGACTACGACACCGCCTGGTCCCGCCGCTACCCGGTTCGCCTGGCCCGGGCCATGGTGCTCGACAACGTGGCCCGTCCCCTTGCCCACGCGGTGGCGAGCCCCCTCGTCCGCGGCGAGGAGCTCGCTGGCCGACCTGGCCGGGCCGGTCATCTTCGCCGCCAACCACGCCAGCCACGCCGACACGCCGCTGCTCCTCAGCTGCCTGCCGCTCCGGTTCCGCCACCGCACGGTGGTGGCGGCCGCCGCCGACTACTTCTTCGACCGCCGCTGGAAGGCGGCGGCCTGGTCCTTCCTGCTGGCCGCCATCCCCATCGAGCGGAACCGGGTCAACCGCCGGTCGGCCGAGCTGGCCGCCGACCTGGTGGCCGACGGGTGGAACCTGGTCATCTTCCCGGAGGGCGGCCGCTCCCCCGACGGATGGGCCCAGACGTTCCGCGGCGGCGCCGCCTATCTGGCCCTCCGCACCGGCGCTCCGGTCGTTCCCGTCCACCTCGAGGGCACCCGCCGGCTCCTGCCCAAGGGAGGCACGGTCCCTGCACCGGGCCAGGACGACGATCACCTTCGGGATCCCGCTGCGACCGCGCTCGAGGAGAGAACGCCCGCCGCTTCGGCTGCCCGCATCGAGGCCGCCATGGCCACCACTGGCCGACGAGGCCGCCACCGACTGGTGGACCGCCCGCCGGCGGGCCGCTGACCGGCACCACCCCCGCTCTGCAGGGACCGCAAGGTGGCGGCTTGGCGCCGCGCCTGGGCCCTCGACGACCACGGTGGGAGCGGAACGCCCCAGGCGGAGCGTTGGCCACGCACAGCGCCCAGCGTCGCACCATGCACTGAGTGATCGGCAGCGGCCGATGCACCGGGCTGCGGCGTGGGATAGAACTGGTCGCCGACCCTCAGAGGAGACAGCCATGCCCGACGCCAACCCGTACCTCGAGGGCAACTACGCGCCCGTCACCGTCGAGGAGACGGTGACCGACCTGCCCGTGACCGGGGCACTCCCATCCTTGCTCAACGGCCGCTACCTCCGCAACGGGCCCAACCCGATCACGCCGCCCGAGCCGGCGACGTACCACTGGTTCACCGGTACGGGCATGGTGCACGGGATCCGCATCGAGGACGGCAGGGCCCGCTGGTACCGGAACCGATGGGTCCGCTCCGCCGAGGTGGCCGACGCCCTCGGCGAGCCCTCACGTCCCGGGCCCGGTGGTCGAAGGTATGGACTTCGCCGCCAATACCAACGTCATCGGCCATGCCGGTCGCACCTTCGCCATCGTCGAGGCCGGTGCCCGCCCCTACGAGCTCACCGACGAGCTCGACACGGTGGGGCCGTCCGACTTCCAGGGCACCCTGCCCGGCGGCTACACCGCCCATCCGAAGCGCGACCCGCAGACCGGCGAGCTCCACGCCATCTCCTACTACTGGGCATGGGGCAACCAGGTCCAGTACACCGTCACCGGCGTCGACGGGCGTGTGCGACGGGTGGTCGACATCCCGGTCGGCGGTCCTGTCTCGATCCACGACCTATCGATCACTGCCACCTATGCGGTGATCTACGACCTGCCGGTGGTGTTCAGCACCGAGGCTCTCGGAGAGGGGTCCGGCTTCCCCTACCGCTGGTCCGAGGACTACGAGAGCCGAGTCGGCCTCCTCCCGCTCGAGGGAGGTGCCGACGACGTCGTCTGGTGCGAGGTCGACCCGTGCTACGTCTTCCACCCGATGAACGCCTACGACGAGGGGGACACGGTAGTCGTCGACCTCGTCCGCCACCCCAAGATGTTCGCCACCCACCTGACCGGGCCCGACGAGGGGGCGCCGGTGCTCGAACGGTGGCAGATCGACCCGAAGGCCGGCAAAGTCGTCACCCACATGTTCGACGACCGTGCCCAGGAGTTTCCCCGCGTGGACGAGCGTGTCGTCGGGCGTCCACACCATTTCGGCTACACCGCGGCGATCGACAAGCAGGAACGACCTGGGTTCAGCCTGGGCTCGGCACTCCTCAAGCACGATCGGGACGCGGGAACGTGCGAGGCGAGAACGATCCGTGGTGGAGCAGGCGAGGCCGTCTTCGTCCCGGCGAGCGACACCACGGGGGAGGACGACGGCTTCGTGCTCAGCCTCGTCTACGACGCCGAGCGAGAGGCGAGCGACCTTCTCGTCCTGCATGCCCAGGACTTCACCGGCGACCCGGCGGCGGTGGTGCACCTACCGGTGCGAGTGCCCTACGGCTTCCACGGGAACTGGGTTCCCGACGCCTGAATCTGTGGCGCCGGCCTGGTGATCGGCCGGATGTCAGCGGCGGGAGCGAAAGCGGAGAAGCCCTCGCCGCCGGCCGGTTGACGCGGCACCGAGCCGCTCGGCCCGGAGCGCCTCCTCTTCTCGGTCGTGGAGAGGTTCGAGCGGCTGGGGCGTTCCCGTGCCGGCCAGAGCCCAGCCCAAGAGCAGATCGGCGAGGCGCGGGTTGCGGGCGAGGACAGGACCGTGCAGGTAGGTGCCGAGTACCCGTCCCGACCATGCCCCCTCGGTTCCATCACCGGATCCGTTGCCCACCCCCGTGACCACGTCGGCCAAGGGAGCGGCGCCGCTCCCGACAGTCGTGACCCCGCCGTGGTTCTCGAATCCGGTGAGCGGCGGCAGCCCGCCATCGTCGGCCAAGGCCGGGGCCTCCTGGCGCACCGAGGCCACCAGCTCCCCCACCGCCCGCCGTCCCCAACCTTTCCGCGTGGAGACGTCGAGCAATCCGAGGCCCGGGTGGGCGGGGCCGGCGGCGTCCGGGAAGTCGACTCCCAGCAGCTGGTAGCCGGCGCAGACCCCGAAGACCACAGCGCCGGCGGCATGGGCCTGTTCCAGCACACTGTCGGATCGGAGCGACTCTGCCGCCCGCACCTGCGGCGCATCCTCCCCGCCGCCGAGGCAGTAGAGGTCGCCGGTGGGCAGCGGCTCGTCGGAGTGGGCCTGGACGAGCTCGACGTCGATGTCCCGCCAGGCAGCCCGCCGGGCGAGGACGAGCCCGTTGCCGCCGTCGCCGTAGGTGCCGAGCAGGTCCGGATGGACGACGACGACGACCAGGGCCGCGCCCGAGCGGTGACCGACGGTCATCGCAGTCGGCGACGGACGTCGGCGAACGCGGTGTAGTTGCCGATGAACAGGACGTCGGATTCGGAACCGTCGGCATCGGGGCTGGCGCCGGACGGGGTGGGGACCAGCCTGGCGGCGCGATCGATGGCGGTCACCGGGTCGGGTACGACCTCGTGCTCGACACCGGCATAGCGGAGCCGCACGGCCAGGTCGCGCCGGCGGTCGCCGGTGGCGAAGGCGGTGCGGCCGGACAGCCGCTCGAAGGGGACGTCCCACAGCCAGCTCGGGTCCAACCCATCGGCGGTGCGGGCGTTGATGGACAGCACCATCGGCCCTTCATCCGCCGATGGAACGGCGTCGACTACGTCGAAGACGGCCGCCCAACCCGCAGGGTTCTTGGCCAGGACCAGGCGCACGGACCGACCGTGGCGGTGCACGACGCCGAACCGCCCTTCGACGGAGGTCAACGTGGCGATTCTGGCAAGAGCGGTGGCGGCAGTCTCGGTGCCGACGGAGGTCGCGTCGGCCCCTTCGAGCTCGCCGGCAGCCACGATGGCCATCGCCGCGTTGGCCCGGTTGAACCAGCCGGGGAGACGGAGGTCGGCGCTGAGCCGCGCCCCGTCGGCGGAGCACAGGATGTCGCCGTCGAGCCAGACGTCGGGGGCGGGCCGGCTCAGGTCGCAACGGTCACAGGCCCACGACTGCGCCGGCCCAAAGGTGATGCGACCGCCGCAGCCCGGACACCCCACCGCGTCCTCGCGCCAGGCCAGCCCGGCGCCGACCCACCGCACCGATGGTGCCGCGGCAGCGGCCCAGGTCACGAGCGGGTCGTCGGCGTTGGCCACCACGACGGGCGGAGAGGCACCCACTTGCGCCGCCGACAGCGCCCGCCGCCAGCGATCGGCCACCAACCTCACCTCGGCCACGCGGTCCAACTGGTCGCGGGAGAGGTTGAGGAGCACGGCCACCCGGGGCCTGGCCTCTTCCAGGACGCGGCCCAGGTAGCCCTCGTCGACCTCCAGCACCGCGGCCGGTGCCGACGGATCGGCCACGAGGGCGGCCACGTGCCCGGCCGGCATGTTGGCCCCGGTGGCGTTGGTGGCGACCGGCGACCACCGACCCGATATGGCTGCAGCCAGCATCCTCGTGGTGGTGGTCTTGCCGTTGGTCCCAGTGACCACGGCGACGACCCGATCCTGGCTCAGCTCGCGCAAGAGCCTCGGGTCGAGGGCCAGTCCCAGGCGACCCCCGATGACAGTGCCGCTCCCCCTCCCGAGGGCCCGCGAACACCGATTGAGCGAACGCACGGCGGCGGCGGACAGACGGGCCCGCGCCCGCGGCGCAGGCACAACAGCAGCGTTCACGCCGGCGGCTGGGTGCGGGCCAGTTCCTCCTCGGAGGGGACCCGTACGGTGCGGGCCTCGTCCGGTAGCAAGTCCACGATGGCAGCCATGAGCGTGCGGGTGTCGGCCACCGCGTCGTCAAGGCCGAGGGGGACGGCGGGGCCGACCACGACGCGCACGCGCGGTGGGCGGACCAGCCGGGTGACGAGCGGCAGCTTCTGTGACCGCGGCCAGACCTGCTTCGGAGCCCCAGATGCCGATGGGGATGACCGGCGCCCCGGTCTCGGCCGCCAGGCGGGCCGCCCCCGTCTTGCCGGTGAGGACGGGCTCGAAGAAGACCGCTCCGCGCGGGATTGTCCCCTGGGGCAGGATGATGACCACCTCGCCGGCCCGCAGGGCGGCCACCGCCGCCGCCATCGGGCTCGCCGTGTCGACTCCTCGGTCCACCGGGATCCCACCGATGGCGCGGGCCAACTGACCGACAATGGGCGCGTCGAAGATTTCCTGCTTGGCCAGGAAGCGCACGGGACGACCGAGGCGGGCGGCCACCAATCCGAGGGCGGCGACGTCGAAGTAACTGCGGTGGTTGGAGGCCAGCAGCACCGGGCCCCGGTCGGGGACGTGCTCGACACCGGAGATCTCGAAGCGGGCATAGGGGAAGGCGGCCGGCCGGAAGAACGGGCGGATGAGGTGGTAGGGCTCGAAGCCGACCACCGAGGGCACGCCCGGCGATCGGTCCCAGTACTCGAGCGGCCACCGCCGGGCGAGGGCCACGGCCGCAAGCCGGGGGTCGGCATTGACCACATGCGGATGCCCGACCGCATTGAGCAGGGGCAGGTCGAAAAAGCTGTCCGAGTAGGCATGGGAGGCGGACAGGCGCACATCGTGGTCGGCGGCCCACTGTCCGACCGCCGCCCGCTTGCCGACCCCCCACACGAAGCTGCCCTCGATGGCCCCGGTGTAGCGCCCGCCGATCTCGACGTAACGGGTAGCCACCACCGCCTCGAAGCCCATCGCCTCGGCCAGGGGGCGGACGAGGTCGTAGGGCGAGGTCGTAGCCAACACGATGGGGAAGCCGTCGGCACGGTGGGCGTCAAGGACCTGGGCGGCCCACGGCTGGACGAGGTCGAGGAGAGCGGCGACGGAACGCTTCCCGGCCAGCCGGGTGGCCTCGGCCGACCGGCCCCGCATGACCGGGGCCGCCGCCCGGGCCAGGGCGATGGACGGCACCGACTCCCCCAGGCGGTTGTAGATCCCATAGACGGCGCCTTCGCCGGGTAGGTGGCGACCGGGAGCCATCACTCCCTCGGCCACCAGGGCTTCCTGGAACAGCGGACCGCTGGCCGAGCGGATGAGCGTGCGGTCGAGGTCGACGAAGACGGCGCCGCGATGGTCCGACATCGGCCTCACGCTACTGCTGCCTCCGAGTGATCGGAAGGTGCCAACAGGGTCCGTACGCGGTGAAGGGACCGCCAGGGGGGTAGGCGGTCCCTTCACTCTGACTCAACAAGAAAGGAGGGGGATTCCTTTATTCCTTGTGGTCCGGGTCGAATTGTAGAACGAGCGCAAACATCAGTCAAGCAGCTTGTTTTGATGGGAGCTATCATCTTAAGTGATGGAGCTCCGGCACCTGCAGGCGCTCACTGCCATCAGCGACCACGGCACATTCTCGGCGGCCGCCGAGCACCTCGGCACCGTGCAGTCGAACATCTCAGCCCACGTGGCCCGGCTCGAGCGAGAGCTCGGCGCACCCATGATCGACCGGAGCGACGGCCGGCTCACCGAGGAGGGCATGGTGGTGGTGGCCCGGGCCCGGCGCATCCTGGCCGAGCTGGACGCCCTGGTCTCCGACGTGGCCGCCTGCAAGGACGAGGTCAGCGGCACCGTTCGGGTGGGGATGATCGGGACCACCGCCCGCTGGCTCGTCCCCCGGCTCATGGACGCCGCCCGCCAGCGTCATCCCAAGCTGCGACTGGTGGTGGTCGAAGGGATCGGGACCGGGCTCGAGCCCCAGCTGGCCGCCGGTCAGCTCGACCTGGCCGTCCTCAACCTGCCCGTTGCCGCCCGCGACCTGGTCGCCCGCCAGCTCTTCGAGGAGGACCTCATGCTGGTGGTGCCCGAGGGCCACGCTATGGCCGACCCCGACCACCCGCTCACCCTCGACGATCTGGCCGAAATGGAGCTACTCCTGCCCCTGCCGGGCACGGCCTTTCGTGACGAGCTCGACGCGGTGACTCGCCCGCTTGGCATCACCCTGCTGCCGGCAGCCGAGATCGATGGGTTACGGCTCATTGCCTCCCTCACCTTCGAGGGCTACGGCCCGGCCATCCTTCCGGCCACGGCCATCCCCAGCTTCCTGGCCAGCCGCTTCCGGCCCGTTCCCATTGAGGGCCTACCCCGCCGCCGGGTAGGGGTGGCCCAGCGGGGCCGCGGCCTCCCCTCGGCACCGACCCGCGCCCTCCTCGAGCTGCTGCACCAGGTGGTGGCCCTGCCCGATGGCCGACCCCACGGGCTCCACGTGGAGGAATGACAACCGAAGCGGTCGCGGCTCAGATGTCGCCGGTCTCTGGCACCCGCGGCTCGCGCCACATGCGCCAGATCGGAGGCCCGGCCGCCTTGGAGTGGAACTCCTCGACGACCTCGAAGCCGAACCGCGCGTAGAGCGAGACGTTGCGCTCCTTCGACGACTCGAGGTAGGCGGGCATCCCGCTCTCGTCGACTTCGACGAGCTTCTGGCGCAGCAGGGCCGAGCCGATGCCCTTCCCCTGCCGGTCGGGCTCGGTGCCCAGGGTGGCCAGGTACCAGTGGGGCTCTCTCGGGTGGCGGCCGTCGACCTCGAAGAGCAGTCGGAGGGCGCGGTGAGTGTGGGTGCTGGTCAGGAAGGGGGCGGAGGGAAGGAGCTCGAACAGCTCGCGCAACCCGTGGCGGACGCGGTCGGGCGGCCCCCAGATGGCCACGCCTCCGGTGTCAGAGGTTGTCGAGACGTGGCCGAGCGGGAGGTACTGACGCTTGAGCTGGGTGGTGAAAAAGGCCCGCAACCCCCTCCGCCGTCGAGCCGGGCCGGGGAACATGAACCTTGCCACCGGGTCGTCGTCGAAGGCGCGCACGCAGAGCCCGACCAGCTGAGGAATCTCGGCGGCGATGGCCGGGCGCACCGACGGTGTCGATGCTCGCCGCTCCACGGAGGCGAATGGTAGCGGCCGGTCAGTTGGCCGACGGGTCCGGCGGGTAACCCGAAATGAGGGCGATGGCCCCGCCCTGGCGGCGAAGCACGCGCCGCCACAGACCCTCGGGGTCGGCCGAGATGGGGTCGCGGGCCTCGGCCGGCACGACGTACCACGAACCTTCGATGATCTCGCCCTCCAGCTGGTCGGTGTCCCAACCGGCGTAGCCGGAGAAGAGCCGGGCACCCTCGATCGATTCCCTCATCTCGGACGGGTCGGCCGAGAGGTCGACGGTGCCAACGGGACGGTCGTCGTCCACGAGCAGCCGCCAACCGGCCGGCGAATCGGCCTCGCCGTCGGGCGTTCGCCGGCGCACCAGCCCGATGAGGGCGTTACGGGCCACCGGCCCACCGACGAAGACCTCGGGCGGGGCCGTCGCCAACGGCCGCCACTTGGGCAGCAGCTGGTCGACCGAAAGGCCGCCGGGCCGGTCGAGCACGATACCCAGGGCCCCGTGCAGCCCGTGGTCGAGGACGAGCAGGACGCAGCGGGCGAAGTTAGGGTCGGCCAGGCGAGGTGTAGCTACGAGCAGGTGGCCGGTCAGCGAGTCAGGTGGGCCGGCGCCGCCGTAGGGCTCGAACTGGCTGAAGGGCTTCAACGGCACGCCTCCGATGATGGCCCAGTGGGTCGAGCGAGTGGCGGAGTGCAGCGAGGTGGATGAGGCTCTTCGCATGACCCTCGTCTCCGTCGAACGCGTCGACGCCCATGTCACCCTCGTCACCCTCGACAATCCGCTGCGGCTCAATTCGCTGTCCTTCGCCCTGGTGGGCGACTTTTACGCCGCGCTCGAGGAGGTGGCCGCCGACGGCGAGTGCCGGGTGGTGGTGCTCACCGGAGCCGGGCGGGCGTTCTGCTCCGGGCTCGAGCTCGAGAACGCCGGGTTGCCTCCGGGCGCGGAGGAGCTCGGGCGACACCGCATGGGGATGCGGGCCATGGCCTACATGGGCGGCATCGTTCCCACCATGCGAGCCATCCCCCAGCCGATCATCGCCGCCATCCGGGGACCGGCCTACGGCGGCGGCATGTGCCTGTCGCTTGGTGCCGACATCCGCCTGGCCGGGCGATCGGCCGTCTTCTGCGGAGCCGGCATCAGCAACGGCCTGTCCGGTGCCGAGCTCGGCGTGAGCTGGCTCCTACCGCGGGCCGTGGGCACGTCCAACGCCGCCGAGATGCTGCTCACTGGCAAGCGGGTCGGCGCCGACGAGGCGCTGCGCATCGGACTCGTCTCGCAGATTCTCGACGACGAGGCGGTCGTGGCCACCGGCGTCGACATGGCCGTTTCCATGTGCGCGTTCAGCCCCTTCGGGCTGGAGCTCACCAAGGAGACCATGTGGGCTTCGCTCGAGGTCGGCAGCCTCCGGGCCGCGGTCGACCTCGAGAACCGGACGCAGCTGCTCGCCGGACACACCGGCAACCTCGCCGAAGCATCGGCCGCCTTCCGCGAGAAGCGCCCGCCGGTCTACACCGAGTGAGAAGTTGATGGCCAAGGCCAGGCGCGGCGGACGCCGGGGACGCCGACGGTCCTCGTCGGTCGCTGACTCCGATGCCTCCCTCCGCTCCCACTGGCGGACGGACGGCCAGGCGAAGACGCGGTACCCGACGGCCGACGCGGCCAACCGGGCCGCGCTCCAGCACCGACTCGAGGACAGCGCCGACTACGACCCCACCCGTGCCCTTTCTGCCACGGATGGCACCTGGCCAGCCGCCGCTGCCGGCAGACCTCGAAATGACGGTATCAGCCGGCCGGTGGCGAGCCCGGCGCCGCGTCCTTTGCTGACCGACCGGGGCCGCAATGGCCTAGCCGCGACGGCAGACTCGGCCGGGGCGGACCAGCCAGACGACCAGGATCCTCGACCGTGACCGACATCCGAGCCCAACGGACGCCACCTCAGGCGGCATCACTGGACCCGGGCACCGCCACCCTCATCCGCACCCTGACCGTCACCATCTTCCTGGAGTGGCTCGGAGCCACGGCCATCGTGCCCATGCTGCCCGTCTACATCAGGCACCTCGGGGGCTCCGACTCGCTGGCCGGCGTGGTCATGGCTGCCTTCTTCGCCGCCGGGGTGGTCTCCCAGTACCCCATCGGCCGGATGGCTGATCGGCTGGGCCGGCGACCGGTGCTGGTCGGCGGACTGGTGACCTACGGCGCGGCCAGCCTCGCCTTCCTCGCCCCTGTCGGGCCGGCTGCCCTCGTCGGCCTGCGCGCCGTCCAGGGCCTCGGGGCCGGTGCCGCAGCCGTCGCCTCGTTGGCCATGATCGCAGGCTCCGTTCCCACCGAACGCCGGGGCCGGGCGTTCGCCGCCGTCTACGGCAGTGAGATCGCCGGCATGGCCGTCGGGCCGCTCGTTGGCAGCATCGTCGGCATCGCCCACATGTCGGCCATGTTCGTCGGCTCGGGGATCGTGTCCTTCGCCGCCTGCCTTCCCGCCCTCCACCTGGTCGAGGCAGATCGGAGGTCGGGCGCGCGGACCCGCTCGCCGCCGCCCGGCCCGCCTGGCCCGCGTCCGGCTCAACCGGTCCATGGCCGGCGCCTTCGTGACCGCGGCCGCGCTGGGCCTGGCCTCCGGCGTCTATGACATCTGCTGGACGTTGCTGCTGGTCGGCCGGGGAGCCACGGGCTGGGAGATCGGCATCTCCTGGACGCTGTTCGCCGTCCCCTTCCTGGTGGCGGCGCGGCCGAGCGGCTGGTTGGCCGATCACATGGACCGGCGCGTCCTGGTGGTGGCAGGCGTCGGAGTTTCCGCCCTCTTCTGCGCGTCCTACCCTTTCATCAACGACGTCACCGCCCTCGTGGTCCTCGGTGGGCTCGAGGCACTTGGCTTCGCCGCCGCCCTGCCGGCGGTGCAGTCACTGCTCACCCAAAGGTCGGCACCGGATGAGGTAGGCCGGGTCCAGGGGATCTTCGCCACGTGCCAGACGGCGCTCACCGCGGTGGCCGCCGCCGGCGCCGGCGTCGCCTTTGCCGTCGCTCCTTGGCTTCCCTTCGTGACGGTGGCCGGGCTGGCCGGACTCGGCCTCGTCGCCGTGATCGTGATCTGGCGCCCGGTGCCCGGCCGGGTCGCGGGCGGATCCCACCCCCTGGCCGATGCCCCACCCGGACCTAGGCCGGTGTGGGGTGAGGCCGTCCAACTGGGCGCACGCGAACTGGTGGGCACCCCGGCGGAGGCGCCGTAGGCGGAATGGCCGGAGCGGCTGTCGCCGCCCTCGGGACCAATGCCCTATCCCATTTCTCCCGAGTGGACAGAGGCGCGCCAACGTCCCGTCGCCGGTACGGCACAGAGGGCCTCGGCCGCGGCCGAGAAGCCATCCCACCACGACGCGATTGTCGGACCCGGCCGGCACCGAGACCACCAGTCCGCGACGCGGATGGTCCTGCGTCACGCGCCAGCCTTCGGGTACCGCCAGGCCGAGGTCGCGCAGCTTCCATGCCACCCGACCGCCCCCGGCGTGCTGGAGGCCCACCGTGGTCGGCTTGGTGTCGCCACCGGGAGTGTGACGCCCGGGCACCCAGGTGGCCGTCGGGATCTCGTGGGTGGGTCCGGCCAGGAAGGCGAATGGCCCCGGCCGGAGGGGCACGTTCTCCTCCTCCACGATGGGCTCGAGGTTGATCCAACCCGCGCCTTGCGCCACCAGCGTTGCCATGTGGGCGAGCAGCTCGGGATCGTCGAAGGCGACGAACTCGAGCTCGAGCGGACGCGGCCGGCCCGGGCTCACGTCTGCAGGCCGAGCACCGCGCCGGCCACCGTCTCGAGCTCCTCGGGCCACGACGTCGGAGGCTGGATGGGCCGGACCACGAATTTGGAGAACCCGACGTCGATGAAGCGCTCGAGCATGGCGCGGAGCCCGCCGTGGCCGACAGGTACCACCGTGGCCGGGTCGATGCCCCGGCGCAGGGTGGTCAGCGCCTGGGTCATGGCGGCGTCGAGGGGGACGCGCGAATAGCCGATGGACACCCCGAAGTGCTCGGGGCTGATGGTCCGTCCCGCACCCGCCGCCGCCTCCTCGACGACCGGCCGGCCGGCCGCCACCTCCTCGGGGGTGCAGGCCGAGGGCAGCCAGCCGTCGGCCAGCCGACCGCACCGTCCAAGCGCGGCGGGAGCCATGCCGCCGGTCCAGACCTCGAGCGGCTTCTGGAAGGGCTGCGGGGAGACGGCGACGTCTTCGAAGCAACCGGCCGGCCCGTCGTGGGTGACCGTCTCTCCCGCCCACAGGCGGCGCAGGATGGGCAACATCTCGTCCATGCGGGCACCACGGTCGGCGGACGGTACCCCGGACGCGGCCGCCTCTCGGGAGCGGGGAATGCCGGGCACCAGGGTCACCAGCAGCCGACCCTCGGAGAGAACGTCGAGGGTGGCCAGCTCCTTGGCCAACCGCACCAGGTTCCGGCCCGGCAGAAGCATGGTCGTGCCCAGTTTGAGGCGGGGATGGCGGGCGGCGGCGAAGCCGAGCGCGCTGATCGGGTCGAGGGTGGGCGCAGTCAGGATCTCGGGCAGCCAGACGGAGTCGAATCCCAGGCCGGCTAGACAGTCGATGACGGTGCCGAATCCGGAATCCTTGTCGCCAGGCGTGATGGCAGGGGCCGGCTGCGGCCCGACCCCGACTCCGATGCGGACCTTCACCGGACCACGATGAGTGGAGGCGTCCGGCCACCGGTGGGGCGTTCCGGACGCTCGGGCCGGTTCACGGCACCAGCGCCACGCCGTCGAACCGATCGACGGTGGCGAAGGACTCGACCGGGTCGCGGCGCAGTCGGGTGGGTCGGTGCACCGGATGGCCCGAGGGCGAGCACCGCAGCCACGATGCAGTGGTCGGGAACACCGAGGGCGGCGCGCGCCTCGTCCTGGGATCGGACCACCATGGTCGTCATGACGCCGCCCAGACCCTCTTCGCGGGCAGCCAGCAGGATGCTCCACGCCATCGGGTAGATCGACGCCCCGCCCACCATCGTGTAGTGGTCGGCGTCACGGTCGACAGAAGCGAGCTTGGTGAGGTCGGCAACCAGGGCCAGCATGACTGGGACCTGGTCGAAGCGCTCGGCGAACCCAGGTGGCGCCGACCTTGGCCCGGGCCGCGAGGTCGGGAGCCGCGGTCACCGCCTCGGCCTCACGTCGTCGGTCGGTCACCGCGGCCCAGGGGGTGAGGCCGGCGGAGATCTGGGCCAGGTACTCGTACCAATTACCGAGGTAGAGGTCGCGCAACCGGGTGCGGATGGACGGGTCCTTGACGACGATGATCCGCCACGCCTGCCGGTTACCCCCGTTGGGGGCGAACCGGGCGATCTCCAGGATCCGATAGACGACGTCGTCGGTGACCGGCTCGTCGGTGAAGTCGCGCACCGCCCCGGTCGTGCGGAGCGCCTCCGTCAATTCCATGGCCACGACGGTAGCGGCACCGTCGGCTCGTCCGCCGGCGACGATCCGGGCGACCGACCGGGCCGTCGCTCAGAGGGTGGCCAGCACCGCGTCGGCGGCGCTCACCGAGAGGCCCGGACCCGGCTCGACGTTGAGCGTCGTGACTCGGCCGTCCTCGATGACCATGGCGTAACGCTGCGAGCGCGTGCCGAGGCCGAATCCGCTGCCGTCCATCTCCAGCCCGACTGCCTTGGTGAAGTCCCCGTTGCCGTCGGCCAGCATCACCACCCGGTCGCCGACCTCGTGCTCTTTGCCCCACGCCTCCATCACGAAGGGATCGTTGACCGAAAGGCAGACCACCTTGTCGACGCCCTTGGCCCGCAGCTCGTCGTTGCGGAGGAGATAGCTGGGGAGGTGGTAGTCGGAGCAGGTGGGTGTGAAGGCGCCGGGAACGGCGAAGAGAACCACCTTGCCCGATCCGAGGACCTCACCGGTCTGCACAGGCTTGGGACCGTCCGGACCCGGGATCATCACCCGGACGTCAGGAACCGTGTCACCGACGGCAATCGTCATCAGTCATCTCCCAGTCGGCCACGCCGGATCGCCGGCCGCGGCGCGACCGAGCATAGGAGGTCTGCCTCGGCCATTGTCCATGGCTGCTCGCCCTTCCGGCGTCACAGCGATCAGCGGCTCCCGGTCTTGCCGATGACCGACTGCCCGAACCGCTCGATCGAGGCGAGCTGACCTTCGCGGGTGTCTCCGTCCAAGGCGACGGCCGCCCACTCGACGCCCAGCGCGGCGAGCTCGCCCACGGATGCGAGGACCCGGTCGGCGTCGAACGGGACACTGTCACCCATGGATAGTCCGTCGGGGATGAAGCAGACGGTGAGCGGCTCACGCCGGCCGACATCCTCCGAGAGCTGCCGGGCGTACTCGAGGGCGGAGGCGAGGTCGGCGATCGAGCCCACAGCCGCCGTCCGGGTGAGCGCCGCCAGCCGGGCCCCGATCGGGAACGGGCTCCACCCGTCGGCCAGGGTCACCGCCCGGCGTATGGCGCGCCGGCTGTTGCCGCCGATCCACAGCGGAGGATGCGGACGCTGTGCCGGCCGCGGCAGCATGGTGTTTCCCGGCGATCGGAAGAACGACCCGTCGAAGCTGGTGGACTCGCCCGTCCATGCCGCCTGCATGGCCAGGATCACCTCGTCGGTCCGCTCGTTGCGGCCGGCGAAGGGGACGCCGAGGGCTTCGAACTCCGGCTCCAAGTACCCAGCCCCGAGACCGACAATGGTCCGGCCGCCGCTCAGCACGTCCAGGGTGGCGATTCCCTTGGCCGCGAGGAAGGGGTTGCGATACGGGGCCACGAAGAGATTCGTGTGCAGGCGCAGGCGGGTTGTGGCGGCGGCGGCGAAGGCCAGGTTCACCAGCGGATCCAGCGCATGGTGGCCCCCGTGGACGAGCCAGCCGTCAGGCGGGAAAGGATGGTCGGTGGTGTAGACGGCGGCAAAGCCGGCGCCCTCGGCCGCTGCCGCCAGCTCGCCCACCGCCCCTGTCTCTAGAAACTCGCCGGGACGGTCGACGCGATGGGTGGGCAGGCCGTACGAGAAATGCATAGGGTCAGCCGCCGGCGGCCCGCTCGGCCACCTGGGCGAACCAGACCGGCAGGCGGGTGGCCCGACCGGCGGGGTCAACCGATCCGTGGACGGTCACCGCGGTCGATCGAGACTTCGCCACCCACGGTCAGTAGGTAGGCGACCTCGAAGGTGGCGCCGCCGACACGGGCCACGGCCACCGAAATATCGACCTCGTCGCCGAAGCGGAGCGGCAGCCGATAGCGCACGTACAGCTCGATCACCGAGAAGTCGACCCCGTCCTCTGTCCGCACCTGCTCGTAGGGATGGCCGAGCCAGTCGAGCAGGGCGGCTCCGCGCCTCTTCGAGGTAGGGAACGAAGGCGGCGTGGTGGATCACGCCCATGGCGTCGGTCTCGGCGAAGCGGGTGCGGACCCGGTGGGTGAACGGGTAGTCGTTCATGCGCGTGGAGGGCTGGACGGTCAGGCGCATGGCTATCCGGCGGGCTGGCCGGTCGGATGGCCGGTCGGATGGCCCGGTTGCGGCTGGTTCCATTCGATCCAGCCGGTCCCGGACCGGCCGTCGTCGGACCGGAAGTCGGGCACAGGCCCGCGGGAACCGGCTCTGCCGGCCGTCGGGCGCCACCAGGAGGGCAGGGGCGAACCAGCGCGGCTCGACCTCGACGTGCAGCGGACCGGGCTCGAACCGGATGTCGCCCCGGACCGGCAGGCCCTCTTCGCCCAGGGACTCCTCGACGGCGAGAGCACCGACCGGCTGTGACGGCACCGTCGCGCTGGAGATAGCCGAGGCCCACCGACAGGTCGGGTATCCGGACGTCGCACACATGGACTCGTGAGCCGTCGTCGAAGCGAGCCGCCGCCCAGCACCAGCCAAAGGCCCACCAGTCACGCACCCCCCAGGAATGGTCGCGCTGGCCGTGCCCTTGGACGGCGATCCGTTCCCCTCCCACGACGATCTCGCCCCGTGACCAGACACGGGATCTCGTACCGGGTGGTCACGTCGTAGTGGTACGGCGAGCCGTCGGTGGCCCAGGAGAGGTCGAAGGCGATCGACGTGGCCGCCCCCCGCGTGTCGGTATAGACGTGAGCCGGGCGGTCGAGAGCGACGGCCGGCGCCTCACCGCGGACGGCCATGGTCCGCAGGGGCTCGGTGGCCGCGTACTCGACCGAGAGGTCGCCCGCCCGGA
Organism: uncultured Acidimicrobiaceae bacterium; assembly: GCA_963756195.1. GTDB lineage: Bacteria > Actinomycetota > Acidimicrobiia > Acidimicrobiales > RAAP-2 > CAVSNH01. The sequence continues at coordinate 27,559 of CAVWMT010000015.1, forward strand.
CGGCGAAGCCACCGTGGCCCGAGGCTGGGTCGCCGGCGGGCGGGAGGTGATGGTCGACGGACGAGACGAGGGGGCGGCCCTCCCCCACCACGGCGGACGTCCACCAGCTCACCGAGAGGTTCGGGTACAGCCGATGCGGGTGTACCCAGCCAGGTCACCGGACTCGGAGACGAAGTCGAGGTAGTAGGACTCTCCCCAGAGCTCTTCTTCCCCCGGGGGATGGCGCTGTTCGTCCTCGGCATCGACCCTGTGTCCCTGGCCGTCGGCCACCGTGCCTCCCTCGCTCACCGGCCGGCCGGCAGCACGACACCCGCCGGCTCCTCGCAGGTGACGGGAGAGACCCGGCCCTCTTCGATGGTCACGCCGGTCCGACGACGTGGTCGTCCGCCCGTCGCACGACTTCCGGGACCTGCGGCCGGTCATGCTAACGGGCAGCCCGCCGGCGTGAACGGGACGACGACCGCGACATCCTCGCCTGGACCTCGACCAGTAGGCTGACCGGCGTCGAGTGCTCCCCCGGCGGGGGCACAGAGGCGGTGGCGGCATAGCCCGAAACATCTCGTCGCCCTCGCCCCATGTACGTGAGAGAGCGAACGGGGAGCTGTGAACCGGGCAATCAGCCGAGCCCTCATGGTCGCCGTGGTCATCGCCACCGCCGTCGTCCTCGCCGCCTCCGTCCGCCCCGTCGCGGCGGTGGCGGCCACCGCCTCGCTCACCGTCGAGCCCGCCCCCGCTCCCGCCTACGACCGCGACGCGCCCGACCCCGACATCGTCCTGGGCGGCTCCGACTACTACGCCTTCACCACCGGCACCGACTTCGGCAACCACCTCCAGGCCCTGGTCGACACCAGCGGCTCACCCGAGTCCGGCTGGCAGCCCTACACCGGCGGCTACGGCTCGAGCGCCCTGCCCGTCGTACCGGCCTGGCAGGAGGTGAACACCCAGACATCACCCGGCGTCTTCTACTGGGGCGGACGGTGGCTCATGTACTACGACGCCGCCACCGTCGGACACGCCGGTGACACCGGGTTCAACTGCCTGTCGGTGGCCACGGCGGCGACGCTCACACCGGACGACCCCGTCTTCACCGACTCCTCGACAGGGCCCCTCGTCTGCCAGTCGAGCCTGGGCGGTGACATCGACCCGAGCCCCTTCGTCGATCCGGCCACGGGCCGGGCCTACCTCCAGTGGAAGTCCAATAGCGGCGGCTCCGACCAGCCGGCCCGCATCTGGTCCCAGCAGCTGAGCGCCAACGGACTCTCATTGGTCGGGTCCCCGAGCCAACTCCTCGTCCAGAACAGCGGCGAGTTCCCCTGGGAGACCACCATCGAGAACCCCGACATGGTGGTGGCGGGCAGCACCTACTTCCTCATGTTCTCGACCGGGATCTGGGACAGCCCCTCTTACTCGGAGGCCTTCGCCACCTGCTCGGGCCCGATCGGACCCTGCTACGCAGTCGGCTCCGCCCTTCCTCACCTCCTACGGGTCCGCCTCCGGTCCCGGTGGCGGATCACTGTTCCAGGACGCCTCCGGGGCGTGGATGCTGGCCTACGCCGCCTGGCAGCCGGGATGCACCAACTACGCCTGCGGCGGGGCCCGACGTCTGTTCGTGGCCCCGGCCACCCTCGAGCCGACCTCGCTCCCCGTTCCGGTCACCGGCATGGCATCGCTGCCCGACGGTGACGGCTACTGGCTGGTCGACAGCAGCGGGGCAGTGTCCACCCACGGGGCCGCCCACTACTACGGATCGATGGCCGGCCAGCACCTCAACGCCCCCATCGACCACATGGTGGCCACCCCCGATGGACGCGGCTACTGGTTGGTCGCCGGCGACGGCGGCACCTTCGCCTTCGGCGACGCCGGCTTCTTCGGGTCGATGGGCGGACAGCACCTCAATGCCCCGGTCGTCGACATGGCCCCCACCCGCGACGGCAGGGGCTACTGGCTGGTGGCCTCGGACGGTGGGGTCTTCGCCTTCGGTGACGCCGCCTTCCACGGGTCGATGGGCGGACGGCATCTCAACCAGCCGGTGGTGGGCATCGCCGCCGACCCGGCGACCGGCGGGTACTGGGAGGTGGCCGCCGACGGAGGGATCTTCAGCTTCGGCGCGCCCTTCTTCGGGTCGACCGGTGCCCTGCGCCTCAACCAGCCGGTCAACGGCATGGCCGCCACTGGCAATGGTGGGGGGTACTGGTTCGTGGCCGCCGACGGGGGCATCTTCGCCTTCGGCGACGCGCCATTCCGAGGATCGATGGGCGGGACCCGACTCAACGCGCCGGTGGTGGGCATGGCCGGCGACGAACCGGCCAACGGCTACTGGTTGGTGGCCGCCGACGGCGGGATCTTCTCCTTCGGCGCGCCCTTCTTCGGGGCCGACTGAGCGGCTCAATCACAGTCCGGCGCCGCCTCACCCAGCCGTCGCCCACAGCAGGGCCAGCGGCGCGGCCTCGTGCAAGGCTGGCATCTGGTCGAGGGCCTGGATGGCTAGGCGAAGGAAGATCACGTGGGCAACCGAAGACGAGCGGAACCCCGAGGTCGACGGGCGTCCGTCCGACGGTCAGGGTTCGGGCCCGCCGACCCCGTCCGGTACCTGCGCCTCACGGCCCTGGTCGTGGTCGCCGGCGCCTACGCATGGTGGGTGTCGTCCACGACTCCCTTCACCGAAGCCGCTGACACAGCTGTCGCCGTGGGGTTCGCCTTGTTGGCTATTCCTGCCGCAGTGTCGCTACTTCAGCACAACGTCCGGAGAGGCGTCGGTAGCGATGGGTCGGGCTCGTCGTCCGAGCCGCTAGCCATCGCCGGCGATCAACCGAAGCTGCAAGTCTGGATGGCGGCCATCGTCGCCATTGCCGTCTACGAACTGTTCACCTACGTCGCCGGAATCGTCGGTACTCGTCACGCCTTTCCCACCCTCAGCTCCCTCTACGACACCGCCGCCTCGTCCCAACTGGCGAAGGCGCTCTTCGTCTTCGCCTGGATGGCGCTCGGGTGGGGCTTGTTCCATTGCAAGGCCATCGGCACCGAACCGGGAAAGGCCCCGTTTCGATGACCCGCGCGGACATCCTGGTCGGGTGGGTCATCGTGGGCCTGATGCTCGTCGCCTGCGAGGTGATCTCCCTCGCCACCCATAGACGGTATGCCGGGCTCCGTTCGCTGCTCGAACGAGCAACCTCGAGCCGGCTCGGCATCGTCTTGTTCTTCCTGGTCTGGATGTGGGTCGGCTGGCACTTCTTCGCCCGCTGACCCAGCCACCCTTTCCTCACCGGCGATGGTGCTCCACCGTGCCCCAACACCCCAACACCGTCGCCGGCATGGCGCCACCATTGCGCCGGCATGGCGCTGGACTTGCCCCGTCATCCCCGGCGGTCGGCTCCCGAGCAACGACACCAGGTTGGTCTCAGCGAGAGGATTCGGCAGGGTGACAGGGGTGCACGTGGTCGAAAGGACATGTCACAGGGGGTGGAAACCAAACTCGATCTTCCCGTCTCGCAGAAAGACCACCGCCGAGTGCTGGCGGTCCTGCGTTTCCTAAAATCATGACGCTCAGACGGACGCTTTGTAGGACATCCCGTCGCGACGCCGCTAGCTTGCGGCCGGCCTTCATCTCAAGATCTCCTCCCCGGTGGGCCAGCCAACCGACCGGTCGCGACGGGCGGCGCCCTCGGGTCGGGGTTGAACCGCCCCCGCAGGTCCGCATAGCTCAGGTTGAAGACGGACGGCCCCCGAAACGAAGTGCGAGTCGAATGAGCCGGACCGATCCCTGCCGACATCCACTTCCCGAGTGGAGGTGCTGGGACGTTACTCAAACCACGCTGACCAGGAAGAACGAATCCAACGAGTGCTCCACGACGCTCCCTAAGGCCCCGGACGGCCCATTCCGAGAACCGACAGGCAAGTGCACCGTCGGCTCGTCCAGAGGCAGATCGATGAACGAGTGGCTGCGTATCAAGCAGGCGCAACGCTGCACGAGCTCAGTCAGCCCTTCCGGATACACCGAGGCACTGTCTCCAATGTCTTAGAACGCCAGGCTCCCTTGCAGTCAATCCGCCCACGTCAGATCCCCATGCCGATTAGGCCACACGTCAGTCGGAAATGTCACTGGCTGAACTACTCCCTCGAGATCTCCATTCCAGAAAACGCTGGTGGCTCATGCCTCCACCTTTGGGTTGATTTGGTCAACATTGACCGCCTCTGTGGCATGGCCATGCTGAAGTGGTGAAGAATCACCTATCCACCCAGCTTGCTTAGCTGACCCGAACGTCGTGCGTCAGTTCGCCCGTTTCGAAGCATTGTCCACCCGCTGAGACAGGATCTGACGACGAGGAACATTGAAGAGATGAGGGCAAGCCTCATCGAGAAGATTGACCTACAGCGGTCCGGATTTCGCAATCTCGGTTCGCCCTTCTACGACTCGCTGGGCCACGAGTTGGCAACTGCCATCCTGGATGATGGTCCAGTGTGGAACGCCTTAGCTCCCTTCGCTGACTCACCCTTTGAAGACGCGTACGTGCTGCGGCTGTTTGCCGGAATCCACAAGCTGGTCTTGGATGGTTCCGCCCCGAGGCTCGCTGCGCACTTCCCGTCGACGGATGGCGACGGAGATGCACATGCGGCCATGGCCGGCATCGTCGACCTGATGGACCAGCCACCTGTGGTCGTGCGTGAGGCACTCGCTGTTCCGCCCCAGACAAATGAGGTCGGTCGTTCGTCAGCACTCGCGTCCGGACTCCTTGTCATCGCCAGCCAAGCCAGGATGCCAATTCGACTCCGCGAGATCGGATCGAGTGGCGGTCTGAATCTGCGATTGGACTCGTACTGGTATGAACAGGATGGAGAGGGCTGGGGCAGCCCGGAGTCATCGCTAAGGTTTGTAAATCTCTGGGAGGGCGGAGCTCCGCAGTTCTCGCCGGGCGCCGTGATAGTTGATCGCCGCGGCTGCGACCGACATCCGATCGATTCCACCTCTGCCTCAGGTGCGCTGACGCTGCTGTCGTACGTATGGCCGGAACCCCGCGAACGATTCCTCCGACTGCAACATGCTATTGAGATAGCCAAACGGACACCGGTGACCATCGACCAGGCAGATGCTGGCGACTGGCTCCCGAACGAGCTTTCCAAAAAGACGAAGGGGACTGCCCTCGTCATCATGCACTCGGTTGTCTGGCAGTACCTCGAACAGGCAACCGCAGCGACCATAAGCGAAGCGATCGTCGAGGCAGGAGCAACGGCCAGCCCCGAATCGCCGGTCGCCTGGCTAAGACTTGAACCTAATCCGAAGACCTACGCCCCGGCCGAAATTAAGGCTCACGCTTTGGACCGGATCGCATCCGCAGGACCGGCTTCTTGCGACAACCGGCTTCCACGGTGGGGCGATCGCGTGGCAGCCCTAGGTTTCGGGCTCCGACCCGGATCAGCATCGATCAAAGAGATCTTCTACGCATCTACCGGTCACCGCTCGCGCACCAATGTTTGTAGTGTCACCACGACGCCGCTCATTGGCTCCCGGTGGCGTGCGGGCGGCGTTGACCTGGCTAAGGACGTCGATCGGGATAGAAGGCGGTCAGGGATCGCCGCTCGACTCGTCCCATCAAACTCATCGTTGGCGATCTGGCGATGGTTGCCCTCCCGGATCGAGGGACGTAAGGGGGAATACCATTCGGGCAGGCCCGGAGGCACCACCCCGGGACCCGGAAGGAGCTGCCATGACCATCACGGTTCGAGATCTGCGCCGCTTCAAGGAGCAACATGAGCGGTTCGTCATGCTGACGGCCTACGACTGCTTGCTGGCCCGCATCTTCGACGAGGCAGGAGTTCCTCTCATCCTCGTTGGCGACACTATGGGCATCTTCGCTATGGGACATGAGACGACGATCCCGGTCACCATGGCCGATGCAATCCACCATTGCCAAGCCGTCACTCGGTCGGTCCGGGAGGCGCTCGTCATCGGGGATCTGCCCTTCGGTTCGTACCAAGAAGGAAACACTCAAGGACTTCACAACGCTATCCGCCTCGTCAAGGAGGGTGGCGTCGCCATGGTCAAGCTCGAGGGCGACGAATCCCCTCTCGTCGAATCGATCGTGGCAAAGGGGATCCCAGTCATGGGACATCTTGGCCTCACACCCCAATCCGTTCATGCGTTCGGTGGCAACGTTGTTCAAGCACGAACGGAAGCCGCTGTCACTGCCTTGGTGGAGAACGCCATCCGGCTTGAATCAGCAGGAGCTTCGGCCTTCGTTATCGAAGGCGTGCCGACGGAAGCCGCCGCGAGAGTCACCGAGGCCGTTGGGATCCCGACAATCGGCATCGGAGCAGGACCGCATTGTGACGGACAGGTCCTGGTTGGTCCCGAAATGCTTGGATTGAGCCAGGAACACGGGCCGAGGTTTGCAAAGCACTACGCCGAACTCGCCTCACAAGCCGCTACGGCCACGCGCACATTCATCAGTGAGGTAGCGCCAGGCACTTATCCAGATACCGACCACTCGTACGACTGGGCCATCAGGGCCAGCTAGGCCCTCAGAGCGCCATGTTGACCTGTTGCGCCTAAGAGCCTCAAGGTACCGGAGCGAACGGTTCACATAGTGCGCCAACAACCAGCAACGATGTTGTGATTCCGACATCAGTGGGCCGTCGGCACTCGTATTCGAACCTGCCGGACCTCCGTGAGCGGCTCGGGTTATTGTTCGCTGGCTCGCGCCCACGTCAGCGCGGATCGGTGGCGTAGGCGACTGCCCGATGCCGGACGGTGAGGACGCGGACGACGTGCTGGTCGTCATCGAACTGGTAGATGATCCGATAGGCACCGACGCGGAGTGACCGCAAGCCGCGAAGGTGCCCTCGAAGGGCATGGCCTGCCTCCGGCTCGCGTTCGAGAAGGCCGAGGGCCTCGACGACAGCATCGGACAGCGGCCAGCCGAGATCGACGATCTCCTTGCGAGCCCGTCGAACGAGCTCGACCCGGCTCACCTACGGGCGTCGACGGTCGAGCTCTCGGCGCAGCTCGTCAAGCGTCACGGTCTCGTCGTGCTCGGCCAGCTGGCGCCCCTTTTCGATTGCGGTGACCGTGTCGGGGTCGGAGAGGATCTCGGAGGTCTCCTCCAAGGCCTCGTATTCGTCTACCGGGACAAGCACGGCCGCAGGACGGCCCCGCCGGGTGATGACCACATGCTCTCGGAGGTCGGCAACCTGATCGATGACCTGGCTCAGCTCACTACGAAGCTCACGGACTGGAACGGTCTTGCTGATTTAGCAAGTGTACCTTACCGCGTACACAAATGCGGTCATTCCGCTTCGTGAGGTCGCGGCCAAAACTCGGTGGCTGTGGCACCATGCTGTCCATTCCGGAGGTTCGATCCGCTGGCTCGCAGGGTGGGCCGTAGGCACTCACACTCGAACCATCCTGACGTCCGACTTCGACTCAGGCAGATCGTGAGCCCCGGTGTGACATGGCTGGCATTACCAACAGCTATAATTACGGTATGTCCAAAGTCATGGTGTCACTCCCCGATGAATTGGTCCGAGATATCGACGAGGAGGCCAGGCGAAGATCCATGAGCCGAAGCGCACTCCTCGCAGCTGCGGCCCGAAGAGAGTTGGCTCGCCGTGACCCCGCAGCCGTCGCCGAGGCTATTGCCCGCTCCGAGCAACGATTCCGCGCAGCGGGAGGCTTCGACGCGGGGGAGTTGGTCCGGCAGGATCGAGACACCCGAAGGTGACGACGCTCCTCGTCGACACCTCCGTACTCGTCAAGTGGTTTCACAGCGAAGGTGAGTCCGAGCTCGCCGAGGCCCGTTCCATCCGCGACGCGACGCAGGTGGGCGAAATTCAGGCTCGTGTGATCGACCTGGCACTCTACGAAATGGGCAACGTCCTTCTCCGTGCACTTGGTTGGAGCGGATCTGACGTCGCCGACCAGCTCGAAGATCTCGTCATCATCTGCGGCCCTCCCCTGGCAATGGCTGCCGAATGGCTGCGTCAGGCGGCGGAACTCGGCGAACGACACCGGCTCACCTTCTACGACGCGGCATGGGCTGCTTCGGCCGAGGCGCTTGGTATCTCGCTCGTCAGCGTCGACGCCAAACTGCTCGCCGCCGGGCTCGCGGAATCGCCGGCAGCGATCGTCCAACGCCTACGGCTCCCGCATTGACGCCGAACAGTCGAGGTTCCTCGGCATCCCACGTCCGCTCAGCGCTTCGAAACGACCAAGTCTTCTCGCGGGTCAGCACGTGGCCTGACCTGCGAGAACACTGGCCGCGCAGGGTGGGCCGTAGAGGACTCGAACCTCTGACCCCTTGCGCGTCATGCGGCCAGGCCCTGTTCGCACCGGTTCGCCGCCGGTCATTGTAGGTCGCTGACCTGGGCCGTCAATGCATCACCGTTCGGGTGCATCCGTCGCCATTCGCCGGCGTTGCTACACGATTTGCTACAGGATTACCGGTCTCCGAAGACGGCTGGCTGCCCATCGCCTCAGGACGAATAGCTCCAGTACCATGGGAGCATGGCTCGGCCGGAAGAACAGGGAGCGCAGCAGCTCGTTGCGGACCTGGATGGGGACGACCACGCTTGGCTCGAGCGCCAACTGGTTGAGTACGAGGAACTCCTGGAGTACCTGCGGGAGCATTGAGACGCCCGACGCTGCAGCTGGCCGTCGCCTTCAATGCACGCATCCGTACCCCCGAGGAGTGGTTCTCCGATCCTGATGATCTCGACCGCCTCGAGACGGCACTGCGATCGATTGCGGCGGTCGACGACCCGATCGAAGCCGCAGCAGTCATCGCCTTTCGGGTGGCAAGGGCTCAGGCGTTCACCGAAGGTAACAAGCGCACGGCTCTGCTCCTCGCCAAGTGGATCCTCGACCACAACGGGCTTTCCGATCGGGTGGTCATCCGACCCGACGATCATGCGCTCGCTGACTTGCTGGTGAAGGCTGCTTCCGGGATCGATGTAGAGACGGACATCATCGAGCTGCTGGTGCTTCGAGCTCGTGAGGACAGATAGCTCCTCTCTTGATCTTGTAAAGGAACCTCTCACACACTTCCGGGCCTGTTCAGGGCCACCTCCTCGAGGGAGTAGCGAGGGTTCGCGCAGTCCTTGTTATCGGCTCGTCGAGGCGGATGGCGCCGTTCATGGGCGTCCGTCGACGTCCGGCCCCATGCCAAGCGGCCGCGGAGCGGTCGTGCGGCAGGAAGCCGAGTGCAGAACGAGCTGAGCTTCGGCTGCCCGGTCCAACGAACGGGAGGCGGCCGGCATACGGATTCGATCGAACCAGTGCACCGCCAGGGGTCACAGCCCGATGCCCGCATTAGGAGCTCCGGAACTCGTCGGCTGCGAGGGGTGCCGTAGTGCCACGCAGTCGTAGCGGTCGGCCTCGATTACGGCAGCACGCGATTTGATCGCCGGTCCACGTTCGGTGGATCCAGGCTCATCCTCGCGTTTCGTAGCTGAGCGTGTCGGCGGCTCTTACCCGACCCGATGCTCGCGAAAGTTGCCTGTCCCCGATCGGCACCATGGGGATACCCCCCGACTAAGACATGAGCTGTCCCAGACCGCTGGCTCTGCAAGCGTTTATGGAAGGCTCCTTCGATGAGGCTCAGCGCCTTTGAGATGTTGGTTCTGGGTAGTCGGTCGGTCAGACTGTTCGTGTGATGAAGCGCCCGGCGACGAGATACGTGACCGTCGGCGGTGCCGAGATCGCTTACCAGATCATGGGCACCGGTCCGCCCGATCTGATCTGGGTTAGGGGCTTCGGGCACATAGACATGCAATGGGAGTCCCCGGTCTTCGCCGAGTACTTGAAGAACCTGGCGTCCATGAGCCGGTTGATCCTCTTCGACCGCCGAGGCACGGGTGCTTCAGAAGCTGTTGCTGACAATGCATTTCCGACCTGGGAAGACTTTGCGGACGATGTGGGGGAGGTGCTCGACGCAGCGCGATCCGAGCAAGCCGTGGTCTTTGGCGAGGGTGATGGCGGGGGGCTGGCGTTGTTGTTTACGGCGATGCATCCCCAACGGGTGAGTGCGCTGATCTTGGCCAACACCACAGCCCGGATGCTAAGTGCGCCTGACTACCCCATGGGGATCACCCCGGAGGCGGCCGACGCCATGGTGGAGATGCTCAGATCGGCCTGGGGCACGCCCGAGCTCGTCCACGGCGAGTTCCCAAGCAGAGTTCATGATCCTGAGTTCGTTGAGTGGGTGGCGCGCATGACCAGAGCCTCGGCAACGCCGAAGACTGCGGCTGCCCAGCTCCGCTACAGCTTCGAGTTCGATGCGCGTGAAGCGTTGCCCCTGGTTCTGGTGCCCACACTCGTCGTCCACAACCAGAATCCCTTCATTCCGATCGCCATGGGCGGCTACCTTGCCGCACGCATCGATGGTGCGAAGTTCGTTGAGTTACCCGGCGCTGATTTCTTTCTGGCAACGTCGGACGACGCGATGACCGAGATCGCTGAGTTCTTGACTGGCTCCCGGCCCACACCTGAGATCGGCCGGATCCTTGCCACAGTGCTCTTTACCGACATCGTTGACTCGACCCAGCGGGCCGTAGCCGAAGGTGACCAACGGTGGGCCGAGTTGCTTGACGCCCACCACAAGGCCGTCCGCTCGGAACTGAAGCGATATGGAGGTGTTGAGATCGACACGGCAGGTGACGGCTTCTTCGTCACCTTCGACGGCCCGGCGCGGGCAATCAGGTGTGCCTGTGCCATTCGGGACAGTGTTGATTCTCTCGGGCTGCAGATCCGAGCCGGTGTCCACACCGGAGAGGTCGAACAATCAGCGGAGGGGCTGCGAGGCCTTGCAGTTCACATCGGGGCACGGGTCGGCGCCGCAGCCGGAGCGGGCGAGGTGCTTGTTTCGCGCACGGTGGCCGACCTCGTCGCCGGGTCCGACCTCACGCTGGCAGACCGGGGGGAGTACGACCTGAAAGGCGTTCCAGGCCCATGGCGACTGTTCGCCGTCGAGGGCTGAACCGCCCGGCAATGCGCAGCGGTGTCGAAACTGGCGGCCACCCTGCATGTGCCGATAACGGGCGGGGTGTGGGGTGTCCCAGAACGCTGCCGGCTGGGGGCGCTTCTCTCGGCTCGGCGAATAGGCCGCTAGCTCTCGCGAGCGTCACCGCTGATGAAATCCGAAAACCGACGACCACCGCGACAGCCTCCTACCTTGCAAGTCAACGAGCCACACCGGTCATGCGGTTTGAACGACCCTCCGCTATCAAGCGCCGTCCCACAGTGCCACGGCCATGGCATCGGCAGCTGACTGTCGGTCCGGGGCAAGGATGTGTCCGTAGACGTCCGCTGTCATTCGGATCGGACGAGTGGCCGAGTACCTGGCTAACCACTTGCAGCTTCACACCTTGCGCCAGCATCAAGCTCGCTGCCGAGTGGCGCAGCTCGTGGGGGTGCCAGTCGCCCAAGCCGGCATTCCGGCACACGAGCTGAAAGTCCCGGTAGAGGTTCCTCGGGTCGATGGGCGTGCCGTTCGACGTCGTGAAGTTGAAGCCGGTGTCTTCCCAGATCTTGCCCATCTTGAGCCGCTGGCGAGCCTGGCGGGCCCGGTGGGCTCTAAGCACTCCGATCATCGGAGACGGTAGGCGTACGGCCCGCCGGCTCTTCGCCGTCTTGGTGTCGGCCACCATCAGCTGGCCGCCCTCACGCTTGAGCTGCCGCCGGACGACGAAAAGGCCCTCGTCCAGGTTCAGATCGTCCCAGCGAAGCCCCAGAGCTTCTCCACGCCGGAGACCGGTCGAGAGCATGAGGGAGTACAGCGCCTCGTTGCGGTGGCCCCGGAGCGACGCCAGGAGCGTTCTCGCTTGGGACGGCGTCAGCGTCCGGCCCTCCTGGCGGATTTGGCGTGGACCCCGGGTGAGGCTGGCCACGTTGCGGTTGACGCTCCCCCACCGGACGCCCTGGGTGAGGGCCTGGCTCAGCACGGAACGGATCCGGCGGACGGTGGACACGGACAGCCCAGCCTCGAGCTTCTGGGCCATCAGACGATCGATGTCGCCCGGGGTGAGCTCCTTGAGTTTCTTCCGTCCGAGCACGGGCACGATGTGGTGGTCGGCGACGCTCTTGTAGTTGTCCGAGGCGGTGCGGGCCACTTGGGTAGCGGATCACGTCCGCATGCCAGCGGTTGAGCAGCTGTGCCACGGTCATGGAGGCATCCGGCGGCGGCAGCCCGTCGTCGAGCTGGCGCTGAAGCTCCCGCAGGTTGCGGAGGGCTTGCAGGCGGGTCGGTGCGCTCACCGTCTTCCGGCCGGATCGCCCGGCGAAACCGTCTCCGGTCGACACCGCACCGATCCAGCGACCGTCGGAAGCCCGTTGGTAGATCGAGCCCTCCCGGTTGCCTATGCGCCGGGCCACCGGCACCTCCCGCGTCCGTTGCTACAGCATTTGCTGCAACTCATAGGCTGTGGCTGTCACATCAACGGTGAGCCGATACGGGCAGGGTTCCAACCAGGGACGATGCGAGTGGGCCGTAGAGGACTCGAACCTCTGACCCCTTGCGCGTCATGCAAGTGCGCTACCAACTGCGCTAACGGCCCGTGGCGCCTGACGCTAGCACCGGCATTGTCCCTGGATGGCCGGTGACTGCTCGTCAGAACCGACCGACCGGAACGCCGGGGGCCGGCGTTGCCTGCTCGACGGCCGTCCAGCCGGACAGCGCCTGCCGGCGATCGAGCTCGGCCCGGTGTCCTCCCCGGAAACCGAAAAGCCGCTTGGCCAGAAGCAGGTACACCACGATGGCGATGTTGATGATCAGGGTCACGACCTTGAAGGTGCTGAAGCCGAGTGAGAGCTCGTAGACCTCGAAGGGGATGAGGATGGTGGTGGCCACGAAGGTCAGGTACTCGGCCCACCGCTTGTTCAGCCACAGTCCGACCATCTCACAGGCCTCGAGGCCGGCATAGGCGGTCACGACCAATCCGAGCTGGATGAGCCGATTCGGTGAATAGCGGAACGCCCGCCCGAGGTACCCGAGCGCTCCTCGCAGCTGCGATGCCCCCGGATTGCCACCCGAGAGATCGTTCATCACGTTCACGTAATCCCGGTGAAGGGCTGCGTCATGGCCTGCGAAGAGGAACAGCACGGTGGCCAGCGTCCCGAGCACCACCACATGGACGGCCCGGTCGAGAGCAATGAGCCGCAGGACATAGCGGTCGCGTAGGACAGGGCCCCGGGCCGGCAGCTCGATCTCGTCACGGGCCGGGACCCGTGGTCGGGTGGGGTTCTCCGGCGGTGACCGGGAGATCCAGTCGTCGCACCGGAGGCACCGGTGCCATCTAATCCCGGCCTCCTCGCGCACCAGCAATGCATCCTCTGGCTCGACGTCCCGCGCGTCGGTTCCTACCAGCTCATGACCCTTCCATGCGCACGTCAAGAGCTCGTAGCGATTGGCCGGTCGCTTGGTGCGGGCCACCTTGGCAGAATAGGCCCTGACTCATCCGAACGGCCGCAGGGGTTGCCATGGGAACGAGCGTCGATGACAACGTCCACCGCATCGAAGAGCAGGGTTACTCCATTATCGAGGACGCCATCGAGGCCGACTTCGTCGATGCGCTCGTCGACGATCTCTATCGACTCGAACGCGAGCTCGGCATCACCCCGGCCAGCAACTTCTTCGAGGGTGAGCGCACGGTTCGTATCTACAACCTGCTCGCCCACGGCAAGAACTTCGAGAAGATCCCCGTGCACCCTGCCGTCCTGCCCATCTGTGAGCGCGTTCTCGACCCCGGCCTCCTGATCTCGTCGCTTTCGTCAATCGCCATCGGGCCCGACGAGACGGCTCAGCCCATCCATGCGGATGACCAGATGATCCCACTGCCGAAACCTCATCCGCCGACTGTGTGCAACACCATGTGGGCACTCACCGATTTCACCGAGGCGAACGGCGCCACCAGGCTCGTGCCCGGAACGCATACTGCTCCCGACTCACCGGACCTCCTTCGTTCCTATCCCTCCATCGCCGCCGAGATGACCAAGGGGAGCGTGCTCGTCTGGCATGGGAGCCTCTGGCACGGCGGTGGGGCCAACACCACGAACGAGCGCCGCATCGGCATCGCCATGAACTACTGCGCTGGATACATCCGCCAACAGGAGAACCAGCAGCTCGGCCTGCCGCTCGATCTCGTTCGGTCGTTCGAGCCCCGACTGCAGGAGCTGTGCGGCTTCGGCCTCTACAGCGGCCTCATCGGTCACATCGACAAGCAGATCCCGGCCAAGATTCTGCTCGGAGCGGAGACCAGTGCCCCCATGATCTGGGACTACGCCCAATCGGACACCTGACCTCGCTCAGGCTGCAGGCAGCGGGGCGGTGGTCACCTCGCCTGCTCGATTGACGCCGGGCGGAAGGAGAACGGCCAGCATCGGACGGAGCCGCTCGATGCTGTCGCTGAGCTCCTCTAGCCAGACCTCGAACTCCATGAGAGTCAGGGACGCGTCTGGCGCAGATGGGTCGATCCGCCCATCGAAGCTCGGCATCGTCTCCCACTCCAGTGGCAACCCGTCGACCAGGCGTTGCGCCACATTCCGGTAGCCGGCGTCGACGGATCGACTCGAGTCGTCGACTGCTCGGGTAAAGCCGGCCAGTCCCGGACACGGATGCCGGATCGACGGGATGAGGGAAGCGATAGCGGCTCCGAACCAGAGCTGGTGAGCGGCGGCAATGACGTTCGCCCACGCCATGACCGGGGCGTCCGACTGGTGCGGCTCCGACAGGTACTGGGAGAGCACGTCCTCGACATCGACTGCAGCGAGATGCACTTGAACGTGGATATCCCGACCGTTCGAATGACCGGCTTCGCTCGACGCGGGCGCAATGCCGGCCACTTCCATCACCGTCGATCGGGCGAAACCACTCGCCACCAGGAATAGCGAGCTCACTATCCGTCGCAACTCCGTCACTGCGCCCCGGGGCCAGATGGCCATCCCGATGGTCATGCCGATAAGGGCTCCGATAAGGAAGTCCTCCAGCCGTAGGAGGCCCACCGACCATCCAGCCGGCTTGATGAGGTTGAAGAGCACGACGATGACCATCGTGAACAGGCCTGCCCGGCGACGAAGCTCACTGCACCGGGTAGATAGAAAGCCGAAGATCTAGGTACTTTGTTTGAGGCGGCGGGCGGAATCGAACCGCCGTACGGGGCTTTGCAGGCCCCTGCCTAAACCACTCGGCCACGCCGCCGTGGCGTCCGCCGATCCTATATGTCGGTCACAGATGGTTGAATCGGGGTATGCGGATTGGCCTGATCGCCCCGCCTTGGACTCCAATCCCGCCGCGCCTCTACGGCGGCATCGAGCTGGTCGTCGACCAACTGGCCCGCGGGTTGCAGAACGCCGGCAACGACGTTCTGCTCTTCGCGACCGGCGACTCCACCTGCCCGGTGCCACGCAAATGGGTGCTGCCCGAGGCCGAGGGCCAGCGGATTGGAATGGCGGTCCCCGAGATCCGCCATGTCCTCCACGCCTACGAGAGCGTGCGCGGCTACGACGTCGTCCACGACCACACCTTGATGGGACCGTTCTATGCCGAGCGCTATCCGGACCTGCCGGTGGCCACCACCATCCACGGCCCCTTCAACGCCGAGCTGACCGACATCTACCGGTCGATCGCCGACCGTGTTCCCATCGTGGCCATCTCGCACGCTCAGCGCCGGGCTGCTCCGGAGATCCCCATCGCCCGGGTCATCCACCACGGGGTCGACGCCAGCCAGTTCCCAGTGGGCGACGGGAAGGGCGACGGGCATGGCCCCTACGTCCTGTTCCTCGGGCGGATGGCCGATGACAAGGGCGCGCACCGGGCCGTCGAGGTGGCCCGCAAGGCCGGGATCCGCATCCTCATGGCCGCCAAGATGCGCGAGATGTGGGAGCGGGACTACTTCCACGAAAGGGTCGAGCCCCTCCTCGGTCCCGACGCCGAGTATCTCGGCGAGGTCTCCCACGAACGCAAGCTGGATCTCCTGGGCGGGGCGGCGGCGTTGCTCTTCCCCATCCGTTGGAACGAGCCCTTCGGCATGGTCATGCTCGAGGCCATGGCTTGTGGCACCCCGGTGCTCGCCTTCCCCGAAGGTGCGGCGCCGGAGGTCGTGGACGACGGGCGCACGGGTTTCCTCTGCGAGGACGAGACGGCGATGGTCGAAGCCATCGGGCGACTGGGCAAGATCGACCGGCGGACCTGCCGGATGGCAGTCGAGGGCTACTTCTCCATCAACCGCATGGTGGCAGAGCACGTCGAGCTGTTCGAGTCGATGGTCGCCGGACGACAGGTCTCGATCGTCGGATGGGATTGATCAGGGGGCCGGAAGCCTGGCTGGGGCGCCGCCAGTCAGGACTGCCCCGACGCGAATCGGCTGCGGGCCTGAGGTGAGTTGCTCTGGTCAGTGGCGGCGGAAGACGAACCGGACGAGAAGCACGAGGATGGCCACCACGATGACCACCTTGAACACCGTCCAGACAAGGCTGGCCACGAACCCGAGCAGGCTGAACGCGATCCAGAGGGCGACCAGACCACCAACCCCCACCAGAACCACATCGAAGACGCTGATGCCTGAGCGCTCTGATTGCTCTCCTTCAGCCATGCAACCAGGCTAATCGACGTGGGCCGTCGATCGGTCGTCGCGCCCGTCGATCACGTCTCACCGGCGGCGCCCCCGGATATCACCGCGTCCACTCGCTCCGGGCACCCAGGGCGGGCATGCTCCAGGCCGATGGTACGGTCCGGCCGTGTCGCTGCGGGCGCGACGGGAGTCGCTCATGGAGCAGGAAGACCTGCGAGGGGACGACTTTTGTCGGGCCTATGCGGCGGCGGCTGACGAGTGGCTGACCGAGCTATTCGACCGGGCCACCGACGGGAGTGGGCGGGGCATGGCCCTCGTCGCCGTGGGTGGCTACGGCCGCGCCGAGCTGTGTCCCTACAGCGATCTCGACGTCGTCCTCGTCCACCGCGGTCGACGCGACATCACCGCCACTGCCGACCGGGTCTGGTACCCGGTGTGGGACGAGGGCATCCACCTCGACCACAGCGTGCGGCGCCCGGCCGACATGCTCGAGATGACCGGCAAGGACCTCAAGGTGGCCCTCGGTCTCCTCGACGGCCGGGTCGTCTGTGGTGAGGCCAAGGTGGCTGAGCCGGTGCTCGATGGCGCCGCCAAACGGTGGGCCAAGCAGAAGCCGCCGTGGCTCGACGTGCTCGCCGGCCTGGTGACCGAGCGCCACGTGTCATTCGGCGACGTCGGCTTTCTCCTCGAGCCTGACCTGAAGGAATCCCACGGCGGCCTTCGGGACGTCGCCGTGCTCGCCGCCCTCATGCGGGCGCTGCCCACTCTCGCCGATTACATCGACACGGTGGCCGTCGACGACGCCCGCTCGGTCCTCACCGCGGCCCGGGTGGAGCTGCACCGCCGCTCCCGCCGCGAGCTCAACAAGCTCCTGCTCCAAGAGCAGGACGCGGTGGCCGATGCCCTCGGGCCGGTGGACCCTGACGAGTTCATGCGCTCGATCGCCGCCGCCGGCCGCACCGTGGCCTGGGAGTGCGACGACGCTTGGCGCCGACACCGCGTCTCGGCTCAGACCTTCGGCCGGGGCCGGCGGCTGCCGGCAGCTGCTGGACGCAGGCAGCCGGCGGCCGCGCCAGGCCCCACTCCCCTTCCCGGTGAGCCCGGCATCGCCCTCGGCGAGGCCGAAGTCGTCCTCACCGAGGGCGCTGATGCGGCGGGGGACGCCTCCCTCGCTCTCCGCCTGGCCGCGGTGGCGGCCGAGCACGACCTGCCCATCGCCCGGAATGCGCTCAACCTGCTCGCCCGCAAGGCTCCGACGCCGGACCTGCCCTGGCCTACCTCGCTGCGCGAGCTCCTGGTGCGGGTGCTCGCGGCGGGCTATCCGGCCATCACCGCCATCGAGGCGCTCGACCGCCGCTGGCTCTTCGAGCGCTACCTACCGGAGTGGGCCGCTGTGCGCAACAAACCCCAGCGCAACCCGTACCACCGCTTCACCGTGGACCGCCACCTCCTCGAGGCCTGTGCCAACGCCGCCGGTCTCACCCACCGGGTCGACCGGCCCGATCTGCTGCTTGTCGGCACGCTGCTCCACGACCTGGGTAAGGGCTTCCCCGGCGACCACACCGAGGCCGGCGTGATGGTCGGGACCGAGGTGGCCAACCGCATGGGCTTCCCGCCCGACGACTGCGACGTGCTCGTCAGGCTCGTCGAGCTGCACCTGCTTCTCCCGGACATGGCTACCCGCCGCGACCTCGACGACCCGTCCACCGCCCAGCGGGTGGCGGACGAGGTGGTCGACCGACGCACCCTTGACCTGCTGGCCGCCATGGTCGAGGCCGACAGCCTGGCCACCGGGCCGTCGGCCTGGGGCCCTTGGAAGGCAGGGCTCGTCGCCGACGTGGTCGAGCGCGCCCGCCGCGTCCTGGCCGGTGAGCCCGCCGAACCAGCCAGGACGCGGCTGACCGAGGACGTGCGGATGATCATGGACACCGTCCGTTCCCAGGGCATCCCGGCCCTCGCCCTCGATCAGCCGACGGTGACCGTGGTCGCCCCGGACCGCCCCGGTCTGCTGGCCGAGGTCACCGCCGTCCTGGCCCTCCATGGCCTGAACGTGCGATCGGCCGACATCACCGAAGACGACGGGGTGGCCGTCGAGATCTTCACCGTCGAGCCCGAACGCGGGCGGTGGCCGGCAGCGGCCCGCCTGTCGGACGACCTGGCCGCAGTGACCAACGGCAAACTGTCGGTCGAGGAGCGGCTGGCCGATCGGGCCCGGACCTATCGAGGCCAGCGCACGCACGCCCTGGACTTGGTGTCGACTCAGGTCACCGTGGACAACGCCGCCTCTGAAGTGGCCACCGTGGTCGAGGTGCGAGCCGAGGATGTCGTCGGCCAGCTCCACCGGATTACCCGGGCCTTCGTCGACCGCGGTCTCGACGTGGCTTCGGCCAAGGTCTCGACGTTCGGAACGGCCGTGGTCGACGCCTTCTACGTTCGTGGGCCGGACGGGCGCAAGCTAACCGACCCGGCCGAGATCGAGGCTCTGGAGCGGACCGTGGCGGCACGCATCGCCGAGGCGGACGCCAGCTGACGAGGCCGATACGACCCTCCGTCCGAGCCGCTTCCCATAGGGAAGGCGCATTGGAAGCGCCCCTGAGTTGGCCGTCTTATCAATACAGCTGACCAGGGAATGTTCCGATGGACTGGTAGGTTCTTCCCACTAACCGGATTCCGAGAGATGAGCATGCCGGGCGTTCACTCACCCACGAAGTCCAAGGCACCCGGTCACCGGCTCCGCACCTTCGTCCTGGTGGTGGCGGTCATGGTGCTGGTCACAGGCGGCTTGGCCGCCGGCGCCCTGTTCGACCGGGGCTCAACAGGGCGGGCCGCAGCCTCGCCGACCTCGACACCAGGCGGCCAGGCCTCCGGTGCCTTCACCGTCGAGTCGATGGACCCCCTGGCCGGGGCCACCCAGGTGCCAAGCGACACCTCGATCGAGGTGCGCTTCTCGCACCCGCTCAGCTCCAACTCCCCGACGCCGACCCTCACGCCGAACGTGGGTGGCTCCTGGCAGGAGGTCACCCCCACCACCTTCGCCTTCGTGGCCATCGCTCCTCTGGTGCCGTCGTCATCGGAGACGATCACCGTGCCGGGGGGTGACGCAGGTGTCGAGAGCGCGACCGGCGAGCGCCTGCGCGACACGGCAACCGCGCAGTTCAGGGTGGCCGACGGCAGCGTGCTGCGCCTACAGCAGCTGCTGGCCCAGGTGGGCTACCTGCCGGTCAGCTTCACACCGGCCCGACCACTGGCCGCGCCGCAAGAGGCAGCCGAGGCCCAACAGGGCACGTTCGCCTGGCGGTTCAACGTGCCGGCGTCACTCTCCAGCCTGTGGAGCGCAGGTACCGACAACGTGATCACCACCGGCGCGGTCATGGCCTACGAGTCGAACCACAACCTCACGACGGACGGGCTAGATGGACCTCAGGTCTGGGGCGAGCTCCTGGCCGACGCGGCGGCGGGCATCGTCGATCCAGATCCCTACAACTACGTCTACGTCTCGAAGGGATCGCCGGAGACGGTCACCGTCTACAGCAACGGCGCATCTACGTACACGACGCTGGCCAACACCGGGGTGGCCGCGGCACCGACTGCTGCCGGGACGTTCCCCGTCTACGCCCGCTACCGGGTCACGACGATGAGCGGCACCAACCCCGACGGCTCGAAATACGTCGATCCGGGCATCCCGTGGGTCAGTTACTTCAACGGTGGCGACGCCCTGCACGGCTTCGTCCGCGGCAGCTACGGCTTCCCCCAGAGCGACGGCTGCG
This sequence comes from uncultured Acidimicrobiaceae bacterium, assembly GCA_963756195.1. Lineage (GTDB taxonomy): Bacteria > Actinomycetota > Acidimicrobiia > Acidimicrobiales > RAAP-2 > CAVSNH01. The sequence goes on from CAVWMT010000015.1 coordinate 47,880, forward strand.
TCGAGATGCCGCCGGACAACGCCGAGGTCGTGTTCCCGCTCACCCCGCTCGGCACCCTGGTCACCGTCTCCTCGTAGGCATCGCTCGTAGCCGCGGCTCGTAGCCCACGGCAATGCCGAGAGCGCGGGCGTGCCCACGGCCACCCCTCTGATTTCTACCTCTGACTTATTGCAGACCGGCAGCCGAGGGGAAGGTCGGCGAGCGCCGTTCACGCAACGCCGCCAGCCCTTCGCTGGCATCGGGCCCGAGGAAGCCGAGCATCTCGAGGGCGAGCGACTCGCCGAAGGCCGGGGCGGCGGTCACGAGCCACCGGTTGATGGCGAGCTTGGTCCACTGCAACGCGGTGGCCGAACCCTGAGCGAGCCTCCGGGCGATGGCCAGTGCCTCGGGCACCACCTGTTCGTCGGGCACACATCTGGTCACGAGCCCAATGCGCTCGGCCTCCGGCCCGTCGATGAAGTCGGAGGTCAATAGGTAGTACTTGGCCTTGGCCACGCCGCAGAGCAACGGCCAGACGATGGCGGCATGGTCACCGGCGGCAACGCCCAGCCGGGTGTGCCCGTCCGACAGACGGGCAGAGGCGGCGGCGATGCTGACGTCGGCCAGGAGGGCCACGGCCAATCCCGCCCCCACGGCCACCCCATTGATGGCCGACACCACGGGTTTCACCGAGGCGACCATCGACTCGACCACCGCTCTGGCGTCGCGCCACTGCTCGACGACGGCGTCGTGGTCGTGGGTCAGCCGCTCGACCATGGCCAGGTCCCCGCCCGCCGAGAACGCCCGGCCAGCACCGGTGATGACCGAGACGGCCACCGAGTCGTCGGCGTCCACCACTGCCCAGACGGCCGAGAGCTCGCGGTGCAGCTGCTCGTTGGCCGCGTTGAGCACCTCCGGCCGGTCGATGGTAATGAGCACCACCCCGGCGTCGGGGCGTTCGAAGCGCAGATGAACGAAGTCCTCATAGGCGGCGAGCGGCCCGCCCGGCGTGCTCGCCACCGTCACGTCCCCACCAGCGGGTGGCGCAGGCCGAGCTCGACGAGCGTCCGACCCGGCTCACGAGGCTCACACGACGCCGTCCGGCGTGCCCGGCACGCGGAAGACATAGAGGTTCCAGAATGGGGCGAGCCCGGCCGGCTCGATGTCCGCGTAGAGGCGCCGCTCGACGTCCGGGCAGCGGGCGAACCCGGCGTCGGCGAACCGTTCGGTCCACCAGTCGAACGAGGCGATGGTCAGGTGGCCCTCGACGGGTCGGCCGTCTGCGTCCGTGGCCAGGTCCGCCTCCGGGACCGGTCCCCCGTAGTCCGGGCCGCGGTTGGTGTACACCTCGACGAGCTCGGGTCGGACCTTTCCCTCGAAGTGCCCGTCGGGGCCAGAGATGTTCGGCCCGAAGGAGGGGATGGTGGCATAGAGGTAGCCGCCGCACATCCGCCGCAGCTCAGAGATGGCAGTGGGCACACGATTGGGCGGGAGGTGCTCGAGCGTCTCGAGCACGGTGACGAGCTCGAAGTGACCCTCGGGCCAGGGGAGCCCGGAGAAGAGACTGGCCACCCGGATGTGCCCGGCCGCCCCCGGCGAAGCGTGGCCCACGGCGTACTCGCTCAGGTCACAGCCCTCCGCGTCAATGCCTCGCTCCCGGAGCACCTCGACGAGGAAGCCGGTGGCGCAGCCGACGTCGAGGGCCGAGCTCAGGCGGAAGTTGCGCCACAGCAGCCAGCCGGCGATATCGGCGTTGGAGGCGATGCGGTCGTAGCGGGCGTACCCCGATTGGCCGGCACGGTCGCCCGAGGCGTCGCGCCCCTCGCCGAAGTAGCTTCCGCCGTAAGTGTCGGCCACCCCGACGGACCGCGCCTGGGCCAGGGCCGCACCTCGCTCGGCGGCGTCACGCAACGTCCGCCCGGAGCGGGCCATGACCCGACGGGTGCCGGGATGGCGGGCTGCCACCGACACCATGGCCCCGCGCACGCGGTCCAGCGCCGCCTGTTGCGGGGTCCGCTGCATCACCCGGACACTATCCCCGCGCCTCCCGGCGCCACGGGCGTGGGCGAGTCCGCATCAGCGTCGGTCACGCAGCTGCTGGGCGAGAGCCCGGAAGGCCCGGCCACGGTGCGAGACGGCGCGTTTCTCGGCGGGGGTCATCTCGGCGAAGGTGCGGCCGTCCCCCTCGGCTGGGATGAACACCGGGTCGTAGCCGAACCCGGACGCGCCGGCCGGGGCGACAGAGATGGTGCCCTCGACCGTGCCGTCCGCCCACTGCTCTCCGCCGTCGGGGTAGACCACCAAGGCCACCGTACGGAAGGTCGCCGACCGCTCCTCGGCATCTGTGGCGCCGACGCGCTCGAGCTCAGCGAGCAACTTACGCACGTTGTCCGCGTATGACGCGTGCTCACCGGCGTAGCGGGCCGAGTAGACACCCGGAGCCCCGCCCAGCGCCTCGACCTCGAGGCCGGTGTCGTCGGCCACAGCGGCTAGTCCGGTGGCTAGACAAAGGGCACGGGCCTTGAGACGGGCGTTGCCGACCAACGTGTCGGCGTCCTCTGCGACTTCGGGGACTGACGTCGGGCGCGGCTCGAGGACGAGGTCGGGCACCGTCCCGAGCAGGGTCACGATCTCGGCCGCCTTGTCCGGGTTGGCCGTGGCCAGCACCATCCGCCGCCCATCGCTCATCGACGGGGCGGTGGCTCGGCCAGGGCCTTGACCTGCAGTTCCAGCAGCTGGGCTATGCCGTGCTCGGCCAGGCTGAGCATCTCGTCGAGCTCGCCCTTGGTGAAGGGTACGCCCTCGGCAGTGCCTTGCACCTCGACGAAGCGGCCCGACGACGTCATGACCACGTTCATGTCGACCTCGGCGCGGCTGTCCTCCTCGTAGGGCAGATCGAGCATGCACACACCGTCGATTACGCCGACCGACACCGCGGCGACCGCCTCTGTGAGCGGGTTGGTCCGAACCGTCCCCTGCTGGACAAGCCGGGTCATGGCGTCGTGCAAGGCCACGTACCCGCCGCAGACCGACGCCGTTCGGGTGCCACCGTCGGCTTGGAGCACGTCGCAGTCCACCGTCACCTGGATCTCGCCCAGTGCGACCATGTCGCAGACGGAGCGGAGCGATCGGCCGATGAGGCGCTGGATCTCCTGGGTCCGGCCTGACTGCCGGCCCCTGGCCGCCTCCCGGGTGACCCGCTCGCCGGTGGATCCGGGTAGGAGCGAGTACTCGGCGGTGACCCACCCCTTGCCGGTTCCCCGCATCCAGGGTGGGACCCGGTCCTCGACCGACGCGGTGCACAGCACCTTGGTCCGGCCCATGGAGACGAGGACCGATCCGGGCACGAAGATGGTGAAGTCGCGCTCGAAGGTGGCCGGCCGGAGCTCCTCGATGGCCCGGCCGTCAGCGCCGCGCCAGTGCCTGGTGTGTGGACACTTCCTCACTCACAGAACCACCGTCCTCCCCGTGACCGCCTGTTCCACCGACCGCCCGAAGGCAGCCGACGCCTCTTTTGCCACCGCCGAGGCCGGCACCGTGGGCCAGCGGTGAGTGATCATCAGCCGGCCAGCGCCGGCGTCTCGGCCCTGGTGCCCCGCCTGCCGTCCACTCATGTGGTCGGCGGTGCCTTCGTGCTCTGCGGTGTAGGTCGCCTCGCACAGGACGACGTCGAGGTCGTCGCCCAGCTCTCACAGAGACCAGCCCGGTCCCGAGTCGGCAGAGTACCCGAGCACCCGGCCTGCGGCTTGCACCCGCACGGCGAGCGTCTCGTCGACATGCTCCGTCCGGCGGAAGGTGCAGACGGCGTCAGCCGATCTCGACCTCGTCGCCCTCGGTGACGGCGTGCCAGCGCAGGGCGGCCTCGCCACCAAGCCCTGTACGGGCGGCCAAGGTGGCAGGGGCGTAGACGTCCACCTCACCCTCGAGGACAAGCTTGGCGTGGGTGGCGAGCGTGTGCAGGTCGGTCCAGTGGTCCGGGTGGTGGTGGGAGACGACGACGGCGGTGAGCTCAGCCGGGTCCATAACCAGCTGGAGCCGGGCGAAGGAGCCGGGGCCGCAATCGAGCAGAAGGCACGCAGACGGCGTGCGCACCAGGTAGGAGCTGCCCGCACCACCGGGCCCGACCCAGCTGCCGTCGCATCCGAGCACGGTGAACGACAGGCCGCCGCTGGCCGTCGCCGGCGGCGGTCGGAGCCGCCGGCCGGCGCTCGCCGGTCGGGGACATCAGAAGAAGGTGATGGACTGGGCCCGCTTCTCGACGATGTCGATGTCGTCGGTCCACGCGCCTGTCGACAGGTACTTCCAGCCGGCGTCGGCGGCCACCACGACCACCGTTCCCTGGTCGACGCTCGCCGCCACCCTGACCGCCCCGGCCAGCGCCGCGCCGGAGGAGACCCCGGCGAAGATACCCACCTCGGTGAGGCGACGCGTCCATTCGATCGACTCGCGGAGCCGGACGATGCGCTTGCCGTCGAGCAGCTCGGCTCCCCGGTTCTCGATGAAGATGGGCGGGACGTAGCCGTCGTCAAGGTTGCGCAGACCGTCGACGAGCTCGCCGGCCGGCGGCTCGATGGCCCAGATCTTGATATCGGGGTTCTGCTCCTTGAGGAAGCGTCCGGCCCCGACAAGGGTGCCGGACGTCCCGAGGCCGGCGACGAAGTGGGTGACCTCGGGGCAGTCGCGCCAGATCTCGGGACCGGTTCCCTCGTAGTGCGCCCGTGGGTTGGCCGGATTGGCGTACTGGTAGAGGAAGGCCCATTCGGGGTGGTCGGCGGCCAGTGCCTGGGCGCGCCGGACGGCGCCGTTCGACCCCTCGGAGCCCGGCGAGTCGATGATCTCGGCCCCCCAGACCTCGAGGAGCTGGCGTCGCTCGATGGAGACGTTGGTGGCCAGCACGACCTTCAAGGGATAGCCCTTCAGTCGCGCCACCAGGGCCATCCCAATGCCGGTGTTGCCCGACGACGACTCGAGGAGCGTCTGGCCGGACCGGAGCGCACCGGTGCGCTCGGCGTCCTCGATCATGGCCAGGGCGATGCGGTCCTTGACCGAGCCGCCCGGGTTCTGCCCCTCGAGCTTGATCATGATGCGGACCGCCGGGTTGGGGCTGAGCGCGCTGATGTCGACCAGTGGCGTGTTGCCGATGAGGTCGAGGACCGAGCCGTGGGCCGTCATGGCGAATGGGCGGTCGCCGCCGCGCCGTCGACCCTCCGGCCACGGCGGGAAGGATGGTGAGCTCGTCGAAGGGGCCGACCGCCGTGTCCAGGGCTGACAGGTATCGGACGTCGTCGTCGTTGACGTAGACGTTCACGAACTTGTGGAGGTGGCCGTCGTCGCCGATGACCTGGCCCGAGAGCCCCGGGAACTTCTGTTCGAGATCACGTAGCACCTCACCGACCGTCGACCCGTCGGCCTGGACCGACTTCGCTCCCCCTGCATGGTTGCGAAGGACGGTCGGCAGGTTCACTCGAACGGACACACGGACTCCTTTCCGGCTCGGCCGTGCGCTCGGCACACCGTGGCCTCGCCGGCGCGGCCCGGTCGAGCCCGGCGACGCTCAATAGATGACCAATCCGGTTGGGATCCTATCGGGGGAGCAGTGAGATCGGCTCCTCTCGGATCCGACCGTCCCCGATCCGAAAGCTCCTTACCACAGGGACCACATCGCGGAGCGAGACCAGGACATAGTGCCAGGACGGATCGGGAGCCTGGGCCACATCCGTCGGGGAAGGGTAGGCCTCGGTATGGGTGTGCGAATGGAAGACGCCGATGATCGGAGTGACCAGCTGCCTCGGCGTCACGATCGGCCCGCAGGTGGTCCTTGGGGTCGACGGTGTAGAGCTTGGCCGAAGCAGCCAGGTTGCGCGTCGGGTAGCAGGTGATGGCGTGGGCGGCCGAGGGGTCGCCGCCGAGCAGGCCGCAGGCCTCGTCGGGGAGGCCGACCAGGCAGTGGGCCAGCATCTCGTCGTGGACCTGCTGGGGCAGGATGAGCATGTCGCCACCACGCTAAGGGAACCGGGTGACCGAGGCGGTGAGCCTCTTGACCGGGCGCTGAGCGCGCCAGCGCCGGCGGCGTTGACAATGGTCGCCGGCGGCGTGCCGGCCAGCGACGTGTACCTTCGTCTCATGGCCTCAGCACGGAAGAGAGCGATTGCACCGGCCGGATCGAAGCCGGCGGGTTCGAAGGGCGCGGCGGCGCCCAGGGAAGCCAACCGGCCGGTCGCGTCCAACCGACGGGCCCGCCACGACTACGAGATCCTCGAGACGGTCGAATGCGGCCTCGTGCTCCAGGGGTCCGAGGTCAAGTCGCTCCGGGCGGGGCGCATCGCCCTCCAGGACTCCTACGCCCGGATCGAGGATGGCGAGGTCTGGCTGTTCGGCGTGCACGTGCCGCCCTACGCCCAAGCCAATGGGTTCGGCGCCCACGATCCCGATCGGCCCCGCAAGCTCCTCATGCACCGCCGGCAGATCGACGAATGGATGGGGCGGACCCAGCAGCAGTCGCTCACCATGGTGCCGCTGTCCATCTACTTCAAGGACGGAAGGGCGAAGGTCGAGATCGCCCTGGTCCGAGGCCGTCGGCAATACGACAAGCGCCACGCCATCGCCGCCCGAGACGCCGAGCGCGAGGGAGCCAGGGAGGCTCGTGCTGCTGCCCGGTCGGGTACCCGCGCGCTGAGGCCCGACGCTCCAACGGGGCCGCCATGTCCCGGACGGTGGGTAGGTATGCTGGATGGCCCACAGCCGGGTAAAGGGCCTGGTTGGCAACGTGCACGGGGGTGAAAGGCTTCGACTCTGGTCGTCGAGGTGGGAGAAGCGAGCCGTGGTCTCCGGAGCCACGTTAAAGAGCCGGAACAAAAAACAAACGCCGAGCCTCAGCTCGCGATCGCTGCTTAAAGCGCAGTGACGTCCGACCGGTCCCAGCCCCACGGATCGGATCCGGGCGACGTTCAGTGGGGCTCACCCAGAAGGTCGTGCCGACCGACCTCCGGGGACATCTCAGTCGGATACGGATGGGCACCACCGCCGGTCGAGGTGCCCGTCCCGACAATCTTTGACCGGCTGCGCTCGGAGAAGGCCCATTGAGAAGCCGGAGGACGCGGGTTCGATTCCCGCCACCTCCACGAATGGGTGTTCATGAAATGAAGGCCACAGTGTTCATGAAACCCATCGTTGGAGGTGGCGATGAGTCTTTGACTCGTCCGCCACCCCAGGAAGTAGACAAAATGCCGGCCTTCGGGCCGGCATTTTGATTTCGAGGCCATCGTTTTCCGGCGACCGGGCGCGCCGAAGTCGCCCCGAAGGGCGCAAATACTTCTGACGGTCGCCAGTCAGCTAGTCGGGCGGCCCGGTGGCATTGGCCGGAACGGACTCAACGGCCCCCTGAGCGCAGTCCCTCCACGTCCCCTGACGACGCTTGGCCCGCTGTCGAGGCTTGGCGTCGTCCTCCGCCTGCTTCGCTCTGAAGCTGCGCACGCGGTCGAGGTTGTAGGCGGCGACGGTGAATCCCAGGAGCACCGAGATCTTGGTCCGCCCGAACACCCGAAAGAATCCTCGCGACAGATCGGCATAGGCACCCTTCAGGGCGGAGTTGGCCGACTCGACCACCTGACGCCGGTACATCGAGATCCGCCATGCGGTCGTGCCGAAGGGAATCTTCTGGGTGATCGGCAGCTCAGCCGGAGGGGCCGAGAGGATGCCCGAGCAGCATCGGGTCACGTCGTCGGGCACAATCACGAGCGGCACCCGCCGTGAACGCCGCATGCTCCTCGGGAACTTCCGGCTCCGCAAGAGACCGGCACAGAATGGACATCGCCACCGGGTGACCCCGTCGGCATCCGGCGCGGCGTGTCGCACGAGGCGCCAGCGGGCCCGCTGGTTGAAGCGTTCTTCGTAGGCGCGTCGATAGGCGCCCGTGGCGAAACGAGGTGGAGCGGCCAAATCCCGCAGCTCCTTCGGGAGGAGGGGGGAGTAGAGCTGCCCGTCGACCAGCAGCGCATCCCCGGCGAAGGGGCGGATGCCCCGCTGGTGAGTGACCAACTCCAACGTCTGCTCGATCCCGGCCTGGGCGAGCGGGTAGGTCGTCGTCTCGGGCTGACAAAGCGAGTACCCCGGATCCCACACCACATCGGCGATGTCGTGGACGTCTTGTTTGGAGGCAACCAAGGCGTCGACGATGGCGTCTCCCCGATGGGATCCGGCCGGAACCAGGTTGCAGGTGGTGATCACGCCCGGCACCTCGGGTCCGAGGGTGGTGCGGTCGGTGTGGTTGGTCCAGCGCACATCTCGGGCCTGGACGGCTAGGTGGAGCTCGTAGCCGACGTAGGGTCCGGCTTTTCGGTTGCCGGCCGACGATCGATGGCCGGCACGGGCGTCCGGATCAGCGGTGTAGCGCTTGCGGCCGTCGGGACCGGTCCCGAGGACCTTGGCCGTCTTCACCTTCGTCTTGGCCGGCTCCGAGTCCGCCGCCTCTTCGATCAGCTGTGTCTCCGCCGCCTCGCCGTCGACCACGATCGTGTAGGAGGCTCCCTTGAGCGCTCCCCAGGTTTCGACGTCAGTGCCGTCGACCGCGACAGATCTGCTCGTCAGCACGTCCCTCGGGATGGCGGCGCGGCCCACCTGGTTGGCAAACCAGGTTGCGTCGACACCGGCGTCTCCTGACTCGAGGATCTGACAGAGGCTCACGAACAGCCGATCGACACGCGGATAGGTCTCCGCCTCGTCCCACGAGGCGAGTCCGAGGGACCTTCGCTGGTCGTCGGTGAGGGCGTTCAGGACCCGGGCCGCCTCGACCAGATGCGCCTGATGGTGGCGATGAAGGGCATTGAGCTGCAGCGCCACCATGAAGGCTTCGAGGCTGAGTTGACGGGGCCGCCCCACCTCGGCCTCGAGGAAGGGAGCGAGAACCTCGACCACGCCCGACTTCCGCACCAGCTGTCGAGCGATGTTCAACTCGGCCGCACTCGTCGGTCGGCCACCGCTGGTGTCGATCGGAGCCCGACTCATCGGGACCCCCCTCGAAGCATGGCCGCGGCCACATCGTCACCCAACGGCTCGACCCCATCGAGAAGGTCCGAGAGCACGGTGACGCCGCGCAGTCCTGCCGCTCGACACAGCTCGGGCAATCTGGTGGCGGCCCGCAGGTGGGTCAAGAGCCAGGTCGAGCGCAGACGGGCGGGTGCGAGACGAGGATGCCCGGTAGGAACAACGAGTTCTGCTGTCAGATGCCCAGTTCGGCGAGCTGAGGTCGAATACCCGCCTACCAGGAACTCGTCTCCGGCGGTCGCCGCCAGCTCCACCAGCTCGTCTTCCCATTCGGCCAGGACGACCACGCCACGGGCCACCGGCTCCCCGACCCGCACGTGCACACCCGATGCCGGTCGGGAAACGTTCCGGGCGGCCACCCGGGACGCCCAGCGGCCGTCCAGCCCGGCGCCGAGCCCGAGGGCGAGGAAGGCCCTCGCTGCTCTCCGGCGTCCCGGAGTCGGCTGGTCGAGGGCGTCCGCACGCAGAACCGCCACTTCGTCACGTCGTGTAGGGCGGTGCGACCTGGCGGCGGGCGACGGCAGCTGGTCGGGGCTCCCAGGGTGCCCGCATGGTGAGACGGGGACCCACCCGGCGCAGCACCGCCCGGTAGGTCGCCCGCGAACGGTCGGCAGCCAGTCCGACCTCGATGAACCGCTCGACCGTGTCGGGGTCGAGGATGATCTCCCGGTCGAGGGGCAACCCCTCCCCCGTGGCCCAGTTGACCAGTCGGCGCAGCTGTCGTTCTGTTCGGCGATCGCCAGGCGAGCCATCCAGGCCGAGCTCGGTGGCCATGGCCTGGACGAACTCGTCAATCGGCGTCGACGTGTCCGCCGCGGTGACCGACGCGGCGGCGGTGGCTGACAGTGCCTGTGGCCGACTTGGCGTCTCGTGTTCGGGCCCGACTCTCGCTCGTCCACGCCGCGTCCATCTCAGGATCTCGTCCGGTCTGCGGGCGTTCTGAGCGCCGAGGTGCCCATCAAATCAGGAGGCTGTGACGGTTTTGGCCGCCAAGGTCAGGAGCCATATGGATAGATTCCACCCGATGCCCCTCCCGGACCCCGAAATCGATCGGTCGGTCCGGGCAGCCGCTTTCGCCTTCCTCGATGGACTTGCGGCCGAAGGGTCAACCGCTCGTCCGGCAGGAAGACTTGGCCGCCTTCTCCTTCAATGGAGTCGCCGGTTCGCCTCATGGCCACACAACAGGGAATCTGGAAGCCCCGGCAGCTCACGGCTGCACTGAGCTTTCGGACCGTCTACGCCCGGGATCCGAACCATCGCCCCTACGACGACGAGGAAGGTCCGGACGGATTTCTCCGCTACATGTGGCGGGGGGAGAATGCCGAACCATCCCGACAATCGGGCGCTGCGCGAAGCGATGGTGGCGCAGCTCCCGCTGATCTGGTTCCAGGGAGTGGCGTCGGGGACCTACCTCCCCATCTATCCGGTGTGGCTGGCGGCAGAGGAGCCTGCACGCTCACCAATTCGTCGTCTCTGTGGACGAGGAGTCACTTCGGCTCCGCCACGACCTGGCCCTCGAAGATCCCGATCTCGTCCGCTCCTACGCCGAGCGAGTCGCCAAGGTACGCCTCCACCAGCCCCTGTTCCGGCAACGGGTACTCCTCGCCTACCAGAACCGGTGCTCCATCTGCCGGCTTCGCCACACACGACTGCTCGACGCCGCCCACGTTCTGGCCGACGCCGAAGGTGGCCAACCCGTCGTCACCAACGGCATCGCCATGTGCAAGATCCACCACGCCGCCTATGACGCCGACATCTTCGGCATCGATCCCAAGTACAAGGTCGGCGTCCGCCCGGACGTCATGGAAGAGCTCGACGGCCCAACGCTTCGGTACACGCTCCAGGAGATCAACGGCTCGCAGATCGAGCTCCCAACCCGACAATCGGCTCGCCCCAATCCCGAGCTGTTGGAAGTCCGTTGGCGGCGGTTCCAGGAAGCCTCATGACACCATCGACCGAGGGATACCGGTCGAACCGGCGTGACGCAATCCGGTAGTTCGGATCTAAGCAGAGTGCGGTAGCCCGGTCACTTTCGCGCTCGCGATAGTGGCCTCGCCCGGAACGGACACGAGTGGGGCACCCCAACGCACCTCGAAGGTGCAAGATGGCGATGTGGATCATCCAGGTCCTTACATATGTCCGTGCTGCGGCTGGCCCGGTCTCCAAGTCCCCCCATACGCACGGTGGCCGGAACATCTCCCGGCCGGAGCCTCGCCCCCCTACGAAGACCTGTTTGGACGAGCTTCCTACGAAGTCTGCACATGCTGTGGCTTCGAATTTGGCAATGACGACAACCCTGGAACTGCACCACCTGTCTCATTCTCCACGTACCGGAAACGCTGGATTGGCGACGGATGCCCGTGGTTTGGGAAATCGGACCAACGACCCCCGAACTGGATCGTCCAATTGCAGCTTCGAATCGCTGGCATCGAGTAACACCCCGTCACCTACCGCCGGATGGGTGACCAGTCGTCGACCGTCGCCAGCCCTAGACGGGTAGCCGTCGCCCTTATCGCAGTTGTTGGGGTGATCGGACCGGCCCAGTGGCTTGGGATCCTTCTCCACGCGGGTCAAAGTTGCCAGTGGGACTTCTGGCGAAGCTCAGGATTCCCGACGCCAGTCGTTGTTGCTGGTGTGGTCACCCGACAACCACCGTGTGAGATCGGAGTGAGCGTTCTTCCTGCGGATGGCGTCGATCTCCTCGACCTCTGGATGATCGACGGTGAACTCCAGGAGTAGCCCGTTCGGATCGGTTATGTACAGCGACTCGCAATAACCGTGGTCGGCGGTCATTGTCTCCACCCCAGCGGCTTGGGCCCGGTCACGGATTCCCTCTTGGCCCTCTGCACTGACGAGGAGGGCGACATGGCGGAACAGAGAGGGCGGGGACGGTGGAGCGAACTGATCAGAGAACTCGCGGTTGGCGAACTGGAAAAAGGCCAAGCTTCCGCCTTCACCGAGTCCGTAGAAGGTATGACAGAACTCCTGTTCCTCTCCGCCCATCAGGTTCTCCACCTCGGTCCAGGTGGCGACGAGCGGCAAACCCACAATGTCCTCATAGAACTTCCGCGTCGCCTCCTGGTCGGTGGTGACGAAGGCATGATGGTGCAGACGGGCTGGAGGTGGGATCGGAGTATCGGACGCGTCGATGACGGTCATGGGGGATTCCTCTCTTCGGGGTCAGCGGTAAGGCGGATGACGAGGGCGGAGGAAACCTCCACGCCAAAATGTACCGATACAGATGGGCTTCGTGTCCTATCGCAGGGAGAGGGTCGTGGCAGATGCCTACCCTGCTTCCGCATCGTTCTTGATCGCATCAAGGGTCGCTGGAATATCCTTCTTGGCCAGTTCCAGCCGGTTGGCGATCTCAGCCTGAGCGTCGGCGCCAAACCGCTCCTCGAACATCGCGATACCACCGGGTAGGAACTCCCACGACTCGGTCAACTCCGTGCCCCCATCGACTGGAGTGAACGCATACCCCCACCGCGTCCAGGAGCCATTGACGATGAACGCGAACTCATGGCCTGGGTCAGCGACGACGACCTCCGACCTTGTCTCCCAGGTTCGGTCGGGCAACTCGTTCCTACCCGTGAACCAAGCCCCAACCTCTGGTCCAGCACCCTCGTCCCACCAGCACGCCTACAGATCGGGCTCCATGTCCCCATCCGCGTGATATCGGAGACAACGTCGTAGAGGTCCACCGGTGAACGGGCAATGACGATCGAGTCCGAGTGCTTGAGAGTTATCATCGCCACTGCCCACAACGCTGGTATGCCGCCAGGACGCGGTGGCCCATCTCGCTGAACGCCGATGAGCACTGACCATGAGTGCCCCCTACCACCGGAAGGTGACTGTCGACAGTGACTCCGGCGTACAGTTTGAGACATGGTCAATCGCATCACCCTGCTCGAAATCACAGAAGAGATCGTTGACAACTTGGTCGTCGGATTTGGCGACCGCTCACCAACGATCCGGGTCTCCCGGACAGGCCCTGGAACGCTCGACCTCGATTACGGCGAGGCTGGTCATTTCACCTTGACGGTTGCAGAGGTCGGATCCGACTGAACCATCCCCTACCGCTGCCGGATCAGCGAGACGGTAGAGCTACCTGAGATGCAAGTCCTGAATTGGCCGAACCGCAGTCGATAAGTCAGCCAGGTTGTTGATTCCAGGGGCGAGGGTCGGAAGGAAGCAGCGACCACGAGACCAGATCGGGCCTGGTGCCCTTGATCGGCTCGTAAGCCCGAAGGACTCCCTCTCTGGTGAACCCGCATCGAATGGCGACCCGTTGCGACTTTGCGTTCTCCGGGTGCGCCAGGAGCGTCAATCGCTCGATGCCTACTGAGTCAAATCCCCAGTCAGCGACTAGCCCCACGGCTCTTGTTGCCATTCCTTTACCCCGAGCCTCTGGAGTTAACCAGTAGTAGACCTCGTCAGTGACCTGGACAAAAGACACTCCGAGACCGATCTCACCGAGCGGACGGTTTGAATCGCACTCCACGATGGCGAATCGCCCGTTACCGGTGAGCCAGCGCTCTTCGGACTTCTGAATCCATTCCTCAGCTCCTTCTGGTGATAGCCCTTCATCCATGAAGGTGAACCTGGGGATAAGGGAATCTTGGCAGGCGGCAGCCACCCACTGAGCATCCTCAGCCCCGAAGAGGCGCAGTCTGATCACTCCGTCTGTCAAATCCTGATGTGGTGGAGTCGGGCTCGACTCGGCCATACCCAGATGATCGCGCGCATCATGATCAGTCGCCGTGAGCGAACCACGAGTGTCTCCAATCGCCGGGTCGAGTCTCTTATTCCGAAGGCAGGTAGCCCTGGGACCTTTGGCACCGGTACCGCTTCGAGAATCTGGAACTTCAGACGCGCGAGCTGCGTATCAGGAGGTACGTGGGTACGGGAGCGGGCGGTTCGCCTATCTGTTGGATCGCAAAGCCGGATTCGACGAGTGTGTTGAAGATGGTCGAGAGGGTCCGGTGTGATGAGCCCACGCGAATACGGACGCCCTCACGGTTGTGTTCCGAGGATGTCCACCAGCCCTCTTCGGAGTAAGTTCCGTTGGGAGGCCAACTCGATAATCCCGCTTCGTTGCCGGGAAAACAGGGGTGCACCATCGAGATTACGAACCAGCCGCCTGGCCGCAAGGCGTCTCTGACTGCGCGGATGGTGCTGGAATAGTCGTCGATGTCCATCACGGCCATCTCACAAACTGCTCCGTCGAATGGTTCGCCATCCCACCATGTCGGCAGGTTGCTCACATCGGAAACGTGGTAGCGAACGCCGAGCGGATCATCCTCTTCCGCCTGTCGCGCCGATTCGATGAGTTGACTGGACAGGTCTACGCCAACGACTCGGCCACCTCGACGAGCCAGTGCTCGTGCCGTCCGCCCTTGGCCACACGCAACGTCGAGAAGATAGACACCTTTAAGCATTGACGGCAACAAGTGGATGGCATCATCGGCGATCAACCCATCACCCTGGTCACCGATCCAAGTTCGGTACCAGTCGGCGATGCTGTCATACCGCGCCAACACGGACATGACACAATCATGCCCGAGAGTGACCCATACCAATGGTTGGGTGGGACGCCACGGCTACTCGTCCCCGAGTCCGGCGCGATACTCAATCTGTGCCCAATGGACCTGCATCACTAAGGCCACGACTCGGTGTCGCCTTCCTTTCCGTGCTCGCCGGGGTGCTGGGCGGGTGTGGCGGTTCGGCCAGCAGTTCGCCGACGACCAGTCCGACAACGACCAGTTCGGCTCCTAGCTCGACGGGAGTGGTCCTCGGGGCCGACGGGTTGGGCATCGTACAGACCGGCGATGCTCAGGCTCAGGCGGTCCGGACAGTGAGCCATTACCTCGGCCGACCAACGACAACGACGGCGCCCGGACCATGCGACGGTAGGACCGAAGTCGAATGGAACGACCTGTCCCTAGAGTTCTCTCACGGGGTCTTCGACGGTTACCGCTACCTGGAAGGGGGTCTCGCAGATGCCGGAACCCTCCATCCTCCGATGGGTCCTGGCACACCTGTGCTCAAAACGGCGACCGGTGCGACACTCGGAATGACGCTCGAGGATGTACGACCCTTCTATGCCGCGGGCCACTTCAGTTATGAGCAGAACGGGTCCATTGTCGTTGCCGGAACCAAGGAGGGCGAACGGCTGTTCCTTGGATTTTTCAGTACCACTCCGTCGACCCCACTCAGGGAGATCAAGGGCGGGAGTACCTGCGGGGATGTTTGACTGAGTCAGGGAGCGTGGCAGCCCTGCCCCCGATCGCCGGATGGGTGAGGCACCTTCTCGCATCCGAGTGGCCAGATGCTTGCTGGCGCGAGCGCCGGACCATCCGCTCATTTCCGAAGTGGCCGCAATCCGAGCTGTCCATACTTTGGATCCCGACTGGGTGATTGTGGAGACTCCGGTCCTTAAGTTGTGGTCACTCTCCCGCGGATGTCACGTCGCCCCTGCTCTCGGAGTTTCATGAACAGGCCACGAATGGGTGTTCATGAAATTAAGGCCACAGTGTTCATGAAACCCATTGTTGGAGGTGGCGATGAGTCTCTGACTCGTCCGCCACCCCAAGAAATAGACAAAATGCCGGCCTCCGGGCCGGCATTTTGGTTTCGAGGCGATCGTTTTCTCGTGACCTGGCGCGCCGAAGTCGCCCCGAAGGGCGAACTGCTTCGGATGGTCGCCCGTCAGCTAGCCGGGCGGCCCTGTGGCATTGGCCGGAACGGCCTCATCGGCTCCTTGAGAGCAGTCCCGCCACGTCCCCTGACGACGCTTGGTTCGTTGCCGGGGCTTGGCCTCATCCTCCGCCTGCTTCGCACTGAAGCTGCGCACGCGGTCGAGGTTGTAGGCAGCGACGGTGAATCCCTCCAGGCCAGACATGAGGATTCGCCATCACCGAAGAGGGAGGGACGGTCATGCGCACACGTTTCGCTCGCCGTATCATCGCCCGACGATGGATCACCCGCCTGATAGCGGGCCTCACCATCGGACTCACCCCCTTGTCGGTGGCGGTGCTTCCCGTTCAGATTGCCGGGGCCGCCCCATTGAAAGTGACGAACTGCAACGCCGCCGGCCCCGGCTCACTGGTCGGGGCCGTGTCGGAGGCGACGACCGGTGCCACCATCACATTCGCGACGTCGTGTCCGACCATCACGGTCACCGACGGCATCTACATCGACACAAACCTCACGATCAAGGGGCCAGGGGCAGCCAATCTGGCCGTGAGCGGGGATAACAGCACAACGGTCTTCTGGGTTGCGACAGCTGCCACGGTCACGATCTCCGGCCTCACCGTCGAAGACGGACTGGGGTCCTTCAGCGTCCCGCATGGCCCTGCCTCCAACGGTGGTGGCATCTTCAACGATGGAATCTTGACCATCAAGTCCAGCACGGTGACGAACAACAACGCCCTCGACGGCTTCGGCGGTGGTATTTACAATGCCGGCACCCTGACGGTCAAGGACAGCTCGGTATCCGACAACACTGCGGGCGAAGCTGGCGGTGGCATCTACAACTTCTTGAGCGCTACCGTCACCCACAGCACACTGACGAACAACGTTGCCGGTTTCGCCGGTGGTGATATCTACAACAGCAGCGCCGACAGGACCACCCTCTCCCTTGCCAACACCACTCTGATGGGCAACAGTTCCACGTACGGCAGCGCCGGTGGTATCTATAACCTTGGCACCGTCGCCATCAAATACAGCACGCTGTCAGACAACAGCGCCGTCTCCAACGCTGGCGCCATCGAGAGTGACGGTGGCGCGGTCAGTATCAAGGGAAGCTCTTTTTCGAACAACACCGACTTTGCCGGCGACATCGACCCGGGCATCTACATCCTCGGAGGCACACTGACCGTCAAGCGCACCACGTTTTCCTAGAGCACCAGGCAAAACAGAAGTCGAATCCCTTCGGTACCGTTGCTTGAGGTCTACTCACTATTCCACTGGACGAGCCGGCGAATGGGCGACGTCAGGGGGACATTGCCGGGTGTCCCCGACCGACGGTTGAGTGGGACACTTCGGGACCTTGGGGACACCCGTTCGGCTGGGTCCTAGCTCCGAGCGGACTCGATGTCGCCGGGACCCCAGCCACGGTTCAGTGGATGTCTTACCCAGGGGGAGCGAAGAACTCCAGAGCGATGTTGTCCGGATCGCGGAAGGACAAGCCTGAACCATAGGGGGCGTCGATGATCCCGCCGTTCTCGATGCCGAGCGCGTTGAGCTTGGAATCCCACTGCTCAAGCTCCGCCCGGTTCGCGCAGGCAAAGGCGAGGTGGTCCAGACCCGGGCGCCGTTCGTCAAAGGGATCTGATCCATGAGGATCGGGGAACTGGTGGATGCCGACCAGGGTCTGGCTGCCCAGAAGCCAAACGACGTGGTGGAACGGTCCCGTGTCTTCATCGATGACCGGTGGAGTGCCGAATAGGTCCTGATACCAGGGCCTACTCCGACCAATGTCCGTGACCGTCAGGGCCACGTGTGTGACGCCGGGGAAGTCGGACATCGGTACCTCCTTGGAGAGCTCTGCTCGTCAAGATAGCCATGTGACCGGCTGGGTTCACGCGGTGCCCCCGTACGCCGGCTGTGGGCGCGTTATCGACCGACGTGCGTTTGCCGAGCGCTACTACTACTGACCGGCACATGCGGGGCTACCCACACCCGAGCGGTAATGCTCTGACGCCCGCTACGCCTTGCGGGCGGCCACCAGCCAGCAGGCGCCGTCCAGCACGACACCCTTGGGCGTGGCGTACGGTCGCAGCGCTTCGAGGGCGGCCTGGGTACCGGCCTGCACCGTCTCGGGGTCCTTGCCCTCCACCAGCCGGCGCCCCATCTCGTCAGAGAGCATAAAGGCGACGACGTCCTCGGGATCGCGTCCTATGCGCATCTCGTCCTTGTGCTCCTCGACGGTGACCTCCGACCACCCGGCGGACTCAAGCAGGCCCCTGGTCCGCTGGGCGTCCGCCAGGGCGAAGGGTCCGGGGGCGCCGGGTTCGGGCAGCTCGGGGATCCCAACATGGGCCACCATCGCCGTGGCCGGCACCGCGATCCATTCGTTGGCGAACATCTCCTGCCAGCACACGAAGCACAGGCGACCACCCGGACGGGCTGCCTTTGCCAGGTTGGCGAAGGCGACCTCCGGGTCGTCGAAGAACATGACGCCGAAGCGGCTCACAACAACGTCGAATGGCTGGTCGAAGGAGGCGGTCTGGGCGTCGCACTGGACGAAGTCGACGTCGACCTCTTGTTCCTGGGCCCGCCGCCGGGCTACCTCCAGCATGGGCGCCGAGAGGTCGAGGCCAGTCACCCGCCCGGCGGGTCCTACGGTTCGGGCCGCCTCCAGGCTGATGGCACCGTTGCCGCACCCGACGTCCAGGACTCGCTCGGCCGGCTCGAGGACGACGGCCGTCAACAGCCGGCGGCCGAAGGGGGCGAGCATGGTGTCGAAGCGCTCGGCCTCTGTCACCCAGACATCGGCGGGGCGCCCGTTCCAGTAATCGACCATGTCGGCGTTCGTCACAGCCCGTTTCTAGCGCTGGTCTGCCCGTTCGGTGCGCCGAATGTCCGTTATGCCGAATGTCCGTTATGAGGCTGTTGCATGAATCGCTTCGAGCGCTGCGCGAACGCACGTTCGTCCACCACGTTGCCGTTTAAGCCCCCAACGGGCTGGCCGTGACGGAAATGACCTCCAAAACGGACCGTCTTTCGGCTGAGAAGGATTCGTGCGACAGCCTCGTCGGAGGCGGTTATCGACCGGCGAACGTCGCTGTCCGCTCACACCGAGGAGTTGCGGAAATCATCGGATGAACCGGGCACCCCTTCGGACGATTCGGCCTCTGAGATCTCGATATCCCTTACATGTCGTCTGCGGATGATCAGGAGGACTATCCCAAGTCCAACCAGGCACCCAAGGATCATGACAGCCGCTGATCGAAGAACCGGTCGCGCACGCTTGGTAACCGCCTCTACCTTCTCAACCACTTCCAGTCCACGCTCTGAATCGGCCCGGGTTTCCGAGAGACTCAGTTGTCTGTGAAGGCAGTGCTTCTCATGCTGCACTCTGACGGTAGTAGGCGGCCTCGAACTCTGCAGGTGGGACCTTGCCGATCTCGTTGTGGATCCGGCGGTTGTTGAACCAGTCGACGTAGGTGAGCGTGGCCCACTCGACGTGCTCGGCGTTCTGCCAGGGACCCTCGTGATAGATCAGCTCGGTCTTGTAGAGGCCGTTGAAGCTTTCGGCCATGGCGTTGTCGTAGGAGTCCCCTCGGCTGCCGACCGAGTTGACCACGCCGGCCTCGGCCAGGCGCTCCGTGTAGCGGATGGACAGATATTGCACGCCGCGGTCGCTGTGGTGGACCAGGCCGTCGAGACCGTCGGCTCGGCGGGAGTGGATGGCCATCTCCAGGGCGTCGATGGCCAGGTCGCTGCGCAACGAGGTGGAGACCTGCCAGCCGACTACGAAGCGGCTGTAGACGTCGACCACGAAGGCCACGTAGACGAAGCCGACGTGGGTCTTCACGTAGGTGAGATCGGCCACCCAGAGGCGGTTCGGACGGTCAGCAGTGAAGTGGCGGTCCACCAGGTCGCTCGGACGGTCCAAGAACTCGTCGCCGACCGTGGTCCGCTTCCAGGCCCGACCTCGCCTCACCCCGCAGTACCCAAGGTCTCGCATCAGCCGCTCGACGGTGCACCGGGCCACTCGGATCCCTTCTCGATTCAGCTGGGTCCAGACCTTGTCGGCCCCGTAGACGGTGCGGTTGTCGTGGAAGACCCGGGTGATCTGGGGCTTCAGCTGCTCGTCCCGGATGCGGCGGGCGCAGGGGAGCCGGGACCGGCTGGCGTAATAGGTGGCGGGGGCGAACTGCAGGACCCTGCAGATCGGCTCGACTCCCCATCGACCCTTGCTAGCGTCGATGTAGCGGACTACTTCTTCGTTCGACCGTCGAGCTCGGTCGCGAAGAAAATCGAGGCGTCCTTCAGGATCTCGTTGGCCCGGCGGAGCTCACGGTTCTCCTTCTCGAGGTCCTTCAGTCGCTGGCGCTCGTCGGTGGTGAGACCGGGACGGAGGCCACCGTCGACCTGGGCTCTTCGGACCCAGACCCGAAGCGTTTCGGGCGTCATCCCGAGCTTGCCCGCCACCGAGGTCATCGCCGCCCACTCGGAGGGGTACTCGTCTCGGTGTTCGACGATCATCCGGACGGCCCGCTCACGCACCTCCGGGGAGTATCGGACATTCCTTGGCATTGCTCCATCCTCTCAAGGGAAGGAGCCTCCAGGATTCCCGGGCCGATTCACTCAACCTCTGACAGCACTAGTTGCGCCGTTTCCACCCGGTCTTGGGTGTCGGATAGCAATGATGCAAAGTCACTCACGTGTTGGGCTCCGGATTCCGTCGCTCGTTGGACAGCTCACGGCTGTCTAGCGCTTTACGCTAGGCGAGAGGCTGTCAGAGTGCCCCGATCGCCGGTTTGCGTTTCGATCACACACACCCCGAGTTCGACAAGATCCATCTTCGCGGCGAGAACTGAGCCGGGCTTCTCAGTCCTTCACCGCAGAGCGAGCCCAGGCAAGCGAAGCCGTTCCATTCGCCACTCCGTCGGCGACGTCGACGACGGGAACAACATTGACTTCGTTCCAGTAAGTGAACTTGGAGACGAATGAGTAGACCACGTTGGGATCGTCAGCTTCCACGAGTACATAGCCCCCGTTGTTCAAGTTGGACACAAAGGCGTGGACAGTGAGACCGTCCTCGGGTATCCATTTACCAAACGCCTTGAGCAGAGCGTCCTGGTTGGCGAAGTTCTGATCGTGGGTGAGGCCTGCGGTGCGGATCTCGTATTCGATGACGTATTTCATCAAGTCCTCCTCTGGACAGAACGGCCAATCCGCCGCGGACTTGACCAGGGCGGACCCTACTCCTCGTCGTGGCTCGGATGTCGAGCGATTGAGTGAGATGCATTTGAACGAGGGTGCCCCCGTACGCCGGCTGTGTGTGCGTTATCAAGGGACGAGTGCTTGCCAATCGTTAACTGCCACTGACCGGCACTTTCGGGACAGCCCTCAGCCAAGGTTATTGACGCAGGTGTCGCCGTCGTTGTCGCTATTCGTACCGTCCGGGCAGATCGTGTCCGACCAGATGACGCCGCTCAGGTTGGCACCGGTCAGGTTGGCACCGGTCAGGTTGCTGGTGGTCAGATCGACACCGCTCAGGTCGGCACCGTTCAGCATCGCGTCAGTCAGGTTGGCGCCAGGGCCGACCAAATAACCGTTGACGATTGACCAGCTGTCATTGGGAAAGGTCGAAGGAGTTCCGGTGATCCCACCGGAGGCCACGTCGTACAAGTCCGCGCCGCTCAGCTCGACACTGCTCAGGTTGGCGTTAGCCAGGGTGGCGCCGATCAGTTCGGCTAGCTCCAGGTCCGCGTCGGTTAGGTTGGCACCGTTCAGGTTGGCGTCAGTCAGGTTGGCGTCCTGACCAATCAAGTAGCCGTCGACGAGTAGCCAACCAGCGGGGAGAGCAGACGGTGTTCCGATGATCCCGCCAGAAATGACCCTGTTCAGGTCTACGCCGCTCAGGTTCGCACCGCTCAGGTTCGCATCGGTCAGGGCGGCATAGCCCAGGTCGGCGCTGCTCAGGTTGGCGTCAGTCAGGTTGGCACCGGTCAGATTGGCAAGGGGACCAACCAAGTAACCATCGACGAGACTCCAATCTCCGGGAAGAACAGCCGGCGTTCCGGTGATTCCACCCGAAACCACGCCGGTCAGGTTGGCGAGATTGAGGTCTGCGTCGTCCAGGTTGGCGTCAGTCAGGGTGGCGTCGTTCATGTAGGCGAAATACAGGTAGGCGCCGGTCAGATTGACACCGCTCAGGTTGGCACCGATGAAGAAGGTGGTCTCCAGGTCTGCGTCGCTCAGGTTGGCGCCGCTCAGGTTGGTCTCCAGGTCGGCGCCAGCCAGGTCGCAATCCTGAAGGTTGGCATCAGGGCCAATGTAGGAGCAGTTTTGTGCACTCGATGGCGTTACGGGGACACGCGCTGCTTTGCCCACGCCAACGACGTTTGAGGCTCGGACTTTGATGGTGTACAGACGTCCATTGGTGAGACCGGTCACCGTGCAGGTGGTGGCACCCGTTGTAGTGCAGGTCTGGCCACCATGCGATGCGGTCGCCGTGTAGCCGGTGATGGGGGAACCGCCGTCAGATGCCGGTGCCGTCCATGACACCCCTGCACCCCCATTGACGGCGACCGCAGTGACCGCTGTGGGGGCTCCGGGTTTCTTGATCCGAGGCGCCCTGGTGGCGCTGGCGGGCACGCTGGCCACAACCGTGAGGACACCTACAGCAAGTAGGGCCGGTACGCACAGCCGGAGAGCATTGCGTCCCCATGCCCGGAAGCGACGATACGTCTGATCCAAAGGTAGATTCATGTGCCCCTCCTCAGTTTTGGTGGGGCTTGGCACCGCGATGGCGGTCCGCCGGAGCCTAGTCAGGTTGCGAAACCGTTGCCTGGGTCCCACTAAGAGGTGACTGCCGTCTGGTGTCCGCCCGGTCACGCTCGTTCCCGAGGGTCGTCACCTACCCCCTAACGAGGCTGCCGGTTTGGTGGGGCAGTAGAAGATCAATGTCTCGACCGCCCTCTAAGCGCGGTCGTACCGATCTTCGAGACGCACCACGTCATCGAGCTCGGCCCGGTGGCCAGGATCTCCTCGTAGACCTCCCGGACGGTGAGAACCTGTTTGCCGTCCCGAGTCGCCAGCACAGCCAGCGCCGCCACTACGACATCGCGGCAGAACTACCCGCCGGCTTCCGTCCGTCCAGTCGAAGCCGCTGGCCGGCGAAACTAGAACGGCGGTTCGTATCCGGAGGCACCACCTCTGGCGGGATCCCGACACCTCGTATCACCCCGCCGGCAATAGTCGGACGACTCCGCCCTTCACCGGGGGGCACAGACGAGTACGACTCCCGATCGAGCAGTCTCTTGAAGATGGCTTTCGGCGATGACCGGTAGATGGAGTCGATCTCCCCATGCACCGTCCGGCATCCGTGGCGGCGAGCGTCGTCGACGCGAACCAGGAGAACGCTCCGGCGAAGGTCGTAGCTTCGGTACCGGGGATGAGTGGCGTCAAAACCCAGCCATGCCAGGCTCCCGGTGATCATGAGCGCGCCGACCGACACCAGCTGGTCGCCGTCAAAAACGCCGTAGTGGTGGAATCCCTGCGTGCCAACAGTGGCTCCGAACCAGGTTCGGAGCGGACCTGTCCCTTCCCATGCTCCCCAGGCAGCAAGGCTGAGGTCGGCGACGGCGTCGCGATGTCCTCGGCCGAGCCTCCTGACTTCCACGTCGCTCGAAGCTGGAGGGAGCAGGTCGATCGAGTGCCATGTCTTCGTCATTCCGTGCTCTGTCCGTCGGAGCCCCACGTCAGTCAGCCAGTGCGAATGCAGCTCGGACGGCGCCGCTGCCGGTGACAGTTCGATCCGGAATGTGGGCTGACCATGAGATCGGTAGAACGCGACCACCGTCGAGACCATCTCGCGGGTCGCAGGTGAGAAAAGACCCAAGCCGACGACCCGGTTGATGTCCGTCGAGTCGATCACCTGCGCCACTGCCAGCACCAATGGCGGTGCTATTGAGCGATCCACAGTGGCACCCAAGGGATTACCCGGCACGGCGATAGCGGCATCGAAGCAGGCTGCCCAGACCTCCGCTTCGTGCATCTCGACGGTCACTGCCAGTCGGCGCAGTTCGGCGTTCACGGCTGTGAGTCTCCCTGCTTCCGCCCCGATGCCGTCTTCTCGACGGTGGAGCCTGCCGAAGGGGCGGCGACGGCTTCCAATGCGATTGCGGAAACGCGCACTTGGCATCACCCCCGGGTCGATCGCGGAACATATCCAACCAGCTCAGTGTGGCCACATCCGGCACAAACCGTCCCAGCCGAACGCGGAGGTGCCGGTCAGCGGGAGGAGCTAAGCGTGGGGCCCGCTCGCAGTCAGGGGCGCCCCGGCCAGATGCACACTGGCCCTAATCGGCGGTGATACCCGCGCCTTTCAGCATCCGACGAAGGTCGATCACCATTTGCTCATCCACATCGTGTCCAGGCGGAGCGTCCAGCGTTTCGGTCTCAGGACCCAAGGTCACTTTGAACCGCCGGTCGTGGACCTCGGTGACCTCGGCCACGCTTTGCAGTAGGGACAGAACGTCATGCCATTGGATGTTGTGGCTCACCGGATGTTGAAAGATCTTCTCTACAGTCGCCCGATGGTGCCCGTTGAGCTTTATGCCCTCTGCCACTTTTGGCCTCCCACGACGAACCGAGCAGTCTCAGAATCCGCTTTTCTGAGTGTAGGCCTGCCCTGCGAGGACCGATCTGTTGGCCCCACCAGCTGCCCCACGTCATCAAGAGTCCAGCGATCAGATCAGTTCTGGTGGGTCGGGGCGCCCGGAAGCCACCCTGTCGCTGATCTGTTGGGAATAGGCTGTCGCTGATCTGTTGGGAATAGGATGGAGCGAAGGACTACGTGGCTCCTATCCAGGTGCCGATTGCGCTCCTTCGGGTTCGCCGTCGGCTCAGCTGGGTCCGGCGGTCGATGGGAGATTCATGATTACAGCCGGTGCAACCCAAGCAGGAATTCGTCTCGATGAACATCATGCCCCGGAGACAAACGGGCGAATGTCGGTGTGCCGACGTTGCGGGACCCAAACTGACGGTCCCATGGGGCTACACCATATTCCGACCGAGCGGCAACTAGCCCGCTCGAATGAATGGTTGATCGCACAAACGAGAATCAGGCACATCGATCGGGCACGGGAGATGCGTGGGCGATGAATATTTTCATCACTCTCGTGTTGGCCGGGACCGCCCGATGACCTACTGCATCTCGGCTGCTCCGGTGCGACGTGTACGGGAGTACGCTCCCAGTAGGGAAGGGGGCTGACATGGCCGACAAGTCTCCCCGCAAGACCGCCTCCAAGAAGTCCGGCAAGTCGCTCAAAGAGAAGCGTCAAGCCAAGAAGGAGAAGGAGCAGACCCGCAAGGGACTGAGTCGCTGACGGCGGTCTGGGACGCCTACCGGACATCGCTCGGTCGAGATTAGGGACAGCCGCTGACGTTGCCGGTTGCCCACCGAACCGGTGTTGATGTGGGGCACCAATCCGTCCGGTATCGCACCAATGCTCGAATGGTTCATGGACCGATGATCTCGTGGCGGACGCTTGTCCGTTGTCTCCGTGACGGGCACTCCGAGCGAGGCCCACGCCAAATGAGCTCCGTGCCGCAGCTCTACCCCAACTGTGTTAGGACGTTCCGGGTGATCTGTTCAATCTGTGGGTCTCGCTCGGCCAGCCCGTGAGCCCAGTCGGTCGAACCCGACGTCATCACTGTTGCACCGGCCTCGTTCGTGTAGGTACCCAGCACCGCTTGGCCGTGACGGATGCGTTCCATCGCCTCGGGCTCACGCGTCCCGAATACGCGTGACGCGATGTACTCCAACTCGCTCGGCTCGCCCGGCTTGGGCGGACGAGGCGCGGTCTCGCTCGTGAAGTGCTGCGTCGGGCACGTGCCGAGGATCTCGAAGGTCGACGGCGTGCCGTCCTCGCCGGTCGGATACGGCAGCCCGTCGCGGTACGTGAAAGCGCACCCGTCGCACTCGTAGCCGACGACGGTCGCGCCGGCACCGAGCACGTCGCCGTAGCCGAGCCCGGTGCCGTCGAAGACCCAGTGACCGGCGCGGTGCACGGTGTAACCACCGAGACCGGCGGTCACATTGCGACCTATGCGGTGATAGCCCCCGCGGGTGAACGTGACGCCGGTCATGGAGTTCTCCGGACGACCAACGACCACGTCGGACCAGAACGTGGTTACCTCCGCTTCGCGGTCGGTTCTCATCAGCGGGTCATTCTTGAAGAAGCCCTTGTACCCGACCATTACGTCGTGATCGTCGCCCTCGATACGCACCTGCCACAACGACGTATTGCCCGAGAAGAATGCAGCATTCCCGCCGCTCGCGATGAATGCTTCGACTGTGTCGCGCATTCCGCGAGACCAGTACTCGTCGTGGCCGACGGATAGATACAGACTCGCGCCGTCCAACACCTCGGGGTGTTCTTCGAGATCAGCATTCGTGCACACACTGATCTCGAATCCCTCGCGTTCGGCCCACTCGATGAACGGCAGCTCCCAGTCGGGCCAACCCGCCGACCCGGCATAGCCCGACAGATGGTTGATCTGGACATATCCGACGTGCGCGGCGTTCTGCGGATCGGGCGCGCCCGTCCCCGTCACGCGGCGGCCCTTGCCCGGCGGCTTGTAGAGGTAGCCCGCCGACATCGGCCGCTGCATGGCAACGTGGGTGCCACCGGTGTACAGGTTCGGTCCGCCAAAATCGTTGTATGCGTGCCACGTATTCGTCGTCAGCGCGACCACGATGCGCGCGCCAGAGGACGGACGCACAACGAAGAATGCATAGTCGCGCCGCACCTTCTCGCCAACGTCGATCTCCATGACAACCTCGTAGTAGCCCGACCGCCACGTCGGGTCGACGTCCAGCGTGACAGCGACAGGCCAACCGCAACCCTTCGAGGAAGCGTCCTTCGGCGTATCGTGCTCGGCGGCAGCGACGGCCGCAGAACTGAACACGACGTCCCGCCGCGCGCCGACCCGTGCCACCTCGACGCGCACCGGCCGCCCAGCGGACGACGACATGTGCAAACCAACCTGCCCGCCCGAACACACCGACTGCGGCCAGCAGTACCCGGTGACCACCTCGCGCCCCATCTCCCGACCCTAACTTGGCCAGATCAGTCCCTGCGTCCGAAGACGGTGATATGGAGTCATCAAGGGCCGACTGGTTGCCCTGGGGCGAATTGCTACCGAGGTCGACGCCAGTACCAGCGAGGACCCACAATAGAGACATGCGCCGCGGCAGCGCCCCCCGAGACCTCACCGTCGTTGCGGTACCCCTGTACTTCGCCACCATGGCTCTTGAGCACTGGTGGCTACTTCGCCGAGCCCAAAGGCGGGGTCCGAGTGCGGGTGACTATGAGCGACGCGACACCATCGCCAGCCTCAGCATGGGTATGGGCAGCCTGGTCGTGCCCCTGGTGATGCCCCGTCTCCTCCGACCGTTCACTCCCGGACGGGGGCGCTGGGGCAAGATGGTCCTCGGTGTGGCCGCTGGCGCCGCCGTGCTGACCACCGGAGCCGACATGGTGCTCCGCCTCTGCAATCGTTCGACAACCGAGACCAGGCCGTCGGAGGAAGGGCACAAATACCACCGAGACGGAGACAGAGCGACCCACCGCCCTGGGACGTCCCACAATGGTGCCGCACAAGAGGCCGCGTCTCGTCCCCTCGATCCATCCGGGGAACGGTCCGTCCTGGCGCGGGTGGCTCGCCGGGTCGCCTCGGCGGGTGGCGTCACCACGGTGGTAGCTGGGGGCGTCGCCCTGGCCACCGTTTGGGCTGCGCACACCGCGCCGGAGCGGATGTGGCGGCGGCGGGTCCTGCCCTCGGCCGGCTTCGGCCCACTGGCTGTCGCCCTGGCCATCGGCGGCTGGGATTTCATCTACTACTGGAACCACCGCCTCATGCACCAGAGCCGGTACATGTGGGCCGTCCACGTCGTGCACCACTCGAGCCAGCACTACAACCTATCCACCGCCCTTCGCCAGCCAGTCGCCGATGCACTGGGCACCGGCTTGCCCTATGGCACGCTGTGCCTGTTTGGCATCCCTCCCGAACTCGTAAAGACGGCGCGAGACATCAACCTGCTCTACCAGTACTGGATCCACACCGAGACGATCGGAGGCCTCGGGCGAGCTGAATCAATGCTTAACACACCCTCTCACCACCGGGTCCACCATGGTTCGAACCAGCAGTACCTCGACCGTAACCATGGCAGCATCCTGATCGTCTGGGACCGGCTGTTCGGTACGTTCGAGCCGGAGGGTGAACCTGTCGTCTACGGCCTCACCAAGAACATCGACACCTTCAACCTCGGTCGCATCGCCACCCACGAGTACACCGAGATGTTGCGAGACGTCGCCGGGGCCACGGGCTGGATCGAGAGGATCTCCTACGTGCTTCGGGGACCAGGCTGGGCGAAGCAGCACCGGGCCGCAGCTGTACCGATAGCGGCAAGGATCGATGCAGCGCATTGGCTGGAATCCGACGTTTCGGGCGCCCGATGGCACCGGCTCCTGTCGAATCTGGCCCCCGGCGACCGGCGACACAGAAGCGGCCGCCCGGGCCAATTGACCCGGGCGCGAACCCGGTGAAGTCGGCCGAAGGCCCGACATCGCCTCTGGTTGGAGCTGTACCGACGCGAAATCCTTCCCGCAAACCGGCCCCGATAACTCAGGTCGCAGCGAGGCAGCTGGGACGCTCTTCCCGGCTGCGGGCCGAACGGTCGACACTCAAGTCCTAAAGATGGCACGCCGAAGACATCCATGGAGTTTCGTGCTGCTACGCGAGTTCCGCAGAACCCTGTATCCGTGAAGAACAGAGAGGTCTGTGATGCGCGTTGTCCCCGATGGCAAAAGCCGACGCATGACGATTGTCGCCGTCGTGGCCGGAGCAGCCCTTGCTCTGACCGCCTGCACGTCGTCCTCGAGCTCGAGCCCGACATCGACCGCGGCGAAATCAAATGGCGGTACCAACAGCGGTAGCAACAGCGGCGGAAGCAGTGGCGGTAGCGCAGGCTCCGCGGCGGCAGTCCGGCTGGCCAGCCTGTCGAAGTCGTTGCATGGCGCCGAGGGTGCGCCCTTCAAGGCGACTTACTCGGCGGACTACAACGGACAGTCTCAGACCATGACCATCGCCCAGGATCCGCCACGCTCATCCTTCGCCGTGGCCAATGCCGTTATCGTCGACACTGGCTCGTCGACCTACTACTGCCCGACCACGAGCAATCCGACGTGCTTCAACACAAGCCAGGAGGACCCGGTTTCGGCTCTGGTCGACGCGTTCAGCCCCAAGGCGGCCCTCAGCCAGTTGCAGGCGGCCCAGGCGGCGGTGGCCAGCCGAGTGGCCGGATACAACGTCTCATTCTCATCGGCGACCTACGCCGGGCAACCGTCCACTTGCGTTACCGTCAAGGCGCAGAGTGCCGGATGGAAGTATTGCGTCACCAACAAGGGCCTGCTCGCCTACGCCAGCTCAGGACCCCAGCAGGTGTTCCAGATGACCAGCTACTCGTCTGACGTGAGCGCATCCGACTTTGCCCTGCCTTCGGGCGCCACCGTGATGACCGTGCCGACTAGCTGAGCCTGAAGTACCTCACGGAGCGCACTGCTGCCACCCTCGAAGGCGGCAGCAGTGCCGCGTCCCAGCCGGCCGACCCGTGATCAAAGGGTTCCTCAGGCAATCGAGTCACCCCGAAGGCATCGATCCTCCGGGCCAGCTCCTGCAGGACGGGGCTTTCATTGCCGCCACCACCGAGGTACTTCGTTCCCCCGAGGGCGGCGACGATCGACAGTCGTTCGCTGACCGCGACCGAGCGGGTTAGTGCGAACAGCTCGTGCCATTCGATGTCCTCGAGCACTCGTCCGGCAACCCGCTCATAGCCAGCGATGACGTCGTCCCGGCGCATGAATCCCGGCACGCTCTTGCCGGTGAACAGCTCCACCAGGCCATCGAGGGCGAGATACCAACCGACGTCCATCTCCGGCGGGCCGACCGAGGCGAGCTCCCAATCGAGGACCGCCCGGATCTCGAAGTCATCCGAGTACAACACGTTGCCTATCCGGGCATCGCCCCAGCACAGCGATGGCGCCTGGTCGGTCTGCGGAGCCGTCTCGGCGCACCAGGCCACCGCCTGGGCGAGCCGAGACGGCGGCGAGCCGTTCGTAGCCCACTGCACATAGTCGACCCACCAACCCACCTCCGCGGCCAGAGGGGCATCGCCCCCCCGCAGGACG
This sequence comes from uncultured Acidimicrobiaceae bacterium, assembly GCA_963756195.1. Lineage (GTDB taxonomy): Bacteria > Actinomycetota > Acidimicrobiia > Acidimicrobiales > RAAP-2 > CAVSNH01. The sequence continues at coordinate 77,834 of CAVWMT010000015.1, forward strand.
CCTCCGAGCCCGTTGCCCAGCCAGTCGACCCGGTGCACGGAGGCCAGCATTTCCACGAACGCACCGTGCAGGTGGCGTTGGCGCTCGATGGGAGCCCCGAGCAGCCAGGGGTCGACGGTCGGCGCCTCCGGTCCGGCTCGGCCCTCTTCGTACGACATGACCAGGAACGGCGCGCCGAGCCAGTGTTCCGCTTCCTCGAAGGCAACGACTCGGGGCACGGGGACCGACTCGGAGGCCAAGGCGTCCAGGACGCGTGCCTGAGCACCGAGGTCATAGACCGGGAACACCGGCATCATCGGCGGCAACCTCACCACGAGGCGCTCATCGCCAGGTCCGCCTGGACCACCGCTGATGGTCACCACCAACGTCTCGTTGGCCCAGCCGGAGCTCGGGCGGCCGAGCTCGACCACCTTCCAATGCGGGAGAGAGAAGTGGTGCACCCCCCAGAAGCTGAGGTCCTGGACCAGTTGGGCGTCGTCACGGCGGCCGGCGGGGCGCGTCTCGCTCACGGCGGTGGACGTTACAGTTCGCCGTGTGCTCGCACGATCTCGAGTCAACATGGCGGTTAGGGCTCCGGTGAGCGCCTCGGTCAACATGGCGGGCACCGATGGCGTCCTCGGTCAACACGCGAGGGACTCCGACGGAGCGGCCGGCAGTGGCTGATGGACCGCTAGTGGCGACCGATGAAGGATTCTCCCACCAGATCGTTGAGACTCACGCCCGCGTCGCCGAAGCCGACCGGTCCTGGACCGAGAAGGTCTGTGCCATGGCCGCCGCCCACGATGGCTCCCTTCAGGTCGGCTTCGGCATCGGCCAGTACGTCAACCGCAATGTCTTCGATGGCTACGGCGGCGCCTCGGCGGGCAAGGCCCAGTGGGTCGTCCGGGCCAGCCGCCGCCTGACTGACGATGTCGACTCACGAGGCGTCGGCCCTCTGCACTACGAGGTCATCGAGCCGTTCCGGCGGATCCGGTTCCGCTGCCAGGAGAACGAGGCAGCGCCCGTTGCCTTCGAGTGGACATTCGAGGCGGTCGTCCCCCCGATGCTGGAACAGCGAGACCAGCAGTTCTCGCGGCGCGGGTACCGCCGCGACATCGACGTGCTCCGCTACCACCAGGTGGGCGTGGCAGCTGGCTGGATCGAGATCGACGGTAGGCGAACGGAGATCACACCGGAGAGGTGGTTCTCGACCCGCGACCATTCGTGGGGCGTCCGCCAGGACGTCGGGCTCCCGCTCACCGACCTCGAGGACGGCGGGCTGCGCTCCGGCGTCAACTTCCGTTTCTCCTGGAGCCCGATGCTGCTCGAGCGTGAAGACGGGTCGCGCTACGGCATCCACCACCAGCATCGACAACTGCGAGCCTTCGGCTACGAGGAGGGCCGCGCCGAAGGCACCGTCGAGCATCCCGACGGTCGCGTCGAACGCATTTCCGGCGTGCGGCCCGAGCTCCGCTTTGACCCCGCCAACCGCCGAGTCCTCGGTGGCCGGCTCACCTTCACCATGGAGGACGGCACCAGCCGACCGGTCGCCGTCGAAGCCATGGGCAACACCGGGTTCCATCTCGGGCTCGGCCTCTACTTCGGGCTCGACGGCCACCACCACGGCGAGTGGCGCGGCCCGCTCCATATCGAGGGCGAGCACGTGCCCGACGCCACCGACCCCTCCGCCGCCCGTCGCCTCCACCAGATCAGAGACGCGCTCATGCGCGTCGACGACCCGGTCGGCGGTGGCCGGGGATGGTGCAACCTGCAGACGGCCATCGTCGGCGCCTGGGAGGACGAGGGTCTCGATGAGGGCTCCTCGTTCGTGTGATGGAGCTGAGCGGAGTCGGGTGCCGGGGTCGGGCTACCGGGCCAGATCGGCGGGACTCGAACAGCCGGGTGCTCAGTTGGAACGGGGTCCGGTCGCCTTGCCGGCGACCTCGTCGGCGCACCGATATCCGCTGCGCAACCCGCCCTCGATGTAGCCCTGGAAGTCGACCGAGGTCTGCTCACCGGCGAAGTGGAGGTTCCCCTCGCGCTTTCCCTGGATGCCGTTGAACCCCGTGTACTGGCCGACCTTGAGGTAGGAGTACGCCCCCAGGATGTGGGGGTCGCCTGACGACCATACGAAGTAGGACTTGCCGTTGTAGCCGGCCTTCACGCCGGGGAACAGCTGGTCGAACTGATCCAGGTAGTCCTCGAGCATGGCCGGCGGGGGGGCTCCCAGATAGGAGTCGAGGCCGTAGCGACTGCCCCAGTCCTCGCCCACCGTCCCACCCGGCAGCGCCACCAGGATCCCGGCTGTGCCCGGCTGGTAGGTGGTGGTGTCCCAGGGACCCTGGACGACACCGTCGCAGTAGGACTCACCGGTGGAGTGGTCGGGCTGGTTCCACACTCGGGTGGCGCACTGGACGAAGAACTTGGCGTTGCTCCCGAGCGGCTCCTCCTCGATGGCCTGCCGGTGGAGCCGTTGGATGTCAACGGCCGAGAGGTCGATCAGCCTGAGCGTGGTGAAGGGCAGGGCGAGGACGACGTGATCACCGTCGACGTCGTGCGCGGTCCCGTTGCTCTCGAAGGTGCACACGAACCCGTTGCCACCAGGGCGGACGGCGACGAGCTGCTGGGCGAGGCTGACCGTCCCGGTGGGCAGACGGTCGATCAGGCCGCTGATCAGCTGGTCGTTGCCGCCGTGGATGTGCCACTTCTCGTCCGCGCCGGCGAGCTGGGGCGTGTTGCGGGGCTGGACGTCGTTCCCCCGGCTGTCGTCCTGACCCAGGAGGTAGACCAGGTTGAGGGCCGACTGCTCGTCCGGAGGGCCGCCGTACCCGTCGAGCACCGCCGAGACACAGAGCGCGCCGAAGTCCGAGCGCGCGCCGCCCGGGACGTACGCGTCGATCCATTCAGTGACCGACATCTGGTCGAACTGACGCCCACCCGGGTTGTTGCGGTCGTAAAGCTGCGGCCATGGCGCGGTTGTAAATGCGGCGTCGTGGAAGAGCTTCCACCCCCAGTCGTGCCAGTCCTGGTTGACCTGGGCCTGCGACCAGGTTTGACCGCCGAATCGGTAGACCTGATCACTGGGGTGCGTGCCGGCCGGGTACCGATCGGTGTTGTCGAGATCGAGGCCGAAGGACGCGGCCAGGTGCAAGGTGGCGGTGTGCTCCGGGTTGATGAACTCGGCGTGGTCCTCCACGTGCTGGCCGTCGTCGAAGTACCCGCGGAACGTGCGGATCCGGCCGCCCGGGACCGTGTCGTACTCGTAGACCTGTGACGCGATCCCGTGGGCACACCAGAGCCGGTAGGCGCAGCCGAGACCGGCGATTCCCGAGCCGACGATGATCACTCCGGCGTTGCCGGACCGAGCGTGGCGGGAGTGCGGCCGGGGCGTGCCGGCGTCCAGTCGGTTCCGAACGGTGGGCAGGACGGCTGCCCCGAGCGCGGCGCCCGAGACTTGCAGGAGGCGACGTCGGCACAGGCGCTGGTCGAGCATGCCGTCGGCCTCGTCCACATCGCAGCCGCTCTCTCGGGCCAACGACGAGACCTGCTGTGCCCGCCGGATGGCGGAGACCGCTCCCCTCGAGCCCCGTCGTATCACGGGCACCATCCTTGCCCGCCGGGCAACGATGTGTCCTTCGATTGCACCACTGGTGCGTGGCTGGGCCGCCCGGCGCAGGGAGGTCCCGTCCCGTTCCGTTACTCTGCCCACGGCAACCCGGTCGGAGCGGCCGGCCAGATGTGTACGGCGGCGAGGCGTTGCCGGAAAGGAAGGGACGTGCTCTTCGTCCACGAGCTCCACTCGGTGGTGGGCAAGCAGGCCCACGAGTTCGAGCACGCGTACCGGAACGGCTGGATGCCGGCGCTGGCCGAAACCCCTGACGCACGGTTGCTGTGGTACCTCGATCTGGCCCACGGCAGTGGGCTTTCCTACCGGGTCGTCACCATCACGGCGGTCGCCGACGGCCAGGCCTGGGCTCGACTGGCCGAGCGGACGGCGACCGGCGATCTGCGCGCCTGGGCGAGGGACCTCGACCGGATCCAGCACCATTCGAGGGGTCAGATCCTCACTCCCCTGCCCTGGTCGCCTTCGGTCGCGGCCCTGGCCGACATCCCGGTCGACCCCCCTGAACACGAGCCTGTCCTCTACATGGAGGACACCATGTGGCCGTTCCCCGGGCGGATGCGCGCCTACGTCGAGGCGGCTGGCCACATCTACGCGCCGGCGCTGCATGGCGAAGGAGCACAGATGCAGATGCGGGTCGAGGCTGCCTTCCAGTCGGTGCCGGGCGCCGGGCCTAGCCCGCAGGTGGTGCTGATGCAGAAGCTCGGCAGCGTGCCTCGCCTGGTCCGATTGCTCACGACCGACATCCCCGCCCAAGTCACCGGACCGGGATCGTGGATGCACGACGCCCTCGAGCTCCGCGACCAGTGGCGGAGCCGCTTGCTGCGCACGGCCGTCTGGTCGCCCACTGTGGTGAGCCACCGGTTCCGACTTCCAGCAACGGCGGCGCCGCCGCCCCGACACCCAAGAGGCCGCACGTTGACCATGCTGTTCATGCACGAGACGCACAAGGTCATCGGCCGTCACGCCGGCACCTTCGAGGCCCTCTATCGCGAGGAATGGATGCCGGCCCTGGCCGGCTCCGAGGGAGCCCGCCTGGCCTGGTACATGAACCACGCCATGGGCAGCGGCCCCGCCTACCAGGTGGTCACGGTGACGGCCGTGGCCGACGGCGCCGCCTGGGAGGAGCTGGCCACCCGCATGCTCACCGGCGACCTGAGCGATCTGGTGGAACGGATCGACGCCTGCCGGTACGAGTCCGAAGGGAAGATGGTCACACCGGTCGAGTGGTCGGCCCTCCAGGACCTCGACCTGGCCGAAGTGCCCACCGACGGACGCGAGCACGAGCTCAGCCTGTACATGCAGGACACGGGATGGCCCAATGCGCCGCTCGACGACTACATCGAGCTCTGGGACGCCGACTACTGGGCCATCATGCGACAGACCCCTCCCGAGCATCGGCTCCTCGACGTGGTGGCGTGCTTCCGGGTGGCCCATGGATCCGGCATCCGCCCCGAGGCCATCCTCTGGCAGCGCATCATGAACCCGGCCATGTTGGGTCACCTGCTCACCAACACGAGGGAGTACGACCCGGCCACCTGGCCCGGCTCCTACATGGCCAAGGGACTCGAGCTCCGGGACCAATGGGAGTCCAAGCTGCTGCGCACGAGCAGCTGGTCGCCGCTTTCGTGATCGAACGGATCGGGCGGCGCACCTTCGCCGGCCGGTGCGGCGAGATCGAGACAGATCTAGAGGGTCAAGGCACTGAGGAAGGTGATCAGCGCGTCGTTGACCGCGCCCGGATGGGTGAGGTTGGCAGCGTGGGTGCCATCGGGGATGGCCACCACCCCGGCAGATCCGAGGAGGCCGTCGGCCAGGGCCTGAGCCCGGTCCATGCCGATCGAGGCATCGGCGGTCCCATGGACGACGAGGGCGGGAGCCTCGATCTCGCCGAGACGCGCGGTGATGTCGTCACGAGACAAGAGCGCCCTCCCCGGCTCCACCACGAGACGAGGATCCCTCGCCATCCACCGCGGGATCCAGGCCCGCTTGAGGTTGGCGTCGCCGAGAACCAGGTCGCCGGCCATCTCGGCGATCTCCGTCGAAGGTCCGTTGGCCGCCCAGTCGTCGAAGGCTGACTCAACATCGGGGACGAGCTCCGGGTCCTCGGTGCCTGCTTGGGTGTCGAGGAGGATCAAGGCCTCGACCCGGCTCGGGGCGAGCAGCGCCACCCGCAGGGAGACGAACCCGCCCTGTGACATGCCGCCCACCACGGCGCGTTCAATGCCGAGGTGGTCGAGCAGACCCAGGCAGTCGTGGGCCAGGTCCCAGTAGGTGAAGGGCATCCCGTCGAAGACGGTCTCGCCGAAGCCGCGTTCGTCCCACGTCACCAACCCGATAGCGATCGCGGAGGGCGGCCACCTGCGGGCGCGAACATCGTCCGGTCCATGAGGAACCCATGGGCCAGGACCACCGCCGGACCCGGTCCTCCGGTGTCCTCGTAGGCGATCTTCTGTCCGTTGACCGCTGCCAGCTCCACCTTGGCTCCTCCGTCGGTCGGTGGGAGGGAACGGGCCGTCCGCTGCCGCCGCAGTGTAGGCTGGTGTCCAAATCGGGGCCCAGGCGGCCTCCTCCAATGATCGGGCGGCGACCTGTGGCGGTGATACCCGCCTACTGCAGATATCCCTCCACGGTGCCCTCCGACCGTGCTGACGGCCTCGTCCGGGTCCCGGCCGGCCTGGCGGAGGGCCCGCCGCTGGCGGAGCAGGTCCCAGAGGCGGTCGAGGGTCACCTCGAGCTGGGCCCGCCGGGACCTGCTCCTCATCCGAGAGGCCCTCGCCGATGTGCCGTTCCTCGAGTTCCCGCTCCTCGTCGGCCAGGGCTCCGATGCGGCCAATGATCTCCTCGTCGTCCACTCGCTCTCCTCCGCGACAAATCTCGGCGGGCCCGTCGCCCGATCTCTGGCTCAAACTAATGGGGCGCGGCACTGCTGGCGCCGAGCCGTCCCTTCAGCCCCGGGCGTGCCGACCCGAGTCTCGGCGGCACCGAGCCCTCAAGCGGGCACCCGCCGGATTCCGGCAGGCACTGGCCACAGGAAAATACGGCTGGTTGCGTCGCCCTCATCGCCTAAGAGATGACGGCGATGGCGTTGTCGACCGTGACCGAACCGGTGTCCTCGGTGTTTTGTCACGTTGAACGAACCAAGTGCCGCGGTCTTCGAAGCCGAGAGCTTGGGCTCGATGGTCGGGTTCGGGTGCTTCTTGGTGATCTTGCCGACCTTGGCCGACACCACCGTGATCCGGAGCTCGAGGTCATCCAGGCACTGGGGCCATCGGCGCTCAAGACTCGAATCCGGTGCCCCAGACATCGGCGAGAGCTTCTTGCCCTGCATGATCTCGCTTCGCTGAACGGCCCCTCGTTGTCAGGGGGAAGCCCCCGCCCATCGGTTGGAGGCCGCATGGTTCGGTGCCCGAAAGAACCGTCGTGGTGACGAGTTCCGGAACCGGTCACCAGTGACCTCGACTACCGTCTGCGGCGATGAGTGACGCCACTGGCCCCGGTGCCGACCTGTTCTCGGTTGCCGGCAAGACGGCGTTGGTCACCGGCGGGACCCGGGGGATCGGTCGGATGATCGCCGCCGGGTACGTCACTTCGGGGGCGAACGTCATCGTGGCCTCCCGCAAGGCCGATGCCGTCGAGGAGACGGTCCGGCGCCCTCTCGGCATTCGGGACTTGCTCGGGCGTGGTCGCCGACCTCTCGTCCGAGGCCGGCGCCGATGCACTGGGCCAGGCCGTCGCCGCCAGACAACGACCACCTCGACATCCTGGTCAACAACGCCGGCGCCACCTGGGGGGCTCCGCTGGTGGAGCACGACGGCGCCTCGTGGGACCGGGTCCTCAATCTCAACGTCCAGGGTGTCTTCCACACCACCAAGGCGCTCCTCCCCCTGCTCCGGGCCAGGGCCACGGCCGACGAGCCGTCGCGGGTCATCAACATCGGCTCGATCGACGGGATCCACGTGCCCGCCCTCGAGACTTACTCCTACGCCGCCTCCAAGGCCGCCGTGCACCAGCTGACCCGGCACCTGGCCAAGCAGCTGGCCCCCACCATCACCGTCAACGCGGTGGCGCCCGGGCCCTTCGAGTCGAAGATGATGGCGGCCACTCTCGAGGCCTTCGGCGAACAGATCGCCGCATCGGCACCGCTCAAGCGCATCGGTCGTCCGGATGACATGGCCGGCGTGGCCATCTTCCTCGCCTCGCGAGCAGGGGCCTATCTGACGGGCGCTGTCATCCCGGTCGACGGCGGCATCGCCACGGTCGGCTAGCGCCCCACTTCCGACCCCGGGGACCGCTCGCGGCAGCTCAGTCCGCCGCCACCGAGCCGGTGATGGCGGCGTCGAGACGGATCAGAGTCCGCTCCATGTCGCGCCTGGTCTTCCCCGACCAGATGCCGCCTAGCTTGAGCAAGATGCGCTGGTGATCCGGCGTGATGTCCCAGCTCTCCCGAACCAGCGTGCCGCCTTCGACCGGCTCCAGCTCATAGCGCCAGATCCGGCCGGCCACGTAGCGGCCCATGGTGCCGGTCGGTCCGGTCTGCCAGGCGATGCGGCGATCGGGTTCGAACTCCACCACCCGGTTGCTCGTCGTGTACCGCATGCCCAGCTTCATACTCATGCCGAACATCGAGCCCAGGGCGAGCGGCTCCGTCTCTGCAGCGTCCCCGTTCCCGGAATCGGCGCGGCCCTGCAGCATCCCCGACCCGTCGATCAGAGAGTGATTGGACGGATCGCGCGAGGAAGGCGAAGATCTGGCCGGGCGGGGCGCCAATGCGCCGCTCCACCGAAAGCACCCAGCCCTTCATGGCCGCCTCCCCATCGGTTGGACTCTCCGTGCCTACTCCGGTCATCAGTCCACCTCCGATACGGCGGCACCCTAACTCCGACGCCCACCGGCAGCCGGTCGTGAGCGGAGCCAGGAAGAGCCCGGGCCCGACGCAGCAGGGCGTCGGCACCCGTCAGCGGGCGTCAGATCGAGGCCGGCGCAGCCTCGAGGCCCAGATGCCGCCGCAGGAACCGGCCGGCCCGGTCGATGCTGGCGTCGGCCTCGGGGACGAGGGGGCCAGGGAAGGCCTGGAAGACGTGGATCATCTCCGGCCAGACAGTGATGGTGGTGTCGACCCCGTCGGCCACGCAGGCGCTCGGCCAAGCGGGTGGCGTCGTCGACGAGGACTTCGTGCTCACCGACCTCGATCATCACCGGAGGAAGCCCGGAGAGTTCGGCGGCCAGGACCGGCGAGGCGAGCTCATCGGTGGGATCGGCCGAGCCCAGGTAGGCGGCGGCCATCATGTCGAGGTTGTCCTTGGAGACCATCGGGTCGGCCTCGGCCAGGCGGCGATAGGAGTCGCCCGACTGGGTGAGGTCGACCCACGGTGACAGACACACCGCGGCCGCCGGCAGCGTGGTCCCCGACCGCCGCAGGGCCAGCAGCACCGCCATGACCAACCCGCCGCCGGCCGAGTCGCCGGCCAGGGCGATGCGACCCGGTGGGATCCCCGTGGCCAGCTCGTCGAACGCGGCACTTCCCGTCGTCCACCGCCGCCGGGAACCGATGCTCGGGAGCCAACCGGTAGTCGAGGGTGATGACCGGGCATCCGGTGGCCAGGGCCAGCCGTCCGGCCAGGTTGCGATGGGTGCCCGGGGACCCCACGCAGTAGGCGCCGCCATGGAAGTAGAGAACGGTCGCATCACGGACGCCCGAGGCGGGGACGATGCGCTCGGCCGGGACGACCGGCCAGCTGGATGTGCTCGACCGTGCACCCCTCGGGCGGCTCGGCAGTGGCCGCCATCTCGTCCATGGCCCGTCGCTGCGACTCGATCGAGCCGGTGGTGAAGCCCGACTCCCGCAGGAACGAGCTGAGGACCTCCATCCCCTGGTGCGCCACCAGCCCTCCTGCCATCCGCCCCCGCCGAGAGCGGACCGGCGTCACGATACCCGGCCACCGTGCCGAGCACCCGGTGGCCGAGCCTCCCGGTGACACCACCGGCGGTCACCCGAGGGCCTTGCCACTTTCTCACTTTCGGTGAGATAATGAACACTGTCGGTGTTAGTCCGACGCGGGGCAAGCACATGAAGGGGCAGGCATGGCCGAAGACGTCGTCAGTGGCACGCGCCCACATGGTGGGCACGCCTCCTTGGAGCCGGGCTCGCCGTCTGTGGGTCATTGGTCGTGGCCGGTGCGCTGGCGCCGTCGGCGTCGGCACGACGTCGACGTCGACCTCGACATCGACAGAGTCGGGACCAGGAGTGCCCGACAACTTCTGGCTGGTCACCCCGCCGGGCCCGGTCGAGGCCTACGGCGTGCCGGCCTACGGCTCACCCACTCCCCCCCTCAACAAGCCCATCGTCGGAGCCACCACCACCAACGACCGCCAGGGCTACTGGCTGGTGGCCGGGGACGGAGGCATCTTCAGCTACGGCGACGCCCAGTTCTACGGGTCGACGGGCAACATCGCCCTCAACAAGCCGGTCGTCGGCATGGCGTCGACCCACGACGGCCTGGGCTATTGGATGGTGGCCTCCGACGGTGGCATCTTCAGCTACGGCGACGCCCAGTTCTACGGGTCGACGGGCAGCATCGCCCTCAACAAGCCGGTGGTGGGGATGGCGGTGACTCCCGACGGCAAGGGCTACTGGCTGGTGGCCTCGGACGGCGGCATCTTCTCGTTCGGCGACGCCACGCTTCTACGGCTCGACCGGCAGCATCGTCCTCAACCAGCCGATCGTCGGCATGGAGCCCACCCCCGACGGGCATGGCTACTGGCTGGTGGCCGCCGACGGCGGCGTCTTCTCCTTCGGAGACGCCAAGTTCTTCGGCTCCGCCGCCGGCACCACGGGCGAGCCGGTCGAGAAGCTGATCTCGTCGCCGAGCGGTCACGGCTACTGGATCATGGAGCAGAACGGCACCGCCCTCGCCTACGGCGACGCCGTGGGCCAGGAGCCACCCAGCACCATCCTCGTGTTCCAGCCCGTCACCCCCGGGGACAAGGCGGTGCTCTTCGCCTTCCAACAGGTCGGCAAGCCCTACATCTGGGGCGGCAACGGACCGCAGGGCTACGACTGCTCGGGGCTGGCCCTGGCCTCGTGGGAGCACGGCGCCGGCATCGGCTTCGCCAGGGTGGCCGACGACCAGTACCACACGGCCGGGGTCCCCGTGGCCATGGACGACCTCCAGGCGGGCGACCTCGTGTTCTGGGGTGACAACCTGACCGACTGGACGACCGTCTACCACACGGCCATCTTCGTGGGCGGCGGCCGCATCGTGGAGGCCACCGGCGACGTGGTCCAGCTCAACACCCTCGACCAGTGGGGCACCGACGACCTCATGCCCAACGGCCGACGGCCTGATGACGGGTCCGATCGGGCTCCGACTCGGCCCCACCGCCGCTGACCGCCTGACCGCCTGGGGCCCGCTCGCCGGGTCGCAACAACCGCGTTCCCGCTGCCCGTTCGGCTTGGCCGGGCCAGGTACTGCTGACGTGTACGGTGCCAAGCATCGCCGGGCGCCGCTTCCACGTCGCCGACCGCAGCGCCGGCAGGCTGACTCCCGCCGGCGGCCTGGGACCGTCGACTGCCCCGGTGAGCAGCAAGGAGCAGCCATGAGCCCGTTTCCCTACGCCGACCGGTTCCCCGTGCATCGCCGCCTCCCTGAGACAGGGCACGACCCGGGCCGACCTGCTCGAGCAGCTCGCGCACCATGGCCACCGAGGAGGACGCCTCGTGGGAGTCGGGCACTTGCTCGGGCACCATGTACTGCGGCGACCACGACCACTACCGGTTCCTGACCGAGGCCTTCGGCCTCTTCGCCCACGTGAACGCCCTGCAGCGGGACATGTGCCCGAGCGCCACCAAGTTCGAGGCCGAGATCATCGCCATGACCCTCGACCTCCTCCACGCCGAGGCCGTCACCGACGGCGAGCCGGCCGGGCTGGTGACCACCGGCGGGTCGGGCAGCATCGCCCACGCCATGCTCGCCTACCGGGACCACGCCGCCCAGAGCCGCGGGATCACCCGTCCCAACGTGATCAAGCCCGAGACCGCCCATCCCGCCTTCGACAAGGCGTGCCACCTCTTCGGCATCGAGCTGCGCCGGGCGCCCGTCGACCCCAAATCGACTCTGGTCGACGTGGACTGGGTCGCCGACCACATCGACGCAGGACACCGTCGCCATCATCGGCTCGGCCTGCAACTACGGCTACGGCACCATCGACCCGATCGAGGAGCTCTCGGATCATCGCCATCCGGCGCGGCGTGGGCCTCCACGTGGACGGCTGCCTCGGCGGCTTCATCCTCCCCTTCGGCCAGGAGCTGGGCTACGACATCCCGGTCTTCGACTACCGCCTTGCGGGGTGACGTCGCTCTCGGCCGACACCCACAAGTACGGGTACGCCCTCAAGGGGACTTCGGTGCTCACCTTCCGGGACAAGTCCCTGCGCAACTCCCAGTACTTCTTCCAGACCGACTGGAGCGGCGGCAAGTACTGCTCCCCGGGGATGGAGGGATCGCGCTCGGGCGGCCTGCTCGCCGCCACCTGGGCGTCCATGGTGCATCTGGGCCGGGAGGGCTACCGGCGATACGCCCAGGCCATCTTCGAGACGGCCGAGGCCATGCGCGAGGCCGTGTGCTCCCACCCCGAGCTGCGCATCCTGGGCGAGCCGAGCTTCCTGTTCAGCTTCACCGCCGAGGAGTTCGACGTCTACCACGTGAACGACTTCATGCGGGAACGGGGGTGGCGGTTCAACGGGCAGCAGTACCCGAACGCGCTGCACATGGCGGTCACCCGCCCGCAGACCCAGCCTGGCGTGTCCGAACGCTTCGCCGCCGACCTGGCCGACGCCGTCGCCTATGCCCGCGACCCGGGCCGGCGAAGCACCGCGTTCAGGGGCCATCTACGGTGGGGTGGCCGGTGGCATGACCGCAGAGGCCGACGAGGTCATCAGGGCGGTCATGGCAGAGCTGATGGACGCCCAGCAGTCGATCCCCGCCGACGCCTGAGCCGAGCCGCGTACCCTCACCCGTGCTCGCGGCAGGATCCTCCGTTGTGGTGGTCGGGGTACTTCTCCGGCAGGTAGACCTGCGCCCAGCGCCTGCGGCGGGACCGGCACGGCCGAGCAGGAAGCCCTGCACCTCGTCGCAGCCCATGGCCTCGAGCGCGGCCAGCTCCCCATCGCTCTCGACACCGCTGGCCACCACGCGCAGCCCCATGCGATGGGCGAGGTCGACAACCCCGGCCATCACGCCGTGGTGTCCTCGGTCTCCGAGCCCAACCCGTGGACAAACTGGTGGTCCACTTTGAGCCGGTCGATGGGCAGGTCCCGGAGGTGCAGGAGAGAGGAGCCAGCCCGGCCGAAATTGTCGAGGGCGAGATGGACACCGAGATCCCGGAGCCGGCGCATGACCCCGTCGATGTCATCCGTCCCGGCCATGAGCACTGACTCGGACAGCTCGAGGACGAGTGACCCGGCGTCGAGCCCGCAGGCGTCCAGTGCGTCGGTGACGTCGTCGCAGAACTCGGCATCCTGCAGCTGGCGGTGGGACACGTTGACGGAGAGCGTGAGGCCTGGCCGACCCTCCTCGTGCCACCTCTGACACTGGGCAGCGGCGGTGGCGAGCACCCAGCGTCCGACGGTCACGATGTCCCGGCTCTGCTCGAGCAGTGGCACGAACTCGTCGGGGGCGACGGACCCGAGGTCCGGGTGCTCCCAGCGCAAGAGCGCCTCCACCCCGACCTGCTCCCCGGTCCGGTCGAACAACGGTTGATAGTGGATGTGGAACTGACCGTGTCGGTGGGCCAGGCGGAGCTCGTCGGCCAGGCGGCTCCTCCGGCAGCTCTGTGTACCGATGGCCTCGCTGAACACCACGTGCCGGTCGGGCCCGAGCCGTTTGGCCTCATACATGGCCACGTCGGCCCGGGACAGGCAGACCTCCGGATCGGATCCGGGTAAGACCGGGGCGATGCCGATGCTCACCGACGTCTGGAGCTCCCGCTCACCGACGACGACGGGCTCCTGCATGGCGAGATGGATGCGCTCGGCCAGCGACCGGGCCGCCGCATCGGGACGGTCGAGATCCTCGGCCAGGACCACGAACTCGTCCCCACCCAGGCGGCGCCACCGTGTCGGCCGAGCGCACCAGGTCGACCAACCGGGAGGCCACGGCCACGAGCATGGCGTCGCCGGCCCGGTGGCCGTAGCGGTCGTTGATCTCCTTGAAGTCGTCCAGGTCGAGGTAGAGCAGCATCGATCTTCTCTCACGCCGCTCGGCCGCCCGGGCCGACTGGCGGAGCCGGTCGGTGAGCAGTGAGCGATTGGGAAGGCCTGTCAGCTCGTCGTGGAGTGCTCGATGGGCCAGCCGGTCCTGCTCCTCCCGCAACTGTTGCTGCAGACGCCGGCGAGTGGCGTCGAACTCCCGCAGGATGCGGACGAGCGACCCATCACTACTCAGCCGCACGACGGAGCGGGTCAGGCCGAGGACGTCATCCGACACCCCGAGTCGGTGGGCCTCCTCCTCGATCACGGCGAGGGTCTTGTCACGCCACGCGAAGTACGCCTTGGTGACATCGGAAAGGTCGGCGTCCTCGATGATGGCCTGCTCACCCTGACGGGCCAGGACCGCTTCCTCCTCGACGGAGGCGGCTTGGCCGGTGGCGATCCACCGGCCAATGAGCTCGGTAGCGAGGCGAGCGGTTGGGTAGGCCTCGCCCCGCAAGGCCTCCGAAAAACGGACCTCTACCACCCGGCCGATCTCGTCAGCCCGGTCAAATACGGCGGTCCCGAGGGCGACGCGCTCGGCGGGCAGATCTCCCCCACCGTCCTCCCATCTCATCTCCTGGGTTCGAGACGCGTGGGTAGTCGGAGGAGGATCCATATACCTCTTCCATCGGCCGCGTCGCGCGTCAACTTGACGCCGGCGCGTCGGTCATCGCGTCGGTGCCGTCGACCGGTGTGCGCCGGCGCGTGGACTCCTCGCTGCAATCGGCGCCACCGAGCCCGGCGGGCCGTCGGCGGCCCGCTGGGCGCGCCAACGGGTGAAGGCCTCAGCCGTCATCGGCCTGGCCAGGACGTAGCCCTGGGCCTTGTCACAACCCAAATCGGTGAGGGTGGACCAAGTCCGCTCGTCCTCGACCCCCTCGGCCACCGTGCGCAGGCCGAGGTTCCGGGCCAGGTCGATGACCGAACGAACGATCACTGCGTCGTCGGCGTCGTGGCCCATGTCGACCACGAACGAACGATCGATCTTGAGCTCGGTGACCGGGAGCTCGCGGAGGTAGGCCAGCGAGGAGTAACCGGTGCCGAAGTCATCGATGGCGAGGACCACGCCCATGTCGGCCAACTCGGTCAACACCCGCTGGGCCCGTTTGGGGTCGGCCATGATGATGGTCTCGGTGATCTCCAGCTCGAGCAGCCGGGGTGGGACCTTCCAGCGGTCGAGCGCCTTGGCGACCGTCCCGGGCAGGCCCGCGTCGAGCAGGCTCCGGGTCGAGAGGTTCACGGCGACCGACAGCGGCTGTCTTCCAATGGCCACCGGGACGTCCAGCCACGCCCGGCACTGCCGAAGGGCGGCGTCGAGCACCCAGACGGTCATGGACTCGATGAGGCCGCTGCGCTCAGCCTCGGCGATGAAGCGGTCGGGGTAGAGGAGCCCAAGGGTGGGGTGCTGCCAGCGGATGAGGGCCTCCGCCCCGCACACCTCCCAGGTGTCCATGAAGGCGGTGGGCTGGAAGTGCAGGACGAACTCGTCGCGGCTGAGCGCCGTGCGCAGGTCACTAAGAAGGGCGAGGCGGGCTGGAGTGTTGACGTTGAACTCGTCGGAGTAGACGATGACGTTCACCTTCGCCTCTTTGGCCGCGTACATGGCCACGTCGGCCCGCTGCAGGAGCTGATCGGCGGTTATCCCGTTGTCCGGGGCCACGGCGATGCCGCAGCTGGCCTCTACGCCGAGGGTGACACCCTCGATCTCGAAGGGATCCTCGAGAACGGCCACGATCCGCTCGCGCCACACGGACCGCGTCCTGCGCGGTCATCGATGTCGGGGAGCAGGACGCAGAACTCGTCGCCACCCAGGCGGGCGAGGAGGTCCCGCGACCGCAGCACGGCCCGCACCCGCGGCCCGATCTCGACGAGGAGGCGGTCACCGAACTGGTGGCCCAGGGTGTCGTTGATCTCCTTGAACCGGTCGAGGTCGAAGAGCAGGACGGCGGCGGCGGTGGCGGTACTAGTCAGCTCCTCGAGCGCCTCGTCGGTCCACTCGTAGAAGTAGGCCCGGTTGGGCAAGCCGGTGAGCGTGTCGTGCAGGGCCTGGTGGGCAAGGCGGTATTCGGCCCTCTCCTTCTCGGCGCCGGTGGCGCCGGCCATCCGCACGACGATGGCGAGAACGAAGGCCCCGAGCGCGCCAATGGCCTCGGCATCGACGGGCTTGAGGAAGGAGGGAGCGAGCCCGCGCCACACGAGGTACTGGGCCACCGCGATGCTGAGGAGCGACCAACACATCACGGCACGCCACATGGCCGCACCGCACTGCTGGAGTTCCTCGAGAGCGACGAAGGCGTAGGCCATGCCGAGGACGGGCCCCCAACCGCTCATGTAGATGGCCACAGTCACGGCCAGTATGTGCAGGCCGAGCCGGGCGTGCAGCTTGATCGACCCGGCCGGTTCCTCGCTCCATCGCTCGACCGCCATCGACAGGACCGCCGTCGTACCCACCACGGCCACGTAGGACCACAAGGGGAGCCGGGCCACCAGCCCGAAATGGCGGAAGACGGCCACGACGACGAGGGCCACGGGGCCGGCGGCGTAGGCGATGACAACCGGGGAGCTGCTCGTGCCGCCCTCTGGCCGCTCGGCGCGTTCGATCGCCACCGCGTCGGCCGCCACCGCGTCCTGAGGGACGCGCCGGCGGTCGGGGCCGGTTCCGCCGTAAGGCCGAGGATCCACGATTCCCTATCGGCATCCCCGCCACCGCCCTGAAGGCGGGCGGGGCGGGCGGCGGGGGCCGCCCGGCGGGCTCAGAACGCCGGCGTCGTGCCGGCCACCACCTCGCCATCCACCTGCCCGGTGACCTCGGCCAATGGGTCCACGGTGGCCGGGTCCCACCGGATGGTGAGGACGGCCGGCCCGAGCCTCGGCACGGGGACGGTCACATGCGCCACCACGGCGGTGGCGGTCGTGCGGACCTGGCCGGAGACGGCGACCTCGGACACCAGCTGGTCACCCGACAGCACCAGGGCCGTGTCGTCTTCGCCCATGTGGCCGAGGACGGTGGGGACGTCATCGGCATGGCCATCTGGTTCGTCAAGTTCTCCACGTGGACAGGCCGGCATGGCATCTTCCTCGAGGACCTCTTCGTCAGGCCGGAGGCACGGGGTCGCGGTGTCGGGCGGGCCCTGGTTCGCGAGCTGGCCTGGCTGGCCCACTCGGCCGACTACGCCCGGGTCGACTGGTCGGTCCTCGACTGGAACGAAGACGCGCTGCGCTTCTACCAGGCACTCGGAGCCGTCGCCCTGGAGGAGTGGACCGGCTACCGGCTGACCGGCACGGCACTCGACGCCCTGTCCCGGGAGCGACCTGCCGACGGGTGACGCCCGAAATCCACCCCGCCGATGGATCGGCCGGGTCGTACCGGGAAGCCGGGACCGGCGCCGGGACCAACCGGCTCAGATGGTGAACGCCAGGTTGGCCACCAGCTTTTCGCCCAACTCGTGGTCGCCCCCGACCTCGACGGTGCCCAGAGCTTTGGGGTCAGGGTCGTCCCGTCCGCCGGTGAGGCGGAGAAAGAGGGGAGCCGCCATCGTCACCTCGACCGTCGGTGCGCCGTCCAGCTTCTCGGTCACCGAGGCGCGGCCGTCGACGGCGACGAGCAGCGTCCGGGCGGCAGGACCGGTGAGCTCGATGCGCACCCGCGACCCGTCGGGCAGGGCGGCCCGGCGACCCACGATGTAGCCGAGGCCGGTGGCCACCTCGTCGAGGCACGACTCCAGATCGCCGACGTCCTTGCGTGGGCCGGCACCGACAGCCAGTCGCATGTCGTGCTCGTGCATGAAGCAGTCGAAGTGCCGGATGCGCATGAACCGTCCGTAGGTCTCGTCCCGTCCGACGGGCGTCCACGACGGTGCGTCGAAGTCAGTCTGGCTCATGCCCTCGAGCGCGGCCGTCCGCTGGCCGGTGACCTCCTCGAACCGCGCCAGCAGTTGCTCATCGCTCCATACCCGCATGGACTGGACCCAGACCTCGTTCGCCTCGCCGATGGGATTGCGCACATGGTCGCCATGCGAGGCGTCGACATTTGGGACCTCGGCTCCGCAGAGCGCCGACTCGGTGCCCACCATGTGGGCCAGGACATCGTGGACGGTCCAGCCCGGGAGACAGCTCGGCGTGGACCATTGCTCCGCACTCAGGGTGCGGCAGAAGCGGGTGATGGCGTCGAACTCGCCGCGGAGCAGGCCGACGGTCCGGTCGCGTTCGATGATGGTCGCCACCGCGATCACCGTAGTGCTCGTTGCCCTTGACCGGGGGCGTCCACCGACCGCGCTGGCGCCGGGCCGGCCGCTCCGCCCGAATCCGTTCCCCCACGTCAGCGAGGCCGACCGATTGGCCCCAGGCTCAACCAAACCGTTGTGGGAGCCGATAAGGGAGGACGAGTCGAGACAGGGGCGGCATGGAGCTGACCAAGAACTACCTCTGGAAGTTCATGCTGGTCGCGGGGCTGTGCGCCGTCGGCTGCTATTTCGCGATCCCGAGCCCGCACGCCCAGGACGTGTTCGGCGCCGTTGTCGGCTTCGCCTCAGTGCTCTGCATCCTGGGCGGCATCCTCCTCTACCGTCCCGAGGACCGCACCAGCTGGTTCCTCCTCGCCGCCGGCAGCGCCTGCTTCTTCGTGGCCGAGGGCGTCTGGAATCTCTACCGGATCGTCCTGGCCCGGCCGATCGGGTTCCCATCGGTAGTCGACGGCGTCTACCTGGCCGGGTACGTGCTCACCTTCCTCGCTGTGATGCGGCTGTCCCGCAACCCGAACCGCTCGGCCCGCCGCGAGGACTACGCCGACGCCGCCATCGTGACCATCGGCGCCCTCGCCCTCATGTGGCACTTCTTCATGGGACCCGAGGTCCACAACCCCTCTCTCCACGCCTCGGCCCTCGGTGTGACCGTGGCCTACTCGGTCATGGACATCGTGCTGGTGTTCGTGGTCTTCCGGGCGCTCGTGTTCGGGCTCGAAGTGCAGCACTACCAGGGGATCATCGCCGCCGCCCTGCTCGACCTGTTCCTCGGCGACTTCACCTACGGGCTGCTCGTGACGCACGGTGGGTACAAGACGGGCAGCCCCGCCGACGCCTGGTACCTGCTCGAGTTCGTGCTCATGGGCGTGGCCGCCCTGCACCCGTCGGTTGGGGACCCCATCCACATCGAGCCCAAACGTGTCCCCAACGTCTACAACCGCGACACCAATGGACAGCGCCGCCTGCCGTTCGTCGCCTTCGCCGGTTTCGTGCCGGCCGCCATCCTGCTCGTGACCAGCGTCCTCATGCTGCCGGTCGACGTCCCGTTCATGGCCGCCTCGTCACTGGCGGTGGTGGCGCTCATGTACCTGCGGATGATGTGGCTCATCGGCCGGATCACCGGGCAGACCAACGAGGTCGAGGTCCACGCCCGCGCCCTCGAGGCTTCCCATCGCCGAGCGCGACTC
Source organism: uncultured Acidimicrobiaceae bacterium (assembly GCA_963756195.1). GTDB lineage: Bacteria > Actinomycetota > Acidimicrobiia > Acidimicrobiales > RAAP-2 > CAVSNH01. The sequence goes on from CAVWMT010000015.1 coordinate 97,114, forward strand.
CCTCGAGGAGGACCTACGACACCTTGCCTTCCACGACGAGCTCACTGGACTCGCCAACCGGGCCCTGCTCCACGACCGGGTCGAGCACGCTCTCGCCGCCTCATCGCGGACCGGACGATCCGTCGCCCTGTTCTTCGGCGACCTCGACGGGTTCAAGACGGTCAACGACACCATGGGCCACGACATCGGCGACACGGTGCTCCAGCGGGCCAGTCGCCTCCTCACCTCGATCGTGCGTCCCGGCGACACCGTGGCCCGGCTTGGTGGGGACGAGTTCGCGGTGCTCATGGTCGACGTCGAACGGGAGGACGCAGCCGTTGACTTCGCTCGGCGCATCGTCACCGTCCTCCGCGAGGCGCCCGACTTCGAGGGCCAGCAGGTCGGGCTGTCGATCAGTGTGGGCGTGGCCTTCGCCGAGCCCGGCAAGTCCACCGAACAGCTGCTCAGTGAGGCCGACTCGGCCATGTACGAGGCCAAGGAGAAGGGGAAGAACCGGGTCGAGGTGTTCCAGTCATCCATGCGGGCGCGGATGCTCGAGCGCCTCGAGATGACCAACGGGTTCCGGTGGGCCCTCGGCCGCTCGGAGTTCTTCCTGCAGTACCAGCCCATCGTCTCCCTCTCCGACAAGCGCCTCCACGGCTTCGAGGCCCTCGTCCGCTGGAGCCACCCCACCCTCGGGCTTGTCCCCCCACTGCGCTTCATCCCCATCGCCGAGGAGACTGGGTTCATCGTGCCCCTTGGCCGTTGGGTGCTGGCCGAGGCCTGCGAGCAGCTGGCCGCATGGTGCCGCGCCTCGGGCGAGCAGCTCACCCTGTCGGTCAACCTGTCACGACGCCAACTCATCTCCCCGCACCTGGCCGACGAGGTCCGCACCGCGCTGGCCCTGAGCGGGCTCGACCCCCATCAGCTCATCCTCGAGATCACCGAGAGCGTCCTCATGGAGGACCCGGAACGGGCCGCTCTCGCCCTCCTCGAGCTGCGCGAGATCGGCATCCGCATCGGCGTCGACGACTTCGGGACGGGATACTCCTCGCTCAGCCATCTGCAGCGATTCCCGGTTGACGTCCTCAAGATCGACAAGTCGTTCATCGACCCGCTGACGAGCTCGCGTCCCGACAGCTCGGCGCTGGTCATCGCCATCATCGGGCTGGCCCGCAGCCTCGGTCTGGACGTCATCGCCGAGGGCATCGAGCACGAGAGCCAGCTCCACCGGCTCATCGACCTCGGCTGTGACATGGGCCAGGGCTTCCTCATGGCCCATCCCCTCGACGAAGCCGATGCCCGGTCACTGGTCGCGGACTACGCTGGCCTCACCGTCACCTGATCTGCCTCGGGAGTTGCAGACGGCACAACAGGGGCTCTCATCGGTCGGGCGGGCGAACGAGATGACCACTGTGCAGACCGAATACACGGCCGCCGAGCTGCTGGCCGACCACGACTTCGCCGAGCCTCTCGTCGTCGGCGACATCCGGTGCCATGGTGGCTTTTTGGATGACGGTACCTACGTATCCCCCAGGACGAGGAACCGGTGGCCGGCCATCCGGGCGTGGGAGGAGCAGCGGGCGTCCACCTTCGGCACCCTCATCCTCGATGTCCCCCTCGAGACCTGGCCCGAGAACTTCCCGACCGTCGACCAGACGAAGTTCCTCCTGCGCCACGGCGCGCCGGGCCCCACCATCAGCGCCCTCACCCGGATCGGGACGGTCGAGGGCTTCGGCGGGCTGCTCCGGCTCATCGAGATCCCCGACTGGCGGTCCTGTTTTGTGGAGGACGTCTCTTCCACGGCCATCGGACACATCGACGGCGGCCTGTTCGAGGCCCACGCCCGTGACGAGGCCGGCCACGGCGACCAGGCGGGCCACGATCGCATGTGGTTCGCGGCCCGGGACGTCGCCTTCGAGCAACCGGTGACCGAGGACGAACGGGCCCGGATGATGGCGCGGATGGGCATCGGGTCGGCCGCCCGCCGGCCAGCCGAGGCTGGTCGGTCGTGGCGGTGACGCCGGCCGGCTCCTGCCCGACGACATCGATCCCGCCCTCGAGACCATTGCCGCCCGCATGATCGGCCTCCTCCTCATCGAGATCAGCGCCTTCCACGGTTTCCGCTGGGCCGAGGCGGTCCTTTCCGACAGGGAGCTCGTCGCCGGTGACGGCCAGGCGGCCACCCTGGTCTCCTACATCCGGGCCGACGAGACACCACACGTCGCCTGGCTGCGCACCGCCCTGTCCGAGATGCGCGACCGCACCTGGATCGGGACGAGCGGGCGCCACTACGCCGGGACCCAGATGATCGGAAGGCTGTGGGATCGTGCCCTGGGTGACTCGCTTACCGTGCGGCGGCGGGACAACCTCAGCTTCCTCATGGGCGAGATCGAGCTGGCCCTAGCCGATCGGTCCGACGGCGGCGACGTCATTGAGGAGATGCTGTCACTCGGCTCGGTCGTGCGGCTGAGCGACGGTTCGGTGGTCGACGGTTCCGTCATCCAGCCGTCGACCTCCGTGCCACGCCCGCGATGAGCGGGCGGCGGCGGCTGGCGTGATCACGAGCACGGGCACTGGCACTGGCACTGGCACTGGCACTGGCAGGGTCCCACGATGAAGTTCGGCGTCTTCTACGAGCACCAGATGGCTCGGCCGTGGGACGAGGGCAGCGAACGTCGGCTCATCGAGGACGCTCTCGAGCAGATCGAGCTCGCCGACCGTGCTCGGCATCCAGTACCTCTGGGAGGTCGAGCACCACTTCCTCGAGGAGTACTCGCACTCGAGCGCGCCAGAGGTCTTCCTTGCCGCCGCCAGCCAGCGGACGTCGCGCATCCGGCTCGGCCACGGCATCGTCCAGACGGCTCCGGGCTACAACCACCCGGCACGGGTGGCCGAGCGCATCGCCATGCTTGACCTCGTGTCCGGCGGCCGAGTCGAGTTCGGATCGGGGGAGTCGTCGTCCGAGGCCGAGCTCGGAGGCTTCGGCGTGGACCGTGTCACCAAGCGTGAGGCGTGGCTCGAGGGCCTCGAGGTCGCCATCCGGTGTATGACCGAGACGCCCTTCGGCGGCGTGGACGGGGCTTTCGTCTCCATGCCTCCGCGCAACGTCGTGCCCAAGCCCATCCAGAAGCCCCACCCACCGCTGTGGGTGGCGTGCAGCCGGCGGGACACCATCCTGCTCGCCGCCGAGAAGGGCATCGGAGCGCTGAGCTTCGCCTTCATCGAACCCGAGGACGCCCGGAAGTGGGTCGACGACTACGCCGCCGTCCTCGCCGAACGGTGCGTCCCCGTGGGCCTTGCCGTGAACCCCCAGGTGGCCTGCGTTACTCCCATGATGTGCGCTGCTGACGAGGACGATGCCCTGGCCTGGGGGCTCGAGGGGGCCAACTTCTTCGGGTACTCGCTCGCCCACTACTACGTCTTCGGCGACCACGTGCCGGCCCGGACCGATGTCTGGCAGGAGTTCCTCGAGCGGCGGGGGAAGAGCGGCTACTCACCGGAGGCAGCGCTGGCCGTCCACCGCCAGGCACTCGGGGCCAAGGTGGCCGCTGGGGACGAGACCGGCCTGCGGGGCGCGGTGGGCACCCCGGAGCAGCTGCGTACCTTCCTGCGCCGCTACGAGGAGGCCGGCGTCGACCAGTTGATCTTCGTCATGCAGGCCGGCCACAACCGCCACGAGCACATCATGGAGTCGATCGAGCGGTTCGGGAACGAGGTGCTCCCCGAATTCATCGAGCGCGACGAGGCGGCGGCGAAGGCGAAGGCGCAGCGCCTGGAGCCCATCGTCGACCAAGCCATGGCCCGGAGACGGCCACCCGAGGAGACCATGCCCGAGGACTACGTCATCCGGGCCATCCCCAAGCAGATGGTCGAGGCGGCCGCCAGCGAGCCGGCCCGGCAGTGGCTCGAGGAGCTCGCCGACAAGCAGGCCGCCGGCGTCATCGACGAGCAGTTCCAGCGCCTCGTCGACGGATGACCCCCGGGCGCAACGAGCACCAGCCCGCGGCGTTCCCCCAGGCAGCAAGCACATAGGCTGGCGGGGATGAGCGAAGCGCACCTCTCGCCCGGAGCCGGCCAGGGGACGGAGGCAGGCCAAGAGCTCGGTGGCGCCACGTCCGGCGCTGTCGAGCTGGCCATCGAGGGCATGCACTGCGAGTCGTGCGTGGCCCTCGTCACCGAGGCGCTCGAGGACGAGCCCGGGGTGTCCTCGGCCTCGGTGGACCTGGGGTCGGCCACCGCGGTGGTGCGCTTCGACCCCGCCATCGTCGACATGGACGGCCTGCGAGCAGCCATCGCCGAGGTCGGCTACTCGGCCGTACCCGCCGGCTAACGGCTGAGGATCCCGACGATGGCCACCACGGCGTCTGAGTCACCGGCGTCTGAGTCACCGGCGTCGCAGGCTCCGGCTCGTTCCGACGGCCTCGAGCCTGCCCTCCGCACCACCGAGCTCGACGTCGGCGGCATGCACTGCAGTGCCTGCGCCACCCGCATCCAGCGGAAGCTCGGTCGGATGCCAGCGGTGGCCAGCGCCTCGGTGAACCTCGCCACCAACCGAGCTTTCATCTCCTACGACCCCACCGCGGTGGCCCCCGAGCAGCTGTGCCAAGCGGTGGCGGACGTGGGATACCAGGCCACACCGATCACGGCCGACGAGCCGGCAGCAGAGAGCGGGGCCACAGACCCCGATCGATGGGCCGTCCGCGCCGTCATCTCCTGGCCGCTGGCCGTCGCCGCACTGGCCATCGCCCTCTTGGCCCCAGAGACGCCAGCAGCAGGCTGGACCGTGCTCATCCTCGGGCTTGTCGTCGAGCTCGCCGGGGGATGGCCGTTCCTTCGCAACGCCGCCCGCCTGCTGCGCCACGGGGCGACGAGCATGGACACCCTCATCGCCCTCGGGACGCTCGCCGCCCTCTCCGTCAGCGCGGTCGAGGCCATCGCCCTCGGCGGGCGCCACCTCCACCTCGGGGGGAGCGGGGCCTTCGCCGCCCGCCTGCACGGGGTCATGGCGCCGCTCATCGTGTCCATCCTGGTTACCGGTCGAGCCGTCGAGGCACGAGCCAGGGCCAAAGCCACCCAGGCGCTCCATTCGCTGCTCTCCCTTCGGCCGCCCACAGCCCGGGTGGTCGCCGGTCCCGAGGACGAGGACGGCGAGCTCGTCAGCCCGGAGAGCGTGCCGGTCGGTGCGCTCATCCGCGTCCGTCCCGACGAGGCCATCCCGCTGGACGGCGTGGTGGTGGCCGGATGGTCGCCGGTCGACGAGTCGATGCTCACCGGGGAGCCGCTGCCTGTCGACCGCGGTCCCGGGGCACAGGTGACGGGCGGGACTCGCAACGGCAGCGGCGCGCTGAGCGTGCGGGTCACCGCGGTGGCCGGCGAGTCGGTCCTGGCCGGGCTCCAGCGCATGGTGGAGGAGGCCCAGCGGGACAAGTCGCCGCTGCAGCAACTGGCTGACCGCATCAGCCGGGTGTTCGTGCCGGCGGTGCTCGCCGGGGCGACCGTCACGTTCTGCATCTGGTGGCTGGCCGTCGGCGATCTCGGCAAGGCGGTCCTGAGCGGGCTCGCCGTCCTCCTGGTGGCCTGCCCGTGCGCCATGGGCCTGGCCGCACCGGTGGCCATGATGGTGGGCTGCGGCCGGGCTTCCGCCCAAGGGATCTTCATCCGCAGTGGTCAGGCCCTCGAGCGGCTGGCCAAGGTCGACCTCGTGGCCTTCGACAAGACGGGGACGCTCACGGAGCACCGGGCCACTGTGACTTTCGTGGCCGCCACCCTCGGCTGGTCCCGCGACCAGGTCCTCGCCCTTGCCGCCGCCGTCGAGCGCGACAGCGACCACCCCATCGCCCGGGCCATCACCTCGGCGGCCATCGGCCCACCACTGGCGGCCCGTGAGGTCCGGGCACGACCCGGCGTAGGGGTGGACGGTACGGTCGACGGGCGGGTGGTTGCCGTCCGCCGGCTCGACCCCGACCTGGTGCCGCCGGCAATTGCCGACGCCGTCACTGTTCGGCACCGTCGGGGCGAGACAGTTGTCACCGTGACCGGTGACGGGGAGGTGCTCGGCGCCATCGCCCTGGCCACTCCGCTCCGGCCCGAGGCAGACGGGACGGTGCGCACGCTGCGCCACCTCGGCCTGCACACGGCGGTGCTCAGTGGAGACAGCGAACCGGCGGTCCGCACCGCGGCCCGCGAGCTCGGCATCGAGGACGCCGCCGGCGCGCTGTCACCGGCCGACAAGGTCGCCCAGCTGCGCGACATGCGGGCATCGAACCACACGGTGGTCATGGTCGGGGACGGCGTCAACGACGCGCCGGCGCTCGCCGCTGCCGACGTCGGCTGTGCCGTGGGCAGCGGGTCGGAGGTCGCGCTGGCCCACAGCGATGTCGCCCTCCTCGGCAACGACCTGCGGGGAGTGCCGGCGGCCATCGGTGTGGCTCGGTCCACCTACACGATCATCGTCCAGAACTTCGGGTGGGCCATGGGCTACAACGCCGCTGCCCTCCCCCTGGCCGCCTTCGGGTTGCTCGACCCCCTGGTGGCGGCCGTGGCCATGGGCCTCTCCAGCCTGCTCGTCGTGCTTAACAGCCTGCGCCTCACCCGCTTGGGCCGCGGCCGATCCGACAGCAGTCTCATGCTGCCCACTGCCCGCCGGGGCCGTCGAGCGGTGGCCTTCTCGGTCGCTCTTCCCGTCGTCCTGTTCGCCGCGCTGACCGTCGTCAGCCAGCTGGTCTCGCCTGCCCGCGGTCAGGCATTGCTGCCCACCCTGCCTTCGATCACCACGACCAGCCTGGCCGGTGGGGGGTCGGTCGAGACCTATCTCAACCCTGGGGGGCCCGGGGTCAACCAGTTCCACCTCATCTTCTCGGGATCGACCGGCGCGGTGGCCTCGACCCATCCCGCGGGTCACAGCCAGCAAGAACGGAGGACCACCCCTCTTCCTCCGGCAGTTCCGGGTCAGTACTGGCCATTTCAGCGACATCGTGTTCCTCTCCCCCGGCCACTGGATCTTCCGGGTGGTAACGCCCTTCGGCTCCCGCCAGGCGTCGTTCGGCGTTCGCCTGACCGTGCGCTGAGCATGGACCGGGGACGGCACCCTCTTCGCCGTCAATTCCTTTCCGACCCCCAGGACTGTCCCCCACATGGCGCGACCGCTCCCCCACGCTCCGTGCCTGCCCCCGCCGTCTGGCCCGGGCCCGACTGCCCCCGCATCGGCCCCCGCCCGGGTGCCCGGGTTCGGTAGTGTGAGTGAATGATCACTCGGACCGCTCGTCTCATTGCTGCGCTCATGATGGTGGTCACCGGCGTGGCGGTCGGGGTGGTCGCGTCGACGACGGCGGGAGCCACCTCGCCGAAGGTGACGACGATCACCCTGCAAGGCAACACCTACACACCGAAGGCTCCGCCGGGCGGGACCGACGACTACCACTGCACCCTCGTCAATCCACACCTCACCTCGAACTCCTTCATCGTCAGCTCACAATTCTTCCCGAACAGCCCGAACCACGAAGTCCATCACGCCATCCTCTTCCTCGTCCCACCGGCCTACGCGGCCGAAGCCCGAGCCGCCGACGCCGGTGGCAAGGGATGGACATGCTTCGGGGAGACCGCCTTACCCGGGACGTTCCCTTCCACCACCCACATATCCTTCAAAACCGGGACCCCATGGTTGGCCGCATGGGCGCCGGGTGTTCCCAAGACTCCCGAGCCGGCCGGGACCGGCGTGCAGTTCCCGGCCGGAAGCATGGTCATCATGCAGGTGCACTACAACCTGCTGCGAGGCGACAAGCCGGTCCGCGTGAAGCTCCAACTCGGCCTGGTGCCGGCATCGACCAATCTCAAGCCGCTCCAACTCGACCTCATGCCCGCCCCACCGGACATCCCCTGCCCCGCCGGTGAGACCGGGCCGCTCTGCAACCGCGCTGCATCGTTGGCCAACCTGGCCCAGCGCACCGGGGCCAGCCAAGTGGCCTTCGTCGGGGTCCTCGAAACGATCTGTGGGCGCAACCCAGTCGACCCGCCGGCCGGGGACTCCACGTCCTGCACCTGGCCAATTCAGGGAGGCCGTGAGATCCTGCGGGTGGCCGCCCACGAGCACCTAACCGGTCGTGGCATGCAAATCGTCCTCAACCCCGGGACGCCACAGGCCCGGACGCTCCTCGACGTGACCAACTACGACTTCAACGACCAGGCGCCGTACACGCTCAAGACCCCGGTTGTTACCAAGGCAGGTGATCGCATCGGTGTGACCTGCACCTACGACCCGACCTTGGGCCAGGAGCTGCCCCAGCTGCGAAAGCTGCCGCCCCACTTCGTGACCTGGGGCGACGGATCGTCCGACGAGATGTGCCTGGCATTGCTCCAGAGCATCAAGGCGCCGTCGGGAATGCAGCCCTCGACGAGCACGACAGCCGTCCAGAGCACTCAGCTCTGACCGCGGCGCCAGCCCAGGCAAGAAGGGGGCCACTCCCCCGTTCTGGCATGCGATCCTTCGGGTGAAGCGGTCCCTGGGGCACCGTGGCTCGGCGTGCACAGCAGTCAGGAAGGTGCGGCCACAGGAGTCCTGAGTGAGTCCACCGCGTCAGTCTCCGGCCCAGCATCCGAGAATCACGTCGGCGACGGTCACCGCCACATCTCCTGACGAGGTGGGAGGGACGCCGAACTGACTGGGCAGCCCGGACGAGTTCACCAGGAGGACCTTCCAGTCCTTGCGGACCACCACTGAGCCGTCGGTGGTCTGGAACGCACCCTGTCCCAGGTTCTCGAGGTCGCTGCTCTTCCCGAGCTGGGTCTGCAGCGAGTCGAAATAGGCGTAGGTCTGTGGCCAGCTCGACAGTTCCTTCATCGACAAGGTCATCGATCCCGACGGATACCGATACTCGCAGGAGTACAGGTGCTGGGCGACCGACCACGTGGGCGTGAGCACCGCGGCCGCCTCGCCGAGAGACGACGCAATGTCCTGGCGTGCTTCGGTGGCGCAGATCTGCGTGGCGAGAGGCGACGGCGTGGCCCCTGCCGGGTCCGGCGGTCGGGTGGTGGACGTTGTTGGGCGCGCCACGCTCTGTGCACTCGAGCAGGCCGCGCCCAGCATCACGATCGCCAGAAGGGCGGGAACGACGACAATACGACGCACGGTCGGAGGGTACCAGTTGGCCCTTCTCGGTCCCGATCGGCAACAGGGTCGACCACGACCAACACCCGGTACGGTTGGCCGCGAGTCGCGAATCGCGTGCCGCTAGCCGCGGGGGTGGACGGTGGTGGCAACCAGGGCCCCGGCACAGCTGGCCCGAAACAGGGAGGGACCGGTGGACATCGAAGAAGCGCTTTACACGACAAGGGCCATGCGAAGGGTGCGCTCCGATTCGGTGCCCATGGACGTCCAGGCTGGCATGCTCGACGCCGCCATCCGGGCACCCTCGGGCGGCAACAGCCAGAATTGGCGCTTTCTCCTGGTCGACGATCCAGAGGTGATCGCCCGGATCGGCCCTCTCTACCGGGACGCCCTCGGCCAGCTCTGGGTCACCTTCTACGCCGATCGATTGGCAGCGGCCCGGGCAGCACCCGATGACGAGGAGAGCAAGAACATGCTCCGCGTCCAACGCTCGGCCCAGTGGCTCGCCGACCACTTCGAAGAGGTGCCCCTCTTCCTGTTCGCATTCGTCCAGGCCGACCCGACTGGGAGCTCCATCTTTCCAGCGGTGTGGAGCGCGCAGCTGGCCGCCCGCGCCCATGGCGTGGGAAGCGCCCTCACCGTCGTGATGAGCTACCTCTGCCCCGACCAGGTACTCGAGATCCTCGGTGTGCCCCGCGACGAGCAGTGGGTCATGGCCTGCTGTGTGAGCTTCGGCTATCCAACTGGCCGGTGGGGAATCGCCCCTCGACGACCGGTCCACGAAGTCAGCTTCCGCAATCACTGGGGAGACGCCGTCGGGTTCCGGGTCGACGAACCGATTTGGCCGGCGTCGTAATTCAGGCTCCACCGCCGCCAGCCGGGGCGCCGCAGATAAGATCGCCATCTCGTTCGTGCGGCTGTAGCTCAATGGTAGAGCCTCAGTTTTCCAAACTGATGACGCGGGTTCGATTCCCGTCAGCCGCTCTCGTGTCGCCCGGGTACTCGCCCAGGTACACGCCCGGGTACCGAGGCTTCACATCGCCGCTCATCCGTATTCGAACTCGGGCACGTTGAAGCTGTCCTCAAAGGGTGGCCGGTACTCCTCATGGCAGAGCCACCCGTCTTTGACGTCGAGGCGCGTGGACACCGCCGCGTTGGACTGCCGACGGGTTCGGGCACTGGCCTTCCGGTAGGCGTCGCCCGCGGCGGGTGGCGAACGTGGCGGCGAGTTCGAGGATCTCCTGCCATTCGCTGAGGTTGGCGTCGAGGTCGGCGAGCCAATCTTTGGCCGTGGCGAGGTCGGCGCCGACGCGGGCCTGTTCGCCCTTGAAGGTGGGGACGTCGATGGCGCCGCCATAGTAGGCGTCGAGCAGCTTGCTCCGTTCGGTCTCGGCCTTGGCGATGCGTAGGGTCAGGAGCTCTCGCTGGGCAACATCGGCACGTTGGCATTCCATGACCTCGGCGTCGAGTTCCTCAGGCAGACGCTCGGCCCAGGACCCTGCGAGCGGGATGGACGTGTACAGCTGTTCGACATGAGCTTCAAGGTCCTCGGCTGAGACGTAGCGCTCCCGGCAGGTGCCGGCGGGGTCATTTCTTGGGCTCACCTTCTGCGTGACCACACCGATGCCAAGCGGTAGACGGCGACAGCCCGTCAGACGCTGGGAATCTGCACCTCGAATGCCGGGACCGCCTCCGGGAATCCCTTGAGGTTGAATGCACCCATGGCATTGAACTCGAACCGCTTGCCCACGCACAGCTCCCGCACCGCAGTCGAGACGGCGATGCCCCCGCGGGTGGCGATCGCGCACAGTCGAGCCGACAGCTGAACCGTCGCTCCGAAGAGGTCCCCACGCTCGGTGATTGGCTCACCGACACTGATACCGATGCGAACTTCAATGGGTCGCTGACCCTCCTCGTTCCGCTGTCGCAACGAGCGCTGGATCTCGATTCCGTACTCGATGGAGGCCGACACCGAGGTGAACGAGGCCATGAGCCCGTCGCCCGTGTGTTTCACCTCGCGACCACCCTTTGAGGACAATGCTCTCCGCACGATCTCGTCATGTTCGCGAAGAACCGTCATGAATCCCTCGTCGCCGAGCTCTTGGGTCTGCTGCGTGGAGTCGCACAGGTCGGTGAAAACGATCGCGCGGATCGCGGAGTCGATGTATGCCTCACCCAGGGGGTGCTGGGGGAGCGGACCGAGGAACGCACTGACGGGACCTTCACCCACTTCGATGATCCTGTCAGCTACCAGGCCGTGGGCTTCTCTGTGAACTGCCTCGAGCGACTCGCGGTCGGGTCCCTCGGCTAGACAGAAGACTGCTCCTTGGTCCTCGTCAAACCAGTAGGTGACGTACCGGACTCCGTACTTGTCCTGAACGGAGAGGTCGAGTTCGTGCGCGGCCGCGATGGCCGAAGCAGTTGCACCCGGGGCATCGTGCCGATCGAGGAAGAGGGCCATGTCAGCCTGCTGTGGTCGTAGCCATGTCCGTCAACGATTGCTCGGCCACAAGCTACACGGGCGGCAAGTGGGCCGCAGTCTTCGACCGGTCACGCACCCTCGCCTTCGCAGTCGTCGGTCGCGAGGCCGGCCAGAAGCGTCGTAAGCAAGGTTCGCACTTCCTTGCGGGCCGCGACCTGGTCGTCGGCGTCGGCCACGTAAAAGCACCCCTCGTTCAGGGCGCCCATGACCATCAACGCGAGCGGGCGAAGAGGATAGGTGCGGATCTTCTTTAGGCGCATGGCTTTGCGCAACACCCCACGTAGTGGTACTGCTCCGTACCGAGCCTCGACGTCCCGCACCCTGTCCCAGCCCAAGACCGCTCTGGCGTCACGCATGACGATCCTCTGAACGACCGGGTCGAGGTTGGCGTCGATCCATAGCTCGCACCCCAGCACAAGGGCGTCCCACGGGTCCGGCCGGAGGAACTCGGCGACCACCTGGTCGGAGACTTCACGCTGGACCTCCTCGTAGACCGCGGCGAACAGGTCCTCCTTGCCCTGAAAGTGGTGGTACAGGGCGCCCTTTGTCACGTTGGCCTCGGCGACTATCTCGTCCAGCGAAGTGGCACCAAAGCCGTGATCGCCGAAGAGCCGGCGTGCCGCGGCGACTAGGGCGGCCCGCGTCGTCGCGCCCTGTGCCGCACGCGTCCTCGGCACGGACGCTCCCTTGACAGCCATACCCATGGTATGGATAATACCATACTGTGGGTATCCAATCGAGGAACCCTCGATATGCCAAAGGGAAGGGGGCCCCAGTGCCCAAGTACATGATCGAGCGTGAGCTCCCGGGGGCCGGGCAGCTCAGCGCCGCCGAACTGCAGGCCCTCAGCCGCAAGTCGAACAAGATCATCGCGGAGCTGGGTCCGGATGTGCGCTGGCTGACCAGCTATGTGACCGACGACAAGATCTACTGCGTCTACGTAGCTTCCGACGAGGACATCCTGCAGGAGCACGCCCGGTGTGGCGGATTCCCGGCTGACACGATCAGCCGTGTCTCGACCGTGATCGACCCGTCCACGGGGGACTGACCCCTCCGACCGTGCGCCTGGCGCAACCAGGAGCGCTACCACGCTTCGCCCATCAGACATGAAGGTGACAAGGAGGTAATCCGATGACCGTGATGAACGAGCCTGCAACCGTCGACGCCGACAAGCTCATGGCATTCGTGTTCAAGGTGGTCGACGAGGTTGGTGCCACCCTCAACTCCGCTCTCGTTGTTCTCGGGGACAAGCTCGGTCTCTATCGTGCGATGGCGGGAGCAGGCCCGCTCACCTCGGACGAGTTGGCAGAGCGGACGGGTACGGCCGAGCGCTATGTCCGGGAATGGCTCAACGCCCAGGCTGCGGGCGGCTATGTCGATTACAGCCCAGTGACCGGGCGCTACGTGCTGCCGCCCGAGCAGGCTGTGGCTCTCACCGACTCATCGAGCCCGGCCTTTCTTCCGGGCTTCTTCCAGATTGCCATCGGCTCGGTGATCGACTCGCCCAGGATCGCCGAGGTAGCCCGCACTGGTGACGGGATCGGGTGGCACGATCATGTCGACGATGTCCACGAAGGCTGCGAACGGTTCTTCCGTCCTGGCTACAACGCGCATCTGGTGGCCGAGTGGCTGCCTGCGCTCGAAGGTGTGGTGGACAAGCTCGAGCGTGGCGCCGCGGTGGCCGACGTCGGTTGTGGCCACGGGGCATCGACGGTGCTGATGGCCGAAGCCTTCCCGGCTTCGACCTTCGTCGGCACCGACTACCACGCCGGCTCGATCGACACCGCCCGGCAACGGGCGGAGAATGCCGGCGTGACCACGCGGGTCAGCTTCGAGCGGGCACCAGCTTCGTCGTTTCCCGGCCACGGCTACGACCTCGTCACGATGTTCGACTGTCTGCATGACATGGGGGACCCCGCAGGGGCTGCCGCCCACGTGCGGGAAGCGTTGGCCGGCGACGGTACGTGGATGATCGTCGAGCCCGCGGCCGGCGACCACATCGAGGACAACCTGAACCCGGTGGGCCGCGCCTATTACGCGTTTTCCACGCTGCTTTGCACCCCGTGCTCGCTGTCCCAGGAGGTCGGCCTGGCCCTCGGGGCCCAGGCCGGGGAGGCCCGCATCCGAGACATCGTCACCGACGCCGGGTTCGGCCGGTTCCAGAAGGTGGCATCAACGCCGTTCAACAGTGTGTACGAGGCCAGGCCATGACAGGGAAGGTCCCCGGGCCGGTATATGACGGGTAACGGCCCATTCGAGGCCGACTACGTGGTCATCGGGGGCGGAGCCGTGGGCATGAGCTTCGTCGACGTCATCTTGGCCGAGTCCGACGCCTCCGTGATCATGGTAGACCGGCGAGCGCATCCGGGTGGGCACTGGAACGATGCCTATTCGTTCGTCCGCCTGCACCAACCCGCCACGTTCTATGGGGTGAACTCGACCGAGCTCAGTAGGGGGACAAAGGACGAGCGCGGTCCGAACGCGGGAATGTACGAGCTCGCATCGGGTAACGAGGTCCGTGCCTATTTCGACCGGGTGCTGCGTGACAAGTTCCAACCGTCCGGCCGCGTCCGCTACTTCCCCATGAGCGAGTACACCGGGGACGGTCGGGTGACCTCTCTACTGAACGGTAGTCAGACGGAGGTGCGGGCCCGCAGGAAGGTCGTCGACGCCGGCTACGTCGGGTCGTGTGTCCCATCGACAGAGCCCTCTCCCTTCCCGGCGGCACCGGACATCGAGCTCGTCCCAGTCAACGATCTGGCGTGGATCGACTGCCTCCATGCCGCCTACGTGATCGTCGGGGCGGGAAAGACCGGTGCGGACGCCTGTCTTTGGCTCCTCGAAAATGGCGTTGACCCGTCGGCGATCGTCTGGATACGACCGCGGGACGCCTGGTACTTCAACAGGGCGAGCTTCCAGGGTGGCGTCCAGACGCTGAGCAGCTTCGCCACCCAACTCGAGGTGGTGGCGCAGGCCAAGTCGGTCGAAGAATCGTTCAAGGGTTCGAAGCGACCGGGCAGCTGTTGCGGGTCGATCAGGACCACTGGCCGACGATGTTCCGGGCAGCCACCACGACTGTCGGCGAGGTCGAGCTGCTGCGCAAGATTACCAATGTCATCCGACTCGGCCACGTCGTCCGCATCGATCGAGAAGCGTTAGTCCTGAAGAACGGGACGATTCCCACCAGGCCCGGCTGCCTCTATGTGGATTGCACGGCGCGCGGCATTCCCAATCGCCCGCCGGTGCCGATCTTTGACCGTGACAGGATCACGTTGCAATACGTTGTCTACGGTGGACTGCCGACCTACAGCGCCGCGCTGACGGCGTTCATCGAGCTCGTGTGCGACGATGACGACCGCAAGAATTCGATCTGCTCGCCGATTCCCATCACCGGTGATCTCGTCGATATCCCGCGCAACCTGCTGACAGACCTGAGAGTCCGCATGGAATGGTTCGGCGACGATCGGATCCGGGAATGGATGGATCGGTCACGCCTGAACCCAACGTCCGGAGCTGCGAGTGTCGGTCCCGGCGATGCGGAGAAGCAAGCTGCTCTGGGGCGCCTTCTCGCCACGATGGGACCGGCCAGTTCGAACCTGGAACAGCTCCTTGCCGATAACTCTGCTGCCGGGCCAGGGCTCTGACGCGACAACGACGCTGTACCATTGGCGCCAGCCGACTCAGTTCAGACTTGCCAGTTCAGACTTGCCATCTCGAAACGAACTGCCGCCCTCAGTCAAGGCGTCGGAGCATCAGGACACAAGTCGTGACACGGTGTTCGGCATCCGAACTCACTCTTTGAGCATGACCAGATAGCCACCGACGAAAAAGAGGCCAAGGCCAACCGCGGTCCAGACGTAGAGGAGGATTGACGCCAGACCATCAGCGACAATCGCCTCGACGAGTAGAACAAGTGCTGAGACCACAAGGATCCCCGCACCCCGACGTCGGGTCCGGTGCCGCGCGGTCGGTGACATGGCAGTACCGTCCGGTCCGATTCCGGGACTCCCTCGACGGAGATCCCGTTCAGCAAGTCCTCGACGATATGCTCGAAACCGAGCTTCCTGGCTACGGCGATGCCGAGCTCCGGCTGCTCAATCGTCAGCTCCTGTAGGTGCCGCACATAGGCCTTGCCCCTCGGCGTGCCTCGCCTGTGGTCTTCCTGGGCGGCGGCTCGGAGGTCGTCCCCGGCGTGGACAACAAGCACCGGCTTATCCCGATCTAACTGCTGGGCGGATGCAAACCAGTCGTTGACTCTTTTGCACTCACCCTGGTCGTCGGTCAACCCACCAGTTCCATCAAACCTGACGTGGACACACCCGCCATGTTAGGCCTGCACCGAATCGTGCTTGCCGCGACTCGGCTGACTCCCTTCACGGGTTCGGCACACTCCAAGACAATCACCCGCCAACTCCGCCTCTGCACTGCCCCGGATAGCCTTCTGCCATGGCACCCAACTCGGTCCGGTGCTCGTTCTGCACGAAGCGACAGCAGGAAGTGAAGAAGGTCATCGCAGGACCGAACGGCGTATTCATTTGTGATGAATGTGTCGATCTCTGTCAGGTGATCATCAATGAAGAGCTCAGCGGCGACACCGGGAACTGACGCCTGAGAATTGGTCGGAGCTGAGTACCTCAGTGCCGAGTATGAAGTCGGGGGTCAAGACATGTGACGGACCGGGAGCCGCGCTCCGGTCCGCCTTCATGACTGCATGGCTGCGCCGGACGGCGTCAGCCGCCGACCGAGGTCATCCCCACCACCGGCTTGTTGAGGACGATGTTGCCCGTCGAGCCATAGAACGGCGGGCCGAAGGCAAAGATGCCGCCGTCGGAGGCCACTTCCCAATAGCCACCGCCACCAGGAGTCGGCGCCATACCGACCATGGGCTTGTTGAGGACGATGTTGCCCGTCGAACCGAGGAACGGAGCATCGCCGTAGTCGAAGAGACCGCCGTCGGCGGCGACCAACCAGTACCCATGACCATCAGGTGTCGATGCCATGCCCACCACCGGCTTGTTGAGGACGATGTTGCCCGTCGAGCCGTAGAACTTGGCATCACCGAAGCTGAAGATGCCGCCGTCGGAGGCCACCAGCCAGTAACCCTTGCCATCGGGTGTGGCAGCCATGCCCACTACCGGCTTGTTGAGGTGCTGGCCACCCATCGATCCGTAGAAGGCGGCGTCGCCGAAGGCGAAAATGCCGCCGTCGGAGGCCACTAGCCAGTAGCCGAAGCCGTCCGGCGTAGGAGCCATCCCCACGATGGGTTGATTGAGGACGATGTTGCCCGTCGACCCGTAGAACCCGGCGTCGCCGAAGCTGAAGATGCCGCCGTCGGAGGCCACCAGCCAGTAGCCGTTGGCATCGGGCGTGGACGCCATGCCTACCACCGGCTTGTTCAGCGGCTGGCCACCCATGGACCCGTGGAACGGTGCCCCGCCCGGGGTCTGTGGGAAGGCGAAGATGCCGCCGTCGGCGGCCACGAACCAGTAACCGTCGAGGTAGCCGAAGTGGTCCTGGACGCTGGTCACGGATTCACCCAGCGAATTGCCGACCCGCACGTCCACCGTTCCGCTGCCCGGAGGCGATGTGGCACTGATCGAGGTGCCCGAGTTGACGACGACGTTGCTCGCCAACGAACTCCCGAAACGCACCGACACTGCCCCATGGCCGGTGAATTGCTCACCGGTGATGGTCACCCGCGTCCCGCCGTCCGGTGGACCGGTGCTTGGCCTCACCCCGGTCACGACCGGGTTGGGGGTGTAGGTGAACTGGTCAGCGGGGGTCACCGAGGTCACACCGGTCGAGGTGAAGACACGGACGTCGACGGTCGTCGCTCCCACCGGGCTCGGCGGGGAGACGGCCTGCACGGCGTCCGAGTTCTGACTCACGAAGCTGGCCGGCGTCGACCCGAACAGCACCCGGGTCGGGCTCGACAAGTTGGTGCCGTGGATGACCACAGTGCTGCCGCCGGAGACCGGACCGGAGTTGGGAAGCACCGCCGTGACGGCCGGAGCCGGCACCCCGACGCTGGTGGCGGCCAGGGGCTGGAACTCGTAAGCCGGCGGTGACGTCGGGGTGCCCGAGAAGGTCACCGAGGGATACCAAGCAACGGAGAAGAGGCCGGCATGGCCGACCAGTTGCACGTTGGCAGCCGCCTCGCTCATGGTCTGCAGGATCTGGCTCCCTTGCGCACCGGTCACCGTGAAGTTGGCTTCCCACGCCGGCAGCTGGAGAGTGTCCCCACCGTCGATGTGGTTGACCCCGGTGCACACCTGGATGTAGGGGATCGAGGTGTTCCCGAGGAAGGTCGCCGACTGGGCGGTGGCCGAGCAGGTCGAGCCGCTGTTGCCCGTGCAATACCTGGCCGTATAGATGCCGTTGTTGGTGCTGGGGCCAGTCGACGACCACCGGAGGTTGTTGGCCAGGCCGTTTTGGAATGTCGCTCCGGCAGGTACCGGGAACATGTACTGCAAGTTGTCGATGTAGTTCACCGTGGAACCGGCAATCGTGGTGGGGATGGTCACCGTGCTGGCGGACACCGACATCGTGTAGGTGCCTTCTGGCTGGACGGTGCTCGGCTGCGAGATACCCGGGGTCACTGTGAAGGGTGCGTAGCCAATACCCGACAGGAAGCCGGCGAAGTTCTCGCTGATCGGTGCGGCTGATGCAGCCGAGGGCACGGCCAAGTCGGCGGCAAACAGCGTGGTGGCCCCGAGCAGAGCAACACCGGCCAACGCAACCAGGCGGATCCCCGGCAATCGGTTTCCTCTCATCTGCAGTCTCTCCTCAACTTCCCAGGTGGCCCCTCGGGCCGCCCCTCTCCGTTTCGGCCCGTCCTTTCGTGACGAGTCGAATCCCCCTGCCCCGAGTGTCGCCTCGGCGAGCCCATGCCCCAGGGACGCAGCCGGTACAGGCTCCGTCCCTCGGAAACAGTGCACGAAGCCGGTACGACCGTGCACCACACAGGATTCGGTCAGGTTCCGGCCGACGACTTCCAGAACGGTGACCGTTGGCCACGATCCGACACCCGGCGGGCCTGCCCTCCCTGTGACTCCTACTCCTGCCCGCACCGGCGGCTACGGACAGCCGAACATTCGCCTGACCTGCAACAATGGACTCTAACAATGGGACCCGCGGAACCGCCATGGGCGGGCCGGTCAATTTCACAGAATGTCGCGCGACGCGTGCAGGTGAACTCGAAGAGTGACCGAGTACCACTTCACCTACCTCACCGACCTGATCTTCACCGACTGGTCGACCGCCTCGAGCCGACCCCGAGAACACTTCACGGGTGCATCCAACCCATGGTCACCGGATAGTCGGTCGATGGGTCGCTGACCTGGGCTTTTCCCCGCCGATGGACACCACGGGCCCCTCAGCGGTCAAGAAAGCCCTGCTCGGGGCCGATATCAGCACCGTGAAGTTCGACCTCGAGCGACCGACGCCACGGCAGCTTCACGAGGGTCTGACCTGTGGGCTCGTCGCCGAGTCCATCGTCATCCCTGTCCTCATCACGGTGACACTGGTCGACCACCAGTCGGTGCGATGGGGCTACCTGGCCGCCGCCGGGGCCTGCATCTTCGTCTCGATCGTCTACATGGCCATGTTTGCCGCCCTCACCCGGGGACAGCCGAGCCTCCGCACCCAGGCCAACCTGTGGTTCGCCATCGTCTGCTTGGCCCTGACCGCCTTGGCCTGCATCGAGCTGGCCGCCGCCGACCGACTGGGGCTCTACACGCCGGCCATGTTGATCGGCGTGGTGTTCGTCTGCATCATCGGCGACCGGCGCATGCAGGTTGTCACCGGCCTCTACGCCCTGGTCCTCATTGCCTGGATCGGCTGGGAAGAAGGATTGCGGGGCACCGACCTCGTTGTCTCCCTCATCATCTATGGCTGCACCGTCGCCATCATCACCCTCATCTGCTCACGGACCGTGGGATCGCTGGCCGGCGATGTCAACATCAGGCAGGCGATCACCGGCCTGACCGAGGCCTTCGACGAAGTCGAGCTCAACGCGGACTGCAACACGGACTCCACCCGTGACGTCCTGGCCAAGGGTCTCCCACTCGTCGGCTCCATCGTGTCCGTGGATCACGTCACTGTGTTCGTTCGCAACTCGGCGCTCGACCGGTTCGTGATGGTCATGGCATGGCCCGAGGAAAATGCCCCGGTCTGCGCCGAGTTGGCCACCCTTCCCGGGCTGGCGGAGGCCCTTCGCACGGACGCGGTTGTGTGTGAGGTCGACCACTGCATGATCCCCGTCGGCTATTCCGTGGACGGGGAGCTGGTGCTCGTCCTCACCAAGGCCGGAGCCGACATGCAGGGCGATCCCCGCACGACCGAGGCGGCCGAGCTGCTTGGCTCCGCTTTCCTGCGGGCCACCAGCCGGGCCAACTTCGTCTACGGCCTCCAAAACGAGAGCCGCACCGATCCACTCACAGGCCTTGCCAATCGCCGCCGGCTCTTCGAGCGCATAGAGGTGGAGATGGCCCACGCCCTCCGGGCGGACACGCCGCTCACCTTGGCCATGATCGACCTGGACCACTTCAAGGCATACAACGACCGCCACGGGCACGTGGCTGGCGACACCGTCTTGCGCACCGTGGCCGCGGTCATGGTCTCCAATGTCCGCGGCCAGGACATGGTGGCTCGCTACGGCGGTGAGGAGTTCTGCATGATCATGCCCGAGACCGATCTCGTCGGAGCGCACCACCTCCTGGACAGCTTGCGCTGCGGCGGGAGGGACTCGGTGTCCGACTTCGGTGTGACCCTCTCGGCCGGTCTGACCAGCTGGGACGGGATGGAGGACACCATGTCGCTCATCGAGCGTGCCGACCAGGCGCTCTATCGGGCAAAGGAGATGGGGCGAAACCGGGTGGTTTCGATCCAGGCCTATACCGAGTTCTGACCGGCCGGCGCGGCTCCGGCGTTCACCATCAGCAGGTAGGCGTTGTCATCTACCCTGAATGAGCTCGTAAGCACGTAGCCCTCGGCGCCGGCGGCGAGCTCGAGCCGGCGCTCATCCACGACCCAGGCGACCGCCGTGGACACGGAGGACCCGGTGGCGAGCGTCACGGATGTTCCTCAGCGGCGGACAATGTCCGTGCCTGCGCCCCTCGATCCGTCTCGAGCACGAGCCCCGTTTCCCGCCCCTCGTCGGTATCCGGGCGCGGCGGGCGTATCCGGATGTAGCACTCGCTGCCCCACACCTCGGCGAAGACGTCCTCGGGCATCGACAGGAAGAAGCTGTCTTCTGCGATCTGACTCCGGTGGGCTTGCATGGCGCCCCGCTTACGTGCGATCCACGGACGGACGTCGACCTCGGTGGTGATCCGCCAGCCAGGCTCGCCCATCGTCTCCATGTCGCGTCTCTGCTCTTCTGGCAGGGCCCAGACCGATCCATCGGCTTGCTCGGACATGGAGAGGAACCGGTCGCGGTCAACGGTGGACAGGTAGAGGATGGGGGTCCCGGCCAGGTCGGCCGCGCGCCGGCCAACCTCGTGCACCTGGACGTGGTCGGGATGGCCGTAGCCACCGTGCTCGTCGTAAATGACGAACACGTCGGCTTCCTCCTCTCGCAAGAGGTCTGCCAGGGTCCCGGCAGCGGCGTCTGGATCCGCCGCCGCAAAGGAGCGAGACTCGCCATTGCTTGCCTCGCCGGCCATGCCCGAATCGTGGTAGCCGAGGTAGACCTGTCGGTGGACGCCGAGGATGCGGCAGGCCTCTTGGAGCTCCGCCCGGCGGCGATCGGCCAGCGTCTCGCCCTCGGAGAGCAAGCCGTCGGGGATCTCGCCAAGCTCGCCGCCGGTGGCGGTCACCAGCACGACTCGGTGTCCCTGATCGGAGAGAGCCGCCATGGTGCCGGCGGTGGCGATGGCTTCGTCATCGGCGTGCGCGTGGAAGAAGATAACCGTGGCCATTTGGTAGGCACCTTAATAGGACCGGGTTAGCTCTTGGCTTCCTCCGGGCAGCTCACTCGAGCGGCAGACGCGGCGCCTCGGCTAATGAGGGGAGGCGAGCGGCGGGACGACCACTTCCCACCCGCGGCGGCGATCCCGCGGCCGGGAAGATGCGGTCAGGACTGAACGAGCGCAGCGTGCGGTCGCCCACGCGGCCGCCCACGACCTCCACCGATTCGTGCCCGTTGCGGAGGTTGCGTACGTAGGCCCGGAACCGCCATGTGGCGCCGCGCATGGCCACACCTGTCACCCGGACGGGATCTCCGGGGCGCAGCCCGTTCCATCGATCCGACCGTTCGATGTGCCCACTTGCTAACTGCCCTGTCGCCGTGTTGCCGGTTGCCGAGTTGCCAGCTGGCTTCCTGACGCGTCGCGTCGGGTCAGGCACGACCGCGCTCCTCGCGGACGACTCGAAAGCGATGGAAGAAGAGGGCCACCACCGCAATCACGGCCAGAGCGGCAGCCACGTATCCGGCGTCGTTGAACGCCTTGAGCACATGGTTGTAGGTGGAGCCCAATGAGTAGCCCAGGCTGGTGAGCGCGGTACACCAGATGGCACTGCCGACGAGCGTGAAGAGGACGAACTTGGCAATGGCCATCTCCCCGAGGCCGGCGGCGAAGGAGACGAACGAGCGAAGGAGCGGGATGAAGCGGCCAAAGAGGACGAATGGCTCGCCCCGTCGGGTGAACCAGGCCTCAGCCCGGTCGAGGTCACGGTGAGTGAGCAGCACGTACTTCCCGATCCGGTCGACGAGAGGGCGACCGCCGTAGTACCCGATGAGGTAGCCGGCCAGCGAACCCAAAAGCTCCGCCGCCACCGCCACCACGATGACCGCCCACAGCATCAGGTGGTGAGGCTCGCCCGGGACCTGTCCGCTCGCCAGCACGCCCCCGTAGATGATGGCCACCTCGGCCCCTACCGGCAGCCCCATCGACGAGATGAAGCTCAGGACGAACACGGCGAGGTAGCCCCACGTCTCGAGGAAATGCTCCATCGCCGCCACTTTCTAGTCGCTGCCGCCGAGGTGCCGGCGCATGCGGACTCCCCGAGGACCGATTCCCACCGCCGCACTGTCGGGTCATGGCTGCCGGGTCATGGCTGCCGGTGGCGGGGGCGATGGCGGCCGCGCCGGCATCGTTAGCCGTTCGGTGATGTCGACTACCGTCCGCAGGGTGGGCCCGGAGCAAACCCGCCTCGACCCCGTCGACTGGGTGAGCACCCGTGACGGCACCCGGGTCGCCGCCTACGACCTCGGCGGAGCGGGATCCGATCTCCTCCTCGTCCACGCCACCGGATTCTGTGCGGCGGTGCTCGCACCCATGGGAGCACTCCTTGCCGACCGCCACCACTGCTGGGCCATCGACCTTCGCGCCCACGGCCGCTCGGAGCGGCCCCGGGACGGCGACTTCCGGTGGTCGGGCTTCGGGGACGACGTCGCTTCGGCCGTCGACCACCTGGGTCTCGCGCACCCGCTGGCCTTCGGCCATTCGTGCGGTGGCGCAGCCCTCGTCCTTGCCGAAGAGGACCGGCCCGGGACCTTCGACGCGCTGTACTGCTTCGAGCCGGTCATCCTTGCCGATTCGTGGCCGGCCATGGCGTTCGAAGACAACCCCATGTCGGTTGGTGCCCGCCGTCGGCGCGAGACATTTCCCTCCGCCGAGGACGCCTTCGTGAACTTCTCGGTCAAACCCCCGTTCCGCGACTTCGACCCCGAGGTGCTTCGCCTCTACGTCGAGGAAGGCCTCGAGCCGATCCCGTCACACGAGGGGGGTGACGGACTGGCCGTCCGCCTTCGCTGCCGGCGTGAGGACGAGGCGGCCATCTACAGCCACGGCGCGTCGCATTCTGCATTCGCGTGTCTCGGATCGGTCGCCTGCCCCGTGGTGTTGGCCTGCGGGGAGCTGACCGACTCATTCGGACCGGCGTTCCTCGACGCGGAGGCCGCCCGCCTTCGCCGTGCCCGCGTCGAGGTCATCTCCGGTCTCGGGCACTTCGGACCGCTCCAGGACCCGGAGGCGGTGGCCGGCTCCGTCCGGAGGTCGTTCCCCGAATCGGACACACCCGAGCCGTAGTGTGGTCGGCGTGCCGTACGAGCCGCCCCGATCGCTCTCACCGTCCAAGGTCACAGCCTTCCGCGACTGCGCGCTGGCCTTCCGGTTCACGGCCATCGAACACCTGGCCGATGTCCCCACCGTCTGGACGGTTCGGGGCACGTTCGTCCACCAGGTCCTCGAGCGCCTGTTCTGGCACCATCCCGCCGGTAGCCGCTCGCCCACGGCCGCCTTCGAGGAGCTCGAGCAAGCGTGGGTCGAACTGCAGTCGGACCCCGACTTCCTCACCCTCGGCCTCGAGCCGGACGAACGGATCCAATTCCGGTCCGAAGCCGAACAGTTGGTCGCCAACTATTTCCGCCTCGAGAACCCGGACGAGATCACGCCCATCGGCATCGAGCTCAGCCTCGAGGCGCAGGTCGGGGATATGCGGCTCCGAGGGATCATCGACCGCCTCGACCTGTTGGACGACGGATCTCTCGAGATCGTCGACTACAAGACCGGTCGGGCGCCGTCGCCGATGTTCGAGCAGTCGAAGCTGATCGGCGTCCATCTCTACGCTCTGCTGGCGCGGGAGGTGCTCGGCCGCCCACCGGTCCGGGTCAAGCTCCTCCACCTGCAGGAGCCGCTGACTATCGTGGCGGAGCCCACCGACCAGGCGCTGCGCGGTCATCGGATCAAGGCGAGTGCTGTCTGGTCGGCCATCGAGCGGTCCTGCGCCAACGGTGACTTCAAACCTCGACCGTCGCCACTCTGCAACTTCTGCCGGTTCCGCAGCTTCTGTCCGGCCTTCGGCGGCGATCCCGCGCAAGCGGCCTACGTCCTCGGGCCGGCCCTGGACGGAGCCGCGTGAGGATGGCCACCGCCGGGACAGCCGAGGGCGCCCGCCTGCGCTGGTGGTGAGCGCGGTCGACGGCCGTCGATCAGTGGCCAACGGAGAGGAACGGCCGCGAACACCGGCGCAGCCGATGGGACCGACGGCGCCAGTCGGCCGGGACCCGGGAGGGCGCGCAGCGTCACCCCTTGTCGGCACCGGAATCTCCGCGTCCGCTCGGCTCCCCCCTTCCATCACGGCGTGGATCGCGAGAATGGACGACGCAGTCGACGGCTGGTTCGAGCCCTATCGGGGTCGGCCGCTTATCGATGCCGCCGCTAAGGTCGTCGCGGGGCTCGGCGATCACGGCCTGGCCTGGGCCCTCGAGACTGCGTGGCGGGCCCGTCACCCGGGACAGGACCGAAGGCGGGCCATCCGGGACTTGGCCATCGCCGGCATCAGCTCGAGCCTCGTCAACGGGGCCGTCAAATCGGCCGTCGGGCGAGCGCGGCCGGCGCGGACGGAAGTCACCCTCCGGGCTGGGCACGTGCCTGTCCGCCAGCCGACGTCGAGCAGCTTCCCGAGCGGCCACACCCTCGCCGCATTCTGCACGGCCACGGTGATGGCCGATGGGCAGCGCCCGGTGACCACCGCGGCGCGGTTTGCGGCAGCTGGTCTGGTGGGGCTGAGCCGGCTCCACCTCCGCGCCCACCATGCCTCCGATGTGCTGGGCGGGATGGCCGTCGGCCTGGCCCTCGGGGCCGTCGGTCGCACCTTCCGCTGAGTTGGCCCCTTCCGCTGAGTTGGCCCCTTCCGCTGAGTTGGCCCCTTCCGCTGAGTTGGCCCCTTCCGCTGAAGCGGAATGGATCCCCTGGTACCGGCGTTTGTGCTGTCATGGCTAGTCGTCGCTTTTCCGTCACTTGGGACTACCGCTGCCCCTTCGCCCGCAACGGCCACGAGCACGTCCTCTCTGGCCTTGACGCCGGCGCCGACTGGGAGGTGACCTTCGTCCCCTTCTTCCTCAACCAGGCCCACGTGCCGGAGGGTGGCACGCCAGCTTGGGAGGATCCTGCTTCCCAACCCGACCTCCTGGCGCTGTCCGCCGGCGTGGTCGCCCGCGACCGCCTGCCTGAGCAGTTCGCCGCCGTTCACCGGTCGCTGTTCGGCGCCCGCCACGACGATGGTCGTGACCTACGCGATCGCGCCGTCGTCAGCGATGCGCTGACCCGTTCCGGAGTGGACGCGGACCTCGTGCTCGCCGAAGTCGACTCTGGCTGGCCGGCCAAGGTCGTCCGCGACGAGCACGAGCAGGCCGTCGCCTCCCTCGAGGTCTTCGGCGTGCCCACCTTCACCGTCGACGACCGGGCCGTCTTCGTCCGCCTCATGGACCGCCCCGATGGCGACAACGAGCGCGGTCGGGACCGCATCGAACGGGTGCTCGACCTGATCGAGGATCATCCCGAGCTCAACGAGTTCAAGTACACCCGCGTCAAGCGCTGACGCCGTCCCCTCCCGCGTCAGGCGCTGACGTTGTCCACTCAACGCGGTGCTCGCCGATAGGAGCAACCAACCGTCAATCGGCCATCTTCGCCAACGCGGCAATCGACGCCCTGATCTCCGTCTCGGAGCCGAAGGGGGCACCGCAGAACTCGGTCGTACCGGCCGCGGCCAGGCGGTGCAGGGTCGCTCGGACTTCGAACTCACTTCCGACCACGGCCACATCCGCGGGACCGCTCGCTCCCTCACGGTCGAGCATGGCCCGGTACGAGGGTAGGTGTCCATAGAGGGAGAAGACGGTTGCCGCCCGCTCCTGGGCCCCTTTTGTGTCGCTCGTTACGCACACCGGGAGGCCGACCACGACCTGGGGTTCGGGCCGACCAGCATCGCTGGCCGCCTGCCGAATGGTGGGGACGACGTGCGACTCGATGGTGGCCGGTCCGCACATCCAGGTGATGGTGCCAGCGGCCATGCGCGCGGCAATGCCCAGCATGGTCGGCCCGAGAGCCGCCACCAGCACGTCGGGCGCCGCCGCCGTGATCTGGAGGGGGCCGAAGGTGGACGCCCGCAGCGTCTCCCCGACGTAGCTCACCTGCTCCCCAGCCAGTGCCGGCATGAGGATGGACAGGTACTCGCGCATGTGTCGGGCGGGACGCTCGAACGACTGGCCGAAGACGTTCTCGATCACCATCTGGTGCGAGAGACCGACGCCCAAGGTCAGGCGCCCTCCCGTGGCCGCCTGGACGGTGAGCGCCTGGGCCGCCAGCATCACCGGGTGGCGGGGGTAGGTGGGCACCACCGCCGTCCCGAGGCGGATGCCGTCCACCTCGCGGCCGATGGCAGCAAGGGCAGTGAGGGCGTCGTAGCCGAAGATCTGGGACGACCAGGCCGATTCGATGCCCTCGTCCCGCAGCGACGCCACCTGTCCGACCATCTCGTCGAACGGTTGCTCCGTGTCGAACATGACCCCGATGCGCACGGTGCCTCCCTCGACTCCTCGTCGTCCTCGCCAGGACGATACCGATCCGCTCACCAGTCACCAGAGCGGTCCGACGAACCCTCATCAAAGCACGGCAGGTGAGGTGGGACCCAGGGGTGCCATTCCGTCCCACCTCCGTCGCATAACCGGTCGGCTGTCATAGTCGGTCAGCTGTCTCATGGCCGGTCAGCTCTCTAATGGCCGGCCGGCCGCCCGTCGGCCAGAATGCACGCCATGTCCGTCGCCATCATCATGGGAAGCTCCTCCGACGCATCGACCATGGACGATGCTGTCCAGACCCTCCGCTCATTCGGCGTCCCTGTCGAGGTTCGGGTCCTCTCCGCCCACCGGACTCCGGACGACACCCTCGCCTTCGCTCGTGGCGCCGCTGACGCAGGAATCAAGATCATCATCGCCGCGGCCGGCGGTGCAGCCCACTTGGCCGGTGTCGTCGCTGCCGCCACCCCCCTGCCGGTCATCGGGGTGCCCATCGCGCTGGCCAACCTGGACGGACTCGACTCGCTGCTCGCCATGGTGCAGATGCCCAAGGGGATCCCGGTGGCCACCGTCGCCGTCAACGGCGCCCGCAACGCCGCTCTCCTGGCCGTCCGCATCCTCGCCATCTCAGACGATCGCCTGGCCCACGAGCTCGCCCGGTTCGGCCGGGAGCTCGCCGACCAGGTTCGGGACATGGACGTGGAGATCGTGGCCCGCTACCGGGCCGACTAAAGAGTGGCCCGGTTCAGGCCGGCGGCCAGGGTGGGGCCAGACCCCGAACCGCGTCCTCGAGCGTGCACCCGGCGAGTACGAGGGCCACAAAGGGGACGTCGACACCGCTTTGCACGTAGCGGCCCACGTGAGCCCGGCACTCGTCGAACGATCCGTGGACGACGAGGTCGTCCACCACCGAGTCGGGGATGGCAGCCAGGGCGGCCTTGCGGTCGCCGGCCTGCCAGGCCTCCCACATGAGCGTGAGCTCCGGCCCGCGTCCCAGCCACCGGTGGAACTCGGCGTAGACGCCGACGTTCAGATAAGCGGCGATCATGCGGCGGCCGACGGCCCGGGCCACCTCGGCGTTCTCGGATGGGCAGACGAAGATGCGGGCGGCCACCGTCCCGCCATCGCCGAGCTCGCCCACCACCTTCTTTACGTCGTTGGCCGAGAGCCAGTTGAGGATGGCGCCATCGGCCTCGCGGGCGGCCAAGCGCAACATGCCCGGCCGCAGGGCGGCGAGCAGCAGGGGCGGCGGATGCTCAACCGGCCGTGAAAGCCGGAAGCCGTGCACAGAGAAGGTATCGAAGTCGCGGTCCACCTTCTCGCCGGCCAAGGCCGCCCGCAGGAAGCGGAGCATGTCGCGGGCCCGCCGGTACGGCTCGGTGAAAGGGATGCCGTTCCATCGTGAGACGATCACGTCGGAGGACGTGCCGAGGCCGAAGGTGAACCGCCCCGGGGCCGCCTCGGCCATGCCGGCGATGCTCTGGGCCACGAGAGCCGGTCCCCGCGTGTAGGCGGGGATGATCGCCACCCCAAGGTGCAGGCGCGGGGTCCAGGCCGCAGCCAGGGCGAGGGGCGTGAACCCGTCGACGCCGTCAGTCTCCGCCGACCAGACATCGGTGTAGCCCAGGTCGGCGAGGGTCTCGTACCAGCGTCGGTGGTCGGTAAGGCTCACTCCGTCGAAGGGCACGGTGATCCCATACCGCCGAGCGAGACCGGGCGGGGCAACAGACGCTGGGTCGCCGGGGTCGCTCATGGCCCCCGTATTACACCCTCGGAGCATGCTGTCCTCATGTGGAGCGATCGTGCGCAAAGGCGGACCGTGCAGCCTGAGCTGCCCTTGGACGAGGTTTCGGCCCCGCCGTCGGGCAACCCGTCCGGCGAGTGGCGACTCGACGAGCACACCCGCCGGGTGGGTCGGGCCGGGGTGGCAGCCGCCCGGGCGCGCTTGACCGCGCCGGTGCCGGGCCGGGAGGTGCCCACCGCCCCCGCTCCCCCTGGCGCCGGAACCCGACCCGACCAGGCTGTGGCCTCGGCCGAGGATCGAGCCGCCTGACCCCGGCACTACGGTCTGCTCAGTGTCGTCCGTGCTGGAGCGCCTTGGCTACGGCCCCGAGGCCAAGCTGCTCATCGTCAATTGCATGGACCTCGGCTTCTGTCACGCGTCGAGCGTCGGCGTTTACGACGCGCTGCGCAACGGGATCGGGACAAGCGCCTCGCTCGTCGTTCCCGCCCCCTGGGCGCGCGAGTCGGCCGGCAACTTCCGGGGCGACGACGTCGGGGTCAGCCTGACCCTCAACGCCGAGTACGACCGCTACCGCTGGGGCCCGCTGACCCAGGCACCGTCACTGCTCGACGGCGATGGCGGCTTTCCGCGCACGCTCGACGACATCTGGGACCATGCCGATCTCGATGAGGTTCGCCGGGAGTGCCGGGCCCAGCTCGAGCGCGCTGTCCTGTGGGGGTTCGACATCAGCCACCTGCACAGCCGGCTCGACGCGCTGCTCATGAGACCCGAGTTCTTCGACATCTACTTGGAGCTGGCCGTGGACTTCTCGCTCCCCGTCGGCCTGCTGGGGGCGACCGCCGAGCCCAACGTGGGCTTCCCGGTACGCCGGCTGGCCCAGGATGCCGGCGTGCTCTTTGCTGACCGGTTTGTCACCCTGCCTTCGACGGCGACGCGGAAATCGTTCACCGATTTGCTGGCGGGCCTGCCCAGTGGGCTGACCGAGCTCGCTCTCCACCCGGCCATCGACACGCCCGAGCTGCGGGCCATCACGCCCGAGTGGCCGTCACGGGTGGCCGACCACGTGCTCGCCGCCGTCGACCGCGGCCTCGACGGCGTGGTGGCCGACGCCGGCGTGACCCTCATCGGCTACCGGCCGCTACGCGACGCCATGCGCGGGAGTTGAGCCGGGCGAAACAACCGCAGCATTGGTGGCCGGTCGGACGGGCGACCAGGGTTGCCGGCTCGCCCACCGGTATCCTCGGGCACTGATGGCAGCGCACCTGGTCGTGGGGGACGAGTCGGCAACCGGCGCCTCGAGCCTCGGCTCCTCGGCACCGGCACCAGAACCGTCGGAAACCGCAACTCCATCGGCGCCAGAACCCTTCGAGCTCCGGGGCCTCCTGCTCTTGGACTCGGCTGGCAACCCCCCGGTTGTGGTGCACGCCCTGGCCTTCGGCGACGACGGGATCGGGTTGGTCGGTCGCCAAGGTGATGCGCCGCGGGTGCTCCCCTGGTCGTCGGTCTCGGCCCACGCCGTCGAGCCGTGGGCCGGCGGGCCAATCCCCGAATGGTGGGTCGATCCCGGCCTCCCGCCGCGCTCACCACCGCACGGTCGTACCGAAGAGGCCAACGGTCACCCCCTTGGCGCCGTCGAACCGGTCCGGGAACCAGCCATCCGAGGCGGGCGCGACCGCCGAGGCGGGCACGACCGTCGAGCCGGACACCGATCGCTGCCCCACGTCGAGGCCGGGGCGCTCATCGACATCCGGACGCCGAGCGGCACGTTCCGGTTCCTGCTCCCCCACGCCGATCCCGGGCTCATCGCGGTGAGGATCACATCCATCGCCGTCCGCCATCGCGGCCTGTCCGGTGCCTCGTCGGTGACGACCGCGCTTGGGGTCGGCGCTCGGCGGAGCCTGTTCGCCCGCCTGGGCCGTCCTGGCACCGTCGGGTGGGCCCGGGTCCAACCCGTCTTCGTCATGCTCCTGATGGTCGTGATCGCGGCGGCAGTGACGCTCATCCTCTTGCAGAGCGCGGGGGCCGTGCACCTGCCCTTCCTCGGCGGCGCGGGCAGCACGGGCGAAGGCCTTCCAGCTCCGCCGGGCCGCGGCCTCCCCCTGCCGCCGGTCAGAATTCGGTGACTGCGGCCATCCGCCGGCGGAGATCGCGGTACTCGTCCGTGTTGGTGGCCGGCAGGAGCGTCATCATCACGCCCATCGACCCGGCCACCTTCATCCGACCCTGCATGAAGGCCACGTTCGGGTCGAGATCACCGGTGTGGACGGCGCGGGCGTCGTCCCACGTGAACGTAACGGTGACGTCGGGCTCCTGAATCGGCCCTGGACCGTTGTCCACCAGGCGCCCGTCTTCGATCACCCAGTAGTAGGAGAAGCTGCCCTCCGGACCCCCGCTGATCTCGTATTGCATGCGAGCCGAGAGGCCCGGGGGCAGAGGAAGACCGGACCAGAGAGCCCTGGTCTCGTCGAACCACTCGTCCGACAGCCACTTGCTCACCACCACCACCTCGTGTCCCGAGCGCGTCGGGTGGATGCTATCGAGGGTGCCGGCCGGCTTGCGGCCCGACCGCTCAAGCCACTCGGTCGACCGCCGGCAGGCCGGCGAACAGATCGGTCTCCACGCCGGCGTCGGTCGGTGGCGGGGCGAGCGATCCGTCGGGCTGGCGTACGAGTGCCAAGTGATAGTCGTCATGGGGATGGATGGTGCGCATGACCTCGGGCGGCAGCCCGAACCAGAACGGCGAGTTGGGGTCGACCTGGGTGGCATGGGCGAGGAGGGCCCGCCCGCGGACGTCGGCGAAATCGGAGATGTCGATGGAGGTGGTCGGCGGGTCTTCCCGCACCTTCTCCCAGCGCTTGCGCCACTCGGCGTCGAAGGGCGACTCGAGACCGAGCTCCACGAACTTCTCGTGGATCTCACGGAAGCGGGCCACCGAGAACATCGTGTAGTAGAGCTTGTCGGGCTGGTGAGGTGGCCCGGCCTCGGGGAATTGGTCACCGTCCCCCGTGGCCCGGAAGGCGGCCAGGCCGACTTCGTGGACACGCAGATGGTCGGGGTGCGGGTAGCCGGACTGTTCGTCGCCGTAGATGACCATGACCTCCGGACGTTCCCGGCGGATGATGGCCACCAGCCGGCCCACGGCCTCTTCCAGCGGTGCCTGGGCGAAGCTATCGGGACGGGCGTTGGCCTCGGAGTCGGGCATCCCCGAGTCCCGATAGCCGAGCATGACGACTTCGTCGTACCCGATAATCCGGGTGGCCGCCTCGAGCTCTTGGCGTCGCACCTCAGGCATCCGGTCACGCACCTCGGGCCGATCCATGGCTGGATTGAGGATGTCCCCTTCCTCGCCGCCGGTGCAGCACACGAGGACGCAACGGACGCCAGCGGCGTGGTATCGGGCGACGGACCCGGCCCCCTTGGACGACTCGTCATCGGGGTGCGCGTGCACCGTGAGCAGGCATGGAGTGGGTGACACGTCGATCACGCTACCGGGCAGGTAGGCCCTAAGCTGCAGGGGCAGGATCGAGAAGGGACCGTGCCATGAGCGTCATGAAGCGCCTGTCGGGGATTTTCCAGGCCAAGGCCAACAAACTCCTGGACAAGGCCGAGGATCCCCGCGAGTCGCTGGACCTCTCCTACCAGAAGCAGCTCGAGAGCCTGCAGAAGGTGCGCCGGAGCGTGGCCGACGTGACCACGGCCAAGAAGCGCATCGAGCTGCAGGCCACCCAGCTCCAATCTCAGGGGGACAAGCTCCAGAGCCAGGCCAAAGCGGCGCTGACCCAGGGAAACGAGGATCTGGCCCGCGAAGCCCTCGCCCGCCGCACCGCCATCCAGCCGCAACTCGACGACCTGCAGGCCCAGCACGAGCAGGTGGCCACCCAGGAGCAGAAGCTCGTCGCCACCGCTTCGAAGCTCCAGGCCCAGGTCGACTCCTTCCGCACCAAGAAGGAGACCATGAAGGCCACGTACACTGCCGCCGAGGCCCAGACCAAGATCGGCGAGGCCGTCTCCGGCATCTCGGAGTCGATGAGCGATGCCGGGCTCTCCATGCAGCGTGCTCAGGACAAGATCGACGGCATGCAGGCCCGGGCCGGGGCCATGGACGAGCTCATCTCCTCCGGTGCGCTCACCGATCTCACCAATCCGGTGGACGACATCCAGGCCCAGTTGGACAAGGCCTCGACCCAATCCTCGGTCGACACCCAGCTCGCCGCTCTCAAGGCCGAGGTGGGCGCCGGGGCGCCGGCGGCTGAGGTTGGCTCGGGTTCCCAGGCAGCCCCGGCCGGAGAGATCGGCCCAGCCGACGGACAGGACTCCGGATCGTGATCGTCCGCATTCTCGGCGAGGGGCAGTACACCGTCCCCGACAGCGAGCGTGCCGGTCTCGAGGCCCTCGACCGTGATCTGTTGGCCGCCGTCGAAGCCGGCGACGAGGATGCCTTCGCCAAGTCCTTGGCTGCTCTCACCGACGGTGTCCGGCGCTCCGGCGAGGCCGTCCCCGACGACGCCTTCGCCCCCTCCGACCTGGTCGTGCCGTTCGCCGATGCGACTCTGGCCGAGACCGAGGCCCTGCTCTCCGACTCGAGCGAACCTGGAACCGACGACGCGTGACCGCAGCCCCAGGGGGCGATGACCCCGGAGCAGACGCGGATGGGATCATGAAGGTCGAACTATGAGCACCGCCCGCCACATCCCTCCCGATCACGGACTCACCGTCCGGATGTTCATGACGGGTCTCATGCTCGTCCTCCTCTACGGCGCCGTCATCGGAGTGCTGATCGCTGTCGGCGTCTCTTTCGCGGTGGTGCTCGTCTTCGCCGCCGTCATCCTCTTCGTCCAGTACTGGTTCTCCGACAAGATCGCCCTCTTCGGCATGCACGGGCACATCGTGACCCCCGAGCAGGCACCGGAGCTGCACGGCGTCATCGACCGCCTCTGCGCCATGGCTGACATGAAAAAGCCGAGAGTGGCGATCGCCGACGTCGACATGCCCAACGCTTTCGCCACCGGTCGCAGCCCCAAGAACGCGGTGGTCTGCGCCACCACCGGCCTCATGCGCCGGCTCGACGAGCCCGAGCTCGAGGCCGTGCTCAGCCATGAGCTCTCCCACGTCGCCCACCGCGATGTGGCGGTCATGACCATTGCCAGCTTCCTCGGCATGGTGGCTGGCATGGTCACGCGGATCATGCTCTGGACAGGGCTCATGGGCGGTTTCGGCGGTGGGCGTGGCGGAAACAGCCGGGGCGGCGGCCAGGACAACGCCGCCTTAGTCGAGCTGGCCGTCCTCGCCGTCTCGATCCTCGTCTACGCCATCAGCTTCCTGCTCACCATGGCGCTGTCCCGCTACCGGGAGCTGGCCGCCGACCGCTCGGGAGCTCTTCTCACCGGACGCCCTTCGGCCCTGGCCTCGGCCCTGGTCAAGGTCACCGGCGAGATGTCGAGGATCCCGACCCGCGATCTGCGGTCGGCCGAGAGCTTCAACGCCTTCTTCTTCACCCCGGCCATCGCCAAGAGCGGGGTGAGCCTCTCGACCCTCTTCTCCACCCATCCCTCGCTCGACAAGCGCCTGGCCCAGCTATCCGCCATCGAGGCCGAGCTCGGTCGCCCCTCGTGATCCGACCGCCAGCCGGCCGGTGACCCTCCTCACGCCGGCCTGATGGGCCTGCTCGACACCATCCTCGGCCGCACGAAGCCGGTCCCCTCCAACCTCGACGCCCTCTTCGCGCTGCCGTCGGCCTCGATCACCTTGCAGAGCGCGGCCGGGATGACCTGCTCGGGCCGGGCCGGTGTGTCCTACAAGCCCCCCAGCGGCCAGGGATTCGGGGACATGGAGGCCGAGGTGGTCAAGCTCCTCGGCATGGATGGGACCGCCCTGCGCAAGGTCAGCGACAGCTTCGGCTACCAGTGGTTAGTCGTCGAGGACGCCGACATCGAGGAGCTGGTCACCCAGGTGCACATGGTCAACTCCTCGTTGTCGGACGCAGGCTGGGGGCCGCAGCTCTTGTGCTCGGTCTTCGGCCTCAGCTCCCTTGGGGGCAGCGACGTAGCCGGCTCGGGCGAATCGACCGAGGATGCCGGCACGGGAGACGACCCGAAGCTCACTGTCGGTCCTGGCACCGTCCGAGCCTCGACGGCCTTCCTCGTCTACCTGTTCAAGCGGGGCACCTTCTATCCCTTCGTGCCCACCGGTACGGAGAAGCGGGACACCGAGGAGGAGTTCAGGCTCAAGAGCCTGCTGGCCGACGACCTCGAGATCGAGTCCGACCTCTCCCGCTGGTTCCCGCTCTGGGACCTGCCGGTCGGCTGAGCCGTTTCGCACAGCCCGACCCCGAAGGGTCTGACGGCGGGGACTACGGGACCGGCGCGACCGCGTCGATGGCCCGGGCGAGGTCCAGGTCCCGGGCAGTGATCCCGCCGGCGTCGTGGGTCATCACAGCCAAGGTGACCCGGCTGTAGCGGATGTCGATGTCCGGGTGGTGATTGGCCTCTTCGGCGAGGCGGCCGACATCGTTGACGAAGGCGAGCGCCCGACGGAAATCGCCGCAGGAGACAGACTTGACGAGCTGTCCCCCGACTAGCTCCCATGCCGGCCCGTCGGGCGCGGCGAGGGCACGAGCCACCTCCTCCTCGGACAGGACGGGGTCACTCACCGGGAGCCGCCGGTCGCCGGCGCCGGCGTCGCCGCCGCGATCGGCCCGCGGCGGGCCGGCGAGTTCTGGAGGCGCTCGGTGGGCGTGAAGACCACCGGCATCGTCTCGTAGCCGGAGACGAAGTTCGCCGCCCGCATGGGCGGCTCGGCCTCGGAGGCGAGCTGGATGTCGGGCAGGCGCTCGAGCAGCCGGTCGAACATCACGGTGAGCTCCATGCGGGCCAGCCGGTTGCCCAGGCAGAAATGGGCCCCGAAGCCGAAGGCCAGGTGGTCGTTGGGGCTGCGGGTGATGTCGAAGCGGTCGGGATCGGGGAAGGCCCGCTCGTCCCGGTTGGCCGACGGGTAGAGGAGGAGGAGCTTTTGGCCCTCTTGCAGCGTCTGCCCGTGCAGCTCGACGTCGCGGGTCACTCGGCGGGCCATGTTCTTGATGGGCGAGACCCAGCGCAGCATCTCCTCTACCGCGCCGGGCAGAAGCGACCGGTCGGCCACCAGGCGGTCGCGCTGATCCGGATGGCGCAGCAGCTCGTACATCCCGCCCGAGATGACGTGGCGGGTCGTCTCGTCGCCCCCGATGAGGATGAGCAGTGACTCGTAGATCAGGGACGACTCGTCGAGCCGGTCGCCCTCGATCTCGGCGTGCACGAGGCTGCCGATGAGGTCGTCGTCCTTCCCGTCTCGGCGGCGGTGGTCGGCAACGGCGGTGATATAGGTGGCGTACTCGGCGGCGGCCAGCGCGGCCACCTCCATGGCACCCGGATCGGGCGAGCCCAGCGCCTTCAGCATGTCGTCCGACCACTGCAGGAGGGTGGCCCGGTCCTCGGCTGCCACCCCGAGCATGTTGCCGATCATGATCATGGGGAGGGGGGCGGCGATGTCGCCCACGAAGTCCGCCGTGCCCTGCTCGCACACTTCGTCGATGATCTCGTCGCAGATGGTCCTGATCCCGCCCTCGCTCTCCCGGATACGGCGCGGGGTGAAGCCCTCGCTCACCAGACGTCGGCGACGAACGTGCTCGGGGGCATCGAAGTCGATCATCATGGGCAGCGCATCGCTGTCCGGCCGGATGCCCCCGGCGTTGGAGAAGGTGTCCGGGTCCTTGGAGACGTCCTTCACGTCCTGGTAGCGGGTGATCCCCCACACTCCGGCGTCCTTGTCGAAGTAGGCCGGGGCATGGTCGCGCATCCAAGTGAAGGCGGGGAATGGATCGCCGCTGTAGAACGTGCCGTCACACAGCGCGATGCGCTGGCCGTCGGGTGGTTGGCTCATGGACCTCCCTCAGCTCCTGGGCCGGCGGGGACAACCGGTGCCTGTGTGCGAACGGGTCTCGATACGGTCCACCTTCGTATCGTCCCGGTGGTGCAGGCGACCGCTTCGGATGGGCGGCAGTATACGGCGGTCCCCCCGGTGAAGACCGGGACGACGTTCCTGCCCCGTGGTGCCGCTCGAGTTTCGCGTCTCCGGGTACAACGAGGGGCGCTGTACCTGCTCGCCGCCGTTCAGGCACGGTCGGTCCCGGCTGTGCAGGGCAGACTTCACGGTCCGCGGTCCGTCGCCTGCCGGCTTCTATGCTCGGCAGCCGGTCGAAGGACGACGCGGCGCGGCGGATGGGAGGGGATCCGGGTCTGCCGTCGTGATTGGAGGAACCCATGAAGCGACTCGCATGGCCGAGCGCTCTACTCGGTGTGGCACTCGTTGCGGCTGCGTGCAGTAGCTCCGGCTCCAACGGGTTATCGGGGGACTCGCCGACGCAGGTCCTCAACGCCGTGAAACACGCTCTGGCCTCGGCCACCTCGGCCACCATCACGGGGAAGATCGAATCGAGTGGCAAGCAGGCCACCTTCAACCTCACGACGTTCTCCAATGGCGACTTCCAGGGCACCATCAGCGAGAACGGTGCGACCGTCAAGCTGGTGAGGATCGGCAACACCGATTACTTGAACGCATCCCAAAGCTTCTACGAGTCCGAGGGCGCGTCGGCTCAGGCTGCCGGAGCGATCGCCGGCAAGTGGGTGTACGGCGCCGACTCACAAATCGGGGTGGGGAACAGCTTCACGCTCTCGAGCCTGGCCGAACAGATCACCAAACCTTCGGGCACGGTCACCAAGGGATCAACGGGCACGATCGACGGTCAGCCCGCGCTGGCCCTCCACTCGCCACAGGGCACCTTGTGGGTGGCCACCAGTGGCACCGCCTATCCGATCGAGGAGATCAAAACCGGCAGCAACGGAGGTGTCGTCCAGTTCACGGCTTGGAACCAAGGGACGACGCCCGTCGCCCCCTCCGGGGCCCGGTCACTGTCGAGCATCAGCTGACCAGGCTGAGCGGAACCCGCTTCTTGCGCTGACCCCGGGCCTGGCAGCCCGTCCTCGTCAGGATCGAGCGCGCTCCGAGAATGCGAGCGGCACACGCCACACGCCGGCGTGCTTGTTGGTCCGCACCCGCTCGACCCGTCCGGTGAGCTCGAAGTTACAGAGCCTGTCCAACAGCTCGTCGAACAGCACGGCGATCTCCAGCCGAGCCAGGTTGGCTCCCAGACAGAAATGGGCCCGGTGGCCGAAAGTCATGTGCGGATTCGGACTGCGCCGGATGTCGAAGTCGAACGGGCGATCGAACACTGCCTCGTCTCGATTGGCCGACGGCCACCAGAGCGTCACCTTGTCGCCCACGGCAATCATCCGGCCGTGGAGCTCGAAGGGGACCGTCGCCGTCCGCCGGTTGTAGAGGGTGGCGCTCGTCCACCGAAGGATCTCCTCGACCGCCCCGTCCATGAGGGACCGATCACGGGTGAGGTCGCTCAGCTGGTCGGGATGTTCGATGAGGGCCACCATGCCGAGGGCGATGGAGTTCCGAGTGGTCTCGCTGCCGGCCGCCACCATCAGGTTGAAGAACATGACGAGGTCCAGCTCGGAGAGGGGTGACGGCCGACCGTCGGCGTCTTCGACCTCGGCGCCCACGAGGGTGGAGAGCAGATCGTCTCCGGGACGACGACGACGGGAGGCGACGAGCTCGGTGGCGTAGGCGGAGAGTGAGGCCGCCGACGCCGCCGCCCCCTCGCTGGTCTCGCCCAGCTCCCGACCCTCGTAGTCGAGGATGGTGCTCGACCAGCCGAGCAGCATGTGCCGGTCGGTTTCATCGATCCCGAGCAGGGCGGCCACTGCCTGGAGGGGGAGCTCGACGGCCACCTCGGTGAGAAAATCGCAGGCGCGCCGATCGGCGATGGCGTCGACGATGCGGCGGGCCCGGGCCCGCAGCTCGGGGGCCATGGTGGCGAGGGCCCGGGGCGCCACCGCCGGGGTCAGGAGCCGCCGAATGCGATGGTGACGGGGGTCGTCGGTCATGTTGAGGAGCACCCCGGGGGCGAAGCCATACGGCAGGTCCTGGATGATGGTGCCGCCACCATCCGCGCCCGGTGCCCGTTCGGAGGAGAAGCGGGCGGCGTCGGCGGCCGCCGCGGCGATGTCGGCGTGCCGGCTCAGCACCCAGAACCCGACCCCATCGGGTGTATGCGGGGACGGCTCTTGCCACCAGCACGGAGCCGCCGCCCGCAGGGTGGCAAAGACGTCGTCGGGGAAGCCATCAATGAACAGGTCGAGGTCGCAGAGGTCGACCTCGGCAAGGTCGACGGCGGTCAGGGCCACCGAGGACGGCGCCACCGGTGGGCCGCCGGCCGGGTCACGGGCCGAGCCCAAGGGTCGGTCACGGGTGGGTCATCTCCTCAGGCCGGACGCTCCGGTCGAACTCCTCGGCGGTGAGATAGCCGAGGGCGAGCGCCGCCTCCCGCAAGGAGGTCCCTTCGTGGTGGGCCTTCTTGGCCACCTCGGCCGCCTTGTCGTAGCCGATGCTCGGCGTCAGGGCGGTGACCAGCATGAGCGAGTTCTCGAGATGGGCCCGGATGCGGTCTCGGTCGGGCTTGATCCCCACCACGCAGAAGTCGGTGAAGGTGGCGGCGGCGTCGGCGAGCAGCCGGATCGAGTGGAGCACGTTGCGAGCGATCACGGGTTTGGCCACATTGAGCTCGAGATTGCCCCGCGAGCCGGCCATGGCCACGGCCGAGTCGTTGCCGTAAACCTGCACGCAGACCATGATCATGGCTTCGCTCTGGGTCGGGTTCACCTTGCCCGGCATGATCGACGAGCCGGGCTCGTTCTCGGGGAGGATGAGCTCGCCGAGACCGCTCCTCGGCCCAGAGCCCAGCCATCGAAGGTCGTCGGCCACTTTGATGAGCGATGCCGCCAGGACCCGCAGTGTCCCACTCATGGCCACCAATGCGTCGTGAGCGGCGAGAGCGGCGAACTTGTTCGCGGCGGAGGTGAACGGCAAGCCGGTGATTTCGGCGATGGCCGCGGCAACCCGATCACCGAACTGGGGATGGGTGTTGAGACCGGTACCCACGGCCGTGCCGCCCAGGGCGAGCTCGTAGAGGTCGGGGAGCGCCCTCTCGATGCGCGAAAGATCAGCGTCGAGTTGAGCCACATACCCCGAGAACTCCTGGCCCAGGGTCAAGGGCACGGCATCCATGAGATGGGTGCGCCCGATCTTGGTGATGCCGTCGAACTCCGACGCCTTGACCGCCAGCGCGTCCCGCAGCCGCCGGATGGCCGGAACGAGCCGGCGAGTGATCTCCTCGACGGCGGCGATATGCATAGCCGTGGGGAACGTGTCGTTGGACGACTGGGACATGTTCACGTCGTCGTTGGGGTGGACCGGGTCCTTCGAGCCGAGCGTGCCACCGGCCAGCTCGATGGCCCGGTTGGCGATGACCTCGTTGGCGTTCATGTTGGTCTGAGTCCCGCTACCGGTCTGCCAGACGCTCAGCGGGAACTCGTCGTCGAGCCGTCCGTCGGACACCTCGCGGGCGGCAGAGGCGATGAGCTTCGCCTTGTCGGCCGGCATCTGGCCGAGGTCGGCGTTGACCTTGGCCGACGCCTCCTTCAGGATGCCGAAGGCCCGGATGAGGGGCGTGGGCATCCGGTCGTCGCCGATGGGAAAATGGTGTAGGGAGCGAGCCGTCTGGGCCCCCCAATAGTGGTCGGCAGGGACCTCGACCGCCCCCATCGAGTCGGTCTCTCTGCGGACGTCATCGCTCACGTTCGACTCCTCTCCGCGGTGAAGCGCGCCGAGGATCGAGCACCGCCAGGCGCATCGGGGCCTGCGGGTGGACGACGATGACGGTGTTCACCCACCGAACAATAGGGGGTGATGGACGGAATCCCGGAGCTGACGAGGAGGCTCAACGGCGGGCGGCGAGACCGAGCTGCCAGACTTCGCGGGCCCTGACCAGGTCCTTGGCCCGCGGACCTTCACCGTCGCCGGGGACCTCGAGAACGGCGGGCAGGGCTTGCAGGCGCGGGTGGCCGAGCAGGGCAGCCAGTCCCCCCTCACCGATCGTCCCCTCGCCGAGGTTCTCGTGCCGGTCACGGCTGGCCCCGAGCGGGACCTTCGAGTCGTTGACGTGCAGACACCGGAGCCGCTCGAGACCTACCAGGTCCTCGATGTGTGTGACCACGGCGTCGGCCTCCGACAAGGTGGCGAACGAGGTCCCCGAGGCCCAGAGATGCTGGGTGTCGAGACAGATGCCCAGGCGCTGGTCACCACCGGCCGCCTCGAGGACGGCGGCCAGCTCCTCGAACGACCGGCCGATGGTGGCTCCCGCCCCCGCCGTGTTCTCAAGCAGGACCGGGCAGGGTCCGGCGCCGTCCGGCGACAACGGCGCGTCGTCGAGGGCGCGCAGGAGCGCGTCCACCACCTCCGGCAGTGACCGCTCGAAACCGCTTCCCCGATGGCTGCCGATGTGGAGGACGAGGCCGCCGGCAGCGAGGCCGTTGGCCACGGCCAAGTTGACGGCCAGGCAGTCCCGTGACCTCGCCGCCATAGCGGGGTCGGGGGAGGCCACGTTGATGAGGTAAGTGGCGTGACAGAAGGTGGCGCGGACCGTCGGGTGAGCTGCCTGTGCCTCCCGATAGGCGGCGAGTAGCTCGGGCGCGTATCGCGACGGCTTCCACATCCTGGGGCTCTGGGTGAACACCTGCACCACCTCGGCACCGATCTCGCAGCCGCGGGTGAGCGCGGGGAGGAGGCCCGTCCCCGCCCGGACGTGGGCCCCGATGCGCATTAGCGGCACGGTACCAGCGGCGCGCGGCGGGGTCCTCCAGCCGAACCGTGGCCCGGAAGGACCGGGTGCGGTCCGACGCCGTGGTCATGCAGTCGCAGGATTCTCAGGCGGCGCCCTGGGGCTCGCTCAATCGGGCTGCGATCTCGGCCACCGCAGCCGGCGTGGCCAGCCCGGCCATCCGCACGAGGACGCCGGTGGCACCCACCGATCGCTGACGCCGGGACTCCACGACGAGCCGGGTCATGTCGGTCGCCCCATTGAGTGGCGGGGAGGCCCAGATGAGCCGGATTCCGTCGGCCAGCCGGCCGGCCGAACGGGCCGCAGCCTGCAAGACCCTGGCCGCGTTGGCCGTGGCTCGCTCTTCCCCCTCCACGACCACGCCGTCGACCAGGTCGAGGAGCGCAGCCGCAGCCTCCCCTGACAGGCCGACCCCTCCGGCGGCGAAGACGACCGCCGGGATCCCGCCGGGGCGCACGGGGCCCGGCCGATTGATCGCACCCTCGATCCGGTAGAAGCGGCCGGCGAAGTTGGGGCAGTCGTCGGAGAACATGGAGCGACAGAGCTGCAACCCTTCGGTCGTCCTTGCCATCCCCTCTCCGTCAATCGACTCGTCAAGCCGCAAGCCGAGGGCGGCGCGCCCGTGGGAGATCACGTCGAGGCTGGTGGTCAGCTTGGCCAGCATCGAAGGGATCCGACTCACGGCGGGTACCACTCCGAAGCCCAGTCGGCGGGTGGTGACGGCGAGCGCCCCGGCCAGCGTGAACGGCTCGGCGCCGCCGCGGCCGTCACCGTCGTCAATCCGGTCCGCAGACGTCCCTTCCACAGCCGGGTCGCTCAGCCACAACCATTCGAAACCACTCGCCTCAAGGGCGTGGCCCAAGGCCATCAGGTCGTCGAGACATGGACTGGTCGCCGCGCCAGCTGCCGGTCGGTCCACCCACATTCCGAGTGTGGTCCGAGGGATCCCACCATCTGCGTCAGCCATCCCGACGCACCGTAGCGGCCGTCCGCCCTTGTCAGGGACCCGCTCCGCCCGCCGTCCGATGTCTCAAGGCAGCCGCCCGACGCGCCGATCTCGAAGAGGGGTCAGTGGGTCCTCGTCGACGAGTTAGGAGGTGGCGGGGCGTATGGCCGGACGTCGAAAGCAGGACGGAACCGGACTGCGGGCCGACGATTCCGGGCTCTCGATGGTCGTCACGGCCCTGGCCCTCGTGGCCACTGCCCTGCTGACGCTGGTCGCCGTCGACGCCACCCTGTCCTCAGGCGGATCGTCGACCAGTTCGGGTGCCGGCAACCCGCAAGTGGCTATGGCCGACCACATCCAGGCACAGCAAGCGCTGACCACTTCTCTCGAGGCCATTGCCAGCCCGGCAGGCTCGGGAACGGTGGACGGGGTCGGTGGGCTGGGCGGCACCGGCGCTGGCGGCACGACCGGCGGAGACGGCGGCTCCGGCTCGAACACTTCCGACATCGCCCAGTTGTCGGCGGCCGACCCTTCAGTGACCTACGTGGACGGTTCGGCGACCGACG
Organism: uncultured Acidimicrobiaceae bacterium; assembly: GCA_963756195.1. GTDB lineage: Bacteria > Actinomycetota > Acidimicrobiia > Acidimicrobiales > RAAP-2 > CAVSNH01. The sequence goes on from CAVWMT010000015.1 coordinate 140,013, forward strand.
CGTCGACCGTGAGTGTCGCCACCGACCCGACCGCCACCGGCGCCATCACCCTGGCCACTCGATCGGCTGACAGCGTTTGCTGGCTGGTGTGGCACTCGCCCGGGACCGCCACTTGGTACGGCGCCCAGACCCATCTGGTCAGTTGCACGGCCCCTGTGCTCGGGTCGCCACCGAGCCCCGGACCGGTGACCTCGTCGGCCATCGGTTGGCAGACGGGCGGCTTCCCCTCGGTTTGATCCAGCCCCGACCCGCTTCGGGACGCACGGTCAGGCTCGCGACCACCACCCCGGACCGGCCACCATGGCGTCTCGGGCGACGAGCTCCTCGCAGGCGAGAGCGATGGCGGCAATGGGGAGGCCAGTGCGGAGGAGGATCGTCTCGAGGCCGGTCGGATGATCGTCCACCGCGTCCCAGACCCGTTGCTGCTCCTCGGTCGCGGCCATGGCCCGGACGCTCTCAGCGGCGGCACGGGCGGTCGGCCCACACCGTCCGGCGACGCGGGTGGCCAAGCTGGTCGGTCGGTGATCGTCGGTCGCCGGTGATGTCGCCCCCTGGGGCGTCACCGCGTCGCACCTGGCCAGGTCGATGGCGGCCAGCACGTCAGTGGTGTCAAGAACCGGGAAGCACCCCTCGGCGATGAGGGCGTTACAGCCGGCCGAAGCCGGGCTGCGCACCGACCCGGGCACCGCCCCGACCGGGATGCCGCGGCTGGCGGCGGCCTCTGCGGTGTAGAGAGAGCCGCCCCGGTGATGGCACTCCACCACCACCACGACATCGGAGAGGCCGGCGATGATGCGATTGCGGGCCGGAAACACGCGTGGGCGGGGCAGCGTGCCGAGCGGCGACTCCGAGTAGATGGTGCCGGCATTGGCCACCGCCGACCACAGGTCGGCCTGATGGCGCGGATAGACGACGTCGAGCCCTGTCCCCACCACGGCAACGGGAGCGCCACGCCGGTCGAGTCGCCGTACGACCCCGGCGTGGGCCGCACCGTCAATGCCCTTGGCCAGACCCGAGACGACCGCGACCCCGGCACGCGACAGCTCACCGGCGAGATCAGCCGCCACCCGGCGGCCGTAGGCGGTAGCCGATCGGGTACCCACGATGGCCACGCTCGGGCCGCGGTCGGTGAGCCCGGGGTCACCCCGGGCGAAGAGGACAGCCGGCTGTCCCCCGTCCCCGACCAGGCGAGCCGGGTAACCACCGCCATCACGCATCAGGATCGACACTCCAGCATCGGCATACCGCCGACCCACCTCGGCCACCTCCACCGAGCACGCCACAGCTCGGAACCGGCGCTCGGGATCGGCCGGGTGTACCCCGGCGGCGATCGCATGCCAAGCCAACGATGGCGCCAGGTTCTCGAGAAGCTTGGCCAATCGTGCCGGCGTCATGCCGGGGAGCTCGGCCACCGCAGCCGCATGGGCGGCCTCCCCCCCACCGCCAGGTATGACGGGAGGACATTCGCCGGCGGTCACTCTCGCTCTCCGAGGAGCATGGTGCGTTCGACGCGGAAGAGGAGTGCCTCGCAGGCGTGGGCAGCTTCGATAACCGGCGCATCGTCCAGGTCAGCAATGGTGCGAGCGAGGCGGTGGACGCGTTGGTATCCCCGTGCGGTCAGGGTCCCCTGCCGAAGTCGTCGTTCCAGCAACGCGGCTGCATCCACCTCAAGGGGTGCCTCTCTGGCCAGCGCCGTCGTCGGTAGGTCGGCGTTCGCAGTGACACCGCGGGCAGCCGAACGGTAACGAGCGGCCCGCACCCGGGCGGCCACCGTGGCCGTGTCCTCGCCCTGTTCGCCGCCGAGCAGTTCGTCGACCTCCGGAGGGTCCACCCGGATCGCCATATCGAACCGGTCCAGCAAGGGTGCCGAGATCCGCCGTGCGTAGCGGGCACGTGCCCCATCGCTGCACCGGCACGACCCCGGCGGCCCGCCCTCGCCGCACGGGCAAGGATTCATGGCGGCCACGAGCATGAATCGAGCGGGATACTCGATCGACCCGCCGCGCCCGGCTCACCCGAATCACTCCTTCCTCGAGTGGCTGTCGCAGCGCATCGAGCACGACGGCCGGGAACTCCCCCAGCTCATCCAGGAACAGGACTCCCCCGTGAGCCAAGCTGATCTCGCCCGGCCGAAGCCAGGGACTCCCTCCGCCGAGCATCGACACAACCGAGGTGCCGTGGTGCGGAGCACGCACTGGCGGACGCAGCACCAGGGCCCCATCTGTGATCGGTAGCGCCGCCGCCGACCGGATGCGGCTCACCTCTCTGGACCGGTCCCGGTCGAGATCTGGGAGAATTCCGGGGAGGCGGGCGGCCAGCATCGTCTTCCCCGAGCCGGGTGGCCCCACCAGGAGCAGATGATGACCGCCGGCCGCGGCCACCTCGATGGCTCGGCGGGCGAAATACTGACCCCGGACGTCAGCAAGATCGGGTGCGGGGTGGGCAGCTGCGTCGTTGCTGGCAGCGACTTTCGCGGCCCGTGACGAGCGGATGGCAGCAGCCGGCCATGGACGAGCGCCACGCAGTGCCTCGACGAGGTCGCTCAGAGTCGCGGCGTGGCGCACTTCGCCGGCACCGGCCAAGGCTGCTTCAGCGGCGACCTCGGCGGCGACCACCACGCCAAGGGGGCGGACTGCGTCGGCGAGCGCCATGACTCCGGGGACACCGCGCAGCGAACCGTCGAGTCCCAGCTCGCCACAGAATGCAAGGCCTCGCACGGCTAACGACGGCAGCGATTCTGACGCCACCAGCACTCCGATGGCAATGGGCAGATCCAGTCCGGCTCCGCCCTTCCGAACGCCGGACGGCGCCAGGTTGACCGTCGTCCTGCGTTGGGGCCAGGGCAGGCCGCTCGACAGCAACGCGGCCCGCACCCGATCGCGGGACTCGCGGACGGCGGCGTCGGGTAGGCCGACGATGGTGAACCCGGGAAGTCCGTTCGACACGTGCACTTCGACGGACACCGGCCGGCCCTCGACGCCGAATACCACGGCAGATGGGATGGCGGCGATCATGGCGCCTCCAGCTTCGGTTGACGGCCCCGGTGAGGACGGAACCGCCTTCTGTCAGTGGAGGGGCCGCTGCTTGACGCCGGTCGGGTGCAGGCCCGCTCGAAGCACCATCCCGAAGGCTACGACCTGGCTGTCACAGGCCACTGGGACTGGGCGACTGGTGCGTGGTCACCACTGGTGGGCCGATTTAGAATTTGGTCGAAATGTCAGCAATTATCGACAAAAAGGCGAATTTGCTGACGGCTATGTGCAACTCCATCGTCCAACAAGGATGGGGACGGACGTCAGGGCAAATAAGCGAATCTGCGATCTCACTTACGTCTACCGAGCGACAGACCCGGCCAACCTGGGGTGTGGTCCGGCACCACACAGCACGGTCAACGGCCGATGAAGTGCGGCTCCCGCTTCTCGATGAAGGCGCGCAGGGCCTCGTTGGTGTCGGCACTGGCGAAGTTCACGGCCTGGGCTCGTGCCTCCTCCTCGAGCGACTGGTCGAGGGAGAGGTTGAGTGAGTTGTTCAAGAGGGTCTTCGTCATGGAGAGGGCCAGCGGGGGGCCGGCGGCCAGGCGGTGAGCCCAGTCGTCGACAACTTTGTCGAGATCGGCAGTGGGAACGACCCGGTTAACGATGCCGAAGGCGGCCGCCTCGTTGGCGTCGAGGATGTCAGCGAAAAAGGCGAGCTCCTTGGCCCGGTGCAGGCCGACGAGGCGCGGCAGGAGCCACGAGGCGCCGAAGTCCACCGTGAGCCCCCGCCGGGCGAAAATCTGGGAGAAGCGGGCCGTTTCTGACGCGACCACGAGGTCGCAGCCCAGGGCCATGCTCATGCCGGCACCGGCTGCCACCCCGCCGACCTTGGCGATGGTCGGCTTGGGAATGCGGTGGAGCCGGAGGGCAACGTCCCCGAGCGCCCGCATCTGGGCGAGGTAGGGATCGCCGGGCCGCCCGGCCACATCCGATGGGTCGCCGAGGTCAGCGCCGGAGCAAAAGGCGTCGCCGGCACCGGTGAGCACCATGACACGATCCTCGCGATCGGCGGCCACGTCGTCGAAGACGGCCAACAGCTCCCGCCACATGGTGCCGTTGGCCGCGTTCTTGCGCTCCGGACGGTTCATGGTGACCGTGGCGATCCCGTCCGCGTGTGACCAGCAAGGTCTCGAATTGGTCGGCCATAGGTCGAGCCTACGAGATCCGCGGTACGGGAGTCTCGGTGGGAGGCGGTCGACACCTGGTCGATAGCTCAGAAGGCGCTCTCGGTCACGTCGAGCAGGCCGGCAGTGATGGAGACCACGTCGAAGCGAACCTCCACGGCTCGCCCGACCCGGCTCGGCCCTTCCTGCGCCAGCCAACGACCGGCCAGGCGCCGGATGCGGCGCTGCTTGGCCACGGACACCGATTCGGCGCCCGTTCCGAACCGATCAGTGGTCCGCGTCTTGACCTCGCAGAACACAACAGTGCGATTGCGGCAGAGGACGAGGTCGATCTCGCCGTCGCGGCAACGCCAGTTGCGGTCGAGAACCCGGTAGCCGTGGTCGAGATACCAGCGAGCGGCCACTTCCTCGCCTCGGCTCCCCGTGTCGCGCCGGGACACCCCGGCGCGGTCGGTCACAGGTCCTTGTCCGGCAGTCGCTCGATATTCACATCACGGAAGGTGAGAATGCGGACCGAGGGTACGAACCGGGCTGGACGGTACATGTCCCAGACCCAGGCGTCGCTCAAGGTCACCTCCATGCACGCAGGCGTGGTGTCCGAGCGGACCGTCACGTCGACCTCGTTCGCCAGGTAGAAACGGCGCTCGGTCTCGACCACGTAGGCGAAGAGGGGCACGACAGCCCGGTACTCGTGGACGAGGGCGAGCTCGATCTCGGACTCGTAGCGCTCGAGATCCTCTTCGCTCATCGGCGTGCCGAACCGGAGAGCCCGACGCATGCCGGGACCGGCCCGCAGCCCCGTTGGACACGAGCAGGCGGGCCCTCCGGCCGGCCCGGATCAGTCCCGGGCAGTCCGCCGCTCCTTGATCTTGGCCGCCTTGCCGTGACGCTCCCGCAGGTAATACAGCTTGGCCCGGCGTACGTCACCCAGCGAGACCAGCTCGGTCTGGGCGATGACCGGCGAATGGACCGGGAAGGTGCGCTCGACCCCCACCCCGAAGCTGACCTTGCGGACAGTGAAGGTCTCGCGGGCACCGGTGCCCTGGCGGCGGATGACCACTCCCTGGAAGACCTGCACCCGCTCACGGGTGCCCTCGACCACCCGGACGTGCACCTTCACGGTGTCGCCGGCGCGGAAGTCGGGAACGTCGTCACGCAGGCTGTCCTGGTCGATGATGTCAGTCGGGTTCATGGCATGCGTCTCCCCAGCCGCTCGTTCAAACGCTCGTGCGCAGTCGCCGGATGGTCGGTCCTGCGAAGAGCCCGCCGGTTCGGGACCCCCTGGCGTCGTCCGCATGTGCCGGGATTTTCGGGCTCACTCAGGATAGCCCCTGTCCCGCAGCCCCAGGACCTCGGCGAACTCGAGCAGGAATCGCACCTCGGCGTCGGTGAGCCCTCCCCGCGCCTCGATGAGGTCGGGACGCCGCTCGAGGGTCCGGGCCAGCGCCTGGGCGTGACGCCAGCGCCGGATCCGCTCATGGTCGCCGGAGCGGAGCTCGTCGGGCACCGCCCACCCCCGGAACTCGGCCGGGCGTGTGTATTGGGGGTACTCGAGGAGTCCGGCCGAGAAGCTCTCCTCCTCCGTCGAGGTGCCGTTGCCCAGCACCCCGGGAAGCAGGCGGACCACGGCCTCGAGCACCACCAATGCGGCGATCTCGCCGCCGGCCAGCACGAAGTCCCCCACCGAGAGCTCGTCGTCGACGAGGTGGTCGGCCACCCGCTGGTCCACGCCCTCGTAGCGCCCGCACAGCAGTGAGAAGCCGCCCGTGGCGGCCAGCTCCTCGGCCACCCGCTGGTCAAAGCGGCGACCCGAGGGCGTCAGGAGGAACAGCGGGCGGGCCAACCCCTCTTCCGAGGCGGCCACATGCTCGACGACCCTGAACAGTGGATCCGGCGCCAGCACCATGCCCGCCCCGCCGCCGAACGGCGCATCGTCGACCGAACGGTGCACGCCGGCGGCCGCGTCGCGGATGTCATGGGTGCGTAGGTCGAGCAGCTGGGTGCTGCGGGCCCGGCCGAGGATGGACACCGCGGCGAACCGATCGACGGCGTCGGGGAAGATGGTGAACACCTCGACCCGCAACCGGACAACGGGCAGAGGGTCACCTCCGTCAGGAGGCATCAGGGGGTCGCCGTTCGGCTCGTCTGATCCCACGGCTCAGCCCGGCTCGAGCAGACCCTCGGGCACGGCCACCACAACGCGTTCTCCCGGCGTGGTGTCGACCACGAAGCGCAACGGGACGAGACCGCCACCATCGAGGACGAGCAGGTCGCTGGCCGGGTTGGCCTGGACCTCGGTGACCGTGCCGAGAAGTCGACCCTCATCGTCTTCGACCCGGCAGCCCACGAGGTCGTGGACCCAGAGCACGTCCGGATCGGTGAGCGGACGAGCGAAGAGCTCGGTTCCCCGTCGGTCCTCGGCAGCCTCGGCCGTGGCCACGCCTTCGAAGACCACGATGTAGCGGTCCTTGTGAGGCCGAGCGGCAATCACCCGGTAAGTCCGGCCGCTGGCATCGAACAGCTCGGAGCCGGGATGCAGCCGCTCGGGGCGATTCGAGGTCAGGTGGACGACCACCTCGCCGCGCAACCCGTGGGGCTTGACGATGGCGCCCACGGACAGGAGCCGGTCATCGCCGTTCGGGCTGTCCCCACCACCGTCGGTGGAGGCCGCCATGCGCCAGCTCTCAGTCGTCGACGATGTCGACGCTGGTCTGCACCCCGTCACGGGCCCCAGCGGCAGCCACCACCGTGCGGATGGCCTGGGCCACGCGACCGCGCCGACCGATGACCCGGCCCATGTCCTCAGGAGCGACGTGGATGCGGAATCGGACGCCGTTCCCTCGCTCATCGGCGTTGATCACCACCGCGTCGGAGTGGGAAGCGATCGAGTTGACGAGATAGGTGACGACGGCGAGCGGCGTCCCTCCGGACATGCGGTTCCCAAGGTCGTCATCGCGGTCGTCATCGGCGGCGTCGATGACGTTGACGTCCTGCGGCGAGTCGAGGGCAAGTTCGTCGGTCATCGGGCGCCTTTGACCGTTGCCAGTTCGTCGAGCGCGCCGGATTGCTTGAGCAGCTTCTCCACTCGCTCGGTCGGGGTCGCCCCCTGGGCGAGCCACTTGACCGCCTTGGCGTTGTCGATCTCCACGATGGCGTCGGGCTCGGCCCTCGAGCGTCCCCGGGGCGCATAGGTTCCAACGATCTCGATGAACCGCCCGTTCCGGGGCGAGCGGCTGTCCGCAGCGACCAGGCGATAGGTCGGCTGCTTCTTCTTCCCGATCCGCACCAGGCGGAGCTTTACGGCCACGGCTCACTCCTCTGTATCTGCTGCAGTTTGTGCTGCATTGTCTCGGTGTGGTCGGCACCTTGGGTGTCTTGCACCATCGCCGACGTCAGCGTCTTGCTCGTCGTGTGCTCGGCACAGTCTCCCACCAATGCAGGGGGACCCGCGCAGGCCGGGGCTGGATGCCGACGCCCAGGCAGCGGACCCAGACTCGGACTCAGCGCGCCTTGGGGGTCACCCGCCCTCCGCCCTTGCCCTTCTTCCCACCCTTGCCCTTGCCGCGAGACCCTCCCCGGCCGGACGCCCCGCCTCCGGAACCGACGGGAGCCCCGCCGTGGTCGAATCCGCCGGCGGACCCGGCGCTGCCGGCCAGGGCGGCGAGCTCGTCACCATCACCCATGCCGGCGAGCTCCGACATGGCCTGAGGCGACAACTTGGGACCGCGCCCGAACAGGCCGCCAAGTGCACCGGGCATGCCCCCCTTGCCGAATCCCTTCATCAGCTTCTGCATCTCGCGGAACTGTTTGAGCAGAGCGTTCACGTCCGCCGTGGAGGTCCCGCTTCCGTTGGCGATACGCACTCGCCGGGATCCGTCGATGAGGGCAGGGTCGGTTCGCTCCTTCGGGGTCATGGAGCGAATGATGGCCTCGACCTGGCCGATCTGGCGGTCGTCGACGGCCGATGACGCCTGCTTGATGTCCTTGGGCACGCCGGGAAGGTGCGAGAGCATGCCGGAGACCGACCCCATCTTCTTGACCTGCTGCAATTGCTCGAGGAAGTCCTCGAGCGTGAATCGGCCCGAGATGATGGCCGCCGCCCCTTTGGTGGCCACCTCCTTGTCCATGGTGCGCTCGGCCTGTTCGATGAGGCTGAGCACGTCTCCCATGCCGAGAATGCGATCGGCCATACGGTCGGGGTGGAACAGGTCGAAGTCGTCGAGCTTTTCACCGGTCGACGCGAACGCGATGGGCCGGCCCACCACCTCCTTGACCGACAGCGCGGCGCCGCCCCTGGCGTCGCCGTCGAGCTTGGTGAGGATGACGCCGTCGAGGGTGAGGGCCTCGTGGAAAGCGGACGCGGTGGCCACCGCGTCCTGGCCGGTCATGGCGTCGATCACGAGGAACGTGTAGTGCGGGTCGACCACGCCGGAGATGTCGCGGATCTCACGCATGAGCGCCTCGTCGACGGCCAGCCGTCCGGCCGTGTCGACGATGAGGACGTCGCGCCCGAGCCGCTTGGCCTCGCCCAACCCGGCGGTGGCCACGCCCACCGGATCGGTCGGCTCACTGAATACACTCACCCCGGCCTGGCCCCCGAGCACCCGGAGCTGTTCAACGGCGGCCGGTCGCTGGAGGTCGGCGCCCACCAACAACGGGTTCCGGCCCTGCTGGCGGAACCAGCGGGCCAGCTTGGCCGCGGCAGTGGTCTTCCCCGATCCCTGCAGGCCGGCGAGGAGGATGACCGTCGGCGGACGCCCGGCGTAGGTGAGCTTGAGAGTCTCGCCACCCAGGATGCCGGTGAGTTCCTCGTTGACGATCTTGATGACCTGCTGGCCGGGGCTCAGGGCGGAAGAGGCCTCGATGCCCACGCACCGTTCGCGCACCGCCCCGGTGAAAGCCCGCACGACTCCGAATTCGACGTCGGCCTCGAGCAGGGCGGTCCGGATCTCGGCCAGGACCTCGTCGACGTCGGCCTCGGTCAGCCGGCCGCGCCCGCGCAGACGGCCGACGATGCCCTCGAATCGTTCGGTCAGGCTCTCGAACATGGGTGCCTCAGGCTACCGGCTGCGCCCCGCTCCGACGCCCCCCATCGCCCTCCCGCAGGCCTACCGGACTCCTACCCGGACGCCTACCGGATGGCGCTCGACTTCAGAACAGTGCGTCGACGAAGGCGCCGGGATCGAAGTCGACGAGGTCGCCGACGTCCTCGCCCAGGCCGACGAGCGTCACCGGCAGTCCCAACTCGCGCTGGATGGCGACCACGATGCCGCCCTTGGCCGTGCCGTCGAGCTTGGTGAGCACGACACCCGAGACATCGACGGCATCGAGGAACACCTTGGCCTGGGCCAGGCCGTTCTGTCCGGTGGTGGCGTCGAGCACGAGGAGCACCTGCACCACCCGGCCCGGAGGGCGGTCGGCCACCCGCCGGATCTTCTTCAGCTCTTCGATCAGGTTGACCTTGTTATGCAGGCGGCCGGCCGTGTCTGCGAGCACGACCGAATGCCCCTTCGAGGCGGCGCGTTGGACAGCGTCGAAGATGACCGCGCTCGGGATCGCCCCCCTCCGAGCCCCGCACGATGTCGGCGTCCACCCGCGACGCCCAGGCAGCAAGCTGGTCGGCGGCGGCCGCCCGGAAGGTGTCCCCCGCGGCCAAGAGCACCGGGGTGCCCTCCGCCCGCATCCGGTTGGCCACCTTCCCGAGGGTCGTGGTCTTGCCCACCCCGTTGACCCCGACGAAGAGCCACACGTCCACTGGACGGTCGCCACGGTCGCCACGGTCACCGTCGCTGCCACCCCAGTCGTCAGCGCCCGCGCCGTCACCGGTCCCGTCAGCGCCGCGAAACCCGAGCGGGCCCGTGCTCGATCCGGGAGACAGCATGGACACCAGGTCCGACTTGAGCGCGGAGAGGAGCGCCTCGGGACCGTCGATCTCGCCCGCCTGGACCCGTTGGCGCAGATCGGTGAGGACGGCGTCGGTGGCGCCCATGCCGACGTCGGCCCGGATGAGCGCTTCCTCGAGGTCGTCCCACGTCTCGCCGTCGATCTTGCGCGCGCCCGCGTACCGAGCCGAGGTAACCGGCCAGCAGCCCGCGGGCCTTGCCGAGCCGGCTCCGGTAGGAGACCGGCGGGGCCTCGACCTCCGCCTCGACCTCCGTCTTGGTCTCGACCTCGACGGGAGGGCCGGCTGGGGCGACGACCGGCGGCTCACCGACGAGGGTCCCCGTGGCTGTGCCCTCGGCGACCTGGGTGGCCTCGGCGCTCCTGGCCAACTCGACGTCGGTGGGCGCATCGGAGGCCACCTCGCCCGGTGGCACTGGCGACTTCGCCCCGCGGCCACGTAGCCGGAGGCCGATGGCGACGCCGCCGGCGACGACGGCCACAGGGATGACGATGACCACGGCGATGGCCGCGTCGGACGCGACCATCACCACCGAGGGCTCCACGCCCCCTTCTTACCCCTCCCGGTGCCCAGCGCCCAGCTCAGCGCCTACCGGCTCGGGACCCAACGCCACATCGCCACCGGCCTCGGGTGCGCGGTCAGCCGGCTCGTCGTCGCCTGACACGCTCGGCACCGGTCGGGGCGGGCGACTGGCGGTCGGCCGGCCGTTCGTGCCCGGAGGGATGGTCCCGGGCGGCGCGTCAGGATCCCCACCGACGAAGCCGGCCGGGAGATCGCTCTCGTCGCTCCGGGGCACCCGTTGGCTCAACACCTGGGACGAGCCGCCGGGAGCCATGGTGACGCCGTAGAGGGCGTCGGCCGCTTCCATGGTGCGCTTCTGGTGGCTCACGATGATGAGCTGAGCTTCGTCGCGGAACTCGTGCACGAGCCCGAGGAAGCGCTGCAGGTTCACGTCGTCGAGGGCGGCCTCGACCTCGTCCATGAGGTAGAAGGGCGACGGCCGACTACGGAAGACGGCGAACAGGAAGGCCATGGCCACGAGCGACCGCTCGCCGCCGGACAACAGCGAGAGCCGGCGGACGTTGCGGCCGGCGGGCCGCACCTCGATCTCCACGCCGGTCTCGAGGAGCTGCTCGGCGTCGGTCAGCGACAGCCGGCCAGTCCCACCGGGGAAGAGCGTCGTCACCAAGTTCGAGAAATGCTCGTTGACGTCGGCGAAGGCGGTGGCGAAGACCTGCATGATCTCGTCGTCGAGTGTCCGGATCACCTGGTGCAGCTGCCGCCGGGCGCTGCGCACGTCCTCCACCTGTGACTCGAGGAACTGGTGCCGCTCGGTATGCTCGGCCAGCTCCTCGAGGGCGAGCGGGTTGACCGGGCCCATGGCCGCCAGCTCACCTTCGAGCTGTTCCGCTCTCATGGACGGGTCCACACCTTCGGGGAGCTCCGGCTCGGGTGCACCGGTGGCCTCCTCGGGTCCGCACCCGAGCTCGCGCCGCAGGGCGTCGGTGACCGCCTCGCGTCGCACCGAGGCCTCAACCAGGTCCATCTCGACCTGCTGCAGACGGCCCCGGACCTCCCCCATCTGTTGCTCGTCGGCCGCCCGCTGGCGCCGCAGCGACTCGAGCCGCTCGCCCCCCTGGCGCACCGCGTCGAGGCGTCGCCGGTTCTCTTCCCGCAGAGCTGCGAGGTGGCCGTCGAGCTCCTCGCGGCAGGCATCGACGAGCGAGGCCAGGCGTTCCACGGTGGCGACGTCGGCTTCGAGCCGGCGCCTGCGGTCGGCGGCCAGCTGCCGCTCATCGGCATGCCCGGTGAGTCGCCGCTCGACCTCGGTCAGACGCTCGGCGAGCACCCGGCGGCGCTCGGCCATGCCGGCGCCGCGGGCATCGAGGGCGGTGCGGCGGGACAGGAGGGCAACCGCCCGGGCGTCGATCCGCCGCCGTTCGTCAGCGACCACGGATCCTTGCTCGGCCGCGGCCGCCTGCTCCGCCTCCAGCCCGGGCAGCATCTCCTCGACGGCGGAGATCCGGTCCCGGTCCCGCTCGATGCGGTCCTCCAGCTCGCCGCGGTTGTGGCGGATCTCCTCGATCTCGGCTGCAGCCCCGTCGAGGGCATCGGCCACCCGCTGGCTGGACGATCTGGCCGCCTCGTGGTCGACTTCGTTGCGGTCATCGGCCCGGACGGCGGCGGCGAGCGACTGCCGCATGGCCTCGAGGTGGTCCCGAGCGGCGGCCCGCTCCTCGGCCAGCGAGGCGGCCTCGGCCTCGGCCACCAATGCCCGGCCCCTCGCCTCGTCGACGAGGGCAGCGGTGACCGCGCCTCCGGCGGCTCGCACCCGCCAGCCGGTGGGCGAGAAACGGTCACCTTCGGGCGTGACGACGACCAGGTCGGGGCGGGCCAGGGCCAGATCGATGGCCTCCGACCAGCCGTGGGACGAGCAGTAGGAGGCGGACAGGAGCCGGTCGAGGACGGCGTCAAGGCCGGCGGTGCCGGCTCGCCCGATCCGGGAACGCACATGGGCGCGCACCGGTTCGGACCCCCCGGGCGCGGCCGGGATCGCACGGGCAGTGCGGTCGTCAGCTCCGCTCTCGGTCCCGGTGAGGGCCAGGACCAGCCCGTTGGTGCCGCCGCTGCGCAGGCGGGACAGGGCGGCACGGGCCGGCTGGCTGCCGGAGACGACGACCCCGGTGAGCGACGCGCCACAGGCCGCCTCCACCGCCTCCTCCCACCCGGGGTCGATCTCCACCAGGTCGAGCAGGGTCCCGACCACACCGTCGATCCCGGCCAGCAGCTCGGCGCCGGCCGCCCCCCTGGCCTCGTCGAGGGCGCGCTCGAGCGCATCGGCGCGGGCCGCCGAACGGTGGAGCTCCTGTTCGGCCTGGCGCAGCGATGCCTCTGCCACCTCCAGGCGATGGGCCGCCTGCCGATGGGCCTCTTCGGCCGCCGCCACCTCGCTCTGCAGCCGGTGGCGGGTCTGCTCGCAACTGGCCAGCCGCTCCTCGATCTGGTGCCGCTCCCCTTCGAGCACGCCGGCGCGGCGTTCGGCCGTGGCCAGGCGGGCCGAAAGCTGGTCAAGGGACCGCCGGTCCCGCTCGACGGCCCGTTCCAGCGAGGAGAGCTGACCGGTGGCCACGGTCACGGCCCGCTCCGCTTCGAGCAGGACGCCGCCGTCCCCCCAGGCGGCGAGGTGGGCCTCGAGCTCGGCGGCGACGGCCTCCTCGGCCCGGCCCAGCTCCTCCTGTTCAGGCTCGAGCGAGGTGAGCACGCCGTCCGTGGTGGAGAGCTCGCCGATCAGGCGGGCTGCCTCCGCCTCCAAGCTGGAGACGACATCGACGTCGGCGGCGGCGTCGAGGGCCTGGGCCACCGAACGGCGGCGCTCGCGCAGCACGCCGGCCAGGCCCCGGGCACGCTCGACCATGCCCTCGGCCCGGGCCAGGGCGTCGGCGATGTCTGACTCGCGCTGGGCCGAAAGCTCTCCGGCGGTGCGCTCGCTGTCGGCGTCGAGCTCCTCGAGGGCCGCCCGCAGTTGCTCCTCGGTGGCTCGCAGCCCGTCCCGGACCTCAGCGCCCTCTCGCTGACGGGCCACCAGCGAACCCAGCTCGCGACCGGCGGCGAAGAGTTTCACGGCCCGGAGCTCCTCGGCCAGGACAGCGTGGGAGCGGGCCGCCTTGGCCTGGCGCTCGAGCGGCTTGATCTGCCGTTTCACCTCGCGGACGAGGTCGTAGAGGCGCTCGAGGTTCTCCTGGGTCGAGGCCAGGCGCCGTTCGGCCCGCTCCCGGCGGCGGCGGAACTTGAGGACGCCGGCGGCCTCCTCGATGACCGCCCGCCGGTCCTCCGGCCGGGCCTCCAGCACGGCGTCGAGGTTGCCCTGGCTCACGATCACGTGCTGCTGACGGCCGACACCAGTGTCAGAAAGAAGCTCCTGGATGTCGAGTAGGCGGCAGGGGGTGCCGTTCAGGGCGTACTCGCTCTCCCCCGAGCGGAACAGGGTGCGGGTGATGGTGATCTCGGCCAGGTCCATCTGCAGCCGGTGGGCGCTGTTGTCGATGGTGAGGGTGACCTCGGCGCGCCCGAGGGCGGGTCGGGTGGAGGTACCCACGAAGATGACGTCCTCCATCTTCTGGGACCGCACGGTGCGCGGCCCCTGGGCGCCGAGGACCCAGGCCACGGCGTCGACGACGTTGGACTTGCCGCTCCCGTTGGGACCGACCACCACGGTGATCCCGGGCTCGAACTCGAGCACGGCCGGATCGGCGAAAGACTTGAATCCCTTCAGCGAGAGCGACTTCAGGAACACAGCGCGCTCACCCTACCGGCCAGGGTTGCCCGGCAAGTGGAGCCTGAGGCCGGCAGTCACACCTGGCAGTGCTCGCAGAAGTAGGTGGAGCGACCGCCCGACTTCACGCGGACGATGGTGGCGCGGCACCGCCGGCAGGCCAGACCCTCGCGGTCGTAGGCCTGGTGCTGGTCCTGGTAGTCCCCGACCTCGCCGAAGAGGTCGCGGTACTGCTCGTCGGCGAGCGACGAGCCCCGGCGCTTGACCGCCTCGGCCAGCGTCTCGACCATCGACCGGTAGAGCCGTCGGACCTCCTGGGAGGAGAGCGAGTCGGCCGCACGGTCGTAGCGGAGCCCGGCGGCGAAGAGGATCTCATCGGCGTACATGTTGCCGATGCCGGCGACGAATTCCTGGTCCATGAGGAGCGATTTGAGGCCCCCTTTGCGCTGGGACAGGAGCACCCAGAACTTCTCCCAGCTCATCACGTCCTCCAGCGGGTCGAAGCCGAGGTGGGAGAGCTCGGGGAGCGGACGGTGGCCGTCGGCCGGTGGCGCCGAGACGAACAGCTCCCCGAAGGTCCGCGGATCGACGAAGCGGAGCTGACCCCCCTGGGTGAAGTGGATGATGGCGTGGGTGTGGGGGACCTTCGGCTCCTTGGCGCTCTTGGCCCGGAGCAGCTGGCCGCTCATGCCCAGGTGGACGACCAGGGTCGCCCCGTCGTCGAGGCCGAGCAGCAGGTACTTGCCGGCCCGATCGATGGACTTGATGGAGTGGCCCTCGAGCTGCGCCCTGAATTGCTTGGCGCTGGGATGACGCCGAACGGTCCGTCCGTTGCGCACCTCGACGAGCTTGATCTTGCGCCCGATGACCTCCCCCTGCAGGTCCCGCCGGATGGTCTCGACCTCGGGAAGCTCAGGCATCCCCACCGCTCCCCTGCCGCTCCTCGCGTTCCAAGGCGGTACCAGCGACCTCTGCGGCCACCTGCTCGGCATCTTTCTTGGAGCGGCCCTCCCCCGTGCCCAGCCGCCGGCCGGCCACGTAGACGGCTGCCCGGTAGCGCCGGGCGTGGTCGGGGCCGAACCCCTCGACCTCATAACGCGGCACTCCTCGGCCCAGGCGCACCGACCGCTCCTGGAGCCGGCTCTTGTGGTCGGACTCGCCGGGCCCTCCCACTTCGGCGGCGATGCGTTCGCTGAGGAGCGAGAGGACCAGTTGGCGGGCCGGCTCGAGGCCGCCGTCGAGGTAGACGGCGCCGATCACGGCCTCGGTGGCATCGGCCAGGATCGACTCCTTGGTCCGCCCGCCGGACTGGTCCTCACCCCGCCCGAGCTGCAGGTGGTCGGGCAGGCCGAGGTCGAGGGCCAGCTCACCGAGGACCCGGGTGTTGACCACCGAGGCCCGCACCTGGGAGAGGAGGCCGTCGGTGAGTTGGGGATGGCTGCGGAAGGTGTGCTCGGCCACGACGAGACCGAGCACCGCGTCGCCCAGGTACTCCAGCCGCTCGTTGGAGACACGCCCCTCCTTCTCCGCGCACCAAGAGCGGTGGGCCATGGCCAGGCGGAGCAGGTCCGGATTGCCGAATCGGTAGCCGAGGCGTGCAGCCAGGGGCTCCACGTCGGGAATTCCCTCGGGCGGCGCGGCCGATTCGGCCACCGGAGTGCCCGAGTCGGCAGCCGTCGACATCAGGACCCCTCAGGCCCCTCCGAGTTTGGCGTAGACGTAGTCGACGGCGTCCCGAACGGTACGAAGCTCCTCGAGATCCTCGTCTTCGATCCGGAAGCCCACCGACCGCTCGCCAAGCTCTTCTTCCAGCCCCTCGACCAGCTCGATCAGGGCCAGGGAGTCGGCGTCCAGGTCCTCGGCGAACGACGCCGATTCGCCGATGGCGGATGGCTCGATCTCGAGGATGTCGGCGAGCAGGTCCCGAATGAGGTCGAGTACCTGCTGGCGGCTGAGCGGACCCTTCTCGATATGGGTCTCTGCGGGCACCAATTCTCCTGTCTCCCCCGGGTCCGACACATCCCGGTCCCGGTCGGCGATGCCTGACCGGGATGCTGGGTGGCCGAAATGATACCGGACCACGACATTCACCAAGCGGAAACAGGGCCGCAACCAGCCGTTCTCACGGGCGACGTATGACCGTCGGGTGCGGACAGGCCTGGCCAGCGGCGATCCTGGCGGTCGGCACCCGGTCGTTCCCGCCCTCCGGTCACGGCTTATCCAGCCGGATGGGCTCCCCCGCCGGCCTCCCCCATGCCCTACCAGCTAGGTCCCTTCTTCGACGACCTCGTCGACCCCGAAGGAAATCCGCGGGCGGCCACCATCCAACCAGCGTGAGGCGCCGCCCTCCATGGCGAGGGAGGAAGCCAGGGAGCAACTGGCCGTGCCAGGGCCGGACCTGCGTGGGGCGTCGCTCTTCAGCGCTCACAGCACCTTGGTGACGACGACGGCGAAAATGCGCCCTTGCCGCGCCTTCCTTCCCGGCAGGTCGCCCGCTCATCGAGGCCGTCGTCGATCTCAACAGCTGGATTGCACGTGATCAGTACGACCCCGAGTTCACCACCTTGATGACCCCGCTCGACGAGGTGCTCTGGCGGCGTGACCATGCCGACGTGACACCGCTCAAGGGCGTCGGCGTCGGCGTCGGCGTCGGCGTCGGCGTCGGAGGCGGAGGCCCGGAGACGTTGGAGGTTGCCGTCGACCTGACCCGGCTCGACACCGCCTCCCAGACAGCGACCCTCAGATCGGAGTGTTGACCAGGGTCTTCGCCGCCATGGTCAGGTAGTCGAGCAGTTCGTTCCGATCCTCGGGAGCGAGACCGGCGGCGTCGGCGGCGTCGGTCATGTGGCCGAGCCATGCCTCGGCGGCGGCCGGAGTGACGGCGAACCGGGCGTGGCGCATCCGCAACCTCGGATGGCCACGCTCGTCGCTGTAGGTGGTAGGCCCGCCCCAGTACTGGGCGAGGAAGAGGGCGAGATTGCGCCTGGGCTCGGCCAGGTCGTCCGGGTACATGGGGCGCAAGAGCGGGTCGGTGGCGACGCCCTCGTAGAACCGGTCCACCAGGGCGACGAAGAAGGGCTCACCGCCCCACCTGTCGAAACCGGACGGTCGTGGGCCTTGCCCGGGTCGCAACTGCACGATTCGACTGTAGGGCGCAGTCGATCCCAGTTAGCCTCGATCGGGCTGGGGCCGAAGGCGGGACCCAGGTGGCGAGGAGGGTGTCTTCCCATGCACGAATGGTCGGAAGAGCAGCTCATGGTGCGGGACGCCGTCCGCCGTTTCGTCGAGGCGGAGGTGGTCCCAAACATCGAAGCGCTCGAGCACGGCGATATGCCCCCCTACGACATCATCCGCAAGCTCTACGCCACCTTCGGCATGGACCAGATGGCCAGGGAGCGCTTCAAGCGCCAGCTCGAGCACAAGGAGTCGGGAGCACCGACCGAGCAGGGCCGCAGCGGCGGCGGCAGCGCCGGCGGCGGCGACGGGGGCTCAGCGGCCATGACCCTCATCCCCATCATCGAGCTCTGCCATTACTGCCCCGGCATCGTGACAGCCATGGGGGTGAGCGTGGGCCTGGCAGGCGGCACCATCATGAAGCTGGGCACCCCGGCCCAGATGGAGCGGTTCGGCCTCCCCCTGCTGACCGGCGAGAAGGTCGGGGCCTGGGCCATCACCGAGCCGGACTCGGGTTCCGACGCCCTCGGCGGCATGAAGTCGTCGGCCCGGCGCGACGGCGACGAGTACGTCCTGTCCGGCAACAAGACCTTCATCACCAACGGCCCCTACGCCGACACCATCGTCTTCTACGCCAAGCTGGACGACGGGTCGGACACCCCTCTGCGCGACCGCCGGGTGCTGACCTTCATCCTCGAGCGGGGGATGCCCGGCCTCGAGCAGTCGAAGCCCTTCCGCAAGATGGGCCTGCACTCCTCCCCCACCGGCGAGCTCTTCCTCACCGACGTGCGGGTGGGACGCGAGCACCTCCTCGGAGAGAGCGAGGAGGAGCGACCCGGGACTGGCCGGGAGTCGGCCAAGGGCAACTTCGTGACCGAGCGGGCCGGGCTGGCAGCCATGGCCCTCGGGGTAATCGAGGAATGCCTCAAGCTGTCCGTGGAGTACGCCAAGAACCGCATGCTCTGGGGGAGCCCCATCGCCGAGCGCCAGCTCATCCAGCTCAAGTTGGCCAACATGGAAGTGGCCCGCCTCAACGTCCAGAACCTCGTCTTCCGCCACATCGAGCTCTCGGCGGCCGGGAAGAGCCTCAGCCTGGCCGAGGCGTCAGCCATGAAGCTCTATGCGGCCCGGGCCGCAGTCGAGGTGGCGATGGAGGCCGTGCAACTGTTCGGGGGCAACGGCTACATGGCCGAGTTCCGGGTCGAGCAGCTGGCCCGCGACGCCAAGGTGTTCCAGATCTACGCCGGCACCGACGAGATCCAGGTCACCCACATCGCCAAGGACCTGCTCAACCGGGCTGGGTGAGCCGGGCGCCGGCCTGCCGCGCCCGCACGTGCCGGGCCGGAAGGGCGGCGCCGGGTGCCGCTCAGGGGGTGGGCTCGGCCGCCATCGGCCTGCGGCGCCTCGGTTGACGCCAGACGAGCTCGAGCTCCTCCAGCGAGCGGCCCTTGGTTTCGGGGACCACTCGCTGGACGAAAACCAGGGTGACGACGCAGAAGGCGGCGAACAGCCAGAAGGTTCCCGCCTCGGTGATCAGGCTGACCAGCGACAGGAAGAACTGGGCGACGAGCCACGCCGCGAACCAGTTGGCCCCGATGGCCACCGCCACTGCCTTGCCCGGATGCGCTATCTCCCCATCGGCCGAAAGTGGTGGGTCCCAGAGCCCCAACGCCGTGCGCCGAGACGACCTGGGCCTGCCCGGTTCTGGGTCCTGCGTCCGCCCCTCGGCGGCGGCGGACGCCAGCGGCGGGAGGCGGCTGACTCAGGCGGGTGCGACCGAGGCGGCGACGTCGTCCACCAGGCCGGCCACGGCCAGGTCGTGGGCCACGGTGATGGCGTTGACCATGGCCACCGCCGACGACGAGCCATGGCTGATCACGCAGACCCCGTCCACCCCGAGGAGCATGGCCCCGCCCGTGTTGTCCGGGTCGAGGGCGGCGGCCAGCGGCAGCAGATGGGGCATGAGGGCGTCGGCCGCCTCTTTGACCTCGGGCCGGCCCAGGATGTCACCGAGGGCACCGATGAGGAAGCGCAGGGATCCCTCGAGCGTCTTGAGGGCCACGTTGCCGGTGAACCCGTCGGTCACGATGACGTCGGCCATCCCGTCGAAGAAGTTCGCGCCCTTCCACGTTGCCCACGAAGTCGAAGCCCGGACCGCCGGCACCGTCGGCCGAGCAGCGCGTGCGTCTCCTTGACCAGCGGGCGTGCCCTTCGACTTCTCCTCGCCGATCGACAGCAGCGCCACCCGCGGACGATCCGACGCCGTAGCGCGTGTGGGCGAACGCCGCACCCATCTGGGCGAACTGCACGAGCATCGGCGCGGTGCACTCGGCGTTGGCCCCGGAATCGAGGAGCACCGTGGGCCAGGCCCGGGTCAGGTCGGGGATCGGGGTGGCGATGGCCGGGCGGAGGACGCCGGGGAGGCGGCCCATCCGCAGGAGAGCGGACGCCATGGTCGGCCCCGGTGTTGCCGGCCGACACCATGGCCATGGCCCGGCCGTCGCGCACGGCCTCGGCCGCCCGCACCAGCGAGGAGTCCTTCTTGCGGCGGACGCCCGTCGACGGGTCGTCGTCCATGCCGATGACCTCGGAGGCCGGGATGCACCGGCATGTCGCCGACGTCACCCATGGCGTCGGGCTGACCCACCAGGACGACGTCGATGCCGTGCTCCTCGGACGCCCGGCGGGCGCCGGCCACGATCTCACCGGGAGCCTTGTCGCCTCCCATGCCGTCGACGGCGACCGGGAGCGCCGCGAACGCCTCACCCGCCGGTCGGGCAACCCTCGGCACTAGTCGACGTCGATCGCCTGGCGTCCTTTGTACCAGCCGCAGTTCGGGCAGACGACGTGCGGCAGCTTGGCCGTGGTGCACTGCGGGCAGACCGACCGGGCCGGCGGCTTGAGCACCCAATTGGACGCCCGGCGGCTGCGGCTCTTCGACTTGGAGGTCTTCTTCTTGGGCACGGCCATAGGCAGTGCATCCTAGGCCAACTCCGTGCCCGGTCCTCACTCAGCCAGGTGGGTCCCGCAGCTCGTCGAGAGCGGCCCAGCGCGGGTCGCTGGCCGGGCGGCAGTCGCACGGCGACTCGTTCCAGTTCGTGCCGCACTGCGGGCACAGGCCCAGGCAGGTCTCCGCGCAGAGGGGGGCCAGGGGGAGCTCGAGGAGCACGGCGTCGCGGGCCAGGGGCTCGAGGTCCACCTCGTCGTCGGCCAGCGGGTAGGCGTCCTCGTCGTCGCTGCCTCCGGGCGCGAAGCGCTCGCGCACGGCGGCCGTCACCCGTCCCTCGACCGGCACCCCCGCACGGCGGCATTCGCCCACCCAGGCTGCCTCGATCGTGCCGCTGGCCGTCAGGCCCGCCGGGGTCCGAGCTGAGCACGAGGTCGACGTGCACCGGAGCCTCATCGGGCACCGACACACCGAGGGCTTCGAGGTCGGCGACCATCCGCGTCGACCGACGACGTGGCGGGACGAGCCGACGTGCTTGCGCAGAGCGGCGACGGGGACCACGAAGGCGCGCCGGTGGCCGATCGGACCGGCGCCGGGGCCGGTCATCCCGCCTCGGCGGCAGCTCGGACGGGCGTCGGTGGCCATCGGCTGTCACGCTCGGTCCTGGTCGAAGAAGCCCTCGCGTCCTCGTCGCCCGGCCCGGCTCCCGCATCCCCCGCCCAGCGTGGTGTCCCCCTGATCGCCGATGGCCACCTGGGCAAGGGCGACACCTGGAGCTTCTCCCGGCCGGCCTGCACCGTCTTCATGGTCCGGTCGAGGACGATCTCGAAGCTGGCCAGCTTCTGGTCGGCGTAGTCCTCGGCCTCGTGGCGGAGCCGCCGCGCCTCCTCGTTGGCGTCGTCGAGGATGCGCTGGGCCACGTGGTTGGCCTGGCGCACGATCTCGGTGCGCTGGACCATGCGCTCGGCCTGCACCCGCACCTCCTCGAGCAGGGCGTCGGCCTCGCGCTCCTTCTCGGCGATGAACTCCTCGCGCTCCTTGAGCAGCCAGCGGCCTGGCGCAGTTCGTTCGGGAAGCTGTCGAGGGCCTGCTTGAGCAGATCGCAGACCTCGTCCCGGGAGACGAGCACCGACGCCGACAGCGGCATGGCCTTGGCCGTCTGGACCATGTCGAGGGCCGTGCGGATCAGTGACTCGGCGCCGGCCTGGTCGGCGGCCGCCCGCTCGCTGGTCGAGATCCTCGAAGACGTCACTCACCGGCCGAACTTCTCCTGCAGCCGGGCGGCCACCACCTTGGGCACGAAGGCGGTGACGTCGCCCCCGAACCGGGCCACCTCCCGCAGCAGCCGCGACGAGATGAACGAATGGGCCGAGCTGGCCGGGAGGAACAGCGTCTCCACGTCGGACAGCTGCTTGTTCATCTGCGCCATCTGCAGCTCGTTCTCGAAGTCGGAGACGGCGCGCAGACCCTTGACGATGACGCTGGCCCCCACGTCGTGGGCCACGTTGACCACGAGGGTGGACAGCGACACGATGCGCACGTTGACGAGATGGTCGAGCGCCTTCTCGAGCATCTCCTGGCGCTCGTCCAGGTCGAAGAGGGCCTCGCTCTTCTGCGGGTTGCGCAGGGTGGCCACCACGACCTCGTCGAACAGTCGGGACGAACGCTCGATGACTTCGAGGTGCCCGTTGTGGACGGGGTCGAAGGACCCGGGAATCAGCGCAATCCTCACGAAAGGCCTTTCTGGGCGACCCGCCCGACACGGGCGACCGTCACGATGGTACCTCCATACCGCTTGGATTTGAGCACCTGCCCAGCCGGTCGGCAGCTCGACTCGGTCCCTCGATTCGAGGACGGCAAGATCAGCCGGCAACCGGGACACGAGCTGGTCCCAGCCCTGGTAGTCGTAGGGCGGATCGCAGAAGGCGACGTCGAAGCGCGCCACCGTCCGGCCCACCCAGTCGTCGACGTCGGCACGGACACAGGTCGCCTCTCCGGTCCGTTCGGCGTCGTCGAGCCCCACGGCGGTCGAGGTTGGCTCGGACGGCGTCGATGGCGGCGACGTCACGGTCGACGAAGGTCGCCGAGGCTGCCCCCCGGGACAGCGCCTCGATGCCCATGCGCCCGGTCCCGCAGAAGAGGTCGGCCACCCGGCGGCCCTCCACTCCCCCGAGGCTGTAGAGGATGTCGAAGACGGCCTCTCGCACCCGGTCGGTCGTGGGGCGGAGGGACGAGCCGGCGGGCACGCGCAGCCGCCGGCCACGGAGCTCTCCTCCGATCACTCGCACCGAAGCAAGGGTACCGGTCGGCGGCGGCAGCACCGACCTGTTGGCGCTCCGACAGGCGGACCGATGTCGATAGCCGGCCCCGTGGTCGGTTCACGGTCGCTCGCTGGGCGGCGCCTCGCCGATCTGGTGCACCCGTCATCGCATGGGCCGAACTCGCCCGGACGCAGTCGAATCGCTCGAGGCAAAGGAGCCGGCCCATGCTCAGGTGGAAGAGCTTCGAAGGCGAGCACCACGAAGCCCGCGGCAGCGACATGTGGTTCAAGGCCACCGGAACGACGACTCATGATCGCTTCTCGCTCATGGAGCGCACCTTGCCTGCGGGCGGTCGGATGCCGCCCGCCCATCGCCACGCCGCCAACGAAGAGGCGTACTTCGTCCTCGACGGCACGATCGAATTCCACGTCGCCGACGAGGTGTTCTCCGGCGACACCGGCACTTTCGTCCTCGTCCCTTCCGGAGAGGCGCACACCTTCGGCAACTACCAGCGACGAGAGCGCCCGACTCCTCGTGCTCCATGCCCCGGCGCTCGACCGTTACTTCGCAGACCTCGAGCGACTCTGGTCGTCCCCGATCCCACCCGACCGTTCCACCGAGCTGGACCTCATGCGGCGCCACGGCATGGAGCCGGCCTGATCGGTCGCGGTCGGCGCCTCAGCTCTTGAACAGGAACTCGAGCTCCTCCTCGTCGAGGAAGACCGAGAGGTCGTCGTGGAGCAGCGGGTGGGCGTCGAGCGAGGGGTCCTCGGCCGACCACCTCCTCGGCCACGGCTCGGGCGCGGCTCACCAGGTCGCGGTCGGTGGTGAGGCGGGCCAGCTTGAGGTCGGTTCGGCCCTTCTGCCGGGCACCGAGGATGGTCCCCTCGCCCCGCAGCTCGAGGTCCACGTCGGCGAGCTCGAAGCCGTCGGTGGTGCGCTCGAGAGCGGACAGGCGGGTCTCGGCCTCGGGCGTGTCGCTGCTCCGACAGCAGGTAGCACCACGAGCGAGCCGATCCCCGGCCCACTCGCCCCCGCAACTGGTGCAGCTGGGCGATGCCGAAGCGGTCGGCATCCTCGATGACCATGACCGTGGCCTCGGGGACGTCGACTCCCACCTCGATGACCGTGGTGGCGACCAGCACGTCGAGGGTCGCCGGACCGGAACGCGCGTCCATGGTCTCGTCGCGCTCGGCGGCCCGCAGCTGGCCGTGCAGGATGCCGACCCGCAGGCCGGCGAGTTCGCCGGCCATGAGCCGCTCGGCCTCGGCGGTGACCGAGCGGGCCTGAACCCGCTCCGATCCCTCGACCAGCGGGCAGACGACGAAGGCGCGGTGGCCGGCCGCCACCTCCCGGCGAACCCGGTCCCAGGCCGGGTCCGGGATCGTCGTCGGGACGGATCCAATGCGTCTCGACCGGCTGGCGCCCCGGTGGGAGCTCGTCGAGCACCGTCATGTCGAGGTCGCCGAAGACGATCATGGCCGCCGTCCTGGGGATGGGAGTGGCCGTCATGACCAGCAGGTCGGGGTCACCGCCCGATCCCGTCGGGCGCGCCCTTGGCCCGCAGCTGGGCGCGCTGCTCGACGCCGAAGCGGTGCTGCTCGTCGACCACGGCCACGCCCAGCGATCGGAACGAGACGTCCTCGGTGAGCAGCGCATGGGTGCCGATCAGCACGTCGACCGAGCCGTCGGCCAGGCCGGCGAGGATCGATGACCGATCCGACGCTGTCGTCCGGCTGGTGAGGAGGGCAACCCGCAGCGGCCTGGTTCCCCCCAACGTGCGGTCGTCGGTCACGTCGAGGTCCCGGACGAGGGAGCGGACTTGGGCGGCGTGCTGCTCGGCCAGGACCTCGGTCGGCGCCATGAGCGCCCCCTGGTGGCCACCTTCGACGCCCACCAGCATCGACCACACGGCCACCACCGTCTTACCCGAGCCCACGTCGCCCTGGAGCAGGCGGTGCATGGGAAGCGGGCGGGCCAGGTCGCTACCGATGGCCGCCGTTGCCCGCTGCTGGGCCCCGGTGAGCGGGAAGGGCAGACGCTCGACGAAGCGGTCGGCGACGGTCGGCCCGCCGTCCTGGCGCACGATCACATGGCGGATACCGCGGGCGTCCGCCTGCAGCCGGTGCTGGCGCAGCACCAGGGCCAGCTGCAGGCGCAGCAGCTCGTCGAAGGCCAGCCGGCGGCGGGCGGGCTCGACGTCGGCCAACTTCGCCGGCCGGTGGATGTCGTTGAAGGCGGAGGTCCGGTCGACCAGCTCCAGGCGTTGGCGGCGGCGGGCCGACATCGGGTCGGCAATCGTGCCGGCCCGGTCGAGCGACTCGTGTACGAATCGGCTGATCCGGGCCGAGGTCAGATTGGCCCGCTCGCTCAGCGGATAGACCGGGAAGATCCGGCCGCTAAGAGGGTGGTCGACTTGGTCACGGTCGTCGGCGGTTCGCAGCACGTCGACTACTGGGCTCACCATCTGGCGCGATCCCCTGAAGGAGCCGACCGTGCCGAAGAGAAGGGCCAAGGTGCCCACCGGGAGCTGGCGTGCCCGCCAGTTCTGGTTGAAGAACACCACGGACAGGCGGTCGCTCTCGTCTGCCACCACCAACTCGACAGCGGGACGGCGCCCGTCGGCCACGTCCCTGGCGGCGGACGGGCGGCTGGGACACCCGAGTCACCTCGGCGAGGACAGACGCCCGATCCCCCTCGCCGAGCTCGGCGATGGGTGCGAGCCGCGTCCCGTCGATGTATCGACGCGGGTAATCGCACACCAGGTCGAGGACGGTCTCGATCCCGAGCGCCCCGAGCTCCTTCGCCGCCGCGTTTCCGACCCCGGCGAGCAGGGACACGTCGAGGGTGGCCAGCTGCCCGATCCGCCGGCCCTCCCGCCCGGGGGACGAGGGTTCGGTCACTCGATGGAGAAGAGGTACGGGTAGAGGGGCTGGCCGCCGTGGTGGACCTCGGTCTCGACGTGAGGCCGCTTCTCCCGCAGCCACTCGGTGATGTGTCGAGTCGTCGCCGGCCCCGACTCCTCTCCCTCGATGATGGTGACCAGCTCGTGGTCCTCGGTGACCAACGCCTCGAGCAGCGCGCAGGCAACCTCCCCGAGCGAGCTGTCCACGACCTCGATGCCCTGGCGGGAGAGCCCGAGCCAGTCGCCGCGGGCGATGGGCCCCGCCGCGCTCTCTGCGTCGCGCACGGCCCGGGTGACCTCGCCGGCCACCACCCGGCGGGCAGAAGCCTCCATGGCCGCGGCGTTGGTCGCGCCGTCGGCCTCCGGGTCGTAGGCGAGGAGGGCGGCGAACCCCTCGGCCACCGACTCGGTCGGGATGACCCACACCGGCTTGCGGGCCAGCTCGGCTACCTGATCGGCGACCGGGCGGATGTTGCCGTTGTTGGGCAACAACACGGCTTCGTCCGATCCCAGCGCGTCGACCACGTCAACCAGCTCGGCCACGGACGGGTTCATGGTCTGCCCGCCGGCGATCAGCCCCTCCACGCCGAGGGACCGGAAGATCCGGGCGATGCCGTCGCCGCTCGCCACCGCCACCACGCCGGTCGCCGGCGCCGGTCCCGGCCGCCGCTCGGCAGGACCGCTCTCGCCGGTCAGGGCCGCCTCTCGGACCCACCGCTCCTCCTCGACCTCCTCGGCCAGATCGGTGACCCGGATGTTGCGCGGGCGTCCCGCATCGATGGACGCCTCGATGGCCGCGCCGATGTCGTCGGTGTGGATGTGGCAATTCCACAGGCCGCTCCCGCCGACCACGACGATGGAGTCGCCCACCCCGGCCCACACCTCCTTGAACGAGGGGATGGTGTCGTCGGGCGCCTCGAGCAGGTACATGACCTCGTAGCGGAGACCCGACAGCCCGTCGTTGGTCCAGCGCAGCACCCGCGCCGGACGCCGTTCGTCCTTCGGGCATGACAGCCGCCGTCACCTCTGGCGGTGTGGGCATGGCTCGGCCGTCGAGGACGCTCAAGAGGGCGTCGAAGAGCAGCACGTAGCCCGCTCCGCCGGCATCCACCACCCCTGCCTCCTCGAGGACGGGAAGGAGCGAGGGTGTGCGAGCCAAGGCATCGGCGGCGCCGGCACGCGCGACCTTCGGCCACCTCGAGCAGGGGCTGCCCGGCCCCGGCTGCCTTGCCGGCGCCGTCGGCGGCACCGCTCGCCACCGTCAGCATGGTGCCCTCGACCGGTCGCATCACCGCCTCACGAGCGAGCTCGTCGGCGATGACCAGGGCTCGGGCGAGATCCTCGGCGCCCGCCGACCCGCTTCCGACATTCAGGCCCTCGGAGAAGCCCCGCAACAGCTGGGAGAGGATGACCCCGGAGTTGCCACGAGCACCCATGAGCGACCCATGGGTGACGGCCCGGCAGACGGCGTCGAGATCCGGCCCGGCGCCCAGCTCGGCGAGCTCGGCGACCACACTCTCGAGGGTGAGGGCCATGTTGGTCCCCGTGTCTCCGTCGGGTACCGGATAAGACGTTGAGACGGTTGATGAGCTCCTGGTGGGCCCGGAGACCGTCACGAAACGTGCTCATCAGCTGGCAGACCTCCGCCGCTCCCAGCTTCTGAGGGGCCACATGACGATGCTAACCTTTGGCCCCTGCTCGGCAGTCTCTAGGAGGATCTGGCGCGTCATGGCAGCGGTGTGCGACATCTGCGGCAAGAAGCCCTCGTTCGGGATGAACATCAGCCACTCGCACCGCCGGACCAAGCGGCGCTGGAACCCCAACGTCCAGCGGGTCCGTGCTCTCGTGGACGGAGCGCCGAAGCGGGTCAATGCCTGCACCTCGTGCATCCGGTCCGGCAAGGTCGTCAAGCGGCCCGTCCGGACCTTCCCTTCCTGAGCCGCATCCGCCCCCAGCCAGGCTCCGCATCGGATGCTGTGCGCCGCTGAGCTCTCCGAGAGCAGGACTCCCTCCAGCGGCTCGCCCCCAGTGGTCGGACCTCCAGTGGTCGGACCCCAGCGGCCGCCCTCCCAGCAGACCACCATCGGCCCGCCCAACGGATAAGAGGGCGAACGGCGCCCCACCGTCTTCGCCGGCAAGGCCCCACCGCCCCTCCCGGACGGCGCGGCCCGGCCCCGCTCACCGGGCCTGCTGACGGGCCCCAGACGGGTCCCGCCGCAGTTCCAAGGAATTCCCTCAGAATTCTCTCCGTACATTCCAAGGTGCCTGACCTTTGATGGGACCCACAACCGCCCGGTGGTGACCGGCCTGAGCTGGAGGTCAGTAGAGGTTGATGGGACGAGGACGAAGACTCTTCACCACCCGTCGCGTGGTGGTGACGGTGGTCGTCCTGGTCGCCGCGGGCGCTGGCGTCGGCACGTGGCTTGCCACTCGACCGGGGACGGCGAGCGCGGCGGCCACTTCGCAGGTCGAAACGGTCAACCTCGGCACCATCACCCAGACGGTCTCGGCGACTGGCACTATCGCCCCCGCCAACCAGGCCAACGTCTCCTTCGCTGAATCCGGGCGGGTGACTGCGGTCAACGTGAGTGCAGGCCAGCAGGTCGCGGCGGGCCAGACCCTCGCCACCATCGATCCCACGTCTCTCTGGGCCTCTTACGCCGAGACGCAGGCCACGCTGGCCACGGACCAGGCCAAGCTCCAGAGTGACCAGACCGCCAACGCGTCGAGCGCCCAGATCACCGCGGACGAGGCGGCCGTCACATCTGCTCAGGCCCAGCTGGCCAGCGCCCAGTCCGCCGTGGCTGACGCAGTGCTCACCGCGCCCATCGCCGGAACTGTTGCCGCGGTCAACCTGGGCGTCGGCCAACAGGCGAGCGCGGGGTCCTCCACCACTGCTTCGTCGTCGACCGGATCCGCATCGTCGACAGGATCCTCTTCGTCGACCGGCTCGACCGGAAGCTCCAGCTCGGGTGGCAGCGGCGCCTCGACCTTCGGAGGCAGCTCCGGCGCGGGCGCCTCATCCACCGGGAGCGGATCCTCGGCCAACTCGAGCGCCTCCGAGCGCGCAGTTCCAAATCGTGAGCAGCGGGTCCTACATCGTCAACGCCTCGGTTGACGACACCCAGGTGGGCCAGCTCGCCATCGGCGACCAGGCCACCATCACGCCGACCGGATCCACCACCAACGTGTACGGGACGGTCGGGTCCATCGGACTGCTGGCCTCCCAGACCTCTGGGGTTGCGTCGTTCCCGGTTGTCATCAATGTGACCGGAAGCCCGAGCGGCATCTATTCGGGCGCTACGGCAGACGTGTCCATGATCGTGAAGGAGCTGCAGAACGTCGTGGTCGTCCCGACCATCGCACTGCACTACAGCGGAAGCTCGATCACCGTCGACGTGGCGTCGGGCGGGTCCACCAAGGCGCAGACGGTGACGGTCGGCTCTGCCTCCGGCGGGGACACCCAGGTCACGGCTGGCCTGAGCACCGGTGAGCGAGTCGAAGTCCCGGTGCTGCGCTTCGGAGGTGCGGGATCGACCCGCACCGGTGCCGGTGGCTTCGGTGGGGGCGGCGGCTTCGGTGGCGGCGGCGTCGGGGGTGGCGGCGGCTTCGGGGGTGGCGGCGGCTTCGGAGGTGGAGGTTTCGGGGGCGGCGGATGAGCGACGGTGGAGGACCCGGTCCGGCCACCGACGACACGCAGCCGATACCCGTGGCCGACACCGGCACCTACCCGACCGTGGCTGTGCCGCTCGTCGAACTGTCTGACGTGCACAAGCAGTACCGCATGGGGACCATCGAGGTGAACGCCCTCAAGGGGGTGTCGATGGTGGTCAACCAAGGTGAGTTCTGCGCCCTCATGGGCCCCTCCGGCTCGGGCAAGTCCACCCTCATGCACATCATCGGCTGCCTGGACGTGCCCACCTCCGGCACGTACCACCTGGCTGGCGAGGATGTCGGGATGATGTCGGAGGCGGATCTCGCCGACATCCGGAACCGCCGCATCGGCTTCGTCTTCCAGCAGTTCAACCTGCTCCCCTCACTCACCGCGCAGCGCAACGTCGAGCTCCCGCTCGCCTATGCCGGAATCGACCGCACCGAGCGCCGGTCGCGAGCCGAAGAGGCCCTCAATCGCGTGGGGCTCGGAGACCGGATGAACCACCGCCCAGGCGAGCTATCGGGTGGTCAGCAGCAGCGGGTGGCCATTGCCCGGGCCCTGGTGAGCGACCCCGACCTCATCCTGGCCGACGAGCCCACCGGGAACCTCGACTCGGCCGCCGCGCTCGAGATCCTCGGCCTCCTCTCCGAGCTGTACGCCTCGGGGAGGACGGTCGTGCTCATCAGCCACGACGCCGAAGTGGCCGGTCACGCCGATCGCATCCTCCGCATCCGTGACGGCAACATCCACTCCGACGAGAGCCGTGACCGAGCGGTTGCGGGAGTCGCGCGATGAGCTGGATCGAGACCGTCCGGACAGGACTCGAGGCGGTCGTGACCCACCGGTTGCGTTCGAGCCTCACCATCCTCGGCATCCTCATCGGGATCGCGGCGGTCATCCTGACCGTGGGGCTCGGGGAGGGAGCCCAGGCCCAGGTCACCTCGGAGGTGTCCTCACTCGGGGCCAACCTCCTCGTCGTCTCCCCCGGCAGCACGACCTCGGGGTCGGGCGTCAGAGGCGGGCTCGGCAGCGCGTCCACCTTGACCATGGGCGACGCCGACGCGCTGTCGTCGAAGACGGTCGCCCCAGACGTCAAGGCGGTGGCCCCGACGACGTCGCGGACCGAGGCATTGACCGCGGGCTCGAACAACTGGACGACCTCGGTGGTCGGCAGCAACGCCTCGTGGATGTCGGTGCGGGCCCAGACCATCGCCGAGGGCCGGTTCATCGCGCCGTCCGACGTCGAGGACCGGGCGGCGGTCACCGTGCTCGCCTCGGAGACCTCCGAGGAGCTGTTCGGGTTCCGCAGTCCGGTCGGCCAGACGGTGAACATCGATGGTGTTCCCTTCACGGTGATCGGCGTGCTGGCCCCGGCCGGGTCTTCCAGCACGACCGATGAGGACGATCAAGCCATCGTGCCCATCACCACCGCCGCCGATCGCCTCTTCGGCGGGACCACCCGCAACGAGGTGCAGGAGATCCTGCTCGAGGCGACCAGCGGGTCCACGCTGGCGGCCGCCTACCAGGAGGCCGACGCCGAGCTGCTATCCCTCCACCGCATCACGACGACGGCCGCTGCCGACTTCACCATCACCACCCAACAGCAGCTCCTGTCGACGGCCACGTCGGTGGACAAGACGCTGACGGTGCTGTTGGGCGGCATCGCCGGCATCTCGCTCCTGGTGGGCGGCATCGGGGTCATGAACATCATGCTGGTTTCGGTTACCGAGCGAATCCGCGAGATCGGGCTCCGTAAGGCGCTCGGCGCCACACCCCGGATCATCCTGCGGCAGTTCCTCGTGGAGGCCTCGGTTCTCGGACTGGTCGGCGGAGTACTTGGCGTCGCCCTGGGCATCGTCGGGGCGATCGTCCTCCCGCACTTCATCAGCGACCCCATCGCCATCTCGGCCGCCGCCACGGCCGGGTCCATCGTGATCGCCATCGCCATCGGGATGGTCTTCGGCGTCTATCCGGCCGGCCGGGCTGCCCGCTTGGCGCCGATCGACGCGTTGAGGAGCGAGTAGATGAAGCCCGGGGCGCGTGGGCGCCATTCCGAGAGTCTCCCCAGCCGGAACCAGTCGGACACGACCACATCCCTCGCAACCATTCTCAGCACGAGCAAGAAGAGCAAGGAGCACTCATGATCACCCACCATCAGATTCGGGAACCGGAAAGTTCGGGGCACCGTTCGGAGCCTGCCGGGCGTCAACGTCGGATCGTCATCGGCGCTCTTCTTGGTGCATCCGTGCTCGCCCTCGCCGCCTGCGGCGGGGCGGCTTCCTCGGCCGGCACGACGACCTCGACCAGCAGCACCAGCCGATCCTCCACGCCGCCGAGCACGTTGCCCGGTGCATCGGGCTCCGTCGCCGCTGTCAACGGGCAGACCCTCGAGGTCCAGGGATCGAGCGGCCAAACAGCCGTGACCTATACGACGTCGACCACGCTCAGCCAGACGGTCAGCGGCTCGCTGGCCAACGTGACGCTGGGATCGTGTGTGTCGGCCTTCGCCGCCCGACCCAGCAGCTCGTCAGGGTCGACATCGAGCACTCCCAGTACCCCCCCGACTTCGGTCACGGCGACGTCAATCCGGGTCAGCCAGCCGGTATCAGGCAAGTGCACGGGTGGCTTCGGAGCCGGCGGCGGTGGCGGCGGCGGATTTGGCGGTGGCCGCCCGGGAGGCTTCAGCGGCGGGTCCGCTGGCAGCGGTAGTGCACCATCCGGAGGGTCCGGCGGGAGCAGTGGGTTCCGTGGCCGGTTCGCCGGCGGCTTCAACGGTGCCTTCGGGACGGTGACGTCGGTGAACGGGTCGACCATCGCGGTGCAGGAGACCAATGCGAGGACCAACAAGACCACCAGCGTGACCGTGACCGCCGGTCCTTCTGCCACGGTCACAGTCCAGGAGTCGGCAACCCCGTCGGACCTGATCGTGGGCAAGTGCGTCCGCAGCGTCGGGACGGCTAGCTCCACCGGAACCATCACGGCCCGGACGATCGCCATCAGCTCACCAGGCCCCAACGGATGCAGTGCCGGGTTCGGACGCGGTGGCGGTGGCGGTGGCGGATTCGGGGGCGGGGGCGCCAGTGGTTGAACTGGCCCGGAGGCCGCCCGAGGCCGTCACCGCGCCTGACCGGGCCGCCCCCCGGGGCCCCGTCGCGGTTCGGCCCCTTCGCGCCCGGTCGCGCAAGGGACAGCGGTCCCCGTGGTGGACGGTTGCCGTCATCGCCGTCGTGCTGATCGTCGCCGGCATCATCACCTGGGAGGTGACACGTTCCTCGGGACCGCAGTATCGGTTGGTGACCGTGACCACCGGCTCGGTCAGCCAGACCCTCGACGAGGTGGGCTCGGTCACACCGGTGAACCAGGCCAATCTCGACTTCAACACGGGGGGAACGGTGCAAGCCGTGGATGTCTCGGTGGGCCAGATGGTCACTGCCGGGCAGACGCTGGCGATACTCGACAGCGCGCCCCTGTGGGCCGCCTTGGCCTCGGCCCAGTCCACAGCGGCGTCGGCGGCCGCCAAATTGAGCGCTGACGAGGCGAGTCAAACCGGGACGTCGTCGACGACCACGGGCTCGACGACGTCGTCCGGGAGCCCGTCCACCGGGGACACTGCAAGCGACAACTCAGGGGGCACCACCCCGAGCAGCGATGCATCCGACGTGGTGGACTCGCCGGCGATCGCAAGTTCGGATGACGCTGCCCTTGTCTCCGCACCGACCGGGTCCACCTACCCCACCTATCCGACCAGTGGCGGTGGAACGACTCCGACATGGGGAGGCGGGACGACGCCCACATCGGGTGGGTCCTCCGGCGGAGGCGGCTCGAAGGTCCAGCAGGCCCAGGCCCAGCTGCTGGCCGCCCAGCAGAAGGCCGATGCCGATCAACAGAAGGCGTCCGCCGACCTGAAGCGGGCCATTGCCGTTTGCGAGAGCACGTCCCCACCGCAAGGCCAGGCATCCGCATCACCGTCGCCGGACACCGACGGAGCCACGGCACCGAGCACCGGGGCGAACCCCGACACCACTCCTGCGAGCCCAGGGGGCTCCGGCGGTTCGGGAGGCTCTGGTGGTTCGGGCTCCGGCGGCTCCGGCGGTTCGGGCTCCGGCGGTGCGGGGACCAACACGGCGTGCACACAGGCCCTTGACCAGCTGCAGGCGGACGAGAACGCCGTCACGGCCGACCTCCAGGCGGTCGCCGCCGCCGAATCGGCCCTCTCCAAGGCGTTGAGTGAGCAGTCGAGCTCCGCTCCGACCACGTCCACTCAGACCACCCAACCCTCCACGAACAACGAGGCCCACGGCGGGTCGACAACCCCGGCCACGGTCGCCATAGCCTCGCCCGAGCAGCTGGCCGCTGATCAAGCTGGTGTGGATGCCGCCAGTGCGGACGTGGCCGGCGCCCAACAGGATCTCGCCGATGCCATCCTGGTGAGCCCCATCTCCGGCACCGTGGGATCGATCTCCATGCAGCCGGGCAGTGCGGTGGCTGCGGCGAATGGAGCTCCCTCCGCATCGGATGCGGCCATCGTGGTGCTCGGGCCAGGGTCATTCGTCGTCAGCACCGATGTGGCGGTCACCGATGTTGGCTCCGTGTCGGTTGGACAGCCGGCGGTGGTGACGCCTGACTCCACGAGCGATCCGCTCGACGGCACCGTGACCTCGATCGGTCTCATCGGCACGTCCTCGGACGGGACGACGACCTATCCGGTCACCGTGGCCCTTAGCGGCTCGAACGGCCTGCAGCTGACGTCCGGGACAGCCGCCGAGGTGGCCATCGTCACCAAGAAGGCGACGAATGTGACCACCGTTCCCTCCTCGGCGGTCCGAACGGTCGGCACCATCCACCTGGTGAGCCGCTATGACAACGGCAAGGTGTCATCGGTCCGGGTGACCGTGGGGGTGGTGGGCGACGTCCTCACGCAGATCGAGTCGGGCCTGTCCCGCGGCGACAAACTCGTGCTCGCCGACCTCAACGAAACCCTTCCGGGATCCAACACGTCCACGTCCCGGACGAGCACCGGTCGGACCCTCGGCGGAGGCGGGCTCGGTGGTGGCGGACTCGGTGGTGGCGGATTCGGCGGAGGCGGAGGCGGGTTCGGTGGTGGCGGATTCGGTGGCGGAGGCTAGGTGGTGGTAGGCGGTACACACCCGGGGCTGACACCCCGAACGGAACGGACCGACGATCAGCGGCCGGTAGGGGTGGGACCGGGCGGGCCGACCGTCGAGGCGACACCCGGCTGATCGCCAGGCGGGCTGCCATTTCCGCCCCTGGATGCACACCGTCTGACCCAGGCTGTGGCTCGGCAGCGCTGGCACCCTGCCGCGGCCAAGTCGTCGTCGGTATCGCTGTCCGTCGGTCGAAGGGGCGGCCAATGGCCGGCAGCCGCACGACGAAAGTCGCCCCGGGACCCGGCTCGACACCCACCGTTCCCTCGGTGGGCAGTCACGATGGCGGCCACAATGGCGAGCCCGAGTCCGGCACCGCCCGAACTGCGCGAGCGGGACGGATCGGAGCGGATAGAACGGCTCGAAGATGCGGCTCGCCTCGGCCGGGTCGACGCCCGGCCCGTCGTCATGGACGGTGAGGACGGCTGAGCCGCCCTCGAGCCGGACGCTCACCTCGACGGCGGATCCGAGTGGGGTGTGGCGCTGGGCGTTGACCAGCAGGTTGTCGACGACCTGCCGGAGGCGCGAGCGGTCCCCGTCGACCCAGACCGGCGCCGGCGCCATCGACCGTGACCGATCGGTCGGGCTCGGCCATCCCCACGCTGGCCACCGAACGGCGGGCCAGCGCAGCCAGGTCCACGGGCTCGAGGTGAAGCGGACGCTCGCGGTCGAGCTGGGCCAGGAGGAACAGGTCGTCGACGAGCGTGCCCATCCGGGACGCCTCGTCCCGGATGTGGTGCATTGAGGAAGCGAGCTCGTCCGGGCGGTCGCGGACACCGAGATCGAAGAGCTCGGCATAACCGAGGATGGAGGTCAGCGGCGTCCGGAGCTCGTGCGACGCGTCGGCCAGGAAGCGGCGCAACCGTTCCTCGGATGCGGCGCGTTGGGCGAAGGCCCGTTCGATCTCGTCGAGCATGGTGTTCAACGACCGTCCGAGCTGGGCGACCTCGGTGCCGCCGGTCACCTCGGACACACGCGATGTGAGGTCGCCGCCGGCGATGGCCCCGGCAGTCTCCGTCATCTCCTCGAGGGGACGGAGGTCCACGCCGGACCATCACCGACGCCAAGATTCCAAGCGCAGCCAAGATGACGGCCGACACGATGAGCTCGATAAGCAGGAGCTGGCTCAGGGTGCTGTCGAGATCGGTGAGCGGGACGGCAATGACGATCGCCCCGTCACCGCCCACGAGCGGCTTGGCCACCGCCCGGTACGCCACCGCATTGGCACCGCTGCTCGACGTGGAGAAGTAGAAGTCTGACGACGAAGAGAGGCCCGAGCCCGGCAGGCGAGTCGGGATGGACGGTGCCGCCGGAGCCTTCCCGCCGTAGCTGAAGAAGAGGTGGGCCTCGGCCGTGCCCTTGGCGCTGCGAAGCTGGCCGAACGTTCCCGGCGGGACGAGCACCCCTCTGGCCAACCCGGTGGGCGAGCCGCCACCGTTGCGGAAGATCTGGTCGGTGCGTTGACCCGGGCCGGAAGGCGCCGCCAAAGCGTGGAGTCCCGGGGTGCGATGAGCCGCCCGCCGCCGGCGTCGTGCCGGTCGGTGGCGCACCCGGCAGCTTGGGGCCGAGGCCCGACGACGAGAGCAGAGCCCGGCTGACCGGGTAGGCGGCCACGTCCAACTGCTGGTCGACCCGGGTGATGAGGAACGAGCGCAGGGCGTTGTAGGTGACGACGTCGGAGACGACCAGGCCGGCAGCCACGATGGCCACCACCGACAGGAGTAGGCGGAGGCGAAGGGTCAACTCAGCCCTCCGGAGACCCCCGGATCGACGTGATCGACCCGGAGGGAGTAGCCGACGCCCCGAACCGTCCGGATCATGGGCGGTCCCACGGCATCGAGCTTCTTCCGGAGGTAGCTGATGTACACCTCGACCATATTGACCTTGCCCTCGAAGTCATAGTCCCAGACCCAGTCCCTGATCTGCGACTTCGAGACGACGTGGCCGGCGTTCACCATCAGGTAGTGGAGCAGACGGAACTCGGTGGGCGTGAGTGAGACGGGGGCCTTCCCCCGCCATACCTCGTAGCTCTCCTCGTCCAGCATGAGGTCGCCCACCGTCAGCCGCGGTCCCACATCCTCGAAGCCGTCCGTGCGTCGCAGGATCGCTGCGATCCGGAGCAGCATCTCCTCGACGCTGAACGGCTTGGACATGTAGTCGTCGCCTCCGGCGGCCAGTCCGCGCAGGCGATCGTCCAGCTCGCCGCGGGCGGTGAGGAACAGGACCGGGACCGAGGCCGTCTGCCGCTCCCATCCCATGCGCTTGAGCACCTCGAAGCCGTCGAGGTCGGGCAGCATGACATCGAGGACGACCAGATGGGGCCGGAAGGACTCGACGAGCCGGAGTCCGTCGGAACCGCGGTGAGCGACCTCGACGGTGGCTCCGTGCAGCTTGAGGGCCATGGCCACGAGGTCGGTGATGCTCTCCTCGTCGTCGACCACCACGATGCGGCGACCGGCCAGGGCGACCGGTGCCGACGGCGCCAGCGAGGCGGAGCGAGTGCTCACCGCCTCCGACCTGGATTCCGGCTGATCCACATCCCCATCATGATCGTCCAAGCTGAGAAATTCCTGAGATCGGCGGACCCAGGTCCAGGTGGGCCGGGGACGAGCGCCCCTCAGGAGGTGCGGGGGACGCCGCACCTCCACCGAGCCCACCGGCCCTGCGCCCCTCCCCGGACGATCAGAACCGATGGCTCCAGCCGCTGCTCCCGAGCGGGCCGTCGCGGAGCAGCCAGCGATCGGGCTCGTCGGTGCACCGCCCGATGGCCAGTGGCTCGGCCAGTCCTGCCGCCGAGAAGGCGGCGACCAGACGCCCGGGATCGGATGCGGCCACGAGGAGCTCGTAGTCCTCTCCCCCACCCAGGGCCTCCTCCTCGGTGGCACCGCTGGCCATGGGGACGTCGTCGATGACGACGCCGACCCCGGAGGCCTGGGCGAGATGGCGGACGTCCGACTCGAGCCCGTCGGACAGGTCGATGGCGGCGCTGGCAACTCCGCGACGGGCGGCGATCCCTTCTTCGACCCGCGCCCGCGGTCGGCAGATGGGCGGCGGTCAACCGGTCCAACACGGGCCCGGCTGGCACCGCTTCGTCGGTCGCGGATGTGCCTGCCGCCGCCCGCAGCAGTCGCAGGCCGGCGGCCGAGGCACCGAGCGGCCCGGTCACGAAGAGGACGTCCCCTGGCCGTGCACCGGAGCGTAAGAGCGGTGGTCGGCCGTCGTCGGGAAGCAAGCCGGCGACGGTCACGGAAGCCACGATGGCTGGTCCCGCCGAGAGGTCCCCACCGACGATCGGGCAGCCGAGGTCGGCCGACGCCTCGGCGACGCCCGCCGCCAACCGATCCAAGTCGGTGCCTGGTGGCGCGGTCACCGAGAGGAGTGCGAATCCGGGCCTTGCTCCCATCGCCGCGATGTCGGAGGCGGCGACGTTCAGCGCCTTCCAGCCGACATCTCCGAGATCGCCCCACCGAAGGTCGAAATGGACACCTTCGACCACCAGGTCCGTGGACACGAGCAATCGGTCCCCGTCCTCGGTGGTGATGACGGCGGCATCGTCGCCGATCCACGTATCACCGGGAGGCGGTCCGCCACGTTGCCCTCCGCGCCGCGGACCGGCGGCTGACTCGAAAAGGCCCCGCAAGCGATCGATGACGGCGAACTCCTCGTTTCTGTCGTTCCGCTCCTGGTCATCAGCGTGATCGCCACCCTGTGCACCGGCCTCCGAGTTGGGACGTTGCACGGTGCTTGCCTAGCATGAGCGAGTAGAGCGAACGGTAGGATTGAATGACGCCCGGGGCCACCTGCGTGCGCCCCGGTCCGACGTTCCCGTCCGACCGAGGAGGATGTCCCAGCCCATGCCCCCAACCGACCACAAGAAGCTCATCGCTTGGGTGGACGAGATCGCGGCGCTGACCCAGCCGGATGCAGTCGAGTGGTGCGACGGGTCGGCGGAGGAGTACGACCGGCTCTGCCAGCTTCTCGTGGACAATGGAACCTTCACCAGGCTGTCCGACGCCAAGCGGCCCAACAGCTACTGGGCCCACTCCGATCCGGCTGACGTCGCCCGCGTCGAGAACCGGACGTTCATCTGCTCTGAGAAGGAGTCCGACGCCGGCCCCACCAACAACTGGCAGGACCCGGCCGAGATGCGGGCCACCCTCACCGCCCTCTTCCGCGGGTGCATGCGAGGCCGCACCATGTACGTGGTGCCGTTCTCGATGGGGCCGCTCGGGTCGTCCATCGCCCACATCGGCGTCGAGATCACCGATTCCGCCTACGTCGCCGTGTCGATGCGCATCATGACCCGGATGGGCCGCGGCGCGCTGGAGGTGTTGGGCGCAGACGGAGAGTTCGTCCCCTGCCTACACTCGGTGGGTGCGCCGCTGGCCCCCGGCCAGGCCGACACGCCCTGGCCATGTGACGGGGACAACAAGTACATCGTCCACTTCCCCGAGACTCGCGAGATCTGGTCGTACGGGTCGGGATACGGCGGCAACGCCCTCCTCGGCAAGAAGTGCTTCGCCCTGCGCATCGCCTCGGTCATGGCCCGGGACGACAACTGGCTCGCCGAGCACATGCTGATCCTCAAGCTCACCTCACCGGCCGGCGAGACCCGGTACGTGACCGGTGCCTTCCCCTCGGCCTGCGGCAAGACCAACCTGGCCATGCTCATCCCGACCCTTCCTGACTGGAAGGTCGAGACGGTGGGCGACGACATCTGTTGGATGAAGTTCGGGCCCGACGGCCGCCTCTACGCCATCAATCCCGAGGCAGGCTTCTTCGGGGTTGCGCCGGGCACCAACCGCGACACCAACCCCAACGCCATTTTGACGCTCGACGCCAACGCCATCTTCACCAACACCGCGCTCACCGACGACGGAGACGTCTGGTGGGAGGGCATGACCACAGCACCTCCCGCCCACCTCACCTCGTGGAAGGGCCAGGACTGGACGCCGGAGAGCGGCGAGCCCGCCGCCCATCCCAACGCCCGGTTCACCGTTCCCGCCGAGCAGGATCCGGCCATCGCCTCGGAGTGGGAGAACCCGGCCGGCGTTCCAATCGACGCCATCCTCTTCGGGGGCAGGCGGGCGTCGGTGGTCCCCCTCGTCTTCCAGTCGAGGGACTGGCAGCACGGTGTCTTCCTCGGGTCCATCATGGCCTCGGAGACCACGGCGGCGGCGGCCGGCGCCGTCGGCAACCTGCGCCGCGACCCCTTCGCCATGCTTCCCTTCTGTGGCTACAACATGGCCGACTACTTCGCCCATTGGTTGTCCGTCGGGGAAGCCGCCGAGCCGGACAAGCTGCCCAAGATCTTCTACGTCAACTGGTTTCGCAAGGACGAGAACGGCAAATGGCTCTGGCCCGGTTACGGCGAGAACTCGAGGGTGCTCGAGTGGGTGTTCGAAAGAGTCAGCGGGAGCGGCAAGGCAATCGAGACCCCGATCGGTGACGTCCCGGCCCCGGACGCCATCGACACGAGCGGGCTGGACGTCTCCGACGAGGACATGGAGAAGCTGCTCACGGTCGACGCCGACGAGTGGCGGAACGAGGTGCCACGGATCCGCGAGCACTTCGCCGTCTTCGGCGACCGGTTGCCGCAGGCGCTGCGCGAAGAGGTCGACCGGCTCGAGCGCCAGCTCGGCTGACTGACCGGCATTCCCTCGCTGCCCTCTTCGCTCAGGCGCTTCCTCCCTGCCCCGGCGTCGTGGCGCGCCCCTGCTGCACGTCGCGAGCTCAGGTAGGAGGAAGCGCCCACCGCGGCGACGATCGCCATGACGGCGTTGCCGCCCGCGATGGGGAGCGACAGCACGACGGGCACGAACGAGCCGACCACCCACATCAGCTGGAGCTGCGTCTCGAAGCGGGCGAACGCCCGGCCCTGGTCGGACTCCCGGACATGGCGTTGCACCAATGCGTCGAACGAAGGTTTGGCCATGGCACCGGCCAGCCCCACGGCGAAGGCCACCACCGCCTCCATCCACCGTGACGGGAAGAGCGCTCCCAGTGCCGCCGCCACGGCTACCAACCACAGGACGGCGATGAGCATCTGCTGCTCGCTCAGGAATCGTCGGGCCCGGGACACGAGGAGCACGCCAACGAGCGCGCCGGCGGTGAGGGCGCCGAGCAGGAACCCGAACCACCACGTCGCCGCTCCTTGGCGACGAAGCCCGAAGGCGATGAGGAACGTCACGAAGCCCACCATGGCCTTGAGCACGGACATGGGCACGAGGGCCAGGTTCACCTCCGTACCGGCCAGCGGGCGCAACGCGGCCAAGTCATCAGCGTCACCTGCCCACCGGTCGTCGGCATCAGAGACTTGCTCGGTCGTCTCGTGCCGCGGGGCATCGAAGCCTGCAACCCGGCTGCCCCGGCCCCGCACTGGGAGACGGAACCCGGCGGCCACGGCGGCAACGAAGACGACCACGTCGGCCCACAGCACGCTCGGCGAGCCGCCCAGCTTGTAGATCACGACGGCAGGCAGGGCAGAGACGAACCCGGCCAATGAGGCCAGGAGGCCCAGACGGGCATTGAGGGTGGCGAGGTCCGGCTCGGTCAATTCGATCCCGGTTACCGGGTCCTCGACGCGGACCACCGGTGTGCCGTAGGGAGGGGTGGCGGAGGGGATCGCGGGCGGCGACACCGATCCCGGCAGCGGCACCACCCCTCCCTGCGGAGGCACCACCCTCCCCTGCGGAGGCGACTCCGTCCCCTCCGACAGCGGCGACAGCCCGTCCGTTGCACCGAGGCCGACGGCGTCGGCCGGGCCACCGCCACCGCCGGTCTCCGGCGCGCTCGCAGCCATGTCCAAGGCGGCGATCTCGGGAACGATCGCGCCCTTGGTGACCAGGTACACCTTGGACAGCACAAGCATGAGGAACGCCTCGGGAAAGAGCAGGAGGGAATGGATGTCGCGGGCGACGAAGGGGCAGAGAAGGGCGCGCCCGAGTGCGGAGGTCACGACCATGGCCCGTCGCGCCCCCCGGCTCCGGTCGATGAGCGGCCCGAGGGCCGGTGCCACGACGGCGAACGGCCCCATGGTGAGCAGGAGGTAGAGAATCACCTTGTCCTGCGCCGCCGTCGGGGAGATGGAGAAGAACAGCGACCCGGCGAGCGAAACGGCGAAGAGCGTGTCCCCCGCCGTCATGAGGACGTGGGTCAAGGCCAGGCGCCCGAACGGGCGACGCTGATCGAAGAGGTCGGTGATGGCAGAGCGGGCCAGGCGGCGGAACTGATCGCCTCGTTGGCGCACACCCACCTCCGGCATGGTAGGCGCCGGTGACCTCCCGCTAGCATGCCTCGGGCTGTGCTCAGCAAGTGGGGCGAGGGAGGTACGGATGTCTGTTCATGCCTACGTGCTCATCCAGACCGAGGTCGGGCGAGCGGCCACCGTGGCCAGAGCGGCGGCGGGTCTCGAGGGCGTCGTCGGGGCGGAGGGAGTGACGGGGCCCTACGACGTCATCGTGCGCTGCGAGGCGAGCAGCGTCGACGAGCTGGGCCGCATGGTGGTCGGTCGCATCCAGCTCATCGATGGCATCACCCGAACGGTCACCTGCCCCGTTGTGAACATTTGACTTTCGCCGGT
The DNA here is from genome assembly GCA_963756195.1 of uncultured Acidimicrobiaceae bacterium. Taxonomy (GTDB): domain Bacteria; phylum Actinomycetota; class Acidimicrobiia; order Acidimicrobiales; family RAAP-2; genus CAVSNH01. The sequence goes on from CAVWMT010000015.1 coordinate 182,036, forward strand.
CACCGGTGGAATCTCGCCGATCACCGGTGGTGCCTGGCCATGCCGGGCAGGTCTGCCGAAATCGCCGAGCCGGTCAGGTGATGACCCGTGATCGCCGCAGGGCGTCGACCTCCCCTTCGGTGAAACCCCAGTCGACGAGGGCCTCGTCGCCACGTTGTCCTGGGTTGGGCGGGGGATTCCGGATGGCGCCTGGGGTACCCCCGAAGCGAGGCGCCGGCGAAGGCTGGACGACCCCGGCTACCTCGGTGAAGGTGCCGCGGGCCCGGTTGTGGGGATGGTCGGGCGCCTCTGCCGGCGACAGGACCGGAGACACGCAGGCGTCCGTGCCGTCGAAGATCTCCTCCCACTCGGCACGACTGCGCGTGGCGAAGGCGGCGGCGAATCGATCCTTCATCTCCGGCCACCGGTCGCGGTCCATCTGGTCGGGGAGCTCGTCGGCCTTGAGCCCCATGAGGCGCACGAGCTCGGCGTAGAACTGTGGCTCGATGGCTCCGACCCCCATGAAGCCGCCGTCCGCCGTCTCGTAGACCTCGTAGAACGGAGCACCCGTGTCCAGCATGTTGGTGCCCCGCCTGTCCTTCCAGATCCCGGCGGCACGCAATGTGTACGTCATGGTCATGAGGACAGCAGCCCCGTCGACCATGGCTGCGTCGACGACCTGTCCCTTCCCGGTTCGCTGGGCCGACAGCAGGGCGGCGACGAGACCGAAGGCGAGGAGCATCCCGCCACCTCCGAAGTCACCCACCAGGTTGAGCGGTGGCACGGGGCGCCCTCCGGCCCGGCCGATCGGCTCGAGCGCACCAGCCAGCGAGATGTAGTCGATGTCGTGGCCGGCCGTCCGAGCCAGCGGCCCGTCCTGGCCCCATCCGGTCATGCGCCCGTAGACCAACCGTGGGTTGCGAGCCAGGCACACATCGGGACCGATGCCGAGTCGCTCGGCCACCCCTGGCCGGAAACCCTCGGTGATGGCGTCGGCCCGCTCCACGAGACGCAGCACGAGCTCGGGACCGTCTGGATGCTTGAGGTCGACAGCGACCGACCGCCGTCCTCGGTTCAGGAGATCGACGTGCGGCTCTTGGCGTGGTGGGTAGACCGCTTTCTCGGCGCGGTCGATCCGAACGATGTCGGCCCCGGCGTCGGCCAGCATCATGCCGGTGAACGGGCTCGGGCCGATCCCGGCCAGCTCGATGACGCGGATGCCGTCGAGTGGACCGCTCACGGCCCGACTCTTCCGTGCCGCCAAGCCGCCATCCTCCTGGGGTCGCAAAGCATGAGCGGATGGTGCTCGCTCACAGGCACACGGTCAAGTGCGGGGCCAGGAACGGCCGATGCATGCGCTTCCGGCGTCGACGGGATCAAACCGCTTCGGCCAGGCGCCCGCTGGCCACGTCGTATCGCCATCCGACGACCTCGAGCTGCCTCGGCAGGAGCGGGCAGGAGCGCACCGCCTCGACGTCGGCACGGAGTGCGGCATCGGGATCGGGCATGGGGAAGAACTGCCACGACTCGGCGTCTGTCACGCCGGCATCTTCGAGGAGGGCGCGCACCGATGCGTCGCTCTGTCCCCCAAGGCGCAGTCGGTGTGATGCAGCACTACCACACGTCGGACGCCGAGCAACCCGGTGGCTATGGTGAGTGAGCGAAGCGCGTCACCGGTCGCCCGCCCACCCGCGTTGCGCACGACGCTGACTTCGCCCAGCTCCAAGCCAAGGATGGCCGGCGGATCGATCCGGCTGTCCATGCAGGTGAGAACGGCCAGCTGCCGGGTCGGCGGCGCAGCCAGTCCCTTTGCGGAAAAGCGAGCGGCATAGCGCTCGTTGGCCTGCAGGAGGTCGAGAAACACGCGGGCCAGCATGGCAGAAGCAGCTGGCGAGGCGGTCCCGCGGGCAACGGGACGCCGAGGTGTCCGGCGTCCCACCGCCGGTTCATGCGAGGATCAGGCCGTCGTTGCCGTGAGATAGGACTTCGCCACCAGCTGTGGCCGCTACGGTCGGGCGTCGGTGCTGTCACCACCATGGGAGCGTGACCAGAGGAGCGCATGCCGACCGTCACTGCGTTCGGCCCCGGCCGGGTCAACCTGATCGGAGACCACACCGACTACAACGAGGGCGTTGCCCTCCCGATGGCCATCGATCTCGGCGTGACGGCCACGTTCACGTCGGGTGACTTGGACTCGATCGAGGTGGATTCGGCCGGCTTCGGCGCCGCCACCCTGCCCGTCAATCGCGGCCGTGACCTGCCCGTCTCCGGCCTCGAACCGGAGTGGGCCCGGCTCGTGGCCGCCGTGGTCGCCTTGGCCCGGCCGGAGGTCGGTGGCTCCCTGCGCATCGGGACATCACTGCCCGTCGGCGCGGGCTTGTCGTCGAGTGCGGCCCTCTGCGTGGCCCTCGCCCGTGTCCTCGGGGTGGAGAGCGCACCGCTCAGCGTTGCCCACCTGTGCCAGGAGGCCGAGCACCGCATCGGCGCGCCGGTTGGACTCATGGATCCGTGGGTGTGCGCAGGGGGCCGGAAGGGGCACGCGCTCCTCCTCGACTTCGCCGCCGAGTCGGCCGAACCGGTCTGCCTGCCCACGGATGCCGAGGTGGTCATCGTGGACTCCGGGCGCGCCCGGGCAGTCCGGTCCTCTGCCTACGCCGAGCGGGTGGCCGAATGCGAGGCGGCCGCGGCCGTGGTCGGCCCCCTGGGGCTCACGACAGAGGGCGACCTTGTCGGTCTCCGAGACTCTCGGCTGCGCCAGAGGGCCCGACACGTGATGACCGAGTGCGCCCGGGTGCGGGCCATGGCCGAGGCACTGGCCGCCGGCGACCTCGTCGAGGCGGGACGGCGGATGGGTGAGAGCCACCGGAGTCTGGCCACCGACTTCGAGGTGTCAACGCCCGAGCTCGACGAGCTGGCGGCCGAGCTCGGGTCGCGGCCGGGCGTCTTCGGGGCGCGTATGACCGGGGCCGGCTTCGGCGGGTGCGTGGTGGCCCTGAGCCGGCCGGAAGCGCTCGTGCTCCACGGCCTGGGCGCTCGCGCCTGGCGGGTGGTCGCCACCGATGGAACGTACGCCACGACGCCCGAGGAGTGACTACGCCCAGATGGGACCCGAGAACGGCACGCCGTCGGGACCCGGGCCCAGTCTGCGGGTGATGATCCGTCGCAAGACGGCCGGCTTGCGCACGTCATCGATCCAGCGCACCCGGTCGTCGCCCCAGAGGGCCACCGCCAGTCGACCGGTACCGACCAGACGGCGGGGCAGCGTCTGGATGACCGTGACCGACGCCACTTGACGGAGGGGCACGTCCCACTCCTTCCGGCGCACGACCCCCCAGGCCTCGACGAAACGGTCGGAGGTCAGGATCAGCCGGGTCGTCCGCCAGCGCACGACCCGGATGGCCAGCCATAGGCACGGTACGGCCGCCACCAGGCCCTCCACCCAGTGGGCGGCCACCGTCGTGTGCGGGAACTCGACGTCCAGGGTCACGGCCAGAGCCACCACCACGACTGCGACCACCAACGGACCGGTGAGGTACGACCAATGTGGCTTGATGTCGACGAGCAGCTGCTCGCCGGGACCGAGCTCGAGCCGACCTCCGGCCAACGCTCAGGCCAGCTTGCCGGCGATGGACCCGGCCGACCGCAGCACCGAGCCGTCCGCACCGGCGGCCGAGTAGGCGTGCGTCGGTCGCCTTCTCGCCTCGTCGACAAGATCGGCCAGCAGGGTCGGGAACGGGACGGTCGGCTCCACCCACAGGTAGCGGGCCAATGAGCCGGGGATGGTGTTGATCTCGTTGACGAAGAGCTCGCCACCGTCTGACAGGAAGTCCAGGCGAGCCATGCCCCGCACCCCGGCCAGCTGGGCGATGGTGGTGGCTGCCCCTCGGAGGGCGGTGGCCAAGCCGGCGTCGATCCGCGCCGGGAGCTCCCGCCGGGCGCCGGCCATCCCTTCACCAGCTACGTACTTGTCCCGGTAGCCGAGAATGTCGCCATCGCCGTCGGAGCGCAGCGGTCGCTCGATGGCCGAGAGCTCGACGTTGGGCCAGCTGCGGACGGCCACCTGCAGGTCGAAGAGGTCGGGGCGGTACGGTTCGGCGACGGCCCCAAAACGCAGGTGCGGGTTGGCCGCCAGCCGGGCGCGGGCGGTGTCCCAGTCCTCTACGACGTCGATCCCGATAGAAGAGCCGCCGAACCGCGGTTTGACGATGTACGGACCGCCGAAACCCGGCGCCACGGTGTCGGGGGACACCAGCACCCGAGGCAGGCACGGAAGGTCGGCCGTTGAGACCACGGCGCCGAAGGCCAGCTTGTCCATGCCGAGGGCCGCACCGGCCACGGTCGGCCCGGCGTAGTCGACACCGGCGAGGTCGAGGGCGGCCTGGAGGGTGCCGTCCTCACCGGGACCACCGTGGCAGCACAGCACAGCGACGTCGAAGGAGATCGGACGGTTTCGACCCAGGCGTCCTGACTCGGAGAACCCCCCACCACTGCTGGCCGAGTACTGCAGTGGCCTGGCGTCGCCGGGGACACCCTCGAGGAAGGCTTCGGCCTCGAGGGCGGCGTCCACCTCGAACCAGTCCCCGGTCTTCGACCAGAACAGGGCGCGCACGCCGACACGTGTGGCCCTATCGGCCACCAGGCCCCGACACGCCTGCAGCCCGGTCAGCACACTGACGTCGTGCTCGGGAGAGGGGCCACCGAAGATCACGGCGACGTCTGGCACGTCCGGCTGGCTCCTCCATCGCGAACGGGGACGCCGCCGCCGTGGCGGGCGACCGGCCGCCGCACGGGCTTCAGGTCGGGGCTAAGGGTAGTGGTCCGGGAGGTCGTTCTCGTACAGCACGGCGTCACCCGGGCCGAGGTGACCGCGCACCCAGGCGACCGCCTCGTCGCGGTGGCGGACGCAGCGCACCCGTGGCCCGGGCCGCACGGCCGAGGCCACGCCGGCTAGGAGGGCCCGGCGGTTCGTGCGTCCCGACGACGATCACGTCGGAGGCAATGCCGGCCAGCGCCGCGCCGAATCGCTCGTTCTCGTCGGGCTGTCGCCACCCGAGCTCCACCATGCCCGGGCGTCACCACCACCAGCCGCCGACCCTGGGAATCCCCGTCAGTTGCCGCAGTGGCCAGCGCGGCCAGCGCGACGGTCGGCGCCGGCGGGGTTGGCGTTGTAGGTGTCGTCGATCACGATCACGCCCGACGGCGCACGGACGGTGGCCAGCCGATGGTCGGTGGCCATCAACCCGCCGACTCGATCGCCCACGGTGCGGGCGTCGAGGCCGAGAGCGAGGGCCACAGCGACGGCACAAGCCAAGTTCGAGGGCTGGACTCCGAAGGGCACGGGCACGTCCTTGGCCACCGGGTCGCCGCCCACGTACACCGAGATGGTGCCATCGTGCGCGGCTCTTTCGACGCACACGTCCGCGCCCCGGTCGGTGGTCGAACAGCGGAACACGCGCTTGCCCGCCACCTCCGACCGATCGGCGAGGGCCGCCAAGCGCTCGTCGTCAACGGGGAGCACGACCTGGTCGGCCGGCTCCAGGATCTCGGACTTGGCCTCGAGGATGCGGTCCTCGGTGCCGAAGCGCTCGAGGTGCACCGGTCCCACGGCGGTGATGACGGCGACATCCGGCGGGCACCACCGGCACAGCTCGGCGATCTCCCCGGGCCCGTAGGTGCCCATCTCGGCCACGAACACCTCGGTGCCCTCGGTCAGGTGCTCGTTGACGGCACGAGCCAGGCCGGCTCGGTTATTGAAGCTGGCCGGCGAGGCCACGAGCGGCCGTGACGGCCCCACCAGCTGGGCGACGTGGCCCTTCGTCGACGTCTTGCCGAACGACCCGGTGATGGCCACGATCGTGGGCCCTGACGCGCTCGAGACGGGCCGCGGCCCGGGCGACGAAGCGGTCGGCCAGGAGGCGCTCGACCGGTGCGGTCAGACCGCAGGCGGCGTCGACCACGAGGGGTGCGAGGAGAGCCACTGCCGCAGCCACCACCGGTGCGATCCCGACGAGCCAACCGGCGACTACGAGGGCAGCGGCCAACAGTGCGCTCGTTGCCGCCAGGGTCTGCATCCGCCTCGTCCAGCGAAGCTGGGACGTTCGTCCGCGGACGCCGAGTCCGATCGGGCCGGCGGCCACCACCGCGGCGCATCCCAGCGCGAAGATCGGCCACCAGAAGCTGGCCACGGTGGCGGCCGCGGCCACTCCGGCCAACCCGATGCCGGCAGGGGAGGTCAGCCACCAGCGTCGGGCGAAGCGGGTGACCGACCCGGCCAGGTAGTGCTCGCGCTGGGCCACCCGGAGCCATCGGATCCCGGCCACGGCGGACGCGGCCAAGCACGCGCCCACGGCCACCCAGGCGGCGGCAGTGCCGAACCGGTGGACGTGGACGATGGCGGCGACGGTCGAGGGGGCGGCGGGGACTCCTCTCACCTGGCGCCACCGGGTCGCCGGCCGCCGGCCAGCGGGGACGCCGGTGTGGCGCCATTCCCGTCACCTTGGCCGTCACCGTTGCCGCCCACGACGGCGCGGGCGACGGCGTCGG
>CAVWMT010000016.1:0-55823 GCA_963756195.1 uncultured Acidimicrobiaceae bacterium
GCAAGACCCTGTTTGGGCCCTGGTTTTGAACGCAACCGGCTCGGAGTCCTGGCCGGCTCGCACTACCGCGGCGACAAAAACGGACATACAGGTGCTTTGCAATCCGATCCGGCAAGGAAAGCTCGTTTTTAAGCAAACCGACGCATCCCGCGAACCAACCCCCACCACCCCGTTTGTCCCTTACCTCTGCCACTTTGCCAGGTCCCGAGCCCTTCTGGATAGCCGTCTCTTGCCGGTTCTAGCCCATCTCTCGACAATGAACCCATCGCCAGGAGGATCCGGAATGGATTACGCCGCTTCGCGCCGTCAACGTCTGAGCCAGCAGCTGGACGCCCTGCAACTGGAGCGCTGGTGATCAGCAAGGGATCAACGTCACCTACCTGACCGGTTTCAGCGGCGAGACCAGCTTCCTGCTCGTGAGCCGGCCGGCGCATGATCTGGTCAGCGATGTCCGCTACACCGAGCAGATCGCCGAGGAATGTCCCGGCCTGGAAACGTACATCCGGCCGCACGGTCCAGAAGCTTGCCCCAGGCCGTCGCCCAGGCCTCGAACGGCCTGGGCTTGCGGCGGTCGGCTTCGAGAGCAACACCGTCACGCGTCGGCCGAGCTGCGAGACCTGGGCGAGCTGGCGCCGGCCCTCGACTGGAAGGGCGGCCGCGATCGGGTCGAACGGCTGCGTGCGTCAAGGACGACGTCGGAGGTGGCCCAGATCCGCGAGGCCATCGGCATCGCCGAGCGGGCCTTCACCGTGTTCCGGGCCATGCTGCGGCCCGACGATACCGAGAAGGACCTGTGCGACGCCCTGGAGGGCTACATCCGCCGGGCGGGCGGCAAGTGCAGTCAGCTTTCCGCCGCATCGTGGCGGTCGGCGACCGGGCCGCGCTGCCGCACGCTCCGCCGACCGCCCGCACCGTGGGCAGCGGCCGACATGCTGCTGGTGGACTGGGGCGCCAGCGGGCCGTTCTACAAAAGCGACTTGACACGCATTCTGGCCACCCGTACAATCTTCGTCCGAAACTTGAAGAAGGTGTATGCGGTTGTGTCCAGGCACGCCAGCAGGCCATCCAGGCCGTGCGGCCCGGCGTCGCGGCCAGGCGGTCGACGCCGCGGCCCGGGGGGTGATCGGCGCAGGCCGGGTTACGGCGAGTATTTCGGCCATGGCCTGGGCCACGGCATCGGCTTGCAGGTCCACGAGGGCCCGTCGCTGCGGCCCGAGTTCGACAGATGGTCTTGCAGCCGGGCATGGTGGTGACGATCGAGCCGGGCATCTACTTGCCCGGTTGGGGCGGCGTTCGCATCGAGGATGACGTGCTGGTGACGCCGGACGGCTGCGAGGTGCTGACGCACGTGCCGCGGGACCTGGCAGGCGCTGATCTGCGTTTCGTGATTCGCGGGCCCATCGACTTGAAACTCAAGGGAGGTCGCGGTGGCCGACGAAGCGAGCAAACAACCCGGTCCCTTCGACGTGCAAGACCATCAAGCATCTCGTCGCGCTGATGAGCCGGCACGACCTCAGCGAGATCGACCTGCGCGAAGGCGACGTGCGCATCCGCTTGCGGCGCGGCCCGCGTGTCGACGACCACCGTCCGGCCGTACCGCTGCAGCCGCGACGGCGGCGCCGGCCCCCGTGACCCCTGCCGAGCCGCAGCCCGCGGCGGCCGAGAAACCCGGCCCGCACCCTGGTCGAGATCAAGAGCCCCACGCCGGGCACCTTCTACGCCCAGGAGAAGCCCGAGCGCCAAGCCTTACGTCAAGCGTCGGCTCCCGGGTCACTCCCACGACCGTGGTCTGCCTGATCGAGGCGATGAAGATCTTCAACGAAATCACCGGCCGACTGCACCGGCGTCATCACCGAGATCCTGGTCGAGAACCAGCAGGCGGTCGAGTATCGGACCAGGTGCTGTTCCGGGTCGATCCCAGCCGAAGAGTAACTGACATGCCTACGGAGGTGAATCCCGCTACCGTAGTACCCGTCACCTCGTCATGTTCCAGCGCATCCTGGTGGCCAACCGCGGTGAGATCGCCCTGCGGGTCATCCGCGCCTGCAAGGACCTGGGCATCGAGGTGGTGGCCGTCTTACAGCGAGGCCGACCGCGACGCCCCGTATCTGGAGCCTGGCCGACGAGGCCATCTGCATCGGGCCGGCCGCCGGCCGCCGAAAGCTATCTGAACATCCCGCGCCTCATCAGCGCCGCCGAGATCGCCAACGTCCAGGCCATCCATCCCGGCTACGGCTTCCTGTCGGAGAACGCCGCACTTCGCCGAGGTCTGCCGCGATCTGCAACATCGAGTTCATCGGCCCGCCGCAGGAGGCGATGCGACCGGCTGGGCAACAAGAACGAGGCCCGCAAGCTGGCCCAGCAGGCCGGCGTGCCGGTGGTGCCCGGCAGCGAGGGCCTGATCGAGCAGCGACGACGACGCCCTGGCACTGGCCCACGAGATGGGCTATCCGGTGCTGATCAAGGCGGCCGCCGGCGGCGGCGGCCGCGGCATGCGCGTCGCCCGCAACGACATCAGCCTCAAGACCGGCCTGCAGCAGGCCACGCCAGGAAGCCGAGAAGGCCTTCAAGGACGGCAGCGTCTACCTGGAGAAATACATCGAGCAGCCGCGCCACATCGAGGTGCAGATCCTCGCCGATCGGCACGGCAACGTCGTCCATCTGTGGGAGCGCGATTGCTCGCTGCAGCGCCGCCATCAGAAACTGGTCGAGGAATCGCCGGCGCCGAACCTGCCCGAGCAGGTGCGCGACGAGATCTGCGCGGCCGCCGTGCGGCTGGTCGCAGGCCGCCGGCTACTACAACGCCGGCACCTGCGAGTTCCTGGTCGACAAGGACAACCGCTTCTACTTCATCGAGGTCAACGCCCGCATCCAGGTCGAGCATCCGGTGACGGAGCTGGTGACGGGCATCGACCTGGTGCGCGAGCAGATCCGCATCGCCGCCGGCGAGCCGCTGCGCTTCACGCCAGGAGCAAGTCGTCCATCGCGGGCTGCGCCATCGAGTGCCGGATCAACGCCGAGGACCCCGACGCCGACTTCCGCCCCTCGCCGGGCGTGATCACGCGCTGGCAGCCGCCGGGCGGGCCCGGGCGTGCGCCTCGACTCGCACGTCGTGACCGGCTACCGCGTGCCGCCGAACTACGATTCGCTGGTGGCCAAGCTGCTGGTGCATCAGCCGACGCGCGCCGAGGCCCTGGCCTGCATGCGCCGGGCCCTGGCGGAGTTCGTGGTCGAGGGCATCAAGACCACCATCCCGCTGCACCGCGAGATCTTCAACCACTCCGGTTTCATCGAGGGCCAGGTCGACACGACGTTCATCGAACGCAGCCTGTTGCCGAAGAAATAAGGCCACGTTCGTTCTCTCCCCTCTCCTGGGGGAGGGCGTGGTAGTGAACCGGTGGGGCCACCTACCCGCCCCTCTCCCGAGAGAGGGTAACTGGAAAGGGTCTTTGTGCGGACGGGACCGCTGGTCATTCTGATCCTGAAGATCGCCGTGGGGCGGTCACGCTGCTGCTGCTGGCCTCGGTGGTCGCCCTGCTGCAGCGGCCGGTATCGCCTGCACGGCCGGATCAACATGGTCTTCTTTATCCTGACCATGACCACGGTGGTCGGCTTCGAGGTCCTGGTGCGCTTCATCCGGCCGGAACTGTTCGATTACATCAAAGGACAATTCGACCCTGCGCAGACGCCCTGAACGTCCATCTCTGTTTCTCGATCCCCTCGGCGATCCTGATGCCGTTCATGCTGTACACCGGCCTGAGCCATCGCCGCATCGTCCACCTGGTGCTGGCGTTCGTCTTCGCCATTCTCTGGATCGGCACATTCACCACGGGCATCTTCTTCCTGCCTGTGGCTCAGCCCTGACTGAGGTTGCGCGCATGGCCGATGAAACCGTGGACAGGTCGCCCGCCGCCGTTGCCGCGGATCATCGAGGCCTTGCTGTTCGTGGGCGGCGCGCCGCTGTCGGCCGGAGCGAGCCTGCGAGCACATTCGTGGCCTGACGCCGGCGCAATTCACCCAGACCGTCGAGCAGCTCAACCGCGACTACCGCGCCCAGGGCCGGCCCTACCGCATCCAGCCGAAAGAGCAGGGATTCGAGCTGACGCTGCAGCCGAAGTTTCGCGGCGTGCTGGATCGGCTGTACGGCTCGATGCGCGAGGCCCGGCTGTCGCCGGCCGCCCTGGACGTGCTGGCCCTGGTGGCCTATCGCCAGCCGGTGACGCGGCAGGAAGTGGAAAACCTGCGCGGGGTCGAGTGCGCCAGTGCGCTGCGGCAACTGGTGCGCTTCGGGCTGATCGCCCTGCAGCGCGGCCAGGAAAAGCCGCGCGACGTCTGCTATTCCACCACCGCCCGGTTTCTGCAGATGTTCCAGCTGCGCAGCCTGGAAGACCTGCCGCGAACGCAGGATTTGCAGAAACTTTGAGATGCGAAACAACCGTTCGGGCGAGCCGAGCAACGTAAGCTGCCAGGTCAAGGATGCACTGTGCCACAACATGATTCATCGTTTCGCGCTCGAGCGATGAGGCCGCGAGTCCGCAGCGCCAAGCAAGGACGAGCGGCCTGACGTCCGGCTTTCCCGCTCGTCCTTGCTTGGCGCTGCGGACGCGGCCTCATCGCCGAGCGGGTCTTCCCCCTCTCCCCCGTACTACAGGGGAGAGGGGAGGAAGAGGCGATCGAGCGCGAAATGATGAATCGCACCGCCAACCCGGCAGCTTACGCTGCTCGGCGCGCCTGGGTGCTGACCATAGGCCGTGGTTTTGCTAAAGTGAACGAATGCTTTCAGTGAATGTTTCTGCCTGGTGGAGTGGCTCATGGCCGAAGTCGATGACAAACTGACCCGGATCGGGATTTTTTACGACGGAAACTTCTTCTTTCACGTCAGCAATTACTACCACTACCATCACGAGCGGCGGGCGCGGATCAGCATCGGCGGTCTTCATGCCTTCGTGCGCCAGCAGGTCGCGGATTGCGAGGGGACCGATGCACGCTACTGTCAGATCGTCGATGCCCACTATTTTCGCGGCCGCCTGCGGGCCGGCGACGCCGAGGATCGCGATCTGCTCTACAAGGAACGCGTCTTCGACGACGTCCTCGTTCGTGAAGGCGTCACCACCCACTACCTGCCCCTCTCGCGTGAGGGCGAGAAAGGGATTGACGTTTGGCTGGCCCTGGAGGCGTATGAGCTGGCGATTTACAAGCGCTTCAACGTGATCGTCCTGGTCGCTTCGGACGGCGACTTTCTCCCCCTGGTGCGCAAGCTGAACACGCTCGGCACACGGGTCATGATCCTCGGTTGGGATTTCAAGTACGTGGATCAGAACGGCAACGACCGTGAGACGCGGACGGCCCAAACCCTTCTCGACGAGGTGACCTATCCGATCATGATGCACGCCCTGATCGACGATCGGCGCGCCAGAAGGACCCGCTCATCACAGGCATTTTTGTGCCACGTAAGGAGTTTGGCTTCTCTTCGCCGGCGGCCCGCCCTGCAAATGTTGTTGTCCCCGGTACAGGAGTGTGGAAACCGGCGTGATTCAATCGCTCAAGAACGGGTTCGGCTTCATCGCTCCCGATCGGCCGGGGCCGAACATGTTCTTTTTCCACCTGGAAGTCCTCCAGGTCGATTTCCTGGACCTCAAGGTCGGAGACCGGGTCGAATACGCGATTGGCCTGAATGATCGTGGGCCCTGTGCCACCCAGGTTCGCCGCGTGGCGGCCAGCCCCGCTTGACGCAGTTTTCTCCCCTCTCCCCCGAGGGGAGAGGAGAGAAAGACGTCCCAGACCGGGAATCGAACCGTAGAAGTTCGCATCACCGAAGGAAAAGACGCCGCCATCCGACGCCACCAGCCAGTACCCGCCGCGACCAGGCGTGGGCGCGATGCCAACGACGGGTGATTGGAGGTGCAAGTTGGCGGCTGAACCGAAGAACTGAGCGGATCCGAAGGAGAAGACTCCACCATCGGACCCCACCAACCAATAGCCGTGCTGTCCTGACGTAGTCCTTAACCTTGCTACGTGGGGTCGTGCGGAGGTCGGGACATCCGCCCTGGCGGGCTGGTGAGCCGAGGCGGGGCTCACCCACACTGCGACGAGCATTGCTGCGACAACTACTGGGGCGCCTACGGTCCGGACCAAAATTCGCTGCCACGATGATTTCGCCATTGCCTGTCCTTTCGGCAGGTCTAGGGTCAACCTACCCCTCCTCAAGCGACGGTGAAGGGTGACTCCTACGTGCCGATCAGCCACGGTAGATAACCGACCCGCACCCGGTGATGTGGGTCATTCCGTCGGCAGTAAATCTTCTTCTCGGGTGATCATGGAGCCTGGGGGTGGATCGTCTCACCTCGGGCCAACATCTCGACAAACTGGCCGATGCGCCTGGAACGGGTTTCGGGTTTCTTGGCGTTTCCGATCCTGTAGAGGATGGCGTACCGATTCGCACTCGTGAGCGTCTCAAACATCGCCTTTGCGCGAGGATTGGTACTCAAGGCAGTGGCGAGATCCTCCGGCATTTCGATGCTGGCTTGCCCGGCGTAGGCGGCCTCCCATCGACCGTCCTCTTTCGCTTGCCGCACCTCGTCTTCGCCGGATCGATGCATTCGGCCGGTGACGATCAGCCTTTCAGCGATGGCAGCGTTCCGTTGAGACCACGGGCTGCGAGCTTTTCGAGGCGTGAAACGTCGTCGGAACGTGGCGGTGTCGCGACGCCCTAATTGACCATCAATCCAGCCCAAGCAGATCGCCTCGTCAAGCGCCTCGTCGTACGAGACGGTTGTCGGATCGACCGTTCCCTTTTTGGCCAGTACCAGCCAGACACCCAGTGAATCGGCGTAATGGGCGCTCAACCATCTTCGCCATTCGCCGGCGTCCCCGACCATTAGCTCTGGGAGATCCACGGCGTTCACCGTATCCCCCATGTGCCGGTCGGAGGCACCCTGGTGTCCCACCCAACCGGCGGTCTGTGGCAGAGCGAGAGTTTCAGCTATGCGTTCGATGAGTCGATGTCACATGTATGACAAGCATTGGCAGAAGGGATGCCACAGCTAGGGCCGCTTGGTCGGTGGCGCTCCCAGTATCTGGCTGGGTGCTCAGCATTGCCCTATTGGTCCTTAGCGGTCACGTGGGCAACGTGACTTCGACTGCAGGTCTGAACCAAGGCAACAGGGCAGGTGCACTCGCGTTCTTGGTTGCTGGAGCCATGGATCTGATCATGGGAACAGTCGGGATCATCTTCGCGGTGACGGCGAAGAGGACGCAGACCGCACTCAACGCCCAATCTTGGAAGGGATTGGCGACCGCTGGATTAATATTGAATCCAATCTTGGTGGCCATGGGCGTGATGGCATTGCTCGTAGGAGCCTTCCTGTACGAGTTCGTTACGTCATGGAACTTCTGACAACCGGCAAGTTATCCAGTCGAGTAGCCGGGGGGAATCGCACCCCCCGGCTCTCACAGAACCGGACGTGAACCTCTCAGCTCATCCGGCTCTTGCAGGTCGGTTGGGAGTGGCTGCGAGAAGATGCCAGTGGGCAAAGAGCCGGGGATTGCGCTGTTGTTCCTCACGCAACCGGTCCCATGCCAGCTGAGGCTTCCCTCGCAGTCGCTTGAACTTCTGCATGGCCCATCTGACCAGATGCTCGTCGATGCGCCTTGCGATGGAATACAACTCGGAGCGATAGAAGGCTCCGTAGTAGTTGATCCAGCCCCGGACCTGGGCATTTATGGCCAAGGCGAGACCGGATAGATCCGTGCCACTGCGACGGTTGAGGTGCCAATCCCTGATCTGCTTGCCCTTCGCCTTCTTCGCCTGGGCGCTCATGGCCGGTGAGAAGCCTATGAAGAACCCCCGCCGACCCTTGGCCAGACGACCCCGGAAGGTGTAGCCGAGGAAGTCGAAGCTGGTGTGCTCGTAGTCCTTGCGGCGTTTCGTGTCCTGGCAGTACACGACCTTCGTCTTTTCAGGGTGCAGCTCCAGTCCGACGGACCCGAGCCGTTCCGCGAGAGAGGTCCACAGATGCAAAGCCTTTGCCTCAGTGTCGCAGTGGATCACCACGTCATCCGCGTAGCGCTCGAAGGGACTGCCGGGGTGGTCCCGGTCCATCCACTTGTCGAACGCGTAGTGCATGAAGAGGTTGGCGAGCAGCGGGGAGATCGGGGACCCTTGCGGGGTTCCCTTCTCCCGTGCCACCAGAGTCCCATCTGGCATCTGCATGGGGGCGGTGAGCCACCGTTCGATGTAGAGCAGAACCCAGCGTTCGTCGGTATGGTGAGCGACCGCTTTGAGCAACAGATCATGGGGAACGCTATCGAAGAAGGCCCGGACATCGATGTCCAACACCCAGTCCTTCTTCCAACAACGCTGACGAGTCACGGCCAGGGCGTCATGGGCACTGCGTCCCGGACGATAGCCATAGCTGTCATGGTGGAAGATCGGCTCAAGCTCCTCTTCCAGCAGCATCGCAGCTGCGGTCTGGGCGATGCGGTCTACCGTGTTCGGCACCCCCAACACCCTGACCCCGGTCCCATGGTCCTTCGGTATCTCCACCGCCCGCACCGGCCCAGGGAAGTAGCTCCCCGAACTCATCCGGTTCCACAGCTTGTAGAGGTTGTCCCTCTCGTTGTCTGCAAAGCCTTCGATGCTGACGGAGTCCACGCCCGGCGCTCCATCGTTCGCCTGGACCTTCATCCACGCCTCGTAGACGAGGCGCTTTCGAATCTCAAACGACTTCATTCCCAACGGTGGTCCGTCCATCAGCTCCTCCCCCGCAGGGTTGACTGATAGGTGACCTGGCCTGCCCAGCCCCTTCGCTCCAGCCCCATTACGGGCCTTCATCGCTACTACGAGCTGGTCCGCCTCTGTGCCTCGCATCGGTACTCTCCCCCACGTGGCCGTGGCCACCCGGGGTTCTCCCTCTCGACGACCAGGGGACCAACATCACCCATTTCGACTGGCCATTCGTATCGAGACGACAGATTCTCCTGTTCCATGCCAGGGCCTGCAACGAGCTCACGCCACCTTTACACCGAACACCGCCAGGGCCACGAGCAGGCAGCTCCCTGGCTCCGGACACGCCGACAAACGTGCCCTTGTCCCGAGGCGGGCGTGCAGCCCCGGTTTCGATGTCATCGTTCACATTTTCGATGCGTCAGCAGTGGTTTACACATGTTCGTCTTCTCGTCGCTCACCTGGCCCGCTGATCGCGAGCCTTCTCCGCAGTCGCTTCCCACCCCGGCTCTTAACCGGCATGACACTGCGGCGGTTTGGGATCTCCGCCTGCACGGCGAACCCGGAGGGCCTCCCTCCATCCCTGACACAGCACGGTTCGTGCTGGCGATCTTCTACATCGTCATCACTCCCCTTTCAGGACGCACCACGCCCGGATGTGCCGTTTGGCCACGGTCGATAACCGCCCCTCTCGAGGCTGTCGCACGAATCCTTCTCAGCCGAAAGACGGTCCGTTTTGGAGGTCATTTCCGTCACGGCCAGCCCGTTGGGGGCTTAAACGGCAACGTGGTGGACGAACGTGCGTTCGCGCAGCGCTCGAAGCGATTCATGCAACAGCCTCTCTCCCGGCGGTCGGGGACAGTCTGGCGCGGGGTATTACACCTCGATCTCGACCTCGTGAACGCCACTATTGATGATCGGTGGACCTCCCGGTCGCGTAAGTGGAGCGAGCGCAGCCGTGGCGTGATCTTCTGTGTCGAAGACGAGGATGCATGTCCCGGTTCCTGCACCGTCATTCATCCAGATACCCTGCTCAAAACCCGATAGTCCCTTGGTTCTAGAACCACGAAGTCGTTGAGAATCGAGTGTCTGTGTTCTCGGTCAGAATCGGGTTCGATCTTCACCTGAATCAAAACGGCATGGGTCATCTCGGCTCACCTCTGCACAAATGATGGCATTCAGACTCACTAGCCCGAAAGTGCCTGCTTCGTTCCGGGCGAAGTAACTTCGCGAGCGCGGGCGGCCACCGGACCCTACTGAGGTGCGGATAGCCAGACACTTTCCTACCTGCGTTCCCCAGTTCAACGCGAAGACCCACTTATGCGGGGCGTCCGTAAGTTCACGCCTTTCCCCTTCTACGTATGGGATTTCCCAAATCTTTTTTCTGACGATGGGGAACATGACATGAGAGCGTTCGGAGCTGGGGTTGAGTGCACAGGTCAGGTGGTCGAGCGTGGCCCGCAGGTTGCCCACTGAACCGGACTGGGGCACCCCGACAATCGGTGCCTGCCCGACCGACCTGAGCAGTTGGGACATTCGGACTAGACCTGATCGATGCCCTCGCTTAAAGTGCGAAACGGCAGCGCGGTAATGCTCTGACGGCGGAGTGTTATGGCTCAGGCGGTGGAAATGGCGTGTTGGTGGAAGGAGTCGCATCTGGGCCATGCCAACCTCCGCCTCACCGGCCCACGAAACAGTGTCTGTTTATCCGGGCTGTCACATGTTGGTCTCGGGATCGGCGACCGGGCAGAGGTCATGAATGCAGTGCCGGTCAGGGGTAGCCATCGTGCTGGCTGTCCGCCAGGCCGAATGGGGGATACCCAAATGAGGAACCGATCACGTAGTTCGCTCTATCTGCAAGTGTCGGCTGCGGCATTGCTGCTAGTCGTGACCGGGACGTTGAGTGTGGCTGCGTCAGCGGCCACCGACGGCTTCGACCAGCCTGACGGCATTGCGGCGGGTCCCTGATGAGCGACCTCCCGCGACTTGGGGTGGAAAGACAGACCTATGCAGGAGAAATCATGGTCCTCGGGCCGGCCCGCATCACGGCCGCCTGCCGGCCGCCTTTCCGCAGATGGTGACCTGAACAAAGGAGGGAATCTGACCGTGGAATCGAGCGAAAGGTCACAGACGGCGCTGGCCTTCAGACGACCGAGTGTTCTTCTGGCGGCAGTGTCTGCGGTCGCCATCGTGGCCGGGTTGACGATCCAATCGGCTTTCGCCGCTGGACCAGCGCCGATTCCAGTCACTCCCTTCAGCGGCTTCAGTTCCCTTCTGACCCGTGCCCCTTACGCCACCGACCTTACCCAGACCTCGGCCGACGTGAGCTGGGGCACCAGCGCATCGGCGGCTGGGACACTCGAATGGGGTCCGCTCGGCAACTGCACGGACAACCAGACATCGGTGCCATCGACACTTCCGACCCTCGTTCCCGCGTCGGGATCGCCACCAAGCGCCACTGGAAGGGAGTTCACGGTGAACTCGACCAGCGAGTACCAGTCCACGGTGGTGCTCACCGGCTTGTCACCCAGCACCACCTACTGCTATCGCCCCGTGTCCGCCGGCCCGAGTTCGGTCGACCTCCTCGGCACCAATCCCTCCCAGGACTTCACCACTCTCGACCCGGTGGGCTCCTCCAATCCGCTCACCTTCGACGTGGTCGGCGACCTGGGGGAGACCCTCTACTCCTCGACCACCGCCTTCCCCAACAATCTCAACACCGACCAGGCGGCCATCGACTCGCTGATCGGCTCATCCGGGGCCAAGTTCGTGGTCACCGCCGGTGATGTGGCCTACTCGGGCGGGACCCAGGCCAACTACGGGGACCTCGACAACGGCGGATCCGAGATCAGCGACATCTTCGGGCCCTCCTATTGGCCCCAGACCAAGGGCCTGCCGGTCTTCCCCGGCGAGGGGAACCACGGCCAGAACGTGATCGGGCTGCGCACCTGGCCCGAGTCCAACGGCGCCGCCGCCTCGGGAGGGACCTACGCCTTCGACTCCTATCCGGCCCCGACCCAGGACGGGACCAACCCGGGGAGCTACCCCGACGACTGGTACGCCATCTCCGACGGCGACGTGCGCATCTACGTGCTCGACGGGGCATGGGCCGACGGCTCCAATGTCGGGACCGCCACCGGGGCGGCCTGCACCGCGGCGGGCGAGGAGGCCTGCCCCGGCTACCAGGTCGACCACGACGAGCACTGGTTGACCAGCTCCCCGGAGTACAAGTGGCTGGCGGCCGACCTGGCCGACCACCCCAATACCATCAAGCTGGCCGTGTGGCACTACCCGCTGCGCTCGGATGAGGACTCCCAGGACAGTGACGTCTACCTCCAGAACAGCCCGTCCAACCCCGACCAGTCCTCCAGCCTCGAGTCCCTGCTGTCGGCCAACGGGGTGAAGGTGGTCTTCAACGGACACGCCCACACCTACCAGCGCATCGCCCCGACCGCCGCCGGCCAGATCACCAACTACGTGACCGGCGGGGGCGGTGGTGTGCTCGAGCCGGTCAGCACCGGCAGTCCCTGCACCGCCTTCAAGAGCGCCGGGTCCATCTATGCCCTCGGCTGGAGCCCCACCAGCAACACCGGCACCGCCTGTGGCACTGGGGTCCCCACACCCCAGTCGGCGGCCCAGGTCTACAACTTCTTGAAGGTGACGGTGAACGGCGGAACGATGACCGTCACCCCGATCAACGCCGCCGGGCAGTCCTTCGACGTGCAGAGCTACACCTACCCCGTGACCACCACCCCGACGACAAGCGTGCTGGTTCCCTCCAGTGGTTCGACACTGTCCGGAACAGCGACAACCCTGGACGCCACGGCGTCGAACGCCACCAGCGTGGAGTTCTGGTTGTTCGGCGGCTCCTACGGCTACTCCGGCAAGATGATCGGCACGGCTACTTCCACCCGCTACGGATGGCTCTATAGCTGGAACACCACGACGGTCCCCAATGCCTCATACGCTCTGCTCTCCGAAGCCTTCAACGACGGGAGCAGTGCCTTCAGCGCCGGTGTCAACATCACCGTCTCGAACCCGCTGACCACGAGCGTGCTCGTCCCCGCCACCGGTGCGACGCTATCGGGAGGGACCACCTTGGACGCCTCCGCCTCCAACGCCACCAGCGTGGAGTTCTGGTTGTTCGGCGGCTCCTACGGCTACTCCGGCAAGATGATCGGCACGGCTACTTCCACCCGCTACGGATGGCTCTATAGCTGGAACACCACGACGGTCCCCAATGCCTCATACGCTCTGCTCTCCGAAGCTTTCAACGACGGGAGCAGTGCCTTCAGCGCCGGTGTCAACATCACCGTCGATAACTGATCGCACCCTCCTCTCATCACCAATCCGGGGATGACTCGGCTCGACATGCCGCCGCTGAATACAGCGCCTGAGTCCGGTGTGTCCCTCGTCCCGCCGCCCGTCGGGACCCGTGTCGGATCATTGGTTCATCTTGCCCTCTGTGGCTAAGTTGTGGGGCAGTTATCCATACACCCCGTTGTGCCGGTCGGTGTCAGTCGATATCCGCCCCACCCCCGGTGATAGGGAGCATGCAGGCAGTCAGGTGATCAGCGGTCCTTGGGAATCCCACGGTGCCGTTCGCTCATCGAGACGGAGCTGGAGTAGGACAAGATCGCACCACCGACCGAACTTTGCACCGGTCTCGGGCATCCGGGCCACTTCGACGAAGCCGAGTCGCTCGTGAAACCGAATCGACATCTCATTCGTAGCATCGATAGCGGCGATCATCGTGTGCTTGCCGCTATTCCGCGCCTTGTCGATGAGAGTGCTCATGAGGTCCCGGCTGACGCCCGAGCCCCATTTGTCCTCCCGCACGTGGATGGTGTTCTCGACGGTGAACCGGTAGCCGGGTCGCTTTATAACATCACGGAACCACCCGAACGCCGCTACGCCTACGACCTCATCTCGCTCTTCGGCCACCAGAACCGTCTCATGCTCATCCAGCCAATCCAAGACGCTGTCCGCAGTCTGCGGCGTATCGGTCCACTCGATCGTCGTCGTGGCGAGGTGCGCGTTCAGGAGAGATGCAATCGCATCGGCGTCTGTGGCAGCAGCGGGTCTGACAATGATTCCGAGATTCTCGCAGAGCCCGACTCGGCGCCACAATAGGTTCCGGTCAGAGGTGCCACGGCGTCCCACCTAACCATTGGTATGGGACAGTTTCGCTCAGACCTTCAGCGGCGACATCGACTTCGAACCCAGGCCCGCGATCTGTCCCGTATCTCCTCGGAACGTGAGCCGTCACCAGTGCCGTCATGAAGCGACCGGCGGGTGTTCAGAGGGTGGGCGGGTTACAGAAGAGAAGACGCGCACTCACTGGGGAAGAGAAGACGCATAGTCGCTGTAAAGCACCTGGCCGCTTGAGTTGGGGGGCAAGATCGTGTTGGCAACGTTGGCAGGAATGGGAGCCCAATGGGCAGGCATGTAGGCCGCAAGTGACGGATTCAACAGGTAGATCAGGATGAAGTTGACCAACCAGAGAGCTGGGGCCATCGACATCCCCACCTCCGACGTCACGCCTCCACTGTTGTTGGTAACCAGCTGAGCAGCACCCGATATCTGTTGTGAGATGAAGCCGTAGAGGGTCTCTAGCGTATACGGCGACGCGTACAGCGCCGCGAGGGTACGTCTTGCACCGTTGGCCCTCATCCACTTCCCCATATAGCCGCCGGGCGCGATCACCGTGTTCACTTGTCTAGTCGCAGCGTCTTCGTTGGCGACGCTCTCCAGCATTCCGTCCGGGTTCACAAAGAGCCCGTAGCTGGCCAGAACTGATGGCGTCGACTGACCGTTCACGTTGGAGTACAGCGGGCGCCCGACCGTGTTGGTGAGGATCGCGACGCTGTCGTCGACCAACTGTGCATCAGCGGGGTCGCCCCCCTCTCCCCCGCCGCTGGTGAACTCCTGGTACTGCTCCTGGGTGAAAGCGTCTGCCGGGCTCAGTCGGAGTCGCGTGGCGATCTGGTCCGCCACCTGTTGCCCGACTGGCTGATTAAGTTGACTCGGGCTCGTGATCTCGGTGGGCGCCAAGGACTCGTACTGTGGTGTTCCTGAAAACGGAAACGTAAATCCGGTATCAGTACTGGCCCCTGCCACTTGGGGTCTGGCGACCTGAACCCCCACGAAAGACAACAGGCTAATACCGGCCAGTGCGACGACCGTCATGAGCTTGGACCGAACGAAGTTGCAGCGCTGCATGCTTACCCCCGTGACACAGTGAAGATCCGATCCTATATCACTGTCCTCAGTGGGTCCCATCGAGAGTTGACCGATAAGAGTCCGATCAATGTGGCCAAACCATCCAGCGCACCGAGACGATCTCGCAGCGGGGGCGCCGCTACTGGCGACCGATCCAATAGATGCCTCGGTCCCGGCGTTAGGGGGCAGGCGAGAAGCCTTCCATTTTGAGCTCTGCGAAGATGTGGTCAGTGGCATGGGAGGCACTCAAGCAGTGGGGTGACGACGCCGCTCGCATCGAGCCGCTCGCCAGCGGAGTCGCCAATGACGTGTGGAGTCGTGCGCGTCAACGGGCACCTCGCGGTCGGTCGTCTCGGTGCCAGGAGCGACGCTGATCTCGCGTGGGAGACCGAGCTCCTCCAACACCTCGACCGTGAAGGTCTGACCGTGCCGCTGCCGATCCCGACGACGAACGGCCGGCTGTTCGCCGACGGTCTGGTGGTGATGACCTACGTGGAGGGCCGACCGCCCGAGACGCGAGCCGACTGGCGTCGCGTGGCCGACACGCTTCGCCAGCTGCACCGGTTGACGCAGGGCTGGCCGCAGCGCCCGGGCTGGCGATCGTCGACAGACCTCCTGCACGCCGAGACCGGGACGAAGATCGACCTCGGCGCGATGCCGACCTGAGGGCGTTGCTCGATGCCGAGCAGCATGGGCGCGGCTTACCGGACGTCAGACATGCGTC
The DNA here is from genome assembly GCA_963756195.1 of uncultured Acidimicrobiaceae bacterium. Lineage (GTDB taxonomy): Bacteria > Actinomycetota > Acidimicrobiia > Acidimicrobiales > RAAP-2 > CAVSNH01. The sequence goes on from CAVWMT010000016.1 coordinate 15,672, forward strand.
GTCCACGGCGACCCCAACAATCTTGGCAACGTCCGCATGACCGCGGATCGGGTCACGCTGATCGACTGGGACGAGTCGCACGTCGACGTCCCCGACCTCGACCTGGTGCTGCCCCACAACGCCGCCGGTCTCGACGACGGCGCGTACGACATCGCCGCGCAAGCATCGGCCGCATGGGAAGCCGCCGTCTGCTGGGACGACGAGTACGCAGTCAAGCGGCTCGCCGAAGTTCGAGTGGTCTGAGCAGCGGCAGCGAATCGAAAGACCGCACCTGATGCCGAATCTTCGGCGCCGCCGCCTCTTTCATATGCACTAGCCGCCTACTCAGAAGGTTCAATGCCAGCAGAGGGAGTATCCCATGGTGCCGGTCAGTGGCAGTTAGCGATCGGCAAGCACTCGTCCCTCGATAACGCACCCACAGCCGGCGTTGCGGGACACCGGCCGGGACGTCGCATCCGACGCCTTCAAGCAATGGGAATGGGCATTGCGATACCAAACAATGAGAGCACGAGCAGCGAAACTCCCTCCGGGGCCGATGGTTGAAACCTCGCTTCTCCGGTCACCTCGTGAACACGACCACTGCGACCGGAGCCGATTGGGAAGTACCGCGTGCCAAGGTCGTCAGTCAGATCGAACTTGTACAGGCGCATCATGCGCAGCCTCTGCTGGCCTTTTCGACGCAACTCCTCGGCTGCCCATTCCTCCAATCCGAGGAGCTCCTGCTCGAGCGCCGCTGTCTCTTCGGGGAAAGCCGCCCCGACGTCAGGCTCCGGCGACGCCCGCCATCTGACAACCACTGCTGAGTCGTAGCACTCAACGGCGATGACTCGGAATCTTCCTCCGTGAACGTCAAACTCTGTATCCGGACCGGGGAGAGACCGAATGAACATGGGTGCACGCTCGGGCTGTGGCGGTCGAACAGGACGCTTGGCGGGATCACCAACGTAGATGGCCTGAGCGGTCCCTGCTGGCGGAGGATCAGGAAGTTCGTAGCCAAGAGCTGTCAGCATCCTGCGGTACCAGACCTGCTCTTCGTCCTGAGTGACCTGCCCGACGTAGCGGAACGCAGCCAGAGCGCCCGCAAAGTGACTCAACTGGCTCTGCTTGACCGCATAGTCGTCCCGTGCCCCAACACGACCACGGGCATTAGAAAGCGCCTCTGCGAGATACCACTGGACCTCGGGCTTCACGCAGAAACGCTATTCCTGTGGGCCGGGGTCTTGCCAGACCTCGATGCATGGGGCGATGGCCGCAGCAGCGGGACATAACCGGCGTGCGGGGACACGCACGTCAGGCTCGAGTCGTGATACCGACTCCCAAGTTCCCGGCGGCGGCGGAACGGTCGGCGTGGTGATCGGTGGCGTGGCCGGCGTCCATCGCGGTCGTGGTCGGCACCGTCGACAAGCTGACGACCGTGGGCGCCACCTCCTACGGCTCCCTGGGCGGGTCCCCCCGCTACCAAGGCATTCTATCCCGGCGTGGGTTAGCCTTCGCACCAGACACACTCGGGTTGGGGTAACACGCCGAGTCGGTGCCAGGACGGGGACGGGAGACGATGACCGATCTCATCAAGCACGCCGACAGCCACTCTGCCGACCCAGCGGACGACGGGGCGTCACGAGGGCCCGTCCCGCCGAAGCGGCGCCGCTTGGCCGGCTCCATGGGCATGCCGCGGGCCGTGATCGTGGCTATCGGCGTGGTGCTCATGGCGGGCGCGCTCGGCACGGTGGCGCTGGCGGCCACCTCGGGGTCGACCGAGGCGAGGCCGTCGTCGCAAACCCCTGTCTCCACCGTGTCGGTGGCGTCTCCGAGGTACAAGCCCCAGGCGGCCGTGGGGGCGACCGACGACTACCACTGCAGCTTGGTCAACCCGCACATCACCCAGAACTCATACGTGATCTCGAGCCAGTTCAAACCGGGAAGTCGCGAGGTCCACCACGCCGTGCTCGCCCTGGTGCCCCCGTCCATGACGGCTCAGGCCATCGCCGCCAATGCGGCCACCAGCGGCAAGGGATGGACGTGCTTCGGCGCGCCAGCGCTGCCCGCTGCATCGCTCGCCGCTTTTTTGAGCACCCCCTTCCTGAGCGTGTGGGCGCCTGGGCACGGCGAAGACGTGCTCCCCAAAGGTACGGGGATCTCCCTGCCCAAGGGGAGTCTGGTGATCGAGCAGGTGCACTACAACCTGCTGGTGGGCGACAAGCCCGTCACGAACGGGCTCGTGCTCCACACGGTACCGATGTCCACGCCGCTGTTGCCGATGCAATCCCAATACCTGATCGCCCCGCCGAACATCCCATGCCCGGCCGGTGTGACTGGGCCGCTGTGCAACTATCAGGCGTCCCTCAACTACCTGAACCAGCGCTTCGGCTCCGGCGGCGTTGAGATGGCCAAGGGCATCGACCAGATATGTGGTGAAAACCCGGACGACCCGCCCGTCGGTGACTCGGCCACGTGCACGTGGCAGGTCGGATCGAACGGCTACATCGACAGGATCCAGCCGCACATGCACCTGTTGGGGGTCGCGTTCACGATGGTGCTCAATCCGGGGACGCCGCAAGAAAAGACCATCCTGAACGTCCCGAACTACAACTTCAACTACCAAAAGGCGTACAACGTGACGCCCATCCCGGTGAGTCGCGGCGAGCAAATACAGATCAACTGTAGCTACAACCCCGAGCTGGCGGAAGAGTTGCCGATCCTCCGCAAGGCGCCGCCGCATTTCGTCACGTTCGGCGACGGATCCTCCGACGAGATGTGCGTGGGAGTCACGTGGCAGACGTCGTCGCTGCCCAACTCCCACGACTCGCTCTGAGCGACCGACGCTGTCGCTGGAGTTCATTAATGAATCGATCGACCGCCTCATATCGGCGGTCAACGGAAAGATTGTCCGGCTTCACGTCGTAGGGGACTCCAGCGTCTCGTACCGCCGCCGGAGTCCTCGCCAACATGGTCGGCCGCAGAAGCAAGGACGAAATGGCGGCCAGCGACGGGCCCGATGGAGCGCAGTCACCGTAAAGAAGACCAGGCGAGGCGGCCGCGACGGCGGCCGACGCCGCCATTCCGCTGACCATCGCCTGACGCAGACTCTCGACTTGCGAAGACCTCTGGTTCCGGCCGGGTCTTTCGCGTGCGAGCCTTGGGTCCGCGTGTGGCAGTTATCCAGTCGAGTAGCCGGGGGGAATCGCACCCCCCGGCTCTCACAGAACCGGACGTGAACCTCTCAGCTCATCCGGCTCTTGCAGGTCGGTTGGGAGTGACTGTGAGAAGGTGCCAGTGGGCGAAGAGCCGGGGATTGCGCTGTTGTTCCTCACGCAACCGGTTCCATGCCAGCTGAGGCTTCCCTCGCAGTCGCTTGAACTTCTGCATTGCCCATCTGACCAAATGCTCGTCGATGCGCTTTGCGATGAAATACAACTCGGAGCGATAGAAGACTCCGTAATAGTTGATCCAGCCTCGGACCTGGGCATTGATGGCCTGGGCGAGTGCCCGCGATTTTTGAACTTCCCCACCTTCGATCAGTGAAATTCCCCACCCCTGCTCCGGTGAAATGAACCATCCACCGACGGGGTTGGGCCCCCTTCGATGCTGAGAAGCGACCAAGCCGACCAGCTCGAAGGGGGACCCGCTCCGCATGCTCACACATGGGGAAGACGTGGAAGCACATGCACTCAAACAGCGGGGCTGGACGATTTCGTCGATCGCCCGCCATCTGGGTCGGGACCGCAAGACGGTCCGGGCCTATCTCAATGGTCAGCGGACGCCGGGCTGTCGGAAGCGGTCGAAGCCTGACCCGCTCGAGCCCTTCGTCACCTATCTCCGGCTGCGGTTCGCCGACGACCCGCACGTCTGGGCCTCGGCCCTCTATGACGAGGTCAAGCGGCTCGGATACCCGCTCAGCTACCCGAGCTTTGTCCGCCAGGTGCGAACCGCCGGGCTCCGACCCCACTGCGAGGCCTGCACGGGCGTGAAGGGCCGGGACACGATCGAGATCGACCACCCACCGGGCGAGGAGATCCAGTGGGACTGGTTCGAGCGAAGGAACGCACCGTGGGGTGGGACGGCCTATGTGCTGCTCGGCACCCTGCCGCACTCGGGACGCATCCGTGGTGTTCTCGCCGAGCGCATGGACCAGGCCCATCTCGTCGGTGCCATGGACGCCGTGCTGCGGCGACTCGGCGGCACGGCCCATGTGTGGCGAACCGACCGGCTGGCCACGGTGATCGTGCCGGGGACGGCCGAGGTGCAGGCCTCCTTCGCCCCCGTCGCCAAGCACTATGCGACCGCGGTCGAGCCCTGCCCGCCCCGGCGGGGCAACCGCAAGGGGTCGGTCGAGTCCTCGGTGCGCTTCTGCTCGCGACGCTGGTGGCGGACCATGACCGCACAGAATCCCGAGGAGGCGCAGCGCTCGCTCGACGTCTTCTTGGCCACCATCGGCGACGACCGAGAACGGCGGGCCCCCGGCGGTGCACGCACCACGGTCGGCGAGCTGGCCGATGCCGAGCCATTGCTCGCCCTGCCGCCGGCGCCGTTCCCGGCCACGACCGAGGTGGAGCGGGTGGTGGCCGACAATGCCACGGTCGCCTATCAGGGCAACCGCTACTCGGTGCCGCCCGGGCTCAGCGCCACGATGCTGGTCGTCCGTCAGCGGCTGGGGTCACCCACGGTCGACGTCGTGGCGCCCTCGGGAGCGATCCTCGTCACCCACCGCCTGGCGCCGCCCGGTTCGGGAGCACTGGTGCGCAGCACCGAGCACCGAGCCGCCCTTGAGGCAGCGGTGCTCTCCTCTTTCACCACGGCCAGACCGTGCGATAAGAAGGCCAATCGGCCACCGGGTCAAGAGGCTCTGGCCGAAGCAGCACGCCTGCTCGGGCCCTTTGGCGCGGAGCCGAGCGTCGACCTCTGTGTCTATGACGAGATCGCCGGAGGTGGACGATGAGCGAGTCCTCCATCTATCAACAGATCCGCAGCCACCTGGCCTATCTGCGCCTCGGTGCCGCCGCCGAATCCCTGCCCGCCGAGCTCGAACACGCCCGAAAGGAGGGACTCGGTCACTCCGAATTCCTCTGCCGCCTGCTCGACGTCGAGGTGGTGGCGACGGAAGCCCGACGCCGGGCCGGGCTCGAACGTTTCGCCTGTCTGCCGTCTCCATGGACGCTCGAGGACTTCGACTTCTCGGCCCAGCCGTCGGTGGACAAGAAGCTGATGGGCGAGCTCGGCACGTTGCGGTTCTTGGAGGACGCCACCAACGTGCTCTTCATCGGTCCGCCCGGGGTGGGCAAGACCATGCTGGCCATCAGCCTGGCGAGAGCCTCGATCAACGCCGGCTATCGCACCTATTACACGACGGCCGCCGACCTTGCCGCCCGCTGTCACCGGGCTGCCCTCGAAGGTCGATGGTCGACCACTATGCGCTTCTTCGCCGGACCACGGCTGCTCGTCATCGATGAGGTCGGTTACCTGCCCATGCAGAACGAGGCGGCCGCGGCCCTCTTCCAGGTCATCACCCAGCGCTATCTGAAGTCCTCCATCGTCATGACCACCAACCTGGGCGTCAGCTCGTGGGGGAAGATCTTCGACGACCCCATGGTGGCCGCCGCCATGCTCGACCGCCTCTTGCACCGCAGCGTGGTCTTCAACATCGACGGTGACAGCTACCGGATGCGGACTCATCGAGCCCGCACCGAGGGATTGCGAAAGGGGGTGGCCAAGGCTAAGGAGTAAAATCAGGCAACACTCACCGAACAGTCAACTGGGGAATTTCGTTGATCGCCCCTGGGGAGTTTCGGAAATCGGCGGCACGAGGTCGGACAGGTCCGAACCACTGCGACGGTTGAGGTGCCAGTCCCTGATCTGCTTGCCCTTCGCCTTCTTCGCCTGGGCACTCATGGCCGGTGAGAAGCCTATGAAGAACCCCCGCCGACCCTTGGCCAGACGACCCCGGAAGGTGTAGCCGAGGAAGTCGAAGCTGGTGTGCTCGTAGTCCTTGCGGCGTTTCGTGTCCTGGCAGTACACGACCTTCGTCTTTTCAGGGTGCAGCTCCAGTCCCAAGGACCCGAGCCGTTCAGCGAGTGCGGCCCACAGATGCAAAGCCTTTGCCTCAGTGTCGCAGTGGATGACCACGTCATCCGCATAGCGCTCGAAGGGACTGCCGGGGTGGTCCCGGTCCATCCACTTGTCGAACGCGTAGTGCATGAAGAGGTTGGCGAGCAGCGGGGAGATCGGGGACCCTTGCGGGGTTCCCTTCTCCCGTGCCACCAGAGTCCCATCTGGCATCTGCATGGGGGCGGTGAGCCACCGTTCGATGTAGAGCAGAACCCAGCGTTCGTCGGTATGGTGAGCGACCGCTTTGAGCAACAGATCATGGGGAACGCTGTCGAAGAAGGCCCGGACATCGATGTCCAACACCCAGTCCTTCTTCCAACAACGCTGACGAGCCACGGCCAGTGCGTCATGGGCACTGCGCCCCGGACGATAGCCATAGCTGTCATGGTGGAAGATCGGCTCAAGCTCCTCTTCCAGCAGCATCGCTGCTGCGGTCTGGGCGATGCGGTCTACCGTGTTCGGCACCCCCAACACCCTGACCCCGGTCCCATGGTCCTTCGGTATCTCCACCGCCCGCACCGGCCCAGGGAAGTAGCTCCCCGAACTCATCCGGTTCCACAGCTTGTAGAGGTTGTCCCTCTCGTTGTCTGCGAAGCCTTCGATGCTGACGGCGTCCACGCCCGGCGCTCCATCGTTCGCCTGGACCTTCATCCACGCCTCGTAGACGAGGCGTTTTCGAATCTCAAACGACTTCATTCCCAACGGTGGTCCGTCCATCAGCTCCTCCCCCGCAGGGTTGACTGATGGGTGACCTGACCTGCCCAGCCCCTTCGCTCCAGCCCCATTACCGGGCCTTCATCACTACTACGAGCCGGTCCGCCTCTGTGCCTCGCATCGGTACTCTCCCCCACGTGGCCGTGGCCACCCGGGGTTCTCCCTCTCGACGACCAGGGGACCAACATCACCCATTTCGACTGGCCATTCGTATCGAGACGACAGATTCTCCTGTTCCATGCCAGGGCCTGCAACGAGCTCACGCCACCTTTACACCGGACACCGCCAGGGCCACGAGCAGGCAGCTCCCTGGCTCCGGACACGCCGACAAACGTGCCCTTGTCCCGAGGCGGGCGTGCAGCCCCGGTTTCGATGTCATCGTTCACATTCTCGATGCGTCAGCAGTGGTTCACACATGTTCGTCTTCTCGTCGCTCACCTGGCCCGCTGACCGCGAGCCTTCTCCGCAGTCGCTTCCCACCCCGGCTCTTAACCGGCATGACACTGCGGCGGTTTGGGATCTCCGCCTGCACGGCGAACCCGGAGGGCCTCCCTCCATCCCTGACACAGCACGGTTCGTGCTGGCGATCTTCTACATCGTCATCACTCCCCTTTCAGGACACACCACGCCCAGATGTGCCTGCCCCTCCCTCCCGTTGCGGTGACGCCGCCCCGCCGGCCCCGTTCCGCGCTCCGCCGTCTCTCGGCCGCTGCGGTCCTGGGCCCTGCCTTGCGCCGGTCGCCGCGCGTTGCTTTTGGGCCGTTTCGCCTCCTGGGCCCCTCTCTCCCCGCACTATGTGGTTTGGCGCCCACGGCACATTGGCGCCCACGGCAGTGCCCACGGCAGTGCCCACGGCGGGAGAGAGAGGGACGAACGACGCGACGGCCACGAACCGGACACGGGACCGGGGACCCACCCGAGCCGGCAGAAGGGACGGGGCCGAGCGGGAGGAGCGGTGCCGGGTGAGTGCTGCGAGTGCTAGGGTCCGCGCGTCTGGGGCGTCCTTTCGTCCAGCAGGGGGCTGCAATGAGGCTTCGCACACTGATCACCGGATCAGTAACCGCCTTACTTGTGACTCTCGGCCTCGCCTCCGGTGCGTGGGGTCCTCAACCGGCGTCTGCCACGGCGCTTCCCAGGCACGTCATCGAGTGCCGGTCGATGCGGGAGTCGAGCCCGAATGTACCTATCCTCTTGTTGAGCGGTTGCCGCCGACCGCGCACGACTGGCGGCGGCGGGATCATAAGCGGGGTTGGACCAGGGCCGTACCTCACGTGGAACACAGGGAAGGAGACCAACTTCGGCGTGATCTCTAGAACACAGGGCGTGCCGGGGCTCTGTCCGGCTCCGCTTATCGGCCCGTTTGACTTCGTCGGTATCGTCCAGACAGTCCAAGGTCCGTGGACCAAGCAGTTTCTCGGCGAGACGGTGACCTTCGACTTCTGTATCAACAGCGAGGGAGCGATCGTGGAGCTGGTCCCCGGCACGTTGTTCAGGATCGGCCCCTGAGAGGCAGGACCGGCGACAGAGCGGCCGGAGGCTTGGCTCGTTTCAGGACGTCTTCCCCCCCGCCCACACCGGCTCGTAGTGTCCCTAACAACCGCCCCCTCCCGCTCGGCCCCGTCCCTTCTGCCGGCTCGGGTGGGTCCCCGGTCCCGTGTCCGGTTCGTGGCCGTCGCGTCGTTCGTCCCTCTCTCTCCCGGCAGTGCCCACGGCAGTGCCCACGGCAGGATTCGAACCTGCGACACCTCATTTAGGAAACGAGTGCTCTATCCCCTGAGCTACGTGGGCGGATGCCGAACTGTTGTTCAGGCCAGGCGCAATCTTATTGGTCGGCGCTCATCCGATCTGACAGCAATGCCACCGACGTAGAAACATCAACGCCTCGCGCCTGCCCTAGGCCCATGACCCCTCACCGCGACCTCGCACCAGTCCGATCAGCGAGCATCCGCTCGCATCCACGAGCACGCAGCGAGTCCCCGAGTAGATCGTCGGCATGCACTTGTTGCAGTGGATGCAGCTTCCCGACCCGTGACTCGCCCTTCTCCCACCGCGCCACCAGGTCGGGCTCGCGGAGCAGAGCCCGAGCCATGGCCACGAAGGAGAAGCCCTCGGCCAGAGCGAGCTCGGCCGTGTCCAGCCGGTTGATGCCTCCGAGCAGCACCAGCGGAAGCGACACCGCCTGGCGGAACTGTCGGGCATAGGGCAGGAAGAAGGCTTCTTCGAACGGGTAGTCGCGCAGGAACCTGGCCCGACAGATGCGGAACCCGAGTCGAAGCGGCCCAGGCAGCGTCGCCGCGAACTCCCGCCGAGGGGCCTCACCGCGGAACAGGTACATCGGGTTGGACAACGAGCTGCCGCCTGTGAGAACCAGGGCGTCGAGTGCACCGTCGCCCTCAAGCATGCGGGCGAAAGGGATGCTCTCATCGAGCCAGAATCCGCCGGGCACGCCGTCGGCCATGTTGAGCTTGGCGGTAACAGCAACGTCCCTGCCGGCGGCTTCTCGTACGGCGGTGACCACTTGCCGCGGAAATCGTGCCCTGGCACTCGAGCGGTCCGCCCCACCGGTCGGTCCGGCGGTTGAGCCGCGGGCTCAGGAAGGCGCTGAGCAGGTAGTTGTGGCCGAGGTGGATCTCGAGGCAGTCGAAGCCAGCCTCGACCGCCAGACGGGCGGCCCGCCGATAGTCCTCGGTGATCCGCTCGAGATCCTCGTCGGTCGCCGCCCGGGCCGGCACGCCCGCAGCGCTCAGGCGGCGGGACGGCGACAGCGCAGGGACACCATTCGATCGCGGATTTGCCACCGGCCCGGCATGACCGAGCTGTGCCGAGACGGCGGCTCCCTCCTCGTGCACCGCGGCGGTGAGCCGTCGCAAGTCCCTCGAGCGCCGGTTCGGCGAGGACCACGCAATGTCGGTCGGTCCGTCCCTCGGGCGAGACTGCTAGGTAGGCCACCGTGGTCATGGCCGCTCCCCCGGCGGCCACCCGCCGGTGGAAGTCGATGAGGTCGTCGGTGACCTCCCCCTTCGGCGCTGCGCCCTCGAAGGTGGCCGCCTTGATGACCCGGTTCTTGAGCTGGAGCGGTCCGAGCTGAGCCGGCTCGAAGACAGGGCTCCCGAGCCTTGCGACTGCTCGCGGTGCGGCGAGCGGGCCGGCCGGCTGGGTCGCCGAGGCGAAGTGCGCCCGACTCCCCTGTCGGAAGGCGACTCGCTCATTCCTGGGCCGAGACCCCGAGCTCCCGTAGGGCGTCGAGCACCGCTCGGCGCGAGCTGCGGATGGCACACCAGGAGGTCGGGCAACCAGGGGTCCGGCTGGGCGTAGCGCAGTGGCGATCCGTCCACCCGGCTGGCGTGGAGGCCCGCGGCCAGGGCGACGGCCACGGGAGCGGCCGAATCCCACTCGTACTGCCCACCGGCGTGCACGTAGATGTCGGCCTCGACCTCGGATCACGGCGGCGATCTTGGCGCCCGCCGATCCCATCGGCACCTCGACGCCGCCCAGTCGCTCGAGCAGGGCCGGGACGAAGGCGGGGGGACGGGTCCGGCTCACCACGACACGGGGCTTGGCCTCCGGTTGCGCCAACTGCGGCGGTGATCCGGACCGGAGAACGAGGTCCAGTCCGGGGAGCGCCACCGCGCCGACCACCGCGTCGGCGTCGACGGCCAGGGCGACATGCACGGCCCAGTCGGTTCGACCTTCCGAGAATTCACGGGTCCCGTCGAGCGGGTCGACGATCCACACCCTGCCGGCGGAGTCCTCGATGGGCTCGGCGCGCCCGGACTCCTCGGATCGGATCCGGTCGTCCGGAAACCTCTGGCGCAACGCGTCCACGATCAACCGGTGGGACCAGCGATCTCCCTCGGCCCCGACCGCCTTGCCCGGCTGGGTCGATCTGCGTGCGGAGGCCGCAGGAGCCCATGGCCGGCCTCCTCGGCCAGTGCCGCCGCGAATTCGTCCTCGTCAGCCAACATGCCCTCCACTCTTACATGGCGGGCGGCAATACCCGTTTGGCTACGCTGCTCGCTGCCGTGATCCGACCACCAGTCATGTCGGTCAATCAGCTTCAGCAATTCCTCTCCGACTCCTTCCCCGGCCCGCCAGTGCCCCACGTGGTGGAGCACGTCTCCGGTACCGGCGTGCGGGTACGCCTGCCCGTCGGCATCGAGCAGAGCCGGCCCGGCGGGACGGTATCCGGGACCTGCGCTCATGTCCCTAGCCGACTGCGCCGCTTGGCTGGCCATCGTGGCGCAGATCGGACCGGTGGCGCTCTCCGTGACGACCAGCCTGCACATCGACTTCCTCCGCAAGCCTGCGCTCGTCGATCTGATCGCCGAGGGGGCGCTGCTGAAGCTCGGTCGTCGGCTGGCCGTCGTCGAGGTGGCCCTTCGCTCGGTCGGTGACGATGCACTGGTGGCCAAGGCCCAGGTCACCTACTCCATCCCGCCCGAGGCGCTCCGACACGGGTACGACAACGCTGAGACGACCGAATAGCGAAGGCCGAATAGCGCCGTGCGTTGCGGACACGGTGGTGCCGTGCCAGCTCGGATGAGCCAGCAAGGGAGCGGTTATGCATGATCTCCTGATCCGCGGAGGAACCGTCGTCGACGGGACCGGTGCACCGGCGAGGACCGCGGACGTGACCGTCGACGACGGACGCATAAGCGGCGTCGGCTCCAGACACCGGCGTGCGGGCGAAAAGAACCGTGGACGCCGAGCGGCCTGCTGGTGACGCCGGGCTGGGTGGACGTGCACACTCACTACGACGGCCAGGCAACCTGGGACGAGGTGCTCGCGCCGAGCAGCTGGCACGGGGTCACCACCATCGTGTGCGGCAACTGCGGCGTGGGCTTCGCCCCCGCCCGACCGGATCGCCACGACTGGCTCATCGGACTCATGGAGGGAGTCGAGGACATTCCCGGCACCGCGCTGTCGGAGGGGATGCAATGGGAGTGGGAGACGTTCCCCGAGTTCCTCGATGCGCTCAGCCAGCGGCGATGGACGGTCGACGTCGGGACACAGATCGCCCACGGCGCGGTGCGCGCCTACGTGATGGGTGAGCGCGGCGCCCGCAACGAACCGCCCACCGCCAAGGAGATCGAGGCCATGAAGGCGGTGGTCAAAGAGGCCATCGCCGCCGGCGCCCTGGGCTTCTCGACCTCGCGCACCATCGCCCATCTGGCCATCGACGGTGAGCCGGTGCCGGGAACGTTCGCCGCCGAGGACGAGCTGTTCGGCATCGGCGCTGCGCTCGGCGAGCTCGGGACGGGCATCTTCGAGCTGGCCCCGGCCGGCGCCACCGGCGAGGACATCGTGGCCCCGCGCAAGGAGGTGGACTGGATGCGGCGCCTGTCGGCCGCCATCCGCCGTCCGGTCACCTTCGCCATGGTGCAGGTGGACAGCGCGCCCGACCTGTGGCGGGAACTGATGGAGGAGTCGCTGCGGGCCTGTGCCGAGGGGTCCGACCTGTGGCCACAGGTGGCCGGTCGTGGGCTTCGGGCTCCTCACCGGTCACTTCACGACCTACTGCCTGTTCGATCAGATCCCCGCCTACCAGCAGCTCAAGGACAAGGGCCTGGGCGCTGACGAGTTCGTCGCCGCCCTTCGCCAGGCCGAGGTCAGACGGTCCATCGAGTCGTGGGAGGCGCCGGATGTGGCGGCCGCCGACCGCCTCGATCAGGCCCTTCGCAGCACCTTCGCCCTCGGGTGCCCGCCCGACTACGAACCGTCACCGGAGCAGTCGCTCGTCGGGATGGCGGCGGCGACCGGTCGGTCGGCCATGGCGATGGCCTACGACGCCATGCTCGAGGACGACGGACGCGGCCTTCTCTACTTCCCCATCCTCAACTACTCGAACGGCGACCTGCATCCGACCCGTGAGATGCTGCTCCACCCGCGCTCGGCCCTCGGCCTGGGCGACGGCGGCGCACACTGCGGGATCATCTGCGACGCCTCCCAGCCGACCTTCATGCTGACCCACTGGACCCGTGACCGAACCCGCGGCGAACGGTTGCCTCTCGAATGGGTCGTGAAGAAGCAGACGCACGACACCGCCCGCCTCTACGGCCTGTGCTGACCGGGGCACCATCGAGGAAGGCGCTCTCGGCCGACCTCAACCTCGTCGACTACGAGCGGCTCCAGCTCGAGAACCCCCGGGTGACCTTCGACCTGCCCGCTGGAGGACGGCGCCTCCTGCAGGGAGCGACTGGCTATGTCGAGACCATCAAGCGAGGCGTGACCACCTTCGCATCTGGCGAGGACACCGGCGAGCGGCCTGGCCGTTTGTTGCGCGGCGCGACCTGATCAGGACGTCTCGACGGACCCCGCCCGCTCGGCCGCCCGCTCGGCGGCGAACTCGGCCTGCATCTGCCGGTTGACCCGCCGCTCCACGATGAAAGCGAGGAAGGGGACGAAACCGGCACACACCACCATGAGGATCCGGCCGAGCCTCCAGTGCGCCCGGCGGGCCAGGTCGGCACCGGTGACGAGGTAGACGATGTACAGGTAGCCGTGCAGCGGCGCCACCACCAGGGCCATGGCCGGCTCGCCCGCCCCGTACTGCAGCGGGATGGCGATGAACACGAGGATCATGAGCATCGTGCCGACGACGTAGGCCATGAGGCGGTAACGGGCGAGGGCGGCATGGACGTCCCGCCCGATCAGGCGCCAATCGGATGGCGCTGGCGATCGTTCGTCGGAGGACTGGGTCATGGGTTCAGCGCCGGCTAGACTTCGCTTCGTCGGCTGCGGCCAGCTCGGCCAGGTAACGGTTGTAGGCGGCGAGCTGTTCGGCCTCTTCTTGGCTCTGGAGGGTGAAGCGCTCCCCGCGCCCCCGCGCTCGGCGTCGACGGCCGTGGCGGAGGCGATGGCCACGCTGCGTTGGCTCCCCCCGGTCAACGCCCAACCGGGCTCCAGGCTCGGCGCATCCTCGGGCCCGGATGCGTCCGTCGGCGATGAGGCGACCGAAAGCCGTTCGAGGAGCCACCCGCGGCCGACCCGGCGGTCGTCCACCGCCGCGTGACGGCTGTGGTGTGGTCGTGAACCAGCTGCCACCACACGTAGACGGCGTAGCCGGCGAAGAGCGGCCACTCGAAGGTGTAGGCCCAACTGAGCGTGTTTCCGGCCAGGGCCCGGTCCAGCTGCCACTTCGTGAGGAAGGCGAAGGCGGGCAGCACGACGAGCAGGGTGATATGCAGCGCGATGCAGCGGGGGGTGAAGTACCGGCGCACGCGCCAATCGTACCGTCGGCCTCCTGGTGCCACGCGAGCGCGGGGAACGGGCCCACGGGCGGCTCCACGACGGTGGTGGTGTCCCCGCCGCCCGAACCCGCGATCCGTACAATCGGCCGCGTCGGGCGGCACCGGTCGGGGGAAGCGCGTCCGAACAACCGAAAGGACGGGACATGAACGAGCGGCTGAGAATCGGTATCGCCGAGGCGGTCGGCACCATGATCCTCATCGTGGGGGGTCCGGGCACGGCCATCCTGGCTACGGGCCACTTCTTCCCGCGGGGCACTGTCGGGGTCCTCGGTGTGGCCCTGGCCTTCGGGTTCAGCCTGCTGGTGGCGGCCTATGCCATCGGCTCGATCTCCGGGTGCCATATCAACCCGGCTGTCACCCTCGGACTCTGGGTCATCGGCAAGACCAAGTCGACTGAGCTCCCTTACTACATCGTTGGCCAGGTCATCGGCGGCCTGGTCGGGGCACTCATCATCTTCGTCATTGCCAAGGGAAGCCTCGTGCACTTCAGCGCCCACACATCGGGGTTCGCCTCCAACGGGTACGGCATCCACTCGCCGGGAGGGTTCAAGCTGAGCGCGGTGATGCTCGACGAGGTCGTCTTCACCGCCATATTCGTCTTCATCATCGCCTCGACCAGCCGGCTGTCCATGCCGGTGGGCATGACCGGGGTGACCATCGGGCTCACCCTCACCGTCATCCACCTCATCACTATCCCGGTCGACAATACGTCGGTAAACCCGGCCCGCAGCCTCTCCACCGCCATCTTCCAAGGGGGCTGGGCGCTCGACCAGCTGTGGGTGTTCATCGTCTTCCCCATCGTGGGAGGCATCCTGGGGGGCGCTGCCTGGCGGGCCCTGCGGCCGGCCTCCGACGAGCAGCCCGAAGTGGTCTCGGAGGCGGGTGCCCCAGCCCCCTATGGCCGCCGGCCACAGCCCGAGTAGGGCCCGACCGGCCCAAGAAAGCGATGCCCGGATGGCCGGCGCCGGATATGAGGACGCCCGACCAGCGACCCCCGACCGAGAGGAGTGCGTGCCCACTATGGCGAGAACCAGGCGAGGCCCGTCACAGCTGCCCCATACGGTCGGCCCCGTGCCCTACACCGTCGAGGATCCCACGTTGTTCCAGCCCAATGTCGAGGTGCGGGTGAGCCCTCGTCGCAAGAAGACGGCCGGAGCCCACTGGGAGGGTGACCGGATCGTGGTGGTCGTCCCTTCCCACCTGCGGGGGGAGGAGCGTGACCAGATGGTCGACGAGCTGGCCGGCCGGCTCCGCCGACACCGGCCTTACCTCGAAGCGTCCGACGAGGAGCTCCGGGACCGAGCGGTGGCACTCGGTCGCCGCTACCTGGACGGCGTGGTCCCCTCGTCCATCCGCTGGTCGAGGAGCCAGAACAAGCGGTGGGGATCGTGCACCGTGTCGACCGGCGACGTGCGGATCTCGGCCCGACTCCGGGCCGTCCCGACCTGGGTGCTCGACGCCGTCATCGTGCACGAGCTGGCCCACATCGTCGAGCCCACGCACTCGCCCCGTTTCCGGGAGTTCGAGCGCCGCTACCCGCGCCAACAGGAAGCCGAATGCTTCCTCGAGGGCTACGCCCTAGGGCTCGGCACTGACCGCGCCGATGACCCACCCCCCCGGTGGGCTCCGACCCAGCCCTCGCCATCCCCGCACGAGAGCCGGCCATCCGACAACGAGAGCTAATACCTATGAATTCTACTTGATTAATAGATTTAGGCCCGTAGAATGCCGGTTGGGCGCCCACCCGCCTCGATCCCGCCGCTCGGTGCTGACGCGCCGATCCCGTTCCGCCGTCCCTTCGAGCCGACGGCGGGATCGAGGCCTCTTCGGTGCCTGCGCACCGGGCCACTACCTGGCCCTGACCACCATCCGCAGTGTTGCTTGCGCAGTCTCGGCTACAACTGACGGCATGGCCTATCTGTTGGCAGCCCTGGCCGCTGGGGTGAACGCCCTGACCTCGGTGCTCCAGCGCATCGGCGTGGAAACGGCGCCGGCGTCTGCCACCCTTCGGCTCAGCCTCATGGCCCACGCCCTGCGCCGCGGCATCTGGCTCATCGGATTCGCCCTGATGTTGGTGGTCTTCGGGCTGCAGGCCACCGCCCTGCGGTTCGGCGAGCTCAGCATCGTCCAACCCGTGCTCACCTGCGAGCTGCTTTTCCTGCTCCTGATCCTGAGCGTCTGGTTCCACTACCGCCTGCGCTGGCAGGAATGGCTGGGCGCCACCACCATCGTCGCCGGGCTCGCCGTCTTCTTCCTCGCCGCCGCGCCCAAGGGGGGCAGGGCCTTGCCCAGCGGGCACGAGTGGCTCATCACCTACATAGTGCTCATCGGCGCCATCGCCGGGTGCATCGCCGCCGCTCTGCGGGGACCGCGCTGGTGGCGGGCCGCCGCCTTCGGCGCGGCCACCGCGCTCACCGCCGCCTTCAGCGCCGCCCTGACCAAGGCCATCACCACGTACGTGACCGAGGGGTGGGGCCACGTCTTCGTGCACGCCCAGCCCTATCTCCTGGCCGTCACCGGCATCGGGACCGTCTTCCTCATCCAGAACGCTCTGCACGCCGGGCCTATCACCGCGTCCCGCACCACCATGGTGACCATCAACCCGGTCGTCAGCATCGTCCTCGGCGTGACCCTGTTCGCCGATCGCCTGCGGGTGGGGCCGGGCTGGATCTCACTCGAGGTGCTGGGCCTCGCCACCCTCATCGGCGGCGTCGTCATCCTGGCCCGGTCCCCCCTGGTGGCCGGCACCGCTGGGCCCGGTGGCGGGAGAGAACCCGGCGACTCCGGCGAGATGCTGGGCACGGCCCACGATCGGGCCGCGCTGGCCGCCGTGGAGGCGGTGGCGGCTATGGACCCGGGCACCGTCGGCCCGGCGACCGGCTCGTAGCGCCGGCTGACGGATCGAGAGCCACCGCCCGCCGCTCAGGTCAGGTCAGGTGACGCCCGACCCCACCAGCTCGCGCAGCTCCTCGGCAACCTCTTCGTCGTGCCGCTTCTCGTCCTCGCGGGCCCGTTTCGGGCTCCACCGTCCGCGGTTCAAGAAGATGGTCGGGATGAAGAGCACCATGCCTATCACGCACACCCAGAACCAGTGCTGCCACTGTTTCGGCGATTTGCCGACTCCGCTCAGCAACGAGTTGAGCGCGTTCTGGTGGGCGGACAGGTAGGCCAGCTCGGTCCGGTAGGTCCAGACCGGACCGTTCACCTCGCTCAGGTTGGCAAGCACCTTCGTCACCACGGCCGGCCCGACCGCTCGCTGCAACGCGGCCAGATTGGCCGCGGTGGGATGGTAGTGGGCGGCGGCGACTACCGAAGCGTTCTTCGGATCGGCGAGCGGCTTGAGCCAGCTGGCGTTGTCCGTGGCGAATGTCACCAATTTCGGATGGGCCAGCTGGAAGGCCTGGACATTGAAGGGAGCCGTGCCGTTGGGTGGCGTCTGGGCGTAGACCAGGTTGTCGACCACCGGGTTGACCGAGTTGATGACGAGGGGCAGGAAGATGAAGGAGACGCCGACGATGAGACGCAGGATCCACGCCCACAGGGCGAGCCCCGTCCCCACCAGAGCCGGGTTCTTGGCCTCCACCATCTCGGTGTAGCCGGCCATCCACGGTGCATAGGTGAGAGAGAGCGAGGCGGCCAACAGGACCTCGAGGGTGATCAGCGTCGAGAAGCTGGTAGTGGGATGGTCGGTCTGGTGGAGGAAGAGGATGAGGACGACGATGGCCCCGATGGCGCCGATGAGCATGAGCGGCTTTCGCACCCGCAACTTGTCCGAGAGGATTCCGAAGACGATGAGCGCCACCGCGTCGCTCCCCCAGAACCAGGTGTTGAGGTAGTTGGCGTTCGAGGTGGTCAGGTTGAGACCGTCCGAGTGCCGGTAGACGGTGGCCCAGAAGATGGTGAAGAA
Source organism: uncultured Acidimicrobiaceae bacterium (assembly GCA_963756195.1). Lineage (GTDB taxonomy): Bacteria > Actinomycetota > Acidimicrobiia > Acidimicrobiales > RAAP-2 > CAVSNH01. Next base: position 33,645 of record CAVWMT010000016.1, read on the forward strand.
GCCGGACGCCGCGTAGTAGACGAGGAGGAAGAGTGAGATGCCCACGGCCGAGCCGACCAGCTGCCACTTGAGGATCTGGCGCCATGGGTTCGAGGTGGCCGCTACCACTTCGTCGACCGCGATCCCCCGCGCCTTCGCCTCGACCAGGGCGCGGTCGTGCTCGGAGACCATGAGCTGGTCTCGGATGCGATAGGAGAGGTCCTTCAGGAAGAAGAGGGCGAGGACGCATACGACGAGGGCGGTGATCCCCGAGATCACGAACTGCCACTTCCATCCGCCCACCCCGTGGTGGCGCAGGAAGTAGTTGATGGTGTTGGAGGCCACGATGGAGGTGATGAGGCTCCCGGCCACCGGGCCGACCGTCCAGAAGCCCATGGCCGAGGCCCGGCCCAGCTGGGGGCTGAAGTCGCGCACCAGGGCCGGGGTGGCCACCAGGATGGCCCCCTCGACCACGCCGAGGGCGGAGATGACGACGAAGAACTCCGTCTCGGTCGTGCACGCCGGGACGCCCACGGTGACGAGCAGGCCGACGATGAGCAGCCCGTAGATCACGACGTTGGACCGGCCCAACTGGTCGGTGCGGGACGCCGGCAGCGAGGCGAAAGCGCCGAGCAGGTTGGAGACCACCACGATGGCCACATAGAACGAGAAGGACATGTGGAAGTACTGCAGGATCTGTGGCGTCACCCCGGTCTGGGTGAAGTAGGTGTAGTAGAGGACGATGGTGGCGAGGACGGCGAGCGCCAGATAACCGGCCCGCCGCCCGCCCTGGGGGTACTCGTCGATCTCGTGGACGAAGAGGAAGCGGAAGAGCGGTCCGTGGGCTGACGACTTCGCCGGTGTTGGGCTCGCCACGGATGCGGTGCCTGTCGCCATTCGTCCTCCCCCTGGGTTCTGCGGCCTGACATCCCTGGTCAGGCGGGACCGACCGTAGCGCACGGGGCCTGCCGCGGCGAGGGTGAATTCCGGCGTGCGGGGCATCGATGCCGTGGCTCCGGATGCAACCGACGAAGCCCATGGCAAGTGGCGCACGACCCTGCCGGCGTGCCGAGGCGCCGGGCCGCTCGTCGATCAGTCGAGGACAGCCGCGGCGATCCGCTCCTCGAGGTACCGGCTGTCCCACCATGACAGCTGGAGCTGCTTGGCCCGGCGGAAGAACAGCTGGATGTCGAGCTCGACGGTGAAGCCGATGCCGCCGAAGATCTGCTGCGCGGTGGCCGTGAGGTCGCGGAAGGTCCGGCAGGCATGGAGCTTGGCCATGGGTGCGAGCTTGTCGACGCTCTTGCCTTCGGCCCGGGCCCAGGCCGCCTCGTGGACGAGCACCTCGGCACCGTCGACGCTGGTGGCCCCGTCGGCCAGGTAATGGGCGAGGGCCTGGAAGGCGCCCAGCGGCTTGTCGAATTGGTACCGATCCTTGGCGTACTGCACGGTGATCTCGAGGGCGTACTTCGCACCCCCGACCGCTTGGGCCCCGGCCAGGATCACCCCCTCGTGCATGACCGCGTCCCACGTGGACCAGCCGCTTCCCGCCGCGCCGATGCGATCGTCGGCCGTTACCCGCACCCGCTCGAAGTCCACCCGGAACTGGGTGTCAGAAGCCACCGACAGCTGCTGGGTGAGGGTCACTCCGTCGGTGGCCGGGTCCACCAGAAAGAGGTCGACGTCGCGCTCGGCGTCACCGGTCCTGGCCAACACGACGAGGCGGGAGGCGGACCCGGCAAAGGCCACGTGGCGCTTCGTGCCGCTGATGACGAACCCGTCGCCGTCGCCTTCGGCCCGCACCTGCACGCCGGCAGGACCGTAACCGCCCTCGGGCTCGAGCCAGGCCGGGGTCAGGATGGCCTCGCCGGTGACGATGCGCGGGAGCCACGCCCTCTTGCGCTCGTCGTCACCCGACGCGGCCAGGGCCGCCCCGCACAGCACGGCCGAGACGAAGTGCGGCGAGGGGGTGAGCGACCGGCCGAACTCCTCGTAGACGACCACACTCTCGAGCACCGACATGCCGGAACCGCCGAACTCCTCGGGCAGCTGGAGACCGATGAGGTCGAGGTGGGCGAGTTGCTTCCACAGCTCTGGGGCGAAGCCGACCGGGTCGTCCTCGAGCTCGCGGACGACAGACAGCGGGCAGGTGGTGGCGCACACCCCCCGTACGGTCTCCCGCAGCATCTCCTGCTCGTCGCTGAAGGTTAGATCCAACATGGGCGCGCCTCCTCGCCCGGTGCGTTGCGGTGGGCGACCCGGCGGGCCCACATCGGCCCCCGCTGACCGGCCCCGGTCGGGATCAGGGCCGCCATCGCTCGCCCCCCCGTTCCCAAGGGTTGTCGTCGTCGTCCGTCGGCAGAGCCACCCGGGCCCGGCAGGTGGTCTTCTGCTCGCCGTCGACCGACACCGCGATGTCGAGCTCGACCCAGCCACAACCGGTCTCGTCGGTTGCAACCTCGGTCACCTGCCCTTCGAACACCATGGTGTCGCCGGGGAAGATCGAACCGAGCATGCGGAAGGTCATCCGGCCGAGACGTCCCCAGGGTCCCGTCCAGTCGGTGACGAACCGCTCGAACCAGGCGGCCAGATTGGGGGTGTTGAGGAAGATGTCCCGGGTGCCGTTGCGGTGGACGGCGAAGTCTCGGTCGTGGTGCATGGGCCGCCAGTCGCGGGTTGCGAGCGCCCCGAGCACGACGGTGGTAGCCGTGACCGGATAGCGCAACGGTGGCAACTCCTGCCCCATGGCCACGTCGCCGAGCCGGCGACGGACGAGGGTCGGCGCACTCATGCCTCGCCTCCATCGGGTCCGTCCGTGTGGGCGACCGGGTCGGCCCGGCGGTAGCCGAACCCGGTGTAGCTCTCCTTGGCTACGAGCTCGCCGCGCTGGTTGTGGTACTCGACGTCGATGACCCAGAAACGCCCGGTTCCGAGCCGGGTGGTCTTCTCGTCGCTCACCGAGCAAAGGACTTGCCGCGTCCGCAGCCGGTCGCCGGGACGGACCGGCTCACAGAACACGATCGTGTTGTCGGTCATGACCGCCTCGGGCAGCCCGAGGCCCTCCTTGAGATCGAAATGGACCTGCAGTGGGAGGCCGGTCGTCGTGCGGTTGGGGGCCCAATGGTGGGGCCGGAACCAGACCGAGACCATGGTCGGCGGGGCGATGGGCCCGCCGGTGACCGCGGCTGCCACCTCCTCGTCCCAGAACAGCGGGTTGCCGTTCTCGACCGAGGCGCACGATGTCCACACGTATCCCTGCTCGACCGGGAACTCACCCTCTTCCTCGTACTGGGCCACGCCGATGAGCCGATCGACATCGGCCTGGCCGATGGCGGTCATGCCACCACCCCCTTGGCCCGCAGCTCGCCCACCCGCTCCGCCGGCAGTCCGGCGGCACCAAGCAGGTCGTCGGTGTCGGTCACCTCCGGGTGGCGGAGGGCGACCGGCTCCCCCTGGCCAGGCATCCCGGCGAGCACCGGCCCGACCTGGCGGAACCGGCGTCCGCCGGTCCCCGCGCTCGGCGTCGGCGGCCACGGTCGCCTCGACGATGGCGCCGCGGGCGGCGAACTGCTCGTCGTCGGCGATCTCCGGCGCAGCCAGCACGGGGGCGACGCAGGTGTCCTCGCCGGCGAGGAGCCCGATCCATGCGTCGCGGTCCTTCGTGGCGAAGGCGGCCCGGAAGTCGGCCCGCATCTTGTCCTGTACGTCGTCGTCGAGCTGGCGGTCGACCCACTGCTCGCAGCCGAGCAGCCGGCATAGGTTGGCGAAGAATCGGTGCTCGATGGCCCCAACGGCGAGCCAGTGGCCGTCGGCTGCCGGGTAGCAGTCGTAGCAGGCGTAGCGCCCCGAGATGATGTCGTGGCCGTGGCCCACCGTGGCTCCCGTAGCCAGGTGCTCGTCTATGGCCAGGGAGGTGAGCCACAACACGCCGTCGGCCACGGCGACGTCCAGATGGGTGCCGGAACCGTCCCTGCCGCGACCGATGAGGGCGGCCATGACGGCCAGCGCAGCGTGCATGCCGCCGGCGGCGGCATCGGCGATGGTGGCCCCGGGGATCGGTGGGCCACCGTCGGCCCGCGGCTCACAGGCGGCCAGATAGCCGCCCACGGCCAGGTAGTCGATGTCGTGTCCCGCCCACCCCGCGCGCGGGCCGCGCTGGCCGAAGCCTGTCGTCGAGCAGAGCACGATGCGGGGGTTGACGGCCGACAGACGGTCGAATCCCAGGCCGAGGCGATCGAGGACCCCAGGCCGGAAGCTCTCGACCACCACATCGGCGCCGGCCACGAGGGCGAGAAATGCCTGGCGGCCGTCGTCGTCCTTGAGGTCCACGCACAGACGGCGGAACCCCCGCCCGCCGCTGTAGGCGAAGAAGGCCGGCGTGATGGGGTCGACTCCCCGCCCGGGGACGGGCCCCACCTTGACCACGTCGGCTCCATAGTCGCCGAGCAGCCGGGTGCAGCGGGCTGCCGGGCCCACGGTGGCGAGGTCGAGGACGACGACGCCGGCCAGGGGGCCGCCGGAGGAGGCAGGGTCGGGAGTCGCTGGATCGGCGGGCACCGGCGGGCCGGCTCTAGAAGTTCTTGGGGAGCCCGAGCTTGCGTCGGGCGATGATGTTCTTTTGGATCTCCGACGCACCGCCACCGATGGTGTCGATGACCGTGTAGCGGTAGGTCGACTCGGCCCGGCCGACCATGGGCGCTTCATCGGTGCGGACGCGGAGCTGGCTGCCGGGACCGGCGATGTCCATCGAGGCGTTGGCCAGGCGCCGCGAGTACTCGGTGGTGAAGAGCTTGTACTCGGATGCCTCGGCGGTGGGCGGGGCACCGCCCTGCGACGACGCGAACACGAATTTGAGGCCGAGCACCCGCGCCACCTCCGCCTCGGTGTGCAGGCGGGCGATCTCAGCGCGCACCACGGCATCGTCCTTGAGTGGCTTGCCGTCGCGCTTGGATGTGCGCACGTAGTCGGTCAGGAGATCGAGCCGCTGGGCCACCGGCGAGTAGGTGAAGAGGGTGAAACGCTCGAGGTCGAGGGCCTCGGAGATGTACTGGAAGCCCTTGTTGACGTCGCCCACCACGTAGTCGTCCGAGACCCACACGTCGTCGAGGTAGACCTCGTTGGTGCGCTCGTCGCCCATCGTCCAGATGGGCTTGACCGTGATCCCCGGGTGGTCCATGGGCACGAGGAAGAGGGTGATGCCGTGGTGCTTGGGCGCCTCGGGATCGGTGCGGGCCCCCACCCAGTACCAGTCGGCGAAGTGTGCCGAAGTGGTCCACGTCTTCTGCCCGTTGAGGAGCCACCCGTCGCCGTCACGGGTGGCCCGCAGCTGCATGGCGGCGGCGTCGGAGCCGGCGTTGGGCTCCGAGTAGCCGACGGCGAACTCGACCTCGTTACGCAGGATCTTGGGCAGGAACTCGGCTTTGAGCTTCTCGCTGCCGTGGCTGATGATGGTCTTGCCGATGATGCCGACGCCCTTGCCGATCTGCGGGCCTCCCCGGGCGGCCAGGGCCTCGTTGAGCAGGTACTCGTAGATGCCCTCGCCGTCCTTGCCGCCGTAGGTGGCCGGCCAGGTGAGGCCCAGCCATCCGCGCTCGCCGACCTCGGCCATGAACTCCCGCCGCTTGGGCGTGTCCACGATCTGGGCCATGTTCTCCCTGGTCAGGTCGAAGATCTCGGGATCGTCGTGGGCATCGAGGAACTCTTCGACGTCCTTGGTGAACTCGAGCTGCTCGGTGGTGAACTCGAAGTCCATGGGTCGGGTCCCTCCGCAGGGCGGCTGCCGACCGACCTGGCGCTCGTCATTTCCTGACACACCGTCAGATATCTTGTTCATCATAGGATGACCTGGCTGGGGCGACCAAGAACGGCCCGCGGCGTCACCACCTCCGCCGCCTCGGCAACCAAGCCATGTCGGACGCCGCCACGACCCCCTGGACGCCCACCTCGCCATGACCCCGGTATCGCACACCACCAGGACCCAGAAGGCGTGATCATGGCGGTGGACGCACGGTGAGGGGCATCGCCGGCATCGCCGGCTACGTCCCGCACTGGCGCCTGCGGCGCACCGCCCCATCCGAGCTCTTCGGCACCGGCGGAGGCAAGGGGACGCGCGCCGTCTGTGGCCACGACGAGGACACCACCACCATGGGCGTGGAGGCAGCTCGCCTGGCCCGGCGCAGCGCCCCGGGTGCGGCTCCAGGCTCCATCTGGATGGCCACCGCCACGCCCGCCTATCTGGACAAGACCAACGCGGCCACCATCCACGCCGCCCTCCGGCTTCCGGCCGCCGTGGGCGCCTTCGACTTCGGGGGGGCGCTGCGCTCGGGTGTCGGCGCCCTGCGCGCCGCCCTCGCCGGTGAGGGAACGGGAACGACCCTCGTGGTGGCGTCCGACCTTCGCGACGGGTTGCCCACATCGGCCGACGAGTTGGCTGGCGGCGACGGGGCCGCCGCCGTCGTGGTGGCCGACGACGCCAATGGCACGCCTGTCATCGCCGAGTACCTGGGCGGCGCGTCGGTGACCGGCGAGTTCCTCGACCGTTGGCGGGCCCCCGGCGACCGGCGCTCCCGGACGTGGGAGGAGCGTTTCGGCGAGACCCGCTACCTGCCCCTGGCCACCGACGCCTGGGAGGCGGGTCTCAAGGTGGCCGGGCTGGAAGCCTCCGACGTCGATCGAGCCGCCATCACCGGCATGCACGGCCGCGCCGTACGGGCCGCGGCCGGACGCCTCGGGCTCGTCGACGGTGCCCTGGCCGATGATCTCACCTCGGTGGTCGGCCAGTGCGGGGCGGCCCATCCCGTCCTGATGCTCGCCGCCATGCTCGAAGAGTCCTCCCCGGGCGAGGTCGTGGCCCTCCTGGCCCTGGCCGACGGGGCGGACGTGCTCTTCTTCCGGACGACGCCGGCACTGTCCGGTTGGTCTCCTCCGACCCCCGTGGCCGCACAGGTCGGCGGGGGCGACGAGCTCCCCTACGGCAAGTTCCTGGCCTGGCGCGAGATGGTCTCCCCCGAGCCACCCCGCCGCCCCGAGCCGGGTCGGGTCTCGTCGTCGGCCGCCTCCCGCAACGAGGGATGGAAGTTCGGCTTCGTCGGCTCCCGCGACCGCTCCTCAGAGGTCGTCCACCTGCCGCCGTCACGGACCTCGAGGAAGGGCGGGGCCGTCGACGAGATGGACCCGGTCGACCGGGCCGACACCGAGGCCACCATCGCCACCTTCACCGTCGACCGGCTGGCCTACTCGCCGAGCCCACCCATCGTCTTTGCCATCGTCGACTTCGACGGCGGCGGGCGATTCCCGCTGGAGCTCACCGACGTCGATGCCGACGACGTGTCGGTGGGCGACCGCGTGGCCATGACGTTCCGTCGCCTCTACAGCGCCGATGGCATCCACGACTACTTCTGGAAGGCAAAGCCGGTAGCCGGCCCGGACACCACGCCACCTGTGAACGCCGGGGGCGGGTGAGGAGGGCGCCATGGGATCGCACGGGATCAAGGACCGGGTAGCCATCGTGGGCATGGGCTGCACGCGGTTCGCCGAGCACTGGGAAAAGGGGCTCGACGACCTCATCGTGGAGGCCGCCCAGGACACCTTTGCCTCCGCCGGCGTCGACAAGGAGCAGGTCGACGCCTACTGGCTGGGCACGGCCCAGTCAGGGATGAGCGGCATCACCCTGGCCCGTCCGCTGCAACTCGAAGGGAAGCCGGTCACCCGCGTCGAGAACTACTGCACCACCGGGTCGGAGGCATTGCGGGCGGCGGCCTACGCCGTGGCCTCGGGTGCCTACGACGTCGCCATGGCCGTCGGCGCCGAGAAGGTCAAGGACTCGGGCTACCAGGGCCTCAACGCCTTCCCCATCCCGGGGGACGGCACGGGTCGCACGCTCACAGCGGCTGCCATGTTCTCGATGGTGGCCCCGGCCTACGGTCGCAAGTACGGGGTGGACGACGAAGAGCTGGCCCAGGTGCTCGCCCGCATCGCCTGGAAGAACCACCACAACGGGTCGCTCAACCCGCGGGCGCAGTTCCGCCGCGAGGTCTCCGTCGAGACCATCCGCAATTCCCCACGGGTGGCCGGCCAGCTTGGTGTCTACGACTGCGCGGGGGTGGCCGACGGCGCGGCGGCGGCCGTCGTCGTGCGGGCCGAAGACGCCCACCGGTACACGGAAAAGCCGCTCTACATCAAGGCGCTCTCGTTCGCCGCCGGGAGCGGGTCTGCACTGGGCGACCCCGACTACGACTACACCTGGTTCCCCGAGTGCGCCCGCTCGGCCGACGACGCCTACCAGCAGGCCGGCATCACCGACCCCCGCCGCCAGCTGGCCCTGGCCGAGGTGCACGACTGCTTCACTCCCACCGAGCTCGTCCTCATGGAGGACCTCGGCTTCGCTCCACGAGGCACCGCCTGGAAGGAGGTGCTGGCCGGGACCTTCGACCTCGACGGCGCCCTCCCGGTCAACCCCGACGGCGGGCTCAAGAGCTTCGGCCACCCGGTCGGCGCCTCCGGGTTGCGCATGGTCTTCGAGACCTGGCTTCAGCTGCGGGGCGAGGCCCCGGAGGGACGCCAGATCGCCACCGACCGGACCCTCGCCCTCACCCACAACCTCGGCGGCTACCCGGGCGAGATGGTGTCGTTCGTGTCGGTGGTCGGGACCAAGCTGGGCTGAGCGCGATCCGTGCCGCGCCTGGCGGGTCAGCGGGCGGCGAAGATCCGAGTGAGGCCGGAGCCTGCGTCCGCGGCCTCGCCCGAGTCGGGCCCCTCGCCCGTGGCCGGCACCGGCGGCCGCAGGTAGTGGAGCTTGCGCTCACGCTCCTCGGTCACGCGTCGGAGGTGGACGAGCAGGGTGACGTAGGCACAGAGGGCGGCAGCGAAGATCCCGCTCGCCACCCAGGCCACCGAGGCCCCGGGCACGAACCCGATCATGAGCGACAAGACCAGGGCGAGGACGATGACGCTCAGTGTGTCGCGTCGGCGCTGGCGGGTAAGGCGCCGGGTTTGCCCATCGGTCCGACGACGGGGGTCGGCCGCACCGGACCAAGCGAGCCTCTCGCCCTGGGCATCCGGCGCCCCGGCCCACGGTGCGGCCGGCTCCGGCACGCTCACGCCGGGGTCCTCGGCCAGGAAGGCGAGTGCCGGCCGGGGCAGGTCGCGGGCCCCGACCACGGAGAGGACCGGCGCTCTCGACGAGCCGTCGCCGTCGGCGCAGAGGGAGTCGTCGGCGCCCCGCAACCGGTAGGCCGGGGCCACGATCGGCCTCGGCGCGGAATGTTCGAGCACCCGGAGCTGCTGGTGAAAGTGCGAGATGGAGTCGCTCTCGCCGCTCGCCGATCGCCGCCGAAGGAAGCCGGGGGCCAGGATCACCAGCCACACCACGGCGATCACGACCACGAGGATCACGCGCATCAACTCCTCGACCTGCTTTCCTCCCGAAAAACCCTAATCAGAGGCAATTCCGGGGTGGTGGATGGTCGGGGAACGACTGCGCCGACACTGACACACCAGCGTGTCGCGGCCCACGCCGCCACACGCCCGGGCGGTCGCAACGGGCCTCCCCCTGAGGGCTGGCCTAGTTCTACCGCCTCGTCGCGCCGCGCTCAACCACCACGCGCCGGACCAGGTCGGAGGTGAGGCGACGGCCGGCGGGGGGCGGGCGGCCACGGCGCGCCGCGTGGGGTCATGAGGCCGCGCCCGGGCGTCGTCGCTCCTGGCTCGGTACCGCTGGCAGCCGGGCGCCCCGCGCGCCACGATGACCGGCGATAATGACCGGCGATGTGGTCATCCCCGCGCCGCAACGGGCGTGCCCTCGCCGCCCTGGTCGCTGCCGGCGTCCTCGCCGCCAGCGTCCTCGGTACCGGATCGGCCGCGGTGTCGCCGTCGGCCGGGGCCGCCGCTCCGGCGGGGACGGCCATCGCCCACGCCCCGGGGGCGGTGACCCTCTCCGGGACCGGTCGACCCGGGTTCAGCGGAGACGGGGGCCCGGCCGACCAGGCCGCGCTCGATACACCGAGCGGCATCGCCGAGGACGCTGCCGGGGACCTGTTCATCGCCGACACCGGCAACTGCCGGGTGCGCGAGGTGCCGGCCCGGAGCGGTGTTTCCTTCGGCCGCCGCGTGCGGGCGGGGACCATCGTCACCGTGGCCGGCGGCCCGTGCCGGGACCACGCTGACCCACCACCGGTGGCGCTGGCCACCGACACCGCGGGCGACCTCTTCATCGCCTATGCGACGGCGTCGCGCGTCGCCGTGCTCGCCTCGCACCGCGGCACGGTGCTCGGGACGCCGGTGACAACCGGCCGGCTGACCACAGTGGCCGGGACCGGGATCGCCGGCTTCAGCGGGGATGGCGGCTTGGCCACCGCCGCCGACCTCGACGACCCGAGCGGGCTCGCCACAGACCCGACCGGCGACCTGCTCATCGCCGACACCGCCAACTGTCGCGTGCGGATCGTGTCCGCCACGTCCGGCGACCACGACGAGGTGGTGGTGGGCACCGGGCGGATCGCCACGGTGGCCGGCACCGGCATCTGTGGTTCCTCCGGCGACGGCGGTCCCGCCCGCCAGGCCCAGGTGTGGGACCCCGGCGCCCTGGCCACGGACACGGCGGGTGACCTCTTCGTCGCCGACCAGGGCAATCGGACCGTGCGGGTGCTCGCCCCGCTCACGACGACGGTGCTCGGCACCACGGTGAACGCTGGCGACCTGACCACGGTGGCCGGCGAAGGCTCCTACGGGCCCTACCTCATCGACGGCATCGGCGCCGTGGGCGAGACCGCCGAGCTCAATTTCCCGAGCGGGCTTGCCGTCGACCGGGCCGGGAACGTGCTCGTCGCCGACGGTGAGTCGCAGGTGATCCGCCAAGTGGCCAACGCGCCTGGGGAGGTGCGCGGCCAACCCACAGTGCCCGGCGACCTCTACACCGTGGCCGGCGCCCTCTTGACCGACACCCTGCACTCCGACACCACGTGGGTGGGGACGCAGATGGTCGACCCGGTGGGCCTCGTCGTCTCACCCGATGGCACCATCGTCTACGCCGACCACGACGCCGATGTGGTGCGGGCGCTGTCGCCAGGGGGTTGAACGAGGTCGCTGACGAAGCCTCGCCGCCGGCTCATGTGGCTACGACGAAGTCGTAGGAGCCGGCCGTCACCGACAGAGTCACGGTCGAGCCCGCCGGCGAGGTCACCGTGACCCCCGGCGCGCCGGACAGCGGTCCGCCACCCTCGGTCACCCGCTCGACAGAGGTGGCCGGCAGCGTGCAGTGGGCGGCGGCGTTGACTGGAACGCCGACACCGAGGTGCAGCGCCGACCCGGCACGCCGCCAGGACACCTGGTAGGTGCCGGCCGGCGTCGGGAACGAGCCCGTGGCCGACTCCAAGCGGGTGACCGCCGCCGGCGGGGCGACGGCCACCACCGTTGGCGGGTCGGCCGGCCCGGGCGCCATGGGCGCGGCGCCGAGCAGCGCCTCTTGGATGGCGACCAGCGCCGAGGAGCCCCAGCCGTGCGACATGCTGTCCCCGATCAGATCGCTCGGGGTCCATGTCTCCCAGGTGAAGGTGCCGCCGGCCTTCAGGATGGCGGCCCATCCGGGGAAGGACGCGTCGGTGAGCAGGCGCACGACGTCGTCGTCGCGCCCGGCCGCGTGCAGGGCGCGCAAGAGCTCCATGCCCCGGTCGGGCTCGACGGAGATGTCGAGGGAGGCCACGTAAGCCCCCACCGTGGCCGCCCGTGACGACGGGCAGACCCCGTAGGCCAGGGCCGAGGCATTGGCCTCCTGGGACGAGTGGCCGCTCTGGCTCCCGTCGGCCCGCAGGCCGTCGACGTACAGGCCGGCCGGCGAGAGCAGCTGCTGGTTGATGCGCCCCACCAGGGCTGACCCCAGGTCCGACTCGGCGGCGAAAGAGGACGGGTCGCCGGCGAGCTGGGCGACCAGGCCGATGCGGCGGTGGGCATTGGCCGCCAGCACGTTCATGGTGGTGTCGGCATTGGTGTTGTAGTCGTAGCCGTACTGGTTGTCGCCGTTGTTGGACAGGGTGAGCCCGGAGATGAGGCCAGTCGCCGGGTCGACCGACCGCTGCAGGTATCCCGACAGTCGCAGAAGCGTGGGCAGGAGGCCGACCAGGGTGGCCCGGTCGCCGGTTGAGAGGTAGTACCGCCAGACCCACTCCGGGTAGAGCGCGGTGAAGGTCGGATAGTCCTGGGCTCCGTCATCGTTGGGGTAGACCTCGTTGACCTGCCCGGTCGTTGGCCAGTACCGGGCCTGGGCCCGGGCCATGTCCCGAAGCCCCTGCCAGGTGAGGTTCTGGTCGCCGAAGGTACGCATGACGGTCTGCGATTCGTTGGCCCCGTCCCACAGGAACGGTCCCTTCTCGCGGGTGGGGGTGTCGATGAACTGCTCCTGGGAGGTGTAGAGGCCCGAGTGGGCGCACAGCTGCCACACGGCGTCGAGCTCGGGCGAGGAGGACGAGAAGGTGGCCGGCGGCACGGCCGGCATGGTCGCATGGCGGGAGACGAGCGTGACCTGGTCGGCGCCGAGCGGCTCTCCCGGGTCGTCGATCTGGAAGTAGCGGAAACCGAGGTACCAGTAGGGGTCGAAGGTCTGGGCCCCGTCGCGCTGGACGGTGGAGAAGGACAGGTCGGTGACCTGGGTCCCGTGGGTGATGGATGCCGCGCCGTCGGGGTCGAGGAGATAGCCCACGTGCATGGGCACGTTGTGCCCGTCGGTCCCCTGACGGAAGGCGACTGTCGGCCGGCCGGCGTAGACCCGGCCGAAGTCGGCCACCACCGATCCCGTGGGCAGGGTGCGCAACGACAGCGGTGCCATCCGCGCCTCGGAGATGCGCGTGCGCTGCGCGTAGAGATGGGTGAACGGCGCCGTGCCCACCGGTCCGATGACCGAGGCGGGGGTCCAGTCCCGGTCGTCGAAGCCGGCGCCGGACCAACCGAGGGGGTGTCGTCGGGCGTCGATCCACTCCACGAAGTCGCCGCTGTCGTTGTTGCGCTGTGGTGCCGGAAGCCATTCGGCCGTCCTCGTCCGCCATCGGCCGTCGGTGCCGAGGACCACGGTCCGGCCGCCGGCGAGGTGGGCGACGACCTGGACGAGGAGGCCGGGGGCCGAGGTCGGCCGGCCCCGGCCCGGCCCGTACCAATGGTGGAGGATGCCGACGGCGTTGTCCGCGCCGGCCCTTAGTGCCGCGGTCACGTCGGTGGCCTGCACGTACTGCTCGTCGGGGAAGCAGAAGCTCGGCCCGGCGGCGAGCTGTGACCCGTTGACCCAAAGTTGGTAGCGGTGGGCGGCGGCCACGAACGCGGTTGCCACCCGCAGCTGGCCGGAAGGTAGCGACCATTGGGTGCGGAGGTAGGTGTATTCCTCCTCACCCGGGTCTGCAGGTCCGGGTCGGAGCCACTGGCCCGACCAGTCGGCACGGAGCCCGGTGGTGAAGGCGGCCGGCGCGCTTGCCGCTCCCCAGTGATCCTCGGCGTCGGCGGTGCGCACCGTCCACCGGTAGGGAGTGGCGGGGGCGAGGCGCGGCCCCCCATAGGCGACGAAGGCCTGAGAGTCCGAGGTGACCTCGCCCGAGTCCCAGACGACCGAGCCCGGATCCGATCCCGTCAGCGGACCGGTGACCGTGATTCGGTAGGCGCGCTGGCGGGCGGCTCGTCGGTCGTCGGAAAGGAGCCAGGCGAATTGCACGTCGTCGGGGTCGACGCCGATCGGCTCCACCGTCCCGGTGGTGGTCAGCCCGATCGGGCGCTGAGGGCTGCTCGAAGAGTGGGCCGGGCCCGACGCCGCCCCCGCCACCGACGACGCGTCGGCACCTCGCACGATGGCGAGCGTGCCGGCCGCTGCCGTCGTCTTGGCCCCCAGTGCCAGGAATCGGCGCCGGTCTATCCTCTCCACCGCTACATCCCCCATCGGCCCCCCTACCGTCCGACCGGGCGATGGTATCGGGGTGAACCCGGGCGCGGTCAGTCGGAGCCGTCGAAGGGCGCGTCGAAGGCGAAGACGCCCCCGTCGGCACCGGCCAACCAGTAGCCGCCGGTGTCCGGGTCGAGGGCCACGCCGACGACCGGGGCAGCCAGGGTCATGCCGCCGGTCGAGCCAGAAAAGCGCGCATCCCCGTAGGTGAAGATGCCACCGTCGGCCGCCACCAACAGGTAGCCGCCGCCGCCAGGGACGGGCGCCATCCCGACGGCGGGCCCGTCAAGGACCAGATCGCCGGTCGAGCCGAGGAACGGCACGTCGAAGGCGAAGACGCCCCCGTCGGCCGACACCAGCCAGTAGCCGCCGGTGGCCGTGTCGACGGCGATGCCGACCACGGGCTGGTTGAGCGGCTTTCCACCCATCGAGCCGTAGAAGGTGGCATCCCCGAAGGCGAAGACGCCCCCGTCGGCCGCCACCAGCCAGTAGCCCAGGCCGTCCGGGGTGGGCGTCATGCCAACCACTGGTTGGTTGAGCGGCTTCCCGCCCATAGAGCCGTAGAAGCCAGCATCACCGAAGGTGAAGACGCCGCCGTCGGCCGCCACCAGCCAGTAGCCCAGGCCGTCGGGCGTCCCCACGATTTGAGTGATGGGCTCATTGAGACCGAACGTCGACGCGTCGCCGAAGTCGAGGGCGTCGCCGTGCACGGTGATCGAACCGTTCGACCAGGCGAGCCAGTAACCCCCGCCGAAGGCCGTCGACGCCATGCCTACCGCCGCCATACCGACCGGTGCCGGCACGGGGCCGAAGGGTGATGGCGGGGGCGGAGGAACACTGACCCCGGCGTAGTCGAGGGCGACCACGACGGCGTTGCCGTCAGGGTCGACCAGACGGATCCCACAGCGCTCGTAGCCCTCGACGATCTGGGCCGGCGTTGGCGGACAGGCGGCCTGCGGGTCTGATGCCGTGAAGGGATCGGGCACGCGGAACGTGGCATTCAGGTTCCCGGAGCCGTCGGCCACGAAGTCTTGGAAGTTGTCGTCCATGTCAGAGGTCAAGCCCGAGGTGCGGAAGAGCGGGCTGAATTCAGCCGCCTCCACCTGGTCGTCTGGTTGCCAGCCGGTGCAGACGACGGAGATCGGCGCGCCGGAGGTGACGCCGGTCACCAGCACCTCGGAGCCGTCGAATGTGCAGCTCGGTTGCGGGAGGTCACGGGGCCGGTCGGCGCCAGCGGGCTGGGACCGGTCGAGGAGGCCGCCGGCCGGCCCCGTTCGGGCGGTGGTGGCGATGGCGCCCACTCTCGACGTCGTGCCCGGCGCGGCGGCAAGCGCACCGGCTTGCGGGGCGGCGAGGAAGAGGACGGCGAGGACGGAGGTGCCGGCAACTGCCATCAGTGGCCCGCGACACAACGGCCGCGGGCCACCGTCCCCTCCTCGTCGGCCCATCGATTCCGCCTCCCCTGGGCCGTCTTCGGAGTGGCCCGCCGCATGGTACAGCGCCACCGTCGCGACCATCCGGCTGGCCAAACCCAACTGGGCCGCACGGTGGCCTGGCCGTGGCTCGGGTCCCCTCTGCCGGCAGTGGGCGTGCCGGCGACGGGCGTTTCGGAAGCACCTCAGGGCGCGGCGCGGGCCGACCATCGCCCACCGTGACGCTCGACGCTCACGGTCACCCCGAAGGCGCGCGACACCGTCGCCCCGGTGAGCACCGTCCCGATCGGGCCGGCGGCCACCATGGCGCCGGCCCCGAGCAGGGCGGCATGGGTCACCCCTTCTGGGATCTCCTCGAGGTGGTGAGTCACGAGCACGAGGGGCGGCGTACCCGCGTCGGCGGCCAGGGCGGCCAGTCGCCCGAGCAGCCGCTCGCGCGACCCGAGGTCGAGACCGGCGGCGGGCTCGTCCATGAGGAGCAACTCCGGTTCTCCCATGAGGGCACGGGCGAGGAGCACCTGCTGGCGCTCCCCCTCCGACAGAAGGCCGAAGGGGCGTGCTGCGAACGACGGATCACCGAAGCCGGCGTCGGCCAGGTAGCCGGCGGCCCGTTCCCGGTCATCGGCGGTGTATTCGTCCCACCATGTCTCGAGGGCGGCGTAGCGGCCGGTGAGCACGACGTCGAGGGCGGACTGATCCGGCCGCAGCGTCCGGGCCAGCGCCGGACTCACGAGGGCGATCCGGCGCCGGAGCTGTCGCATGTCGACGTGGCCCAGTCGCTCGCCGAGTATGGCCACATCGCCCCGGGTGGGCCAGAGGACCGAGCCGATCACGCGCAAAAGGGTGGTCTTGCCGGAGCCGTTGGGGCCGAGCAGCGCCCAGCGCTCGCCGCCCCCGACGACCCAGGAAACGCGGTCGAGAAGCGCCTTACCGTCCCGGACGACCGACACTTCCTCCAGGCGGACGACCGCGTTCCCGGCCGACGCCGTCATCCCGTGGTCGTCAAGCGCCTGAAGAGCCGATCGCCCATCGGGCAACTCCATTGATCGTGGCCTCCACTCTCCGCTCGGTCCCGAGGCATCGGCGCCTCGAGGAGCAGCGCTCGTCTCGGACAGGAAACGGCGGCGTTCGTTGCCCACCGCACCAGTTCGCCGTCCACCGGTGTGCCGCCACGATCGGGTAGCCCCATTCGTCGAGCCGCACCTGTTCCGGCAGCAGTTCGGCGCAGAAACCGAAGCCGTCGCAGGCCACCGGATCGACACGGAGTCGGACCGATCGCGGTCGCCCCACCCGCGGCATCACCGTCACCGTCGACAATCCGTGAGCAGGTCCCACCGACGGCTGCCTCCTTGAGAGCTCGATGCTGCCTGTCAGACGTTGAACCGGAACTCGACCACATCCCCTTCCTGCATGACGTAGTCCTTGCCCTCGATGCGCGCCTTGCCTGCCGACCGCACCGCCGCCACTGACCCGGCCGCCACCAGGTGGTCGTAGCTCACCACCTCGGCCTTCACGAAGCCGCGCTCGAAGTCGGTGTGGATGGTTCCGGCCGCCCGTGGGGCCGTGTCGCCCACCCGGATGGTCCATGCCCGCGCCTCTTTGGGGCCGGCCGTCAGGAAGGTCTGGAGCCCGAGGGTCCGGAATCCCATGTGGGCCAGGCGGGCGAGACCCGTCTCCTCGAGCCCGTAGCCAGCCAGCATCTCCGCGGCCTCGTCGGGTTCGAGAGCGGCCAGCTCGGCCTCGATCTGAGCGCAGAGCACGATCGACGCCGCCGGGGCGACCAACCCAGCCAGCCGATACCCGAGCTCCTCGTCGCCGATCGAGCCCTCGTCGACGTTGAACACATAGACGAACGGCTTGGCCGTGAGCAGGTGGAACTCGGCCAGCGCGGCGACGTCGACCTCACCCGCCGCTGCCGCGGCGAAGACGGTCCGTCCCTCGTCGAGGATGCGCTGGGCAACTTCGACCGCACGCAGGACAGGAGCGAGCTCGGGGCGCTTGCGCGCCTCTTTGGCCAGACGCGGGGTGCTGTTCTCCAGCGTCTGCAGATCGGCCAGGATGAGCTCGGTGTTGACGGTGGCGATGTCACCGGCGGGGTCGATCTGCCCCGCCACGTGTACCACGTCGTCGTCCTCGAAGACCCGTACCACCTGGCAGATAGCGTCCGTCTCCCGGATGGCGGCGAGAAAGCGGTTGCCAAGGCCCTCGCCGCGGGAGGCACCCTCGACCAGCCCGGCGATGTCTACGAAGGTCACCGTGGCCGGGACGATCTCCTGGCTGTCGTACAGGCTGGCCAGCCGTTCGAGCCGCGGGTCGGGCACGGGCACGATGCCGACGTTGGGATCGATGGTGGCAAAGGGGTAATTGGCGGCCAGCACCTCGTTGCGGGTCAGCGCGTTGAACAGGGTCGACTTGCCGACGTTGGGCAGTCCGACGATGCCGATCGAGAGTCCCACGGCTCAGCCGGGAGAGCGAACGAGGAACTCGCTCATGGTCGAGCTCCGCAGGCGACCGAGGTCGAGGCAGGCTGAGACGCTCTCCATCATCAAGGTCACGTTGGCGGCGAGCTCCTCATCGGTGGTGGCGTTGAAGAACAGCCGGGGGTCGGATACGTGCTCGGCCGAGGGCCATCCCTCCTCGACGATGCCGTCGACTGCCGGCGCGCCCTCGGTCACCGGGCGGACGACCTCGTTGCGCACGTAGCGGGTGCGGGGCTGGAGCTCGCCGGAGAGGGGCGACTGGGTGCCGTGCCACCGGCGGATCCACTCGCGGTAGTCGAGCCCGTCGGGCCGGTGGATGAGAGCGACGGTGAGCAGGCCGGGCGACCGCTCGCCGTCCGGCCAGTCCCGGGGCCGCCCGTGCGGGGTGGTTCCGTAGTCGTCTACCAGCGACTCGGTGACCAGGTACCCGGCCATCTCCTTGCCGACGTCGGCGAGCGCCTGCTCTGTCTCCCCTCGGTGCTCGTAGCTGTCGAGCCACACCGACAGCTCGGCGACATGCGTCGCCTCCCCGTCCGGCGCCGGTGCCGGCGACGGAACGCCGGCGGCGGCCGAGTCGTGCACGCCGACGGTGAGGCCTCGGGCGCCCGACTCCAGCAGGCGGGGCACGGTCTCTTCGAGCAGATGCGCCCGCAGCTCGTCGCCGGCCGAGGTGCCGGCGACGGCGCCAGCCGATACCCGGACGTCGTCCCAGAGCAGATAGACGAGCTTCTCCACCGGCGATGCCGAGCGCTCAGGAAGCAGTGGGTGGGACGCGACAGGCGCCGTCGATGTCGAAGACCTGGTTGAACCGGCCGAGAGCGAGCCACGAGGCCACGCACAGGCCGAGGTCGACGAGCTCGGCGTCGCCGAAGGTGCCGTGCAACCGTTTCCACAGCTCGTCGTCCATCCCCAGGTGGTCGGTGGCATATCGCTCGGCGAATTCGGCCGCCAGCTGCTCGCGGTCGGAGAGGTCCTCCCACCGATGGTCGACCACTGCGTCGTAGAAGGAGTCGGGCACGGCATCGGGGTCCGCGCCGCTGTCCCGGGACATCGCGGGCCGTGCGCCAGCCGAGGCAGAGCGCGCACTTATTGATGCCGGCGATGGTGATGCGGGCGGCCTCGAACTCGCGGAGGGAGAGGGTGGACCGCTCGTAGACGGCGCTCGAGTAGGCGGCGGCTGGCCCGCTGAGATGCGGGGCGAGGTCGCCCCACACATGGGCGAGCGGATCCCGCTCGGCCGGGACGGCGACACGCGGCATCAGGGCGAAGGTGGGCGCCGGTCGACTCTCGTGTGACGCGCCGGGCGCACCGCTCCCGAGGCGACCGCCTCGGGAAGCCTCACGCCTCGTTCGGCGCCGGCAGCCGGCGCACGATCCGCCCAGCCAGGCCGGTCACGAACTGCAGCCACTGGCGGTCGCCGATGAGCCACAGCCAGAGCTCGCGGCGATAGGCGACGACCTGGTCCACGAAGTCCTCACGACTCATGCCGTAGGGCTCGAGGGCGGGCTGCCACAGCCGCCACAGCCAGATGGCGACACAGGTGTCGTCGGCCACGCCCTCGCGCCAGTCGTGACCATCGAGAAGGGCGTCCCGCAGCCCGGTCTTGACGTCGACCGGCTCCTCCGGGAGTTCGAGGCGGGGTCCACCATCCACCTCCACCACCGTCATGTCGTCAACCCTATCGACATGGACACCGGCCGGCCCGGGAAAGCTGCCCCGAACCCCGGCACCTGCTCGGAGCTGGGAGTTCATCGGTCCAGCACCGCCGGCGCCCGGTCCGATCCCTCGTAGGCGGCCACATGGTCGGCGTAGTCGATGAAAAGCGGGGCGTCGGGGTCGAAGGGCCGGCGCAGGCTGTCGAAGGCGATGCGCTTGTCGAGGGCGTCGAGCTTCTCGAGGGCGGCGATGTTGTCGAGCTCGCGGAAGTCGAGCCGTCCACGGGCGTTGTCCAAGGCTCGTCTCCCTCGCTCGGTGCGCACCAGCACGCTGCTCCACCCGTCCATCGATCCGACGCTCCCGACCGACAGGTCGGCACTCCGTCCGAGGAAGTCGGCACATTCGTCGCAGCCCTTGAGCGCCGCCCCGTGGAAATTCTTCACGGGCTCGTCTACGGCCACTTCCCCGTCACGGTATTCCACGATCATTCGTCCCCGGATCACGTCGACTTTCGACACACGCTCGATATCGACGGACCGGTCATCGCGGAGCAGCTGGAGGATGAGGCCCCGGTAGTCGAAGCTCTTGGTGCACATGAGGGCGATGGTCAGGACCACGGCGTCAACTCGGTGCGCTCCGGTGGGCCAGCGGCGCGCCTGCATGGCCCGGATGCCCTCGATCTCACAGGGCGTCCCGACCACGGCAATGCGCGGGTTGGCCGGCAGGTCGTAGCGCGACAGGTCGAGCTCGGCCAGCGCCATCGTCTGGTTGTAGTAGCTGCCGGCGGAGGCGGCGATCTCCTTGGCCGTCGTGGCCACATGGGCCACGCCCTTCCAAGGCTCGTCGGGATCGTCGCTCTGCCGGGTCACGAGGGCGCCGTCGATCTCGCCCCCGGCCAGGGCGGCGATGAGGAGGGCGCTCACCAACCCGCCGTCCTGGGCGCCGTCCGGCCTCGCCGGGGCCCGCACCGCGTAGGCGCCGAGGACGGCACCTAGACCGTCGGCGGGGGGGCCTCCGGTGATCTTCCAGTAGGTGTCCGACGAGTCGGGCCGGACCACGGCCGGCTCGCCCGACGCCTCACCCTGTCCGCTCACCGTCGCCTCGTCCCCGGGCAGGGCGGTCGACGGCGGCCACAGCGCCTCGTAACGCAGCCCGCCTCGAGGGCAGAAGTCCCAGCAGAGGGAGCACCCCGTGCACATCTTGACCAGCTCCGGCAAGAGGGTGTCCTCGTCCACGCCGATCGAGTTCGACGGGCAGACGGCGACGCAGGTGCCGCACTGGATGCAGCGGTCGGCTTCGATGACACCGGCCTCGAGCTCCCAGAACCAGGTCTTGCCGGGCGGGTCCTCGACCCCGTTGATCTCGTCGCGGATTCGGTAGCCCTTCATGCCGGACTCCGTCCTGCCGTGGCTCCTCCGGCGGAGGCGCCGTCCCCTCCGCCTTCCAGGGTGCCCCGCAACTCGTCGTTGGGCACTCGCCGGGCCCAGTTGTAGAAAGGCTCGTCGGGGCGGCGCTCGGCCTGATAGCGGCGCAGAACACGCAACAGGGCGTCGGGCACGTCCTGGACGGGCCGGGCGTGCTCCACCCAGTCGATGAAGCCGGCGCCGAAGCCGAGGGAGCCACCCATTCCGATGTCCACCGCCTCGGACAGATGGTTGCCCACTTTGGCCACCTCGCCGCGGAAACCGATGTCGGCGATCTGGGGCTGGGCGCAGCTGGCGGAGCACCCCGAAAAGTGCATCCGCACGACCCCGGCGTCGTCACGAGGGCCGGGACGAGGGGCGCCTTCCGGGCGGGCCGACGACCCGACCGGCTCGTTGGCCAGCTGTTCGTCGAGGAAGCGGGCCCACTTGAGGGCGCGCTCTTTCGTCTCCACGATGGCGTAGCGGCAGAACTCGCTCCCCGTACAAGCCACCACTCCACGCGAGAACGGCCCCGGGTACGGCGAGTACTTCTGGAGGAGGTCCTCGGCCAGCATGTCGTCGAGCCGGTCCTCGGGGACGCCGGTGAAGATGAGGTTCTGGTCGGTTGAGATGCGAGCGGTGCCGTCGCCGTAGGTCTCGGCCAGGCGGGCCGCCTCGACCAGCTCGATGCCGTTCATGCGCCCCACCGGCACGCAGCACCCCACGTAGCAGAGGCCGGACCCCCGCTGGGGATGGACGCCCACATGGTCGCCGCGGTACCGGCGGGTGAGGTCCTCGGCGGCCGGCACGAGCTCGAAGCGGGCCCGGGCGCCGAGCTCGCGGCGGAACCCTTCGGGCCCGAGCTCCTGGACGAGGTAACGCATGCGGGCCAGTCCACGGTTCTCGCGGTTGCCGAGCTCCCCGAAGGTCTGGGCGATGGCCCGAGTGACCTCGACGGCCTGGTCGAGGGTCACGAAGACGTCGATGTCCGAGGCCATCCGCTCGCCGTCGGAGAGCCCTCCGCCCACGGCCACGTTGAAGCCCAGCGTGCCGTCGGCGGTCCGGGCTGGACGCAGGCCGATGTCGTTGATATCAGCCTTGGCGCAGTCCTCGAGGCAGCCGGTAGCCGAGATCTTGAACTTCCGGGGCAGGTTGGCGTACTCGCGGTTGCCGGTGAAGAACTCGGAGATGGCCCGGGCGATGGGCAGAGCGTCGAACGCCTCCTCGGCGTCGACTCCGGACACCGGGCAGCAGGCCACGTTGCGGGACGAGTCGCCGCACGCTTGCACGGTGGTGAGGCCAACCGCCGCCAGCCG
>CAVWMT010000017.1:0-124931 GCA_963756195.1 uncultured Acidimicrobiaceae bacterium
GTCGACTCCGTGTTCGACGCGGACCCCATCAACGATTGGTTGACGATGTCGGGCGTCTACAACCTGCGCACCTATGCCGACCTGCTGGGCACGGCGGCGTGGCAGGACGTCGATCCCATCTTGGCCATGGTCATCGAGGGGGCATCATCGCTATCCGCCGCCGACCTCGCCAAGGCGCAGGATGCCTGCCATACCCTCAACCTTCGTCTGGTGAAGTTGTTCCGTGACGTGCGGGTCCTGCTCACGCCGACCACTGCTTCCGCGGCCCCGCCCAACGCGCTGGACGGTTCGGGGTTCATCAACGGCAAACTCGACGTCAACTGGGTGAAGTTCACTTATCCGTTCAACATGACCCGATCGCCGGCCGCCACCGTTTGCGCCGGATTGACTCCGGGTGGTCTGCCAGTCGGGATGCAGCTCGTGGGTCCGCAACACGGTGACCTCGTCGTGCTCCGCTCCGCTGCCGCGCTGGAGGCTGCCCTGGGTTTCGACGCGGTGACCCCCGATATGGCGATCGTCTGACCCGGCTCATCTCCTGCTCTCACTCGTCCAGCCAGGTGGCACCCGGCTACCATGGCGAACTGCCGCGGCCGTCCGGCGGCCGTTGCATCGGGGCGTTTAGCTCAGTTGGTTAGAGCGCAGCCTTCACACGGCTGAGGTCGGAGGTTCGAGTCCTCTAGCGCCCACGCTCTAGCGCCCACGCCAAGCGCCCGGGAGAGAGGAGCAATAGCAGGAAGCCAGCCAGCCACCCCTCGTCGAACGCGGACAAACCGCAGGTCGGAAGAAGGGGTCTGAGGGGCTCAGAAACCGAGACTCAGAACCAGCGAGGCCGGCCGCCGAGACGAGATGCAGAAGCCGGGCCGGCGGGGCGGCGCCACCGGAAACGGGAGGTGGGCGGGCCGTTATTGCGTGACCCACAACAGCACGTTGGGGATACCCCCCGACCGGCTGTTGAGTTACCCCAAAGCTGAGCCCGAGTGCCTCATGTAGCCACCTCTGCGACCACGACGGATACGTTGTCACGACCTCCATGAGCGATGGCACTGTCGACCAGGTTGTCGACGATTGCGGACACGTCTTTGTCTCCCGCCATGGCGCCCTCGATCTCTTCGCCTGACAACTCGTTGAACAGTCCGTCACTACAAATGACGATTCGGTCTCCTTCCTCGACAGCAAGAGTTGTGTGGTCGATCTCGACGTCGGACCCGACGCCGAGTGCTCGGGTGAGAATCCCGTAATAGGGGTGCTGAGCTGCCTCCTCCTCCCGTAGCTCGCCGCGCTCGATGAGTTCGGCCGTCAGGCTGTGGTCCTGGGTCAGGCGGCTCAGCGCACCCTCATGCCATAGATAGCCGCGGGTGTCACCGACGTTGACGAGTGCAACATGTCCGGTGGTAAGGAGTCCAGCCGCACAGATTGTGCTGCCCATGCCCTCCAGGCCAGGCTGAGCGGCTGCACGGTCCCGGATTGCCCAGTTCGCAGCACGTACGGCCGCTTCGAGTTCGTCCACTGACTGACCTGTGAAGGCCGCGGGAATCACGCCCTTTACGACATTCGCTGCGATCTCACCGCCTGGGTGTCCGCCCATCCCGTCGGCGACGAGTGCGAGACGGTCACTTGTGACGATGACATCTTCGTTGTTCTCCCGCAGCTGTCCGATGTCCGTACGACCCGATGTTCGCAATGTGGTCATGAATCCCCCCTTGGTGTCTGGGTTGGTGATTGGAAACAATGGGTCCTCGGCTGCTGCGAGGAGACGGCGGGCATGGGTGAGGGCCTCCTGACGATGGTTCGCATCGGTTTCGAGCTGTCTCGCCCATACTTCGAGCTGTGCCTGGGATGGCTGACGCTTGAATGCGCGGATGTCAGCGAGTGGCACGCCCGCCTGACGGAGTGCATCGATTAGCTGGGCGTCAGCCAGCTGACCCGGCGAGTAGTAGCGATATCCCGATCCGGGGTCCACCGCTGTCGGGGCGAGGAGGCCCTCGGCCGCATACGTCCTGAGCCGTTTGGCCGAGAGGCCAGAGCGGTCCGAGAACTCTCCTATAGCCATGAGATCGTCCACGCAATGAAGGTTGGACCCTGCCCCATGGTGAGAGTCAAGTGGGATGACCGGGAACAGTCGGGTGCCCCAGTTCGCCGGGTCTAATTTAGGTCGGTCGAGCCGATCCACCCTCTGCCGCCACGGCCGAGGCTCGCATCACAGGTGCGGGTCAGAGCGGAGACGAGAGTATGTGACTCCATCTCGAAAGCGGCCCTCGAAGTAGCCGGCTCCTCGAACGATTCCCTCCCGCTGGAACCCGGCCTTCTCAAGTGCGCGCTGCTCAGGGAGATTCTCAAGGTCCGTACCCGCTTCGATGCGGTTGGCCAGGGTCGTCCAGAAGAAGTGGTCCGCCAGCAGGCACTGAGCGGCGGAGCCGAGGCCCTGGCTCCGGTACTCGGGGAGAAGTGCTATGCCGATGCGGTAGGTGACGGTCGGCGCGGTCGGGGAGGAGCTGCGAATCGCGGTCCACGCCATGAATCCCGTGGATGTGCCGTCGGGCAGTGCAACGATGACGACGGAGTCGTCCGTACCGAGATAGCTGTTCTGCTCCCAGCGACGACGAGCTGCCTGCGGATCCCGGAGGCCCTTCCACTCGTACGGCTGATGGAGAGCTGACTCGGTATCGAACCGGCCCAGCAGATCGAGGTCCCGCTCTTCGACGGGGCGGAGTCGGACGTTCTGGTGGCATGCCACCCATCCAGCAGGCCCGTCGTCAAGCACAAGCCCATCTTGTCATCGTAAACTGGGCTGAAGTCGCCCTCTACACGGTGTCCCCGAAGCACGCGGAGAGATCCGAATAGAGACGCATCCCCGTACGCCGGGATGGCGAGGCTTATCTAGCAGTCGGGTCTGAGGCTACGGTTCGCTCGTGAAGGTGGTCGGGTTCAAGGTCTCGATGAGTGTCGGGGTTGAGGCGGACGGATGAGCGAACAGTGCCACGCCTACGTCTTCGTGCCCTTCACGGAGGCTCGCGGCGGGCGGCGCCGGTGCCGGAACCGGACAACACACCACTCAGGACTGTGCTGGCTGCATCGGCACCCGGCCATGCCAGACGATGAACGCACGGATGCATGACAGAACCACTGCCCGATTAGGCGTGGTTTCTAGGTCGAACGGGGCTAGCCCAGAACACCGGGTCGATGGGACAATGGCCGAATGGAGTTTGCGCCCGAAGATCTCCGTATTGACGTGGCCACAGTGGTTGATGGAGGACCCTGCGGAGTTCGAGTGACTCACCTGCCGACCGGCACGACGGTCATCGTTGACGACCAAGACAGCACCGAGGCGAACCGTGATGCGGCTCTCGGTCGGCTACAGGAGATGGTCTCAGACTCCTGAGGCGACCCCGAATGCCGCGAGCGGAGCGGTTATCGAGTGCCACCGATCGGCACTTTCGTGACGCGGTTATGCGAGGTTCGACTGGACAAATTGGGACGTTATTTCACTTGCCAATGAGTGATATCGAGCGGGTGGACAATTCCGGGCCGGGATCTGGGGGTGATGTAACCGGCAGTTGCGAGCGGTTCGCACGAGCCCCAGAGCTGTGTAGCTCGGACACTTCCGTGCGGGCCCAGGCGCTCGGCAGGGCTACGCCCTGTTGGGGTGAGTCTCCGAGGACAGGAGGCCATTTTTCTGAAAGTCTCTCGTCTGACCCAGGGTCCGCGGATCGGGCGGATTCGGCAAGCTCAGGGAGAAGGTGCCATGGCTCAGTCGGTGGCAGACGCTTTGCGCGGGGCGGTCAAAGGCGAAGTGATCGATGCGGCAGATCCGGGCTACGACGAGGCTCGCGCCGTCTATAACGGCATGATCGACAAGCGTCCCATTGCGGTCGTGCGATGCACGAACGTCTCCGATGTCGCAAGCGCAGTGAAGGTGGCGAGGGACGAGGGGCTCGACTTGTCCATTCGTGGTGGTGGCCACAGCGCTCCGGGCTTTGGCACCAACGACGGCGGGATCGTGATCGACCTCAGCCCGCTCCAGGAGGTCATCGTTGACCCCGAAACCCAGACGGTCAAGGCCGGCGGAGGATGCACGTGGAGGATCTTCAACGACGCCACCCACGAATATGGTCTAGCCACAACTGGTGGGATTATCGGTTCGACAGGTATAGCGGGCCTGACCCTTGGTGGTGGCATCGGTTATCTGTCCCGGCGCCACGGCTTGTCTTGTGACAACCTCATCTCGGCCGAGGTCGTGATGGCCGACGGGCGAGTTGTTGTCGCCAGCGAGAAGGAAAACGACGACCTGTTCTGGGCCCTGCGCGGCGGGGGTGGCAACTTCGGTGTCGTGACGACCTTCGAGTATCGCCTCCATCCGGTGGCCGAGATCTACGGCGGGCCCATCGTGTACCCGGTTGACCGAGCCGAGGACTTGGTTAGCTTCTACCGAAACTACATCGCCGATGCCCCCGAGGACCTGGGAGGCTTTTTGGGTTTCCACCTGGCACCGCCCCTTCCGTTCCTCCCCGAGAGCTGGCACTTCAAGAATGTCTGTCTGTTGGTCGCGTGCTGGGCCGGTCCCATCGAGGACGGCAAGAAGATGGTCCAGCCGTTCCTCGACGCTGTCGAGCCGGTGGGCTCCCACGTCGGGCCCATGCCCTACCCAGCGCTCAACGTCGCTTTCGACGAGTTGCTTCCCAAGGGTCTTCAGCACTATTGGAAGGCGAGCTTTGCGCGTGAGCTGAGCGATGGCGCAGCCAAGGTCCACGCCGAGTACGGCGCCAAGGTTCCCGCGATTCAGACGGCCGTGCACCTCTATCCGATCAACGGGGCCGTACAGCGAGTCGGTATGGACGAAACGGCCTTCGCCTACCGTGACGTCTCGTTTTCGCCTGTCATCGCTGGCATGTGGGAAAACCCGGCGGACAATGAACAGAACATCGCCTGGGTCCGCGCCTACTACGAAGCCCTTCGCCCGTATTCGGTCGAAGGCGGATACATCAACTTCATGGACCAGGATGACCAGGGTCGGATCAAGGACAACTACAAGGGCAACTATGGACGCTTGGCTGCCGTGAAGGCCAAGTACGATCCCGGCAACTTGTTCCACGTCAATCAGAACATCAAGCCGGCGACCTAAAGGGGTTGATCGCCCGATATTCTCGTTCTGAGGTATCGGGGTGGACCGAGCGAGATGTGCCGATCCCGCGCCCCCGGGTTCCCGCCCTCGACCTTCTGAACCGCTCGGTATCGCTCACCGACGCACTGCCTCAATAACCCGACCGCACCCCGCTTCTGTGGGTATCCCCGATCGCCGGGTGGGTGGGACAGCGCGACACGTGGAGGCACCCGAGAAGAGGAGATGTAGCTAACCTCGGTCGCGGGACAGCAGGTTCGGCGATGCAGATGCCAGTTGGCAAATCTGCTGGAGGAGCAGCTGATGCAATCTTTAACACGAAGGCTGAGGTGGATTACGCCGCTGGGAGCTGGGCTCTTGGTAGGGATGACCCTCTTGGTGCCCGGGTCGGCTTCGGCAGATAACTCCGTGAACTGGCCCGCCTACCTGTTCGGGAACGAGCACAGTTCGTTCAATGCTGCCGCTACGGCTATCACCACCTCCAACGTCGCCTCGCTCGCACAAGCCTGGAGCTTTGTACCCCCCGGGCACTTGGGTGGCCAGATCTATTCCAGCCCGGTTGTCTACGAGGGCAACGTGTACTTCGGATCTGACAACGGCAGTTTCTATGACCTGAGCGAGACCACCGGAGCTGTGATCTGGAGCCACATGACCAAACAGCAGCCTTTGCTCACTTGCAATTGGCCTGAGCAACCTCAGGGCTTTGTCTCCACCGCCACTATTGCGCCCGATCCCCTGACCGGTGACCCCACCGTGTACGTGGCGGCCCCTGACGGCTACCTCTACGCCTGGAACGCAATCAGCGGGACCCAGCTGTGGCGCAGTGTCATCGCCATACCGTCGAAAAAAGTGAACAACTACTTCAACTGGTCCTCACCTACGGTGGCCAACGGGACTATCTACGTCGGCGTAGCCTCCGGCTGCGACTTTCCCCTGGTCCGGGGCGGCGAAAAGTCCTACAGCCAGACTTCGGGTCAGAAACTGGCCACCTTCCGTTCCAACCGTGCTGGCGACCTCGGCGGTGACATCTGGAGCAGCACCCTGGTAACAGAAGACGGCTCGGTCTATGTGGATACCGGCAACCAGGCCACCAACGGGGCCATCGGTCGATCCGACTCGATCATTCGACTGGACCCTCACACACTGAAGGAAAAGGACATCTTTACCATTCCCCCTGCCCAACAGGTTGGGGACGGAGACTTCGGATCATCCCCCACCACCTGGACGGCCAGCCTGGGAGGAGTCCCTACCCAGATGGTCGGGGCATGCAATAAGAACGGGCTGTTCTACGCCTTGCGTGCTTCCGCGCTGTCGGCTGGACCCGCTTGGACCGACTCGCTCGGCACCGCGCCGCAGCAGGTCGGATATCTCTCACTTTGCAGCTCGTCTGCCGTCTGGGATCAGAACACCACCCAGCTCTTCCTCTCGGGAAACCTCACCACCATCGGCGGTACCGTGTACAAAGGGTCGGTTCAACAGGTGAATCCCGCGACCGGTACCCCGGTGTGGCAGACCGGCCTGCCCGGCGCAGTCCTTGGAACGCCGACGCTCGATGGGTCAGGCGTCCTGGCTGTGGCGACCTGTGATTACTCCGGGATCCCAACGCGATCTATTTGCTTGACGCCTCTGACGGTCAAATACTCGCCACACTGGATTCCGGCGACGCCCCCATCTTTGCCCAACCTACTTTCGCTGATAATTATCCTCTTCGGAGCTACCATTGGGCAGGGTCTCATTGCGTATCGGCCGCCAATTTAAAGACGCGGTTGCGGTCAGACCACTGTCCCATACCGCCGGAGCGGGACGTTTTCGACCGTGTCGCACGGCTCATGACGGATAGGGCCCGACTCGAACGGATACACCCGCTAGGGACGCCACGTAGGGATCGAGATTGTGAACGGTGCCAAGGCCGGTCAGGTCTGGGTTCTTCGAACTCACACTCAGACCACTGGCGCTCTGCGGACCTCCCGGAATCGGAACTTCGAGAACCATGTAGGAGATTGGAATCTTGGAGGGTGTCATGGTCGACACCGTCGAACCGGAAGGATTCGATGCGCCACAAGTGCCGCCGCAGAAGAAACGCCCTTGGAGCGCCACGAAGTATGCAGAAATGTGCGAGCCGGAGATTTGCGAGCTGTAGTTGAAGCCCTGCACCTTCCAGATGTGGGTCTGGGTCGTCATGACGACTCGTACATTCTGCGGATGCGAGACGTTCCAGGCCCTTGATGCGCCTAACGCTTGCTTCGCCAGAGCCAACACAGGAACGCCGTCGACTGCGACTTGCAGCGGACGAGTGGTGGTGACGGGCGCATTGCGAAGTGGGCCCCTTACCGCTGCAGAGCGACCACAGCCCACAGCGAGGAGAGACACACTGCCCAGCACGGCAGTGATTCCAATCCGCTTGACCATCTTGACGGTCACGACACCTCCCGGCCGAGCAAGGTCGCCCTTTCGCTAATGAGCAACGTACGGACAAGGTGAAGGGTGGACAACGCATTTCGGACTCTAACGTGTGGTCACTCTCACGACACCATCCCATACTGCCGGGTGAGCAGGCGGTTGCCTCACACGGGCGTTGCATCCATCCTGGAAGGGTGATCGTCTGTCAGCACTGCGGGCATGAGCTTGATTTGCCCCCCCATCCGCACGATTTGCGTCCGATGCCCGAACTACAGCGAGCTTCTCGGCCTGTGCCGATGGCCGTGGTCTGTCCAGAATGCGACAACGTCGTTCGGGTTGCCTACCCCAGCTATGGACCACCCGTTGACTAGGCCCACCTGACTATCCCAGATCACCGGAACATGGTCGATATCTGCAGAGTTGAAGTCTTCGATCTAGCCTTGGAGTGGTGGCGCCGAGGAAGCAGCCAACGCGGGAGGATCGAAGTGATGCGGTCCGGATCGTCCTCGCCGGCCTGGCGTCTGGTCAGGACTTAGATCCGGTACTCGAGAAGCTCGGGCCGCTGCATATTCGACACAACACCTTTCCGGCCGAGGACCTGCTCGAGCTCGCTTCCGACGCCATTGACGAGTCAGGGGCTACCACGGCTGATCCCATCGACTTCGAGAAGATCCGGGAGCGATTCCTCCCCGAGCACCACTTCTCCGGAAAGAACCAGCACTACAAGAGCAATTACGCCATCTCCGCCGCCGCCATGATCCATGGTGGCGTCTATCCCGATCTGCTGGATGATGCCTGGTGGCAGACCGATGATCTCTGGGTCTACTCGTTCTTCGCCCTGCTGATCTTCATCAGAGCCGCCGCCGAACGGACCGGGCGCTCGGTCGAGGAGGTTGCCTGCTCGATTGCCGATCGACGGATGATCCGGCTGGCACCGGCCGAAGGCTGAGAAGGCAAAACGGGGATCCACTCTCTGACCGGGCAGGACCCTCCTACCCGCCGGCGACGAAGGCAACCACGACATAGGCGGCGTGCCGGTCAAAGTTCTCCCGCCTGCGGTCATAGACCGTTGTGGTCCTTGGGTCCGCATGACGTGCGGCGATCTGGACGTCGCGGAGGGGGACCCCAGCATCGAGGGCCGCCATGATGAATGCCGATCGGAGCATGTGGGGGTAGACGGCATTGAGCCCTGCCTTCTTGCCCATGGACCGCACCCAGCGGTGGGCCGTTCGCCGATCCAGTCGCGTTCCGTCCTTCCGACGCAGGATCGGACCCTCGGTGCGCTCGCCGATGGCCAGATCGATGGTCCTGGCCGCTCTTGGCACCAGTGGGATGACTGCCGGCTTGCTCCCCTTGCCCATGATCCGGAGGGTCCGGTGTCCTTGGGTGAAGGCGAGACCCTCGATGTTGGTTCCGCACGCCTCACTCACCCGAAGCCCGTTGAGGCCGAGGAGCACGGCAAGCGCAGCATGGCACTTGTCAACCCGCTCGGCGGTGAAGAGGAAAGTTCCGAGCTCCCGGCGATCCAGCCCTCGTCCCTCCGATGGGTGGACCTTCGGCCGTCTGACGTACTGGGCGGGGTTGGCGCTGACCCGACCGTCGATGTGAGCAAAGCGGTAGAAGCCACAGACGGTGGACAGTCGCCGATCGATGGTGGAAGGGGCAAGACCGTTCTGCTCCATGGTGGTCCGGTAGAGCTCGATATGGGGGTGCTTCGCATCCATGACGGTGAGGCCCACGTCGACGGCCCACTGGAAGAATGTCCGGAGGTCGTAGCGATAGGCGTCGAGAGTGCGGCCGTTGTACCTGGCGAGAAAGGCTGCGGCGGCCACCTGAGCCTCATCGAACCCGGAATCTCCGATGATGGTTGCCAGAGTTTTCGGATCTGAGTCGAGTACGGACATGGCTCTCCTTCTAAAGTTGGGAGGACCAGCCAACACCGGGGAGGACATTCGTGAACAGAGGAGATTCGCACATGCGCAATCGAACGATCCTCACCCGCGCTCATCGAGGGCCAAGGCTTGCGTGATGCCGGCTGAGGTGCGGCGCTGTGGGATGTGCCAGCGGATGAGATCGGACGGCATCTGCAGCGACGACCGGAAAGTCTTCATCTGCGATCGGTGCAATGAGGACGCCGCCAAATTTTTAGAGATTGTAGGGAGTCTCAGCAGGCCGCCCGAAGGCTTAGAGACCGACTCAGGCTAGCTTCGCGGGGTGGGGATAACGTCCCGCTGATCCGGCGGTATGGGGCACCCTCGTCCCAGGTCACCATCGATGCATCCGATCGGGATTCACTGCGGCCTGTCCTAGGGTCCCTCTGTGGAGTTCAGTCGGGAACTGCGTGCGCGGGTGTTGTCTGGTGAGATAACGGTGTCGTTCCGACTATGGCAGCGGCCCAAAGTGAAACCTGGCGGTCGCTACCGCGTGGGCGACGGCACGATCGAGGTTGACTCGGTCGAACTGGTCCCTTTCGCCTTCATCGACAACACCGACCTCCACCGAGCTGGCGAATCAGACCTCGAATCTCTCCGAGCACGGGCCGCCCATGCAGGGCCCATTCAAGATGAAACACTTCTCTACCGGATCGAGTTCCATGTCGCCGGCTAGTCCGAATCCCTTGGCGACCCACTCCCGGCGATCAGGGACGCTACCTCCAGCGACCGGGCTCTGATATTAGGGGGCGCTCCGGGGGGAGCTTGTTTGCAATGATTATGAAGTGGAGCAGCGCATCAGTCTGGTCACGCTTGGGGTTTCAGATCTCGCACGAGCTCGAGCCTTCTATGAAGCTCTCGGCTGGTCAGGTGCACAGCAACCGGACAATGAGGTGTGCTTCTTCCAAGCCGGCGGGATGGTGTTTGGCCTATGGACTGCTCTCGGTGGCCACAGGGCTCCAGGCATCGAATTGGCTCACAATGTGCGCTCGCCCGAGGAGGTAACCCACGTGCTGAATGAAGCCCAGCGAGCTGGCGGTTCGATCGTCCGGCACGCAGCTGTAGCCGAATGGGGAGGCACGACAGGCGCGTTCGCCGATCCCGATGGATATGTATGGGAGGTCGCCCACAATCCCGGCTGGACGCTCGAAGCCGATGGAACGATCCACATTTAGGTAGCCACGGCCGGGCAACCACTCCCACGAACGAGTGTCGGGCATGAACTGTCCGGCAGAATCTGCCGTGGCGTGCGCGTGTGACCCGCAGCCGGTGAAGTGGGGCACCCTCGCCCCGGGGCCAAATCCTTCTCGCACCGCGAAGGTTCATGACCTCGTTTCCGAGGTCCGTCGTGAATTCATGGGCGCTGCGGTTCACGCGGAAGAGCTTTGGACGCGTGCCCGCAGAGTCGGTACGCCTGGGCCGTCGAGCTGGTCAACATAAGCAGCGCCGGCCAGCCATGCTCATCACTAGCGCGAGGGTCGATCCGGTGACCAGCGGTCCGGTGCCCGTGGCAAACGACCCATCGTCTGCGCGCAGCTGTAGACCGGCAACGGTGGTCCGGCTGGGAACCGTGAAGTTGCGGCGCGCAAAGAAGTCGGCCACGGGCGTTAGCGCGTCGACGGTTGGTGTTCCGCGGCAGGCCCAGCGGCTGACGGATGTCTTGGGCGTGCACGACGACCTCGCCAAGGTAGGCCGGGGTGTGTCCCGAGGGGGCGGTGGTACTGCCGATGATGGCGCGGAACCGGTCGAGTGTCTCGGCGGGGGTGCTGCCGCGATGCTCGACCATCCGGCGCTGGTTGTGCACGTCGACACGGAAACGCGCGCCGAGCATGCTGCGCACCCAGCGCCACTGATTCAGGCTCGCCGCGGCGGTGAGGTGGGCAACGGCTTCCTCGACGTCCCATTGCCCGCACAGGGTGCCGTGCCCCCACTGATCGGCATTGAGGCCCGACAGGTCCTCGGCAAGCGCAGTCCGTTCGGCGTGCGCCAGCACCCAGAGGTGGTCGTCCCGCGATTTCGCCATATCGCCCGATGCCCTTCCCACGCTCAGGAGTTCCTGTTGCTAGTTGACGGTCATCGGTCGACCAGCACCATCTGATAACAACACCCTCAACCCCTTGACGTTGATTCACAGTCGTGGATCGAGGTCGTCTGGGAGCGTTGCCATCGCTCATATGTTGGCACGACGTGTTGGAGGTTCGCTCTGGCGAAGGGGTATCTCCGAGGTGCCGAATTGCCCCACCGACCCCATTGGTATGAGACAGGTCTCACCACCATTCCCTGTCGAGCGATAGGGGGCAGTCGCGCTGGTGTGAACGTGAAGTCCGGTCAGCCTCCAAATTGGTCTGGCGATGCTGGACGTGTGCCTTTCTGCGCGTAGTCGAAGAACCGATCCGTCACACCGTTGGCGGTCCACTCGGCACGCAGGCGTCGTCCGGCGCTCAACTCGGCGGAGGGCGGACAGTAGTTCGCGATTGAGTCCACGGGAGTCGGCCCCTTCCATCCAGCTGTCCACATGGAAGCCTTCGGGCGTTTCAGTGACCGTACCGCCGACGAGTTGTTCGAGCACAGGTCCGATCGCATCTGGGGAGTCCGAGCTGACTTCGGCTATGAGATGAAAGGAGGTATTGGGCACTGTGGTAGCAACCATAGGAGATCGATACTGGTGCATATCCGGTGTGGGACACACCCTGCCCGTCCTGTTCGTCGCATCAGGAAAGCTGATCGTTGGTGGCTTGCCTCCTACATCCCACTTGGGGCCTGCTGCTGCATCCTCGTAGTCCTCCTTGGCCTCACCGCCCCATTGCAGGATCCGTTGAGTACTTCCGAAGTGACCGGACCGATGAGTCGCCGTCAGAGCGCATAGGTCGTGTCGAGTACGCCCGACGGGTTTGCCGCTTGTCCCGAAGCAGGCAGACTCGATGCGAGTCGCCTGGTCGCGGTTATGTTTGGCTCGCTTCCTGTCGATAGAGACTGCATGCGAGGCCGGACAACGGCGCAGCGCCGAAGGCTGCTTTTCATATTGCTTGCTGCCGACCCAGTCGTCTACATCGTTTTTATGGCGACACTGAACTGGATGATCGCGACAGAGATTCTGGCCTGTCTCCTATTCATTGACGTGGCCTGGATTGCCGTAGCCGGAATCGGCCTACAGACTCATGAGACGGAGCTTGAAGAAGAACAGGCGGCGAACGTTCTCGGAGCCGTGCTGAAAGAGAAGTACTCGGTCGGAAGCTCGGAAGACCATGACGGTGAATGAGGAAGAGGGCGAACCCCTGTCTTCCCAACGCCCCAAGCGATCGTAGCGGGTCACCGACCCATTTTTTGGGGACACCCGCCATCTTTAAGGTTCGCGGGGCTGGGGTCGATGGACCTAGGGTGGACCGCCGCTCTGTGACAGTAATCATCGTGGTGGTCGTGGGCTTCATCGGCCTCGCGTTCGTGTTGCCAGGGTCGGCCCTGACTTTCGCCATTTTCCTTGGCTTGATGGTGCTCGTCGGGTTGGGTGGACGAGAAGTGATCAGAAGGTCAAGGGACTAACGAACAGCAGTGGCTGGCCGCAGTTCAGGGCGCTGCCCGATGGGACCGGAATGTCCCGCCGATCCGGTGATCGGGGGCACCCTTGTCCAGTTGGTCACTTCGATATCGGAACCGTCTGACCTCGCCGGCGTCGGATCAACAGGATTGCGACCGTTGCCATGCCAAGGATGCCGGTTGCGATCGGCAGCCCAACGCCCCATGGGTTCACCGGCGGGGAGCAGGACTGGCCGGGGCGACTGACACTGCAGCTGCTAAAGACAGTGCTGGGGTCAACACGGGCCAGTACATACAGGGTGAGCACCAGCATGACCACGCCAACGATCAGCGATATTCCAATCCCTAGGGCAATGCGCCCAGTTCGCCGCATCGGTCCAGTATGACACTCGGGCCCCCACGGTACCCGCTGAACCATTGTTGTGGGATGGCCAACAACCCGCCCCGTAAGGGCGCACTCCGGCGGACCGGCGCCGGCCAGCGCCGAACAACCGGGAAGGTGAGATACCACCAGGCCGATCGGCTACCGGGCCGATCGGCTACCCAGCGAGACGAATAGGCAAAGGTCGCTCAGCTCATTCGTCGTTGGGGCATCGCGCGATTACTGGCCATCCCCAAGGGTTCTGCCAGAAGATCCCGTGTTCGAGGATGGGTGCGTCGAAAGGAGCGATGACTACAAATCCGGCCGAGTGCAATTCCGCAGCGCGTCGGGAATGGACAACACACGCATCTCTAGAGTGAAGCCCGGACCCCCGTGGAAAATGAGGTTGTCAAAGACTTGATATGACCCTGATCTAGTGCGATTAACCAGCACTCGGTCTTGACCGAACTCCACGATGCGAAAATCGAACAGATCTGGAAAGTGCTCATCCGTCGTACCCTCGGGCTTCATCGGAACGGTCAGGATGAGGTAGCCCCCTGGCTTCAAGAGGTCGAGGCAATGCGCGAGGCCAATCTGATACGGGGAAGGCATGTGTTCGATTACGTCCGAACAGATGACGAAGTCGCAGGACCCGACCAACTCATTAGGCACGGGCTGCGCCAGGTCGAAACGGGGTTCCTGATCGTAGAAGGTGTTGGTATAGGACAAGTGCTCGGTCAGTCGGCTTGCATAGCCAACCCAATCGGACATTCCCGGACCGACAACCTCATCCCTAGTGGGAAACTCGGCCATGGTCAATGACTTGCCGAACAATGACACAGACAAGGCTGCGATCACACTGCGCATCCGAACCGTCGATCCGCACTCACAGGAGACGATCTCCCGGTCCAGCTCTGTCGTCAGGGCATGGCGACGGGCTCCGCAAATGTTGCAGGTGAAGTCGACCGGTTCCTCGACAGGCTGACGACGAAAGAGGGCCACGTCGGGTAATTCTGCACCAGGCACGAATGAACCACCCACTGCCAGGCACCTCCGTCGAATCGCCGTTGCCTGCCGCCGATGGACAGTCGCGGTTCGCGAAAGTGAGCACTCCATGCCAGGGGGGACCGGAGTGTGCCCCACCGATCCGGTGATCTGGGGCAGCTAGCCCGATCGAAGCTCCGGGGATGAGCGTTCTGTGTCGGCAGGTTCTATGGGTGACTTCGCCACTCTGGCGATAGTCTGGCGGATTCGCCGCCGCATTTGAGGACGGCGACTCACCGCCACCGTCCTTTGGCTGGACTCCGAACCACTTCGAGGAGAACGCATGGACCAGCCGCTGATCACTTGGGCGGGGGTGACACTCGACTACTGCGACACAGAGCGCGCCGCAAACTTCTGGAGTGCCGTTCTTGACGTCCCTGTGCGCGCCCAATCCCAGCTGTCGTTTGCCAGCCCTAAGGGACCACCTCTTTGCCAGAAGCATGGGACCACGTCGTGTCCACTTCGACCGGCTGTGCCGATGATCTCGGAGGGCTCCGGCAGTGTCAAGTACGTCGTCGCTGACGAGGTGGCGGATGATCATCGGAGGGGTCGCTCTCAAGCCTTGGTTTCTCGTGCTGGCGGTAGGACTCGCCTTCGATGACGAGCTCCCATGCGGCGCTCTTCAGCCGGTCGACGGCGGACTGGGCGAGCAAGGGGTCGGCCATCGCTGCGAGCCATTCGCTCGGGTCACGGTTCGAGGTCAGCACGGTGGCCTTGGCGTGGTGTCGCTCCACGCACAGCTCGTAGACATCGGCCGTTTCCAGCATGTCGAGGGGCTGGAGGGCGAAGTCGTCGATCACGAGCAGGTCGACGCCGATGAGCTTGCGCATCTCCTGGTCGTAGCTGGCGTCGAGGCGGGCCGCCTTGAGCCTCTTGTGGAGGCGGTCATGGCGTTCAAAGTGCACGCCGATGCGGCGCCGACACGCGATGTGCCCGAGCGCGGTCGCCATGAAAGTCTTGCCGACCCCCACCGGTCCCATGATGAAGGCGTTGCGGGCCTGGTCGACGAAGCGTAAGGACACCAGCTCGGACCAGACGGCCCGGTCATAGGTGATCTTGGCGTCCTCATCCCAGGCCTCGAGCACCATGTGCGGGTCCAACTTGGCCGCCAGAGCGCGTAATCCGGCCGAGGCAGCGTCGCGGCGGGACACCTCGTCGCTGAAGAGCTGCTCGAGGAACTCGAGGTGGGTGAGCCCGTGGCTGCGGGCGAGGGCGAGGCGCTCGGGCATCGTGGTGAGGAGTTGGCCGAGTTTGAGGCGGCGCATGAGGACCTTGAGCTCGGGTGAGACCGCGGGTGCGGGAGCGCTCATCGTCCCGCCTCGGTGACGCTGGCGAACTCAGAGGGATCGCGAGCGAAGCGGCCCTGGATCACGACCGGTTGTGGCGTCACGTCGGGCTCGGCGTCTTCTCGGGCTCGTTCGAGCATGCGCGAGACGAGGTTCACGTCGACGGCTTCGGCCTCGAGAGCCCGAGAGCAGGCCAGTTCGACGCGCTCGGGGCCCCACTTCTTGACCAGACCGAGCAGGCGATAGACCTGGCGCATCTTGGTCCATGGGAGCGGCGTGTCCAAGAGGGCGGTGGCATAGAGGCCGATGGAAGGACCGTGATCGGCCGCCATGGCACCGAGGCGTGCAATGTCGCGGGTGGCGTAGATCTCGGTG
Organism: uncultured Acidimicrobiaceae bacterium; assembly: GCA_963756195.1. Taxonomy (GTDB): domain Bacteria; phylum Actinomycetota; class Acidimicrobiia; order Acidimicrobiales; family RAAP-2; genus CAVSNH01. The sequence goes on from CAVWMT010000017.1 coordinate 16,048, forward strand.
CCCGTCGGCATGTCGGCAGGATCGGTGATTCTGGCCCCTGGGGCCTGGCGGGGATGGACCTTGACCAGCTCACCTTTCAAGTACAGCTTGAGCGTCGCGGAGTCGAGCCTCGCCCGCAGCGTCCGCCCGACCAGGTGGTGCGGCACCGAGTAGATGGCCTTGTCGACTTCGACATGGAAGTCGCGATGGGCCTTGGGGTCGGACCACTTCGGCGTGTCGAAGGGCGAGGCGGGACGGGGCAACAGGAGCGGAAGCTCCTCGGTGCGGAACAACTCGATGGGCCGGCACTGGGTGGTGCCGTGGATGCGCATGCCAGCCGTGCTGCTGCACCAGCTCTCGCCGCGCATCCGGCAGTCGGCCAGGTCGACGAAGGACTCTCCGGCGAAGAAGTTGTGCTGCACGTAGTGGACAACGCGTTCGACGCGGGGCTTGTCGGTGGGTGTGGCCACCCGGGCGGCGTCGATGACGAAGCCGCGGGACTGGGCGTATTCCATGAAGGTGTCGTTGATCCGCGGCGCGGTGTGCTCGGCCAGGGTGACAATCGACTTCATGTTGTCGGGGATGATGACGGGGAACACCCCGCCGAAATAGCTCCAGGCGACCTCGAAGCCTTTGATGACCTCTTCTGTGGTCTGGAGGAACGTCGGCCAGACGAACTGGTGACGGCTGAAGCAAGCCGTGAAGACCAGCCCGTGGCAGACCCGCCGGCGCTCGCCGTCGGGGACGAGGCCGAGCCGTCCGAAGTCGACCTGGAGTTCTCGTCCCGGTGGCGGGTCGGCGACCCGGACGGTGACCGTCCTCCTCCCGGCCCCACAGCGTTCGACGCAGAAGCGGGCCAGGGTGCGCGGGGGAACCTTCACCCCCCGGCGGGCAAGAAGAATCCCGATCTTGGTGACGGTCAGGTCGTCTTTCAGCCAGCTCTTGATGCGCTCCTCTTCGTCGAGCAGCGTGCGCCAGGCCTCCCCGTGGCCGTCAGGTCGGTGCGGACGGACCCGCTCGAGCACCTGGCCGATCAGCTCGTCGCCCAACTGCTCCTCGCCACCGGAGCGCTCGACCCCGAGCTCGATGGCGGCGGCGATGTAGCGCCTGACCGTCTTTCGATCTATGCCGACCCCGTGGGCGATCGGACGTTCACCCTCGCCGCGCAACCAGCGCCGCAGCGCCTCTTTGACCTGGACCACCGATACCTCCCGAAACGCCATGGGGCCTCCTCGCCAGCGGCTCTGGAGGCCCAGCCGAATGTCCTTTCGGCCGGCGTTGGTGGATCGTCAGGGTGGTCCCATAACTGGCAAAGCGGGTGGTCCCATGTCACTGGCAAAACCAGCGATCAACTGGTCCCATGTGGCTGGCAAACGACACCCAGCCGGGATGGTTCCAACTCGGGCCCACCGTTACTGGCGGACCAGTGATAAATATTCAACCTGTCGGTGAAGCGAAGGTCGGTAAGTCTCGGCTGCATCTCGGTCTCTGGGTCAAGGACCTGCCAGCAGCCGTCGCCCTCGTCCAACGCCTTGGCGGGCGAACGCTCGACGAACACACCTACGGCGAATGGCTCATTCGTGTGATGGCAGACCCGGAGGGCATCGAGTTCTGCCTGGTCGGTGGCAGTTAGCGACCGCCGAGCACTCGTCCGTCAATAACGCACCCACAGCCAGGTGTTCGGGGGCACCCGGACAAGCTCGATCGTCTCAGGTATTAATTTGATATTAGCACATTAGCTAATATAGCAACATGGCTGATGATGCCGGAGTGTTCAAGGCCCTTGCGGACCCGACTCGGCGGCAGATCCTCCAGGACCTGCAAGCTGGCGAGCTTGGTGCCGGGGAGATTGCATCCCGCTTCACCATCAGTGCTCCATCAATCTCACGGCATCTAGGAGTTCTGAAGTCATCGGGCCTCGTCGTTGAGCGTAGGGAGGCAAATCGGATCATCTACTCCCTGGTCGAGGACCGGCTGGCACTTTGCGTTGGGCAGTTCCTATCGACGGTCTGTCCCGAGCAGGTTGTCCTTCGCCAGCGCCGGAAGCGCCGAGCCACTGGAACTCGGACAGGGTCGAAGGAGAAACGATGATCATGAAATCGGTCGACTGCACCATCGAGAGACGCTTGCTGATCAACTACCGGATCGACCCCGAGGTGGCCAGTCGTCATATTCCATCACCGTTCCGGCCGCTCTTGGTCTCCGGCTGGGCAGTAGGAGGAATCTGTCTCATCCGCCTGGGAGGACTTCGACCTGCCCACCTGCCCAAAGCCATCGGGCTGACTACCGAAAATGCCGCTCATCGGTTTGCCGTCGAGTGGGATGATGACCGAGGCACCCAATCGGGGGTGTTCATACCTCGGCGTGATACGAACTCGCGCCTCACTTCCCTTGCTGGCGACCGGCTCTTTCCGGGTCTCCATCATCTCGCCCAGTTTCAGGTCCGTGACGACGGGCCGGAGATCCACATCGCAGTATCGAGCCACGATGGGACGCTCGATCTATCAACCACCGCACACGAGAGCGCCGCCCTCGGGGGTGAGCTGTTCCCATGCCTCGATGATGCGATCGGTTTCTTTCGTCAGGGAGCACATGGATACTCACCGCATGGCCATCTTGGAGAGCAGGCCGGGGTACGTCTGGAATGCCTTCGATGGGAGGCTCGGCCCGTCGAGATCAACTTGGTGAGGTCGAGCATGTTCGACGATCTCGGTGCCTTCCCGAAGGGCTCCTGCACCATGGACTTTGGCCTTCTGATGCGGGATCTCCCGGCTCGCTGGGTTAGCGATGGATGCCTTTACCCCGATGTCGGATTTCAACAGGCCAAATCCGGCACGGTGGCCCAGGCCAAACTGGCCTGACGCTCGTTGCGCCACGATCCGGCGTTCGGGGGCAGGGGTGGTGGGAGTCGGGGACGCGCAGAATGTGAACACGTGGCATCTTCACTGTGTCCGACCGTTCCGATTCATTTTCGCCGGGGTCGCACCGTCACCACGAGGACGCAGCGCGTGGTCACCGATCCCGTCGAATCACAAACTTCGACGGGCACCTCTACCTCGGCAGCCTTACCATCTCGCACCGACGACCGAGCGGCGATGAAGGATTCAGGGGGAATCTCACCAGTCGCCACAACCGCACCCCGAGCTGGTGCCAGATACTCGATAGAGGCTCGCTTGATCACCGTGTAAGACCGTGCGGCAGTCTCCAACATGCCGGCCACGACGGCTCCCGCTCCGGCCACTTCAGCCAAGGCATAGAGGATCGGGGCGTTCACCGTCCCGTTGTGATTGAGGTGGACCGGCTGGGGATCAAGCCGGATGACGGCCCGGCCTTCACCGGCGTCGAGCGGTTCGATGCCGAGGAACTTGATCCAGGCCATCTCGGTGAACTGATCCGTGGAGTCGGCTGCCGGAACGGACCGCTCGGCTTCAGCCATCTTCTATTGGCTCTCGGCGAGTTGACGGCATTGACTCAACATTGCGTTTGATCCGCTTCAGAGTCCGGATCATGTGCTTTTGCAACTGTCGTCGTCGGAAGGTCACCGCGTCTACAGCGTGCATCCACCATGGAGCCCAGTACGTTTCATACGACTCGGTCAAGGTCGAGCCGCCAGCAGTTGGTTCCAATCGGTAGGTCCACAAGGTCGAATCGTGTCCGCGCCAATCGGTCATGAACGAAAACTCCCTACCAGGCTGCGCAGTGACGACGCGACCCTCACGGGACCATGAGACTGGACCTCCTCGATTGTGTCCGACAAAGCGGGCACCAGGGCTCGGTCCGGTGGCGCCATCGAGCCACTTGACGCTATGACACTCCGGACTGAACTCACCCATCCGGGTCAGATCACTGACAACCTTGTAGACATTCTCAGGTGTCGCCGAGATCTCGATGAACCGCTCACCCCGCACGTCGCCACCCCGCTTTCACTCAGCAGCGTACGCGATACCCTGCCCCAGAATGCTCGGTACTGGCCGACCATCCCTGTCCCCAAGGTTTCGTTCATGGGCGGTTAGCTGACAGCGAGCAGCTACCGCGTACCAATGCAGATAACGCGACCCTGAGCCGGCGTTATACAGGTGATCCGTAGGTCCTGGGCTGTGCCCTATCGAACCACACTCATTGGGCCTCGGCGACTCCCACGATGAGGCCATCGAAGAGTCGGCGCCGGTCACCTTGACCGCGCTGATCGGCGTGTTTGCTCTGGCGCCTCAAGATCGGCACGAACTGCGGACCGGTCTCGAAGAACCCACACCGTTCACAGACACTCTCGAAGACGCAGCCGAGTAGGGCAGGCCTTGTGCAGTGACCGTTGGCCAGCAGTCGACGATGGTCGATCGGGGGTTTGGCCGTGTCGGCGTTCCCGGCGCCGGGGTGAAGTGAGCCCATCTGTCGGTAGTTCGCTTCGACCGCCTCGGTCACCTTGAAGTACTCATCGGCCACCGTGCGATCGGAGATGCGAGCGTAGATGAGCGTCATGTCCATCGAGCGGTGACCGAGCAGTGCAGCGATGGCCTCGAGGCTCATGCCCCGGTTGATGGACTGAGTGGCCAATGTGTGGCGTAACTGGTGGGGATGGACGTGACCGATCCCTGCCCGCTTGGCCACGGCGGCGACGTAGCGCTGGACGGTGCGTCGGTCGAATGGCTTTCCGTCATCTCGTTCGACCAAGTACCCGGAGCGGGAGGGCCCCCGCAGTGCCCGGTAGTCGACGATGAGATCCAACAACATGGGCAGGAGGGGCACGTAGCGGTCGTTGTGCAACTTGCCGACCGGGATTCTGAGCTGGTGGAGGTCGCCCAGGTGGACCACGGCATCGTCTTCCAGTGAAGCGAGCTCACCGACGCGCATTCCGGTCCGGGCCAACAGCTCGACCATGAGGCGACGACGACGATTGGGATCGATAGCCAGCGCGGCCATGAACCTGGCAGCGGTCGGGTCGTCCAAGAACTTGGGCAGGGCTTCGTCGAGGGCGGGAAAGTCGCTCGAGTAGATGGGGAGGCGGGCCGGGGCGTCGTCGTAGTCCCATTCGATGATCCGCTCGAAGAACGTGCGCAACATGGAGAGTCGGTGGCGGATGGTGGTGGTCGACAATGGCTTGCCGCCTCGTCCCAGACGGACGGCCTGCCAAGACTTGAAGTCCTCGATGTGGGTCCGTCCGATGGTGGCCACCGACACGCAGGTGGGATCGGCCGTGGTGACCCGGTGGGCGAACAACCTGAGAGCCAAGTCCGCTGCCGACACAGTGTTCGGACGAGCCGAGGCTTCGAGTTGGTCCAGGTAGGAGGCCATTGTGGCGGCCATTCGAGGCGCTCGGGCGGCGATCTCGCTCCACGTCACCTCGGGCGTCCCACCTCCCGGACGGCGAGTCTTCGGATGCACTGCTTGGGCCAGGGCGGCGGTCATTGGGCCACCCCCACCAAAGCCTGAGCCTCGATGGCCTCAACAGCCCGTCGGTACTCGTCGGCCAACCAGTCGACGCTGAGGTGCAAGTAGACCCGAGTCGAGGAGATGGAGCGGTGTCCGGCCTGGGCCTGGATGGCCTCGATGGCCATCCCCGCTTCCCGCAACCGGGTGAAGCAGGTGTGGCGCAGTTCGTGACAGGTGCCGTGGCTGAGACCGGCCCGCTTGCGTGCCGCCCTCACGATCTCGTCGAGTCCCGGTGTCGAAAGGGGTTGGCCACGATGTGGCCCCTTGAGCGAGACGAACAGCGAGTCGCTCGTTGATTCGGGCGACCGTTCGTCGTTCATGTAGCGGGCCACGGTGCCAAAGAACGTGGGTGAGAGCGGCACCAACCGTTCATGGCCGCCCTTGCCCTCGGTGATCATCACCCTCCACTCACCGAGTCGGAGGTCGTCGAGTCGGAGACCCAGCACTTCGCACCGCCGCAGCCCTCCGAGCACCATGGCCTGGACCATGGCCCGGTCCCGGTCGGTGCGCAGTGCCCCCATCAACGCCTCGATCTCTTCGGGGTCCAGGATCCTCGGCAACCGGCGTACTCCACGCACCAAGGGCAGACCCCGCCCAGAGCGTGACCGGCTCTGGCGAGTGGCGATGCCCCGAGGAACCGGGTTCACGGTCACGTCGACATCGTCACGAGTAATCAGGTAGCCATACAGGCTCGAGACCGCGGCCAGCCGGCGCTTGATCGTCGCTGCTGACAGTCCGGAGGAACCATCGGCGATGCGCACCACCTTCTCGGCACCGGGCCGTGGTCGCCGTTGCGCGGTCACGAAGGACATCACGTCCTTCGGCGTGACCTCGGTGGGTTCCTTGGCCACCACCGAGAAGAACACGCTCAGGTCGTGGGCGTAGCACCGCACCGTGTTCGGACGGGCCCGGCCCACCACGAACTCCAGGAACTGATCGACCAACTCGTGGCCGATTCTGTACTCGTGTTCACCATCCGGACGGACGTGACACTCGAATGACGGACTCCACACCACCGCACACCTCCTGATCGGGCTTGCACCCGAGGAGGGTCCCCCGGATGCCTAGCCCAAGAGGTGGATCACCTGTATAACCGGTGATGTGGGGCAGGCTGATCGTGCCGGTAGTCCAGCCTCTGTGAGTAGCGGTCGTGACCCACGACGATCCCGGCGGCGGCTGTGCGAACCTTGGGAAATGAACCTGCGCGTTCCCGATGTGGTGGCCAACGCTGCGGCGGCCTGCGGAGCCGGCGGGTGGCTGCAGGACCTTCCGGGATTGGTCGCTGAGCTCGAGGCCGAGTGGTCGGTCTCGGTGGGGCGCCCCTTCCCACACTCCAGCGAGGCATTCGTGGCCGAGGCCCGTCTCGCCGACGGCACGCCAGCAGTGCTGAAACTTCTGATTCCGCAGGACGGCGCCGCTGGTCGTCACGAGACCACAATGCTGCGACTGGCCGGCGGCCGAGGCTGTGTGGGCTTGTTGCGCGACGACGCTGCTCGGGGGGCGCTGCTCCTGGAGCGCCTCGGGCCCTCCCTCTACGAGCTGGGCCACCCACTCGCCGAACGCTTGGAGATACTGGTGACGACGGCGGCCACGGTGTGGCGGCCGGCGGCGGGTTCCGGCCTACCTTCTGGAGCGGACAAAGCGCGCCAGCTCGTCGATTTCGTCACCACTCAGTGGGAGGAGCTTGGCCATCCGTGCACGGAGGCGACCGTCGAGCACGCCCTGGCCTGCGCGGCACGGCGCATAGCTGCACACGACGACGAGCGGGCCGTGCTGGTGCACGGGGACGTTCATCAGTTAAACGCCCTTCAGGTCCCTGGCCGCGACACGTTCAAGCTTGTCGACCCCGACGGGCTACTCGCCGAGGCCGAGTGCGACCTTGGGGTGATGATGCGGAACGACCCCCTAGAGCTGCTCGACGGCGATCCCTGGGCCAGGGCGCACTGGCTGGCGGAGCGCTGCGGGCTGGACGCCACTGCGATCTGGGAGTGGGGCGTCGTGGAGCGGGTGACGAGCGGGCTGCGGTGCACCCGGATCAACCTGCAGCCGCTGGGTCGGCACATGCTTAAGGTCGCCGACCGCCTAGTCACCCTGTAAACAGTCGTGCACGTCCACATCCACGATGTGCCCGGATGCAGCAAACACTGAAGACTCTCGGGGGGGTCTCCGAAGTGCCGTTTTAGTTGTCGCGGCGCTCACGGAACCTCGCGTTTAACGCTCACTGAAATTCGCGGTCACTGAGGCCGCGCTCCTCCTGATCGGGCATCCACCGGTCGGGGTCATGGCCCCTCCAACTTGTCGGTGCTGGCAAGCACCCGACGAGCTGGAGGAAGCCGAAAGAGATGATGACCCAGGAGGAGTACATGAACGTGAAGGCCCTGCGGGCCGGGGGCTGGACGATCAAGCAGATCGCCGACCACCTCGGCTTCCACCCCGCCACGGTGTCGTCGTGGCTGAAGAACGGAGGCCCGCCGCCCAAGCGGAGCGTCCCCGAAGAGGACCTGGTGATCGACGCCCGCTGGCAGGCCCGCATCGGCGCCCTTCTGGCGCATAACGCCGACCTGCAGGGTTCGTCCATCATGCGGGTGATCGAGGCCGAGGGCTATCCCGGCTCGTATCAGACCCTGACGCGCTACCTGCACTCGGTGCGCGGCCCGACCCGGGGCGCGGTGATGCTGACGATGCCGATCGAGACCATGCCCGGCGAGGAGTTCCAGTTCGACTGGTCCGACTGCAACAGCTTCGCCCGGCGCTGGGGATGGGACCACGAGCTGCACTGCTTCGGGTGCGTGCTGTGCTGGAGCCGGATCAAGTTCTGGTTCTTCGCCCCCTCCATCGACCAGCACCACACCCTCGAGGGCCTGGTCCGTTTCTTCGAGTCCATCGGCGGCGTGCCCGCCCTCGGGCGTACCGATCGGATGGGCCAGCTCGGCCGGTCCCGCTCGAAGGGCTTCGTCTTCCATCCGCTCGCCCTCGCCTTCGCCCGACATCACGACCTGGCGCTCAAGGCCTGCGACGCCGGGGACGCTAAGCGCAAGGGCAAGATCGAGCGTCCTTTCCGCGACCTCAAACGTGGCTTGCTCTCCGAAGTCGACCTCGACCCACCAGAAGACGTCGGCGAGCTCAACCGCCGTGCGGCCCGTTGGCTGGATCGCTACTTCCATGCGGTGGCCCACGGGACGACGGGCGTTCCTCCGGCCGAACGCTTCGAGACCGAACGCCATGTGCTCGGTCGTCTGCCGGCCGTGCGCTTCGACACCGCGGTGCGCGACACCCGCCGGGTCGGGCGTGTCCCCCTCGTCGAGTGGGACACGGTCTTCTACTCGGCCCCGCCTGCTCTCGCCGGCAAGGTCATAGAAGTGCGCCAACCCATCGGATATAGCGTCATCGAGCTGCGCTTTCTCGGCCAGATGGTTGCGCTGCATCACCTGGCGCCCACGGGCTCTGAGCCCCAGTGGCTCCCCGAGCACAAGCGCGAGGCCGAGGCCGTCGTCCTCGGGCGGCGCCACCTCGGCGTTGTCGAGCCCGTCGTTGGCGCGACCGCGGTGACACTCGGTCTCGAGATCGGCGACTACGACGTGGCCGTCCCCGATCTGGCCGACATGGGCCTCATCGGCCCGCACCCAGATACCGACCTGCCTGTGGATATCGCCGCAGACGCCAACGTGGCGGGCGCGATCGACCCCGATGGAGCGATGTCATGAGCAAGGCCACCCTCATCGAGCAGATCAAGGGGGATCTCGACTACCTCAAGCTCGTCCGCACCGCCGAGGTGTTCGCCGAGTTGGCCGCAGACGCCACGGCGCGCGGTGCGGACCATCTCGAGTTCTTGGCCAGCGTGCTGAGCGCTGAGGTCGACGCCACCCGCCAGAGACGTCTGTCGGCCCGGCTGCGCTTCGCCCACTTCCCGTTCCGAAAGACCCTCGAAGAGTTCGACTTCGAGTTCCAGCCCTCCATCGACCCCAAGGTCGTCTACGACCTGGCCGAGCTGGACTTCGTGCGCGACGGCCATCCGGTCCTGCTACTGGGTCGACCCGGGTGCGGCAAGTCCCACCTCGGCGTGGCCCTCGGCATCAAGGCGGTCGAGGCGGGCTATCGGGGCTACTTCAGCGGAGCGACCGACATGACCAAGGCACTCGTTGGTGCCTGGGCCGAGGGGACGTTCAACCAGAGGATCCGCACCTACACGTCCCCGAGCGTCCTGGTCATCGATGACGTCGGCATCACGCCCTTCGACCGAACAGAGGCCAACGCCTTCTTCCAGGTGGTCAACCGGCGCTACGAGCTGCGCTCGGCCACCATTGTCACGACCAACCGGGGCCTGCCGGCCTGGGCCGAGCTGTTCGGGGGTGACTCCGTCGTCGCGGCCGCCATCTTGGACCGCTTGCTCGACCGCGCCACGGTCATCAACATCAAGGGACCCTCGTGGCGTCTGCGCGAACACGAGGCTCTCACCAAGCCGCTGACGGACCTGGCCGGTCCGCCCGAGAAGACCCCGAGGAGGCGGGGTTAACCTGTCAACCGGAGCGCGGACTCAACGCGAATTTCGGTGAGCGAAAACCGCGAATTTCGGTGAGCGGCGACATTAGTCACGGTCGATAACCGCCGCCGACCCGGGATACCCCAACAGCGCCCCGGGTATCGGCACATCCCGGTCGCTCTGACCTGCCACCATGAACCCGTGCCCGACAGCCGGTTCACCATCCGTCCGGCTCGCTCCGAGGACGCCCCACGTCTCCAACACATCGAGTTGGCCACCCAAGGCCAGTTCGCCGCCATCGGTTATGACCAGGTTGCTGCCAACCCCCCGGACTCCATCGAGTTGCTGGTCGAGTATGCGCGGTCAGAACGCTCCTGGGTAGCTGTGGTTGACGACGAGGTAGTGGGCTACATACTCGTAGGTGTCCTTGACAACGCCGCCCACATCTTCCACGTCTGCGTCCATCCCGGCCACCAGGGACACGGGGTCGGGAAAGCACTTATCGAGCAGGTCAAGAGCTGGGCGCGTTCGGCGGGACGACCGGCAATAACCCTGGCGACCTTCTACGAGGTGCCATGGAACGGTCCGCTCTACGAGCACCTCGGCTTCCGAGTGCTGGACGAGTCGGAACTGGGACCCGAGATGCTGGCCAGAGGGGAGCACGACGTGGCCGGAGGACTATCGCCTAAGGGGCAGGTGGCCATGCGGCTCGACCTCGACATCTGACCCAGGTCGGTCGGGCTACGAGTCTGTACGAACTCTCGACATAGCCGACCGTCCGCAACTGCCTGCTACCGAGCGGGACGCCCCTTGCCCGCCTAGCCCGGAAGTGCTTTTCAGTCACACGGTCGATAACTGCCCCACTCGAGGCTGTTGCATGAATCGGTTCGAGCGCTTCGCGAACGCACGTTCGTCCACCACGTTGTCGTCTGCGGCCCTGAATCAGCCCGCCATGACGGAAGGGACCTCCAAAACTGACGGTCGTTCGGAGGAAATGGATTCATGCAACAGCCTCGCTCCTGGCGTTCGGGGACAGGGCCGAGGTGTCGAGCACCCTCGAACGGAGTTTTCAGGTTTGCACCTCTGAACGGGAGGCCAGGATCGCCTTCAGGCGAGCATCGACCTCACCGGCATGATGGTCGTCGGTGAACACGTAATTGCGGTTCCGTCGGATGGCATCCACAATGTTCGTTGCGACGGTCGAAGGTTCGACGGTGCCGATGGGGTTCATGCCGGTCCGGATAAGACCGGGCATCACGACACTGACGCCAACCGGGGCGTCGATGCCAAGAAACTCCGCACGGAGTACGTCGGATAGGCCGAGGACGCCGTGCTTGGCCACCGTGTAAGGCCCAAGCCGATCTCGGGGCAGTACCGCAGCCATCGACGCGACGTTGACCACATGGCCTTCGTCCCCTGAAGCGAGGATGCGCGGTACAAATGAGCGGATGCCATGGATGACCCCCCACAGGTTGGTGTCAAGTACACGGTGCCACTCCTGTAGCGACAGTTCCCAGGAATAGCCTCCGTTCACCACGCCAGCATTGTTGACGGCGACGTGAAGCGCCCCGAACTCATCGACGATAGCCCGAGCGACATCATCGACAGCATCCGAATCCCTCACGTCCAGCGCCATGGCTCGCGCCACCGAACCCTGCTCGCGAAGCCGGGATGCTTGAAGGCGGACGCTCTCATCATTGATGTCTGCCATCACGACGCTCATTCCGTCGGCTACGAATGCCTCGCTGACGGCGAGTCCGATGCCACTTGCAGCGCCAGTCACGATGGCCACACGTCCGCTGAGCTCTTTCACCCTCAGAACGGTATCTTCCGCGTTCCTTCTGATGAGGACCAGCCAAATCCCGGTTAGTTACAATCGATTACCGACCCTCCACCGGCGTATGGGGGCATCCGAGTGAACTCCAGAGGCATGCTGTACGAGTGGTGGCCTTCCCCCCGCCAGCCGGACGGCTGGTTATGGGTTGATGGTACGTGCGGGCGGCTGGGATCCGCCTGGTGGGCAGTAGCAGTCGGCGGCGTTCAGCGCTTCTGAGGCGATCTGAGAGGACGGTTCTCACGCGGCCTCGGCGATCTGGGTCTGGAACCAGCGCAGCTCCCACTCGAGCGGAGCCACGTTGCCGAGCGTCGAGTGCCGACGAAGCGCGTTGTAGTGGTTGATCCAGGCGATGATCGCCCGTCGTGCGTCGGCTCGGGTGGCGAACCGGCAGCGGGAGACGAGCTCGCGCTTGAGTGTCGCCCAGAACGACTCCGCCACGGCGTTGTCCTGGGACGAGCCGATGCGGCCGACCGACTGGTCGATCTTGTGCTTCTCGCACCGTGTCCGGAAGTCCCGTCCCATGTATTGCGCGCCGCGATCGTGGTGGAAGATCATCCCCACCACCTCCCCGCCACGGGCGACCACAGCCATCTCCAGGGCAGCCTCGACGAGCTCGGAGCGCATGTGGCTCTCCATGGCGTAGCCGACGCAGCGCCTCGATCCGAGGTCCAAGACGTCGGCCAGATACAGCCAGCCCTCCCCGGTGGGGATGTAGGTGATGTCCCCGCAGGTGCGCATGCCGGGCTCGCCGACCCGGAAGTCCCGTCCAACCAGGTCCGGAAGCGGCGGGGCGGTCACGTCCGGGATGGTGGTGCGGACCTTGCGGCGGCGACCGTCCTTGGCGTAGATGCCGTTGGCGGCCATGAGCCGCTCGACGCGCTTGTGGTTGACGCAGAACCCCCGGTCCGACAGCTCGTCGGTCATCCGGGGGCTGCCGTAGGTGTCGTCGAGGTCGTCGTGGACCGTGCGCATCTCGTTGACGAGCAGGGCCTCGTCCCACTCGGCGTCGGTCGGACCGGCGGAGCGGGCCAGCCACTCGTAGTACGCCGAGGTGGAAACGTCAGCCGCCTCGCATGCCGCCTCGATCGGGAACCCTTCGGCCTTCATGGCGGAGACGTGCCGGTAACGGCTCACCGGTCCAACTCCTTCACCCAGAAGGCCACACTTCGTTTGAGCAGGTCGCGCTCCATGGTCAGGCGCTTCACCTCCCGGCGGAGCCTGACGTTCTCCTCGCGCATCTCGGTCGTCGTCCCTTCGCGCTCGCCACGGTCGATGCGCTCCTGGCGGACCCAGTTGCCCAGGGTCTGCTCGACGACCCCGAGCTCCCGGGCGACGTCCGCGACGGTGCGGTGCTGGTCGATGACCAGGGCTGCTGCATCCCTGCGGAACTCCTTGGGATACCGACCTCGCCGGCGGGCCGGCATCGGCCTCTCATCGGTCACTGTTGGCATGACTACCTCCTATTCGAGGTGTCCGGCCAACGGGGGGATGGTCATGGTCCCTGATGGAGAACTTCGGATACGCGATCAAGCAGTAGGAGCCGGGGAGACCTGTCGCAAGATCTTGAAGACCCTCCATACGTGGTTCGGCCTTCCAACCTCAGTTGAGGACTACATCGCTACCGCGGATCGGTCGCCCACCGTCATTGCATCACTAGGAGATAAGGACGTGGGACTTCTCACGCTCGTGAGACATAGCCGCTATGCCGCCGAGGTCTACGTGATGGCCGTGCTGCCGGAGCTTCATCGCCAAGGCATCGGCCGAGCGTTGCTCGGGCATGCCGAAGGCATGTTGGCCGCGGACGGCGTGGAGTTTCTCCAAGTGAAAACGCTTGCTCCGAGCAAGCCCGACGACGGGTACGACAAGACGCGAGCTTTCTATCTCGCTTACGGCTTTCGACCACTAGAGGAGTTCCAAGACTTGTGGGACGCTGAAAATCCGGCTCTACAGATGATCAAGGTCGTTCCGAAAGTGGATGCTCAGTGACTCAGACCCGGCAGCGTTTGGGGATAGTCGCGTATCACGGACCCACGAGATCTCAGGGCCTTGGCGGCTACCTTGGTGAACGCACCTCGACGCAAGAACGGACAAGGGAGAACCACGGTGGGAAACGACGAATGCAAGCCCGTGTCGGTATCCCGACGAATCGACGCTCCGGCCGGGGACATCTTCAAACTTCTGGCCGATCCAGACCGGCACCCCGAGTTTGATGGCTCGGGGATGCTACGGCCAGGTGCCAGCAACAGGGTCATCGCTGGTGTGGGAGACGTGTTCGTCACGAAGATGTACTTCACGGCAATGGGCGACTACGAAATGCATAACCGCATCGTGGCGTACGAAGCAGACCGGTGCATCGGCTGGGAGCCGGGTATGCGCAACGCCGTCCCAGCAAACGCCGAACAGACTAGAACGGGTCGCGCTGGAGGTTCGACCTCACTCCAGATGGCCCTGATGCAACCGTGGTGACAGAAACCTACGACTGCACGGATTCCCCCGATCGGGTCCGTGAGGCCGTGGACAACGGCAACGCTTGGGTCGAGGGCATGACCAAGACGCTTGAGCGACTTGACCAGCTCTGCACCAAGGAATAACTCAAAGGGGCCGAGCCCGCCTTCAGTTCCGATCCGTTGTTCGCCCCCTATCCCGATGTGCCGATCAGCCACGGTTGATAAAGCCCCGCCGACCCGGCGGTAGGGGTCACCCTCACTGACAGTTGAGGTCGCGTGTTATGGGGCGGTCTGCTGCCTTCGTCGTCGTGTGCTCTGGGGTTGATGTAACTGCACTTATGCGCTGCGAAACACGTCCCTATGTGAGCACGGTGCTGACCGCCTGTAGCAGCGATCCGAATGCCCAGGTCGAAACGCCGACAGGGACCCTCGCTGTAAGCCTCGTCGACCACGCGGCGGGGTCCTGAGCAGGAGCCCGTCTGGCCAACCGCGAGACCACCGCTGATTTGTGCCGCCTCGCCCGGTCATAAGCGACCAACCCAGCGTCAGGACTAGCCAACGAGAGCGCGGTGCTGAGGGTGGCAGCGTCCTCAAGAGCCTGGTTCGCGCCTTGGCCTAGCGTCGGAGGCATCGCGTGCGCTGCATCGCCCACCAGCACGACCCGGTGCGCGAACAGCGAGGATGGCACGCGGTGGCGGACGTAGATCCAGAGGTTTGCATCCTGGTCCGACAAGCCGTCCAGTAGCGTTGAGACCGGAGCCAACCACCCTCCGAAGCGCTGCCGGAGCATTGCCACAACTGATGACGGGGTACGCGTCGCGGGCGTATTCGGCATGGCGAACCACCACTGCGTCAGGTTCTCGCCCGCCGGGATAAGAGCGCAAGCGCCGGTCTTCTCGACGGCGACGACGGAGACGGCACCGTTTGTCACCGAGGTTGGCACCGCAGTGAGCCCTTGCCACTCGATCCAGCCCGTTGGTTGCGCCGATCCGTCGCCGAACAGGCTGCGGCGCACCGCCGACCGGTGACCATCCGACCCAACGACCAACCCCGCGCTCTCGGGCTGGTGGTCGGCGAAGGACACCGCGGCATCAAACTGGCCACTTTCGACGCGTTCGCACTTCCGGCCGAACAGAACCGAGCCAGGAGCGAGCGCATCAGCAAGGCGCTCCAGCAGATCACGCCGTGGCACCATCATCACCGGGACACCGAAACGGTCTGCGAGGCGTCTGCCGTCGATGGCGTAGAGGAGCCTGCCTTCCGCCGACCGCGTCTCCAGACGGTCCATGCGACGACCCAGGCCGTCGATCGAAATGCCTAGTCGGATAAGCGCTTGGGCGCCGTTGGGCCAGATGGTCACGCCCGCCCCCGACAAGCGCAGCGCATCCGCCTCCTCGAAGACCACACAGTCGTACCCGATCCGCTGTAAGCCGACGGCCGCTGCGAGCCCGCCGATGCCTGCACCCACGACCGCGGCGTTCATCGCAGTGCGTGGGCAACGGTCTGTCGCCCGGTCGGAGGTTCCGATTCGAACTCTGGCACAACTACATACTGCCGGTTACAGCGCCCTCTCGATTTGCGCCGCCCAGTCGCACACCCGCTCGGTATCGCTCCCTGGCAAAGTGAACAAGCTCCCAATTCGTTCAGCCCACGCCCTGGTAGTTGCGTCTCCTGGTGGGCTTGATCCGGTTCGACGGACAAATTGGTTGTGCTGATCATGCCGCCTGACGGTCGGCGTTGTGATGAAGCGCTTCGTATTGCTTCGGGCTGAGATGGCCCAATGGCGAATGCAGCCGCCGAGTGTTGTACCAGCCCTCGATGTACTCGAAGACGGCACGACGAAGGCCGGTTCTCGTCGGCCAGGCCTGGGTGTCGATGAGCTCGCGTTTGATGGTGGCAAAGAAGGACTCGGCCACCGCGTTGTCCCAGCATTCGCCCTTCCTGCCGACCGACAGCACCACGCCGTTTCGTCGGGCGAGCTCGGCGAAGTTCTTGCTGCTGTATTGACAGCCTCGGTCGCTGTGAAAAATGAGTCCTCGCTCTGGCACTCGGGTGGTGAAGGCCATGGACAGCGCTTCTTCGACGAGCTCGGTGCGCATGTGGTCGGCAAGGGCCCAGCCCACCACCCTGCGGCTGGCCAGGTCGATGACCGTGGCCAGGTAGGCCCAGCCCTCCCAGGTGGCCACGTAAGTGATGTCGCCCACGTAGCGCGGTCGAACTCCTGGCACGGTCCGAAGTGGCGTTGGATGAGGTCCTTCGCCGCTTCGGCGTCGGGATCGGCAATGGTCGTCTTCCGCCACCGTTTCTTGCATCGTCCCTCGAGGCCGGCCAGCCGCATGAGGCGGGTGACCCTCCTCCTCCCGCAGACCACCCCTCGGTGACCGAGCTCCCGGTGGATCCGGGGGGAGCCATAGGTGCCCTTGGACTCGGTGTGGATGGCGGTGATCTTCTCGGTCAGCTCGGCGTCGGTGACCGATCGCGGCGAGGGGACGCCCCTCCGGCGCTGGTAATAGGCGGCTCGGGAGACCTCGAACAGGTCACAGCAGTGCTGGATGCTGTGACCTGCGACTTCCTCCGCCTCGATGAAGGGGTCCATCTTCACCGGGTCTCCTTTGCGAAGAAAGCTGTTGCTCGCTTGAGCAGATCGACGTCGGCCTGCAGGCGCTGGTTCTCCCGCCGAAGCCGGGACAGCTCCTGGCGCTCTTCGGTGGTCAGACCGTCGATCTCACCGGCGTCGATCCGGGCCTGTTCGACCCATTTGCGGACTGCCGTCTCCGTCAGGTCGAAGTCCCGCGCCACCTGGCCGATCGAACGGTCGCCGACTCGGCAACGCTCGACGATCTCAGCCTTGAACTCCGGGGTGAACGACCGACGGGGACGGGACTTCTTCCGTTCCATGGTCTCCATGATGGGCATCCTTTCCGGCGCTTCGCGCCTGATGGTGGATGTCCGTCAAACCGGAGGAAGCCCATGGTACCGGTCAGTGGCATTAGCGGTCGGCAAGCGCAAGTCGTCCGATAAGGCACCCAGGGCCGGTGTTCAGGGGCAGGGCCAGGGTCCTACTTCGAGATTGTGAAAGTTGCCGTCCCCGTCTTCTGGGTGGCGTCACCAGTACCTGAGGGCTCTGGTACCGATCCCGAGACTTTGTACTCGCCGACCGTTCCGTAGAATCGAACCGGTCCTGTGTCGTTCTTCAGTTGGGCTGCGGTTGGAGGGACGATGTGTCCGTTGACCGCCCATGACCCCCACGTCCCCGTGATCCTGATCGAAGGAAATATCGACGCTGGGTTTGTAGGGTTGGTGGAGGGGTGATAGGTCGCGTAGAGACCCACATCGAACGGCTTCCGCCCAAATGTGCCCTCCCACCGGAATAACTCGATTGTTGATGGAAGTTTGCCCGAGTTCGAGACTGACGAGCCACCACTCGCACCCGGCATAGTCGCAACACCCGAAACTGGGATTCCCTCTATGGTCCCGGTAAACGGCTGGTGCGGGTTACCAAGACCACTTGAACTACCTGAGACCGGCTTCCATGTGATCGTCGCCGTACCTGAACCGGTTGAGATGGAGGTCGGAGTTAATGAGCATCCAGAAAGCGCCACCGGAACTACCGCCATGATGAGGATCAACCATTTGCGCACACATCCACTATGCCTGGTCGTCAGAAGCATGTGGGAGAACACCTCAGCCAGGATCACCGCCTGTCGTCAGAGGTGTTGCAGAGATGACTCTTACCCGGCGAATCAGGGATAGGCAGTTAATCCTCTGCCAATCTCTCTCGAACAAGATCCAGCATCCTGCGGCTTGCTTGGTCGAGGATCGGATTGGTGGCGTCAGGAATCGGATCGTTGTTGTTCAGGGCGGCCGCATAAGCAAGCTCCAGCTCACTCCACTCGTGGTGAACCGGTCCTTCCACGAGATCATTCGATGTCAGTTCCAAGGCGGCGAGTAACCCCCGAAGTTCAGCAATCGTCTTACCTAAGTCAAGTTCCCCGTGGTCAAAGCTAGTGAGCCGGTCCTCCATGAGGCGGAGCTGTCGTCGCTCCCGTTCATCGGCGGCGTCCATGCGAATGATCCTGCCCCTAGTACGGGGTGCTTTCCAAGTGCCGGAGAGTGTGACACTCACCCGGCAGCGATAGGGGTCACCGCTTGTAGTGGCGAACCCGTGCCATGCCCTTCCTCCGTGATACAAGGATCGTGGTGTTTCCACCACGTTGACCGGAGGGCGTCTGAATGAGCCATGAGCGCAGTCCCCTCCTTGCCCGATGCGGCTCGCTCCACTCAATGCCGTGCTCAGCGCATGCCTGTTGAGCGATGCGGATAGCCTCGGACTCTGGGATCTCGTGGCCTTCCCCCCGCCAGCCGGACGGCTGGTTATGGGTTGATGGTACGTGCGGGCGGCTGGGATCCGCCTGGTGGGCAGTAGCAGTCGGCGGCGTTCAGCGCTTCTGAGGCGATCTGAGAGGACGGTTCTCACGCGGCCTCGGCGATCTGGGTCTGGAACCAGCGCAGCTCCCACTCGAGCGGAGCCACGTTGCCGAGCGTCGAGTGCCGACGAAGCGCGTTGTAGTGGTTGATCCAGGCGATGATCGCCCGTCGTGCGTCGGCTCGGGTGGCGAACCGGCAGCGGGAGACGAGCTCGCGCTTGAGTGTCGCCCAGAACGACTCCGCCACGGCGTTGTCCTGGGACGAGCCGATGCGGCCGACCGACTGGTCGATCTTGTGCTTCTCGCACCGTGTCCGGAAGTCCCGTCCCATGTATTGCGCGCCGCGATCGTGGTGGAAGATCATCCCCACCACCTCCCCGCCACGGGCGACCACAGCCATCTCCAGGGCAGCCTCGACGAGCTCGGAGCGCATGTGGCTCTCCATGGCGTAGCCGACGCAGCGCCTCGATCCGAGGTCCAAGACGTCGGCCAGATACAGCCAGCCCTCCCCGGTGGGGATGTAGGTGATGTCCCCGCAGGTGCGCATGCCGGGCTCGCCGACCCGGAAGTCCCGTCCAACCAGGTCCGGAAGCGGCGGGGCGGTCACGTCCGGGATGGTGGTGCGGACCTTGCGGCGGCGACCGTCCTTGGCGTAGATGCCGTTGGCGGCCATGAGCCGCTCGACGCGCTTGTGGTTGACGCAGAACCCCCGGTCCGACAGCTCGTCGGTCATCCGGGGGCTGCCGTAGGTGTCGTCGAGGTCGTCGTGGACCGTGCGCATCTCGTTGACGAGCAGGGCCTCGTCCCACTCGGCGTCGGTCGGACCGGCGGAGCGGGCCAGCCACTCGTAGTACGCCGAGGTGGAAACGTCAGCCGCCTCGCATGCCGCCTCGATCGGGAACCCTTCGGCCTTCATGGCGGAGACGTGCCGGTAACGGCTCACCGGTCCAACTCCTTCACCCAGAAGGCCACACTTCGTTTGAGCAGGTCGCGCTCCATGGTCAGGCGCTTCACCTCCCGGCGGAGCCTGACGTTCTCCTCGCGCATCTCGGTCGTCGTCCCTTCGCGCTCGCCACGGTCGATGCGCTCCTGGCGGACCCAGTTGCCCAGGGTCTGCTCGACGACCCCGAGCTCCCGGGCGACGTCCGCGACGGTGCGGTGCTGGTCGATGACCAGGGCTGCTGCATCCCTGCGGAACTCCTTGGGATACCGACCTCGCCGGCGGGCCGGCATCGGCCTCTCATCGGTCACTGTTGGCATGACTACCTCCTATTCGAGGTGTCCGGCCAACGGGGGGATGGTCACTCGCTCACGTTGTAACTCTAGGGAGCGTCCCGCCAACCCGGTGTTCTGAGACACACCCGCCCGTCGCTGAGATCCAGCCCTCGGCCCGGCGCAGCCGATTTTTTGGCCAGCACATCTTCTCTGACACGGCGAAGCACGGCAGGAACGCTACGCCTCCGATCCCTGACCGCCGCCTCCCCCACCCCGTGCCGGTGGCTAAGGGCTTGTGAGTCCTAGCTCAAAGATGGAAGAGCCCCTCATTCTGGAAGTACCCCGTCCCAGGTGGGATCCCCCGTGATGGGTTCACCATGTATTCGCAGAGCCTGCCCCTGACGTGGGACCCCGCGAGCGGTCCTGAGACCACGGTGACCCCCGTAAATCTAAACGCCGCAGAAAGAGTGGCGAAGGTGAGCGCGGGGCACCGTCGGTCACTGATCTGGGTTGAGGACCCAGGTGGGGACAGTGTCGATGTCTGACCATTGGCCCATTGAATGGTGAGCCCGCTGTTGTTGGTGACGACGGCCCCGCTTCCGTAGGCACAAACCGCTTGTCCGTTGATTGGCTGGTTATACCCATTGAAGACGGTGCAGGTGGTCTTGGCGGGATGAACAGTTGCGGCCGCAACATTGGACGCCGCTCCAAATTGTGAGCACACCCCCAAGAGAAGCGATTGCAAGAACCAGGGCCAAGCGATGCATAACACCCTCCAGTTCCTTAGAGGCATCTGGGAACCTAGCAGTTCTGTGCTTGCCTCGGTCAGGTGTTGATATCCCTGGTTCCGTCGTATCCGGGACGCAGACACCTCGGCATGAAAGGTTTTTGACCGCATCGCCCAAGCGACACCTCTCATTCTTGCCATGGTGACCGTTTGATCGCTCAGGAATGCCCGGAAACCGCTCGGGTACGGGTGCCCCCGACGTGCCGTTGGAGGGCAGTGGACATTCCTCGGCTACTACCCGCTCTCCTTCGGCTCCCCTGGCCTTCCCCCCGCCAGCCGGACGGCTGGTTATGGGTTGATGGTACGTGCGGGCGGCTGGGATCCGCCTGGTGGGCAGTAGCAGTCGGCGGCGTTCAGCGCTTCTGAGGCGATCTGAGAGGACGGTTCTCACGCGGCCTCGGCGATCTGGGTCTGGAACCAGCGCAGCTCCCACTCGAGCGGAGCCACGTTGCCGAGCGTCGAGTGCCGACGAAGCGCGTTGTAGTGGTTGATCCAGGCGATGATCGCCCGTCGTGCGTCGGCTCGGGTGGCGAACCGGCAGCGGGAGACGAGCTCGCGCTTGAGTGTCGCCCAGAACGACTCCGCCACGGCGTTGTCCTGGGACGAGCCGATGCGGCCGACCGACTGGTCGATCTTGTGCTTCTCGCACCGTGTCCGGAAGTCCCGTCCCATGTATTGCGCGCCGCGATCGTGGTGGAAGATCATCCCCACCACCTCCCCGCCACGGGCGACCACAGCCATCTCCAGGGCAGCCTCGACGAGCTCGGAGCGCATGTGGCTCTCCATGGCGTAGCCGACGCAGCGCCTCGATCCGAGGTCCAAGACGTCGGCCAGATACAGCCAGCCCTCCCCGGTGGGGATGTAGGTGATGTCCCCGCAGGTGCGCATGCCGGGCTCGCCGACCCGGAAGTCCCGTCCAACCAGGTCCGGAAGCGGCGGGGCGGTCACGTCCGGGATGGTGGTGCGGACCTTGCGGCGGCGACCGTCCTTGGCGTAGATGCCGTTGGCGGCCATGAGCCGCTCGACGCGCTTGTGGTTGACGCAGAACCCCCGGTCCGACAGCTCGTCGGTCATCCGGGGGCTGCCGTAGGTGTCGTCGAGGTCGTCGTGGACCGTGCGCATCTCGTTGACGAGCAGGGCCTCGTCCCACTCGGCGTCGGTCGGACCGGCGGAGCGGGCCAGCCACTCGTAGTACGCCGAGGTGGAAACGTCAGCCGCCTCGCATGCCGCCTCGATCGGGAACCCTTCGGCCTTCATGGCGGAGACGTGCCGGTAACGGCTCACCGGTCCAACTCCTTCACCCAGAAGGCCACACTTCGTTTGAGCAGGTCGCGCTCCATGGTCAGGCGCTTCACCTCCCGGCGGAGCCTGACGTTCTCCTCGCGCATCTCGGTCGTCGTCCCTTCGCGCTCGCCACGGTCGATGCGCTCCTGGCGGACCCAGTTGCCCAGGGTCTGCTCGACGACCCCGAGCTCCCGGGCGACGTCCGCGACGGTGCGGTGCTGGTCGATGACCAGGGCTGCTGCATCCCTGCGGAACTCCTTGGGATACCGACCTCGCCGGCGGGCCGGCATCGGCCTCTCATCGGTCACTGTTGGCATGACTACCTCCTATTCGAGGTGTCCGGCCAACGGGGGGATGGTCACCCCTACCACCTCGAACCTCACGTTCGGGTAGATGCGTCCACCTCTCGGATGGCTGCGGCCCAGCGGGCACCTTGACAGACGCTTCGGCTTGGGATCAACTGCGCTGGGACCCGACGGCACGGCGGGAGTTGGGAGATGAAATGAAAAGAACCTCCGCTCCGACCGTTGTTTCGGTCGGGCTTGCACTGCTCTGTCTCGTGTGCTCGCTGACCATGTGGTCCAGCTCGGCATCGGCGAGTTCGGCGAAGGGGCGGCTTTACCGAGAAACCTCCCGATTCGTCATCGTGTCTACGACACCGAACCAAACGACCTCATCCGGCATCATCAGAGGAACGCCAATCAATGGCACATCGTCGAGTGAGTCATCAGCTTCCTCCTCGCCGCCTCCTTGCTCCTCGGGAACGAGTGTGACGGGATCGGGTTCAAGCACGATCGTTGGTAACAAAACAGGCGACCTCCTGTTTACCTCCTTCACCGGAACCGTTTGCATATCGGCTTCCACTTCGGAATCGTCCACGTATCTCCTCACCGGGACGTTCACGATCAACGGAGGATCCGGTCGATTCGCTGGGGCGAGCGGTGGGGGGACGTTGACGTCGACGTTCACGCTCTACGCGACACCGCAGGGCTCGCAAGGTCCGGGCGTCATTCACTACAAGGGCCGGATTTTCCTACAAAAGTAGAGCCCATTCAGTTCCAAATCACCTGAAGGGCTGGTGAGCGCGACCTTCACCGGAATCACCTCGGGTGGAGCACCGATGGACGGCCGAACCGGCTTCGCGCCGCGGACGCCCCCGGTTCCAGCCGGGGGTGTGTCGTCAGGCGGGACCCGGCACTCAGTGCACAGTTATCCACACGCCCGGAAGTGCCGATCGGGGACGCTTTCACCCGTGTAATCGCGTTATCGGGACATCCTGGCGAAGTGCCGGCTGGGGACCTCAAAGAACCTTGATCCGGTGCGATCCCGATTGCTTCGTCGGCCCCCGGCATCATGAGGATTCGACGGGGCGTCTTGACTGCCAGGTTAGTCCGCCGTACACTTGTACGGACAGGAGGAATCATGACGACCAAAGACAAGCGCCGTGAGGTTCGGATCTCAGCGGACGACGATGACCTATTGGCGGAGGCGGCAGGGCTGGCAGGCGTGTCCGTCTCCGAGTTCCTCCTGGATCGAGCGCTATCGGATGCTGCCGATCTGGTGGAGGCCCATCGAACGATCCGCTTGGCCGACGAGGATTATGACCATTTCCTTGCTGCGCTGGACGGACCGGTCCGCCCACCCGCGGAGTTGATTGCCCAGGCCCGCCAAGCCCGTCGGCTCAAGCGGGTCGATTGAGTGCGCGTCGAGCGCCTGGGGGATCAGCACGAGGTCGGCAGTTTCAGCTGCGGTGTGAAGGACCTGGACGAGTGGCTGGGTGCCCACGCACTCGAGAATCAACGGCGAAATCTCTCCCGAACCTTTGTGCTTCTGGACGACGCCAATCATGTGGTCGGGTACTACGCCCTCACTATGGGCGGAGTGCGAAAGGAGGCGTTGCCAGCCCGGTACGGAAGAGGTCTACCCGGGTTCGACATCGGCATGGTGCTGCTGGCCCGTTTCGCCATCGCTGACACACAACGGGGACAGGGACTCGGCAGAGATTTGCTGATCGAGGCCATCGAACGTGCGGCCGATGCGGGCACGCAGGTGGCCGCACGGTTCATAGCCGTCGATCCAATCGATGAAGCCGCACGTGCCTTCTATGCGAAGTTCGGGTTCAGACAAGTTGAGGGGGATGCCCGAGGACGCATGCATCTCCGGATCGATGAGGCGCTGGCTGCTCTCGGGGGACCGTGATGACAGTTGCGTCGCCATGCCGGCCCCTTGCCGGTCTCAGCCCGACAAGCCCTGAGACCGGTTCCTGGTCGTTCGGAGGGGTCGACGATGCTCAATTGGGGCTCAATCTCAAGAAAATGCTCCACAAAATGCTCCACACTTCTGTCGTGGGCGGTAGTGGGGGATCGCCTAGTGTCGTGATCGTTCCAGCTCAGAGCGTCGGGCGCCGTTTCTATCGTCCAGTGCGTAGGCAGGAGCCGCATTCACACGGCTGAGGTCGGAGGTTCGAGTCCTCTAGCGCCCACTCCCGGGGCGACCGAACGCGACGATTCGAACTGTCCTCCGTCGCTCCGTCGATCGGCCCGCACAGCCGTCAGGCAGGTCGGGGCAACTCAACGTGACCGATGTCGACCGAGTCCGGCTCCGGAATCGGGAGTCCGTCTTCGGTGAGCCCTTCGAGGTGCATGACGATCGCTTCGCTGACGAGCTGTTCGGTTTCATCGCGCGTGGCCCCGGCGACCCCGACCCCAGGCAGAGCGGGCACATAGGCGCTCCAGCCGGTGGCGATTCGCTCGTACACGACGGTCCAGGTGCTCAACGGTCCTCCCTCGACGAGCCGGCCTGACGGAGAATGCTGCCCAGCGTACCCGGCGCCAGTTCCTGGCCCGGATTGCCGGCCACCCTTCCCTGTTTGACTGGGTGTCGGAACTGGCGATGGCGGCCGCGCTGGGCCACCTGGCGCCACCCGTCCCGTTCCAGCATTCGGATCACATCCCGGACCTTCATCAAGGCGCCGAGGGTAACTGGCGGTTGTGTCACTCATCCGGGCCGGCGATCAGACCAAGCTGCTCCAGCCTCTCTCGCAAGTCTGGCAAGTTCGAATACGAGTGCGCACGGCCCACTCGAAATTCCCGGGAGGGGAGAGAAAGAGAAGGACGACGCGACGGCCACGAACCGGACACGGGCCGGGGGCCACCCGAGCCGGGAGAAGTGAGGGGCCGGAACTGGAGGGGCGGTTGTAGGAGGGCGAGCACTTCAACCAGCTCGTTAATCGCTTCAATCGCAGCCTCACAGGGCACGTGGTCGCTGAAGACTCGGCTCTCGCTGGTTGAGACGAGGCCCAGATTGCCACGGAGCTGCTGGTCCATACGAAGAGATCTCGGCACGCCGAGGGCCCGGCGTGCTATTTGACGGGGAGGGAGCAGTGAGATTGAGTCGTCGGTGCTGCCGGTCCGGGAGGTCGCCATGGGCGTGTCACGGTTAGCGTTGGGTGTGGGCTTGGTATTGGCCGGCATAGTGCTGGTGGGCTCGACGGCGGGAGCGGCGGGGCAGCCCCGAGCGTCGTGGAGGGTGGTCGAAGATCCGTATCCGATCTCGCTGAGTACTGCCTCCTGTATCGGGCCAACCAGCTGTGTGGCTGTGGGAGGGACCACCGGCGAGGAATGGAACGGCACCGGTTGGTCGCTCATGGCCGGAGCAACACCCCAGGGGACGCTCTACGACGTGTCGTGTGTCACGACGCAGTTCTGTGTGGCAGTCGGAAGTTACGGCGCCGGATCCTCGACGCTCGTCATGACCTGGAATGGGACGACATGGTCGGTGACGCCGAGCCCTAACCCATCGACGGCCGTTGGCAGTTTCTTGAGTGGAGTGACGTGCAAGACGGCCACCTACTGCGTGACCGTCGGCTCCTGGTACTACGACATTACCGTTACCAATCCTCTCGGCGGCCAGAGCCTGTATTCCGTCTACGAGCCGCTCATCGAGACCTGGGACGGGTCGAGCTGGAAGATCACACCAAGCCCAAACCCAACATCCAGCCCGCACGATGCCGACCTGTATGGGGTGTCATGCAAGAGCGTCCGGTTCTGCGTTGCGGTCGGCACCTACGACAACTTTGTGCCGATCGGTCAAGCGACAGGACCGAACATCAACCTCACATTGGTGGAGATGTGGAATGGTCGCAGCTGGACGATCACACCCAGCCCGAACCAGCCCGACTCGACGAGCGCCCAATACAACGAACTGCAGAGTGTGTCGTGTGCGACGAAATCCGATTGTATGGCGGTCGGGGCTACCGGTGAGGCGTCATATGGCGATCAACGAAACTTGATAGAGGCGTGGAATGGATCAATCTGGACGATTCAAACCAATCCAAACCAAGGGGATCCGACTGCCAACGAGGGAGAAGACAACAACGGTCTCGTTGGCGTCTCGTGCAACCGCGGCACCTGCGTGGCCGTCGGTGAGTGGGAGAATTATGCAGTCGTCCAACCACAAACATCGACACTGATCGAGACCTGGGACGGGACGAGCTGGTCACTGACACCCAGTCCAAACTTGTCGAACTATGACAACTTCCTCTATGGGGTGTCCTGTAAGGGTGGTCACTGTCTGGCCGTCGGAGGCAGCGAGAACTATGGAAGCCCGGTCGCAAACCCTTCCCTCGTGCTTCAAAACTAAAGCGGTTAGCACTGAGCCTGAACTCAGCGATCCGAGCAGATCGCCAGTAAAAGGGCGCTTCGGATTTCAGCGGGGTGTGACCGTCGCGAGCAGGTCCCAGTTGGGCTTGCCGGCGTAGAGGAGTGAGCGGATCCGGTAGTTCCGAAAGCTGGTGAACCCGAAAGCAGCCCGCTTCACCCGCTTGATCAAGTTGTTGATCGCCTCGGTGGGTCCGTTGGTGACATGCGCTGTGTGCCAGGCGGCGATCTCCTTCCGCCAACGTTGGAGTGTGCGCCCCAGGGAGCGGGCCTCGATCGGGTAGTCGGCATCGTGGAGATCACGGGCGAGCTCGTCGACCCATTCAAGGGCGACGGCGGGATCGGCGTGGATGTAGAGCTCGCGGACCGCTTCCTTGGCCTGCCAGACGGTGGCGACATCGCCGTGCGGGTCCCCAGCCCGGAGGAGGCCGACGAGCTTCTCGTGACCCTGCTCGTTGAGGCGCTCCTTGGCCCGGGTGAGGAGCCGTCGGCAGCGGAAGAGGGGATCGTGCTTCCTCCCTCGGTGCCCCAACGTCTCGTTCTGGACACGCCGGCGGCACTCGTCGAGCTTCGAGTTGGCGTGGCGAACGAGATGGAACGGGTCGGCGACGATGGTGGCGTCTG
This sequence comes from uncultured Acidimicrobiaceae bacterium, assembly GCA_963756195.1. GTDB lineage: Bacteria > Actinomycetota > Acidimicrobiia > Acidimicrobiales > RAAP-2 > CAVSNH01. The sequence continues at coordinate 43,213 of CAVWMT010000017.1, forward strand.
GCGCCATGACCTCGAACACCCGCCGGTAGGGACCCGAGAGGTCGATCGTGCCGAAGCGGATGCCGGCTCGGAACTCGGGGCCTTGGTCGGCCAACCAGGCCATGGGCTCGACACTCCCCCGACCAGGGACGACGTCGAGGAGCTGGCCACGGTCGACGTCGACCAGCTGGGTCGAGAAGTGCTGACGATGGTAAGGACCGATCCGGGTCATGAGCACCTCGTCCATCCCGAGGGCCGAGACCTCACCGAACCGGTCCGTATCAGCCTCGAGGAGCCCTTCGCCGTAGGCGATCACCGTGTCGTTCACCGTGTGCCAGTCGCAGCCGAGGTCCTTCGCCACCTCCGAGACGCTCCGGGCACATCGGCCGACCTGTTCGGTCACCCACTGGGCCGCCCGTGTGGTGAGGGACTGGCGAGGAGCGGCGATGCGCTCGTCGACCTCAGTCCAACTGCTCGTCTTGCAGTCTTCGTCGGGACACTCCCAGCGTCGCTTGTGCCAGACGAGCCGGGCTGTCCGGCCCTGCAGAGAGAGGTCGACCAGGTCGACGGTCGGTCGGTCCTTGATCGTCGCCACACTTCCGCAGCTCGGACAGCCCGTGCGGTCGACGGTCGTCTCCACGTGGATCCGAGCCTCGCCCTCTGGGCCGTCTTCGCCGAAGAGGAACCGGATCTCCGGCAGTCCGATCATCCAGGCCAGCGCGCGCGTAGGGTCAGTCACCAACGGGGGTCCTCCATCTCAGGTCGTCGAACAACCTCAGATTGGTGGACCCCCGCTACGCGCTCGCGGATCCTCCGTTCCTGCCTACACCCCGCTGAAATCCGAAGTGCCAGTAAAAGGCGAACGGGACTCGTTCACACTTCGCTTGGCTTCGGCGGACTAAATGTCCCCAAACAATGGCTGGGTGGGACAGCTATCGGCTGAAAGCGTTGACGGCTTGCATTGGCAAGCGGCCCGCATGTTGTTGCGTCCCGCAGTTGCGGTCCGTGGTCAATCTCGATTCGGTCGAGAGCGCTGCGGTGAGCGGTTGGTCGAACGACTCGGGCGTCTCGCCGACTCGCGCATGGGAGAGGCATGCGCGGCTTTGGAGGTTGCAGTCGACTGCCGTCTCTGATCGCACCCTCAGTCCATGACCCGGCGTACTAGGAAGCGCCAAGGTTCAGCGGTCGTGCTGACCCGAAGATGAACCAGCGAGTGGCGTCCATATCGGCGAGCCATCCCTCGGTGGCGATAAGGGATTGGAGCTCGCCCGGCTCATACATCACCTTGACGACCCGAAATTGTGAGCCGTCGTTGAGGCGACGCAGGTGCAGATCAGTTGCGTATTCAACGACATAGGGATCCTTCGCGATCGAATCGGGCGCAGGGTCGTTGCGGTTGTCGATGAGGAACACCCGTCCCGACGGTGTCAGGCAGGACCGGACGAGCGACCAGAAGGCACCAAATCGAGACCTTGGCACGTGGGAGAGCCAGAAGGAGAAGAACACCACGTCATAGACGGAGTCGGGTTCCCATTCGAACAAGTCCGCGACGACATAGGTCGCATCTGGGCTTCCCACCCGCTCTCGGTTGAGCGCCAAAGCCTCCGGTGAGCCATCCACGACGGTGAGGTGGTCAGCGGTGCGCGCCAGGCGCTGGGTCCACCATCCCGTCCCCCCTGCCAGCTCCAGCACTTTCCCCGCTGCCGTGAAGGCATCCAGCGCCACGTCGACTTCGGCCACTTGGCGGTGCCACTCAGAAGCCTGATCTTCTCCCCGGTCGTAGCGACCGCGCCGCTGCCACCACTCGTCGTACTCCGGTGCTCTTGCCCGATAGAACGATCGTTGCTCTTCGAGCAGTTCGTCGTCGCTCATGATCACAGCTTCGCGCTGTACATCCTGTGTGGTGTGACTGCCGCCGGTCCGGCGCTGTGGGGACGGAAATGGGTTCGAACCTGCTTTCAGGGCAAAGGCTGGCGAGGTCGTGGTTTCCTACTGGCGGCGGCAAACGACAGAAACTGGAATGCCTTTGCTGACCTTCTGGCTGACGACGTGGTGGACTGAAAGGCGGCCACCTCCGAACCGGGTGCCCCTGTGGCTCTTGATGGCGGGAGCGGCCTATGTCCGTGATTTCTCGAATCCGGCGACGTTGCTTGCAGTCGATGAGACCTGCGTGAGGTGAATGCCGACGTCGACGGGTCTTGTCTCGATGCGCACGCCACTTCCCGTCCCGAGTTGCCCGTTGTTGTTGCCGCCCCAAGCCCAGAGTCGGCCCGAACTGTCGATCGCGTAGCTCGAGTAACCGCCGGAGCTGACCTCCGCGAAGATCACGCCTGATGGCACGCTCACGGGCCAAGGGATGTCAGAGCTTGCCTTGCTGCCGTTACCCAGCTGACCGCGCTCGTTGTCACCCCAAGCCGTGACGGAACCATTCGCGAGGATGGCGACGGTTTGACCGTTGGTCGCACCACTACCACCTTGGAACACTTGGCGTACGGCAGCGGGCAATTTGACCTCCAGCGGTACATCACTGTTGATGGTTGTGCCGTTGCCGAGCTGACCAGCGGCGTTGTAGCCCCAGTTGTAGTAGACGCCGTTGCTGAGGAGCGCACCCGATCCCTCCCAGGAGGAGGTCAAGTCCGTGACCTGAACCGTGCTGGGCAGACCGATGACTGCGGTTGGCGTCGCGCTACTGGTGGTCGAGCCGTTGCCGAGCTCTCCGGCCTCGTTGCTGCCGCAGCCGTACAGGTGACCCGAGGAGTCGAAGAGCGAATGTGTCCGCGCGCCGGTGGCCAGCGTCACGTCGCTAAGCGAGATTTGCCTCGGACGATGCTCCATCAGACCTGGGAGGCAGAGATCACCGTCAGCGTTGAGCCCCCATCCCCACACGTGGCCACGCGAGTCGATTGCCAATGCGCCGTCGAAGGGCATTGGATTCGCCAATGTGACGATGTTGACGTTGGATGGCAAATCGACCCTCACGGCGGTGGTGGCATAGGAAGGAGCCGTGCCATTGCCAAGCTCTCCGTAGCTACCGACTCCCCAGGACCAGACCACGCCGCTCGAGGTCAGCGCGTAGCCGTCGGAGTTCGACGTTGCGATCTGTATGACCTTCCCGATGACGCCGGCGACGGCCGTTGGCGTCGTACGCTCGAGTTGTGGGATCTTGCCCCGATTTCCGACGACGCCGAACCTGTACACCGGTGTTATGGCGGACTCAGCGGTGCCACTGCCACTGCCACTGCCACAGGCGGCGAGTATGAGGGACGCTGCCAGGATGATGGATGCCGTTATGGCCACAGTGGGTGCTGCTTGTTTACGCTTCAAGGTCTGTCCTTCTCAGTCGTGGACAGGCGCCCAAACCCAGGCAGGAGCCAAAGGTCGCCAGATACAGGCACGCCGAGAACATGGACACCTCCTTGACAATTGATGGCATCGTTTCATTCTGCGGTGGTGGCACCGTTAGGGAATTGTGAGCAACCGATAAAGCTCGACCCTCACCGACGTCCTGCCTTGGCTGCCTTGGCCGGCAACTGTGTTCGCGTGCGGCTGCGGCCACTCGTGCCGCTGCCACGTGAGAGCCAGATTCGCCGGATACTGTCATTCTCGATGATTGTCCCCTCCGATGAGCTGCAATGGGCAGCGGGTCATGGCAGTCCAGCCTCCTGAGCGCTCTTTGGACGGGACAAAACCGACATACCAGAAAGGCTCCAGGCCGCTCGTCATCTGGGCCAATCGGCTCTGGCCCTTCTTCAGATTCCTGTTCGGCATTGGGATCATCGCCCTGATCCTTTGGGAATTGTCCTCGCATCGATCCGAGCTCTCCGGTCTGACCGCGATCTTCAAGAACTTCCACTGGTGGTGGATTCCACCGGCATTGCTCTCGGAGGTGGCTTCCTTCCTGTGCTTTGCCGGTTTGCAGTACGAGCTCTTGAGGAGCGGGGGCCTTCGATCTCCCATTCGACCATTGCTGGAGATGACGGTTGCCACCCAGGCGATCGCCAACTCGCTCCCCGGCGGCAGCGCCGTGGCCGCGGTCTACGGGTTTCGGTGGTATCGGCGCTTTGGTGCGGATGACACGCTCGCCGCGTGGTCATTGGTGGGGACGGTGGTGGCGACAGCTGTGGCGCTCTCCCTGGTTGCCGCGGGCGGGCTGGCACTGGCGACGGGGGAGGGCGCCTCCCTCGATCTGGTCCCTGTCCTGGTTGGCGTGCTCGTGGTCACTGTCGCCATCGGGGCGCTGTTCGTCTACGAGAGCCCGCTCGTCACCGTCGTGACATGGACTATCCGGGTCGCACGCAAGACGGTGGGCCGACCCCGCGGGGACATGGCGGCACAGATCGATCGGATCGTCCGTAGGGTCTCAGCAGTCCGACTAGGGCCACGGCAGATTAGAAACGTGGTGCTCTGGGGCTTGGGAAATTGGCTCTTCGATTGCGCGTGCTTCGCCATGATGTTCCAGGCCGTAAACGCGAGCATTCCCTGGAAGGGGCTCCTGCTCGCCTACGGCGCGGGCCAACTGGCCGCCACCCTTCCCATCACTCCCGGCGGTTTGGGTGTCGTCGAGGGAAGCATCACCATCGCCCTGGTGGCCTTCGGCGGTGCCAAGACCACCACCGTCGACGCCGTCCTCCTGTACCGGCTCATCAGCTTTTGGCTGGTCCTGCTGGTCGGATGGGGACTGTGGGGTCACCTGGCCTTCCAGGTTCGCCGGGGGCGCTGGAGTCGGTCCGCCCTCGACGCCCACGTGGAGGCGGCCCTGAGGGACGGGGCTTCACCGGGGATCGCCGCCGAAGTGACCGATGACGTGTCAGCGGCGGTGGGCTCATGAGATCGATCGGAACCGGAAAGGGGAGCGTCAGCAGACGAGTGGCCGCCGGGATCGTCGGCTGCCTGGTGGTGGCCGGTGTGCTGGGGGGCTGTACCTCGGCGCGCAGCAGTCTGGGGACGTCCGACAGCTCGTGCTATCTGGCGCTGCCCACCGCCACCAACGCGGTGCACGGCCACGGGCGGCTGCTCGGCGTGCACCTCGTCACCCTGAGCGCCCTCCGCAAGGAGGCGCCGCGCATCTTCGAGGCGCTCGCTGCGGACCAGCCCGGCTCGCAGCGGGTGTGCGTGGCTGCCTTCCAGGGCCACTACGAGAGCGCGTCGGTGTCCGATCCCCATGGCCGCGCCACGGGTCCTCTGGCCGTCGTCGTGGTCACCACCCCGTCCAACCATCTGCTCGGCACGTACATCTTCACTCGTGTGCCACTCCGTTTCGCCCATTCCCACTTCGGCTGACCGCAGCCACCCGGCCGCGGATCGCCGGTCCCAACCCGCTCTGGGCTCAGGGGCCGCTACTGATTCCGATGACCGGGGCGGTCGGGTGGGGTTGCCGTTCATGGCGTCGCCGAAGGCGACGTGGGCGCCGAGCGAGGTGGTCAATCAGGAACCGGCTCCGCTGGGCGTGAGTGCAAGTCCGACCACGGAGGCGGAGCTATGCGCTGAAACCCATCGCAGCACTCACTCGGGTGGCGAGCTCCTCGAGGGCCCTCGCGAGCCCTTGCGAGAGATGACGGGCAGCTTCGCCTTCATCCGCAACCGCGTCCATGGCTCGCACCAGCCGGGCCATAGCGTGGGTGAGCTCCGAAGCTGCGGCACCTACCTCGTCAGTCTGATCTCCCATGCTTGCTTCCCTCCTCATCTGGGCATCCATCTCACGGTCCAGAAGCCTGTGCAGATCGTCCCATAGTTGATCAGCAGAGAGCCGATCTGGGAGCAAAGCCCGCTCCGAGCGAGAAGGAAGCTGGCAGCAGCCAAACGAGCGATGCTCTGTCGGCAGGACGACAGAGCATTCAAGATCCTTCCTCAGATCGGCTGACGTCCTGGCGCAACTCTCTCAGCGATCATCAGCGCTTACTCGGTCGACCGCGGCCACGGTGTCGGCAAACACCTGATCGACGGCCTGTTCTCCGTCGATATCGACGACCAGGCCTCGCTCGGCGTAGAAGTCGAGCAGCGGTTCGGTCTCGGAGCTGAACACTTCTAACCGATGAGAGATAACGGCCTCCGTGTCGTCGGTGCGCCCCTCGCGCTCGGCGCGAACGAGCAGCCTCCTGCCCAGCTCCTCTCGGCTGACCTCGAGATGGATCACCGCCTGCAGCTCGATACCTTCGATCTGCTGGGCGACCCGGTACGCCTCTTCAGCCTGGCGAAGCGTCCTCGGGAAGCCGTCGAGGACGTACCCACCCCGGCTGGCCGCTTCGAGAACAGGAGCCGTCAGCATCTCGATGACCAGCTCATCCGGGACGAGATCGCCTCTCTTGAGGAAACCGGCGACGGCACGGCCGATCTCGGTGCCCGCAGCCACCTCCTTGCGCAAGAGCTCCCCGCTCGCCAGATGGGCAATGGAGTAGTGGGCCGCCAACTTCGCTGCTTGCGTTCCCTTCCCCGCCCCGGGTGGGGCCACGAGCAACAAGCGCATGCCCGGCGACGCTATCGCCTCCCGATGTCTCCGCCTGAGGGGCCAGCTGGGGAACCAGCGGGTCGGCGACCGACTCGATTACTTCCGGCCCAGGCTCTCTGCCACTGTGTGCAGCTCGGCACGGAAGCCCGGATGAGCGATGTCGGCCAGAGCCGTAGCGCGCTCGCGGACCGTGAGCCCGGTCAGCTCGGCCGTTCCGTACTCGGTGACGACCACCCCAGTGTGGTGGCGCGGCGTGGATACCACGGACCCTTCTGGCAGCAGGGGAAGGATGCGCGAGCGCTCGACGCCGCCGATGGTGGCGGTGGAGTGCATGCAAATAAGAGAGTGCGAGTCGACGTGGAGGTCGGCACCGGCGACGAAGTCCTCGTGGCCGCCCACGCCCGAGATCTGCTTCCCGTCGATGTTGTCCGCTACGACTTGCCCGTAGAGGTCGACGCATATCGCGCCGTTGACCGACACCAGCTTGTGGTTCGATCCGATCACGCTTGGGTCGTTGACGACCTCGACGGGCAAGAAGGCAACGTCGGTGTTCCCATCAAGCCAGTGGTAGAGCTCGGATGTGCCGAGGGCAAAGGTCGTCACCGATACGCCGTCGAAGACCCCCTTGGCGGAGTTGGTCACTTTGCCCGCCAGGTGAAGGCGCATGAGGCCCGTGGTGAACATCTCCGAATGCACGCCATAGCCCCCACCCGGGCCACCGGCCAACGCCGTCGCCACCATGTTGGGGATCGCCCCGATACCCGTCTGCAAGGTGCTGCCGTCGGTGACGAATTCCAGGGCGCGAGTGGCGATCGCCGAGTCCTCCTCCGTTGGCGCCGGATCCTCCAAGCCGTAGGGCTCGCCGTCCGCTTCGACGAGCACGTCGATCAACTCCAGAGGGAGAGTGTTGTCAAACCGTGGTGGGAGGCTTCGCGTCCTGGGTAGATGCGGATTGACCTCCACGATCAGGACCCGGTCAGGATCCGTTCCGGCCCGGATGAGCTCATCTCTGGTTGCTCCCAGGTGCAGCGACAGGTTGACCCGTCCTTCGGTGTCGGGCGGCGCTGCCTGGGCGGTCATGATCCTCGGTGCGAACCGGGCAAGGACCGGGCCGAACTGGCGGAAACCGCTGGGTACGTGCTCGATGCGATGACCCTCGGCCAACAGGACGCGCTCGGCCGGGCCGAAGAACCCGGAGCGGTAAGACACTCCGGGCTTGGTGAGGACCCTGTAGTAGCCGAGCAACAGTGCCCCGCCGAGCACCAGATCCTCCCAGTCGTTGCGCGCACCCAGCGCCGTCAAAAATGCGTCCGGATTGGCGGGCCCGAGCCCGAAACCGATGGTGTCACGAACCCGGACGAGGGCGGCGGCCTCCTCGGGTGTGCACGTGACCGTCATGTGCCAGATTCTCCCTGGCCGGCCCGACCGCCAGCTTGCTCGGTGGGTACGCCGACGCCCGCGACCACCGCGGCGATGATCAGCACTCGGGCGGTCGGTCAGCAGCAATGACCGCCAAGTCTTTTGACGTCCAGATCACCAACGGCCGCAACCCCGCTGATTCGAGCCATTCGAGTTGGTCCGACAACCGGCTCGGCCGGTCGTAGTCGCCATGGATCGGAGTCACTGCATCCTCTGGCTGCTCAGGGTCGATGACATCACCGAACACGAACCGGCCTCCCGAACGAAGGCTCGCGGCCACACGGCGGAAGAGGTCGGCCTTGCCCGGTCCGTCGAGATGATGGATGGCAAGCGCCGAGACGATCACGTCAAAGGGACCGCCCGGGAGTGGGTTCTCGAGCCGGCCGACCACCAGAGTTGCTTCGGGAAGGAGGTCCTTCGCTCGGTTCAGCATCGATGCACTCTCGTCCACACCGGTCAGGTGGGCCGACGGGTGGACGCCGAGCACGGCGCTGGCTGTCGCACCCGTACCGGTCCCGAGATCCAGGATGCTGCGCACCTGGCTGACACCCGTCGTGGCTTGCGCAACGTGGGACTGCAGGATGTCGAAGTCCGGGATGTCGGACCGGATCATCTCGAGGTACGACGGTGGGTCGAAATGGAGCTCGTCGCTCACCCGGACCATGGTAGGGACGTCGGCCTCGATGCGCCCATTTGTTCCGAGCACACCTCGAGGGGGTGTGTGGGTGGTCACTACACTGCATGGGCCGTTGCCAGGGAGGAATCCGGTGAGGAAAGGGGTGCCAGGAGGTCCGCAGGCGGCACCTCTGCGTGACCCGTCCAACCCGGTGCGGTGGGCATCCTTGTACCTGTCGTCGGCGTGGCGGGCGAGACGGGGACTGCCGGTTGACGACGTCGAGCGGTTCTGCTTCTTCATCGGTTACGCCCGCAGCGGTCACTCGATCATCGGCTCACTGCTGAACGCGCACCGGGAAATCGTCATCTCCCACGAGCTCGACGTCGTCCGGTTCCTCGAGAAGGGCTTCTCGCGCCGGCAGCTCTACGCCCTGATCCTGCACCGGGATGAGGTCTTCGGCGCGATGAACCGGACATGGACGGGCTACGACTACAACGTCCCGGACCAGTACCAGGGCACCTTCGAGCGACTTCGAGTCATGGGTGACAAGCGCGGCCGCACCACGGCGCTCGAGCTCGCTGGCCGGCCGGAGCTGCTCGCCCGATTGCGTCGCACGGTGGGCGTTCCCATTCGAGCCGTCCACATCACTCGCAATCCATTCGACAACATTGCGACCGAGGCGATACGGCGCAATTTTCCGCTTTCCGTCGCTACCAGGTGGTTCGACAAGAGCTGCCGGGCCGTGGCCGCTGTCCGCCCGATGCTCACCCCGGGAGAGCTCCTCGACATGGCGCACGAGCGGTTCACCGCTGACCCCAAATCGTCGCTCTCCGAGCTGTGCACCTTTCTCGGGGTCGAGGCCCGCCCGGCGTTCCTCGAGGACTGTGCGTCGATCGTCTGGCGGAGTACGAAGCGACGGCGCGACGCGGTGGATTGGTCGAAAGACGAGCGGGAGGCGGTCGAGTCCTTGATCGCGAGATACGACTTCTTCGATGGTTACACCTTCGACAGCTGAGAGCCGAGTAGTGGACCTGAGGCCTCCGAGCGGGCCGGGAATGCGTAGCGGAACTGCGGGCTCATCGGGACAGTTGACACCGTGGCCAATGCGTGGCACCGAAAAGGGAACCGGTTAGTCGGTTGTAGGCTGGCCCCAACCAGCACGTGTCGGATGCATGTTTGCCAAAGTTGGCCTCCGTGCTCCTGGTGGATCGGAGACCGGAGATGGATGTCGAGCCATTCGACATGGTGGTCACCGGATCCGGCGATACCTACCGGGTCCGACTGAGCGGAGAGCTCGACATCGCGTCGACGCAAGGGCTCACAGAGGCGCTGAGCGGGATCACCGGCTCGACGGTGGTCGACCTCTCCGAGCTTTCGTTCATCGACTCTTCCGGGGTGGCGGCGTTGGTGCGAGCGCAGCAGGATCTCGCCGCTGAAGGTCGCTCGCTGACCTTGACCCGGCCGAGCAGTGCCGTAGCCCGGGTGTTCGAGATCCTCGGCATCACGTTCCTGCTGGAGGCAGATCCCCCGAACTGACCGAGCGGTCGCTTCCGCAGAGCTCGCCGTCTTCGGAGGGATGGCCGGGCAGCTGGCCGTGGTGGACGATGCCGCCCACTGTCACCGTCCCCGTGGCCGGTCGCGGAGACGGTGCGCTCCGCGTAAGGGTCGCCGCCGGATCGGGGTCCTCCTCGTCCTCACCGGCCCACCGGGAGCGGGCAAGTCGGCGGTGGCCCGAGCCGTCACCGCCCACACCGAGCGCAGCGTCTGCATCGAAGGCGACCCCTTCTTCGCCTTCTTGGCCAACGGGGCCATCGCGCCGTGGATGGTCGAGGCGAGCGAACAGAACGACACCGTCATCGGGGCCGCCGCCGCGGCTGCCGGCCGGTACGTGGCCGGTACGCGGCCGGGGGATACATGACCGCCTGCGACGTCATCGTGGGTCCGTGGTACCTGGATGCCTTCGCCGAGGCCACCGGGCTCACTGGCTTGTACTACGTGATACTCATGCCGCCGCTCGGGACGTGCTGGCACGAGTCCAAAGCCGGCCGGCGCATGCCTTCCGGGACGAGGCCGCCACCGAGCACATGCACCGCGAGTTCGCCTCGGCCCAGATTGCGGCGCGCCACGTGCTCGACCGCCCCCGCCGAGCTTGATGACACCGTCCGCCGTGGTCGAGGTGATGTCAGCCGGTACCGCGCGCTATCCCGTCTGAGACCAGCGCGCCCTGGCCATGCTCCGGCGGCAGTGTGGCGGTGTGGTCCCGGCCGGCTGGGCCCCGGTGTTCAGCCGGCCGTGGTGGCCAGGGGGACGGGTCGGGCCAGGCTCCAGCTGAACGTGTCGGGGATCTCGTCGGGTGGGACCACGGTGGCGAGATCCGCGACGGTGGGGCCGACCCGGTCGGCCACCTCTTGCAGCTGGGCCTGGTCGAAGCCGTAGAGCCGGATGGCGTTGAGGCCGAGGATGCGGCGGAGGTCCTCTTCGGGCAGGCCCCCGAACACCTGGCGGAGCACCAGCCGGTGGATGGGCGCCGCTCCCTCGAGATGGGGGTAGTCCGTCCCCCACATGAGACGGTCGATCCCGATCTCATGGCGCATCTCAGCCTCGGACCGCTGCATGAGGGAACCCCCAATGAAGACGTGACGGTCCACGTACTCCGACGGCCGCATCGAGAGGTATGAGCGGACCGGGGCGCCCCCGTGGGTGTCGAAGAACGCCTCGAGGTCCCGGACGAGCGAGGGCAGCCACTGGGCGCCGTTCTCGGTCACCACCACCTTGAGGTCGGGATGGCGGTCGAAGACCCCACCCAGGATGAGGAACCACAGCGGCCGGCGGGTGAAGACGAACACCTCGTACAGCCCGAGATAGCCGCCGTGCTTGGCGTCGTAGAGCTGACGGGCGTCGGTGGCCATGCCCGATGCGCCGGTGTGCAGGCTGACCACCATGCCGTGCTCCTCGCACGCGCTCCAGAGCGGCTCGTAGTACTCGTCGGCGTAGCCCGGTAGGCGGGAACCGAGCGACATGGCCGGCAGCATGATCCCGCCGAAGAGCCCGGCGCCGCGGGCCCAGGCGATCTCCTCGGTCGCTCGCCCCATGTCATGGAGGTCGATGGCGATGCATCCCGCCCGCCGGCCGGGTGCCGCCGAGCAGAAGTCGGCCAGCCACCGGTTGTAGGCGTGGATGGCCGGCCACATGGGCTCCAGGTTCTCGTTGGTATGAGCGCCGACGTACATGGCCGGCGAGATGGCGCCGGCCAGCACCGGGCCGGGGAAGACGACCTCGGCGTGGATGCCCTGCTCCTCGAGCACGGCCAGCCGGCGGCCGCCGCCGTCCGAGGGGACCACCCAGTCGGTTCCGTAACGGGCCAGCCAGCTGGCCGCCCGGTCGGTGTCGACCCCCATGCCGGCCAATCGGCGAGTGGCCACCGCCCGGACCGAGTCGGCGTCGTCGATCTCCCCGGGGTCGAACCCGCCGAACATCGAGATGGCCGTGGAGGAGAGCTCGCCGAATTCGGCCACCTGCTCCCGATGGGCGGGATCGACGTAGGAAAGGAACTCGTCGAGGTCGTCGGGGGCGGCATGGGCGTCGGCCGACACGACCACATAGGGCCTGCCTGTCCGCAGCCCGTTTGCCGCCGCAGCTCTCAACCGACTCGCCTCCCCGGGTGTCGGATGTCGGCACCCTGACCCTGTTCAGAAGCCTACCGGCCGACGATGAGCGCCGCCCCTGGGAGTCGGCCGGCCGGCCTCGTCGCGCCACCGGGGCGGCGAGGGGGACTTCCGATAGCGTTCCCGCTCCAGGTCCCGGCTGGCCCGGGGTGGCGAGGCTGCCGGTGCCGCCGGATGGGAGGAACGGCGCAGCATGGGTCTCGATGGCGACAACGAGCACCGACCGGGGGACGGGGGAACGCCTCGATCCGTCGACGCCACGCCCATCGACGCCATGCCCATCGACGGCGCCCCTATCAAGGGCTCCGAGGATGTGATCGGCAACGGAGCCATCGGGGAAGGCGACGGGGCGGCCACGTCTCGGCGCGGTGACCGGCGAGACCGACGGATGAAGCGGGCCAACCGCGGCCTCCTGCCCCTGAGCGGGGGCGGCCGCATCTTGCGGTTCTCGAGCCGGCGGGCGACGTCCCGAGCACCGGTCACACCGGGCCGAGGACGAGCTCTACCTGGCCATCGGTCGGGTGGCCGCCAACTGGTCGCTACTCGAGGTCGTCTCCGGCCTGGTCCTCATGGGGCTGGTCGGCAGCCGAGACGAGACCATGGCCCGGGCCATGGTGGCCGGTCAGCGGGTCGAGAACGTGTGGGACACCATCGAGGCGCTGCTTGTGGCCTACGGGGACAGCGTGACCGAGCAACTGGAGGAGTTCCGGAGCTGGCGCCGGGCGGCCAACACTTGCCGCCGCCGCCGCAACGAAGCCATCCACAGCGCCTGGTCGCTGACCGAGTCGAGTGGCACGCCCGCCGCGTGGGACATGATGAGCCAGAAGGCCAAGCAAGGGGCGAGAGCCGACCTCTTTCCCGGCGGGGTGGTCGAGCTCGGGGAGCTGGCTCGGGCCATCGCCGCGCTCGAGTCACGGCTCACCGAGCTGCACGAGAGCATCTTCGTCGCCCCGGAGCAGAGCCTGGACCCTGACAGACACCTGCCCGGGTCAGCGGAACCCGGCTCGCGGCGCTGGCCGCGGGCGAGACGTTCCTGATTGACGGTCTACTCGACCGTCCAGACGACCCGGGGGGGCCGAACCGACGCGCACAGCGGATGGCCACGCTCGTCGCTCAGGCCCAGCATGGCCTGCACGGTTCGGCCGTCGACGGCGGCGGGGTCGAGGTGGCCGAGCTGCAGCTTCGCCCGTCGGAACATCCGGAACGTCCCGTCTTCGAGCTCGCCCCAGCTCAGGTACACGAACCGTTCCCCGCGGCCGTGGACGAACGGCCCGACGAACCGCCCGTCGCGCACGGTGACCTCGAACTCGAAATGGGCGAGCGGGGCATCGCCTGGCACCAGATGGACCACCTCGGAGCCGCGCTGGACGCCGACGTGGATGTTCTCGTAGGTGCCACGGGGGGTAGGGGCCGGCCCGCAGCGACGCCCCGGCAGCCCGGTGCCCACGATGCGGAACCGCACGGTCACAGTCCGACGATAGGCCCGCCGCCCGGTGGGACCGGTGGGCCAAGGCGGTGACCACCGCGTTACTGTCCGCCCATGGCTTCCGGGGCCGGCGAGGGAACGCCAACCGGCTGCGCCTTTCCCGACGGGTTCCTGTGGGGGACGGCGACGGCCTCTCACCAGATCGAAGGCGGGAACACCAACAACGACTGGTGGGACTGGGAGCACGCCGAGGGTTCGCCGTGTGCCGAGTCGAGCGGTGACGCCTGCGACTCGTGGGAGCGATGGCCCGAGGACGTGGGCCTGGTGGCCGGCATGGGGCTCGGGGCTTACCGGTTCTCCGTCGAATGGAGCCGTATCGAGCCGGCCAACGGTGAGTTCTCGGTGGCCGCCCTTGACCACTACCGGCGGATGGCGGCCTCCTGCCAGGAGCGGGGCGTCCTGCCGGTCGTCACCCTCCACCACTACACGGTGCCCCGCTGGTTCGCGGCCGAGGGCGGCTTCGAGCGGGCCGATGCCCCGGCCCGGTTCGGGCGATTCGTCGAGCAGGTGACCGGCCGCCTTGGCGAGCTCATGGGCATGGTCTGCACGCTCAACGAGCCCAACGTCATGGCCCTCCTCGGCTATCTGATGGGACGGTTCCCACCCGGGCGAAGCGGGGACTTCGAGGGCCATCGCCGGGTGGTCGACAACCTCGTCGCCTGCCATCACGCCGCCACTGAGGCCCTGCGGTCGGGTCCCGGTGACTTCCCAGTGGGGATCACCCTTTCGATGACCGAGTTCATGGCCGAGCCTGGCGGCGAGGACATGTGCGCGGCCGCCCGTGAGTTCATGGAGGACGTCTTCCTCCGCGAGCTCGCCGGTGACGATTTCGTCGGGGTGCAGGGCTATACCCGGGCGCGGATGGGCCCCGAGGGGCCGATCGAGGAGGTCGCCGACGGCCATGCCACGCAGATGGGCTACGAGTACTGGCCGCGGGTAGCCGAGCACACCGTGCGCCGGGCCACAGAGGTGACCGGTCTGCCCGCCTACGTGACCGAGAACGGCATCGGCACCACCGACGACAATGAGAGGGTGCGCTACATGACCGAGGCCCTCGAGGGGTTGCGGCGGTGCCTCGACGACGGCATCGATCTGCGCGGCTACTTCGCCTGGAGCCTCCTCGACAACTTCGAGTGGGCCGACGGCTACCGGCCCACCTTCGGTCTCCACGAGGTCGACCGCACCACCTTCGAGCGCCGGGCCAAGTCCAGCGCCGACTGGTTCGCCCAGGTGGCCCGAACCAACATGGTGCCCCCGCTGGCGGCAGCCGATGCCGGTGCCACCGCCGGCCGGCCCGGCCTGATTCGGTGATTTCCCGCCGGGTCGGCCAGCTCAACGTCGAGATCTACGAGACACCCAGAACCTCGCCGAGGCCGCCGCCGTGGCCGCGGCCGGTGTGATCCGGGATGCCGTCGCGGCGCGGGGCGAGGCCCACGCCATGTTCGCCACCGGTAACTCGCAACTCGCCTTCGTCGACGCGCTCTGCGCCCTACGCGACGTGCCGTGGTCCGAGACGGTCATCTTCCACATGGACGAGTACGTCGGCGTCGGTCCCGACCACCCGGCCGGGTTCCAGCGGTGGATCCGCGAGCGGATCACCGACCGGGTGCATCCGCGTGCCGCTCACTACGTCGACGGGCTGGCCGAGCCGGATGTAGCTTGCGTCGAGTACGCGGCCTTGTTGCGGCGCTTCCCGCTCGATCTGTGCTGCCTCGGCATCGGCGAGAACGGGCACCTGGCCTTCAACGACCCGGGTGTGGCCGATTTCGACGACCCCTCGGATGTGAAGGAGGTGGAGCTGGACGAGCCCTGCCGGCGTCAGCAGGTCAATGAGGGGCACTTCCCGGACTTGGCCACCGTCCCGCAGCGCGCCATCACGGTGACGGTCCCCGCCCTGCTGCGGGCCACCACCGTCCTCGCCGTCGTGCCCGAGGCCCGCAAGGCCGTGCCGGTCTCCGACGCGCTCTCAGGACAGATCTCACCCGATTGTCCGGCCTCAGCGCTGCGTACCAAGGTCGGCGCCACCCTGTACCTCGAACCCGCCTCGGCGGCCAAGCTGGGCTGGACCTGACCGGGGCGACCGAATAGGTGCCCGTCAGGGGGGCCGTCCCGTTAGTGGCTCGTGCCGGTGCCGTCTTGTCCCGGGTCGCCGAGCCAGCGGTCGAAGAAGGGATAGGCGAGGGCGCCGTGCCACTGGTGGTCGCCCTCGAAGACGTCGTGCACCAGGGCGTCGCCAGCACCCCGGGCCTCGTACAACGGGCGTAGCTGAGCCACCGAGTCGCGGGCGGTGGCCTCCGGGAAGAGGTAGTCCTCGGTCCCGGTTTCGATGAGGAGGGGGCGAGGGCAGATGAGGGCGCCGAGGTCGACGTGCTCGATTCGGCCCAGCATGCCCGGCATGACCTGGGATCCGCACATGTTGAGCGGCATCTTGTGGGCCTCCTTCCACGAGGAGAAGAAGCCGCTCACCACGGCCGCCGCCACCCGGGGGTCGAGTGCGGTCAGGAACAGGGTGCACGTCGCCCCGTAGGAGAGCCCGCACATGCCGATGCGCGACGGGTCGACGAGTGGGTGATCGACGAGAAGGTCGAGACACCGTCCAAGGTCGAAGAGGTTCTGGGCGAGCGGGTTCCACCCGGCCATCACCGCGTGGACGAGGTTGGTGTCGCACCGGTAGTGGTCGGGTGGCGACCAGTCGGCCCGTTCGCCAAAGCAGCGCAGGTCGGGAGCGAGCACCAGGAAGCCGCGTTGGGCGAGCTGGTGGGCGTAGTCGCCGTTGGGCGCCTCGGTCGTCTCCAGGCCGCAGACGATGGACTTGCCGGGCCCGTGGCCGTGGACGGCGAGGACGGCGGGGCCCGGCTGGCGACGGCCGTCGGGGACGAGGAGGTAGGCGGGCACGCTCATGGTGTCCTCGGCGTCGAAGACCACCCGGTGGCGCTGGTACCCGTCGGCGGCTTCGGTCTCGGTGACCTCGAGGTCGAGGTCCACCGGCTTCGGCCAGGGCCCGAGCAGCTCGGTGAGCCGGGCCCGGCGCCGGTCGAGCCAGGGGTCCAGGTGCTTCGGGTCCGCACCGGGCAGGGGATCGGCCACGGTGGTCTCGGCCAGCCGCGTCATCCACTGGTACCAGGGGGAGAGGTTGCGGAGCCGCGCTCCCGTCATGTCGATGCTCACGTGCGCTCCACCTCCTCGCCTGCTGTCCTGGTGTCGATCGCTCCGCCGGGCGCAGACCCGGAGGGGCCGGTCGTCCGGCACGGAGCGCCGAGCCTAATGCCGCGGCAAGAACCGGGCGGTGGCCGCCGGCGGGCAACTCTCCGAACGGGGTGCACGCTTGTCGCCGGCCCGGTGCGGGACAACAATGGCCCCATGGTCACCACCTCGGATCTCGACGTTCGTCCGCTCACCCCCGATCATCGGGGCCGAGATACACGGTGTCGACATCTCCCGGCCTCTGGCCGACAGCCAGGTGGCGGCCGTGCGGGAGACCTTCAACCGGTATCACGTGGTCTTCTTCCGTGACCAGGAGATGACCCCGGACGAACAGGAGGCTTTCGCCTCGCAATTCGGCGAGGTCACCGAGGCCCACCCTGTGATCACGTCGATCGAGAGCAACTCCAAGGTGCTGGCCATCGACGCCCAACGGGGTGACCGCGCCTCGTGGTGGCACACCGACGTGACCTTTGTTGACACGCCAGCGCTCGGATCCATCCTCTACATCCGCGAGATCCCCGAGGTCGGGGGAGACACCATGTGGGCCAGCCTGCAAGACGCCTACGATCGGCTGTCGCCGCCGATCCGCGAGCTGTGCGACCAGCTCATCGCCGTCCATCATGACCCCTGGTTCGCCGCCGAGGTCGACGAGAAGGGGGGCTACAACTGGAACGGCGAGTTCCGGGAGAAGCTCACTCCGGCCATCCATCCGGTGGTCCGCACGCACCCCGAGACGGGTCGGCGGGGTCTCTTCGTCAACAAGCACTTCACCCAGCTCATCATCGGCCTGTCCGACATCGAGAGCAGCGGCCTGCTCTCGATCCTCTACCAGCACAGCGTCATACCGGAGATCACCTGCCGGTTCCGGTGGCAGGAGGGATCGGTGGCGTTCTGGGACAACCGAGCCACTATGCACTACGCCATCGACGACTACGGCGACGCCAGGCGTCTCGGTCACCGGGTGACCCTGCGCGGCGACCGGCCCTTCGGGCCGGCCATGCCCGCCGACTGAGCAGCCCGCCGGCCCTACCGCGACGGGCTGTCGCCGACCGCACCAGGTCCGAGATCGAGCGCACTGAGGACCTCCGCCACGCCGTCGGACCGCGCCCGCCAGCGCTCGTAGGCGGTCGTGGTCTGCTCGTCGGGTTCGACGACGGTGGCTCTCGGGGTCGAGGTCGTCGAGAGTGATGGGCTGGCCGATGGCCCGAGCGGCGAGCCAGGCTGCCCCGGCCGAGGCCGCCTCGCCCGAGCGGCGTGCCACCGCCGGCAATCCGCAGACGGCGGCGAGCACCGCCGGCCAGAGCGTGTCGACACTGCCGCGGCCACCGAGGGCCAGCCGGCTGAAGGTCAGCCTGCCGTCCCTACTGCCGCCGGCCGCCTCGACCGATCGCTGTCATCAGGCCGCTCGGCCTGACCGGCGGCCGACCAGGCAGCGACGCACCTCGGCGGCCACCGACTCGACGGCGGCCCGGGCGAAGTCGCCGGCGTCGTGGTCGAGGCTCGCTCCCACGAACCCGGCTCGCGCTCCGTCGCGCCACCACGGCGCCCGCGCCCCGCCGAACCAGGGCACGGCCACGAGCCCGCGGGCACCGGGAGGACGGCTGCGGCCTCGTCGATGAGGACCGAGGGGGACCGGCCGGTGAGATCGGCCAGCCAGTCGAGGAAGGCGCCGGCCGAGGACAGGCCGCCTTCGAGGAGCCAGCCGGGGCCTCGGTCGCCCGACGTCGGCGGCCGGCGACCGGCGCGGCTGCCGCGGCTCACCACCAGCCCGGCCGGGACCCGCTCGGGACGTCGGTCGACGGGCACGACCACGCTGGCGGTGGTGCCCCAGCTCACCATGGGCACGTCGGGGCCGGCCCCGGTGCCGATCACCTCGCAGGCCCGGTCGCCAGCGCCGATCACCACCGGGATGCCGGCCGGCACGCCGAGCTCGTCGGCCGACGGAGGCGAGGACCTCGCCCGAGCACCACGTCGCTGGCCAACGACCGGTGGGAGGAGCCCGACCGCCGGCCCGGCCAGCTCGGCCACCACCGAGCCGTCGAGGTCGAAGAGCCCACTGCGCGAGGCCATGGTCGCGGTCGGTGCCAGTACCGCCCGCACAGGTGGGCCACCACGAGGTCACGTGGGGTGAGGATGAAACGGGCGCCGTCGAGACGGTCGGGATGGTGCCGGGCCAGCCAGGCCAGCTTGGCCGCCACCGACTCTGCTCCCAGCGGAGCACCGGTGCGGGCCCGGACGGCGTCTGCCCCACCGATGCGATCGAGCAGCGGGGCGACCTCGTCCGCAGCCCGGCGGTCCGACCAGAGGATGCCCGGTCCCGTCGGCGCGCCGGTGGCGTCGACGGGGACGAAGGTCTGGCGGGCCCCGCAGCAGGCGACCACCTCGACGTCCCGGGCGGCGCCCGACAGGCCGGCGGCGGCCCGGGCCTCCGCCGAGGCGGCGACCACCGACGCCCACCACGATGCCGCGTCCTGCTCGGCCCAACCCATGCTGCGGGCGGGAGGTGGTGAGGGCAGCACGGCCGCAGCCGGCGAGTCCGTGCGTGGTCCATAGACCCACCTTGGTGAAGGATGACCCGAGGTCGATGGTAAGGATCACCGGCGGCGGGCGCTCACCGGCGGTGCACGACGCTCCGCACCGTCTCGGCCATCTTGGCCGGGTCGTGTGCTGGAGGATGGCGCGGCCGATGGCCAGACCCGCCCCGCCACCGGCCATCACGTCGGCTGCCTCGGCCACCAAGCCGTCGTCGTCGTCCCGCCACGGACCGCCCAGGAAGAGGACGGGGCAACCCACCGAGCTCACCACCCGGTCGACAGCGGCTGATGCGCGGCCACCCCGGGCTCCTCGTCGGGGACCGGGACCTTGAGGACGGGGGCGCCCATGTCGTGGGCGATGACGGCGGCGAAGCACGATGGTGTCGGTGTCGCGAGCCATGCGTCCATCGCGCCATCCGACGCACTCGACGAGCGCCTCGAGCCCGGCTGTCGTCGGCTTCGTCGATCACCCGGCCGAGCAGCTCGAGGGCTGGGGCCGTCCGCGCGTCGGTGAGGTCGATGCGCGTCATGTGCTTGACGCCGGTCCACCCGTCGGCCGCCGCCCGGGCCACGGTGGTGACCAGTCGGTCGTCGAGCTCGAAGGCGGAGCCGGCGAGCCCGTGCGGTTGAGCGAGAGGTAGGTGCGGTGGCGTGATCGGTGAGGGCGCCCACGGCGGCCAGGTCGCCGAGAGGCTGGGCGGTGGCCAGCAGCCCGTCGCAGTGGGGGAGGGCGGCTCGCGCCGCCCCCACGTAGTCGGCGTAGTTCTCGATGGTGGCCACTCCCCGGGCCCGGTGGTCGGCGGCCAGGATGAGGGCGGGGATCGGGAGACCGCCGGTACTGCCGGCGGAGCGGTGCCCGCGCCGGGGCAATTCGACGCCGGCCGAGCGGCGGCGGGTTCAGCGGGCGGAACTCCGGGCCGAGCGTCCACGGCCGGCTCACCCGGTGGTGCCCGCCGGCCGGCCGAGCACCACCTTGGCCAAGGCCGAGAAGTCCTCGCGCCCGTACCCGGCCGCCGAGGCCTGCCCGAGACGGTTGCGAGCGAGCGGCGTGGTCTCGAGGAGCACGTCCACCCGGTCGGCCCAGCCCATGGCCAGGTCGAGGTCCTTGGCCATGAGGTCGGTCATGAAGCCCGGGGCCCAGCCGTTCGACGCCGGGCTCTCGGGCACGACCCCGGGCACCGGGAACCGGGTGCGGACGGCGACGCAGTCGCCGGTGGCGTGGACGAGGACCTCGTGCAGCTTGGCCAGGTCGGCGCCCGACCTCTCGGCCAGCGCAGTGGCCTCGGCGGTGGCCAGCATCTGGGCGGCGTAGATGAGGTTGTTGCACAGCTTGACCACCTGGCCCATGCCCGGGCCGCCCACGTGGACGATGAGGCCGGTGAAGGGACGCAGGGCGGGCTCGGTCCGGGACAGGTCGTCGGCCGATCCGCCGACCATCAAGGTGAGCGTGCCGGCCTGGGCGCCGGCCGTGCCGCCGGAGAGGGGTGCGTCGAGGTAGGCGGCTCCGGTGGCGGAGACCCGCTCGTGCTGGGCCCGCTCCACGTCGGGGTCGATGGTCGAGCAATCGACCACGGTCTTGCCCGTCCCGAGGGCGGGGAGCATGGCCGTGACCACCTGCTCGACCTCGGGGGAGTTGGGGACGCAGAGGATGGTGACGTCGCTCGTTTCGGCCACCGCCGCCGGCGAGGCGCCGGAGGCGGCCCCGAACCCGACGGCTTCGTCCACCGGTCCCTGGCTGCGCGACGCCACGGTGACCGCATGTCCCGCCTCGACGAGGTGGCGGGTCATGGGCAGACCCATGGCCCCGAGCCCGATGAAGCCAATGCGCATGCTCATCGGCGGTGCTCCTCGTCCGGGGTCAGGCTGCAGACGAGCGAGAACTGGGGGAGCCACCGGGCCGTCGCCGCCAGCAGCTCCTCGACCATGGCTTCAGTGTCGGCCAGCGGCCCCCGGCCGGCGAGCGGGTCGAGGGCGAAGGCGCTGCGGGCAAGGCCGCCATCGCCGTCGAGCGCGGCCCGGACCACCATCTCCTGGACGGCGACGTGGCGACGGACGAGCTCGGCGAACGGCGCCGGCAGGGCCGCCTGGTCGCGACCGCGCACCCCGTCGGCGTCGACGACGCAGATCGACTCGACCACCGCGCCGAGCGGCACGTCGGGACATTGGCCCACGTTGCGGATGTTGGCCGGGACCTCGCGGCGCGTCCCCGTGACCAGCGAATCGATGACTGGTCCGGGCAGCTCGCCCGACTGCCACGTCTGGAGGTCCTTGGTGCCGGCCAGCCAGGCGTCGACGTCGGCGATGTAGCCGTCCTGATGCTCCTGGCGGCGGGCGATGCTGGTGAGCTCGATCCCGTAGTCGGCCCCCCAACCGGAAGACTCGGTGAGGATGGAGGGGAGGAACTCGGCCACGTGGCGGTCATTGGCCGCCGGCACGGCTCCCCACCGGTCGAGCAGGGTGAGCTGCAGGCGGTGGCGCCGGGCGAAGTCGAGCTTCGAGAACTGCGGTGCCTCCTCCTGGCCGGGTGCCGGGGCCAGGGCCTCGAGGCCGCCCACCTCGTCGATGAGCTCGCGCAGGATGGCCATCCCATCGGCGCCGTCGACGTCCAGGGCGGGAACGATGGGCAGGTGGTTGACCCCGCTAACCGTGGGCCGGACGGTGTCATGGGAGAGGCCGAGCATGAGGGCCACGTCCCAGCACCAGTTGCCTACCTCGTGGCAGAGCCCGACCACCTTGCAGTTGCTGACCTCGGTCACGGTGCGGGTGAGCACCGTCATCGGGTTGGTGATGTTGAGGAACCAGGCGTCGGGACAGATCGACTCGACGTCGCGGGCGATGCCGGCCATGACCGGGACGTTGCGGAAGGCCCGGTTGATCCCCCCAGGCCCGACGGTGTCGCCGACCGATTGCCGGATGCCGTGGCGGGCCGGGATGTCGAGGTCGAGGGCCATCGACTCGAAGCCGCCGGTCGAGATGGTCACGATGACGAAGTCGGCGCCGTCCAGTGCCCGTCGCTGGTCGGTGGTGGTCGCCACGCGTTGCCTTGGCGTCCATCTCGGCGCTCAGCTTCTCGGCCAGGGCCTCCATCTTGACCAGCGGCGCGGGATCGATGTCCTCGAGGACCAGGTGCATGCCCCGGAGGGACTCGGTGCCGAAGAGGTCGGCCATGAGCTCGGGGGTCCACTGGTAGCTGCCGCCACCGATGATCGTCACCTGCATGTTGGCCTCCAGCTGCCTGACCCGATGGGTTGGCTGGCCGAATGGCACGTCGGTGGCAACCCGCCGTGACGGTCGTCCAACCTGTCGGAACCATTCCGCCCGCGGCGGTCACTGTAGCCCTTGGGCATGAACCTCCCGAAGTCCGCACGTGCCACAGATGGGCCATCCCGATCAACGGAGCCGAGTCGCTCGGGATCGGACCGGGTTTGCTTTTCGGCACTGGCCGGATGATCGCAGCCGGCTGGCGAGCACGGCGACCTCGAAACCGGGATGCACGCCGACGCTACGCTCGCCCGTCGTGCCCGCCTACGCCCCTGCCGACGACCGCTACGAGTCGATGGAGTACCGCCGCTGCGGCCGGAGCGGCCTCCTCCTGCCGGTCATCTCGCTCGGGCTGTGGAACAACTTCGGTGACGATCGCGCCCTCGACGTGCAACGGGCCATCGTCCGTCGCGCCTTCGACCGCGGCATCACCCACTTCGACCTGGCCAACAACTACGGACCGCCCCCGGGCAGCGCCGAGCTCAACTTCGGCCGCCTGCTGCGCGAGGACCTCGCTCCGTTCCGCGACGAGCTGGTCATCGCCACCAAAGCGGGGTGGGACATGTGGCCCGGCCCCTACGGCGACCTCGGGTCCCGCAAGTACCTGCTGGCCAGCCTGGACCAGAGCCTTCGGCGGATGGGCCTCGACTACGTCGACATCTTCTACCACCACCGCCCCGATCCGGACACGCCTATGGAGGAGTCACTCGGCGCTCTGGATGCCGCCGTTCGGGCGGGCAAGGCCCTCTATGCCGGCATTTCGTCGTACTCGAGCTCGGACACGGTCGAGGCGTCGCGCATCCTCCGCGAGATGGGGACGCCGCTGCTCATCCATCAGCCCAACTACTCGATGATCAACCGCTCCATCGAGCGACGGCTGCTCGAGGTGACCGAGCAAGAGGGCATCGGGTGCATCGCCTTCTCACCGCTGGCCCAGGGTCTGCTCACCGACCGCTACAAGGACGGTGTCCCCGCCGACTCGCGGGGGGCCAAGGGCACCACCCTCTTTCCCGACCTCATGGGCAAGGAGTTCCTGGGCCACATCGACGAGCTGCGGACGATCGCCGAAGGCCGCGGCCAGCGTCTGGCACAAATGGCGCTGGCCTGGGCGCTCCGCGACCCGCGGGTGACCTCGCTCATCATCGGCGCCTCCAGCGTCGCCCAACTCGACGAGAACCTGGGCGCACTCGAGAATCTCGCGCTGAGTGACGACGAACTGGCTGCCATCGACGCCAGCGCGCAGAAGGCCGGCATCCCTCTGGCCGCCGAAATCCCGGCCGACTGACCCGGCCGACTGACCCGGTCCATTGACCAGGCCAACCCCGGTCCATTGACGAGGCCAACTGACGAGGCCAACTGACCAGGCCAACGGTCTGACCAACTGACCACGGAGTCACCTCCGGCCCGAAGGCACTGACGCGGCGCGAGCGACCGACGGAGCGCCGCCGCGCACCAATCTGGACACGGGTGTCAGGGATAGGCTTCCCGCCCGATGGTCGACCAGGCTCTCTTCGACTTCGCCGTCCCTGATGAGCTGTTGCAGGAGGCCGTGGCCAAGCACGGCGACAAGGAAGCCATCGCCGATCTCAACGTCATGCCGGGGACGGGGGAGGGGAAGTCCCCCCGCTGCATCAACATCCTGCGCCAATACGGGTGGGCGCCTCTCGTCCTGCTCACGGCGGCAGCCATGGTGCCGGGCACATTCGGCAACGGCATCGCCATCATCGGCAAGAACCTCGAGCACTCCTTCCACATCCACAACACCGCCCTCGCCGCCGTGGCCTTTGTCGCCCAGGTGGCCCAGCTGCTGTGGGCGGTGCCTCTGGCCGTTCTCGCCGACCGGGGTAGCCGCAAGCTGGTGGCGGCCTTCGCCCTGCTCTTCTTCGCCGTGTTCGGATCGCTCATGGCCCTCTCGCCCAACGTGTGGGCCTTCGCCTTCCTCTACCTGGCCGCCTCGCTCGGCACCGGCGTGAACAACACGGTGCACAACTCCTACCTTTCCGATGCGTACCCGACCGAGGGCCGCGGTCGCATCTTCAGCTGGCACAACCTCAGCGACCCGCTGTCCCAGACCGTGGGCGTCCTTATCTTCGTATTCGTCGTCACTGTGGCCCACAACTGGCGCTACGGGCTGCTCGTCGCGCTGGTCGGCATCCCGCTCGGCTTCGCCCTCTTCACCATCAACGAGCCGCCGAAGGGGGCCAACGAGGAGAGCCACATCCTGCGTTCGTCAGGGATGGATCTCCAGACCCAGCAGGAGGGCGCGCCGCGGGTCCTCCTCGGTTCGGCCGTCACCCGTCTGCTGCGTATCCGCTCCCTCTACTACGCACTCATCTCGGTGGCCATTCTCGGCTTCGCCGGCACCGGGGCGCCGCTGTTCGGAAGCCTCTTCTTCGCCGACAAGTTCGGCCTCGACGTGGCCGGCCGCAGTGAGGTCTACGCCATCATCGGCCTGGCCGCCTTTCTCGGCCTGCCCGTCGCCTACGTCCTGGGCGACCGCTACTTCCGCAAAGCTCCCGAGCGGCCCATGGCCATCGCCGGCATCTGCATCTGCGTCTACGGCATTCTCTACGTGGCCTCGCTGTACGTGCCCAAGCTGTGGATGTGCGTGGCCCTGCAGACGGTGGCCAACGCCGCCGTCCAACCTCTGGCCATCTGCATCTTCCTCACCCTTGGCGGCGACCGCCCCGGCCGAGATGCGCACCATCTGCTTCGCCATGTTCGGCGTGTACTCACTCGTCTTCGGCGGCTTCACCGGCAGCGTCCTTCTCGGCGCCGTGTCCGACGCCGTCGGGGGCCTGCACGGGATCATCGTCGCCCTCACCCTTATCGGCCCGGTGTGCGTGGCCGGCGGTATCTTCCTGGCCCTCGGGTCACGTCACGTCAAACGGGACATCACCATGGTCATCGAGGACGTCCTCGAGCGCTACGCCGAAGGCAAGCGGCGGGCGGCCGGCGGTGACCTGCCCGCCTTGCAGATCCACAACCTCGACTTCTACTACGGCACCAACCAGGTGCTGTTCGGCATCGACCTCGAGGTGGCCCAGGGAGAGATCGTCGCCCTCCTCGGGACGAACGGCGCCGGCAAGTCCACCCTCCTGCGCGCCGTGTCCGGGCTCGAGCACCCCCACCGCGGCGTCATCCGCCTCTACGGGATCAACTCGACCTTCCTCGAGCCCGAGCAGATCATCAGCCTCGAGGTCGCCCTGCTGGTCGGGGGCAAGATGACCTTCCCAGGCCTCACCGTGCGCGACAACCTGCGGGTGGGGGGCTTCACCTTGCGCCAGCGACCGGGACCGGGCGGCCCAGGCCGTCGCCGACGCGCTCGACGCCTTCCCGGAGCTCGCCGGCAAGCTCGATCAGGTGGCCGGCACCCTCTCCGGCGGTGAGCAGCAGATGCTGGCCCTCGCCCGGGTCATGATGACCCAGCCCAAGCTGCTGCTCGTCGACGAGCTGGCGCTCGGCCTCGCCCCGAAGACGGTCGACCGGCTCATGGACATGGTGCGTGAGGTCAATCGCCAGGGGACGACGGTCGTCCTCGTCGAGCAGAGCGTGAACCGGGCGATGTCCATCGCCCAGCGCGCCTTCTTTCTCGAGCGGGGCGAGATCCGCTTCGACGGCCCGACCCGCGAACTGCTCGACCGCCACGACCTCTTGCGTCCCGTGTTCCTCGCCGAGGCCGGGACCGGACTGGGCTGACCCGGTGTCCATCCCGGGATTCGTCCTCCTCGAGGGAGCCGTCGTCGGGCTCAACTACGGCCTTCTGGCCATGGGCCTGGTCCTCGTTTACAAGACGAACCGGGTCCTCAACTTCGCCCAGGGCCAGCTCGGGGTGGTGGCCGCCGTCTTCCTGGTCAAGTGCGACGAGGACTTCGGCTTCAACTACTGGTTCTCGCTGGTCCTCGCCATCGCCCTGGCCGCCGCCATGGGCGCCCTCTCCGAGCTCGTCCTGCGCCGGCTGTTCAAGCGGCCCCGGGTGCTGGTCATGGTGGCCACCATCGGGCTCTCCCAGGTGCTGTTCGTCTTCACCGCCCTGCCCTTCATCCTCCCGAAGCACCTGTCCAACCCCTTCCCGGTGCCTATCCACCTCTCCTTCACCGTGGACGGCTTCGTCTTCGACCCGGGCGCCGTGCTCACCCTCATCGTGGCGCCGGTGGTGGCCATCGCCTTCGCCGCCTTCATTCGGTTCTCGCCTTGGGGGCTGGCCATGCGGGCCATGTCGGAGAACGCCGACTCGGCGCGGCTGTCGGGGGTGTGGGTGCGGCGGGCCTCGACGATGGCCTGGACGCTGGCCGCCATCCTCTCGGCCTTCACCGCCATCCTGGCCTCGCCCGGGCAGACCAGCGTGCTGACCCAGCCGCTCAGCCCCGACCTGTTGCTGTTCGCCCTCACCGCCGCCCTCATCGGGGCCATGGTCAACCTGACCGTGTCGTTCGTGGCCGGCATCGCCGTCGGGATCATCTACGAGATCCTCGAACTGGAACATCTCGTCGACCGCGTCAGTCCAGACGATCATGTTCGCCCTCCTGCTCGCCGTGCTGCTCGTCCGCGTGGCCGCGCTGCGCAAGGGGGCCCGCACCGACGAGCGGTCGACGTGGCTCTTCGGATCGATGGCGGCGCGCCTGGCGCCGACAGTCGTTCGGCGGCGGGTGGGGACCGGAGGCGTGGTGGCCACCGTCGTGGTCGTCGCACTTCTGCCCTTCGTGATCTCGACCGGCAACTCGTACCTGCTGAGCCAGATCTGCATCTACGCGGTGATCGCCCTGTCCCTCACCGTGCTCACCGGCTGGGCCGGGCAAGTCTCACTCGGGCAGTTCGGTCTCGTGGCGGTGGGGGCCGTGATGGCCGCCCACCTCAGGTCCTCCATGCCCCTCGTCGTGCTCATGCTCTTCGCCGGCGCGGTGACAGCGGTGATCGCCACCATCGTCGGGCTGCCCGCCCTGCGCTTCCGCGGCCTCTACCTGGCCGTCTCCACCCTCGCCTTCGCTCTGTGGATTCAGGTGTCGGTGCTGGCCACGCCGTGTTGGACGGTGCCGCTGGTGGGCAAGAGCTGTGCACGGGACTGCCCAACCCGGCGTCGACCCTCATCTCCCGCCCCGACCTCTTCGGGATCTCCCTGGGCTCGGAGCGAGCCTTCGCCTGGTTCTCGCTGGGCGTGCTCGTCCTCACCGTGCTCATGGTGCGGATGTGGCGGGACCGGGGAGTGGCCCGGCGCCTCGTCTCCGTGCGCGACAACGAGGTCGCCGCCGCGGCCATGGGCATCACCGTGGTGCGGACCAAGCTGCTCGCCTTCGCCCTCTCCGGGTTCATGGCCGGCTACGCCGGAGTGTGCCTGGCCTTCGCCAGCGAGCGGTTCAGCACCGACACCTTCGACCCGACGTTCTCCTGCTCATCATCTCCATGGTGGTGATCGGCGGTCTCGGCTCCGTGCCCGGCGCCGTGCTGGGCGCCGTCTACCTGGTGGGCCTGCCTGCCATCTTCGGCACCACGTCCACCATCCAGTTCCTCACGAGCGGTCTCGGCCTCCTCGCCTTCATCCTCTACCTGCCGGGCGGACTGGCCGAGGTCATGCATCGCATCGGGCGACGCCGCCGCCGACGGCGTCGATCGGCTGCTCGCTCGCCGGCATCCACCTTTCGGCCGCGACGGTCCGGGACCGACGCCGGACATCGAGGTGACCGTCCACCGACCGCCTGTCCGAGCCGCTCACCGGCGAGGTGGTGTGATGCCGGCAACCGGTCCGGCCACTCTGGAGGTGACGGACCTGGTGGTGCGTTTCGGCGGCCTGCACGCCGTCGACCACGTCTCGCTCAACGTCCCGCCGGCCGCCGTCGTTGGCCTCATCGGTCCCAACGGCTCGGGCAAGACGACGACTCTCGACGCCATCTCCGGCATGGTGACGCCCGAGTCGGGCTCCGTGCGGGTGGACGGCGAAGAGGTGGGCGATCTCCTGGCCGAGGAGCGCCGGTCGCTCGGGGTCGTCCGGTCGTTCCAGGACTGCCGGCTCTACCCCGACCTCTCGGTCGAGGAGGTGCTCATGGTGTGCGAGGACGCCCGGCGCCCGGTGAGCGTGCTCGGGACCACCTTGCAGCTCCCGCTGGCCCGCCGCTCCGAGCGTCGCAAGCGGGAGGCGGTCGACCGGGTCATCGACGCTTTCGGCCTCGGCCGCTTCCGCCGGCACCGCGCCGCCGAGATCTCGACGGGCACCCGGCGGGTCGTCGACCTGGCCTCGATCGTCCTCGCCGAGCCCCGCCTGCTCCTGCTCGACGAGCCGACTGCCGGCATCGCCCAGCGTGAGGCCGAGGCGTTCGTGCCCCTCCTGCAGCGACTTCACCAGGTGGCCGACTGTACGATCCTGCTCGTGGAACACGACGTGCCCCTCGTGTTCGCGCTGTGTTCGCACGTGGTGGTCATGGAAGCGGGAGCGGTGGTGTCGGTCGGGACGCCCGACGAGGTGAGCCGCGATCCGCGGGCCCTCGCCGCCTATCTCGGGGCGAGTGCCGAGGCGCTCACTCCATCCGGGGCGGTGGCCAGCGGCAACGGGACGGGGGCCGGGACGGAACGGTGGCGGGGGCGGGGGAACGACAGGAACGACGAACGGGCGGTCAAACGGGGTAGTGGAACGAGATGGTCGATGAGGGAACGGTGGGCCGCAGGGCCTGCGCCGAAGGAGGTTTCCGCCGTGTCCGATGAACGAGTCAGTCGACACCCCATCCGTCCGCGACATGTGGGCCGGCGTGCGGTGCGCCGCTTCGGCCATCGGTCGCGATCGACCCAGCTGCGGACCGTCGCGGCCATGGTGGCCATGGTCGGCGGCCTCGGCGTCTATCTGGCCACGGCGCCGGCCTCGGCCCCGGCTATCGGCGTGGCCGGCGCGGCCTCGAGTGGTGGCTTGGCCGGCACTATCAACCGGGCCAGCACTTCCACCCGGGGAATCGTCGGCAACAAGATCAACGTGGTCTTCCCGGTGGTGTCGCTCAACTCGCTGGCCGGAAAGGAGGGCTTCGCTCAGGACGCCGAGTTCGGCGAGCAGACCAAGGCCATCAAGTTCTTCGTGGGCTTGGTCAACAAGAAGGGCATCCACGGGAAGAAGATCAACCCGATCATCGTGACCTTCGACCCGACCAACGAGACGAGCATGCGGGCACTGTGCAAGGACTGGACGGAGGGCAGCCCGGCGGCCTTCGCCGTGATCGACGGTGTCGGGACGTGGACCGGGGACGACCAGCTGTGCATCACCCAGGAGGGACATACGCCGCTGATCAGCCAGTGGACGACGGTGACGCAACTGGACCAAGAAGGGTGCGCCCTATCTGTGGTGGACCGGACCGGACGACGCCGCCATCCTCCAGGCCCTCGTCAACTGGGGCCTGAGCTCGGGGCGGCTGGGCGCCGGCCAGAAGGTGGCGGTGGTGGCCGGTGACCGGGCCAGCGACCAGACCGCCCTCAACCAGTACCTGCTGCCCGACCTCGAGCGGGCCGGGGTGACTCCCACCGTCCTGACCCTGGCCGCCGATCCGTCGGAGACGGCGACCACCAACAGCCGAGGCCCCGCTCATTGTCCAGAAGCTCAAGTCGGCCGGGGTGACCTCGGTGATCCCCCTCATCCCGTTCAACGCCATGTTCCCGTTCCTGAGCGCCGAGACGTCCGACAACTACTTCCCCAAGCTGTTGCTGAGCGACTACGAGGAGAGCATCACGTCCTCGCTCGGGCTCATCCCCACGCCCTACGAGCAAGCGCTCAACGGGCAGGAGGGCGTGACCACCGAAACCCTAGGCGGCATCGACGACGCTGTTCCCGAGAGCCAGGGCGGCTACGACCCCGGCGTCCGCAGCTGCTACACGGCGTGGCACAAAAAGTACCCGCAGCCCGTCGGCAACGAAAAACCCCAGGAGCCGTACATCGAGGAGCAGGGCCCGGTCCAGTCGTGGTGCACCGCCATCCGCCTGTTCGCCACGGCGGCGACCAACGCCGGCTCGCACCTCGACCGGCGCACCTTCGTCCAGGCCATGTCACGGATCAAGAATTTCCCGGGTGGCATCTCACCGGTGTGGACGTTCGGGTCCAACAAGTTCTACGGGCCGACCGAGTACCAGGTGGTCGAAATCCACAACAACGTGCCGCCGTCATCGTTGTGCAAACTCACTGTCAGTGGGAAGCCCCAGGGGACGTGCTGGGTCACCGATCCAGCGCTTCCGTCCGTTGCCCACGCTGGTCGGCTCGGGTAACGGACCGAGCGCGATGGCGGCCGCTGGATCCGGCGGAGAGGAGGAGCCGTGGAACGGCGGATGTACATCCTGACCCAGGTCGCCCCGTACAGCGACGGGCCGGCCGGCGTGCACGGCGTGCTGGGTCAGGCTATCGCCGCACTGGCCGAGCTGGGCGAGATGTCCGGGCGGGTGCCGGTCGTCGTCGACGACGTTGCCGACTTGGCCCCGGCCGCCTTCCGGCAGCCCTGCGTCCTCGCCCTCTTCACCATCGGGGAGACGCCCTTCACCGCCGCCCAGCGGGCGACGGTCGAGGAGTCCTGGCACGCCGGTGACCTCCGCGTGCTCGGCGTGCACTCGGCCACCGACGCCTGCCACACCTGGCCTGGCTATGGCGAGATCATCGGTGCCCGTTTCGACGGGCATCCGTGGACGCAGTCTTTCACCGTCGACGTGGTCGACGGTGACCACCCGTCGACCGCCCACCTCGACGGCCAGTGGTCATGGCACGACGAGGTCTACCTCTTCCGAGACCTTCGACCAGAGGCACGAGTGCTCCTTCGCCTGGCCGACGGCCAGGTCG
This sequence comes from uncultured Acidimicrobiaceae bacterium, assembly GCA_963756195.1. Taxonomy (GTDB): domain Bacteria; phylum Actinomycetota; class Acidimicrobiia; order Acidimicrobiales; family RAAP-2; genus CAVSNH01. The sequence goes on from CAVWMT010000017.1 coordinate 74,613, forward strand.
ACCTCGACGCACCCGGTGGCCGCGTTCCCGACTGCGGTTTCCCGCTGGCCTGGTGCCTAGGGAACGGGAGCGATGGCGGGAGCCGTGGGCGCAGTTTCTACACCGCCCTCGGCCACTTCCCCGGGGCCTGGGAGACGCCCACCTACCTGCGTCACCTGGCCGGAGGGCTGGCGTGGCTCGAGGAAGGTGCGCCCGCTTGAGCCGCTGCCAACGTCGGTGACGGCCGGAGCTTGGCGGCGAGCTTCGCCATGAGCGGAAGCACGTTGGCCACCCACATGAAGTCGTCGGCACCATCGTCCTGCCGATCCTTCGCCATTCTCCGGCAGGATCCAGCGGCCGTCTCTGGCAGGGTCTAGCGGCCGGCCTCCTCGTTCCTGCCCTGAGCCCCGACTCAGGGCCACCCCGGCGGCGGCCCTCGCCAGTTGCGGACGATCAGGACTGCGGTGGTGGCCCAGATGATCGTCGGGATCGCCCAGATGGCGGGATGCGGCAATACGGGTTTCTAGATGTGCGTGCCAACCAGGTTGCAACCCTTTGTGTACAGGGCGGGATTGCAGCCGAGCTGGTGCGAGCCACCCGGATCGACGCAGGAGTTGTCCAGCGCGAGCGCCAGCCCAAGAGAACGGTGGCCATCACCAGAAGCCCGACAGCTTGCGCCACGAGGCTCGCCCACCTCATGTTCCGATTCTGCCACGTTCACGGTTGCTGTCTTCGACCCCGTTTGCTGAGAGCGGGATAGTCAGTGTCAGGCCGCTGTGGAACGCCGAGGCCAACTAGTGCCTCCTGGACCTTCCGTCCGTGCCTCATGTGTTCGCGGGCGATGTCCAGGTTCACGTCGGAACCGTCGGCGAGGGAAATATCGAGACTCATCTTCTTCATGCCGACTGCCCGGCCCTGGGCCCAGCGGACCTCGGTTACGTCCGAGAGAGGGATGGCGAAGAGAAGCTGATTCGGTCTTCCTGTGACGGGCCCCATGGCGAAAACGAGCAGTCGCTTGGGCGTGACACCGAGAGCAATCACCGATGGCAGCGTCGATCCGGCGAGCTTGTGCCCACGGGTCGCCGCGTCGCCGGCAACGAGATTGCCGACCACACCGAAGATGGATCCGACCGCTCGCTTGGTGATGGCTCCCCTGGGAAGGCAGGGCGCTCCAGCAAGGATCGGCTCGTCCGGCTCCAGCAACCCGGCAGAGGGCTTCACCAGGTACTTCTTGTAGTCAGCCACGGTTCCGGTCACCGCCTCGCTCCGTGAGATCAGTTGTTGAGATCGACCTGCAGGGGTGCGACCTTGAGAGGACGCCCTCAGCCAGAGGAGTGGCCGACCAATGCGGAGCGGTCGAGGTCGGCCACGTCGGCAACTCCGGTAAGCGAGAGGGCGACCTCGAGCTCACTGCGCAGGACGGTGAGCATGTGGGCCACGCCAGCCTGGCCGCCGGCGGCCACCGACCACGCCCACGCCCGGCCGACCAGGCAGGCCCGAGCCCCGAGGGCGAGCATCTTGGCCACGCTCAAGCCGCTGCGGACGCCTCCGTCGACCAGCACTTCGAGCCTGTCTCCGACGGCGTCGACCACTGCGGGGAGCGCCGTGACCGTCGAGGGGGTGTCGTCGAGCTGGCGACCCCCGTGGTTCGAGACGACCACTCCGTCCACCCCGTGGTCGGCTGCCCGTCGGGCGTCCTCGGGGTCGAGGATCCCCTTGAGCACCAGGCGGCCATCCCAGTGCTCGCGGACCCAGGCCAGGTCGGCCCAGGTGACCGATGGGTCGAAGTTGCCATCGATCCAGGTCTTGAAGTCCCGAGGCGTCACCGCTCCGGGGAGGGCGGAGGCGAGGTTGCCGAACGTGTGTGGGCGTCCCCGCAACCCGACGTCCACCAGCCAGCTCGGGTGGAGGGCGAAGTCGACGCCCTGGACCATCCGCTTGGCCGGCGACTGCCTCCCGATGAGGCCGTTGCGGGTCTCCCGGTAGCGGGCACCGGTCACCGGGAGGTCGACGGTCAGGACGAGCACCGGGCATCCGGCCGCCGCCGCCCGTTCCATGAGCTGCTCGCCAACGCTGCGGTCGCGCATCACGTAGAGCTGGAACCAGAAGGGCGATGTCGTGTTCTCCCGCACCTCCTCGAGGCTGCAGATGGAGACGGTCGACTCGCAAAAGACGACCCCGGCCTTGGCCGCGGCCCGGGCCGCTTGCACCTCGGCCCGCCTGGCCATCATCCCGCCCATGCCGACCGGGGCCAAGACGACGGGCATGGAGAGTTCCTGGCCGAGAACGGTGGTGGACAGCTCCAGCTTGGAGACGTCGCGCAACACGCGCTGGCGCAGTTGGATGCTGCCGAGATCGGCGAGGTTGGCGCGGAGCGTTGACTCTTCGTAGGCGCCACCGTCGACGTAATCGAAGATCTGGCGGGGGAGGCGGCGGCGGGCCAGCTCGCGATAGTCGCCGACGGATGCCGGCGCCAGCCGCAGTGGGCGATCGGGCAGCCCGCGCATGACCAGACGCTATCCGGTCGTCCGACGAATCCGCGGTGGCTGAGCCGTGGGCCGGGTGGAAGGCCCAGCCGGGGTCGTGCCCCGGATCAGTGCTGCGCTCAGCGAGCAGTGATGTACTCCATGAGCTCGTGCCGGTCCTTCTCGAGCTCACCGATCCGCGACTTCACCACGTCACCGATGCTGATGATGCCGCAGAGGCGCCCGTGCTCGACGACGGGTACATGGCGGATGCGATGCTCGGTCATGAGGCTCATGATGCTGGCGACGTCGTCCTCTGGCGTGCAGGTGCGGACCGTCGTCGACATGATCGCGGAGACCGGCTCCGACAGCAGTGCCATGCGTAACTCGCTCAGGCGGCGCACGATGTCGCGCTCGGAGACGATCCCTTCGATGACCTGGCCGTCTGGAGAGACAACCAGCGCTCCGACACCGTGCCGGGCCAGCTCGGCGACCACCGTGGCGACGCTCGCACCGCTGGGGACGGTGGCCACCTCGGACCCCTTCTGCTGGAGCAGGTTGGCTACCAACATGGAATCTCCCCTTCCACGTCTATGACCGCGTCCCATCGGCGCCTGTCGCCCCGCCATCATCGCGCCCGACCGGGCAAAAGGGAACAGGCGGTCGTATGAGTGACCATTGGCCTCGCACGTCTCGGAGTGGGCCGGCTCAGCTGTTCTGCGAACCGCCCGAAGCACATTCCGTGCTGGCTTGCCTCTGGAGGTTCGAAGATGGCATCCATCGAGTGCCGGCCAGGTCCCCTTTGCCTTCGCTGATCGGCCGAAACTGGCTAGGGCGGGGTCGGAATCCCTTCCTCGGGCCTTCATGTACCCGGCAGAGGCGGGCACTTAGCGCGTTCGGCCGACCGCTTCATGCGTCGAAAGTGGGACGGAATTCGAGCTTTGACCGAACAATGTCAGTGTGCGATCATTTATATTCCAAGGCGGTAAGGCGGAGAGACAGGAGAACGGAACTAATGGCTAAGTCTCAGAGGTTGGGCCGGCTCGGCGCCGCCACCATTGCAGCCGGTGCGCCGATCATCGGTCTGGGCGTTGTGGGCCTGGCGTCGCCAGCCGGAGCGACCTGGATCGGGCCGACCTACGGATCCGGAAACAACACGGTGGTCGAGGAATACGACCAGGCAGCTGAGCCGGCCTCCCAGGACGCCTTGTGCGGGGTAGGGAAGAACGACAACAGCTATTCGTTCAGCGCTCACTTGGAGTTCGTCAACAACGGTGCCCTCGTTGCCAACACTGGTGATTTCACGCTGGGTTCGGACGCCGAGTCGCGCAGTTATTGCTACACCGGCATCAATTTCGGCGACAGCCAAAGCGTTACCTTGTGGAAGGACTCGGGGTCGAGCCACATCGAGATGTCCACCGTTTCTCATTCGTAACATCGAGGAGTCGCTCGAGTTCACCGGGCTAGGTCATCGATTTCCATCGGTAGGGCCGGTGATTCGAGAGAACTGATCGGTTCGAGAGAGCATGGGGCACGGTCCTCGCTGTATAGGCGAGGCGTTCGGTCGACCTTGATGTCATCACGGTCGATTCGAAATCGAGTCCTCGGACTCGATCGAGCGTCTCTGGCTCGAGGATCGGAGCTCACTGTCGCGTGAACATTCATTCAAAGGTCGAGCTCGCGTCGGCGTCCGCCGGACGGCTCACCGTCATCGGCCCCGACAGTCAGCGAACCATTCTCTGGAGCGACCTCCTGACCGAAGCCGAGCAAGGGGCTGCCTGGTTGCAAGCTCGCGGAATCGGCCCCGGCTCGGTCGTGATGACGGCTGCCCGGACATCTCTGGATCACATTCGAGCCATCCTGGCGGTGTGGACCGCGGGTGCCGCACTTTCGGTCGCAGCTGTACCGATGCGATCTCGACGCTCAGAAGCCCTGCGTCGTCGTTTCGAGGTGCTCCGACAGGCCATCGATCCGATCCTTGTTCTCGGGGACGAGGATCACCTGGCGACTCTGGTCGATGACGCAGACGCGATCTCGCTCACGCAATGGAACATCGACGCGGCGGGCGAAAAACGCGTCTACCACCCCGGTGCCGGAACACCAGCCGACGATGACGTTGCCATCATGCAGGCGACCAGTGGGACCACCGGCACACCGAAGGTGGCACTGATCCCATATGGCTGCCTCGATGCAAATCACCTGGCAATCGTCAAAGGCTTGCAGCTGAAGGCGAAGGACGACACATTCGTATCGTGGCTTCCTCTTTCCCATGACATGGGGCTCATCGGCTTCCTCGGAACGCCGATGGTCTCGGGGGCGAATCTCGTCATTTCGGACCCGAATCTCTTTGCGCAGCAGCCATGGGACTGGATGGGCTGGTGCTCGAAGTACCAGGCGACGATCACGGGAGGTCCCAGCTTCGCCTACGGCATCGCCGCGACCCTGTTGGAGACTCACCCTCCCGGGGACCTGTCTCCCCTCCGTCTCGCCATGAACGGAGCGGAGCCCGTGGACGTTGGGACGTGCCGGACCTTCACGGCGAACGGGGAACCGTATGGCCTCCGGCCGGACTCCGTGTTCCCCGTCTACGGATTGGCAGAGGCGACCCTGGCGGTTACCTTTCCGGAGATCGGTCGGGGCTTGGAGTCGGATGCAGTCGATCGGCGGCGTCTGGAGGAAGGCCTCGCCGTCCCGGCGGAGCTGGAATCCGAAGGAGCGAGCCGGCAGCTTGCGAAACTCGGATCACCCCTTTCGGGAATGGAGGTCTCCATTCAGTCCGAAGACGGATCGGAGGTGGGCGAGCGCCAGGTCGGAAGGGTAATGATGCGTGGCTCCTCGTTGATCCCGGGCTACCTGGGCGAGGTCCCGTTCGCTCACATTTGGTTCGACACCGGTGACCTCGGCTACATCGCGGACGGGCAACTGATCATCTGCGGGAGGCGGAAGGACGTCATCGTCATCGGCGGCCGCAACATCTATCCCGATGAGATCGAGCGCGAACTGGCCCAACTGGAATGCGTCTGGCGTGGCAACGTCGCCGTATTCGGGGTTGAGTCGAAGGGCCGCGAGGCTGTTGCCATTATGGCGGAGTCGGAGAATGGTGGCGACAGAGAAGTCGAGCGGTTGCTTGCCCACGTCGCTTCGAACTGGTGCGACGCACGCATCGCGCAGGTGCGACTGGTCGAACCAGGCACCATTCCGAAGACGCCCTCCGGGAAGATCTCGCGCTCGGGCTGTCGCGAGCAATGCCAGATGAGCAGCTGATGTCAGAGAGACATGCTGGCATTCCGGAGCCTGAGTTCATCCAGCTCCTGGTCACCGAGTTCGACGTGGCATCGCCGCCTTCGGCGGAAGCGTCATTGACTGACGACCTCGGGTTCGACTCTGTCGACATGCTGAACTTGATCCTGTTCATCGAGGAAGCCGCTGGGTTCGTGGCAATCACCGAGCCAGAGGTGTACCCCGTTATCCGGACTGTCCACGATGCGTACGTCTACTACGAAGACGCCCTGGGTGAGGAGTGGCGGCAGATGGATGCGATCGAGCGAGTGGAGGCCTTGTGAAGGATCGATCCCCGGGGGCGCAGCTTGTCGAGAACTTCGTCGACGAAGTATTGAACTCGCACCAGATGGCATCGATCGATGCCCTCTTCCATCCGAAGTATCGCGACCATGACCCCATTGACATTCCCGGCTCCCCACAACATCGAGTCCAGAATATTGAGTACATGCGGGCGCTGTGTAAGTTCCTTGGATCCGATCTCGTCGACGTCGCCTTCACACTCGAGGATTGCTTTGGGGACAGGGGAAAATTCGCATATCAGCTGTTCGGAGAGGGGACCATCCAATCGAGTGTCATCGAACGGGAGGGCGGACCTGATGGCTCGGACAGTGAGCCGGCTGTCGGCTTGGTGGAGGGTTCAGGACCACCGCGACGAACGCCGACGTTCGTCACGGTTGCAGCAGGCAGCCGGGGCCTATTACGGGACTCCGGCCGCCTGGTCACTGACAGAATTCATATCGAGTACCAAAGCATCGGGATCTTTCATGTCACCGATGGAAAGTTGAGCGAACGTAGGGGTCCGATTGTCCTTCGATGAGAGCAGCGGATCGCCACCGGCCGCTTTTGAGCCCGCCGGGCGCAGTGGTCGATGGGTCCGGCTCATCCCCGTTCGGCCGGAGCACCTGGAGTTCTTGTACGGGTTGGCCACGGACGAGAAATTGGGCCCGCGATGGCGGTTTGGCGGTGTCATTCCCAGCATGGAACATTTCCAAAGGAAGCTCATGGAGGGCGTCCTGACCCAGTTCGTGGTGCAGTCACGAGATCAGGAAACGTTGCTCGGTCATGTGGTGGCTTACGGACCTGACTTCACCAGTGGGTACACGTACATCGGGGGACTCGTCGACCGGCAGGCAGTGGGCACGGGATTCGCCATCGAGGCGTTCGAGGTCTTCATCGACTACCTCTTCGCCACATACCCGTTGAGAAAGATCTACCTGGATGTTCCCGAGTTCAATGTTCCCCAAATTCGTCGGGGGATACGGCGACCTGCTCATCGTGGAGGGCAGGCTTCGCGCCCACATCCGTTATGACGGCAGGTTCTACGACCGGATCACCTACGCCTTGTACCGGGATACGTACCTGGCCGATTCTCGCATCGGGCGTCGGAGGGAGAGCAGACGAGCGTTCGTCTAGTTGTGCGCTCCCTCAGACTTTGGTTAGCGACTGCAGGCGTTCGGCAGCCTCGAGGTACTCCTCGACCATCGAATAGACGACGTCTCTTGCCTTGCGCACGGTCGTGGCCCGGCCGACGACCTGCCCGCAGGGGTTGAAGTTCACGTCCTTGGCCTGATCCGGGTAGCGGTGGCCACGCGACACCGCCTCGATGGCCACCATCATCTGCAACGGCATGGGCAGGGGATCGGGAGAATCCGCTGCCTCCCAGGCCTCTGTCCAGTCGTTGCGCAGCATCCGGCATGGCTTCCCGGTGAAGGACCGCGAGCGCACGGTGTCCCGGCTGGTGGCGGCCAGGTAAGAATCCATCTGCTTGGGCGGGACGTCGGCTTCGTCGACGGTCAGCCAGAGAGTGCCTGACCACACCCCTTGGGCGCCGAGGGCCAACGCCGCCGCCATCTGCCGCCCGCTCCCGATGCCGCCGGCCGCCAGCACCGGGATGGGAGCGACGGCATCGACCACCTCGGGCCACAGCACGATGCTGCCGACGTCGCCGGTGTGGCCCCCGCCCTCGGACCCCTGGCACACGATGAAGTCGAGACCCGCCGCCTGGTGATGGCGGGCGTGATGTACGGAGCCGGCCAGTGCACCGATGAGCCGGCCGCTGTCCTGGACCTTCTGCACCACGTCCGGTGGGGGCGTCCCGAGGGCGTTGGCCACCAGGCGGACGTTCTGATGGCGGAGGGCGCAGTCGAGGAGGCCCTGTGCGTGAGCGGCCGTCCACCCGATCATGCCGTTGGGCTGCCGTTCCCCTTCGGGGATCTCGGGCACACCATGGTCGGCGAGGATCTTGAGGGCGAATTCCTTGTGCTGGGGCGGTACGAGCCCGCGGATCTGCGCCTCCAGCTTGTCCGGGTCCATCTCGTCCATGCCCTCGTACTTGGCCGGGATGACGATGTCGACCCCATAGGGGCGGTCGCCCACGTGCTCGTCGATCCAGCTGAGCTCGACCTCGAGTTGCTCGGGGTCGAACCCGATGGCGCCGAGCACGCCGATGCCACCGGCGTTGGTGACGGCGGCGACTACGTCACGGCAGTGGGTGAAGGCGAAGATCGGGAACTCGATGCCCAGGGTGCGTCGGATCTCGGTGTCCATGGATTGACTCCTCAGGTCGTGGCGGGGTCGGTGTGGGACGAAGAAGCGTGGGCGCCGGCCGGTTCGCGGGACCGGTGGGAAAGTCCGACCAGCGCGGCGAGTCCGCGCACGGCGAGCTCGTCGGTGACCGAGGCGGGCTCGAGCCGTTGTTGCACGGCGAGGCCGGTCACAAGGGCCCGGACCAGCACGGCCAGGTCGTGCGGATCGGCAACCGGCGTGGCATCGACCCGTTCCGTCCAGCTGTCGAGCTGTCGAGCGCTGTAGTGAGTCGCCTCGGCGTAACGGGCTCGCAGGACGGCGGCCACGTCCGGATCCCGCGCCGCTCGCAGCCAGAGCTCGTGCTGGAGGAGGCCCCATCCGCCGCCCGTCTCGCCCGATGCGTGCTCCCAGACTGCCCGAAGCTGGTCCGTGGGTGAACGGCTCACGGCTACCTCGGCCAGCAACAGGGCGAGCGCCGAGTCCTGGAAGGACTCGAGGAGCGCCAGCAGCAGCCCCTGCTTGGAGCCGAAGTGGGCGTAAACAGCTCCGGACGTCCGGTCGGCGGCCTCGGCGACGGCGTCGACCGAGACGGCGTCGATGCCCTGATCGGCGAAGAGCTCGGCCGCCGCCGCCAGGAGCCGGGCGCGGGTGTCCGCCTTCCGTTCCTCCTGCGTGCGGGCTGGCACCATGTCTGGAGAAGGTTACTTATATAGGGACCGTTACGCAAATGGCGTCAGAACCTACGTAGTGGTGTGCAAAAACCGGCCGATCTGTCAGGAAATGTTGACAGGTCGGCCCGTTTTGAAAAATGAGAAAGGCAGAGAAAGGCAGAGAAAGGCCAAGGCCTGAGCCCGGCCGCCGCTCAGAAGCCGTATTGGTCCTCGGTCAGGCCCAGGAAGATCTGTGCGGCGTCGGTGTAGGTCTTCTCGCCGATGAAGACGTGCTGTGTGCCCGTGTACATGTCTCGGAAGGCCCGTTCGAGTCGGCTCCCCTCGCGGATGGCCGACGTGCCGGCGGCGAGGTGTGCCCACTCGGCGAGCTCCCGGGCGCATTCGGTGGCGTAAGTGGCGGCGACCCGTAGGTCGGCACGCATGGTCGGTGTAAGAGGCTCGCCAGCGTTCACCGAGCCCTCGATGTCGGTGAACGTGTTGATCACGAGCAACCTCGCTGCCCGCCAGGCCGACCGATGGTGGGAGAGGCCCCGCTGGAAGGTGGAGCGGTGGGCGATCGAGGCCTCGTCTCCCATCCGCACCTTGGACTTGGCCAACTCGGTGACGTCATCGAGCATGCTCTTCGAGACCCCGAGTGCCCACGACGCATGGCCTGCCGCCGTAATCGGGATCAGGCCGAGCCGGAAAGCGGCGCTAGTGCCACGCTGCGGAGAGCGGTCGAAGAGCCGATAGGTGCGGCTCTTGGGAACAGACAGGTCGGTCACGTTGTAGTCGTAGGAACCGGTTCCCTTGAGGCCCTGCACGTGCCAGCCGTCGGTGAAGGTGATTTCCCCGTGGGGGATGATGGCCACCAGCAGGTGCGGGATCCCGTCGTCACCGCTCACCATCTCGCCATTGACGGTTGGTATGAAGCCGGCCGCCACGTACTGCGAATGGCCCGTCCCCGAGCCGAAGTTCCAGGAGCCGGTCAAACGGAAGGTGTCGCCAGTGTCCTCGCCGAGGCCGTTCGGGAAGAACTGGCCGCCCATCGTCACCTGGTTGTCGTGCTCGACGAAGACCTCCTTGAACCCGTCGTCGGGCAGATAGGCGGCACTGGCCGCGGCCGACGGCATGTTGGCGATCCCGATCCAGCCGAGGGAGCCGTCCTGCCAGGCCAGCTCGATCCACGTCTCGATCATCTCGGCGAAAGTCGGTTCCTGGCCACCGGCCTCGGCCGGGTTGTACCAGTGCATGAGGCCGCTCGACCACAGGGCGTCGACGACGCGCTTGGTCAACGTGCGGTCCCGCTCGGAAGCCTCTGCCTCCTCGGCCATCACCGGGCGCAAACTCCGGGCCATGCTCGGTCCGTCCATGGTTGTGGGATCGCTCACATTGGCTCCTTTGTTTCCATGCCCTGCGCGCCTTCCGCGCCCTCTGTGACCGGCGCGACGTCGCCGCCTGTGGCTGCCCTCGACACGCCTGCTGCTTCTGCGCTTGGAGGCAACGGTGCCGGTCGCCCGGTCCCCACTCTCACAACCCGATCTGGTCGAGCAGACCGACCCGGAGCCCGGCCGTGAAGCCACCGTCGACCACGAGCGCATGACCGGTCACGAAGGACGCGTCGTCGGAAGCTAGGAACACTGCCGCGGCGGCGATCTCCGACGGTCGGCCGAAGCGCCCGAGCAGGTGTCCGTCGTGCAGTTTCTCCCGGTAGAGCTCCATCCCGCGGAGGATCGCAGATCGAGTGCAGCATCGGCGTGTCGATGCCGCCCGGGCAGATGCAGTTGACCCGGAGGCCACGCCGCCCGTAGTCGATGGCCATGCACTTGGTGAGGGTCACTACGCCACCCTTCGAGGCGTTGTAGGCGCTGCCACCCTCGCTCCCTTCGATCCCCTCGATGCTGGCGATGTTGACGATCGAGCCACGCCCTGCGGGGAGCATGGCCAGCGCGCTGTACTTGCCGATGAGGAACGTCCCCTTGAGGTTGACGTTCACCACCCGGTCCCACTCCTCGGCGTCGAGCAGGTGCACGGGCCCTCCTCCGGCAACGCCTGCCGCGTGCACGACGGCGTCGAGCCGGCCTTCGCTGGAGAGAACCTGGTCGAACGCGTCACGAACCGCTCCCTCATCGCGCACGTCGAGCTGATGGTCGACCTCTCCCACGGCGTCGATGGTCACCACCTGGCCGCCTTCAGTGGCGAAGCGCTCCGAGCAGGCGGCGCCGATTCCGGACGCCGCCCCGGTGACAACCGTGACAGTCCCGTCGAGTCGTCCCATGTCCGCGTCCCCCGGGTCGTGCCGACCCTACGGGCCCGGCGTTCGGGACGAAACGTACGGCCACCTCCGGCAGGCGGTCAAGGTCGGTGGACGGTACGCATGACGAGTGCAGGCCGTTGCCTTGTTCGGGTCTCCTGCTCGGCGAGTGGCTCAGCCGGGCGGCTCGGTCAGCATGTGATGGCTCACGTCACCGACGAGGTCCATGGCGAAGCGACGTTCGCTGAACCGCCAGTGGCCGTCGTGACGCTCGAAGGCATCGAAGTAGCGACCGGCGAGGATGGGCTGTAGCGGCAGTCCTTCGACCGCTTGGAGCACCGTCCAGTACGAGCGAGCGGTCGCCCGATCCGCCCCCTCGTCGATCTCCAGGATGACGTTGGTCGTCACGTGTTTCGTGTGGGGAGTGCCGTCGGGGTAGAGGCGGGCGGTGGAGGCGAAGAGCTTCCTGATGGCGTCCCGGCCTGTCAGGAGGGAGGTGCTGTGCTCGTCGCCGACCGAGGCATGGGCTAGGAGGTCGGCCATGCCGTCGAAGTCACCGCGGTCGATGCATTCGGCGTAGCGGCCGACGAGATTGGTCAGCTCGACGCTCGAGTCCGTCATGGCCGGGCCGTCACCGGTAGGGCTGCAAGGTCACGGCCGGACGGCTCACCCGGCCGATCCGAAGGTCAGATCGGCATCGTCCCAGTAGGCATGGGCGGAGGTGAAGAGGCCGTCGTCGCCCACGTCGAAGACCTCGATGCCGTCGATGGTCATGGTCCGCCCGCCCGTCACCACCGCGATCTCGAAGTCGATGGCGACGTGGTTGCCGCAGGTGTGGACGCGCTTCGCCTCGAAGCGCCACGTGTCGCTGGCCCCGATGCCGCCAGTGAAGAACGCGGCGATGGCGTCGCGCCCGACGTTCGGCGGGTTGGAGACCGGGTCCGCCTGCACAGCATCGGGGGCGAACTGCTCGGCGATCGCTCTGGGCGTCCCGGCTGTTGACGGCAATGACGTACTCGGCCACTCGGGCCCGAAGGTCGACGGGAAGGGACATGTGACGCCTTCTTTCTAGAGCCCGACGGCGTGCACCCCGCCGTCGACATGAAGGATCTCGCCGGTGGTCATCGGGAGCAGGTCGGACAGGAAGGCGACACAAGCCCGGGCCACCACATCGGTGTCGAGGACGTCCCAGCCCAGGGGCGCACGCTCGGCCCAGTTGTCCTCGAAGGAATGGAACCCCGGGATGGACCTGGCTGCCATCGTCTTGACCGGACCCGCCGCCACCAGATTGACCCTGATCCGGTCAGGGCCGAGGTCGCGGGCCAGGTAGCGGGACAGAGACTCGAGCGCCGCCTTCGACACGCCCATCCAGTCGTAAGCGGGCCAGGCCACGGTGGCGTCGAAGTCGAGGGCCACGACCGATGCGCCGCCTGCCGCGCCGGCCGCGGTGAGCAGCGGCCGGAACGCCTCGACCAACGCCTTGAGCGAGTAGGCCGACACATGGAGCGCCTCTTGCACCTGCTCCCAGTTGGCTTGGAACATGTCCCCGCCCAGGCACTCGGGGGCGGCGTAGCCGATGGCGTGGAGCAGCCCATCCATGCGGTCCCACTTGGCGGCCAGCGACGCCGCCGCGGCTTCGAGCTGTTCGGGCCGGGTGACGTCGATCTCCAGCACCTCGGCCGACTCCGGGAGCTTCCGCGCCGTGCGCTTGGTGAGGGAGAGGCCGCGGCCGGCCCCGCTCAACACGACGGTGGCACCTTCTCGTTGCGCGAGCCGGGCGACGGCGAAGGCCAACGACGCATCGGTGAGTACGCCGGTGACCAGGATGCGCTTCCCGTCGAGCAGTCCCATGCGCCCGGGAGGTTACCGCTGCCTCTCGGAGCCACCGCGAATCGGTGTGCAAGGGTAGTGCTGATGCCAATTGGGATCCTGGGTGGGACCGGTCCGGCCGGCCGTGGTCTCGCCGTGCGGCTGGCGTCCGCTGGCGAGGAGGTGGTCATCGGTTCGCGCGACGCCGAACGGGCCGAAGCGGTGGCGGGCAAGCTCGTCGACCGCTGGCCCGACCGCCGGCTGCGGCTCTCGGGAGCGGAGAACGCCTCGGCGGCCGAGACCGACCTCGTGGTGGTCGCCACTCCCTGGGATGCGGCGCTGTCCACGGTGCGTCCGCTCTCGGCCACCGCTGGCCGGCACGGTGGTGGTGTCCATGGTCGTCGGGCTGCATCAGGGAGGGCCGGGAGTTCCTCGGCTTGCTCCTGCCGCGCGGCTCGATGGCTGCATCCGTGCAGCAGGCCCTCCCCGAGGCGCTGGTGTCCGCCGCCCTGCACCACCTTCCCGCCTCCGAGATGGAGAAGCTCGACGCGCCGCTCGGCGCCGACGTTCTCGTCTGTTCGGACCATCCGCAGGCCACGGCCGCCACCGTCGCCCTCGTCGAATGCATCGAAGGGTTGCGGCCGATCGACGCCGGCAGCCTCGCCCAGGCGGCGGCCATCGAATCATTCACCGCCGTGCTCACGACCGTGAACATCCTCCACAAGGTGCACGCCTCCGTTCGGTTGAGCGGCTTCGACGATGGCCACCTGGACGGACGACATGCCTGAGTCGGGCCTGACCGACGAGCCGGGCGACGCCGGATTCGGCTGGGCGCTGCAGCGGAAGGCGACCCGCCGGCCATGCAGCTCTACGACACGGCGCAAAGGAGCGTGGTCCCTTTCCGGCCGGGGCCGCTCGTCACCCTGTACTCGTGCGGCATCACGCCCTATGACGCCGCCCACATCGGGCATGCCCAGGTCTACCTGACCTTCGACGTGCTGCAGCGCCGTCTGCGCGACCGTGGGCACGAGACCCGGTGCGTGCGCAACATCACCGATGTCGACGACGACATCCTGCAGAAGGCCCGCGAGCTCGGCGTCCACTACCTCGACCTGGCCGCCGAGGAGATCGCCCGCTTCGACGCCGACATGGCCGCGCTCGGGCTCATCCCGGCCTGGTCGGAGCCCCGGGCGACCTCGGCCATCGCCGACATCCTCACGCTCATCGGCGCCGTTCTCGACTCCGGGTGCGCGTACCAGTCGGCTGGGGCCGTCTACTTCGACGTCACCTCCTTCCCCGCTTTCGGTGAGGTGAGCCACTTCGACGGTGACACCATGCTGGCCCTCGCCGCCGAGAATGGCGGGAACCCGGACGATCCCAACAAGCGCCATCCGCTCGACTTCGTGCTGTGGCAGCCGTCGCTGCCCGACGAGCCGTCCTGGGAGTCGCGGTGGGGCCCCGGACGTCCCGGCTGGCACATCGAGTGCTCAGCTCTGGCCCTCCGCGAGCTGGGGGAGACGGTCGACGTGCACGGGGGCGGGCGGGACCTTGTCTTCCCGCACCACGAGTGCGAGAACGCCCAGTCGGAGTCGGTGACCAAGAAGCCATTCGTGCGTCACTGGCTGCACGTCGGACTGGTCGGCCTCGACGGCACCAAGATGTCGAAGTCTCTCGGCAACCTGATCTTCGTGGGCGACCTCTTGAAGGAGTGGGAGCCGGCCGCCGTGCGACTGGCTCTCCTCGCCCATCACTACCGGCCGGATTGGGAGTGGAGCCAGGCGGACATGCCGGCGGCCGCCCGGCGGCTGGAGGCATGGCGGGCCGCCCCCGATCCCGGCGCGCCCACTGGCGACTGGCGACGAGGAAGCGGGGACGGGGGCCTCGCTGCCGTGCGGTCCCGGCTCGACGACGACCTCGACACCCCAGGGGCGTTGGCCGCCCTCGATGCCGAGGCGGCGGCCGGCCGGCCCGTCCGAGCAGGAGCGGCGCTGCTCGGGGTTAGCCTGTAGGCGGACGCGTCGCTGCGGGCGGGTGCCGTGAGGGGAACGAGCCGGACGGTCACTCACCGAGGTGACCGGCCTCGCTCCGGTCCCGGGAGGCAGTGCTCCGGAGTGCCAGTGTCCGGCGTGGCGGCCGTCCGCCGAGGAGTGCGGTACCCGACTCGGAGCCCGGCGAGCCCGTCCCGACGCCGCATGGCCACGAGCCGGTAAACCCACTAGCGCACCACCCGACGGACACGATGAGAAGGCAGCCCCACTGATGGCAGCGGTCACCGTTCGACTCCCCGATGGCTCGACCAAAGAGTTGGAAGCCGGCGCCACGGCCCGCCAGCTGGCCGAGTCCATCGGCCCCCGGCTGGCCAAGGCCGCCGTGGCCGCCTCCGTCGACGGCCGGCAGGTCGACCTCGACGCCACCCTGCCCGACGGAGCCGCGGTGTCGGTGATCACCGCTCACGTCCGAGGAGGGTCGCGCCGTGCTCCGTCATTCGACGGCCCACGTGCTGGCTCAGGCCGTCCTCCGGCTCTGGCCCGGTGCGCACTTCGCCATCGGGCCGGTGATCGAGGACGGCTTCTACTACGACTTCGAGCTTCCCGGCGGCGCCCACTTCTCTGACGACGACCTCGAGCGGATCGCTGCCACCATGCGCGAGATCATCGCTGAGGACCAGCCCTTCATCCGCCACGAGCACTCCATCGAGGAGGGCCTCGACCTCTTCGCCGACCAGCCGTTCAAACAGGAGATCATCGAGGCGGTCGGCGCCGGCGCACGACGAGGTCGACGCCGCCTCCGACGGCGGAGCCGCCAGCGTCCGTCTCCACCTACTGGAACGCCCCGACCTTCACCGACCTGTGCCGGGGCCCGCACGTCCCGAGCACCAGCCGGCTCGGGCACTTCGCCCTCATGCGGGTGGCCGGCGCCTATTGGCGGGGCGACGAGAAGCGACCCCAGCTCCAGCGCATCTACGGCACGGCCTGGGAGTCGGAGGCGGCCCTGGCCGAGCACCTGCACCGTCTGGAGGAGGCGGAGCGGCGCGACCACCGCAAGCTCGGCGCCGAGCTCGACCTCTTCTCCTTCCCCGACGAGATCGGCTCGGGGCTCGTCGTCTTCCATCCGAAGGGCGGCATCGTCCGCCGTGTCATGGAGGACTACGCCCGTCTGCGCCACGAGGCCGGCGGCTACCAGTTCGTCTACACCCCGCACATCACCAAGTCGGGGCTGTTCGAGACGTCCGGCCACCTGGACTGGTTCGCCGACGGGATGTACCCGCCCATGGAGCTCGACGGCGGGCAGGAGTACTACCTCAAGCCGATGAACTGCCCGTTCCACATCCTCATCTACAAGAGCCGGCAGCGCTCGTACCGCGAGCTGCCCATGCGGCTGTTCGAGTTCGGCAGCGTCTACCGCTACGAGAAGTCGGGAGTGGTCCACGGGCTCACCCGGGTGCGGGGGATGACCCAGGACGACGCCCACATCTTCTGCGCCCGTGACCAGATGGGCGGCGAGCTGCAGCGGACCATGACCTTCGTGCTCTCGCTGCTCCGCGACTTCGGGCTGGAGGACTTCTACCTCGAGCTCTCCACCCGGCCGGAGGACAAGGCGGTGGGGAGCCCCGAGGAATGGGAGGAGGCGACGGCCACCCTGCGGACGGCGGCCGAGGCCATGGAGCTCGACCTCGTCCTCGACGAGGGCGGCGGCGCCTTCTACGGGCCCAAGATCTCGGTGCAGGCCAAGGACGCCATCGGCCGGACCCACCAGATGTCCACCATCCAGCTCGACTTCCAAGAGCCGCAGCGGTTCGAGATGGAGTACGTGGGCGCCGACAACGCCCGTCACCGACCGATCATGATCCACCGGGCGCTCTTCGGTTCGATCGAGCGCTTCTTCGCCATCCTCCTCGAGCACTACGCCGGCGCCCTGCCCACCTGGCTCGCCCCCGAGCAGGTGCGGGTCCTGGGAGTGCGCGACGACCACGAGGGCTATGCCGGCAAGGTGGTCGATCGTCTGGTCGCCGCCGGGGCCCGGGTCACGAGCGACCCGGCCGACGAGCCGCTGGCCGCCCGCATCCGGCGGGCCAAGCTGCAGAAGATCCCCTACATCCTGGTGGTGGGCGACGACGACGTGGCCGCCGGCACGGTGGGCGTCAACCGGCGGGGCGGTGACCGTCCCGAGCGCGGCGTGGCGCTGGCCGAGTTCATCGAGGCGCTCGAGGCGGAGATCACCGAGCGGCGATCGCCAGAAGGGCCGCGGTGAGCCTGGAGGTCCTGTGGGCCGGTTGGCGCGGGGAGTACGTGACCGCCGCGCCCAGCGGTCCGCCTACCGAAAGCGGCCAGCCGGTTCCCGGCGACGACCCCGAACACTGCGTGTTCTGTCGCATCGTGGCCAGCGGTGCGCCATCCCCGGACAACGGCGTGATCTGGCGCGGCAGCGCGGTGCTGGCCGTCCTCAACGCCTACCCCTACGCCAGCGGTCATCTCATGGTGCTCCCGCTGCGCCACGTGCGGACGCTGTCCGACCTCGGCGAGGACGAGGGGAGCGAGCTCTGGTCGGCGTTGCGCCGAGGGGTGGAGGCCCTCCAGAGGGCCCTCTCGCCCGAGGGGGTCAACCTCGGGGCCAACCTGGGCCGGGCCGCCGGTGCCGGCATCCCCCGCCACCTCCACCTGCACGCCGTGCCGCGTTGGGTGGGGGATACGAACTTCATGACCACGGTGGCCGGCGTGCGGGTGCTGCCGGAGGCCCTGCCGGTGACGTGGGAGCGGTTGCACCGGGCCTGGCCGGACTGAGCCGCGCCGTCGCCGTCGCCGTCCTCCGGCAGACGGGGGCCGGGGGGAATGGCCGGTGATGGCCGGCGTTCGCACAACTGGGGAGTGCGTGACGCCGGCGGGTGTGCCGAATGGGTGGTGACGGTGTCTGACAAGGAGGTCGCAATGGAGGTCAAGGAGCTCGGACATCTGGTGCTCTACGTGCACGACGTCGAGCGGTCGGCCGCTTTCTACGGCGACGTGCTCGGGTGGAGGCGGGTCACGCCGGCCGGGAGCGGGCTACCCGTCGCTGCATTCAGCTCGGGACGCACCCACCACGAGCTGCTGCTCATCGAGGTGGGAAAGGACGCCGCCGAGCAGCCCAAGGGTCGCCACGTCGGCCTCTACCACTTCGGGCTCAAGGTCGGGGAGAGCGACGACGAGCTGCGGGAGGCGCTGGCTCGTGTGCAAGGCTGCAGGGGCGACGGTGGTCGGGGCGAGCGATCACACGGTGACCCACAGCCTCTACATCCTCGACCCCGACGGCAACGAGGTCGAGCTCTACATCGACGTCCCCGATGTCGACTGGCGGGCCGACCCGAGCCTGGTCATGGCCCCCATCCGACCCCTCGATCTGGCGGTGTGACCGGCTTCTGGTCTCGGGGAGCCCGAGGGCGCCCCTGATACGATGGGTTGACCTTCAGGAGGAGGCGCATGTTCGACGGCCGTTGGCGCGACTCGGTGGAGCGGGGCACCGGGCCAGCAGGACGCAGGCTCGTCCGGATGGGGATCACGGCGGACATGCTGACGGCCAGTGGGCTCGTCTTCGCCGGTGCCACCGCCGTCGCCGTGGCCACCGGGCACCTGCACCTGGCCATCCCACTGCTGGCCATCACCGGCTTCCACGACCTCCTCGACGGTCCGGTGGCCAAGGCCTCGGGCACCTCGTCGGTGCGAGGTGCGTTCTTCGACTCGGTGACCGATCGGGTGGCCGACGCGCTCGTTCTGGGCGGCGTCGCCTGGTACCTCGAGGACACCCATCCGGGGCACCTGGTACTGCTGCCCTTCGCCCTCATGGCGGCCACCTCGCTCGTGTCGTACCAGCGGGCGAAGGCCGAGTCGCTCGGGCTGGTGGCCAAGGGTGGGCTCATGGAACGGGCTGAACGGATGATCCTGCTCGGCGTCGGCTTCCTCTCGAGCATGCTCCTCGTGCCCGTCCTCTGGGTGCTGCTGGCGCTCACCGGGGTGACCGCCCTCGGGCGCTTCGTCCGGGTCTGGCGGGTGGCCGAGGCGCCACTGCCCACGACCGAGTCGCGGCGCCTCGCCGGGCCCGTGCCACACACCGGCTCGGCCGGCGCCGGAGCTCGGCCACGCCGTCGCGGTGGCGGGCACGTCGACAGGGGGAACTGGCCAGTCGAGCGGGGCGCACCTGGCGGGCGCGGCAGGCCCGTCAGGACCGGCAAGGGGTACGCACCCGTGCCGGTCGACGCCATATCTGAGCCCGATCTGACGCCGCCCGATCAGGTGGCTCGTATGAGAAACGGGACGGCTCGTCTACCGCACCTACACGGTGCTCGGTCGAGCCCTGTCGGCCCTGCCCGAGCCGGTGGCGCTGGCCGGGGCGCGTGCCGTCGGCGACGTCCTCTTCCATGTCCGGCACGAGCAGCGGGCCATGGTCACGGCCAACCTTCGCCGGGTGGTGGGGGCGAGGAGGGCAATGCCGCCGACGCCGCCATCCTCGACCGTTGGGCACGCCGGGCGTTTCACGCCTACGCTCGCTACTGGGTGGAAGGGGCCCGCCTCGGAAGTACGCCGCGCCAGGAGGTGGTGCAGCGGACGTTCGTGCAGGGCCTCCATCATCTGGTGGATGGAATGGCAGCCGGAAAGGGTGTCATCTTGGCGCTCCCGCACGTCGGGAGCTGGGAGTATGGGGGCGCGTTCCTTGCTGCATCGGACCTGCCGATGACCGCGGTGGCCGAGCGGATCGAGCCACCGGAGCTGTTCCGCTATTTCGTCGAGCAGCGGGCCGCCATCGGGCTCACCGTGATCCCGCTGGACGCCGAACTCGGGGAAGGCCGTCCTGGCCGAACTCCGACGGGGCGGCCTCGTCGGGCTGCTGAGCGACCGGGACATCGAGGGAACCGGTGTGGACGTCGAGTTCTTCGGTGAGAAGACGACCATGCCGGCCGGTCCCGCCGCCCTCGCCCTGCGCTCGGGTGCCCGGCTCGTGACCGGGGCCGTCTACAGCGGTCCGGGGCGCGACCACCGCGCCATCGTCGAGCCGCCCATCGACCTCACCCGGAAGGGCTCGCTGCGGTCCGACATCAGCCGCATCACCCAGGAGATCGCCAACCGCTTCGAGGGACTGGTCCGGCGCGCACCCGAGCAGTGGCACGTCTTCCAGCCCTTCTGGACCGCCGACCGGGACCGGGCCGCGGGCATGACCAAGTTCGAGGACCGCCCGCCCACAGGCGACGCCAGCCTCGACGACCTTCGGGGCTGCCATCGTGGTGCCCAGGCGGAGAACCATCACGCCCTCCCGGCCGGTGCCCGACCTCTCGGCCAACGGCGACCGGAGTGCGGCGGACCGCGGCTCCACGCCCGGGCCGAGCATCCCTTCGACGTCCTGGCTGTGCTCGACGAGCGCGGCCGCTTCACCTTCGTGAGCCCGTCGGCCGAGCGCGTCCTCGGCATCGACGCCGCCCAGGCGGTCGGCACCAACGCCATCCGGCTGTTCGACGACGAGAGCGCGGGGCTGGCGCATTCGCTCTTCGCCGACCTGGTGATGGGGCGGCGGCTGTCGGTGCTCCTCGACGTGGGGACCGAGCGGCCGGACGGCACCCCGGTCGACCTCGAGGTGGTGGCGGCCGGTCGCCTCGAGCCGAGGGGCGGGGTCGTGCTCAGCATCCGCGACGTGACCGCCGTCAGCTCCGACGGCCGGAACGGGCCGGCTCCGACGGTGCCCGCCGGGAGCGATGCAGCCCCGGTCGCCGAGCGCCCAGCCTCTCCCATCGAGCGCCGAGCCCCGGTCGACCGAGCGCCCAGCCCCGCCCGTAGAGCGCCGCCCGCTCGCTCGCAGAGCGCCGCCGCCGGCCGTCGAGCGCCGCCCTCCGGCCGCCGAGCGCCCAGCTCCGACCGGAGAAGTGGACCGCTGGCAGTCCACGGTCATCGAGTCACTGGTCGAGGGAGTGATGATCGTGGACCGGCAGGGGACGGTCCTGCAGGTCAACGAGGCGTTCGAGGTCATGTTCGAGGCGCCGCGTGTCCGGGTGGTCGGTCAGCGGCTCACCGACCTGCTGGCCGCCAGCCGCCGGCTCGGCATCGAGCTGGTCGACGGGGACGGCCCGAGTGGGCGTGCCGGACCCAACCCGGTGGTCCGTGCCCTCGAGACCGCGCCGGCGATCGGTGGACGCCGTCTACCAGGTGCACCGTCCGGATCGGGCAGCCCTCTGGGTGCGGGCCAGCGCACAGCCCGTCTTCGACGACGACGGCCGGGTCGCCGGCGCGGTGGCGTCGTTCAACGACATCACCGCCGTGCGCCAGGCGGCCAGGCGGCTGCGGCACGAGGAGCAGTTCTCGCAGGTGCTTCTCGACACCCTCGACGAGGGCATCGTGGCCTGTGACGCCGACGGTCGGATCACCGTGTTCAACCCGGCGGCGCGCCTGTTGCATGGGTTGGCCGACCGATCACGACCCGATCGGCTCGATGCCCGTCGACCTCGGGTTCCGGTGGCCCGACGGTGCCGAGCTGGCCCCGGACGAGCACCCGCTGCTCCGTGCCCTGTCCGGCGAGCAGCTGCGGGACGTGGAGCTCCTGCTCGAGTCGGACGACGGCGGCACGCGCAAGGTCGTGGTCAACGGCGAGGTCCTCGTCGACGAGGCCGGCCGGCGGCTCGGTGCCGTGGTGGCCATGCACGACGTGACCGAGCAGAAGCGCAACGAGGAACGGCTGGCCGAGCTCGCCCTGCACGATCCCCTCACCGGACTGGCCAACCGAACCCTGCTGGCCGAGCGCCTCCAGGAGGCCATCGACGGGTTGGCCAGGCGGTCGCTCGGCGACGGACTCGTCGGGGGAGGAGACGACGACATCACTCCCGGCGTCGCCGTCTACCTGCTGGACCTCGACGACTTCAAGGAGATCAACGACGTCTCTGGGTCACGACGTGGGCGACGAGATGCTCGTGGCCGTGGGCCGCCGCCTGTCCGCCATCGTGCGCCCGTCGGACACCGTGGCCCGATTGGGTGGCGACGAGTTCGTCGTGCTCTGCGCCGTCGAGCATGGCGAGGAGGAGATGGAGCGGATCGCCGAGCGCATCTCGGACGCTCTGGCCCGCCCGTACCGGATCGAGGGCCGGACGCTCACCGTCCTCGCCTCGGTGGGCGGGGTCTTCGCCGACAATCCCGACACCGACCCGTCCAAGCTGCTGAGCCGGGCCGACGACGCCATGTACGGGGTCAAGTGGACCCGGCGGCGCCAGCGGCGGTCCATGACCGACTGAGTCGGTGCCCCCGGCATCGGCGGCGGGAGGTCGCCTGCGGCTGGCGCTCGTCTGCCCCTACAGCCTGTCCCGGCCCGGCGGCGTCCAGGGCCAGGTGATCGGGCTGGCCGGGGCATATCGACGCCGCGGTCACGAGGTGACGGTCTTCGCGCCGCTCGACGACGATGGCGTCGCCCTGCCCGCCGGCGTCGACCTCGTGCGGACCGGTCGGATCGGTCCCGGTGCCGGCCAACGGATCGGTGGCCCCCGTCACCCTCTCGCCCATCGCCGTCCGGCGCGGCCTGCGCGAGCTGCGGTCGGAGAGGGATCGACGTCGTCCACGTGCACGAGCCCTTCGCCCCCGGAGTGCTCGACCGGCCTCCTCGTGAGCCGCGCCGTCCCGCCGCTCGTGGCCACCTTCCATCGCAGCGGCACGAGCCGCATCTATGGCGCGCTGGGTCCCGTCACCCGTCGACTCGGCCGCCGGCTGGCTGCCCGATGCGCGGTTTCGTCGGCGGCTCGCGCCACCGCCGGGCGGGTGGTCGAGGGTGACATCGAGGTCCTCTTCAACGGCGTCGAGACCGACCGCTACGGCGACGTCGCACCATGGCCGAAGGACCGGCCGGCGGTGCTCTTCCTGGGCCGACACGAGGAGCGGAAGGGTCTGTCCGTGCTGCTCGAGGCGTTCGACCGCCTGCGCCGGCACGGAGCCCGCATCCCGGAGCTGTGGGTGGCCGGCGCCGGGCCCGGCCACCGACGCATTTGCGACGGCGATGGCCACCGGACGCCGACATCCGCTGGCTCGGGTACATCTCGGAAGAGGAGAAGGTCCGAAGGCTCGTGGCCGCCGATGTGCTCTGTGCCCCGTCGCTCGGCCAGGAGTCCTTCGGCGTGGTCCTCCTCGAGGCGATGGCCGCCCGCACCGTGGTCGTGGCCAGCGACCTCCCCGGCTACCGCGACGCGGCCGGCAGCTGTGCCGTGCTCGTCACTGCCCGGCCGCGCCCGACGAGCTCGCCGAGGCACTGGGCGGGGTGCTGTCGCGGCCGCCTGGGGGTCGCCCGATGGTCGGCGGTCGGCGAGGCGAGGTCGACGGTCCGCCCGCCGGACGCGGGCGCTGGTTGGACGACGCCCACGCGCGGGCCGAGGCATTCTCGATGGAGCACCTGGCCGAACGCTACGAGGCCATCTTCGCCCGTGTCCTCCAAGGGTCGGCTCGGCTGAGCGCCCGTAGACTGCCGACCGTGAGCGACGCCAGCCAACCACGAGGGAACGCCCGGCCGCCGGGTGGCAACGGGCAGAGGCGCTCTGGGGGAGCGCTCCCGTTCGAGCCGCAACCGGGGCGGGCGCAGACCGGGTGGGGGAGCGCGAACGGGCGCGAACGCCCGCACCACCGCACCGTCGGCCGGGCCGCAGTCGGCTGGCGGCCGCCAGGCACCCGGCCGCCGCCGGGCCGCCGCGCCGCCGATGACCACGGCCGAGACCACCTCAGGGGCCGCTTGCTCGTGGCGGCGCCCCCGCCGGCGGCGACCGGAACCAGGACGCCGCCGACGAGTCCGAGGCGTTGCGGGCCAATCGCCGCCGGGCGCGTGTGGTGTGCCTGCTCCCTCCCCTGGTGGCCGCCATCGTCCTCGGCGGAGCCCTGGCCCTGGTCGGCCTTTCGTGGCCGGTCTGGCCGTGTTCGTCGTCGTGACCTTGGCCGGCTCGCTCGGGGTGTGGACGCTCGCCCCCGGGTCGGTGATCAAGGCCCTCGGAGCCCAGCCGTGCGACGAAGCCGACCACCCTCGCCTCTACAACCTGGTCGACGGGCTCTGCGCCATCATGGGGCTCCCGGCTCCGGCCATCGTCATCGTGGAGAGCCCGTTGCCTAACGCCATGGCCCTGGGGCGAGACCCGGACGCCGCCGTCCTGGTCGTGACCACCGGCCTCGACGCCGTCCTCTCCCTGGTCGAGCTCGAGGGAGTGCTGGCCCACGAGCTCGTGCACATCAAGCGGCACGACACCGTGGTCTCGGCCCCGGCGGTGGTGATCGGTGTATTCCTCTCCCTGGTCGTGGGGACGGCGAGAGCCACCGACACCGTCCACCGGCTCGTCGGGCCCGGGACGGGAGTTCGCCGCCGACCAGCGGGCGGCTCAGATCGTGCGGTACCCGCCCGGCCTCGGGGGAGCCCTCGAGGCCATGACCGCCACCCCCGATGGGCAGGGCTGGCCGCCCGGCCGGGGCCGGACAGCGCTGCTCACCCGCTGGCTGTGGATCGACTCCCGGCCCACCGGCGTGACGGGAGAACCCAGGGCGGGACGGGGGAGGTCGGGAACCTCGACGACACCGGCGTCCGCTCGGCCGCCCTCGCCCTCCGCTGAGTCCTCGAGCCGCCTTCGGGGCGTTCGCCCGGGTCTCGATGTCGAGCCAGCGCTCAGGGCGACGGGCAGCCGCCCTCAGCCAGGGTCTCGCCTCCCAGCTCGGTGTGGGCATAGTCCCGCAGGCGCCGGAGCGAGGAAGCCAGCTGGTCCTCCTCGTCCGGTGAGAAGAGTGTGTCGAGGATGGCGTCGATGTGGGCCAGGTGCTCGGGGATCAGCCGGGCCATGAGGGCCCGGCCCTCGTCGGTGAGGACGGCGAAGGCTCCACGGCGGTCCTCGGGACAGGTTTGTCTCGTGACCAGGCCCTGCTGCTGGAGCCGGTCCACCGACCGGGTGAGCCCGCTGGGGGAGAGGCTCGTCTGGGCGGCCAGCTCGCTCATGCGGAGCTGGTCGCCGGGGCTCCGGGCCAGCCGGATGAGCACGTCCATGGACTGGCTGGGGAGGGCCCGCTGCTCCTCGAGCTGGCGGCTGAACAGGCGCCGGAGGCCGGCCGAGGCCTCGAACAGGAGGCCGACTGTGGTCAGGCGCCGGTCGTCCGGGCCTTTCGATGAGGCCATGAGCTCGATCGTACCGGTCGCTGGGCGTCTTAGTTGCTACCGGAATCAAATACCGCGGGCTAGTTGTTTGCGCAGACAAGGAGTTGGAATCCCGAGGGAGCAGGCTCCGGGGAGCAGTCCTGGACAGAAGACCGGCCGGTAACAGGCCAGCCGGCCAGGCACAACGGAGGCACGACGATGAGCGATACGACAACGACGGCGACCGAGGTCGTCACAAGCAGGGTCCTGAACGGTGTGGAGCATCCGGCGGTGGGCAACTATGTCCTTGACCCGTTGCACACGTCCGTTGGGTTCACCGTCCGCCACATGGCGGTGTCGAAGGTCAGGGGCACATTCAAGGGCGTCGAGGGCACCCTGGAGATCGCCGAGCGCCCGGAGGACTCGAAGGTCACGGTGACCATCGACCCGAACAGCGTCGAGACAGGTGAGCCCGAACCGCGACAACCACCTGCGGACGGACGACTTCTTCGACGTGGCCAACCATCCCGAGTGGCGGTTCGAGTCCACGGCCGTCCGGGTGACGGGGCCGGGCGAGTACGAGGTCGACGGCGACCTCACCATCCGGGGCGTGACCAAGCAGGTGACGCTCGATCTCGATCGCTCGGAGGAGTGGTGACCGACCCCTACGGGCTGCACCGGGTGGGCTTCAGCGCCAAGACGTCCATCAACCGGGACGACTTCGGCGTGTCATTCGGTGCGGTGATGGAGACCGGCGGCCTGGTGGTGGCCAAGAAGGTGGACATCGAGATCGATGCGGAGGCCACCCGGCAGAGCTGACCGGGCACGCGTGACCCGATCGCCCAGGCGACGGGCACGGTGTGCACCAGCGGTGTCATCCGGCGGGTCACCGGCGGTCGCCCGAGGTGCCAGGAGGTAGCATGGATGCCATGGCCGACACCCCTGTGACCTCCGGCGACACCGCCACGCCGTCTCGCCAGACGGGGACCTTCACCGTCAAGCGGGGTCTGGCCGAGATGCTGCGGGGCGGGGTCATCATGGACGTGGTCGACGCCGAGCAGGCCAAGATCGCCGAGGATGCCGGCGCCGTCTCGGTGATGGCACTCGAGCGGGTGCCCGCCGACATCCGGCGTGACGGCGGGGTCGCCCGGATGAGCGATCCCGGCCCTCATCGAGGGGATCATCTCGTCGGTGACCATCCCAGTGATGGCCAAGGCCCGCATCGGGCACTTCGCCGAGGCCCAGGTGCTGGCGGCGCTGGGCGTCGACTACATCGACGAGAGCGAGGTGCTGACCCCGGCTGACGAGGCCCACCACATCGACAAGTGGGCCTTCACCGTGCCCTTCGTGTGCGGGGCCACCAACCTCGGAGAGGCGCTCCGGCGCATCTCGGAGGGTGCGGCCATGATCCGCTCGAAGGGGGAGGCGGGCACCGGCAACATCGTCGAGGCCGTCCGTCACCTTCGGTCCATCCTCGGTGACATTCGCCGACTCACCCAGGCCGATGCGGCCGAGCAGTTCGGCTGGGCCAAGGAGCTGGCCGCGCCCATCGGGCTCGTCCAGGAGATCGCCGCCACCGGTCGGCTGCCCGTCCCGCTGTTCTGTGCCGGCGGCATCGCCACCCCAGCCGACGCCTCGCTGGTCATGCAGCTCGGTGCCGAGGCCGTCTTCGTCGGCTCAGGGATCTTCAAGAGCGAGAACCCGGCCAGGACAGCCCGGGCCATCGTGGAGGCGACGGCTCACTTCGACGACGCCGACCTCGTGGCCAAGGTGTCGACCGGGCTCGGCCAGGCCATGGCCGGGCAGGAGATCGCCACCCTCGGTGTGCACCTGGCCGAGCGTGGCTGGTGAGCGGCTGGCCCGAGGGCCGGCGAGGGGGATATGGCCATGACCGTGGGGGTGCTCGCCCTCCAGGGTGACGTGCGTGAGCACGCGGCGGCCTTCGCCGCGCTGGGCGAGGACGTGCGGCCTGTCCGGGAGCCGGGCGACTTGGACGGCCTCTCCGGCATCGTGCTGCCCGGTGGCGAGTCGACCACACTCTCGTTGCTGCTCGACTCGACGGGCCTGGCCGGCCCGCTGGGCGAGGCTTTGCGGGCGGGCTCCCCGTCTTCGGCACGTGCGCAGGGATGATCCTCTTGGCCAACCGGGTGCTCGACGGGCGTGACGACCAGCACCCCTTCGGGGTCATCGACCTCGCCGTCCGCCGCAACGGCTACGGATCCCAGGCCGCATCGTTCGAGGCGGATCTCGACGTACCGGCTATCGGCTCCGAGCCGCTGCACGCGGTGTTCATCCGCGCCCCGGTGGTCGAGGGTGTCGGCGCCGACGTCGAGGTGCTGGCCGCGCTGCCGGCACGGCGGCGCCGGCGCCGGCCCGGCGGGCGGGCAGAGGATGTCGCCATGGCTCAGCCGGTGGTGTGCCGCCAGGGATCCGTGCTCGTGACCGCCTTCCATCCGGAGCTGACCGACGACCGCAGACTGCACCGGCTGTTCCTCGAGATGACCAAGGGTGAAAAAGGGACGGGTGAGGAAGGGACGGCGCGCCTTCCCGGAATGGCGCCGCCACAGGCGGGACGGGCACGGTCACCCGGACGGGTCTGAGCCCGTCCGAACAGCAGCACCGACGATCAGGACGACCAGAGGAAAGATAGGAACCGATGTCCGGCCATTCGAAGTGGGCGACGACCAAGTACCGGAAGGGGGCCCAGGACTCCGCCCGGGCCAAGGTCTTCGCCAAGATCATCCGGCAGGTGGAGGTGGCCGCTCGCGACGGGGGCAGCGACCTCACCGCCAACGCCACTCTGCGCACCATGTACGCCAAGGCGCGGGACGCGTCGGTGCCCATCGACACCATCGAGCGGGCCATCAAGCGCGGCTCGGGGGAGCTCGAGGGGGTGCGCTACGAGCAGGTCTCCTACGAGGGGTACGCGCCGGCAGGTGTGGCCGTGATCGTCGACTGCCTGTCGGACAACCGCAACCGCACCGGAGCCGAGATCCGCAACCTGTTCAACAAGAACGGTGGGACGCTGGCCGAACCAGGCGCAGTCAGCTGGCAGTTCGAGCGCAAGGGCAGCATCGGCGTGCCGCGTACCTTCGACGAGGACCGGGTCATGGAGGTGGCGATGGAGGCGGGGGCCGAGGACCTGACCGACGACGAGGAGCGCTGGTCGGTCATCACCGCGCCGGCCGACGTCATGGCCGTTCGCGCCGCCCTCGAGGAAGCCGGCCTCGAGCCGAGCTCCTCGGAGCTCACCATGGTGCCGACGACCACCGTCGAGGTGGCCGCCGAGTCGGAGGCGAAACGCGTCCTCCGCCTCATCGAGGCGCTCGACGACCACGACGACGTCCAGAACGTCTACTCGAACTTCGACATCCCCGACGCGGTCATGGCTGCCTACGCCGGCTGACCCACCGGACCGGGCTGGCAGTGCCGGCCCAGCCGCTGCGCTGATCCTCTGTCGCCATCCCCGAACCGGCGCCCGCCAACCGGTACCATGCGAACGCATGTTCGTCCTGGGCATCGATCCGGGCCTGTCCCGCTGCGGCTACGGGGTCGTGACCCGTCGGGGCGGTGACCGCCTGACGGCGGTGGCCGGAGGCGTCATCTCGACGCCGCCGTCGGCGCCTCTGCCCGAGCGCCTCCACATCCTGGCCGAGGAGCTGCGTGCCCTGGTGCGCGAGCACCGACCGGAGGCGGTGGTCGTCGAACGGGTCTTCTTCCAGGTCAACGCCCGCACGGCCATGGCCACCGGCCAGGCCGCCGGCGTGGCTCTGGTGGCTGCCGCCGAATCGGGCTGCGAGGTCGCCCAGTACACGTCCAACGAGGTCAAGCAGGCGATTGTCGGGTACGGCAACGCCACCAAGGCCCAGGTCCAACGCATGGTGGCCGCCGTGCTCGGCCTCTCCGAGCCGCCGAGCTCGCCGGACGTGGCCGACGCGCTGGCCCTGGCCGCCTGCCATCTGACCACTCGACCCCTGTGGCGCGCCGTGAACGCAGCCGTAGGCGATTCGGCCACAGGCGGCTCCGCCGATGACAGTCCGAGCGTCACTTCCGGGACGAGGTCAGAGCACGCCCTGGGACCACGCCCTCGGGTGGCGCGCCGGCGCGGCCGGCGTGGCCGGGAGCCTGGCATGATCGGCTACCTGCGCGGTGCCTTGCTCGAACGGCCGGAGCCGGACGAGGTCGTCGTCGACGTGCAGGGCGTCGGCTACCGGGTGTCGGTGCCGACATCGGTGGCAGCTGCGGTCGGCGCTCCCGGCAGCGAAGTCCGCCTGCACGTGCACACCCACGTGCGCGAGGACGCCATCGTGCTCTACGGCTTCGCCCACGCCGACGAGCGACGGTGCTTCGAGGCGCTGCTCGGCGCCCACGGCGTGGGCCCGACCCTGGCCCTCTCCATCCTGTCTTCGCTGTCGCCGGCTGCGCTGTCCACGGCGGTTCTCGAGGACGACGCAGCCACCCTGTGTGATGTGCCGGGAGTCGGACGAAAGACCGCTGCCCGCCTGCTGCTCGAGCTCAAGGCCCGTCTCGACCTGCCGTCCCTCGACGGCTCGGGGGCGGGACCGACCGGCGGCTCGGCCCGGGGCGAGGCCCGCGAGGCCCTGGCCGAGCTCGGCTACGGACCCGACGAGATCCGGGGTGCGCTCGAGGCAGTCGAGGACCAGGCCTCGGTCGAAGAGCTCGTGCGCTCCGCCCTGCGCGAGCTGGCGCGGAGCCGATGACCCAGCCCGCTCGGCGCGAGATGCTGGCAGCAGACGGTTTCGTTGGCGTCCATGTCACCGGCTGACGATGTCACCGGCGAGCAAGTCAGCGATGGCGATGTCGCCCATGACAAAGGCGAGATGACACCCGACGGCCGACCCGTCGACCCGATGGCCGCGCCGGCCGAGGAGCTCGAGGAGGCCGGCCTCCGGCCACGCAATCTCCACGAGTTCGTCGGCCAGCAGCAGCTCACCGAGCACCTGCGCATCGTCATCGAGGCGGCCCGCAACCGCCGCCAGCCCATCGACCATCTGCTCTTCGCCGGGCCACCCGGCTTGGGCAAGACCACGCTGGCCGGCATCGTGGCCGCCGAGATGGGGGTTGGCTTGCGGGTCACCTCCGGACCGGTCCTCGTCCGGGCCGGCGACCTCGCCGCCCTCCTCACCGACCTCCAGGAGGCGGACGTCCTGTTCATCGACGAGATCCACCGGCTGCACCGGTCGGTCGAGGAGATCCTCTATCCGGCCATGGAGGACTTCAAGCTCGACATCCTCATCGGCAAGGGGCCGACGGCCCGGAGCCTGCGGCTCGACCTGCCGCGCTTCACCCTGATCGGCGCCACCACCCGCACCGGGCTGGTGGCCGGTCCGCTGCGCGACCGGTTCGGGTTCGTCGGTCGCCTCGATCACTACGACACCGATGAACTGATGGCCATCGTGCTGCGGGCGGCCGACATCCTCGGCGTGCCGATCGACGAGGACGGAGCGCGCCGCATCGCCGAGCGGTCGCGGGGAACGCCGCGGATCGCCAACCGGCTCCTCCGCCGGGTTCGGGACTTCGTCGAGGTGCGGGCCGAGGGCCGCATCACCTCGGACGCCGCCGTGGCCGGCCTCGAGGTGTTCGGCGTCGACCGGCTCGGCTTGGACAAGGTGGATCGTTCGATCCTCGATGTCCTCTGTCACCGGTTCCCGGGCCGGCCCGTCGGGCTCACCACCCTGGCCCAGTGCGTCGGGGAGGAGCCCGACACGATCGAGGACGCCTACGAGCCGTACCTGCTCCAGCAGGGGCTCATCCAGCGCACCAGCCGGGGACGGGTGGCCGCTCCCCGCGCCTGGGACCACCTCGGGCTGGCTCCGGTCGAGCCCACCTTGCTCTGACTCCACCGGGACGGTCTCTCCACCATCTGCCTACGGCGACGATGGACTGTGGTGTCAGGGGAACCTGACGGCTGCCGATCTCGCCTCTGACACCATGGTGGACGTGCCGGACGTCCTCCAGGCCCCTCACGCCATCCGGCCCGACGCAGCTACGGAGCGGTGGCTCGGACGCGGTCACCATGGACGCGTACGACTACGGCCTCCCGAACGTGGCCATCGCCCAGCACCCGGTCGAGCCCCGCAGCGCAGGCGCGGCTGCTCATCGGACCGGGAGTGGACGGCAACGAGAGTCCCGTCCACGCCACCATGGCCGCCCTGCCCAGCCTGCTCCGGCCCGGTGACGTGCTCGTGGTCAACGACACCCGGGTGCTCGCCGCCCGCCTCGAGCTGCACAAGACCACCGGAGGCGCGGCCGAGGTCCTGCTCCTCGAGCCGGCCGACTCCGACCCCGGCGCTCCCGGCACGGCTGGCGGCATCGCTAGCGGCACCGCCGGCCGCTGGACGGCGCTCGTCAAGCCCGGCCGACGTCTGCCGCCCGGGACCGGTTGTGCGAACAGGCCGGTGGTGTCCCGGTGGTCGAGGTGCTGGGCGCTCCGGCGGAAGGACCGGCCGACGACGGGCGGCGTCTGGTGCGGCTGCTCGACCCGACGGTCGTCGAGCGCCGGGGAGGCATGCCTCTCCCTCCTTACATCCACGAACGGCTGGCCGACCCCGACCGCTACCAGACGGTCTATTCGCCCAGCCGCGGCCGGCCGGCGACTGTTCGGTGGCCGCGCCCACCGCGGGCCTGCACTTCACCCCCGACCTGCTCGCCGAATGCGAGTCCGCCGGCGCCCGCCTCGCCCGACTGGACCTGGTCATCGGGCTCGACACCTTCCGGCCCGTCACCGCCGCCACACCCGCCGAGCACCGCATCCACACCGAGCGCTACGCCGTCCCTCCGGAGACGATGGCCGCCTGCCGGGAAGCCTCGCGGGTGGTGGCCGTGGGCACCACCGCGGTCCGCGCCCTCGAGTCGGCGGCGGCCACCGGGCGGCTGTCCGGCCGCACCGACCTCTACATCCACGGGCACTATCCGTTCCGGTTGGTGGACCTCCTGGTGACCAACTTCCACCTGCCCCGGTCGACGCTGCTCCTGCTGGTGGAGTCGTTCTGCGGACCGGCGTGGCGGTCGCTCTACGCCACCGCCCTGGCCGAGGGTTACCGCTTCCTCTCCTTCGGTGACGCCATGATCGTCGGCCGGACCGACGCGCCGGAGACGGGCGCAGGACGCAGCAGCCGGTCGGGACCGACGCCCCGGCGGCACCGGCTTCCTTGCCGAGGTGAGCGCCCTGCGGTTGGAGGTCACGGCGACCGACGGCGCCGCCCGCACCGGTCTCGTCCACACCGCACGCGGCTCCTACCCGGTGCCGGCCTTCATGCCGGTGGGCACCCGAGGAGCGGTGAAGGCGCTCGACAGCGCCGACCTCGAGTCGCTCGATGCGCCGCATCGTCCTGGCCAACGCCTTCCATCTCATGCTGCGGCCGGGAGCCGACGTCGTCGCCGCCCTCGGGGGCATCCACCGCTTCTGCGGTTGGGACGGTCACGTGCTCACCGACTCGGGCGGGTTCCAGGTGCATTCGCTCGGTCCCCGGGTGGACGACGACGGCGTAACCTTCTCCTCGGTCTACGACGGGAGCAGCGTGCGCCTTACGCCGGAGACGGCCGTCGAGGTCCAGGGGCTGATCGGCGCCGACATCCAGATGGTGCTCGACGTGTGCGCCACCCTGCCCGCTGGACGCGACGAGCTGCGCCGGGCCGTGGAGCGCACGGCCGACTGGGCCGAGAGGGCCAGGCGCCGCCACCGAGGAGCTGGAGGCCCGGCCCGAGGGCCAGGCCATCTTCGGCATCGTCCAGGGAGGCACGGAGGCCGACCTGCGGGCGGAGAGCGCGGCTCGGACCGTCGAACTCGACTTCGACGGCTACGCCGTCGGCGGGCTGTCGGTGGGGGAGCCGCGGCCGGCCATGCTGGAGGCCCTGGCCGCCACCGTGCCCCACCTCCCCGAGACGCAGCCCCGATACCTGATGGGCGTGGGCGACCCGGTCGGGCCTGGTCGAGGCGGTGGCCCTCGGCGTCGACCAGTTCGACTGCGTGGCCCCGACCCGCATGGCCCGCCACGGCTCGGTGCTCACCAGCGCCGGGCGGCTCAACCTGCGCAACGCGGTGAACGGCGCCGACGCCGGACCGCTCGATCCGGCGTGCCCGTGCCCGACGTGCCGCCGGTACTCACGGGGCTACCTCCGGCACCTGCTGTCGGTGGGGGAGCCGACGGCCTGGCGGCTTGCTGACCGTCCACAACCTCACCTTCGTGCTCGGCTTCATGGCCGAAGTCCGCGAGGCCATCGCGGCCGGGACCCTCTCCCGCCTGCGGCAACGCACGGCCGAGGTGTGGGAGGCAACGGACCGCGAGCGGCTGTGAGGACGGGCCTGGGCTACCATCGGATCGCTGTGCGGACCTCCATCCCCCTTTCTCACCTCCGATGACGGCCGCGCTCGGCCTGGCTGCCGCTCGTCGCCGCCACCAGCCAAGTCCATCCAGCGGCAGCTCGGCCACCTGGCTCATCTTCATCGTGGTGGGGGCCGCCTTCTACTTCCTCTTCTACCGGCCGCAGAAGCGCAAGGCCAAGGCGCTGCGGGAGCAGACGAAGACCTTCGACGTCGGCGACGAGGTGCTCACCGCCGGCGGCCTGGTCGGGCCACGTGATCGACATCGACGGCGACCGGATCACCCTGGAGACCAGCGTGGGAGCTTCCTTCGTCGTCCTCAAGCAGTACGTGCTGCGAAAACTCGAGGAGCCGGTTCCGATCGACGACGAGTCTGACGAGGTTGAGCCCGACGACGAGGAGATCGAGGCCGAGCCCGACGACGAGGCGGCCGATGACGGGACCGGCGACGGTGCCATCGGTCGAGGCCGACGAGGGCGAAGACGATCGACCACGCCGCTGACGACGAACCGGCGGAAGCGCGCCGAACGGTCGTTGTCCGGGCGGCGCAGAACGGTGCGAGCACGGCGCTCTCGATGGGTACAGCCCCGACGATGCCGCCACGGCCGCGCCCGACGGCGGTCAGAACGGGCGTGCTCGCCGGGCGGCGAATCGCCGCCAGCGCCGCGCGGCCGGAGGGAGGGCTGCGGACCCGGGCGGTCCCGATGGGTCCCCGTCTCGCTGAGCGGCCATGAGGAAGCAGGACCAATCACTCTGGATCAGCCTGCTCATCGTGGTGGGCATCGCCGTCATCTTCCTCGGAGCGCACGCTGGCCGCCGGCTGGTCACCCAAGCTCGGGCCTCGACCTCGACGGCGGCCTCTCGGTCGTCTACCAGACCCACACCCCGGTCACCACGAGCGAGCTCGGCACCATCGTCACCATCCTGGGCAACCGGGTGAACAGCCGGGACGACCGGGGCCACGGTCCAGAGCCAGGGCAAGAACCAGATCTCGGTGGCCATCCCCGGTGAGAAGAACTCGCAGCAGGTTCTGGCCACCCTGGGCAACACCGCCCAGCTCTTCTTCCGCCCGGCCCTCTGCTACGCCGATCCGCTCAGCCTGACGAAGGGCCAAAAGGCGTCCACCGGGCCGGTGCCTCCCACCTGCGGATCGACGTCACCAGCTGAACGACGACCAACCTCGGGGTTCGTCCCGACTCCAGCTCACGTCGCCGGCTACGACTCCAACACCGCCCCTCCCGATCCGCAATTCACCACCTACCCATCGACCTCGCCGTTCAACGACAACAAGAACGCCACGGTCATCCTGCCGTCGTTGCCTGGTCCCAACCTTCGTGCGACGGTTATCGCTGCGTGCTCGGTCCCGCCGCAGCTGACCGGCACGCGCCGTCAAGTCGGCGAGCGCCCAGTTCATCAGCGGCCAGTGGGTGGTCGACCTGAACCTGACGGGCACGGGCGGCGAACGAATGGGACACACTTCGCCCAGCAGCAGTTCCACCAGATCATCGCCATGGACCTCGACGGCCAGGTCATCTCCGCACCCATCACCCTGCCCACGCAGGGCACCTTCACGCCGTTCAACGGCAAGGTGCAGATCTCCGGAAGTTTCACCGAGACCCAGGCCAAGACTCCTGGCCACCGAGCTCAACTACGGAGCCCTGCCGGTCAAGCTCGACCGGCTCAACGTCCAGACCGTCTCGCCCACGCCTGGGCAAGGCCTCGCTCCAGGCCGGATTGGCCTCGGGCCTCGCCGGGCTCCTGCTCGTGATGCTCTACATCGTCTTCTACTACCGGCTCCTCGGCCTGGTGGTCCTGGCCGGTCTGGCCACGACCGCCGCTCTGCTGTGGTCGATCGTCTCCTTCCTGGGTCAGTCGTTCGGCACGACCATCGACCTCGCCGGCGTCATCGGCATCATCGTGTCGGTCGGGATCACCGTCGACTCCTACATCGTCTACTTCGAACGATTGAAAGACGAGGCCCGGGCAGGGCGCACCATCCGCAGCAGCGTGGACCGCGGCTTCCAGAGCGCATGGCGCACGGTGCTGGCCGCCGACGCCGTCTCCTTCCTGGGTGCCGTCGTCCTCTATTACTTCTCCGTCGGGGCGGTCCAGGGCTTCGCCCTCTTCCTCGGGCTCTCCACCATCCTCGACGTCATCGTGACCTACTTCTTCACCCGCCCGTTCGTCATCCTGCTCGGGCGCCGCAGTAGCCCGACCGAGACGCGGACCATGAGCGTGGCCAGCGGGCTCGGGGTGACGGCAAAGGTGCCGGTATGAGCCCGCGCCGGCGCGGCCCGGATCCGGCCGGCAACGGTGCCTCGGATGGCGGCATCCCCGAGGACGGGACCTGCCAACGGCGCCGCCGACGACAGCATTTCGGCCGACGGCGGGCCGTCCCCCGAAGAGGTTCTCGAGGAGGACTTCGACGCCGAGCTCGAGATTGCCGCCGAGGCGAGAGGGCACGCCAGCCGGGAACGGGGCCGTGGCCAAGCGACCCAACGTCCTCATCCGCCTCTACCGGGGTGAGACGGCCTTCGACTTCATCGGCAGACGGCGCTGGTGGTTCGCCATCTCCTCCCTGGTCATCCTCATCGCGTGCATCTCCTTTGCCACCCGAGGCCTCAACCCGAGCATCGACTTCAAGGGCGGCGAGTCATGGCTGGTGACCTCCCAGACTCTGACGGTGCAGGAGGCCACGGCCACGGTCAAGGCGGCTGGCGTGGCCCAACCCGACGGTGGTCCAGCTCACCAATCAGCTCACCACCAGAAGCAGATCGAGGTCACCGGCCGACCTCAACTCCAAGTCGCGGTGCCGCCAGCCAGACCATCGAGAACAAGGTGACCGACGCTCTGGCCAGCGCCGCCGCCACCTCGC
Organism: uncultured Acidimicrobiaceae bacterium; assembly: GCA_963756195.1. Classification (GTDB taxonomy): domain Bacteria; phylum Actinomycetota; class Acidimicrobiia; order Acidimicrobiales; family RAAP-2; genus CAVSNH01. Next base: position 110,884 of record CAVWMT010000017.1, read on the forward strand.
CGAACAACGTGAACTTCAACGAGGTGGGCGCCACTTGGGGATCGGGGGTTACGAAGAAGGCGATCGAGGCCCTCATCATCTTCTTCATCGTCGTGACCGTCTACATCTCGATCCGGTTCGAGTTCAAGATGGCGGTGGCCGCCATCGTGGCCGTGATCCACGACGTCGTGGTCACCGCCGGGATCTACTCGCTGACCGGGTTCCAGGTCACCCCGGACACTGTCGTGGCCGTCCTGACCGTGCTCGGCTATTCGCTCTACGACACCGTCGTCGTCTTCGACCGGATCCGGGACAACTCCCGCGGGCTCGGCGCCTCGGGGCGGATCACCTACTCGGAGATGGTCAACCTGTCCATGAACCAGACCCTGGCCCGGTCAATCAACACATCGTTGGTCGCCATCATCCCGGTCCTTTCCGTGCTGGTGGTCGGCTCCTTCATCCTGGGGGCCACCTCGCTCCAGGACTTCGGTCTGGCGCTGGTCATCGGGCTGACCAGCGGCGCCTACTCCTCGATCTTCATCGCCTCGCCGCTGCTGGCCCTCATGAAGGAGCGCGAGCCCCGTTACATCACCATCCGCCAGCGCATCGAGTCGCGGCGGCGAACGGTACGGCCTGCTCACCCCACTGGCCGCCGCGGCCATGGCCGGCGCCGGGGCGGGCGGCGGGCGGCCCTCGGCGCCAGGGCGGCCACCGGCGTGATCCGGCCGGGCGGCGGTTCCGCCCGGCGGCGTCCGGCGGGCACTGGCACCGCGCAGGAGCGCCGGTGGCGCGGCCGGAACGGCGGCAGCGACCGCGGCCGGTGCGGCCAAGAGCACGAACGGCAACGCGCGGGCGTCCGGCCGGCTCGACGCGCCCGGCGGGACGTCGCCCGCCACCGCGGCCCCGCAAGGGGAAGGGCAAGGGCAAAGGCAAGCGCCGCTGACACCGTCGTTCGGCCCGACGGTCCGCTGTCGAAGCCCTGCTCGGCGACGGCCGAAGGAGCCCGTCGGAGCTACCTGGTCGGAGGGTGCCGACAGGTAGCGTGGAGGGATGGCGCTGGCCACACCGGTCCCCGCCGAGGGGACGAGCCCGGAGGGCGAGGATCCCGCTGCGCCAGTCTGCCCTCCCAGAGTCGGAGGCGAACCTCCTCCGCCCGGTCCTGGAGTCCTTCCTCCGCCGCCACCCCGACGGCGACACCGCCATCATCGTGCGGGCGGCCGAGCTGGCCACGGTGGCCCACGCCGGCCAGCGGCGGCGGTCCGGGGAGCCCTACGTCACCCACCCGATCGCCGTGGCCGGCATCGTGGCCGACCTGGGGCTGGATGCCCAGACGGTGGCCGCCGCCCTGCTGCACGACGCCGTCGAGGACACCGGGGTCACCACCGAGGTCATCGAGCGAGACTTCGGGCCGGCCGTGGCCCTCATCGTGGAGGGGGTCACCAAGCTCGACCGCCTCCAGTTCGACTCGAAGGAGGCCCAGCAGGCCGCCACCGTGCGCAAGATGCTCGTGGCCATGGCCGACGACTGGCGGGTGCTGATCATCAAGCTGGCCGACCGGCTGCACAACATGCGCACGCTGTCGGTGATGCCCGAATGGAAGCAGCGGCGAACCGCCCAGCAGACCCTGGACATCTACGCGCCCCTGGCCCATCGCCTGGGCATCCAGGAGATCAAGTGGCAGCTCGAGGACCTCGCCTTCACCACCCTCCACCCGAAGCGCTACGCCGAGATCGAGCAGATGGTGGCCAGCCGGGCACCGCAGCGCGACGAGTACCTGGCCCGGGTGCTGGTCGCCGCTGCGGGAGCGGCTGGCTGCGTCCGAGCATCACCGCCGAGGTCACCGGACGGCCGAAGCACCTCTGGAGCATCTACGAGAAGATGGTCGTGCGGGGCAAGGAGTTCGACGACCTCTACGACCTGGTCGGCATCCGGGTCATCGTCGAGTCGGAGAAGGACTGCTGGGCCGCCCTCGGCTCGATCCATGCCATCTGGCCGCCGGTCCAGGGCCGGTTCAAGGACTACATCAACTCCCCGAAGTTCAACCTCTACCAGTCGCTGCACACCACGGTGATCGGCCTCGACGGCAACCCCATCGAGGTCCAGATCCGGACCCACGAGATGCACCGGCGGGCCGAGTACGGCATCGCCGCCCACTGGGGCTACAAGGAGAAGCCGGCCCGGCCCGATCGTCCCACCGCCGGGCCCGCCGTCGCAGAAGGCTGGAGGCGGCGAGCGACGAGCCCGGGCCGGCAAGTCGCGACCCAAGGCAGCCGAGCGGGCCACCGGGGCGAAGGGCCGGCCGGAGGCGGGCGACGTCGGGGGCCGACCACCGACGGCGAGAGGCTCGGCGAAGCGGCACGGCACCGAGAAGTGCGTCGGCGGCGCCGGCGCGGCCAAGCAGGCCGACGCCGAGGTGCGGGCCAGGCAGGCCGAGCAGCTGGCCCTGGCCAAGGAGACGTCGTCGACCACCGCCGAGATCGAGTGGATGCAGCGCATCGTCGACTTCCAGAACGAGACCACCGACCCCATCGAGTTCCTCGAGGCGCTCAAGCTCGACCTCGAGGAGGACGAGGTCTACGTCTTCACGCCCAAGGGCAAGGTCATCGCCCTCATCGCCAACGCCACGCCGGTCGACTTCGCCTACACCATCCACACCGAGGTCGGGCACCGCTGCATCGGGGCCAAGGTGAACGGCCGGCTCGTCCCGCTCGAGACCAAGCTCAACACGGCCGACACCGTCGAGATCTTCACCTCCAAGGCGCCGACCGCCGGGCCGTCCCGCGACTGGCTGGGCATCGTGGCCTCGTCGCGGGCCCGCACCAAGATCCGGCAGTGGTTCTCCCGCGAGCGCCGGGAGGACGCCATCGAGCTCGGTCGTGAGGAGCTGGTCAAGGAGCTGCGCCGGGAGGGCCTGCCCGTCCAGAAGCTGGCCGCCGAGCGGGCGCTGTCCGACCTGGCCGCCACCATGAACTACGCCGACCTCGACGCCCTCTACGCCGCCATGGGCGACAACCGGGTATCGGCCCGGGCCGTCTCCCAGCGGCTGCTCCGCGAGCTGCGGGGCGGCACCTACGAGGCCCAGCTGCCCGTCACCGCCCGCCAGCAACCGACCGACGGCCCGACCGGGACGGGGATCGGCCGATCGGCGTCTACGTGGAGGGCCTCGACGACCTGATGGTCCGCCTGTCCCGGTGCTGCACGCCGGTGCCCGGCGACGAGATCGTGGGCTTCGTGACCCGTGGACGCGGGGTATCGGTGCACCGGGCCGACTGCGCCAATGCCGCGTCGTTGGCCAGCCGGTCCCGCGAGCGGCTCATCGAGGTCGAGTGGGATCATCGCTCGTCGGGGGTGTTCGTGGCCACCATCGAGGTGGTGGCCATCGACCGGTCACGGCTGCTGACCGACGTCACCAAGGTGGTCTCCGAGCACCACCTCAACATCGTGAGCGCCAACACCCAGACCGACCCGGACCGCATCAGCCGGATGCGGTTCGACGTGGAGCTCGCCGACCCCGCCCATCTCGAGTCGGTGATCAACCTGATCCGGCACCTCGACGCCGTCTACGACGTCTACCGGATCCTGCCCGGCAAGAAGGACTGAGCCCCCGATGGCCGACGGGCCGGTGGCGGCGCGCGCCCCGACCGGTACCCACGACGTGCTGTGGCCGGAGTCGGCCCGCTGGGAGGAGTTGGTCGCCCGCTTCGCCGTGCAGGCCGAGCGGGCCAACTTCGGGCTGGCCCACACCCCGCTGTTCGAGGACGCCCGCGTCTTCCGGCGGGGGATCGGCGAGGACAGCGACGTGGTGGGGAAGGAGATGTACGAGTTCGAGGACCGCGGCGGGCGCCTGCTTGCCCTGCGGCCCGGAGGGGACGGCCCCCATGGTGCGAGCCTTCGTCCAGCACCGGCCGCCCGTCCCCTGGAAGGCCTGGTACGTGACGCCCGCCTTCCGCTACGAGCGCCCCCAGGCCGGGCGCTACCGGCAGCACCACCAGCTCGGGGTCGAGGCCATCGGGGCCGCCGACCCCGATCTCGACGTCGAGGTGGTGGCCCTGGCCGACCGCTTCTTCCGCTCGCTCGGCCTGCACTCCTTCGACCTGCGGGTCAACTCGATGGGCGACGACGTCTGCCGCCCGGCCTACCTCGAGCGGCTGCGGCGCCTACCTCGAGACCCACGCCGGCGAGCTGTGCGCCGAGCACCGTGACCGCATCGCCGCCAACCCGTTGCGGGTCCTCGACTGCAAGCGGCCCGAGTGCCTGGCCGCCACCGCCGCTGCCCCGGCGCTGGTCGACCACCTGTGCGACCCGTGCCGGGCCCACTTCGACCGGTTCCGCGAGGGCCTCGACGCGTTGGGCGTGAAGGCAACCCTCGACCATCGGCTGGTCCGCGGATTCGACTACTACACCCGGACCACCTTCGAGTTCTCCTCGTCCGCCCTCGAGTCGGCCCAGAACGGGATCGGCGGGGGGGGTCGCTACGACGGCCTGGTCGAGATGCTGGGCGGTCCGCCCACTCCGGGCATCGGCTTCGGCATCGGCATCGAGCGGCTGCTGCTGGCCTGCGACGCCGAGGGCGTCATTCGCCGTCGGCCCCGCCCCGCTCGACGCCTTCGTGGTCGACGTGGTGGGCGGGGAGCGGGCCCGCGACCTCACCGACGAGCTCCGCCAGGCCGGGCTGCGGGCCGACCGGGCCTACGACCAGCGGTCGATGAAGGCCCAGCTCAAGTTGGCCGACCGGTCGGGGGCCCGGGTGGCGGTCATCGTGGGGCCGGACGAGCTGGCAGCGGGTACGGTGTCACTGCGACCGCTGCGCGAAGACGGCGGCCAGTGGCCGGTGCCGGCAGCCGACGTGGTGGCCGCGGTGCGCGGCGTGGCCGGAACCGCCTGACCGGCACCCCGGTGGCGGGCCTGCACCCGATCGCCGGAGAGCCGACGAACGCTGCCTGCCGGTCGCCCGAGAGGAACACCGTGACCGTCCCCGCAACAACCCACGTCGATGCGCACCCACCTCTGCGGTGCCCTCCGGGCCGCGGACATCGGGTCGCGGGTGCGGCTGTGCGGCTGGATGGCCAAGCGCCGGGAGCACGGGGAGCACCTGGCCTTCATCGACCTGCGCGACCACACCGGCATCGTGCAGTGCGTGGTGCCCGGTACCGTCGACGTGCGCAGCGAGTACGTGCTGGCCGTCGAGGGCACGGTGCGGGCCCGTCCCGAGGGGACGGTCAACCCCGAGCTGCCCACCGGCGAGGTCGAGATCGGCGATTGCACCGGTCACCGTGCTCAACCCGGCCGAGCCCCCGCCCTTCGTGGTGGACGACCGGGTGGAGGTCGACGAGGTCACCCGTCTCACCTACCGCTATGTCGACCTTCGCCGGCCGCGGATGCAGGCCAACCTGCGCATCCGCGCCACGGTGAACCGGGCCATCCGGGCAGGCCATGGACGCACAGGGCTTCGTCGAGGTCGAGACCCCGCTGCTGTGGGCGCCGACGCCCGAGGGGGCTCGCGAGTTCATCGTGCCCAGCCGGCATGTCGCCGGGGTCCGGCTACGTGCTGCCCCAGAGCCCCCAGCTGGCCAAGCAGCTGCTCATGGTGGCCGGCCTCGACCGCTACTACCAGATCGCCCGGTGCCTGCGGGACGAGGACCTGCGTGCCGACCGCCAGTTCGAGTTCACCCAGCTCGACCTCGAGGCCTCGTTCGTCGGCCAGGACGACGTGCTCGGGTTCGTGAGCGAGGCCGTGCTCGGCGCCACCGAGGCGGTCTCCGGCAGCCGCCCCGACCGACGTCCACGCGCCTCACCTGGTTCGAGGCCCTCGACCGCTACGGCACCGACAAGCCCGACCTCCGCTTCGGCATGGAGCTGCGCGACCTGACCGCACGTGTTCGCCGGCGACCTCCGTCCGGGTCTTCGACGCCCCGTGCGTGAAGGCCATCGTGGTCGAGGGCGGGGGATCGCTCGGCCGGTCGCGCCTCGACGTGCTCACCGACCGGGCCAAGGCGCTCGGGGCCAAGGGCCTGGCCTGGTTCCGGGTCGGCCCGGGAGCAGACGGCGGAGGCAGGCGGCGGCGAGGCGACGGACGGGGCGCCTCGCCCTCGACTCGCCGGTCGAGAAGTTCATGAGCGACGACGAGCGGGCCGGCCTCCTGGCCGTCACCGGTGCCGGTGCCGGTGACCTGGTCCTGGTGGTGGCCGACGAGCACCGGCTGGCCTGCTCGGTGCTCGGCCACCTGCGCACCGAGCTCGGCGGCCGGCCGGTGGGCGAGGGGCCGCACCGGTTCTGCTGGGTCGTCGACTTCCCGTTGTTCGAGGGGGTGGACGAGGAAGGGCACCCGCTGGCTGCCCACCACCCGTTCACCATGCCCCATCCCGACGACCTCGACCGCATGGAGACCGATCCCGTCTTCGGTGCGCTCGCAGGCCTACGACCTGGTGCTCAACGGCTGGGAGCTCGGGTCGGGAAGCGTGCGGATCCACCGCGCCGACATCCAGCGGCGCGTGTTCGCTGCGCTCGGCATCGACGAGGAGACGGCCGAGGCCCGCTTCGGCTTCCTGCTCGGCGCCTTCCGCTACGGGGCGCCGCCCCACGCCGGGTTCGCGGTGGGCCTCGACCGGCTGGTGGCCATCCTGGCCGGCGAGGACAGCATCCGCGAGGTCATCGCCTTCCCCAAGACGCAGTCGGGGTGGGACCCGATGACCGGCGCGCCCGCGCCATTGGCGCCGGCCACGCTGGCCGCCCTCGGCCTGCGGGCCATCCCCCGGGAGCGGTGAGCCGGCGGTGGCCGCCGAGGACCTCTTCTCCCGGGCCGCCGACGAGCGGCTCTCGTCCCGGGCGCCGCTCGCCGCTCGCCTGCGCCCCCGCACCCTCGACGAGATCGTGGGCCAGCAGCACCTGGTGGGCCCGGGGGCACCGCTGCGCGCCCTGGTCGAGGCCGACCGGCTGACCTCGGCCATCCTCTGGGGGCCGCCGGGCACGGGGAAGACCACCCTGGCCTCGGTCATCGCCCGGGTCACGGCCAAGCACTTCGTCCCCCTCTCGGCGGTGACGGCCGGGGTCAAGGACGTTCGGGAGGTGGTCGAGGCGGCGCGGCGGCTGCTCGGCGAGCAGGGGCGGGGGACCATCCTCTTCCTCGACGAGGTCCACCGCTTCAACAAGGCCCAGCAGGACGCGCTGCTGCCCTCGGTCGAGGACGGGCTCCTCGTCCTCATCGGCGCCACCACCGAGAACCCGTTCTTCGAGGTCAACGCCCCCCTGCTGTCGCGCTCGACCCTGTGGCGCCTCGAGCCGCTCTCGGCCGACGAGCTCGAGGAGGTGGTGCGGCGGGGTCTCGCCGCCGAGGGGGCCGAGGCCGAGCCCGAGGCGGTCGACGCCCTGGTCGGCCTGGCCGACGGGGACGCCCGGGCCGTGCTCACCACCCTCGAGGTGGCCCTGGCCCTGGCCGGCCCCGATCCGGTGACCCGCGAGGACGTGGAGCGGGCCCGTGCCACCCGCCTGCACCGCTACGGCGAGAGCGAGCACTACGACCAGATCAGCGCCTTCATCAAGTCGATCCGAGGCTCCGACCCCGACGCCGGCCTCTACTGGCTGGCCCGCATGCTCGAAGCCGGCGAGGACGCCCGGTTCATCGCCCGCCGGCTGGTCATCCTGGCCAGCGAGGACGTGGGCGAGGCCGATCCGCTGGCGCTGGTGGTGGCCGACGCCGCCGCCCGGGCGGTCGAGTTCGTGGGCCTGCCGGAGGCGCAGCTCAACCTGGCCCAGGCCGTCGTGCACCTGGCCTGCGCCCCCAAGTCGAACCGGGTCACCGTGGCCCTGGGCCGGGCCCGGGACGACGTGCGCCGTGGGCCGCCCGGCGAGGTCCCCGTCCACCTGCGCGACGCCCACTACCGGGGGGCGTCGGCCATCGGCCACGGCGAGGGCTACGTCTACCCGCACGACATCCCGGGGGCATGGGTGGACCAGGAGTACCGTCCCGCCTCGGTGGCGGACCACCGCTACTACGAGCCGAGCGACCAGGGGCAGGAGGCCGAGGTGGCCGAACGCCTGACCCGGGGCCGCCGGCCGGCAATCCGGGGACGAGTCGACGTGACCGGCCGGCCCCCAGGGCACGCCGGCCGGACCGCCGCCGTCCGACTTGCGCTCGGCCGCCACCGCACTCTTGGCCGGATCAGCGGTCGGATCGACGGTCGGCCCGGTGTCGCCAGCCGGCGCCGCCCGTGGTGGTGCGGCTCCCGGCGTGCGCATCAGCGGGAGCATGACGGCCCTGCCCGCCGGCTCCACCGTGCTCGGACCGGCCGACGCCGAGCACGTGGTGACCGCCGACATCGTCATCCGGCCCCGTGACGCCTCCGCCTTGGCGTCGTTCGCAGCCGCCGGTCTCGACACCCGGATCCCCCGTCTACGGGCATTACCTGACCACCGCCCGAGTTCAGGCAGGCCTTCGGGCCGAGCCCGCAGTCGGTGACCGCCGTGCGCTCGTGGCTGGCCTCGGCCGGCGTCTCGGTGGGGGCGACGTCGGCCAACGGGATGCTCGTCCCCGTAACCGGCACCGTGGGCCGGCTCGAGCAGGCGCTGGCCGTGCCCCTGGTCCGGGCCCGGCTGCCCGGCGGGCGGGTGGCCCGGGCGGCGACCGCCGACCCACTTGTGCCGCGCGGCCCTCGCCCCGGTGGTCGGAGGAGTCGTGGGGCTGTCGACGGTGGCCGAGGCCCATCCGCAGCTCGTTCGGGCGCCAGCGGTGAACCGCGCCCGCTCGGTGCCGCCGGCCCCGCTGATCCGACCGACCAGGCAGATCCGGCGCGAGTCGGGCGGCCCCGTGCCGCATGTCGGTCCAGTGGCTTGTCCGGCTGCGGCGTCGCTGCAGCAAGGCGGCGTCGGCTGGACGGCGGACAGCCTGGCCTCCGCCTACGGCCTCTCCACCCTCTACGCCGCCGGCCGGGTGGGAGCCGGACAGCAGGTGGGCATCTTCGAGCTCGCCCCGTACGTGCCGAGCGACGTGGCCGCCTACCAGTCCTGCTTCGGGACCAGTGCCAGCGTGAACAACGTGTCTGTGGACGGGGGAGCCCGACGGCGGCAGGATCGACGAAGCCGACCTCGACATCGAGGTGGTGGCCGGCCTGGCCCCGAACGCCGCCATCTCCGTCTTCTCCGGTCCCGATTCGGGGAGCGGCCCGATCGACACCTACACGAGGATGGTCGACGACTCCGTCCATCCGCGTGCTCAGCACCAGTTGGGGGATCTGCGAGCCCGAGATCTCACCCGCCCAGCAGGCCGCCGAGACGACGCTGTTCGAACAGGCCGCGGCCCAGGGGCAGACGGTGGTGGCCGCCTCGGGCGACTCCGGCTCGAGCGACTGCTACAACCCGGAGGACGGCGACGACGACACGGGATTGTCTGTCGACGATCCGGCCGACCAGCCCGACGTGACCGGCGTTGGCGGCACGTCGCTCTCCACGTTCAGCCCGGGGGCACCCGTCGAGTCGGTGTGGAACAGCGACGGCGGCGGCAGTGGAGGAGGGAACTCCATCGACTTCGCCGCCCCGGCCTGGCAGCAGATCAGGCCAAGCTCGAGGTCCCGACACCAGCTACAGCTGCGGGCTCCCGCGGACCTCTCAGTGCCGGGAGGTGCCCGACGTCTCGGCGTCGGCCGACCCGAACCACGGCGACATCGTCTACGTCGACGGGGCATGGACGATCCTCGGCGGGACGAGCGCGGCGTCGCCGCTGTGGGCCGCCCTGACCGCCGACAGCAATCAGGGCTGCGCCAGCCCTGCCGGCTTCCTCAACACCAAGCTCTATCCGGCCGGCGCCGGCGGGTCGCCGCCTTTCAACGACGTCACCGTCGGGCAACAACAACCTCTTCGGCGGCGCCAAGTACCCGGCCACCGCCGGCTACGACCTGGCCACGGGCTGGGGCTCACCGAAGGCCGGCGCCGCTCCTCGGCACCTTCACCGGGTCGGCGGCCGGGTGCCCGTCGGTCACCGGTCTGAGCCCGAGCCAGGGCCCTGCCGTCGGCGGCACCACCGTGGTCGTGAGCGGCAGCGGCTTCGGCTCCGGCGTGCCCGTCGTGCGCTTCGGGTCGGCCACCGCCGACGTGGTCGCCCACACGCCGACCACGATCATCGTCACCACCCCGGACGTGACGTTCGGCCAGCACGTGACGGTGACCGTCACCACCACCGGGACGGCCGGCGGGACCAGCGCCGCGGTGTCGGCGGCCGGGTACACCTTCGTCTCCCCACAGGTGACCTCGGTGGTCCCGAACCGGGGGCCGACCACCGGGGGCGGCCAGGTAACCGTGCACGGCAGCGACTTCTCCGGCGCCACGTCGGTGCGCTTCGGGTCGGTCGAGGCGTCCTCCTTCCGGGTCACCTCGTCGACCTCGCTGACCGCCCAGGTGCCACCGGGGCCGCCCGGTGGTGCCACGGTCGACGTCGTCGTGACCAACCCCGACGGCCGCAGCCCCGTCGTCTCCGCCGACCGGTACACCTACGCGCTGCCCGGCTACTGGCTGGTGGCCTCCGACGGCGGGATCTTCGCCTTCGGCCATGCCGGCTTCTTCGGGTCGACGGGCAACATCGTCCTCAACAAGCCGGTGGTGGGCATGGCCGCCACCCCCGACGACAAGGGCTACTGGCTGGTGGCCTCCGACGGCGGCATCTTCAGCTACGGCGACGCCGCCTTCTACGGGTCGACGGGCAACATCGTCCTCAACAAGCCGGTGGTGGGCATGGCCGCCACCCCCGACGGCAAGGGCTACTGGCTGGTGGCCTCCGACGGCGGCATCTTCAGCTTCGGCGACGCCGCCTTCTACGGGTCGACGGGCAACCTCGTCCTCAACAAGCCGGTGGTGGGCATGGCCGCCACCCCCGACGGCAAGGGCTACTGGCTGGTGGCCTCCGACGGCGGCATCTTCAGCTTCGGCGACGCCGCCTTCTACGGGTCGACGGGCAACCTCGTCCTCAACCAGCCGGTGGTGGGCATGGCCGCCACCCCCGACGGCAAGGGCTACTGGCTGGTGGCCTCCGACGGCGGCATCTTCAGCTTCGGCGACGCCGCCTTCTACGGGTCGACGGGCAACATCGTCCTCAACCAGCCGGTGGTGGGCATGGCCACCTCGCTGACCGGCCGCGGCTACTGGCTGGTGGCCTCCGACGGCGGCATCTTCAGCTACGGCGACGCCACGTTCTACGGGTCGACCGGCGACATCGTCCTCAACCAGCCGGTGGTGGGCATGGCCGCCACCTGACCAGGCCCCGACCCGGACCGCGAGCCGGGTCGACCGGACGAACTCCCATCGGGGGCCGACGAGGCCAACATCTAAGCTGTGTCGGATCATGTCCGCCGGAGACGTCGCCGTGCTCGTGGCCAGCGCGCTGGCGGCCGTCGCCGCCCTCGGGCTCATCGTCTGTGTCCTGGCGCTGCGTCGGCAGGTGGACCGCTTGGCCGGCAGCCGCCGACGAGCTCGGGCGCCAGGCCGTTCCCCTGGTGGCCGACGCCCACCGGGTGGTCGGGCAGGCGGCCACCGAGATGGAGCGGGTCGGCGCCGTCCTCGACTCGACCGAGTCGGTGCACGCCACCGTCGACTCGGCCTCGCGGCTCGCCTACCGGGCCTTCGCCAACCCGGTCGTGAAGGTGCTGGCCGTGCGGGCCGGGGCCGCCACCGGCATCCGTCGGCTGGGCGGCTCCGGGCGGCCGACCGAGAACGGGCGCACCGGCCGCTGAGTCGATGCCCAAGCGAACATTCTGGCTGGTCACCGGCGTTGCCATCGGGGCCGGGTCGTCCATGTGGGCGGAGCGGCGGGTCCGGCGGACCCTGCAGGAGGCGGCTGCCCGCCTGCAGCCCGACGCCCTGGTGGTGACGGCTGGGCGCACCGCCCGCCAGGCGGCGGGAACGGCGGGACGGACGGCCCGGCAGGCCGCCGGGACCGCGGGTGGCCGGGTGCGGGACGCGCTGGGCGAGGCCCGAGGCGAGATGCAGCGGCGGGAGGACGAGCTCTGGGCCGAGCTGTCGTCGCCCGCAGCACCGCTCCCGGGGGGGTTCGGGCCACGTCTGCCCGGGGACGGCCGTGACCGCGGCCGGCGGGCTGGACGGCGACGCGCTCCGCCACGCCTTCACCCGGTTCTTCACCGAACGGGGACACGCGGCCGTGCCCTCGGCCAGCCTGGTCCCCCACGACCCGACGGTGCTCTTCACCATCGCCGGCATGGTGCCGTTCAAGCCCTTCTTCATCGGCGACGAGACGCCGCCCTGGCCGCGGGCCACCTCGGTGCAGAAGTGCTTCCGCACGGTGGACATCGACATGGTCGGCACCACCCACCGGCACTGCACCTTCTTCGAGATGCTGGGCAACTTCAGCTTCGGCGACTACTTCAAGGAGGAGGCCATCCCCTTCGCCTGGGAGCTGGTCACCGAGGTGCTGGGCATCGACGGCGACCGGATCTGGATCACCGTCCACGAGACCGACGACGACGCCGAGGCCATCTGGCGCGACGGCGTGGGCGTCCCCGCCGAGCGCATCCAGCGCATGGGCGACGACAACTTCTGGAAGGGGGGGGACATCGGGCCGTGCGGGCCGAGCTCGGAGATCTTCTTCGACAAGGGACCCGACTACGGCGACGACGGCGGGCCGGCCCACGGCGGCGCGGAGCGGTACGTCGAGCTCTGGAACCTGGTCTTCATGCAGTACGACCGCAAGCCGGACGGCACCATGGACGACCTGCCCCGTCCGAGCATCGACACCGGGGCCGGCCTCGAGCGCATCCTGCCCGTGCTCCAGGGGTCCGACTCGATCTTCGACACCGAGCTGTTCGTCCCCATGCTCGAGGAGGCCCAGTCCATCACCGGCCGCACCTACGGCGAGGACGAGCAGACGGACGTGGCCCTGCGCATCATGGCCGACCACGGCCGGGCCATGTCCATGCTGGTGGCCGACGGCGTGCTGCCGGCCAACGAGGGGCGGGGCTACGTGCTGCGCCGGATCATCCGGCGGGCCGTGCGCCGGGCCCGTCAGCTCGGGGTCACCGACCCGGTCACCCCCCGCCTGGTCGACGTGGTCGTCGGCGTCCTGGGCGCCGCCTACCCGAGCCTGGCCGAGCAGCACCAGCTGGTCACCGAGGTCGTCGCCCGAGAGGAGGAGGGCTTCCTGCGCACCCTGGCCACCGGATCGGCCATCCTCGAGGAGGAGCTGGCCTCGGCGGGCGACGTGCTGTCCGGCGAGGTGGCCTTCCGGCTGCACGACACCTACGGGTTCCCGGTCGAGCTCACCGTCGAGATCGCCGACGAGGCGGGCGTGACCGTGGACCTGGCCGCCTTCGAGGCGGCCATGGACCGCCAGCGGGACCCGGCCCGGGCCGCGGCCCGGTCGGGCAAGGCGGTGGCCGGGAACGAGGCCTACCGCTCGGTGCTCGACACCGAGGGCCCGACCGTGTTCGTCGGCTACTCCCCGGACGGCTACTCGGCCCCCGCCCGGGTGGTGGCCGTGCTCGCCGACCTCGACCCCGACCGGGCCGGGCACGCCGAGATCTTCCTCGACCGCACGCCGTTCTACGCCGAGGGCGGCGGCCAGGTCGGCGACACCGGCACCATCGTCACCGAGACGGGAACCGCCCTCGTCTACGACACCGTGTCGCCTGTCCCGGGCTCGTCTCCCACCGGGCGGACGATCTCGGGCGAGATCTTCGCCGGCCAGGACGCGCTGGCCACCATCGACGGGGTCCGGCGGGAGGCGCTGCGGCGCAACCACACCGGCACCCACCTCCTGCACGCCGCCCTGCGCGAGGTGCTCGGCGACCACGTGCGCCAGCAGGGCTCGCTGGTCGCCCCCGACCGGCTGCGCTTCGACTTCAGCCACCACGCGCGTCTGGCCAAGGAGGAGCTCGACGCGGTGGCCGCCATGGCCAACGGCGACGTCCTGACCGACGCCCACGTCGACGTCGAGGAGATGAGCCGGGCCGAGGCCGAGGCCGCGGGTGCGCTGGCCTTCTTCGGGGACAAGTACGGCGAGCGGGTCCGGGTCGTCCGGGCCGGCCCGCACTCCATCGAGCTGTGCGGGGGCACCCACGTCGGCGCCCTCGGCG